>JAZKDU010000004.1:97531-581866 GCA_040387415.1 Bacteroidota bacterium
GGGGGGGCGTTTCACGATTTGATGGAAAAGTATTTGTCAACACTAATCAGGAACAAGGTTTGGCTAATAATTGGGTGTTAAGTATTTTGGAGGATAAAAAAGGGAACATTTGGTTTGGACATGATGGAGCAGGAGCATCCTGTTATAATGGCGAAAACTACACATATTATACTAAAGATCAGGGTCTTGCGGGCAGTATAATTCGGTGCATTGCTGAGGATACAAAAGGAAATATCTGGTTTGGCACTGATGGAGGTGGAGTATCACGTTATGATGGTGAATCTTTTGCAAATTTTAACATAGAAAACGGTTTGGGAAATGATGCGGTATTCAGCATTATTGAAGATAAAGCGGGTAACCTTTGGTTTAGTACTTTCGGAGGAGGCGTATCCTGTTACCAGGGAAAATCTTTTACAACATTCAGCACGGCAAATGGTCTGTCAAGTGGTCAGGTAATGTGTATTGCAGAAGATAATGCAGGCAGTCTCTGGTTCGGAACATATGGTGGCGGAGCATCCAAATATGATGGTAAATCGTTTACAAACTATACCCCGGCTCAGGGGCTCGATAATCACCTGTTATGTATAGAAGCGGATAAAACGGGTAAACTTTGGTTTGGTTCATTTAAAGGTTTTTTAACATGTTATGATGGCAAATCCTTTACAAATTATAGGTCAGAACAAGGCTTAGTAAGTAATACAATCAACAGCATAACGGTGGACCAGTCAAATAATATTTGGTTGGGAACTCCCAGAGGCTTAACACGCTTTAACGGTGAATCTTTTACTAACTATACCGCTGCCCAGGGCTTGGTAAATAATTCAGTACACTGCGTTTTCGCTGATAAAAAAGACCGAATATGGGCTCTGACGGATAAAGGTATTTCCAGGTCAGATAGTCTCTTGTCTGCTGATAGTTTAGAGGTGAAATTTACTAATTTCACCACAGCAAATGGTCTGCCAGGTAATGTAGTTTATAATATGACAGAAGATAAAAAGGGAAACTTTTGGCTGGCAGGCACAGCCGGTTTGTCCCGTTATGATGGACAGTCCTTTTTAAATTATTCCTCCAGTGATGGACTTATGCAAGATGCCATAACACAGGTTATACAGGATAAAACGGGAGGAATATGGGTGGGAACAAGAGCAAATTTTGGGCTAGGCCAGCTTTCTTTTCAAAAACCAGCTCCATTATCTCGTTCCGGAGCTACAAAAGGTGAATTGATACCCGCAGGATTGCTAAGCACTAGCAATAAAGAGTTAAAAAATTACGATCTGGTTACGGATATTTATAATGCATATACCGGTTATCCTCTTAAGGCAGTAAGTGCACTCTTTATGGACAGTAAAGGTATAATTTGGATGGCGACAAGTTCCGATAAAACCGCTCTTATACGTTTTGATCCTTCAGCAATAAATAAAAACTCAAATCCACGAACAGTAGTTATAAAATCAGTAAAAATAAATGAGGAAAAAATTGGCTGGTATAGTTTAAGTCAAAAAAACAATAAGAATCAAACGGATCACAGTTTAGCCATAATTAACGAAGAGGTAACAACTTTTGGAAAAGTATTAAGTGATATTGAGCGTGATAAAATATACCAAAAATATACTGATATTCAATATGATAGTGTTAGTAAGTGGTATCCAACACCACAAAATCTTGTGCTGCCTTTTGATCACAACAATATCACATTCGATTTTGTTGCCATTGAGCCCGCCAGAAATTTCTTAGTTCGCTATCAATATATGCTCGAAGGGTACGATAAGTCCTGGAGTCCGGTTACGGATAAAACATCTGCAAGCTTTGGCAATATGCATGAAGGGATCTATACCTTTAAACTAAAAGCAAAAAGTTCATTTGGAATATGGGGTGAACCTATTACCTATACTTTTGAAGTGCTTCCACCATGGTGGAGAACCTGGTGGATGTATGTGTTCTATATCCTTGCAGTAATCAGTACTGTTGTTCTGATTGTGCGGTGGAACAGCCGAAAACTGATCGCTCAGCGCAATAGGCTGAAAGAAAAAATAACACGTGCCACCACTCAAATCCGACAGGAAAAAATAAAGATTGAGGAAGCAAATATTCATATAACCGAACAGAAAAAAGTAGTAGAGGAGAAAAACAAGGATATTCTTGACAGTATTCATTACGCCAAGCGAATTCAAAATGCTTTATTACGAAAAGAAGAATATTTTGTAAAGCATTTACCCGAACATTTTGTTTTATTTATGCCCAAGGATATTGTCAGTGGTGATTTTTACTGGGCCTTAAGAAGGGGTTTCTCACTCCCTACAGAAGAAGAGGCGAGCAAAAAATACTGGTATGTTGCCGCTGTAGACTGCACGGGTCATGGCGTTCCAGGTGCATTTATGAGTATGCTCGGAATGTCGTTTCTCAATGAAATTGCCAATGGTGATATTTTACATACCCCCGCAAAAATATTAAATGAATTGCGTACTAAAGTGATAAAGGAATTAGGGCAAACCGGTAAGATGGAAAATTCCAAGGATGGAATGGATATTTCGCTAATACGATGGCACCTGGAAACCAATGAAATTCAATGGGCGGGTGCAAACAACCCTCTTTTTCTCGTTAGAAACGGAGAGTTACAAAAAATTAAAGGGGATAAACAGCCAATAGGCTATTATCCGGAGTCCAAACCCTTTACTAACCACACCCTGCAATTGCAGGAGGGAGATTGTATCTATATTTTCACGGATGGTTATGCCGATCAGTTCGGAGGGCCCAAAGGAAAAAAATTAATGTACAAACAACTGGAGCAATTGATTTTAACAAACTGCCATTTGTCTATGGATAACCAAAAAAGGATTCTTAAAAAAACATTTATGGAATGGAAAGGAGAACTGGACCAGATAGATGACGTTTGTATAATCGGAATTAAAATTTGATAAAAGCTGTGCGATAAAGTGTTGAAGGAATTGCGCCAGACAGGTGCAGCTGGCGGCAGCAAAGATGGGACATCTCATTAATCCGTATCAATCTCAAAGAATTTGAAAAACTAAATTCAAAAAAATGTGTCCAATAAAGCACGTCATTATTCTGGTAGCATTTTTCTGTTGTCAAATTACATCCTATGGCCAGCAAAACCTTGCGGACTCTCTTATTGCAGTTCTGCGCTCTGCCAAACTCCAGGACACTACAAGAATAACCGCATTAAACTCGCTTGCCTGGGAACTTAAAAACAACAACCCTGATACCGCAATGGTTCTGAGTAAACAAGCACTTGAACTTTCCACAGTTATTATAAATGGAGCAAAAATTTCACCTATTACACTTGCAGCCCAAAAAGGTATTGCCAAATCCAACCATCAATTGGGAGTATTTAATTATCTCAAAGGCAATTATTCTCTTGCTCTCGACTATTATTTCAAAGCACTCAAAATAAGAGAATCATTAAATGATAAAAAAGGAATCTCCGTAACCTATAGTAATATAGGGGTAGTTTATGATAACCAAGGCAATTATCCCCAAGCCCTGAATTATTATTTGAAAGGGTTGAAAATAGCGGAAGAGTTAGGGGACAAAAAATCAATTGCGACTAAACTGGGCAACATTGGGCTTCTCTATTATGGGCAGGGCGATTATCCCAAAGCGTTGGGTTATTATTTCAAGACCTTGAAAATGGCGGAAGAGTTGAAAGATGACTATTTAATTGCTACCTACTTTGGCAATATTGGGAATATCTATTATGCACAAGGCGATTATCTCAAAGCATTAGACTATTATTCCAATGCCCTAAAAATCTTGGAAGATTTGGGAGATAAAATTGGTATCGCTAATAACATATCCAACATCGGCCTTGTATATTTTATTCAAAATGATTATCCCAAAGCATTGGATTATTATTTCAATACATTGAGAATGGCGACTGAACAGGGAAATAAAAAATTAACGGCAGTTAGCCTCGGTAACATTGGGACTGTCTATGCCAAAATTAAGAAATATAAGGAAGCGGAAGGGTATTTGAAAAAAGCGTTAGTTCTTTCAATAGAGATAAATGCGCTCAATTTAGTTAAAGATAATGAACAACAACTCAGCGAGCTTTACACCCAAACAGAGCAACCAGCAAAAGCGTTGGAGCATTACAAAAAATACATAGAAGCAAAAGACAGTATATTTAATGAAGAGAACACAAAAAAAACGGTACGTTCTGAAATGAACTTTGAGTTTGAAAAAAAGCAAACCGAAGAAAAAATCGTGCAGAATAAAAAAGACATTATTGCTGTGGAAGAACTAAAGCAACAACGCTTGCAGCGTAATTATTTTATTGTTGGTTTTGCGCTTGTTTTATTGCTCGCTTTGTTTATTTATAGGGGCTACCGGGAAAAACAAAAAGCAAATAGTATAATCACCTTGCAGAAAAATGAGATGGAAGAACAAAAGAAGGTGGTGGAAGAAAAAAATAAGGACATATTGGATAGCATCCATTACGCAAAACGTATACAGGATGCGCTGTTAAAGGAAGAAGAGCATGTTTCAGCACATTTGCCGGAACACTTTATTCTGTTTATGCCAAAAGACATTGTGAGCGGTGATTTTTACTGGGCAACCGAAAAACAGGGTTATTGGTATGTGGCAGCCGTTGATTGCACTGGACATGGTGTTCCCGGTGCTTTCATGAGTATGTTGGGGATGTCTTTTCTGAATGATATTGTTTCGGATAACCTATTATTAAGTCCGGCAGAAATTTTGGATCAGCTCTGCGAAAAAGTGGTGAATGAATTGCGACAGACAGGTGAAGCTGGAGGTAGCAAAGACGGGATGGACATCTCATTAATCCGTATAAATCTCAAAGAATTAGAAAGCACCCCTGGTTCCATTCAGATCCATTGGGCAGGTGCAAACAATGCGCTTAACATTATTCAAAACGGCCAGCTCAGGGAAATAAAAGCCGATAAACAGCCAATTGGCTATTACCCTGAACAAAAGCCTTTTACTAATCATGAGATAACACTTCAAACAGGAGATAGCATTTATATTTTCACAGATGGATATGCCGATCAGTTCGGAGGTCCGAAAGGTAAAAAGTTCAAATACAAGCAACTAGAGGAGCTCTTGCTCGCAAATACTACATTGCCAATGAACCAGCAAAAAGAGATGCTTAAAACAGCATTTGTTGAATGGAAAGGCTCCTTGGAACAGATAGATGATGTTTGTGTGATAGGGGTTAAAGTGTAACACAAAAGCTAAAATTGTTTTTGTTAAATAGGGTGCAAATTGAGCTTATCTTTTTGATTGTTAAGCCGGTAATGTTTAAAACAGACAATAAAAGTTTAAAAAGAAGCACTTTTCCCATATTTTAATCCCCCCAATTGAAAGATTAACAGAAAAAACAACCTTTTTTGTCTAAAAACACAGTGATTTATAATCGATTCTTAGGTGTGCATTATGTTGATAGTCAGGCATATATTTAGGTTTTGACAACGTTGGCAGGTAAAAGTTTAGAAATTTATTTTTATATTTTTGTTTCTATATTAAAATACTATCTTTGCAACCCTAAAAATAAAATTACTGAATTAATTATTTGATTTTAAATACATTATAAGTAGCATGACAAAAGCAGACATCATTAACGACATCGCAGAAAAAACAGGTATTGAGAAGATGGCAGTTCAAGCCAGCGTTGAAGCATTTATGAAATCCGTTAAAAACGCGATGGAAAAAGGCGAAAATGTATATTTAAGAGGTTTTGGTAGTTTTATTGTGAAAAAACGTGCTGAAAAAACCGGCAGAAATATTTCAAAAAATACAACAATCATTATTCCTGCTCATTATATCCCGGCTTTTAAACCGGCTAAAACATTTACTGAAGAAGTAAAGAAAAGTGTTAAAAAAGCAGTAACAGCTTAAAAAATTCGAATGGCAATTACGGATAACGTATTCGTAATTCGAAAAAATTCGTAATTCGTAGTAACAGTAGTAACAATGAAGTCTGTAACAACAAAGCAAATAGCAGTAATTGCAGGCATAGTAATAGTAATCGTTCTTTTATTATTTGCAAACACACAGCTTCCTAAAAAAGAAGGCAAGCCCGAAATGTCGGATCACGCAGGTGATCACAAACACGAGGGCAGCATCAGCACTTTGCTTGAAAAGGCAAAAAGTGCGCTGAAACCGGATCAGAAACAAAAGCTGGAAAAGCTGGAAGAGGCTGTAAAAGCATCATCGGATAAGAAAAGTGCTTTTGAAAGCATTATCAATACCTCTGATAGTTTGCGCCAGCCGGTTATTGCCGCGTATTACATGGAGCAGGCAGCATTAGCATCACCGGTTGAAAAAAACTGGACAGAAGCAGGTAACAGGTATTATACAGCTACCCGATTTGTGGCAGAAGCGGACAAACCGGTGCTTTTTCAAAAAGCAATGGAGTGTTTCGAAAAAACACTGGAGCTGAATCCAAACAACACAGAAGCTAAAATTAATTTGGCATCGTGTTATGTGGAAGGTTCTCCGGACCCAATGAAAGGTATTACCATGTTGAGGGAAGTGGAAAAAGTGGATTCTAATAATGTAAATCTGCAGTTGAATTTCGCCTTCTTTTCAGAAAAGTCGGGACAGTGGGATAAAGCCATTGCACGCTTTAAAAAAGTGTTGAAAATACAGCCTGATTTTATCGAAGCGTATTTGCACCTTGCCGATGCTTACGAACAAAAAGGAGACACTAAAAATGCCATTGAAAGCTTAAAAAAATACAGCTCACTGGTGGATGATGTTACAATTAAAACAGAAGTACAAAATTATATAAATAAATTAGCCGAGGGAAATACGCCCGGGAACAAATAAATCAATATTTAACAAATTAAAACTACTTAGTTATGCCAAGCGGAAAGAAAAGAAAAAGACATAAAATGGCTACCCACAAACGTAAAAAACGTTTGAGAAAAAACAGACATAAGAAAAAATAATTCCTGGTAACAGGAAGTATTTTACGTGTTGTTGCAAAGCATCCTGATAAACGGAGTGGAATTCATTTTCCATTCCGTTTATTGGCGCACGTATGTTTGTATCCAATAATTCAGGGATAAAAAAATAATTGTACTATATTTGTTTGTGGATAACAGGCAGAATATCAGCTATATATTGGTTTTGTCCTTATCAACCATGTTTATTATTGCCGGTTCATGGATCAATCAGATACCGGGATGATTATATTCATTAAAAAAACTTTAGAGTGAACAACGAATTAATAATTGATTCTACACCCTCCGAAGTTGTTATTGCCCTGCTGAGCGACAAACGCCTGGTAGAGCTAAACCGTGAAAAAAGTAATAACAACTTTTCTGTTGGCGATATATATTTAGGCCGTGTTAAAAAGGTAATGCCGGGACTAAATGCCGCTTTTGTGGACGTAGGGTATGAAAAAGATGCTTTTTTGCATTACCTGGACCTTGGCCCTCAGGCCGGATCACTGAACAAGTACACCCAGCTGGTGCAAACCGGCAAACAACCCTCTGCTGACCTTACCAACTTTAAGCTTGAAAAAGAAATTCAGAAAGATGGTAAAATTGGCAATGTAATCAATGCTAACCAGCAGATACTTATACAGATAGCAAAAGAGCCCATTTCTACAAAAGGGCCTCGTATTACTACTGAAATTTCATTGGCTGGCCGTTACCTGGTATTGATCCCGTTTTCGGATAAAATATCGGTTTCTCAGAAAATTAAAACCCAGGACGAAAAAAACCGTCTTAAAAAACTGCTTGCAAGCATTAAACCAAAGAATTTTGGTGTAATTGTGCGTACCGTTGCCGAAGGAAAAAGTGTTGCAGATCTGGATGCCGATTTGAATGATCTGGTTGGTAAATGGAACAAATGTTTTGAAGCACTAAAAACAGCTCAGCCTCCTCAAAAGGTATTGGGTGAAATTGACCGCACTTCAGCCATTTTGCGCGATTTATTGAACGCAAGCTTCAATAGTATCCACATTAACGATGAAAAGCTGTACGAGGAAACAAAATCGTACCTGCAAACCATCGCTCCTGATAAAGAAAAAATTCTTAAATTATACAAAGGCACGGTGCCTATTTTCGACAATTTTGGTGTGGATCGTCAGATCAAAGCCTTGTTCGGAAAAACAGTGACCATGAAAAGCGGTGGTTACCTGATTGTAGAGCATACCGAAGCATTGCACGTAATTGACGTGAACAGCGGCAACCGCGCTAAATCGGATAATAACCAGGAAACAAATGCTTTCGAAGTTAATTTAGAAGCAGCTATTGAAGTGGCCCGCCAGTTGCGCCTGCGCGATATGGGCGGAATCATTGTTGTTGATTTTATCGACTTGCATTCGGCCGATAACCGCAAATTGCTGTTTGAAAAAATGCGCGATGAAATGGCGAAAGACCGTGCAAAGCACAACATTCTTCCGCCAAGCAAATTCGGTTTAATCCAGATTACCCGTCAGCGTGTGCGTCCGGAGATGAATATTGTTACCGTAGAAAAATGCCCTACTTGTGGCGGCAGCGGTGAAATTCAGGCGAGTATTATCCTGATGGACCAGATTGAAAATAATTTACGTTATATTGTAAAAGAACAAAATGAAACCGGTGTAACACTTTGCGTTCACCCATACCTGGAAGCCTATATCACCAAAGGGTTTTTCTGGAATTCATTGCGCCATAAATGGGGTCGTAAATTCGGTAAAAAAATTAATGTTCGTGCCGTATCTTCTTACCATTTTTTAGAATATCATTTTCTCAATAAAAATGAAGATGAAATAAAGGTTTAAAAGAAGAGAGAGGAGTTTATCCTCTCTTTTTTTTTGATTTTTATATTCCATTTGCAGTGCATTCGCAGGAACCTCTGCGCTTATCCCAACATTAAAAAACATCATCTTTTATTTAAAACCGCGGATGATCCTTCTTTTAAGCATTACACAGTCTATAAATAAAAAATCAATTTTTTTGTCTTTATTTGTAGTGGATTAAACCCTAATTATAATCAAATCAAGTATCTATGCAAACTAACTTGTATCCAAAAGGTCCAGCTGTAGTACCCATTGACTTCACAACTCCAGGTAAAGCATATAAAAAACATGTTTTGATTGCTTCGGGTGCGCTAATCCTTTTTATGTTTCTCTATCTCGGGCTTTCCACCTGGTTTCTTCACACCTCTTATCGACTTTTTGTAAATTCATTTACGGGCAAAGATGGTTTTTTAAGCTTTGTTGTCGCAGTTGTAATCGGATTTTTGGGTGTATTTATGTTCAAAGCACTATTCTTCATTAGCAAAAAAGATAAAAATGACGATATAGAAATAACTAAAGAAGACGAGCCCCAATTATTCGAATTTATCTACAAAGTTGCGGACGATGCAAGGGCACCCAGACCACATAAAGTGTTTCTTTCGAATACTGTTAACGCCTGTGTATTTTACGACATTTCAATAATCAACTTGATTTTCCCAACTAAAAAAAATCTGGAAATAGGTTTGGGCTTAGTAAACACCTTAAATCTAGGCGAGTTTAAATCCATTCTTGCGCACGAATTTGGTCATTTCACCCAAAGGTCCATGATCATAGGCCGCTGGGTTTATATTGCTCATAAGGTTGCATATCAGATCGTATCAAAACGTGATGGTTTTGATACTTTTTTAAGCGGCTTGTCACGTGTTGATCTTCGGGTTGCATGGGTTGGGTGGTTATTGTCTATAATTGTGTGGTCCATTCGCTCCATTTCTGAAACCTTTTTTAAACTTGTACTTATTACTCAACGTGCTTTGTCCAGAGAAATGGAATTTCATGCCGATTTAGTTGCCGTTTTTTTAACAGGCAGTGATGCACTAATACATTCGCTTTATAAATTAAATGCCGCTGATGAAGCGTATGATGAAGCAATTCGATTCGTTAATAAACAATTGAAAAATAAAAAGGCGGTAAGTGATGTTTTTTCCATTCAGTCCAATTCAATAAAACACATGGCGGTAGTGTTGAGTAACCCTGCTTATGGTGTATCGCCAAAATTACCATTTACTGATGGGGCAAAATTTAAAGTATTTAAAGAACAAATTGCACAAGCACCTAAAATGTGGAGCACTCATCCTTCCAACATCGACAGGGAAAGGAATGCGAAAAAAAATTATATCAAGTCGGAAGTGGATGAAAGAAGCTCCTGGCTTTTATTTAAAGATGCTGATAAAACAAAAAATAAAATAACTCTTTCCTTATACAAGAACTTAAAGATCGAAACAACTCCTTTAGCTAACCAGGATAGTATCGAACTTCACGATAAAGAATTTCAGCGTAGTTTTTTACTTCCTAAGTATAAAGGCGCTTATCTCAACAGATCGGTACTGATTTCTTTTAAATCTGTGAATGATATTTACAATACCAATATTGAAAGTACCGACCTCACCTCGCAATTTTCGCTGTTATACCCCGAAACACTGCAAAAAGAATTGGAGCATCTGAAAAACCTGGATGAAGAAATTGAAATGCTGGAAGGACTAAATAATAAAGTACTGGATGCAAATGAAGGGAGAATAAATTACAGAGATAGAGAAATCAGTAGGAAGGACCTTCCGAGCGTAATTGATAAAGCTCAGAAAGAGGCAAAGTTAGCACGAAATAAAATTAATGAACACGATAAATTATGCAGGAATGTTCACTATGCTGCCGCGAAAAAAATTGGAAAAGGCTGGGGAGAATATTTATTTTCAATAACCAACCTTATTCATTATTGTGAACACACTCAAAGGAATATTGAAGCATTGAGCCGTTTTTACTATCAAACACTTGCAGAAACCACCAAAATACGCAACATAGGCTATTCTGAAATGGTTCCGTTGCTTAATGCTGCGAACGATCTTCATTTTGCAATTGAAGGTGTATTTACATATGGGAGATCAATTAAGCTGAGTTCACAAATAATTGACAAATTGGATGGGAAACAATTTGATGAATTTCTTCAACCTTTTGAATTGGGTAAAGCTACACAGCCTAATATCAATTCATGGATCGGTGTAGTTGACTCATGGACTAATCTGGCGCTCAGCGCTCTCAACACTCTTAGGGAGGCAGCACTCGATGAGCTGCTACTAATGGAAGAGTACATTCAAAAAACAACATTAACTTCAGCAATTGCAGTTGAACAAGCACCTGAACCTATTGGAATCTCAGATTTATATTCCAAATTTGATCCGAATACGAAAAGGGAGGTTATAGTAAAAGCGGATATCCTTTCGAGATTTTATAGTGCAGATGGCATTCTGCCTACTATTGGTAGATTAGCGGTTGCAGCATCCATTATTATTTTTGCGGTATTCTTTTCCTCAACTATTGGTAATTCAAGCTTAGTGGTCTTTAACGGATTACCAATTGATTTAATTGTTCGTGTAGATGGAAAATCAATTAATGTTAGACACAATGAATCTTCCGAGATTGAGGTTGATAATTCAAAAAAACTGAATATTGAAACTACCACTATTGCTGGAGAACCGATTGAATCATTTACACCTCAATTATCCGATTATTCAAAAACATATGTGTACAATATTGCTGGCGGTGCAATGATTTATGAATGGTTCGCAATATACGGAGGTTATGGAATGCCGGCAAATAATTCCATATTATTGGGTGCACAAAGATGGATAGAGGTAACAGCAGATTATTATTTTGAGGAGCCTCCGGAAAGTATTTCACTTAAAGCTGGCCAAAGCGCATCCAAAGGAATTGTATCCTTTTATAATGCACACCCTGCTGAAATTGCAAATGTGATCAGTAGTGAAGAAGATCGGAATAATTTTATAACCATTCATGCCTTGTGGGAGAAAAGCACTTCCCCTCATATTAATACATGGCTTGCCTTGGCATGCAACCTAAAAACATTCTCTCAGATTCTAAACAAAAGACTAACCGCTGATCCCTTTGAAGTGGCCTCATTACGTATGCAGCAAGAATTTTATAAGGGAGACGAAAAACTAAAAATATGTGAGCAACAAAGACAGATGTATTTAAAAAATCAGGATAATCCCAATTTGTATTATATAAAAACCAGATGCATCGAAAATGAAATCGAAAAAAACACTGCATTTATTGAAGGGCATAACAAATGGCCCGAAAACCCTTGGTTGGCCTATGCGTCAGGGCATACCTACATTCAGAGAGAAGACTGGAGAAATGCATTATCTTGTTTTAAAACGGTACATGAAAAAGCACCGGATTTAAGAGAGGTGGTTTTGGAGGAAATGAAACGGATCTACCATTTAATGAATGAAGATTCTTTAATGGTTCAATTAAATGATGTTCAGTTGCCATATCTTAGATATGTGCAGGCTGTTGAAAATAGTTTTGAACATAATTCGGAGGATCGATTTTATGCATACAAACTTTTAGAACAGGGGAAAATACAAGAGGCAATCAAATATTCCATTTCCGACAATAGCGTGCACTCCACTATTTTACGTTTAGCGGCTGTATCTGATGGAGCAAACGAAGAAGTAATAGCAAAAGCGCTTACACTGCCTGCAACGCAAGAGACTAGCTATGCTGAATTAATGCCTGCATTGGCATTGTCAGCTAAAAGGAATGTATCGTTGGAAATATATAGAGACCTTTTAAAAAATATTGCTGGTGAGCATGTGGATACGCTCTTTAAATTTATTGATCATGTGAAATCAAATAAAATAGTAGAGGCTGATAAATTGTTAGCTTCTATGACGGCTGAAATGAAAGGAAAAACCTCATTAATTGGCGTTATACTTTTAGGTAATAAAGCACCATTAAAATGGAGTTTATTCGTTTCAGGATTATTGTTTATTAACGAGAAACCATATCTAAAAAGAAGATATAGCTAGCGCTCGCCTAACATAAGACAATACAGAATACTTAAATTAATACTATATTTGTTTATACAGAAACGACCCACAAAAATTTTCCAATGAAAAAAATCTTACTCTTTTCCATTATCCTATTATCAATTTGTGCAAAAGCTCAGGTTAGCGGTTTTACCTTCAATACAAGCGGTTCACTTCCTGCGGGCTTTTCCCAGGCGCTTACCATTGCAGGGCAGAACTGGACGAACTATTTGCAAATTACTGTACCGATCAAAGTAAATATAATAACAGTTAATTCAAATCTGTATCCTTTCTCGGCAATAACACTTACAAACGGCCGTCAGAATTTTACAAACGCTCCGGTTCCAAACACCTTGTATACAACATCCTTAGCCAATCAGATAGCAGGCGTTGAATTAAACCCCGGAGAATATGACATGGATATTTATGTGAACCTGGCAACTCCCTTTTATTTTGGAACAGCACAGCCGACTCCTTCTAAATACGATTTTATTTCAATTGCAATGCATGAAATAGGTCATGGCTTGGGCTTTTACAGCGATGGCTATGTGGATGGTAATGGACTCGGTTCTTTTGGCAATATTCCCGCTTCAACAATTTCACCTTTAACTTCCTCATTCCCCTGGCCGGGTCAGGAGGGGGTTCCTGCAATTTTTGATAAATTTATTGTAAAAGCATCAAATAGTCCTCTTACTACCATTGCACCTCAAAACTCTCTGGCCTTAGGTGACAGTATAAAAAATGGGGCAATGTATTTTAACGGACCAGTATATGCCAATGCTTCTCATGGAAATGCACCTATCCGGTTATCAGGTGGAGCCGGCACCTTTGGTATAGGAACCGATTTATTACATATCCACAATACGTATGACAGTACCATAATGTCGTATTTTTGGGGTCCAGGTGATGTAATGAGGGTGCCGGGACCTTGGGAACTGGGCATACTAAAGGAAATTGGATGGAATTTAAAACCGGTAGGTGTTTATGAAAACCACAATGCTGATGACGTAGTAACATATCCAAATCCTGCATCTGCTAACGTGTTTGTTGATGCAGCAAATGTAACCGAAGTGAAAATGTATACGCTGCATGGCGAGTTAGTGCAATCGGTCATAAACCATTCTGCTAGAAAAGAATTAACTATAAATGTGGAAAATTTAAATGATGGGATTTATTTTTTGCAGATAGCTTTTGAGGATGGAAAGCCTTCTGTAATGAGGAAAGTAGTAATAGGGCAAATGAATTAATAAATCATTTTAGTTTTCATTACTTATATATCCACATCAAAACAGGTTTTTGTGCAGATTTTAGTTTAGGATCTATTATCAGCATATTATTATTTGAGATTGTCGGGCAACCCCATCCTTCAGGCGTTCCGTCTGGATACACTTCTTTATCGCTAACCATATCCCAGGAATGAAAAACAATAGTTCGCGCAAGGGCATTATTGTTAGTTGGTTCCAGGCCATGCATAAGATATTTTACGTTAATACCCCAATCACTGTATCCTCTGTCGCCTAGTTTATACTTGCCGAGTGCAGAACAATGGCTGCCATCTTTATTGCTAAAAGTTGGGTTATCTTTTGATAAGTCAGAACTCCAGGGTTTGTCGCAGCATCCATGACCAACCACAAACCTGTTTATAATAGTGTCCTTTTCAAAATCCCATACAAAAAAACGGTTTACACCCGAATGCAAACTCATGTCTATTAAAATGCAAAAGTCTGTGTTAAGTTTATTGGCTTTGCAGTACATAAGGGCTTCATCTGCTTTTATTCTGGCTTTCTCAATCATAGCTATCGGGAGATTTACATCGCGGTAGCTTATAGATTCCTTATTGGAACCCAATAAGGTTGTTGAGAAAAACAGTACTAATATTTTAATTATGAATTTCATTTAGTTAAAAGGACTTGTGAGTATCTGGCACTTTTCGGATTAATTTTTTAATGATCG
This sequence comes from Bacteroidota bacterium, assembly GCA_040387415.1. Taxonomy (GTDB): domain Bacteria; phylum Bacteroidota; class Bacteroidia; order 2-12-FULL-35-15; family 2-12-FULL-35-15; genus 2-12-FULL-35-15. The sequence continues at coordinate 112,304 of JAZKDU010000004.1, forward strand.
ATTCGTTTTGTAGGTATCCGTCATGTTTGTAAATTCTCCAAGCCTGCTAATAGCATTGTCAAACGCCTTAGATTGAATTTTGTTCAATGGCTTGAATAATTCAAATTGAATGTCAATTGATTTTTTTGCGGTTGCGCACTTCCATGTCCCTATTATCTGCCCTTCAGATATGATCATGTTGTCATAGTGAAACCCGGATGTTGGTTGACTGTTGTTTTTGAATACAGTAATTGCACTTCTGTCTTTATACCCCATTATGAATTCGTCATAAATTGGCAATAGATATATTTTTGGAACTTGTTTTTCAGGAATGGAAATGCTTGATGAAAAAAAATATTCTTGATTTTCGACTACTTCTCTGTTGAGAAGTGATTTAACAATTTCAACCCCTTTTTTACAATCGCTTAATTTTAACCCCGACCATGTTGAAAAATCTTTTATTGTTGCGGGCCCACGGCTTAAAAAGTACCTTTTAGTGAGCTCGGCTAATCCCTCATCTAGTAGTAATGAGTCGGTCATAGAAATTCTTTCGTCCAGTAAGCTATATGTAAATTGGGTTCCATGTTTTGCTCCGCTGCAAATGATTCCTGCAAGTTCTGCATACATCATGATGTAACTTAAGCGGTGCCCTTTTGCAATAATTTTATTTTTTTCAAACTCCTTATTTATGTCATCGCGCGTAAGATGTTTACCACCATTTAACGTTTTAATTAGGATGTCGTTGCAACGATTAAAAACAGTATCGTTAAGCTCAAGTTGTCTATACATATAAGCGTTTGCTGCATTTACTCGTGGAGCTGTTAATGCCAGCATCCAACGAATATCTTGTGCGGCAACAAAATGCCAGGTTGGGCGCAGTAAATGTATTCTGATGATTTTACCTTCTGTAAAATTCCTTTCAATGTCATCGTCTTTTAAATGCGGTAAGCGTAAACCCAATGCCCATTTTGTTTGAGTGTACTCTTGGGCTTGCATTGCACCAAACCACTGAACCATCTCAACAGCCGATTTTATTTTTGTTTCTGAAATTTGTTGGTTTATTAGTCTGTATTTTGCTATTTCAGATAAAATCATTGCTTATCAATCCGCTTATTTTGTGGGTGTTTTTCAGCTTTTTGCTGATGCATAACGTTTGCGGATTACCAAAAGTAGTTAAAATCAGTTGCCTTTAATTTATACGAAACCTGAATGTACAATGTTGCGAGAGATGAACTTATTAGGAGAAATAAAGGGGGGTAGCAATTTTAAAAAACGCTTTTGATGGTGTAATATTCATCTACCAGTGTTAAAATTCCTTTGCTGTCAAATGGTTTTAGAAAAACTCCAATAATGTTCGCGCCATGGTATTCCTTTTCTTTCATTTTTTGTTGGTCGGTACTTATACAAATAACGGAAAGGTTTGGTTGGCTTAAAATTTTAGTTATTTGTTCCTGATTGCCTGTCAAGCCCTTGTTAATATCTAAAATTATTAAATTTGGAGAGGAGCTGGCATCAAGCATTTTTATATCCGATAAATGGTGTGGCTGAAAAACGGAGTACCCATTTTTTTCTAACAATAGCTGAAGTTCAAGCGCAATGATACGCTCCGGCTCAATGATAAAAATTTTACAGTCCTTTTTCATACTTTTTTTGGTTTTATTTGACCACCCCTCTTAAAGCCTAGATAAATTGAGCAGGAACAAGATAGGCGACTTAAATGTTGCTCTTTTTTAATACCTTGTTAATGGGTTTATTTCATTGATTTTTAGAGGTTTTTTCACATTTTTTACGTTAATAGTATATTTCAAATTGAGCTGTCGTATTGTTGAATCGGTACAAGATTATTGGTTAATTCAGTTAAAATTTTTGGTATTGTTTCGAACTCGGTTGATTTATCCAGAAAATATTTAGCGCCCAGTTTCTTGCATTTTTGGCGATATGGCTGTGAGGACGAGTTAGTAAACATTATTACTGCAATACCCGGATGGTTAGTGCTTAAATATTCTAAAAGTTCAAAACCTTTTTCTTCTCTCAATTGAATATCAAGAATAACTACGTTAGGTTTTTTTTTATCAATCTGCATATAGGCATAAGTAAGCGAAAACGCATGACCTACCCAGGTAATGTTTTTTGTTTCTGCGATAAGTGGGCCGATGAGTTTGTAAACAATTGCTGAATCATCAACAGTAAAAACAGTGAGCTTTTGTTCCATGAATTTATAGTACTATAATTAAGTACCAAAGGAACGGAGAGAAAACAATTAATAAATTAGTGGAAAGTGCTAAATGCTTGTAGCGGTTTGTCCTACAATTGCACCAGGCCATTGTCTATTGCATAGCGCATAAGCTCTGCATTGTTGGATAGATTTAGTTTTTCGAGTATACGCGTACGGTAGGTGCTGATAGTATTTACGCTCAAGGTAAGTTCGTCTGCAATAGTACCAACAGCTTTTCCGGCAGCAATTAGCTGTAGTACCTGCAATTCACGATCCGATAGCAGTTCGTTTAACGGTTTTTCCGAAAAATTTTCAAACCTTTCTGCAAGTTTTTCTGCCAAAGAAGCACTTATATACTTTTTACCGGATAACACTTTTTGAATGGCTATGATCAGTTCGTCCGTGGCACTGTCCTTATTGAGGAAGCCTGAGGCACCGGCTTTTAAAACCCTCACTGCGTATTGTTCTTCGGGGTGCATGCTTATTACCAATATAGGAGCCTTAATGCTGAAATCGCGTATTTGTTTTAGTGTTTCAAGGCCATTCCGGCCGGGCATGGAAATGTCAATTAGGATAGCATCCCAAATCCCGATTTTTATTTTTTCAAGGACTTCCAGGCTATTTGATGCCTCAATTATTTCAGAATCCTGAAACTCTTCCCTGATCAGTTGAGCTAATCCTTTACGAACAATGGCATGGTCATCTGCAATTAAAACTCTCATATTTTTGTTGATATTTTTACGGTAACAATGGTACCCCCCTCCTGGTGCTTTTCTACGGTAAATGTGCCGCCAAGATAAGTAGCCCGTTCATTCATTCCTAGTAAACCCAATGAAGTTTTATTGTTTTTTCGTTCATCACTAATACCTATCCCGTTATCAATTATCATCAGTACCAGGTCGTTTTCCTGGATAAAAATTTTTACTTCCACTTTAGTGGCCTTAGAGTGGCGTGTAATATTGGTAAGCGATTCCTGGAAGATCCTGAATACTGCAGTATTAATATCTTTAGAAAACTGTTGGTCATCCAGTTTTGATTCAATGGTAATTTTTATTTCGGTGCGTTCTTCGTATTCTTTTGCAAACCACTCAATAGCGGCTTCAAGACCAAGATCATCAAGCACGCTTGGCCGGAGTTCTTTGGCAATCCTGCGTATTGAAACTATTGTAGTATTTACCATCTCGATCATATCGACTGTTTTTTCCCTTAACAATGGTAAGTGGAATTCTTTTTCATTCTTGTTTTTTAATGCTGTTAAAGCAAATTTTAAACCGGTAAGTTGCTGCCCTAAATCGTCATGAATTTCCCGGGCTATATGCGTGCGTTCTTCTTCCCGGATGTTTTGTAAGTGTCCCGAAAGGTTTCTTAACTGCTCGTTCATTGCCAGAATTTCTGTTTCCGCCTTTTTTTGCTCCGTAATGTCGTGCACAACACCAAGCATTTGAATACATTTTCCTTCTTCATTGAGAATAGGACTCATATACACCATCCCTGTTTTAATACCCGTAGGATAAGGTGTGGTTTCTTCCCATTCAACAATTTGTTTTTGTTTTACTACTTCCGCATAGTTTTTTAGAACCATCTGAAGAGAAGGTTCGGGTATTATTTCGTGAATATATTTATTTAATACCAGCTCAGGGCCTAATCCGGTTGCACGGGTGAATGATTTGTTTATGGATAACATTTTATACTTCCCTTCCGGTAAAACATCCAATAAAAATAGGGAATCCGAAGCCGAATCATAGATTGATTGCAATTGCTCCTGACTCGCCTTAATCTTTTCTTCCGCTTGTTTTTTTTCTGTTATATCTTTGAAGTAAATAGATAGTCCGGTTGGGGAAGGGTAAATGTTATTCTCAAACCATTTATTGTAAGGTGAATAATACTCTTCAATCTGAACAAACTTCTGCTCTTTCATTGCTTTTTCATAGGCTATATGAAAAGGCTGACCGATACCCTCAGGAAATTCTGTCCAGATATTTTTGCCAACCATTTTTTGAGGATCACAATTGAATATTTCCCCCGCTTTCTCATTCATATAGGTATAGCACCAATTAGTATCCAGAGAAACAAAAGCGTCACTGATCCTAGCAAGCATGGTGGAAAGGTTATTTTCACTATCCTGCAGCAACTTTGTTTTTTCATTTACCAACTTATTTAATATATAAGGTTGACGCATAATATACCAGGTAAAGCTACCGCCTGTTAGTGACATCAAAAAACCAAGAATAACAAAAGCGATTGATAGATTAAGCCTGTCATTATTTCGGTGTCTGATATATAAATTCCATTCCCCATCCGGCACCTGTAAAATTGCAAAATGTTCTTTTTTGAACTTATCAGCATTCGGTAAAAAAAACTCTTCCTTCTTCGTATTGGGGTTGATTTTCGACAACTGAAACTCATAATCCTTATTTTCCTTGTTTTCAATCCCCGCAGCTTTTAATAAAGTAGGGAGCCGAATTATTACTGCTGCAAATCCCCAAAAATCGTTTTCCTTGAAAATTGGCTGTCTGCCAACAACGCCCATTCCTCCTTGTTTCAATTCAAATGGTCCCGAAAAAAACAATTTGTTTTTTTGTATTGCTTTCAACGCTTCCTTATTTCGGGCAGTATCCTGTAAAATATTGTAACCAATTGTAGATTCGTTGCCTTCAAGAGGGTAAACCTTAATTATTGTACCCTTTTTCACCAGCTGTATTGCATCAATGAATTTACTGGTTTCAAGAAGGTGTTTTGCTACTGCATCAAAGTCATCCGGATCTCCGTTTCTTTCTACAATAAAAGCTAACGTTTTTGTGGCAGCAAAGCTATAATTAAGGGATGTTTGTAAGCGCTCTTTTGCTGCGCTGGCAATATTGGATATTTCTCGCTGCTGCGCAGCTGAATTAATAAGATAACGCTGATAAGAGAGATATTGTGTTATTAATAGTAAAACCACAAACACTATAGACCCCGCTAAAGCAGCCTTTTGGGGAGAACTTAAAGTTTTTGAATTGCTCATGTTGAACTAAAATGGGTTCATTTATTAGGGCTTACCCCTATTAAAAATTCAGGCTTTTCATTTCTACAGTTTTATGAAAAAAAATAAAAGAGAACCTTTAAAAAACAAACCTACAACATATTTATCTAACACATAAGAATACTTATTCAGAAATGCATTTATGATTGAAAAAATTGTGTTTTGTTATAATTTGTATACGCTCCATTATTTGATTACTTTTCCAAAATTATTTCCAAATTAAATTTATTAATAAACATATGTCAATCAGCCAGAAACTTAAAGATAGAAACCAGGATTTATGTGAATTATGCAACCTGGTAGATGCAGAACATGAGTATACGGTAAGCCCTAAAAGTGATGATTCCATTGAAAACCAGGTGGCGTTATGCAACACTTGTTTAGAAGCTTTGGATGGTAAGAAGGCTGGGTTCCACTGGCGTTGTCTGGAAGGAAGCATCTGGAGTGTACATCCGAGCGTTCAAGCCCTGAGTTACCGTATTTTGCACCAATACAAAGAGGAAGATTGGGCGAATAACCTGATCAATATGGTAGATTTGGATGAAAACGTAATACAATGGGCGCTGAGTGCATTTGAAGTTCCGGATGTTCATAAGGACGCTTTTGGAAACACACTTGAAAATGGGGATAACGTGGTGCTTACACAGGCGCTCAATGTGAAGGGGGCTAATTTTACTGCTTCAAAAGGCACAGTAGTTAAAAAAATTAAGCTGGTACATGATAATTTCGAACAAATAGAAGGCAAAATTGATGACCAGACCATTGTGATCTTAACCAAGTTCGTTAAGAAAGGGTAACCAAAATCCTTTTATTGGCGTTTGTAATGCCCTGGGTGGCAACACACCTTACAAGCATATATTGGTGCTGCCAAGGGGTTAAAAACGCTCTTTTGTGGCACTTATTTGGACTTAAGGTGCACAGCAAACTCAAACCCTCACCCCAATAATACAAATATCATCTACCTGTTCTAAATTACCCTTCCAGTTGTTTAGTGTATTATTCAGCTTTTCTTTTTGCTTCTGCATAGGCAAATCCGAAATGGATATAAGTAGTTCTTTTAATTGCTTCGACATAAATTTTTTTTCGTTTGGGCCTCCAAACTGATCTGGCATACCGTCAGTTAAGGTATAAACCAAATCCCCCTTTTTTATCTCAATCGTCTGCTGTGTAAATGGGTTTACATCATTTTCGTGCTTGCCTACCGGCATTTTATCAGGTGCAAATACAATCATTTGTTTATCTCTTACAATCCATACCGGGTTGTTAGCAGCAGCACAGGTCAATTTGCTGTTTTTAAAATCAAAGCACACCAGGCTGCAATCCATTCCATCTTTACCACCCAGGGGGCTTCCATCTTTTTTAAGTGTTTCAATAATTTTTTTTCGGGTATACCCCAAAATCTCAGCCGGATCTGTTAATTGTTGTCCATCCACAGCTTTTTCCAGGCAGGAAATGTTGAGAATACTCATAATTGCACCAGGGACTCCATGACCTGTGCTATCAGCGGTTACCAGCGCAAATTGATCGTTATGAAGCTGGGCTGCCCAGTAAAAATCACCACTTACGATATCTTTTGGTTTAAAAAACACAAAGTATTCTTTTAAATTTCCATCCAAAAGTTCTTTGCTGGCGAGTAAACTCCGCTGAATCCGTTCAGCATAATTTATACTGTCTGTAATTTCTTTGTGCTTTTCTTCAACAACTTTCTTTTGTTCTTCTACCACTTTATTCCTTTCATCCAGCTGCTTTGTGCGAAGCACCACCTTTTGTTCCAGAAGCACTTTTTCTTTTTTTAAATTACGCTCTCTCCACTTAACAAATAAAGCGATTAAGGAAAGCAGGCTGATACCGTATGTAGTATACATCCACCACGTTCTCCACCAGGGAGGAAGCACTTTAAATGAATATGAAATTGGTTCGCTCCATTTACCGTAAGGGCTGCAGGCCTTTAGTTTAAAAATATAAGTTCCTTCATAAATATTTCCGAAAGTGGCGGATGTTTTATTGCTTCCATACGACCAGTCTTTATCATATCCTTCTAATATATATTGATACTTTACCAGATAAGGCCGGGCGGGTTCTATGGCAGCAAAATCAAAAGTTATACTATTATGTTCGTAAGGTAAAATAAGATTGGTAGGTAAAGGATACCACTTTGTTATACTGTCAAATTGTATATCCCCGAATTTTTGTTTCATTCTCTCCCGCTCCCCGTCAGATAATAACTTCCCGAAAGTCATTATTTCCTGTTGGAATTTAGCTGTACTGTCCGTCAGGATATTATTTTCCGATTCGGTTCCTGACGCATTTACTTCCGTTGGAGAAGATTGAAACGTATACCAGCAGATATTTTCCTCTTGTATTTTTATATCTTGTATTACAACTCTTGGCGGTTCTAAATCCTTATGAACTGCCGAATGATCAAAACAGATTATTTTATTGTCTCCGCAGGCGGCCCAAATCTTTCCTTTGCCTTCTCTTCCATTTGCAGTGCTGGAAGGAAATCCAACTTTGGTTACACACATGGCGTTTGTATTCAGGTCTTTGATAGGGTAGCCTGTTTTATTGTTATATATTTCCCATACAGGGCTGTAGTTTTTTAGGTCCTGGTTGGAAATTATTTTCAAATTATTTCCAAAGGGAATTACGATGCCGTTTTTATCTTTCCATCCCGTTAAAACAGAAAAACCTTGGTTGGTACCTATAACCAAAGAGTTTGCTGCTTTTTCCGCAATTGAAGAGGCTAGGGGAATGCTCTCCACCATACTATAAACAACATCATCAGCCAATCCCTGCGCAGATGAAAGTGTGGTAAAAGAGGTTCCATCATACCTGGAAACCCCACCGCCATTAGTACCGAACCATAAGTTTCCGCCACCGTCCTCCAAAATGCTAAACACTGTGTTATTGGCGAGTCCCTGTGAAGTAGTATAATTTGTTAGAGATTTGCCGTCATATCGTGATACCCCTCCTCCATACATGGCAAACCACATGTTTCCATTTTTATCTTCAACAATACTGCGTACCATGTCAACAGCCAGGCCTTGTTTGGTGGTAAAATTTGTAAAATGTTCATCTACCTGATCGTTGCCGCTGATAGATGTAGAAAGGGGAGTGTATTTTGAAATTCCGATATTAGTGCCAAACCAGATATTCCCTTTCGTATCTTCCTTTATGCTTCTGATACTATTATCAACTAAACCCTGTGCTGTAGTATAGTTTGTAAGGGTTTTAACAAATTTACCATTTACCTTTTTCATGCCTTGCCGCGCACTCACAGGTATTTCTTCCCCTCTTTCTACAGCATCCACAAGGGGGCCGTCAAATTTTGTTGCGCCACCTCCTAGTGTACCAAACCATAAATATCCATTCCTATCTTGCATAATGCTGAAAACGGTATTGTTTGCCAAACCCTGAGCTGCGGAATAAGTGGTAAACGTTTTTCCATTGTAACAAACAGCCCCCCCTCCCGATGTACCGTACCATACATTACCATTCTTATCTTCAAAGATGCTTCTTACAATATAGTTTGGAATTACAGTTCCGGCACTTAAGGCGCTTACAATTCCTCCGTCATATCGCGATATACCTTTTTCAGAAGTACCAAACCAGAGGTTTCCACTTTTATCTTTTGTAATGCTCGAAATTGTATTGCTGGGAAGCCCCTCTGCGATGGAAAAAGTGGTAAACCTACCATCTTCTCCTTTTCCGGAGTAGGAGGGAGTATATCGCGAAACTCCGCCACCTAATGATCCAAACCAAATATTTCCGTTTTCATCTTCTGTGATACTTCCTATATTATTATGTACAAGCCCTTGTTGAGTGGTAAATTGACTAAAATGCTGATCATTCGTTTTATCAGAATTTGTTGTTGGGTTAGATAAATGAGGTGTATAGCGGATAACTCCCCCATTAATAAAAGCGAGATCAATATAGGCGAACCAAATATTTTCATTTTTATCAATCAGAATGTCCCGCACAATATTATTCTTTAATAAGGGATGGTTAAAAGCGGTAAATTTTTTTCCATCGAACAGCGCTACTCCATTGCCTTCTGTACCAAACCAGATATCCCCATTTTTATCTACTTCCATACACCTTACTCTTTTTTTACCGAGCTCTTCAATACCTGAAAATGTGTTAAAAGATTTACCATCGTATCGCGATACCCCTCCGTTATCCGTGGCAAACCAAATATTTCCGTTTTTATCTTCCTTAATATCTTTTATATTATTATGCGGAAGGCCCTGAGCTTTAGTAAATGTTGTGAAAACCTTTCCGTCATAACGCGAGGCCCCTTTTCCATAGGTCCCAAACCACATGTTTCCTTTTTTATCCTCTGTGATGCATAAAACCCGGTTATCTGTCAAACCTTGGGCGATAGTATAAGTGGTAAACGATTTTCCGTCATAACGCGAAACGCCACCACCATTAGTACCAAACCAAATATTTCCGTTTCTATCTTTATAACTGCATTCAATTTTTGTTAGGGCATACCTCTGCTCATTGTTATAATTTGTAAAATCACCTGTAGGAAGGCCGGCAGGTTGGATTTCAGCAGGGTATGATTTAATTTCTTTTTCTCCTTCCTCTGTTTTAGATACATAAAATCCCATGGAATGGGGCTCAACTATGGTGTGTGGCTTAGGCAAGTTTTTTAAAAATATTTTTTGCAGCTTACTGCTGTCAGGTAGGTTGGCAAATACGGTTACTTTTGGAGCAACTAAGGTATCTGGTGTTTTCCCCGTTTTCGGATGCTGGTCGCTGTTTTGAGAGCAGTTGGTATGAAGCAGCAAAAGAATAGAAAACAATACAGATGGTAAAAACAAAAATCGTGAATCTGTTATTTTTGTCATCCCCATTTTTTATTATCTAATACAAATATAAGGAAAAGCATAAAAGGATTTGCTGGATAATACTAATGCTTGTAAGCAGCAATAATCGTAGAGTTTTAAAAACCTTTAGCGTTTCCCTAACCTGTAAAATCCTATTGCCACCAGGCTCAAGATCCCACCAAGTACCATAAACAATACATCAAAGCTGGTAACTTCCACTAATTGCGCACATAAAAAGGGGCCTATCGTCTGTGCCACGCCCCAGGCAATAGTGTACAAAGCAGCATACTGTCCCCTGTTCTGCGCATTGGAACGCATGGTCCAGAATGTATTCATAAAGGGCATTGAAACAATCTCTCCGAAAGAGATCAGAACAATCATTAATAATGCAACAAGCTTGGCGCTTCCTGGTATTAATAAGGATAAGTAAGACAAGCCACACAGTACAAGCCCCCAGGCAATAAACAATATGTTTTTATTTTTCCGTTCCATTATATAAACCAGCACCATTTCAAAAGCCACAATAATCAACCCATTGATGGCCATTATAAAACCAATGTATTTTTCACTTAAAAATAAATTATCACGAAAATATTTTGGAACCGTTGTAAACAGCTGGAAAAAGCAGAAAGCAAATAATGTAATAAGTACAATAAACCATAAATAGGTTTTATCCCGGTAAGCCGATTGTGCAGGAGGCACTTCAACGGCAGGGGTTTCACTGTGTTCGGGAACAGCTGGTGCTTTCAAACAAATAAACAATAAAACCGCAGCCCCTATATTAGTAAAACCATCTACCCAAAACAACAATTCGTAATTATAAGCAGCAATAATACCTCCTATAGACGCGCCAATAGCCCAGCCCAGGTTAATTGCCAGCCGGTTCAATGAATAGGAGCGGGTTCTGTTTTCAGTAGTGCTGTAAAAAGCGATGGCGGAAGAGTTGGCAGGCCGGAAAGCCTCATTAACAAGGCTCAGCAAAAAAGTAAAGACACAAATTAAAGGATATGATTTTATCTGACCCAATACCATAAACAAAATACCCCCACCGAATAAGGTGATCAATTGTATTTTTTGAAATCCAAATTTATCGGAAAACTTCCCGCCAAAATAAGCTCCCACAATAGCCCCCAGGCCAAACAAACCAATTACCACTCCGGCTTCAGTCAGTGTGCGGTGCATCTCTGTGCTGGTTAAATACAGTGTCATAAAAGGAACAACCATCGTACCGCTCCTGTTGATGAGCATGATCAGCGACAATAGCCACGTTTCCTTGGAAAGCCCGGTAAAGGATGTTTTGTAGAGGATGGTGATGCGGTTTAACATTAAAACTAAAGTAATATTATTTTGAATAGCTTAATGTTTATCTGTTAATGGTGAAGAAGCCATTCCAGGGCTGAGTGTAATAGAATTAATTAGCATCCATACTTAAAATTTTTGAAGCAAGTGCTTGCGCAATCTTCTGATTGCTCTCCACAGTCCACCCCGCAACATGTGGCGACAACATCACTTTATCACTATGTATCAAATACAAAAAAGGTTCGGGAAGTGAAGAAGAATCAAGATTCTCGAAGGATACCGCTTCATACTCCAGTACATCCAGGCAGGCGCCACGTACTTTTCCTGATTTTAAATTAGCTGTTAGATCAGCTGTATTCAGGCTCTTTCCACGGGCTGTATTAATAATAAAAATATTTTTTTTGAAAGAATTAATAAACGTATCATTGATCAGGTAATGTGTTTCGTCTGTTAAAGGTGTGTGCAGGCTGATTACATCCGCTTCCTCAAAAATCCTGTCCATAGTACTTTCAATGATCGTATCCGTGCCGTAATTGTTTTTGTATTTATCATATACAAGTATCTTCACTCCAAACCCTTTCAGGCGTTCGGCAAAAGCACTCCCCATATTTCCATATCCGATAATACCAACTGTTTTACCCATCAGCTCAATGCCCCGGTTGCCTTCTCGTATCCATTTTCCCTGGCGTACTTCAGCATTTGCGCGACTTAAATTATTGAAAAGCGAAAGCAGCATACCAAGAGCGTGTTCAGCAACAGCATCCCTGTTTCCTTCCGGAGCATGTAAACATTTAATACCTTTGCTTTCGGCATACACCACATCAATATTTTCCATACCAGCACCAGCACGGGCAATGAATTTAAGGCGTACAGCAGTATCAATAATTTCTTTGGTGATTTTTATTTTGCTTCGGATAACAATTCCATCGTATAAATGAATGTTATTCAGGATCTCCTCTTTAGTCCAGTCGTAATTCAGATCGCAGGTATGACCGGCTTTTTGGAGTGTTTCATGAAGAACAGAATGATTGGAATCAATAAAAAGAATTTTCATGTGATCAAGGTGTGCTTAAATGGTTCGAAAACACAACGGGAATAATTTGCTGCAGGTAAAAATTACTTTATTACACAGAAAATCAGTTAAAATAATGAAATTGTAAAATTAGAAAAAAATTATTTTTTTCTTCTTCTTTTACCTTGTGTGGCAGTGCCAAACCCATCACCATCCACTGTATATTCCTGTTTACGGTCTCTGCGGTATGAGGTACCATTATTCTTAATATTGGGATCCTTTTTTTGCTTGCCAAAATGGCTCATTTGCTTACGTGATTTATTCCCACGCAAACGTGAGAAAAAACTTCCAGACTTTTCACTCCCTCCTTTACCTGCAAATTGTGAGTAAGATGTTGTAGAAATACCTACAAATAACAGGGCCAACAATAAGATTTTTTTCATGTTACAATTTTAATGAAAATAAAAGAGATAAGCGAATAATTCAAATATTATATTTTTCAACATTGGAAAACGGGCTTACAAATTTTAAACAGTTTTGTTAAACATCTCCAAAGGCTACGGTACGCTTAAACTCAAGCGCGCGCTGCTATATTGTTCTTGAATGCTTTATTAATAAAATTTAACAGTTTATAAATAAATCACCGGCTCCTTTTTTAGAAAAAAAAATAAAATAGTTTATGAAAATTAATATTCTCCGCGTCTTATAAATAAAAGGATAAAAAATGCGTCTCGTTTCCCTATACTCATTTTGCTTATTAATCTCGGCTCCATTGTGCCTTCAGGCGCAGCAGCTGTGTGTGAAGGGGCAGATAACTGATGCAGAAACAAAAAAGCCATTGGCTGCCGTAAGTATAAATAGTTCCGCTATTTCCGATAAACAGGGCAATTACACACTTATCATCACAGATAAAAAAAAGAAAATTTCCTTCTCGATGATGGGATACGAAGGTGTTAACTGTGACGTGCATAATGCAATGGATACGCTTGTGTTAAATATTAAACTGACAAAAAAAGCCATAGAGCTTGCTGCTGTGGATGTTGCAAGCCCCGGCATGGATACCGTTTTTGGAAATAAAAAATTTAGCGTAGCGGATTATGAATTTCTGGAAGATAAGTTAATACTGCTCACCTTTGAAAAAAAGCTTTCACATGCTAAAGTTATGCTGGCAGATGCTTCTCAAAAAATACTATCAACGGTAGAACTGCCTGATGAAGCTAGTAAGCTGTACAAGGATTATCTGGGATACATCAACGTCATCTGCTCAACGCATATTTATAGAATAAATGTGAAGAATAATGCAATTCGATTGGCTTCCCTTCCCTTTGATGATTATAAAAAACTGATTATGCCTTGTCTGGATACAATAGGTTCCACTATTTATTTTTCGAATTACCAGAGAGAATATCCTGAGTTTAAATACTACGCTTACAATACAGCCGACAGCAGTGTATCGGCATTTAAAACCGTTTGCGACAGGGAAGGGCTCAAAGGTTATAACATGGAATATTATTTTTTAAAACCCAAGGAACGATTAGTTGCACGCAAGCTTGCTGATGAATACGGAGTAGACAAATATCTTATTGCTGCTACCATGAGCGGCTTAACCAGCAGCATGTTTTATAACCCGTTATACGCCCCTTTAATGGTAATAAAAGACACCGTTTTTGTTTTTGATCACCATGCGGATGCAATTTTTAAATATGATAAAAAGCAGCACTTGCTTGATTCTATTCACATTGATTATCACCATCCTAAAAACTGGAGAGACTGGAAACGCCAGGTAATTGTAGATACTAAAACAGGAAAGATATACTCAGTGTATCAGAAATGCGGTTTTTGGTATTTGAAACAGATCGATTCAAACACAGGGAAAATCATAGCATCATTTAAGCTATCCGGCCAATATGCTGAAAAAATAAAAGTAAGTGATAACGAGGTGTACTATATTTACCGCCCCTTTGAATCATTGCAGGAACAATTTGTTTATAAGGAATCCCTACAATCCTATAAATAGTTTGGTTAATAAAAAGAGGTTAAAAAAACGGAGACAATGCTCAAAAAGCCTTAATCAATATGCCCCAATATCTTTCCTAAATTAGGTCTCAACCTGCTCTTATATACCGAAAGGCAATCCTCTTTTTTTCGCCCTTTGCGTAATGCACGCTGCTCTTCAACTGGCAAGGCTGCAATGTGCACGCATTCAGGAGTGCAGCAGCCACTCATTTTTTCAGCGCACTTTTCACACTGAATAAACAAAAGGTGACAATCATCATTCGAGCAGTTTACGTGAGTATCGCAGGCCGCGCCACATTGGTGGCACTTAGCAATCACATCATCTGTTATCCGCTCTCCAACGCGTTCATCAAAAACAAAGTTTTTTCCGATAAATTTAGAAGGAATATTTTCGGCTTTTATTTGCCGTACATAATCAATAATACCGCCATGCAGCTGATTTACATCTTTAAAACCATGGTGTTTTAAATACGCACTTGCTTTTTCACAGCGTACACCGCCAGTACAATACATAATTATTTTTTGATCTTTTTTATCTTTCAGTTCCTCCATCACTATCGGTAGTTCTTCACGAAAGGTGTCTGCATCAGGGCAAATGGCACCAACAAACCTGCCTACTTCACTTTCATAATGGTTACGCATGTCAACCACAATGGTATCGGGGCTTTCCATTGCCTCGTTAAACTCCTTTGCTGTTAGGTGGTTTCCTACATTTGTAACGTCAAAATCACCATCCGTTAAACCATCAGCAACAATTTTGGGCCGCACTTTTATGGTCAGTTTATAAAAGGATTTGCCATTGTCTTCAACCGCTATCTTAAAAGGCACATCTGTAAAGCGGGGATCCGAATAAACACTTTCTTTAAACACATCCCAGTTTTCTTCCGGAACGCACATTTGAGCATTAATGCCTTCATGGGCAATGTAAATACGTCCGAGAATATTAAGGCTGTTCCAATAATTGAATAAACTATCGCGTAATTCTTGCGGGTTGTCAATAATTACATAGCGGTAAAACGAAACGGTGATACGTTTAACGGATTCTTCCTGGATTCGTTTTTTTAGCTCCTTTTTGTTAACTCTGTTTTGCAGTAACATAGTGTCTGGGGTTTAAAAATACGCTGCAAAGGTACAGTTTTTTCATCGAAGAGAGGGGATATATCTCATATATCCTGCACGTGGAATGCTAATTCTTTGGTGCTTTAACTGAAATAAAAAGGGATAATAAATGAAACTAAACGGAATCTACCACAGATTAAGGCATCAAGTTCATATTTAATTTTAATAACACATTGATTAATAGCCTTTTGTGTGAAAAAGGCACGTGTAAAACAATACCAATAATTCCATTAAATACTATTTGCATTTTTCCCAATATATTATGAAAAAAACTACCTTTAGCCACGCTAAAATTGATGGCAAAAATTTGGACCATACAATCAGCTTTTATTATTGAATTTAAGAAATACGCATGAGCGATAAAATATTGGTAATTGGGTCGTCCGGACAACTTGGAACTGAATTAGTGCAGAACTTAAGACTTGTTTACGGTATAGACAATGTAATTGCCTCCGATGTTAAAATTACAGAGCAATCTCTGGAAGGCCCTTTTGAAGTGATTGATGTGTTAAATGCGGATGGTTTGCTTGAAATCGTAAAGCGTCACAACATCAATCAAATTTACCTCTTAGCGGCACTTTTATCGGCAACGGCCGAAAAAATGCAGAAATTTGCCTGGGAACTCAATATGAACGGTTTGTTTAATGTATTGAATCTTGCAAAAGAAAAAATCATTGAAAAAATATACTGGCCTAGCTCAATAGCCGTTTTTGGCCCCAATACACCAAAAATAAATACCCCTCAATTTACAGTGATGGAACCCAGCACCGTTTATGGGATTAGTAAACAGGCTGGTGAGCGCTGGTGCGAATATTACTTCAACAAATACAATGTGGATGTGCGCAGTTTACGCTACCCTGGCTTAATTGGTTGGAAATCAGCACCTGGTGGCGGCACTACGGATTATGCGGTTCATATTTTTCACGAAGCTTTAAAGTCGGGTAGTTACGAGTGTTTTTTGTCTGAAAATTCAACTCTGCCAATGATGTATATGTCCGATGCCATTAAGGCCACCATTGGTATTATGCAGGCTGATCCGGCAAAAATAAAGATACGTTCCAGCTACAATTTAGCAGGCTTTAGCTTTTCCCCTAAGGAGATGGCAGACGAAATAAGGAAACATATTCCTGATTTTAAAATTTCTTATAAGGCAGATGTACGCCAGCAGATAGCGGATAGCTGGCCAAAAAGTATTGATGATAATGAAGCACGAAAAGATTGGGGCTGGAAACCGGAATATAGCCTTGCCAATATGACTTCGGATATGATCGAAAATCTTAAAAAAGGTCAAAAGTGAAAAAAATAGCAAATAATATGGTTAGCTTGTTGAATTTAAGTTAAAAATCATACATTTGCACGTCATAGGCACAATATTATAAAAGATATTTTTTTAATATATTTGCTATTGGTATAGAGAAGTTTAAAACAAAAGGTTTTGGTTTGTGTGCTATATACCAGTTAGTTAGGTGGTAAAACAAACAAAATTATTGCATTTGAAATAAAATTATTCTGCTCAGGAAAAGCTCTTTTCAAAAAAAGAAAGCACCTTTCTTAAGGCAAAAAGAAAATTATATACACATGAAAAAAGTTGTTTTGATAATGCTTATGATTGCTTCTAAGCTTGTTGTTGCTCAAACTTTTGAGTTAATTAACGGTAAGGACACAATTAATCTTACAGATGTTGCCGGTAAAAGACAAGGAAAATGGATTGTAACCAATAAATTGGTTAATAAACCATGCTATACTGCAGACCAAAAGGTTGAAGAAGGAAAATACACGGATGGTAAAAAAACAGGAATTTGGAAAGAATTCTATTGTAACAATAACCTGAAAAGTGAAATTACCTACGAAAACAACCGTCCGAGCGGATATGCTAAAATGTACCACGAAAATGGTAAGATGAAAGAGGAAGGTTTATGGAAAAATAACCGTTGGGTAGGAGATTACAAATTGTATTATGAGAATGGCCAGGTACAACAGGCATTCAAATTCAATACTTCAGGAAAACGTGAAGGAGAACAAAAATATTTTTATGATAACGGTCAGACAATGATTGAAGGCAGTTGGGCAGAAGGCAAAGAATCCGGGATGTTAAGAGAATATTATGAAAACGGAGATATCAGATCCGAGAAAAATTTTGCCGATGGTTTTATGGACGTAGCTTCTGTTAAAAATTTCGAACCTAAAAAACCGATTGTAAAAGAAACGGTAAAAGAGGTTATTAAAGACCCAACACCAATTGCACCGGTGGATGTAAAAAAAGAAGTTGTTAACTCCGGTAAACCATTTGATGGCGAAGGATATTACAAGCTTTACAATTCAAACAAACAGGTTTCAAAAGACGGTACTTTCCATAAAAATAAATTGACAGACGGTAAACATTACATTTACAATACAAATGGAATATTAACCCGTATTGCACTTTACAAAGACGGGAAGTATGTTGGTGATGGTGTTATTGAAGAATAAACTCTTTAATAAACCTCTTCTGTAATGCACTAAATACCGTTTTTAAAATTCTAAATCCAGCTTAGAATTTTTATACCTCTGGTTACAAAATCTCACATCTGTTATTTTTATGCAAGATAACCTCTTAATATACAATACACTCACCCGCACAAAAGAAAAATTTGAGCCTATCAGCAAAGGTATGGTTGGCCTTTACGTTTGCGGTCCAACGGTTTACAGCGATGTGCATTTAGGCAATTGCCGCACCTTTATATCTTTTGATATGATTTATCGCTACTTTATCCATTTGGGTTTTAAAGTGCGCTATGTACGTAACATTACGGATGCCGGGCATTTAGAAGGCGATCGTGATGAGGGGGATGATAAATTTGAAAAAAAGGCGAAGCTGGAGCAGCTGGAGCCTATGGAAGTGGTACAGAAATACACGCTTGGTTTTCACGATGTAATGCGCGAATTCAATAACATACCACCAAGTATTGAACCTACCGCTACCGGCCATATCTGCGAGCAGATAGAAATGGTGAAACAGATTATTGCCAATGGATATGCATACGAAAAAAGCGGCACTGTTTATTTTGACGTAGAAAAGTATAATAAAGAATTTCCTTACGGACAGCTTACCAACCGCCATCTGGAGGATTTGATTGCAAATACACGGGAGCTGAGCGGACAGGATGAAAAACAAGGGCGCCTGGATTTTGCATTATGGATAAAAGCCAAGCCGGAACAGATCATGCGCTGGCCATCTCCATGGGGATGGGGTTTCCCAGGATGGCACATTGAGTGTTCAGCAATGAGCAGCAAGTATTTAGGTGACACATTTGATATACATGGTGGTGGAATGGATTTACAGGCCACCCATCATACCAATGAAATAGCACAATCTCAGGCTTGCAATCACAAAGCCCCTGTTAATTACTGGATGCATACCAATATGCTTACTGTAAATGGTGTGCGTATGTCAAAAACAGCAGGCAATGGCTTTTTACCAGGCGAATTATTTACCGGAAACCATCCATTGCTCGAAAAAGGCTACAGCCCAATGTCCGTTCGCTTTTTTATGATGCAGACGCATTACCGCAGTACGCTTGATTTTTCAAACGAAGCACTGCAAGCCTCTGAAAAAGGGTATGCCCGATTGATGGCTTCTATGAAAACACTGGACAGCCTAAAAGCCTCTGCCCAATCAACTTCTAATATTAAAGAAGTAGAGAAAAATTGCTATGATGCAATGAACGATGACTTTAATACGCCTATTCTGGTAGCTAATTTATTTGAAGCGGCACGTATTATTAATTCTGTAAACGGTGAAAAGGAAACAATTACCCGTGAAGACATTGAGCTGCTTAAAAAACTAATGCATTCGTTTGTGTTTGATGTGATGGGTTTAAAAGAAGAAAGCTCCAATACCTCGGCAGATAAGACCTTGAACGGGGTAATGAATATTGTTTTAGATATTAGAAAAGAAATAAAAGCAAAAAAAGATTTTGCCGCTTCCGATAAATTACGTGATGATCTTAGTAAAATTAATATCACCATTAAAGATACCAAGGAAGCCGCTGTGTGGTCCATTGAACAATGAGCAGAATAAAAAAAAAGCACTCGTTTTTAAATATAGTTGTAATTGCTGCAGTATTATTTGCTGCATCCTGTAATCCGGATCCGGAAGAAAACAAACAAGCAACCACCACCAAAACCGTTGAAATTAAACGTGTTCCGGCCCCTGATTTTAATTCGGATTCAGCTTATACGTATGTTAAAGCCCAGGTTGATTTTGGTCCGCGTGTTCCTGGTTCTGCTTCACATGCTAAATGCGCTGAGTACCTGGTATCAAAATTAAAATCGTATGGCTTGGAAACCATGGTTCAAAAAGGTACCGTACAAACGTTTGATAAAAAACAATTTGTTTTAAAAAATATTATCGCATCCTTTAAGCCCGAAGCGCAGAGCCGCATATTGATTTGTTCGCATTGGGATACACGCCCCTGGGCAGATGAGGATACAAAGGATCCGGATAAACCATTCGACAGCGCGAATGACGGTCCTAGCGGTGTAGGAGTGGCTTTGGAGATTGCGCGCCAGGTAAGCCTTTTAGCGCCAGCGGTAGGGGTGGATATTATCTTTTTCGATATGGAAGATTATGGTACCAGCGGTAGCAACGAAACATGGTGTTTGGGTTCGCAATATTGGGCAGCACATTTACACAAGCCGAATTACTATGCCAATTTTGGAGTGTTGCTGGATATGGTGGGAGGGCCAAATGCCGTTTTTCCAAAGGAAAAATATTCAACGGAATATGCATCTGCTGCAACGGATAAAGTGTGGAAAGCGGCAAGTGATATTGGTTATGGTAATTATTTTTCGTCCCAGGTGAAACAATTTGTTGGTGTGGACGATCATATTTATGTGAATAAAGCGGGTATCCCCTGTATAGATATAATTGAATACAATCAGGCTACAGGTGGTTTTGGAGACTATCACCATACACACAAGGATAACATGAGCCTGATCGATAAAAACACCTTAAAAGCGGTAGGACAAACGTTATTAGAGGTGATTTATAATGAGAAGTAATTCGTTCTGCGCTTTCAATATCCATAAAGAATTAATTTGATTTAGATAATATACAAAAAAAGTATGAGAATACCAACAAAACCAAATCCTTTAATGAGCAAAAACCGGCTCGAAATGTTCAGTGATGGAGTGTTTGCTATTGCCATTACCTTACTTATTTTAGAGGTGAAAATTCCGAAGCATGCAGACCTGGAAGCTTTTGGAGGATTGTATGGTTATCTTGCACATATCTGGCCGAGCTATTTGGCGTATTTTGTAAGCTTTTTCTTTATAGGTATCTATTGGTCTAATCATCATCACATGTTTACTTTTATCGTTAAAAAAACGAACCACGTTTTTAACATGATCAACATTTTTTTCTTATTGACGATTGCTTTTATGCCTTTCACAACTGCGGTGTTCAGTGATTTTATTTTGGATCACGAGCACAGCAATGCGGCTGTTACTGTTGCCTGTATTGGTTTTATACTGCCGCAGCCAGCCGTTATGCTTATTTTTTTGTATGGTAAATATAAAACTGGAATATTTTATCCCAACCTGTCACCTAAATTTTTAAATAAACAGATAATAAAACTTATTGCAGCAACAATATTAACGTTTACTGCGTTAATGCTGTCTTTTAGCTATCCAACGGTTTCCATGTTAATAATTGGCCTAAGTTTTATTATGTATTTTATGCCTCCTGATATACCGGAATATACAAGCGAATATATAGATGATGATAATGAAGATTAATAACATTAAAAGAACGGATTTCTTGCAGTGCAATGTTATAGGCTAATTGCGAATTTGCGGCAGCTTAAAGTTTTCATGAGGAAAAAACAAATTGAAAAAAATACTCATCATACGTTTTAGTTCCATTGGCGACATTGTATTAACTACACCTGTCATACGCTGTTTAAAGGAGCAACAGCCTGGTGTTGAGATTCATTATCTTACAAAAAAATCCTTCAAAAGTATTTTAGAAAACAATTCCAACCTCACAAAAATCCATGTGATTGATAAGGATGTGAAGGAAGTTACAGAAGATCTTAAAAAAGAAAATTTTGATTTTGTGGTCGACCTGCACAATAACATCCGCTCCAAGCAGGTGAAATGGGCACTTGGAAAACCTTCATCCGCATTCAAAAAATTAAATTTTAAAAAGTGGCTGCTTGTAAATTTTAAAATTAACAAAATGCCCTCCATACACGTTGTTGACCGCTATTTGCAAACGGTTGAACAGCTTGGCATTAAAAACGACAATAAAGGCCTGGATTATTTTATTCCACAAGCGGATGAGCTGAACATTAGCACCCTGCCTGCACCGCACCAAAATGGCTATATTGGATTTGTAATAGGAGCAAAACACTTTACCAAACAATTACCCATAGAAAAAATAATTTCCATCTGTAAAAAAATAAATCAACCTATTGTTTTATTGGGAGGTAAAGAAGATGCCGAACGTGCAGTAGCTATTGAAAATGCAGTAGGACCGATTATTTACAATGCCTGTGGCAAATACAATTTGAATCAATCCGCATCCATCATAAAACAAGCGGTAAAAGTAATATCGCATGATACCGGCCTGATGCACATTGCAGCGGCATTTAAAAAGGAAATAATTTCGGTATGGGGTAACACTGTTCCGGATTTCGGCTTTACACCGTATTTGCCGGCTCCCGGCTCTAAAATGGTTGAGGTGAAAAATTTACCCTGCAGACCCTGCTCTAAGATAGGCTATGATAAATGCCCGAAAGGACATTTTAAATGCATGAACTTGATTGATGAAAATGAGTTTGTGTAGGTTTTATTATTGATTTAATGCAGCCTCATGGGAGGGCTAGCCCAGTAAACTCAATTGGGTTTTGAATTCCTAAATTCAAAATTGAATTCAAAGAATAGTATAAATTTTTCAAAAACCACTTGAGGTGTCAAATTGGTACCTCAAGATAAACAAGAAAAAGATGGCTAAAAAAGATATAGTACAGATTGTTCCAGATGAAATAATAATGAACAAAATTTATTATATCAGAGAACACAAGGTAATGCTGGATGGTGATTTGGCGGAATTGTACCAAATAGAAAATAAACAGTTAAAAAGACAAGTAAAACGAAACTTGGAGCGTTTCCCAAAAGATTTTATGTTTGAATTAACTCAGAAAGAATTTGAAATGCTGAAGAGCCAAATTGGCACCTCAAGTTGGGGTGGAACCCGATACTTACCAATGGTATTTACAGAGCATGGCGTTTTAATGCTGTCAAGCGTCTTAAATAGTAAAAGAGCCATAAGTGTTAACATTCAAATCATTCGCATATTTATCCATATTCGTCAAATGTTTATGGATAACACGGAATTAAGTTTAGCAATTGAAAAGCTCATAACAAAAACGGATAATAATACAAAGAACATTGAACTGGTATTTCAGTATTTGGATGAACTATTAGAAAAGAAAGATAATCCAACACCCAGAAAGGAAATCGGTTTTAAAATACAGACGAAGAAACAAAATAATAGAAAAAGGACTGATTGATATTAGTGCAATAATGATCACCTTGAAAACATACAAATAGGCGGGAGATGCTGGTAAAAAAAATAGCGGACCGCTCACTCAGCGGTGGTTCTGTAATATCCATGCTGAACTTATTTCGGCATCATGCAAAATATAGAACATGAAAAGCCATTTTACTCTTTTAACAATCACACCTGTACTTGCATCTTTTTGTAAGGCAGTTAGAAATTCGATAGGGCTATTATTTGTTTTTTATTTTTTTTCTTGTTCTGACAACCAATCAATACAATCCGAAAAATATTTTGGAAGTCGTATTGCCAATGGTGTTAGAAGGGGACGTTTCTTTAAGGACTCCACGGGAACTACTTACTTTTACTGCTACATTACTACCACCATCACCAATGATAGCATAATTCCGATGAATTTAAAAGTTGCCTTATCAAAAGAATTTTACCAGCCTACTCCCATTAATCGACAGCGGTTTAAAGTGTTTTTTCAAGATAGATCCGTCCTTTGCAACAGAGATTTAAAAATAATTTTAAACGAACCTCCTGCGACATTGAATAAAGTTATTAATCCAAAAGAAGAATGTGACCTATATATTGGATTCCTTGCTGATTCTGTGTCTGAATTGAGTCCCCTTCCTTTTACATTGTTTTCAAAAGGTCAAAAACGGTGGCTTGGATACATTCCAGACCGTGCTGTAAATCAGGTTATAACAACAAAAAATGAATTAACCTTATTACTTGGATTAGGTTTTAGTCAAACTGGTCATGATAGTTGTTACTCCATTATTCCTTGTGGACAAATTTCATTTACCAATGAGTAATTGAAAGTGCAAGCAAAAGGAATCTGCTATGCGTGATGGAAGGGTAAGTATCCTGCTTCCCACCTGAAAGAATGCACTCAATCAGGCGGGTTCTGGAACGTAAACTAATCTGAACTTCGCAGATCAAAACAAACAAAAATCATCGAAACTCAGCAAAACTGATACGTTCCTCAGCAGGAAAATAATTGTATTATCGGGTAAGGTTTATAGACCCTTTTTGTTCATACTTTTTGCCATCAACACCTTCCGCACTAATCATATAAAAATAGATTCCTTCAGCAGCTTCCTTTTCCTGTAAATCCTTGCCATCCCACATAGCCGCAGTACCTTCAAACTTATAGACGATTGTTCCTTTTTTATCAAAAATTTTAGTGTTCATTTTTGAAATATTTTTCGGTTTAACGGCAAACACATCCAAAACACCATCTCCATTAGGAGAAAACTCTTTTGGTATAGAGGAAATGGATGAATTTCCAATCACTTCTACTTTAATGCTGTCTACAGCTGTTTTACCTTCTGCATTGGTTGAGGTAAGCGCAATAGTATAGATACCCGCTTCTTCAAATACATGCACTGGGTTAGGTTCGGTATTGGCTTTTTTTCCATCACTAAATACCCATTTATTTGTCTTGCCATTACCTGTATTAGAAAGGTCAACAATCAAAGGCACTGTTCCGCTTACTGGATTGGCTGAAATAGCAGCAATTGGCTCATCTGAGAATTTGTTGATCACTGATTCAATTTTTTTCTGTTCCTTTTTTGAAGTCCCTGCGTTGTCGGGAGCCTTAGCTGTTTCCTTAGCAATATCTGCAACCGGGGCGGTAGTGTTTTTTGATTCTTCTAATGGCGCAGGGGAAACACTGTTAGATGTGTTAACTGGTTGTTCAGCAACAGTATTAATAAGGGGTGCAGTAGTAGTTTCGGATTGTTTTTTAGAATCTGCATTGCTCCAGTTCATCACCAGCATTGTACCAATAATTGCTGTTAGAGATGAAACAACTGCGATCACAGTGCTGATGCCGATTTTTTGTATAAATGTATTGATCAGTACAGCCAAACTTCCCCATTTAAGGCCAATCCGGACGTTTTTCCAAACGGTCGGCCGCACTTCCGGTTCGTAGTTTTTGAATGATTTTTTAAATAAATCTTCTATATCGTTATTTTCCATTTTTATATCCTTGTTATCTGTTAGGAATAAGTTTCTGTAAATGTGCCTTTGCCCGTGAATACTGTGATTTCGATGTACCTTCCGATATGTTCAGCATTTCACCAATCTCCTTATGGGAATACCCTTCTATTGCATACAGGTTGAACACGGTTTTAAATCCCGGAGGCAGTGTTTGTATAATTTTAAGTAAATCATTGGCTGCAAAAGTTTCAGCTATATGGTTGGATGCTGGGAGCATAAACTCCACTTTATCCATTTCTATATTTTGTTTAAATTTTTTATTTTTCCGGATATTGGTAAGTGCCGTATTCACCATAATCTTTCTGATCCATCCTTCAAAAGAGCCCAGGCCTTTAAAAGATGCAATATTTCCAAAAACGGTAATAAAACCCATTTGCAGAACATCCTCTGCCTCTTCCTGATTTTCACTGTAACGTACGCAGACCCCCATCATTTTGCGGGAAAACTTTTCGTACAAGTGCTTTTGGGCAATTGGATTTTTATTGACGCAGCCGGTAACTATTTCCTCATCTGTCATGTTTGCTTCTTAAGTATGAGATGCAAAGTTGCATTATTTGGTTGCACCACGAAATTTTTTTTATTTTTTTAAGGATGAATTACTCCTTTTGCCCTATAAAAGCTTACCTTTGAGTTATGACAAGAAAGTTTAAAAAAGGTTCTTCTGGCCAGAAAAAAACAGAAACAAAAAATAAAGGATATTTTTTCGAAGAAATATTAAAGGTTTTAAATAAACACCCCGGTAAATCACTTAATTATAAGCAGATTGCTGCTGAACTGAATGTTACAGATCAGGGACAGCGTGTGTTGATTAACACAATTTTAGCAGAATTAAAGTCGAGAGAGACTGTTTCTGAGCCGGAACGCGGCAAATTCAAAATAAACTCCGTTAAACAATACATTACCGGTAAGGTGGATATGACTGCCAGCGGTACCGCTTATATTGTTTCGGAAGAAACAGAAAATGATATCATGATCCAATCCACCAAAACGCTGAATGCGATGCATGGCGATTTGGTAAAAGTGATGCTGTATCCAAAACGGAAAGAAAAGCAGCAAGGCGAAATTGTGGAGGTGCTGGAACGCGCGAAATCACAGTTTGTGGGTACCATACAGGTTTCTCCGCGTTTTGCTTTTTTAGTGCCAAGCAACAACAGAATTCACGTGGATATTTATATCCCTTTGGAAAAGCTGAATGGTGCGAAAGACGGGCAGAAAGCGATTGCAAAAATTATTGAATATCCGAAGAATGGCGTTAATCCTATTGGAGAGATTGTTGAGGTGTTAGGTAATGTGGGAGAAAACAATACCGAAATGCATGCGATATTGGCTGAATACGGCCTTCCGTATGAATTTCCGAAAGATGTGGAACGTGCGGCTGATCTGATTCCAATAATCATTACCGAAGAAGAAATTGCCAAAAGACGCGATTTCAGGAAGATTACCACGTTTACCATTGACCCGGTGGATGCAAAAGACTTTGATGACGCGCTTTCCATTCAAAAATTAGAAAATGGGAATTGGGAAATAGGTGTACACATTGCAGATGTTAGCCATTATGTAAAACCAGGATCAATGATTGATAAGGAAGCTGTTGCACGTGCAACTTCTATTTACCTTGTTGACCGCGTTGTTCCGATGTTACCGGAAGTATTATCCAATAATGTATGTTCGCTTCGTCCTAACGAAGAAAAACTGTGTTTTTCATCCGTATTTGAAATGACAGAAGATGCTGAAGTGGTTGGAGAATGGTTTGGACGAACGATTATCAATTCCGACAAACGTTTTACCTATGAGGAAGCACAGGAAATAATTGAGACAGAAGAAGGTCCTTTTTCTGAAGAGATATTAACCATGAACCGTTTAGCGAAAATATTGCGCGCTAACCGTTTCAAAAAGGGAAGTATCGCTTTTGAAAAAATGGAAGTTAAATTTAATCTGGACGAAAAAGGAAATCCTATCGGAGTGTTTTTCAAAGTAGCGAAGGATTCCAATCAATTGATTGAGGATTTTATGTTGCTCGCGAATCGTAAAGTGGCTGAATTTGTTGGTAAAGTGAAAGCGAGTCAGGCGGGTAAAGGTAAAAATCAAGATCCGGAAGCGAAAGGACAGGATTCAAAAAAAGCCTTCGTTTATCGTATTCATGATAAGCCAAACCCTGATAAACTGGCTAGTTTTGCTGAGTTTGTAGGTAAATTCGGATATAAATTAAATATCCGGAATGAAAAAACGGTTGCCGATTCAATGAATAGTTTATTGAAAGAAGTAAACGAGAAAAAAGAAGCAGGAATGATTGAAATGCTTGCTATCCGTACGATGGCAAAGGCTGTTTATACCACAAAAAATATCGGGCATTACGGTTTGCATTTTGATTATTATACCCACTTCACTTCACCTATCCGTAGGTACCCTGATGTAATGGTGCACCGTTTGTTGCAGCATTATTTGGATGGCGGCAAGAGCCCTGATGCGGAAGCATTAGAGGAGCAGTGCAAACATTCATCCGATATGGAAAAACTTGCTGCTGATGCAGAACGCGCTTCTATCAAGTATAAGCAGGTGCAGTTTCTTACAGATAAAATAGGACAAGAGTTTGACGGCATCATATCCGGTGTTACCGAATGGGGTATTTTTGTTGAGATTATAGAGAACCATTGTGAGGGAATGATCCGTTTGCGTGATTTACAGGACGACAATTATTTTTTTGATGAAGATAATTATTGTTTAAGAGGCCGTAAATACGGTAAAGTACTTACTCTTGGGGACAATGTGAGGATTGAAGTAAAACGTGCTGATCTGGTAAAAAAACAGCTTGATTTTGCGTTAGTGGAAGTAATGGGCGATACAAAAGAAACAAAGTCTTCATCGGCATCTTCTTCTTCTTCCAAAAATACTGTCCGCGAAAAAGGGAAAGGACAAAACTTTAAACAGAAGCAGCAGCAAGGTAAACCGGAAACTAAACGCACACCGGAACCCGAAAAGTTTATTCCACCGGTTGAGAAAAAAGCGCCCAAAAAGCCACTGACTCCTGGGAAAAATTTTGATGAAGAGTGGGGTTTTGAAATTTAATAATCTGAAATATAAATAAATCTAATTTTATTTCAGCGTTACGTGTATGTCCGGTAGTTGGCGGAATCCATCGGGGCCTTCTATTCCGATAGCATAAAAGGTAAGCCTATCGGCCGGCATAACGGCACTGAAAAAATTAGAAGGAAACTGGGGGCCTTTAACTTGTTTATCTGCAATGGCTGCCCCGTTTCTTTCGATAAGGATAGTGTACCACATCACTTTAAAGCTACAGCCGTATTTAAAGTTTTCTAATACAAATATCAGCCCCTTTGTGTCTTGCAATTTTTTTATCGATACTGTATTTGTTGTATCTAACATATTCCATGTTGGATCAGGCGTTAATTTAACGGTTGCATCAATGGTGGTTGTTTTATCACCTTTTGTAATAAAAATATGCGTTGGTTTTAAAGCAGCGGGAGTAAATTGATAGGTGCAGGTATCTGCAAGTTCTATAACACCATTATCTGTTGTCACTTTAATTTTACTGCAGTCTTTCAGGTGTGGAATTATTTTAAATGGGTTGTTAACACCCACATAAAATACAGTGTCCTTTAACGGTTTTATTTTTAAATTGTTTTCAGAGGGGTTCTTCCTAACGCTAATGGTTTGCTGAGAATAGCCAACAACAACAGTACATAATATAAAAAAAAGAGTTAAAAATTTTCTGAACATTTTGTTTTATATTAAATTTAATTACTGCTTAACCGGGCTTTGCTTTGTATTCAAAAATGTGAATTTTTTTATTCCTGATAATAAACCCTCTTCACTCTTCTGGAAACATTGGTTAATATCTCATAAGGAATTGTTCCTACATCCTTTGCTATCTGAGTGATAGGATAAGAATCACCAAAAACAATTACTTCATCATTTTCATTGGCATTAATATCGGTAATGTCTATCATGCACATATCCATGCAAACATTGCCAATAATAGGAGCTTCTTTGCCTTTCACCATCATTTTACCCTTGCCGTCACTGAGCTTTCTGCTTAAGCCATCTGCATAGCCAATTGGCACGGTCGCAATTTGTATATCGCGGGAGGCAACTCCTTTGCGGCTATAGCCAATGGTTTCACGTGCAGGAATATTTTTTATCTGGGAGATGCTGGTTTTTAAAGTACTTACATTTTGTAGCTGCGTTTGTTCTGTTGAAGCAGCTCCAATCCCATATAAACCAATGCCTAAACGCACCATATCAAATTGCGCATCCGGAAAACGACTGATACCGGCAGAATTAAGAATGTGCTTCATGATGGGGTAGGGGAAATGTGTTTTTATTTTTTCACTCATTTCATTCAGCTTTTTTATCTGCTGCCAGGTAAACTCATCATGCTCTGTTTCGTCACTTGCCGCTAAATGCGAAAACACGGACTTTACAGTAATTTGTTTATTGTTTTTGATACGAACTATCAGCTCATTTACTTCCTCCTCATCAAAGCCAAGCCGGTGCATGCCAGTATCCAGCTTTATATGAATGGCAATAGGGTGCTCGTGGCTGTGTTCACTTCGCTTTAAGGTTTCTTCAAATAAGCTCAACACACGAAAACTATATATTTCCGGTTCCAGGTTGTATTGGATCATTGCATCATAGCTTTGCTCCTCCGGATTCATCACCATGATAGGCATTGTAATTCCTGCTTTTCGAAGTTCAATACCTTCATCCGCATACGCTACGGCTAAATAATCAACCCTGTGAAACTGAAGTACATTGGCTATTTCAAAGCTTCCGCTGCCGTAGGAGAACGCTTTTACCATGGCCATAATTTTAGTGTCGCCTTTTATTTTTGAACGAAAATAATTCAGATTATGAACAATGGCATTCAGGTTAATTTCCAGAACTGTTTCATGTGCTTTTTGCTGTATGATTTTACTTATGGCCTCAAAACCAAATGGACGAGCCCCTTTCAGCAATATTGTTTCGTTATGAAATAATGAATTATTGAACTGTTTCAAAAATTCGTCCGTTGATTTATAAAATGCTTTTTCAATGTTAAACTGGTGCATTTGATTGGAAATGCTTTCGCCAATACCGATTAAACGCGATATACCCTTTTTATGGATTAATTCAGCGACTTCCTTATAGAGTGTTTCTTCATTTCGCCCGCTCTGTAGGATATCCGAAAGGATCAGTGTTTTTTTGGGATGTTGTTTCTGCTGATTTAAAAAATCCAAAGCGATGGCCAATGATCCAAGATCGGAATTGTAACTGTCATTGATAATGGAAGAATTATTAATACCCTCCTTTAATTCAAGTCGCATGGCTATTGGACTTAAAAAGCGCATACGTTCGGCAATTATCTGGTTTTCATATCCAAGGTATAGCATCATTGCCCAGCAATGTATAGCATTTTCAATACTTGCCTCATCCGTAAACGGAATATGGATACGTATGAAATCGTTTTTGAAAACACCTTGTATTTCAGTATCCGTTGTACTTTTCGTAACTCGTCCGATTAAGAGGTCAGCGCGCAGCTTGCGTGACCAGGTAAAAACTTTTAATTCCCGGAATGCTTTGTTATCTGATATTTCATTGTGCACCAGCAAATAGTCTTTGCAATAGATCAACACTTCGGAACGAATGAAGAGCTTTAATTTTTCATCTACCTTTTGTTTTTGATTTTCGAAATTTTCATCGTGCGCCTGTCCGATGTTGGTGATCAGCCCAATGGTGGGTTGAATAATGGTTTCAAGCAAAGCCATTTCCTGTGGCTGCGAAATACCTGCTTCAAAAATACCCAGTTTGTTTTCTTCTGAAATCTGCCATACGGATAAAGGAACACCAACCTGGGAATTAAAGCTTTTCGGGCTGCGTACGATGTTTTTATCTTCACGCATCAGCTGATACAGCCATTCTTTAACAATGGTTTTACCATTGCTCCCGGTAATACCGATCACCGGAATTTTAAATTGTTGACGATGAAAGGCAGCGAATTCCTGCATTGCAAGCAGTGTATCCGTAACCACACAAAAAAGGGCATCCTTAAATTTTTCACTATTTGGAAGGGTATCGGATACTACAAATGCGCGTACTCCTTTTTCATATAGCTCCGCTATGTAAGTGTGGCCATTGTGGCGCTCCCCTTTAATTGCAAAAAACAATGACGTTTCGGCATTGCTTAATTTCCGGCTGTCGATCAACAGGTTTTTGATGACCCTGTCCTGCTTGCCATTGCCGGTAACTGTTGCTTTAATTACAGAAGATATATTGGAAATGGTATAGATCATAATTATTTTTTTGCATTACAAAAACAATCCCTGCAAAGTGGCTCATAGTTATTGGTTTCACCAAGTAACACCAATGCTGATTCATTTGTCATGCGATGTGAATGATTGGCAACATTACCGCAACGCATGCAAATTGCATGAACTTTTGTTACATGCTCTGCAATAGCCAATAATGCTGGTATTGGACCGAAAGGCTTACCTAAGTAATCCATGTCAAGGCCTGCAACAATCACTCGTATGCCGCTATCAGCAAGCTGGTTGCAGACATCGACCAAACCGATGTCGAAAAACTGCGCCTCATCAATGCCTACCACCTGCACATCAGTTGCGAGCAATAAAATATTTCCTGAAGATGGCACAGGAGTAGAATGGATGGAGTTACTGTTATGAGAAACAACTTTAACCTCATCATAACGCGTATCGACAGAAGGTTTGAAAATTTCTACTTTTTGTTTCGCGAATTTCGCACGTTTAAGTCTTCTTATTAACTCTTCCGTTTTTCCCGAAAACATGGAACCGCAGATAACTTCAATAGAACCTTTAGGATGGTTTGGATGAATAGTGTTTTCTAAGAACATGCGTTTGAATGAAAAGGAATAAATGTTTGTATAATCTTATTTCCGGATTCGCATTTTTAGTGTATTTTTATTGACCGCTAATGCACAAACAAAACTAATCAAAAAAGTGTTCTGAAAGGTCAATATTAAAATAAATATTCATGGATAAAATTAATATAGGAAAAGACATAAAAGCTTTAATTGATAGCATTAAAGAGGATGCTAACCGTATTGAAAATTTCGAGGAGGTTTCCTGGGAGGAGAAGGAACAACTATTTGATAAAATTAGTTCCTTGTACAAAAAAAGCATTGTATATAATCACTTGATTTCTGTTGAGGATGGAATGGAATTACCGCAGGAAAAAAATGTACAGGAACAAATTGAAAATATTGAAGAAATTCTCATGCATGCGGAACCGGAGGTAGTTAATAATCATGTTCTGGAAATAGTTCCTGAGGAAATACAAACAGTAGTTGAAGCGGTTGAAACGACTGCTGGCGTGGATGCTAACATAATTGTTGATTTAAAAGAAGAAACAATAACAGCGGTTTTGGAAATTCCTGAAACGGAAATAAAGCCACTACCTAAAGCGGCTAATTCGTCTTTTAACAAAATTCAAAAACCGCCCCTTAGCGATATCAAATCGGCAATTGGAATAAATGATAAGTTCCAGTTTATAAATGAATTGTTTGGAGGCAATGTGGAAGAGTTTAATAATGGTATACAAATGTTAAACACGTCTGAAACCATTGAGAATGCAGTGTTGTATCTATCAAGGTTAGAACAAAAATTTAATTGGAAAGTCGATAATGAGGCTGCTAAACGGTTGTCGGAACTGGTGGAGCGGAGATACCTTTAATTTTTACAATTTATCTTAATTGTTGTTACATCATTCGAATGACTTTTATCAAAAAAAATATTTTATTTTTTTTACTTGCTTGCCAGTGTTCGCTATGCCTGTTTTCGCAGGATAACGGCCCTGCTTATCAGTATGCCAGAATCATTGTAGATACAATGGCTTCGGAAAGTATGCATGGTAGAGGATATGTAAATGGCGGAGATAAAATTGCCGCAAATTATATTCGTGTAGAGTTTGAAAAATTTAAATTGCAATCATTTACTGGTTCGTATTATCAGCCATTTGTGTTTCCTGTAAATACATTTCCGGGTGAAATCAGTTTTGAATACAGTTTTTATGATAAAGGCAAAACAATTAATTTTAAAGGTGTTCCTGCTCAAAATTTTTTAATTTCTCCCGAATCACCCGCTGCAACGGTTAACTTTTCTACTGTTGTTTTTGATTCAACATTTACAACTTCCGATCGGAAATTTGAAAAATTCAGAAAAAAAATAAATTCAGAAAACACATTTGTAATCATTGATGATAGAGGTGTTTCAAACAAATCTAAACTGGCATATTTTAAAAAAGCGAAAGCGGGATATTTTAAAACTCATACTATTGAGCTGGTTCGGAAATTAACCTGGGATCAAGCGCAGGAGGTGAATAAATACGTTAAAATACAGGTGCTGGCAGATAGTTTTCAGTATGCGACTGAAGGCAATGGTGTTTTAAAGGTTGAAAATAAATTTGTTCCGGATCATGCTGCTCAGAATGTGATTGGATACGTAAAGGGCGCTGTGTATCCTGATTCTTTTATTGTTTTTTCGGCACATTATGATCATTTAGGGCAGATGGGTAAAACTGTTTATTTTCCCGGTGCCAACGACAATGCAAGTGGCTGTGCAATGCTGCTGAATCTTGCCCGTCATTATTCTACTCCTGAAAATCAACCAAAGTATTCGATGGTATTTATCGCTTTTGCAGGAGAAGAAGTTGGTTTGTTAGGCTCTAAGTACTATACCGAGAATCCATTATTCCCGCTTGATAAAATCAGGTTTGTCTTGAACATGGATATCCTGGGGACTGGTGAAGACGGCATTACAGTGGTAAATGGTTCCGTTTTTAAAAAACAGTTTGATGCATTGGTGAATATAAATTCACAAAACGGGTTTCTTAGGGATATTAAAATACGCGGTAAAGCAGCCAACAGTGATCATTATTTTTTTTCTGAAAAAGGGGTAAAATCTTTTTTCATTTATACCATGGGTGGAACAAAAGCCTACCATGATATTTACGATAAGCCAGAAACATTACCTTTGAACAAATTAGAGGACTTGTTTAAGCTGATAATAAAATTTAATGAGTATTTACAGAATTGAGTTGTTAAATTGAAAGGACATGGTAGTCGAAAGTATTGTACAATTAATAAACTCAGTTCGCTTACCAATTCCCCCTTGAAAAGGAGTGCAAAAAATTATTTACGTAGCCAACATATGAAACTATATATCGTACCAACACCAATAGGAAATCTTGAAGACATTACGCTTCGTGCCATACGGGTTTTAAAAGAAGTAGATTTGATACTTGCCGAAGATACCCGTAAATCAGGCTTTTTATTGAAGCATTTAAATATTACAAAAAAAATGTATGCGCATCATCAGCACAATGAGCATAAAACAGCCGAGATGATTGCAGATCGTATTGCTAATGGCGAAAGTGTAGCATTAATAACAGATGCAGGCACTCCCGCTATTTCTGATCCGGGATTTTTTTTAGTTAGGGAATGTATTAAAAAAGGAATAGAAGTGGAGTGTTTACCCGGGCCTACGGCATTTGTGCCCGCCCTCGTTAACTCGGGTTTACCCAGTGATTCCTTTTGTTTTGAAGGTTTTCTTCCGCAGAAAAAAGGCCGGCAGACAAAAATAAAATCATTGCTGAATGAGCCGCGTACTATGGTTTTTTATGAATCGCCACATCGCTTGATTAAAGCATTGGAGCAGTTTATCGAATTTTTTGGAGCGGAAAGAAAAGCCTCCGTATCCAGGGAACTGACTAAAATATATGAAGAAACCAAAAGAGGTACATTGCAGGAAATACTCGATTATTTTAAAGATAAAACAATTAAGGGGGAAATTGTGATTGTGCTGGAAGGAAATAAAAATGTAATAGATTAGCTTCGGGTATTTTTTATATGGAAGACATTCAAAATAAAACAGGCGCTCCTCCGGGAACAATAGTGTATCAAGGAAAAGATACCAGCGAAAAAGTAAAAATAACGCTGATTGAATACAGTGAATCAAAATTCATGGAGCGGGATTTTTATGATGTGTCAGAATGCCTTGAAAGTATTACTTCGGGCACTGTTAGGTGGATAAATGTAGACGGAATACATAAAGTAGAAATAATTGAGGCCATTGGGAAACGTTTTAATATTCACCCGCTTACGCTTGAAGATATTGTTAATACAGAACAACGCGCAAAGTTCGAAGATTATGACAGCTACGTAGTGGCCATAATGAAAATGATTTATTACAATTCCGAAATTCACTCGGAACAGTTAACCGTTGTGTTAATGGAGGGGATGGTCATCTCATTTCAGGAAGTCCATGGTGGAGATGCTTTTAATATGATTAGAACCCGCCTGCGTCAGGGCAAAGGCCGTGTAAGGAAGATGGGCGCTGATTATTTGGCTTATGCCTTGTTGGATGCCGTAGTCGATTGTTATTTTAGTATTCTTGAAAAAGTTGGTGATAGAATAGAGGTACTGGAGGAAGAAGTGATGGACGAACCTTCTAAACAAACGTTAACACAGCTGCATCACATGAAGCGGGAAATGATCTTTTTGCGTAAAGCAGTGTGGCCAATGCGTGAGCTGATCAATAATCTGGAACGCAGCGAAACCGAATTGATCAAATCAACCACAGACGTTTATTTAAGGGACTTACACGATCACGCCATACGTGTGATCGATACGGTTGAAACGTTCCGCGATTTACTTTCAGGGATGATGGATATTTATCTGTCTAGTGTAAGTAATAGAATGAACGAAGTGATGAAAGTGTTAACAATCATTACAACCCTTTTTGTTCCCGTTACCTTTATTGTTGGGGTATACGGAATGAACTTTGATTACATGCCCGAACTTCATTCTGTATGGGGCTATCCTCTAACAATGTTCTTGATAATTGTTACGATTGGGTCTTTGCTGTATTATTTCCGAAAGAAAAAATGGTTATAGTATTGTTTTAGTTGCGGATTCCTACTAAATATTGAGGTTTGGCACAATTACGTGTAAGTGGATTTACAAGAAATTTTATAAATTATTTTCTTTTTTATCTCTGCTCTTTTTGTAAATTTTAATGGCGAGCATTAATGTAACTGCAAAAATTACAAGGCCTATCATTCCCCATATCCAGCTGGTTTCGCTTTGCAATTCAATTAAAAACACGATGGCGACTAAAAAAATGGTTGCCAGTTCGTTCCAGAATCGTAATTTTATGGAGCTGTATTTTATGATATCCGATTGCAATTGTTTAAACATTACATGGCATTGTATGTGATACAGAATAAGACCTCCAACAAAGCAAAGCTTTAAAATAAAAAATCCCATAGCCAATAAACCAGGTTTGAGCCATAATAGCCAGCCGCCAAAAATAAGTGTTAAAATCATGGAAGGCCAGGTAATTCCATACCACAGGCGTTTTTCCATTATTTTATATTGGTTTTGTAAAATACTTTTTTCTGGTTCCGTTTTGGTTTCCGCTTCTGTATGATAAATAAATAAACGAACAATATAGAATAAGCCCGCAAACCAGGTTACAATAAAAATGATGTGTAGAGGCTTTACGTATTGATCAAAAATTTCCATATTAAAAACA
Source organism: Bacteroidota bacterium (assembly GCA_040387415.1). Lineage (GTDB taxonomy): Bacteria > Bacteroidota > Bacteroidia > 2-12-FULL-35-15 > 2-12-FULL-35-15 > 2-12-FULL-35-15. Next base: position 148,921 of record JAZKDU010000004.1, read on the forward strand.
ATTATTTGAAACGAAGGTACGAATAGCATCTAAAAGGGAACAATATTTTTTAGTCTGTTTATACGTATCTTTGCAAAAAAATTATTATGAAATCGAAAACACCTAAAGAGTCGCTTGCTATACAAACCCAGGTAGTATTGCCAAATGATACCAATGTAATGGGAAATTTGTTCGGTGGCCGCTTGCTTCAGTGGATGGACATTGTGGCTTCCATATCAGCGCACCGTCACTGTAAAAGAGTGGTAGTTACAGCTTCCGTTAACAATGTATCTTTTAACAACCCTATTCTTCATTCAAGTATAGTAACGCTTGAAGCAAAGGTTTCAAGGGCATTCACATCGTCCATGGAGGTTTTTATTGATGTTTGGGTGGAAGATCAGGTTAGTGGAAAAAAAATGAAATGCAATGAAGCCATTTATACGTTTGTTGCGGTAGATCAGCATGGCTCACCATTGCCTGTTCCTGAGCTTGTTCCGGAAACGGATGAAGAAAAATCACGTTTTGAAAGTGCTTTGCGCAGGCGGCAATTGAGCCTGATCCTGGCTGGTAAAATGCAGCCCGAAAATGCTACAGAATTAAAGGCTTTGTTTGCCCCGGTGAAATAGAAAAGACTGTTTTTAAAAGTATACCCTAATTTTCATCCAACCCCTTTAAAACACAAGCGGGGGTGACGAATTGTCTTTTTGCATGAAAAAATAATATTAATGAAGCCTCTGGCATTCAAATAAATGGATAGCTTTACGGACAGGTGGATAAAATTTTGTAAATTCGCAAAAAAATTTTTGAATGAAAAAGATACTTACTATAGCGTTCGCTTTTACTATATTACTTATTCAGCAAACAAAGGCTTCTCACATAGCCGGGGGTGATTTAAGTTATGTTTGTTTAGGAGGCAATCAATATCAGATAAATCTGAATCTTTTTGTTGATTGTTTAGGGTTTGACCCTGGAGCGCAACAAAGCATTGATTTTTCCAGCACATGCGGTGGAACCGCCAATCTTATAGTGGATGTAACAAATCCTGGTGGAACTGAAATTTCTCAATTATGTGTTAGCCAAATCGATAATAGTACTTGTAACGGTGGTAATTTACCGGGTATGTGGGTGTTTCATTATACCGGTACAGTAACGTTGGCACCAGCTTGTGATGCCTGGACGATGAGCTGGTCTTCTTGTTGCAGGAACAGTGCTATTTTAAATTTACAAAACCCCGATTCCGGAGGAAGCTACATTGAGGCCTTGTTAAATAGTGCCACCGCCCCTTGTAATAATTCACCATCCTTTACTTCACAGCCAATCCCGTATGTTTGTGCTAACCAGCAGGTTAACTATAATTATGGTGTTGTAGAAACCGATGGAGATTCATTGTATTATTCCTTGATTAACGCAATGGATGCAGGAGCTACTAACCTTGGCTACGCTTCAGGATATTCAGCAGCGGTTCCCATTCCTGGGATTACTATTAATCCGATAACGGGTTTATTAACATTTACTCCAACCTCTTTGGGAAACTTTGTTGTGGTAATTCTTGTTAAAGAATACGATAATAATGGCGTTCTTATTGGTGAGGTGATGCGTGATATTCAATTTGTTGTGCAAAATTGCAGCAACCTGGTACCTGACCCTACTGGAGGGACAATTTCAAATCTTACAGGAACAGCTGTTCAGACAGGCCCATTTGCAATAGAGTTATGTGAAGGCTCAACATTTACATTTGAAGCCACTTTTGCAGATCCTAATCCTACAGATACATTAACTCTTGTTTCTAATATTGCAACCGTTCTTCCTGGCGCTACATTGGATACAACGGGAACAAATCCCTTAGTAGTTACCATCAGTTGGGTAGCTCCTGGCGGAAGCGCTAACACAAATACATCATTTAGTGTAACTGTGAGTGATGGCGCTTGTCCTGTGGTAGGTCAGCAAACAGCAGTGTATGATATTAATGTTCAACCCCGCACTCTTGGCGGACCTGATAAAATTATTTGCGGACCGCAAAGTGCCACAATGAACGGTACTGGCGGAAGTACCTTTACCTGGAGCGTTTTAACCGGTCCTGCAATGGTGGTGGGAGGCAATTTCTCCTGTAACCCTTGCGCAAACCCGGTAGCATCTCCAGCAAGCACTACTACTTATGAAGTAGTGAGTGACTTATCCGGAACATGTGTTAATAAAGATACCGTTACCATTATGGTAGTTCCCGATTTCACTTTTGTTACTTCTCAAACAACGGATACATTGTGTTTACAGCAATTGGTTCAATTAAGTATAACTGGAACACCTGCAGCAGCATATACTTATTTATGGACTCCCGATACGTATTTGAATTTTGATACAGTGGCAAATCCAATTGCCAACGTTACTGTACCAGGCACGTATGATTATTACGTTAACATTACCAGCCCTGCCGGCTGTTTGAAAAAAGATACAGCAACGGTAACTATTTTGCCTGAAATACGCACCAGAGTGGGAGCGGATACGATATTGTGCGCAGGACAAAGTACAACACTGAATGGTACTGGTGGTAACACCTTTACATGGAGTGTAATAAGCGGGCCTGCAATTGTTGTAGGCACTAATTTCTCCTGCAATCCTTGCGCAAATCCTGTTGCTAAACCAAGTGCAACTACCGTATACCAGGTAACCAGTAACTTAAACGGAACCTGCATAAACAAGGATACAGTGACGGTAACTGTTGTTCCTGATTTTACAACCACTGTTACACAAAGTGAAACCATTACTTGTTTATTACAGCCCCCTATACAAATCAATATTAGCAGCTTACCTGCCGGCTCATATAACTATGTATGGTCGCCAGCTGGTTTTTTAAATAATGCTGCTATCGATAATCCAATTGCAAATATTACAGTTCCTGGCACACATCACATTATAGCTACTATTACGGCTGCTTCCGGCTGTGTAAAAAAGGATACTGCTACCATTATTATAACCCCAAGCTATAAACCGGATCTTATTCCGTATGCTGCCGATTCAATTATTTGTGTGGCAGATACTGCGCAGCTGGGAGTAACCTTTGCAACCTCTATTCCTTCTGTTTGCGGCACAAATCCTATTGGCTGTTCCGGAGCTTTGGTAGCTACTATTGGTACTGGAACGGGAGCTAACTCAAGCACTAGTTATCCGGCACCTTACGGTGACTTCTATAATTCTGCTAAACACCAGTTTTTATTTAGGGCAACAGAATTAAATGCCGCAGGTATTACAGGCGGTAAAATAGATCAGTTAGAGTTCAATGTTTCCCAGATCCCTGCTGGGGCTTTATTAAATTATCATGAATACTCCATCAGTATGGGGTGTACAAATGCAACCGTTTTAGGTAATAACTGGGTGTCTGGTTTATACAATGTGTATACACCTAAAAATTATAGTGTTTCCACAGGCTGGAACCATCACCCTTTCGATAATGCATTTGAATGGGACGGTATTTCAAATGTGGTAGTGGAAATTTGTTTTAGTGAAATTACTTTGGGTACTAACTATACCTATAATTGTATTTCACCTTATACCACTACCACTTTTGTATCATGTTCATCTGATAGAAGTGATACTAATCCTGCTTGTCAGAACATGTCTCCAACGTTTTTGTTTCAGAATAGCAATAACCGCCCGAATATTAAATTCCACCATTGTGGCGGCACACCGGATTCCACAAATTATACCTATAGCTGGTTTCCACCTGCCGGTTTAATTGATCCAACAGCACAAAATACGGGAGCCGTTCAATCAGCTGCTGGTACCACTCAGTATTCAGTAATTGTTACCGATACGGTGAGCGGATGTCTGGATACTGCCTATATCAGTATTACTGCAACAGCACCATCCACTATTAATATTAATGCAGGAAACGACACCACCATTTGTCCGGGTACTCCAACAGTATTAACGGCAACCGGTGCAACGGACTACACCTGGAGTCCGGCAACAGCATTGTCGAGCACAAATACCGCTAGTACAACAGCAAGTCCTATAACAACAATTACTTATACCGTTACAGGTTTAAGTGAATGTATAACAGGGCCTGCGTATGATAGCGTTAAAGTTACCGTTCATCAGTTAACATCACCATTAACTGTAAATGCAGGATCCGATCAGGATTTATGCGGAACTGCAGTTTACAACCTCAGCGGTATTACCTCCGGAGGTTTTGGTGGGAATGTTTACAATTGGACGCTTATCTCCGGATCACCAGTTGACAGTGTTAATAGCTCTAGTTCATTGAATGCATCCGTTAGTCCAACCACTGAAAATACAAATGTTTATCAGTTGCTTGTAACAGACATGTGTGGAGATACGGCTTCTGATTATGTAGTTGTAAATGTTGTTTTGGAATGTACACTGGATATACCAAACGTGTTTACTCCAAATGGGGATGGTAAAAATGATGAATTCCGCGTTTCTGCTTTAGGTATAAAAACATATTCTGCAACCATTTTTGACAGATGGGGCAAAAAAGTGTTTATTTCCACTAATATTAATGAGAGCTGGAATGGAAAAGGCGCAGCTGATGGAACCTATTTTTATCTGATAACAGCTGAAACCATTACCGGCAAACAATTCGATGAAAAAGGCTATCTTCAGTTGATCGGAAATTAAAAACCAAGAAATTAAAAACGAAAACCCCCGTCATCAGACGGGGTTTTTCGTTTTTAACAGACTCCTGATTATTTTCTTTTCGGGTAATTCACTGTATAATGAAGCCCTACACTTTCTTTGCGGTTGCGTGCATGTTTAATGATGATGTAAGCAACATTGATCAAATTGCGCAATTCACATAGCTTAGGAGAAATGGTTGTTTTTAAATACAAGGCTTCGTTTTCTTTGTAAAGAATTTCTAATCTGTCGAATGCCCTTTGCAAACGGATGTCCGACCTCACAATACCAACATAATTGGTCATAATGGCTTGAACTTCCCGTAAGCTTTGTATCAGCAACACCATTTCTTCCGGATGATGTGTCCCTTCTGCATCCCAGTCAGGTATGGTATTACAGAAGTCAGTGGTTTTTGTGGTCTCAATAGCATCCATGGCTGCATGGTGGGCATAAACAACAGCTTCCAGCAGTGAGTTGGATGCCAGTCTGTTTGCACCATGCAGCCCTGTAGAGGAACATTCGCCAATGGCGTATAGATTTTTTACAGAACTTCTTCCTTGTTTATCCACTTTAATCCCGCCACACATATAGTGTGCAGCCGGCACTACCGGAATGTAATCATGCATCATGTCAATGCCCAGGCTTAAGCATTTCTGGTAAATGTTAGGGAAATGCTTTATTACTTCTTCTTTATTCAGATGCCTGCAATCGAGGTAAACATAGTCGTCTCCGCGTATTTTCATTTCATTGTCAATGGCCCGTGCAACAATATCACGCGGAGCGAGTGATTTACGGGGATCATACTTTTGCATGAACTCTTTTCCGTCAATGGTTTTCAATATGCCGCCAAAACCCCGCACCGCCTCTGAAATAAGGAAGGATGGCGTTTCTCCCGGGTTGTACAAAGAGGTTGGATGAAACTGATAAAACTCCATTCCTTCTACTCTTCCCTTGGCTCTGTAAACCATCGCTACCCCATCTCCCGTTGCTACCGAAGGATTGGTGGTGGTGGAATATACATTACCTGCTCCACCCGTAGCCATTAAAATTGTTTTGGCAAGAATTGTTTCAATTTCATTGGTACGCAGGTTTAATACATAGGCTCCATAGCATTCAATACCGGGTGTCCGGCTGTTTACTTCTATTCCGAGATGATGCTGTGTTAAAATATCGATGGCAAAGTAATGATCGAGGATTTCTATATTGGAATGTTGATGAACTGCGGCTAATAATGCTCTTTCAATTTCAAAGCCGGTATTGTCCTTGTGATGTAAAATGCGGTGTTCTGAGTGGCCGCCTTCTTTGGCAAGATCATATTCACCGTTCGAAGTTTTATCAAATTGGGCTCCCCAGGCAATCAATTCGTTGATGCGTTCGGTGGATTCATTTACTACCATCCTCACTACCTCTTCATCACACATGCCATCACCTGCAATAAGTGTATCATCAATATGCTTTTGGTAAGAATCCAGGCCGTGCATTACAGCAGCTATTCCCCCCTGTGCATATTTGGTATTGCTTTCGTCCTCGGTAGCCTTTGTAATCATGCACACTTTACCATAAGGCGCAACTTTTAAGGCGTAGCTCAAACCAGCAATTCCAGACCCGATAATTAAAAAATCAGTTTTTTTGTTCATATAATAGATAGATAGGAGATGTCCGTATCTAATATCTTACATCTAATTAGTATCTTTGTATAAATTAACATCAAAATTAACAAATAGATTTAAGTATTTGCTAAAAAGCAGAAACACCTATTTTACAAATTATACAAAACCATGGAAACATTAGTAAAAAAACCGGTTGTCATATACGCTGAAAGCACACCAAACCCAGCATCAATGAAATTTGTTGCAAACAGATTACTGGTGGAAAATGGTGCTACCGCACAATATTTGTCTAAAGCAGAAACCAAAGGTTCACCGCTGGCTTCTAAACTGTTTGATTTCCCATTTGTAAAAGCAATTTTTTTGACCAGTAATTTTGTTACTGTTTCAAAAACGGATGCAGTGCAATGGGAAGAGGTTACCCAGGAGCTTCGTGATTTTATCCGCTTATACATCAATGAGGGAAATCCGATAATAACTGAATTACCGAAAACGGAAATGCCTGTTGATAATACTTTCGCAGCAAAAAAAGAAGTGTTTACAGAACACCGCGCACCTTCTACGGAAACAGAAGTAAAAATCGTGGAAACGTTGGAACAATATATCCGTCCTGCTGTTGAAGGCGATGGTGGAAGCATCACGTTTAAAAGCTTTATTGACGGTATTGTTACCGTTCAGCTCCGCGGATCCTGCAGTGGCTGCCCTTCATCTTCTATTACCCTTAAAGCGGGTATTGAAGCCTTGTTAAAACGTATGATACCAGAGGTAAAGGAAGTGGTTGCAGAAGCAATGTAAGATTCAAAAGGTGCTGCATTACATGGTGAAATGTAGCACCTTTTCTCTCTGAGGGTTAAAGGAAATAAAAAACCTGCTAAGCGCTCTGTGAAAGCTTAAGGAAGCTCTCGCCTCTAACTTAAGATTAGGGGTACATAGTACTTTTTTTTTAAAACTTGTATTTTTTTTAAGAAAAATATGAATGTATTAAAATTTTACTACTTTTACGTTTCATTATAGAGAGAAACAACAACAAATTTGAATGAAAAATAAGCTACTTTTACTTTATATTTTCATATTTTTAGGTCCGTTAATTTCTTTTGCTTCCTGTCCGGGAGATACAGCTCGCTTTACAACAACAGCGGGAGTCTGTAAAAATAAAACCATTTCTTTTACAAACACATCGGTTGGTACAATCACTTCTTATTTTTGGGATTTTGGTGATGGAACAACATTAGCAGACACATCACTTTTACAGAATCCACCGGCATACACGTATCCTGTATTAGGTACCTATACAGCAACACTTATTATTAATAAAGGATTGCCTTGCGCAGATACATTTACAGCATTTGTTAACATGGCCTTTGTTACAGCATCATTTACCAATGATGCACCAAACTGTGTAAGCGATTCTGTTCATTTTACAGATGCATCGGTGGTAGGGCCGGGTGCTACAATCACAAACTGGGTATGGACCTTTGGTGATCCCGGTTCAGGAATTAAAAATACTTCCACACTTCAAAATCCAGCTCATTTGTTTACTGTGGGAAATCAAACCTATTTTGTTAAATTAGTTACCACTACATCCGATGGCTGCAAGGATTCAATGACTGTTGGTGTTGGTATTCAAAGTTTGGTTGTTGCAAATGCAGGAACCAATATCACCAGCTGTCATAATAACCCAACTGTTAACCTGGTAGGTAATATTGCAAATGCAGGTGGTGGTACCTGGTTTGGATCTGGAACTTTTTCAAATGCTTCTTCCTTTACTCCTATTTATTCTCCAACAGCAACTGCAAAAGCCAATGGAGTGGATACTGTTATTTTAACTTCTTTCAGCAGTCCTTATTGTCCGAATGTTTCTGATACTGTTTTAATTATTTTTAATCCTGGTCCTACTGTTAGTGTTGGCTTGGATGTTTCTGTTTGTAAGGATACATCAGGCGTTCCTGTATCAGCCACATTTACGGGCGCAACAGGTGTTGTATGGCATACTACAAGTGCAGAAGGCACATTTGCGGATGATAGTCTTAATTCTACAATTTATTTTCCAAGTACTGCTGATACAGCTGCAGGTTCGATCCTTATTTATGCAGTAACGTTCGGAAACGGCATTTGTGTTCCTACCCGCGATTCTTTAACAATCACTTTTACAGAGCTTCCAACAGTTGTAATTAAAACGGAAGACACCTCTTGTTCTGGCAGCCCGATCCTTTTAGATGTAACGGTTTCAACAGGCTCTGGTAGATGGGAGTCAACCGGTTCCGGTTCCTTCTTACCTAACAATACCACATTAAATGGGGTATATTATCCGAGTGCTGCCGATAACCTTGCCGGAATGATTACGCTTAAATTTATTTCGTATAATAATGCCGGGTGTCAACCTGTTACGGATACTCTTAATGTTATAATTAAACCTTCACCGGTTGCTTCATTTACAACCCCTGGCGCTTGCGAAGATAGCCCCGTTCATTTTACAGATGCTTCTACCGCTGCAGGCACTATAACTGGATGGAGTTGGGCTTTCGGTGATTTAAGCCTTCCAAGTCTTGCTCCGTCACCAAACCATACGTATTCCAATTGCGGGTCAAAAAATGTGGCATTAATTGTTACGGCAGATAACGGCTGTACCGATTCCTACACTCAAAGCATTACAGTTTTCTGTTTGCCGCTGGCAAATTATACAGCAAGCGGAGTGTGTTTAAGTGATGGTACAGTTTTCACAAATACTTCTACGGTTAGCGGAGCAACAATAGATTCAACGATGTGGAATTTTGGCGATATGACCAGCAGTACCTCAGCTACCCAAACACATTTTTTTCCAGCTGGCGGATCTTTTCCTGTAGTATTAGTGGTAGAGTCTTCTCAGGGATGCCGGGATACCTTAACACAAACAGTGAGTATAATGGCTGGGCCTACAGCTGATTTTGCTGCAAATGATGCAACAGCGGATATAAATCAGAATATTACTTTTATGGATATGTCAGTTGATGCTGTATCCTGGGCTTGGAATTTTGGTGATGGCTCTACTGGTACAGCGGCTCAGAATCCTTCACATATATATACTGTTGGCGGTGTTTATGATGTTTGTTTAATTTCAACAGATTTAAACGGTTGTACAGATACAGTTTGTCATGAGGAAATTGTTTCTACTAACCCTGCAGGTCCAAGTGGATTTTCACCGAATGGTGATGGACAAAATGATGTGTTCTATGTATATGGCGGTCCGTTCAAAACAATTGAATTCAGAGTGTATAATAACTGGGGTGAATTAGTGTTTGAATCCAATAAACAATCAGCAGGCTGGGATGGGAAGTACAAAGGGGTTGATCAGCCAATTGGTGTGTACGTATATACAATAGTAGGAATTACTGAAGATGATACAAAATATAAGGTGTCCGGTGACGTAACCTTATTAAGATAATTACATCAGTTTTTTTAATTGTGTTTTGTAAAAAGAGGCAAAAAAGAGATAAATGAAAAACATTAAAGATAAAGTTAACAGCAGCCGCTTCTCTCTTCTTCAGAGAGCTTTGAGAACAGGTGTTTTGTTGTTTTTATTTTTACCTTCTATGCTGTTTGCGCAGGATTTCCAGCTTTCGCAATATGATGCACCACCTTTATTTTTAAACCCGGCAATGACAGGTATGTTTGATGGCCAATTTAGGATTCATGGGCATTATAGAACGCAATGGTCATCAGTTGCTAGTAAACCGTTTACTACAGCAGGTGTTTCATTTGATATGCCGGTTAAAAAATTCGGAATAGGTTTGCAGGTGCTTAATTATCGTGCAGGTGCGGGTACCTATAACGTGACCAGCGCCTTGTTATCCGTAGGTTATGATCTGGTATTTGATAAAGACAATAATCACCATTTAGCCCTTGGAGCGCAAGGTGGTATTTTACAAAAAAGTATAGATGTTTCTAAACTTACTTTTGGCAACCAGTATATGGGTGCTAACGGTGGTAGTTTTGATGCAGGAATGGCAAGCGGTGAAACGTTTAGTAATACAAGCTTTGTAATCGCTGATATCAATGCTGGGGCATTATATTATTATGCAAAAGAGAGTGCACGCCTGAATCCGTTTATTGGATTCTCTGTGTTTCATCTTACTGAACCTACTGAATCTTTTATAGGGGGATCCAACAAACTGCCTATGAGAACGTATGTTCATGGGGGAGTGAAAATAAATGTAAACGAGAAAGTTCAGTTGCTTCCTAAATTTGTATTCATGCAGCAGGCTTCTGCGCAGGCTTACACAGCTTCTTTGTTGCTTCATTATTTCTTAAAGGAAGACACCTATTTAATTGTTGGTCCAACCTATCGTAGTAATGATGCTGCAATTATTGAAGCCGGTTTAAAGAAGGGAAGATACACGGCTCGTGTAAGTTATGATTTTAATATATCCGCATTGCAAACAGCATCTAATTCACGTGGTGGATTCGAAATATCTTTGACATACATTGCCCGCAGAAGCAAACCTAACCCGTTAGCCAACTGCCCGCGATTATAATTATTTAAAATTAGTTGATTCGTTGAATTTTAGGATTTAGAGATTGAATTTACAATTTAGAACTATATGAAACGTATTGCCGCATTGTTACTTTTTATTGTGTTTTCTACCGCTGCTTTTGCTCAAACAAAAAAGGAGTGGTTGAAATATGCCGATGCTGCATTTAAAAACGGAGATTATAAAAACGCTGTTGTTTATTATACAAAGGTAATCGATAAAGGAACCCCGTCCGATATTACTCATCCTTACGAAGCAAAGCCTTATTCCCGTCCTAAAAAAGATAGTGTTTCTGCAGGATTCAAAATTTTCAATGTAACTGTTGCGTATACCCCTTCTGCAAAAGATAGCGCTGCAGGAATTAAGGATTCTACAAAAGTAGTTGAAATAACTAATAACAGTGATCAATACGTGATTCACCAAATTGCCGAATCATACCGCTTAAACCACGATTATCAAAATGCGGAGCTGTGGTATCAGCAATCAGTAAAAAATAACTCAGCTAATTATCCGTATGAAAGCTATTGGTATGGTGATGCGTTGATGAAAAACAAAAAATATCCTGCAGCAAATCTTCAGTTTGAAGGGACATTAACAACCGCAACTGCAAAAAAGGACGAAAACATGATTAAGCTTGTAAAAGCTAAAATCGCTGGATGCTATATGGGAGTTGATCCTAACAGTGTTGAAAAAGGAATAACAGTTACAGAGCTTGACACTGTTTTTAATAAAGGAACTTCGAGTTTCGCAGTTAATTATTATGGAGACGAAAGTAATGTACAGTTTAGTACTGCCCGCCAAGGCAATACAGCTCTAGATTCTAAAAAACAGAATCCTCAGTACACCAGTGATATTTACATGCTTACTAAAACCGATACTGGTTCTGAATTAAAAAAGGTAGAAGGTCCCGTGAATACCGGTCAGAATGAAGGTGCCGGCTTTTTAGCAGCAGACAAAGCACGTTTCTTTTTTACCAGATGGTCGCCTGAAAACAAAAATGAATGTGCGATTTATTTTTCAAGATTATTTAATGGCGAATGGTTGATCGCACAAAAAATGAATGATAAGGTAAACCTTGATGGATATAAGAGCACCGATGCATCCATTACCCCTGATGGAACTGTTTTATATTACTCCTCTAACCGTCCTGGTGGTTATGGTAAAATGGATATTTGGTATGAATTTATTGATGAAGAGGGTAGAACATATGGAGAGCCGGTTAATATGGGCCCATTATTCAATACTCCTGAAGATGAAGTGAGTCCTTTCTTTCATGTAGGAACTTCTTCTATGTATTTCAGTTCTGACGGGCATTCGGGATTTGGCGGGCTTGATGTTTTTAGGGCGTCACGAAGCAATGATTCGGTGTGGTCTTCCCCGGTTAATTTGGGTCAGCCTATTAATTCCAGTAATGATGACAGCTATTTTGTGCTTGACGAAAGTCAGCAAAAAGGTTTTGTAACATCTGATCGTAAGGAGTGTACAACTTGTTCAGGTGGTGCATGCAATAAAATATATGCAGTAAGCAAAGCAAAGAACGTTTATGATGTAAAAGGTACCGTTTACGATGCCGAAACCAATGCGGTGGTGCCAAATGCTACTATTACATTTAAAGACATCAGAAGTGACTGGGAGCCATTTGTTATTACTGCAGATGCATCCGGTGCGTATTTCTATGAGCTGAAGGAAAATGTGGAGCTGTATATGAAGGCTCAGAAAACGAATTACCTTGGCGATGCAGGAACCGTTATTACTTTAGGATTAACGGAATCAAAACACTTTGAAAGAGATTTTTTCCTGGCTCCAATGTCATCTGGAAATATCAGTTTCCCGAATGTTGAATATGGTATGGAAATGGTGATTCTGCCTCCTAATTCTTCCAAAATATTGGATAATTTAGTGGAATTCCTTACGCTGAATAACAATTTCAAAGTTTCTATAGAATCTTATACGGATGCAGCAGAACGCGGACTTGATAAAAACAACATTAAGCTTTCGGAAGAACGTTCTAAAGTATGTTTTGATTATTTAGTTTCAAAAGGTATTGCAGCTAAACGGCTTGTAGTAAAAGGTTATGGGGATACCCGACCATTGGTGCAAAAACCTAAAACAGAGGAAGACCATCAAAAAAACCGCAGAACAACGTTTAGCCTTATAAAATAAGAGCTCTGATACAAACGCTTTCTGTTTAGCGTATTGCTATTCCTGCACAAAACACATCCAATTAATACATCCTGATTAATTAGTCTATGATCTCAATTTATACTGATGGTGCGTCACGCGGAAACCCTGGGCCGGGAGGATATGGTGTTGTTATGATCTATGGAACACTCCGTAAAGAACTTTCTGAAGGCTTTAGACTGACTACTAACAACCGTATGGAGCTAATGAGCGTAATTGTGGCAATGGAAACTTTAAAAAAAGAAGGGACAGAAGCTACCGTCTATTCCGATTCAAAATATGTGGTTGATTCTGTTGAATTAAAATGGGTATTTGGCTGGGAAAAGAAAAGTTTTAAGGACAAAAAAAATGCGGATCTGTGGAAACGCTTTTTAGCTATTTACAGAAAACATAAAATAAAATTTGTTTGGGTTAAGGGGCACGCCTCTAATAAAGAAAACAACCGTTGCGATGAATTGGCAGTGGCCGCTGCGCTAGGCAAAAACCTTCCTGCAGATGAAGGTTATGAGAAAGGGATTTGATTTTTTTGTAGAGGCCAGTTTGGAATTAAGCGAGGAAGCGGATTTTGGAGCACAAAATTGTCTGCCAGCATAGAACTTGATACAAAGTACGAAGCTTCATTTAACTACAGAACCCGCGTTTTTGCCAAACGCCTGTTATAGCCAGTTTTTTTTCGTTTTTATTTTATGGTAAATTAATATTCCAATAGTTGTCAAAATCCAATAATAAATACTAAAACCAATAAAACAATATCCTAAATACCACCGAAACCAACTCCATATGTCTTCTAAAGTAATACCATATTTTTCGACAAAAATCCAATCGTCATAAATCATATATACCCAAAAAGTCACTGTCAAAATTGAAAGTAGAATTAAATAAAATTTCCAAGCTTTTTTGAAACTGTTTTTCATTTCAGTCTTTCAAATTGTGATTTATTAGTCTCATAAGTTCATTTATAGTCAAATTTATATTTTTCCTAGTGCGTTAACTTGCAGAATCTCCGCATTTTTTATAGGCGCTCTTAGTGGCTGGGCTTCTTATATTCGTTAACTGTAAAGCTCTTGTAAAATATTTCAAAGTCTTTGTCCGCGCTATAATTGTTTATGATTTCAAATAAGGTCGAATGTTTTTTTAAATAAATGATTTGTCTATAAGGGTCATTTTTATTGTCGCTTGTCAAGGTTACACGGATTGCTTTTATGCCCTGAACTGTTATAGTTTCACGTAGTTCAGTTACGTGTCCTTTGAAAAAATATTTTTCTGAGTGAATTAAGGAGTCGATTGGTTGTGATTCGGTTGTATCGTTCATCCAAACGCACCATCTCATTGTATTTGTTACAGATCCGTCTACCACTTCTGGTTTTATTGGTTCGCCAACACATCTTCCATTTTCGATGCTTTCAGCGACCAAATTGTCTGGATACTGAAAAGTCAAAACAAAACCAATGTTAACGGTGTCAATGTATGTTTTCCATTTAAAATTCTTCGTAGCGGTCGCCTCATTTGAAAATTGCGCAGTCTGTTTTTCTTCAGTCGTGGCTGTCGGACAAGAAAAAAGTTCAAGCAAAAATAGCAGTCCCAATATTTGTAATGTCATAATTTTATAAAACATTATGGTCGAAACAAGCAATAGATTTATTACAAAATTTCATGGGCTAAAATAAAAACCGAGCTAAGATTTACGGTATTCTTCCAAATTTTCAAACATATTAGTAATGTGACCACTATTATTAATTTCTATAATCTTATTGGCATTGTTTATTGCTGATGAAATTATATTATCAAATAATAATTGGCTTATTTTAGGGAATGAATAATTCATGAATTTATTTATAATTCCAATATATTCAAATTGTCTTTCTGCGAAAAAAACTAAGCTAAATCTTGTTTCATCTATTGAAATACAAATATCAGACTCAAAATTTAAAGCCATTTCGCAAATTTCTATTTCATTTTTTTTTTCAAATTTTTCAATTATTTTATTTAATAATTCTCTTGTGTTAATATAGTCGGCAATTTCTTTTTCCTCTAAACACCAATAGTTGTTAGGATTGCCACTTTGAATAAAAAAACTACACAGCTTTATTAGCTTTCCATTATAACTTATTTTTTTTATCAATTCATCATTAAAATATGATAACAAAAAAAAATAGTCTTTATAATCGGATATTGAAAATACCACTCTGTCTTCGAATTTATTATATTCTATCAAATATTTCGAAGAATTTGTATTCATGCAAACGGAATTAAAAAGGTCGGATATTTATTTAATTTTAGTCTTATTTCATTAGCCATGACTTGTCGATAAAAAATAAATTCCAAATTCGATTTGCCATTATTTATTTGTCAAACGTAGCATTTTTATTGCCTTAGCACAACGGTCGATACGTGAATATGTCTTTTTGCATTGGCATTAACAAATGGCTTACAGATACAGTCTATAAACATCCTGTTCTGCCACCATCCACAGGCACATTTATTCCAGTAATGTATCCGGCAGCTGGGCTCGCTAAAAACGCAACTGCATTGGCAATTTCGGATGCTTCGGCAAAACGGTTCATTGGTATCTCTGATTGCATTTCCTTTTTTACATCATCAAAATGTTCGCCTGTTTTTTTTGATTTAGTCTCCATTATGGTTTGCAGGCGGCCTGTTAATGTGGCACCAGGAAGCACGTTGTTAACGGTAATACCAAAAGGTGCAACCTCATTAGCCAGGGTTTTTGACCAGTTGGCTACCGCAGCACGGATGGTATTTGAAACCCCCAGGTTTTTCAAGGGCATTTTAACAGAGGTGCTGATGATATTAATTATACGGCCATATTTGGCCTTTTTCATGCCTTCTATCAATGCCTGAGCCAATATGTGGTTACATACCAGATGATTGTTAAAAGCCTGCAAAAACTCCTCTGTTTTGGCATTTACAATTGGCCCACCGGGAGGGCCTCCTGTATTGTTAACCAATATATGAATGGTATTTTGCGCAGTATAGCTTTCTACTTTTTCTTTAAGATCAGCGGGGTTTTGAAAGTCGGCAGTTAAAAATGAGTGTTTCTGCCCTTTTGTAGTATCTAATTCTGTTAAGGTGGCTTTCAGCGTTTCTTCATTACGTGCAAGTAATATTACATTTGCGCCAAGCAACGCAAGCTCAATGGCCGAAGCCTTTCCAATACCTTGTGTACTGCCACAAACAAGGGCTGTTTTTCCTGATAAATTTAAATTCATAAAACGAAATTACGAAAAGGTTTTGATGATATAGGGTATGTTAATGAAGACTTTATTCGGCAACAGATCCCAGGAAAATAGTCTTTACTTTTCCGTTTTCAAAATTAAAGATCATTCCGCCATAAACTGTACCGGCTACAAGAGCTTCAGATTCAAGGTTTGCTTTATCTATTGAAAGATCATAAGCGCTCTGAACTTCCTGCTTTGAACTACCAATTCCTATTTGCTTTGAAGTTTTCAGGGAACACGGAGCGGTAATGGAAATAGTGTTTACTACCTGATTTAAAGCGCCTTTCCCAATCATGTTTATCGTAATTCCCAGTTGCTTATAATTCCAGGTTTGATGAGTTTCGCCATCCGCTTCCCATTCTTCTGTTTTTGATTTTTCTTGGGGTTCACCAATTAGTTCTACTGTTTTTAAGTCGGTCAGTCCTATTTTAATATTTCCGAAGCTTTCGGTCTTTAATAATTCGAATCCGATCTGATCATAGCTTTTTCCTTCAGGCGCCTCTGAATGGCTTAAATCAACAGTACTATCAATTGCCTGAGTTGTCAAAGTATCTGTTGAGGCATCCTTGTCGGAGGAATGGCTGGCACAGCTGCATATCAGAACGGAAATTGAGATTAAAAAAAATCGTTGTGCTTTCATGATTAATTTTTTAATAATAAAAAAGGTAATGACACAATTCATAATAGGTTTCTATCCTTCCACCTCAATCACCAAATCATCCGCATCTACCAGCTTGCCTTCTGTAAGCACAATTCCTTTTATTTTACTATTGTCTGTAGCAACAATAGTTGTTTCCATTTTCATGGCTTCAATGGTAAATAAAGGAGCATTTTTTTTAACCGTATCGCCTGCTTTTACAAACACTTTCGAGATCATCCCCTGTAAAGGGGCACCGATTTCATTTGTTCCGGAAGCTTTACGATTTGCCAGTTTAGTAATAAGTATCCGCTCGTCTTTAATATCAATTGCTCTGTTTTGTCCATTTAATTTAAAGTAAACAGTTCTTATACCATTCTCATCCGGTTCACCAATGTATTGAAGCTTTACAATAATATTTTTCCCGTGTACAATTTCGATCATAATCTCCTGCCCGTTTTTCATTCCGTAAAAGAACTCCAGGCTGGGTATGGTGCTAACGTTACCATAGGTTTGTAAATGTTTGTAATAATCTTCAAATACCTTAGGGTAGAATTTATAAGAAAGGAAATCGAGAAAATTTAAACTGCTGTCAAATTGTTTATAAAATACCTCCAGCTCCTTATCAAAATCAACGGGTTCCATGTGAGCATTTGGCAGCTCTGTATAAGGTTTTTCATCCTTTAAAATCAGTTTTTGAAGTTTGGCCGGAAAGCCGCCATAAGGCTGGCCGATGTCTCCTTTGAAAAAACTTTTTACCGATTGAGGGAATGAAATACTATCACCTTTTTCAAGAATGTCTTCTTTTGAATAGCCGTTCGAAACCATGTACTGTGCAAGATCCCCAACTACTTTGGAGGAAGGTGTTACTTTAACAATATCGCCAAACAGTTCGTTTACATCGGCATACGCTTTCTTTATTTCATCCATCTTGTCTCCTAAGCCCAATGAAACCGCCTGTGGTTTTAAATTAGAATATTGGCCTCCAGGAATTTCATGTTCATATACCTCTGCAGTGCCTGCTTTTAAGCCTGATTCGAATGGATAATAATGTTCACGTATGGTCTCCCAATAATTGGAGTATTCATTTAAAGAATGCATATTGAATTCCTGATGTCTTGGCGTTCCCTTTAACCCTTCTACCATGGAGTTGAAGCTTGGCTGGGAAGTTAAACCCGACATAGATGAAAGTGCTACATCCACCACATCCACACCGGCTTCGATGGCTTTCAGATACATGGCACTCTGTATAGAAGAGGTGTCGTGTGTATGAAGGTGTATCGGTAGGTCCACTGTTTTCTTTAATTCCGTAATCAGCAATTCTGCAGAATAAGGTTTAAGTAAACCCGACATGTCTTTAATACCAATGATATGCGCACCTGCGTCTTCCAGTTGTTTCGCTAAGTCTAAATAGTATTGTAAGGTGTATTTGGTTTTGGATTTATCAAGGATATCACCTGTATAACATAAACACACTTCAGCAAGCCCGCCAGTACGCTCTCGCACAGCATTGATGCTAACTTTCATGCTATCTACCCAATTGAGTGAATCAAATATTCTGAACAAATCAATACCTTTTACCCATGATTTTTCAATAAACTGTTCTACCAGGTTATCCGGATATGCAGTGTATCCAATAGCATTGGATCCCCGGATTAACATTTGCAACATAATATTTGGGATGGCTTCCCGCAAAAGTTCCAGGCGTTTCCAGGGACATTCATGTAAAAATCTTAAAGCAACATCAAACGTAGCACCGCCCCAGGCTTCCATTGAGAAGGTTTGAGGGTGATTTTGAGCAAATCCATGCGCAACAGCTAGCATATCTTTTGTCCGCACCCTGGTTGCTAAAAGCGATTGATGGGCATCACGGAAGGTGGTATCTGTATATTGGATTTCTTTTTTCGCTTTGAGCCATTTGGCGAAGTTTTCAGGGCCAAGGTCGGTCAAAAGCTGTTTGGTGCCGGGAATAATATCTTTCGTTCTATCGAAATCCGGAATTCTGGCAATATCAAATTTTTTGTTCGGATCTATTATTTTTACATCCGGATTCCCGTTAACAGTGATATCAGCAAGGAATTTTAATGTTTTTGTACCGCTGTCCTGCTTCTTCTTAAAGACTAATAATTCGGGGTGCTCTCCAATAAAATTTACAGTGGTGTTTCCATCCTGAAAAATTGGGTGTGTGATTACATTTTCAAGAAACTGAATATTTGTTTTTACCCCGCGTATTCTGAATTCGGTTAATGCCCGGTGAAGTCGTTGGCTGGCGCCTTTCAGGGTTCTTCCGGATGCGGTTACTTTTACAAGCATTGAATCAAAAAACGGAGAAATTTTAACCCCGTTATAAGAACTTCCTTCATCTATTCGGATGCCATATCCTCCGGCATTACGATAGGCTGAAATAACACCATAGTCCGGCTTAAAATCATTTTGTGGATCCTCTGTGGTGATACGGCATTGAATGGCGAATCCATTACATTTAATTTCTTCCTGGCTGTTGATGAATATCCCAGAGGATTTCAGAGAATGGCCTCTGGCAATCAATATTTGGCTCCTTACCAGGTCTATTCCCGTAATTTCTTCAGTAACGGTATGTTCTACCTGTATGCGTGGGTTTACTTCAATAAAGTAAATATTCTCTTCTGAGTCTACTAAAAATTCTACTGTTCCGGCATTGTTATACTTTACTTTTTCCGCTAAACGAAGTGCATATTCATACAGCTTGTCCTTTGTTTCCTGTTTAAGATTGGGTGCAGGTGCAATTTCCACTACCTTTTGAAACCTTCGTTGAATGGAGCAATCGCGTTCAAAAAGGTGAACAATGTTTCCATGTTTATCACCTAATATTTGTACTTCAATGTGCTTAGGCTTATCAATAAATTTTTCTAAAAAAACAGTGTCATCACCAAATGCATTTTTAGCTTCGCGTCTTGCCTCGTTATATGATTTCTCTAAATCCTCTTCTTTACGAATAATACGCATCCCCCTGCCACCACCGCCTGCAGCAGCTTTCAGCATTACAGGGAACCCAATACGTTTTGCCTCTGACAAAGCAATTTCAGCTGTTATAAGATCATCTTGACTGTCCTGAATGATGGGTACACCGGCCTCTATGGCTACTTTTTTTGCAGCGATTTTGTCACCCAGCTGTTCCATAATTTCAGGATCGGGGCCAACAAAAACAATTCCTTCTTCACGGCAACGCCTTGCAAATGTTACATTTTCGGATAAAAAGCCATATCCCGGGTGTATCATTTCAACACCCTCTCTTTTCGCAACACGAATAATTTCTTCTATATCAAGATACGGTTTTAAAGGCTCATTTTCTTTTCCTATAATATAGGATTCATCCGCCTTGTAGCGATGCAAGGAATATCTGTCCTCAAACGTATAAATGGCTACTGTTTGTATTTTTAATTCAGACGCAGCGCGCAGCACCCTGATTGCAATTTCTCCACGATTTGCAACAAGCAGTTTTTTAATCTTATCCATAAAATGTTATTGTTTTCGCAATTTAAAATTCATGCTAAAAATAAGCGAAAAAGAGACAAAATA
Source organism: Bacteroidota bacterium (assembly GCA_040387415.1). Taxonomy (GTDB): domain Bacteria; phylum Bacteroidota; class Bacteroidia; order 2-12-FULL-35-15; family 2-12-FULL-35-15; genus 2-12-FULL-35-15. The sequence continues at coordinate 169,259 of JAZKDU010000004.1, forward strand.
AAATTTTATCCTTAAAGTGCGGTATTTAATAGCTTTAATAAAATTTTTAACCCTTAAAATGATGTTTACTATATGCCTTGAAACAATTTAAATAACTGTCTGAACCACCAATTGCACAGTATATCTGCTCTTTACTTCTAATAATATTTTTTTATTTTTAGTAACTCTGTCAATCGTTTCGGGATCGTAATAACGAATAGTGATCAATTCAAGGTTCTCATTGTATAAAACACGGTACTCATTTTGCAGTGTATGAATTAAATCAGGCAATTTATGTGAATCATGATCTATACAAACGGAAAAACTGATTGCCGAATTCTGCATCATATTTATTTTTACTTGCTTTTCAGCGAATAGCTTGAAAATGTCACTGAAATTTTCTTCCACAATAAATGAAAAGTCTTTCGGTGAAATGGAAAGTAACACCTGGTTAACCTTAAAAATAAAGCAAGGTAAGGGTAATGGAGATTGAATTTCGTTTATAACCGTACCGGAATCCTGAGGGTTTAAAAAGGATTTTACAAATAAGGGGATTTTTTTGTTCTGCAAAGGTTTAATCGTTTTAGGATGAATTACCGTGGCACCATAATAGGCAAGTTCGATAGCATCCTGATAAGAAACCTGCTCCAGTTTTGTTGTTGCATCAAACCATTTTGGATCCGCATTTAATACCCCTGGTACATCCTTCCAGATAGTCACATCATCTGCATTGGTAGTGTATGCAATGATAGCAGCCGTATAATCTGATCCTTCACGTCCTAAAGTGGTGGTGAAATTTTCGGAAGTACCACCGATAAAACCCTGGGTTACAACAATTGCACCTGTTGATGCGGAAAGAGCAGGACTAAGATTTTTGGTCACCAGCTCCTGTGTGAGCCCCCAATCTACATTTCCTTCGCGATAAGTGTTGTCCGTTTGAATAAAATCCCGGGCATCCATCCATTTGCAGGCAATTCCAGCTTCATTCAAATAAGCAGCAACAATTTTGGTAGAAATAATTTCACCAATACTTACTATCTGGTCATACTCATGATTATAATCGTGTGTTGGTTCATCTTCAATTGCCCAGTCCAGCTCAACAAATGCATTGTTAATTTCATTATATATCGAATGGTTGCGGTCTGGAAATAATTGTTCAATTATGTTAAAATGAAATTTTTTAATTTCATCTAAAATATTTTCTGCTGTGTTTGTATTTACTTGTTTTTCACTGGAATAAAAGGCAGAATTAGTAAGCTGTTCCAATGCATTGGTTGTTTTTCCCATAGCGGAAATAACTACTACAATAGAGTCGTTGGTATATCCCTTTAAAATTGTTGCTACATTTCTTACAGCTTCCGCATCTTTTACTGATGCCCCCCCAAATTTGAATACTTTCATTTTTTTAATTATTCAATTATACAATTTAACAGCAGGCAATTGCTTAATTGACTACAATCTACAAATTCATTATTTAAGTATTCTGTTTTTACGAACTAAGAATTTAACTCCGAATCCCTTGTAGTTCATTGCCTACCGTTTCATTGCCTACTGCTCCATTGCTAAATGATCTATTGATATCTTTCTATTTGCTCTTTTGTAAGTTTACAATTGATCCATTCATTATCAAAATTTGAATTAACTTTTTGATAAAATTTTATTGCGGGTTCATTCCAGGCGAGCACCTGCCACTCTAACCGCTCAACATTTAAATTTTTCGCTGCATTTACTACGGCATCAAACAATCGTTTTCCTAAACCCTGTCTTCTAAATTGTTCTGTAACAATAATATCTTCCAAAAACACACATTTGCCTTTCCACGTTGAATATTTCATGTAATAAAGAGCCATACCCACAATCTGTCCATTTACCTCGGCAATAAAAAAGCTGAATATAGGATTCTCACCAAATCCGTCTTTCTCCAGTTGGTCAATAGTTATAACTACTTCATTGGGAGCATTTTCATAGGCGGCTAATTCCTTTATTAAATTTAATGAGAACGGTAAATCCGGCTTTTCTCCTTTTCTGATCAGAATTTCCATAAAAAAGCTAAATGTTTTAGGCTTGGTTCAAACAAAGGCGCTAAAAAACGTCCATTTATCAGTCAAACAAAGATATTTAATTCTTTTGACTTGATCTGATTTGTTGAATGAACTTAGTGGAAATAATCCTATTCATTATTCAAAAATATTACGATATTTGTGTGAATTCAAAAATAAAGTAGAAAACATGAGCAGAGTTAAAACGTTAGGACAGTTTATTATTGAAAAACAGGCAGATTTTCCATTCTCTAAAGGAGAATTATCTCGACTTCTTCGCGATATTGGAATTGCATCTAAAATTGTAAACCGTGAAGTAAATAAAGCAGGCTTAGCAGATATTTTAGGAGATGCAGGCGAAATCAATATTCAGGGTGAAAATGTGAAAAAGCTGGATGTGTTTGCTAATGAGCAGTTTATCGCAGCTTTAAGCGTAGGTGGTGAATGCTGCGCTATTGCGTCAGAAGAAAACGAAGACATCATTGTGATCAGCAATGAAATGTCGAAAAACGCGAAATATGTTGTTGCTATTGACCCTTTGGATGGCTCATCTAATATTGACGTGAATGTTTCTGTTGGTACTATTTTTTCAATTTATCGTAGAACTTCGCTTACCGGTTCCGGTACAAAAGAGGATTTTTTCCAGCGCGGAACGGAGCAGGTAGCTGCAGGTTATGTTATTTACGGATCGTCCTGTATGATGGTTTATACAACTGGTAAAGGGGTAAATGGTTTTACTCTTGACCCGTCTATCGGAGAATTCTGTTTATCGCATCCAAATATGCAAACTCCGAAAGCAGCTAAAACCTATTCTATCAATGAGGGTAATTATGTTCATTTTCCTGATGGAGTTAAAAAATACCTTAAATACTGCCAGGAAGAAGATGATAAAACAAACCGTCCTTATTCCTCACGTTACATTGGTTCAGGAGTAGCTGATATTCACCGTAATCTGATTACAGGTGGAATTTATATTTATCCGACTACATCCAAATCCCCGAAAGGGAAATTACGTTTGTTGTATGAGTGCAATCCATTGGCCTTTATTATTGAACAGGCTGGCGGTAAAGCAACGGACGGATTACACCGGATCATGGAGCTGGATATGAATGAACTTCATCAGCGTACACCATTGTTTATCGGATCAGCAGATATGGTGGATATGGCAGCTTCCTATATGCTGAAATATTCAACGGCTGATGCGGCACTTGCAAAGCAATAATTTTTTTTGAATTTTAATTATTCCAGCTTAATCTACAAACAGGTTGAGTAATCTGCTATTTATAATTTATTGATCACCATGAAAACAGTTGATAATTATAACTTTAAAGGTAAAAAAGCCCTTATCCGGGTTGATTTTAATGTGCCGCTGGATAAAGCATTTACAATAACAGACGATACAAGGATTCGTGCTGCAATACCCACCATCGAGAAGGTGTTGGCTGATGGCGGAGCTGTTATTCTGATGTCACATCTTGGCCGTCCAAAAGACGTTCCAGAGGACAAATATTCCTTAAAGCACATTGTTGATCACGTAAGTAAATTATTAAATAAACCTGTAAAATTTGCTGCCGATTGTATTGGAGCTGATGCCAAATCGCTTGCAAAACAGCTAAAACCGGGTGAAGTGCTTTTGCTTGAAAATTTACGTTTCTATAAGCAGGAAACAGCTGGAACAGAAACGTTCGCCCAGGAATTAGCTTCCATGGCTGATGTATATGTAAATGATGCTTTTGGAACTGCGCACCGCGCCCATGCTTCAACAACCATAATTGCGAAATTTTTCCCGAATGATAAAGTATTTGGTTACGTTATGGCCAATGAGCTTGCTAGTATAGATAAAGTGTTGAATAAATCTGAAAAGCCCTTTACAGCCATTATGGGCGGAGCGAAAGTATCAGGTAAAATTTTAATCATTGATAAACTGATGGATAAAATTGACAACCTGATTATTGGTGGCGGCATGGCTTACACATTCATAAAAGCTCAGGGTGGAAAAGTAGGCAGCTCGTTAGTGGAAGAAGATAAATTAGATATTGCATTAAAAATATTAAATGACGCCAAGGCGAAAGGCGTAACTATTTACATTCCTGTGGATACGGTGGCTGCCGATGCTTTTGCAAATGACGCGAATAAAAAAACAGTAGACATAAAAGCAATTCCCGATGGCTTTATGGGACTGGATATTGGACCTGCAACAGAAGAGCTTTTTTCAGAGGTAATCAAAAAAAGCAAAACAATCCTCTGGAACGGACCAATGGGTGTTTTTGAAATGGAAAATTTTGAACATGGTACAAAAGCGGTTTCAGAAGCAATTGTTAAAGCAACACAAAACGGTACCTATTCTTTAATCGGTGGTGGAGATTCAGTTGCGGCAATTAATAAATATGAATTTGCAAATGATGTGAGTTATGTTTCCACCGGTGGTGGTGCTTTGCTTGAATACATTGAGAGTGGCAGTTTACCAGGAGTAAAGGCGGTAGAAGAATAAATCGGAATGTTTTTTTAATACGCTATCTATTTGGCAACCCCAGAACGGGTATCAAAAATATAACGACACAATAAAGGTCTACCTTACTAACGTAACAATTCCTTTATAGTCGTGTTTCTTTTTATTAATATCAATTACCTTTATGGAGTATACGTACACATCTGGTTGGGCAATTTCAGTTCCTTTATTTGCCCTGCCGTCCCAGGGTAAATCAACATTATTTGAAGAGAAAACCATATTCCCCCAACGATCAAAAATTTTCATTTCAAATTCTATTGCAAAAAGGCCTTTGCAGAAAAAAAGATCATTAAATCCATCATCATTTGGTGAAAAAGCACTTGGGATATAAAAAATGAAATGCGGTTCTATTGTAACTGAATGATAGCTGCTGTCCTTGCAGTTGTATTGATTGGAAGCAATTAGCCTTATTTCATATCTTCCGGTATCTGAATAAGTATGCGGTAAAGGGTTTTGAAGTGCTGACGTATCCAGGTCACCAAAATCCCAATCCCATAAAACTGAGCCTAGCGATAAATTAGTGGTTGAAATAACAGGATTAATAATATTGGCTATTGAGGGGTCAATAGTAAAATCCGCAACAGGTTTAGGATAGACGGTAATGTAATTAGTTTTTGTTAAGGAATTAACACAAGCACTGTCTGAAGTGACTGTTAATGAAACATTAAAAGATAGAGGAGAATAAATAGTATTGTTTTGGTAACAATTATTTGCTGCAGAACCAGTTGCACCATCTCCAAAGTCCCATACCACACTGCTATTACTGCCGGTTGCAATGGATGATTGATTTGTAAAGTTAATGCATAAAGGTACACAGCCTGTTATTGTATTTGTTACAAAGTCAACTACCGGCTTAGGATTAACTGTAACGGTAGCATTTCCTGTCTGGGCTTGAGCACAAGCTATAGGGCCGGATTCAGTAACACTAAACAATGTATATGTGAAATTACCATTGGTAGAAGTAGGAACATATATCGTTACACTATTACCGCTCGTTGTGCTTATTGTTTGATTTGTTCCCCCGTTAAGAGTATAAGTAAACGTATAAGGTGCAGTAGCTCCGGCTCCTGTCAACGTAATAGGGGGCAATAACGCATCTTCGCAAACGCTTGTTGATCCCATAATGGCGGCTGTTGGTAATGGGTTTACGGTTATTATAACACTTCCGCTTTGAGTTTGTGAACAAGCTGTTTGGCTTGCGTCCAAAACACTTACCAATGAATAAGTAAATACCCCTGAAACACTTGTATTAGCAGAAACGGTTGCCACGCTGCTGCCATTAGCGGAGCTTACTGTTTGATTGGCTCCATTATTAATGGTATAAGTAAATGTATAAGGCGGAGTAGTTCCCGCTCCGGTAAATGTAATGGATGGACTTGCCGCATCTTTACAAATACTTGTTGCTCCGGATATGGTGGCAGTTGGTAAAGAGTTAACGGTTATTACTGCGTCTCCCGTCTGCGGCTGACCGCAAATGCTTGAGCTTCCATCTTGCACACTTATCAGTGAATAAGTAAATATCCCTGTAGTTGCTGTTGGCGCGGATACTGTAACACTATTTCCAAAAGTAGTGGTTACCGTTTGACTAGTGCCCCCGTTGATATTGTAAGTGAACGTATACGGAGATATACCGTTTGCTCCGGTAAAAGTAACATTTGGCGCAGCGGCATCTTTGCAAACGGCAGCTGTACCGGTAATGGCAGCCGTTGGTATAGAATTAATTGTAATTACTACACTTCCATTTTGCAGCTGGGAACAAGCTGAAGAGCTTGCATCCTGCACACTGATCAACTGGTAAGTAAATACCCCTGTAACGCTTGTGGGTACTGATACGGTTATCGTATTTCCTGTGTTTGTTGTTACTGTTGGCAGGGTTACACCGTTAACTTTATAAGTAAATTTATATGGTGCTGTGCCACCTGCTCCTGTAAAGGTAATATCCGGTGCCGTAGCGTCCTTACATATGGTTGTTGTGCCGCTTATGGTAGCAGTAGGTATAGGATTTACGGTTACGATCGCACTTCCACTCTGTGTTTGAGAACAGCTTACAAGGGCTGCATCCGATACACTCACAAGAGAGTAAGTGAATATGCCTGCTGTACTTGCAGGGACAGGAACAGTTATACTATTGCCGCTGGTAGTGGTGATGGTTTGATTAGATCCGCTATTGATGGTATATGTAAAAGTATACGGTGCTGTACCATTGGCTCCTGTAAAGGTGATGTTTGGTGCAGAAGCATCTTTGCATACTGCTGTGGTTCCTGTTATTGAAGCCGTAGGCAAAGGATTAACGGTAATAACAGCGTTTCCGCTTTGCGCCTGGGCGCAGGTAGCTGAGCTTGCGCTTTGTACACTTACCAATGTATATGTAAATATACCTGAAGTAACGGTTGATGCAGATACGGTTCCATCATTACCGCTGCCACTGTTAACCGTTTGATTGGCACCACCATTAATTGAATAAGTAAACGTATAAGGTGTTATCCCTCCGGAACCTGAAAAAGTAATAAGGGGTGCTGTTGTCCCCCCGCAAACTGTATCCGTTCCACTGATGGTTGCTGTTGGCAGGTCGGCAATAGTTATTACAGCGCTTCCGCTTTGAGCTTGCGAACAGCCATTAGCATCTGATACACTCATTAAGGTATAGGTGAAAACTCCGGTACTTCCGGTTGTTACCGGCAGATTCACACTGCTGCCACTTGTTGTGGTAATTGTTTGCGTTGCTCCTGAGTTAATTGTATAGGTAAAAGTATAGGGTGCGGTGCCCGAATTACCCGTGAATGTTATGTTAGGCGATGGTTCATCTTTACATAATGCTGTTGTTCCTGTAAGGGTTGCATTAAGGGAATTGTTTACCGTTATCTGAATACTGGCCGATGCCGTGCATCCGTATCTATCAGTGGAAGTAACGTTGTAGGTTGTTGTTGAAGCTGGCGTTACCGTTGGACTTGGATTAGTGGATGAAAAAAGACCAGAAGTCGATGTCCAACTGTACGTATAAGGAGATGAGCCTAAAATGGTGCTTGCAGCAAGATTTACACTTTGACCTGCACATATGGAGAGTGCACTTGCAGTGATGGTTGTATTAGGACACAAATTAACTTCAATAACCGATTTAGAACCTCCTGAACTGCAACTCAAATCATTCCATTGTCCGTCAGGGTATATCTGAACACAATCTTCATCTCCGGAATTGTTTGGTTCTCCTGCATGCCAGTTGGTATATATAACAGCGCTTTGATCATACCACACATGGCTTGCTTCGTTGGCAACATCATTAAATCCTATCCATATAATACCACCAAAGCCATTGGTATTTAATTCACTTACGATACAAGCATTTTCTGCCGCGGATTGAACAGAAATTAAATTGGCGCCATAATTTTGAGCCCAGGTTTGAGCAGCGTTCCCTGTTTGGGAAATTGGGTTGTAAAAATACATACTGCAGGATGAAAGGCAGCTAGTTAGCTCTGTGCAGCCAGCTCCTGTGAACGTTTGCCGGATAAGGGCCAGATTGCAGCCTGTCTGGCTTTTTGTAATAGTGATTTCACCAAATAAAAAGCAGCAAAAAAGAATGCATATGAAATAAGGTTTTAGCATCTGCTTTGAATATAAATCCGGTATTATCAATTGAAATCAAAAGATTATTTTAGCCCATTTACCTTATTAATGTAACGATTCCGCTATAACTACGTTTCTTCCGTTTGATATCTGTGCCTTTTATGCTATATACATAAACATCGTTTTGCGCTTGTGTGGCTCCATAATCAGCTCGTCCATCCCAGCCCTTCTCCATTTCATCGGTAAAATAAATCAGATTTCCCCAACGATCAAAAATCATCATTTCATAGTCACTGATAAATATACCTTTTGGAAAAAAAGTATCGTTTTTTCCATCGTTATTCGGAGTAAAGCCGTTTGGAATATAAAATGCCACGTCAGGTCCAATGCTTATACTACGGGAAGTTGTATCAGCACAGCCATATTGAGTGCTTGTTATTAATGTAATTGTGTAGGTTCCTGTATCAGCATACATGTGCGATACAGGCTGAGAAGCAAAAGAGGTATCCATATCGCCAAAGTCCCAGCTCCAGAAATCAGCTCCAGCAGTGGAATCGGTAATAAGAATGACCGGATTTATAATGGATTCCGTTGCAGGTGCTGCGCTAAAATTAGCAGTAGGCTCAGGGTATACGGTTATATAATTGGCTTTAGTTAATGAAGTTACGCATCCGCTGTCGGAAGTTACAGTTAAAGAGATGTTGAACGGTAAAGGCGCATAAACCTCATCATTACTGTAACAATGATCAAAATTTTGAGAATTGCTTAAAGGACTGCCATCTCCAACATTCCAGGACCAGCTGACATTGCTGCCTGTATATATGGATGATGAATCAATAAAAAACAAACATAATAACTCGCATCCCGCTGTATCACTTGCACCAAAATTTACCAGAGGATTTGGGTTCACAACAACAGTTTTACTTAAGGAATCGGTACAGCCAAAGCTGGAAACAACAGTAAGTTCAACAGTATAGGTGGCAGGGCCTGGATATAAATGTCCGCCAGTTACCATTTGATTTAAATTATAGGAACTTCCATCTCCGAAATTCCACTCCCATGTCTGCAGCGTATCAGTAACAGGAATAGTAGAACTCTCGCTGAACTGCACATTAGTTCCATCACAAACGTTTGCTGTTGTAAATAGTACGGTAGGATTCGGGTGCACTATTGTATTTTTTGCGATTGTATCCTTACATCCGTTATTGGTGGTAGTAATTAAGGACACATTAAAAGTGCCGAAGTTTGTATACGTATATACTGGATTTTTCGCGGTGTCCACACCGCTATTGTCACCAAAGTTCCAAAGCCAACCAACGGTTGAACCGCTTGTAACTGTTGACGCATCGCTAAAAACCATTGCCTGGTTCAAACATATATTGGTGAAATTAAAATCAGCTACTGGTAATGGATTAATTATTATTGTTTCACTTCCGGTTTGCAACTGCGAGCAGGTGGTTGGGCTCGCATCTTTTACACTTACCAAATCGTAAGTGAAGGTGCCAAGGATATTTGTTGGCGCAGGAACGGTTGCACTGTTTCCGTTGCTGCTTGTTACGGTTAGATTAGCGCCAGTGTTTATAGTATAGGTAAATGTATATGGTGGCGTACCGCTTGCACCGGTAAAAGTAATGCCGGGAGCGGCCGAATATCTGCAAACAGCTGTTGTACCAGCAATTGTGGCTGTGGGTAAAGGGTTAACGGTTACTGTTGCACTTCCGGTTTGTGCTTGAGAGCAAGTGGTGGAACTGGCATCTTTTACGCTTGTAAGCGCATAGGTGAATGTGCCGGCCACAAATGTAGGTACTGATACAGTTACGGTATTGCCGGTACTTGTTACAGTTGGCTGAATTATACCGTTGACAGTATACGTAAATGTATAGGGTGGCGTAGCTGACGCACCTGTAAAAGTAATACCAGGAGCAGGATCATTTTTACATACAATGGTTGTGCCGGCTATTGTTGCTGTAGGTAAGGGATTCACAGTAATGGTTGCGCCTCCGTTTTGTGCCTGTGAACAAGCAGTGGTGCTGGCATCCTGCACGCTAACAATAGAATATGTATACGAACCTGCCGAATCTGTTGGTACAACAACAGTAATACTATTTCCGGTTAAGGTACTTAACGTTTGGTTTCCCCCGCTATTGATCATATAGGTAAATGTATAAGGGGCGGTAGCACCCGCACCTGTAAAGGTAATTGACGGAGCACCCGCATTTTTACATACAGCAGTTGTTCCGGAAACGGTTGCGGTGGGCAATGGATTAACTGTTATAGTTGCCGTTCCACTTTGAAGCTGAGAGCAGGCAGTTGAGCTTGCGTCTTTTACACTTATCAGATCGTAAATAAAAGTGCCGTCAGCAGAAGAAGAGGCGGCTATGCTTACGCTGTTTCCAATGAAGGTAGTGATGGGGCCTTGCCCAGCACCATTAATTGTATAGGTAAACGTATACGGAGGAGTTCCCCCTGCTCCGGTAAAAGTAATGTTTGGATCCGCTGCATTTTTACACACCTGGGTAGTACCTGATATAGTAGCGGTTGGCAAAGGGTTTACTGTTATAATCGCACTTCCGCTTTGTAGTTGAGAACATGTTGTTGAACTGGCATCCTGTACGCTTACTAAGGAATAAGTAAATACTCCTGCGGTAGTTGTGGGGACAGTAAGTGTTACACTGTTACTGCTGGTGGTGGGAATTGTTTGATTAACCCCTCCGTTTAATGTATAGGTAAAAGTATAAGGTGGCGTGCCGTTGGCGCCAGTAAATGTAATGGTTGGTGAAACCGCATCTTTACATACTGCGGTTGTTCCCGCTATAGTTGCCGTAGGTAAAGGGTTTACTGTTACCAACACCGTTGCAGTTGAGGAGCAGGTAAGAGCAGTAGTAGTCACTGTAAAGCTTGTTGTTCCTAAGGCAGTCAATGCTACTGTTGGATTTGATATGGTTGCGTCACTTAAACCCGTTGAGGGTGACCAGCTATAGGTATATCCTGGAGTGGAAGCAGTACCTAAATTGCCTGGAGTGCTGGTAATACAGGAAGTAATATCTGAACCGGCATTGGATAACGGAGCAGGGTTTACGGTTACTTTAATACTATCAGTTGAAGTACAGTCAAAGGCTGTTGTTGTTAATGTATAAGTGGTTGTCATCGGATTGGACAATAAAACACTAGGATTGGATACTGTTGTGCTACTGAGGCCTCCTGCCGGGGACCAGAGATAAGTGTACCCCGTTGTAGACGCGCCACCCAGGTTACCAGGTGTATTTGTGGGGCAGCTTGTAAGTCCACTGCCCGATCCCGCATAGGATCCTGAACCTGCGTTGGCAGTAGGGCCTTGGTTGACACTGATCGTAACTACATTGCTTGCGCAACCCCCATTTTCTATTGCACGATAATAAGTAGTGGTGGTTAAAGTTCCTGTTGCAAGCGGGGTAGTGGTTGCACCAGGGATATCGGTCCAGGGGCCTCCAATTGTAGGAGCAGATTGCCATTGAATAGCAGCAATAAAACCTGTTAATGTTAAAGAGGTACTTCCGGAAGCGCAAAACGTGGCATCCTGAGATGCAACAGGAGGCGGATTGACAAACGGTGGAACAATAATTTGGGGTGTGGATGCGGGATACATGCTACATCCTGTTGCAACCTCTGTGAAAACAGTATTTCCTGAAAGCACTGTTATAATGATAGGAACCCCAGTAGGTAAGGCGGGAAAATTGTAAACGGCCCAATCATTATAAGTATTTGCTGCGGCACACGAGCCAAATATGGTTATTGGGTTTGCGCATCCAGGTAATAAACTAACTGGTATATCTTGTAAATTAGCGCTCGGAGATCCGGTTTGAGTTGATATTACTCCATTTATATTTAATTGGATAGTCATTGTAGTGGTAGAAGGATCCTCATTGGAGTGCCAGTGCTCTACATATAATGTAAGTTCTCCGGTACAGCTTACACAATATCCAACTTGCACAGAATGTCCGTCTACTTTAAGACTGAAGCTTAATGCAAAGAGGAGAAAAAATGCAGATAAATGATTGTAAAGTTTTTTCATATTACATATAATTCCGGACCTGTCAATTCTAATTTTTATAAAGATGCTTAAATTACGCAGAAAGGTTGCATTGAAAACAAAAATATAAACCGAATTGTTTAATAATTATTAATATGCTCTTACATTTTCGCCTTCCATGTAATTAATAAAAGACTTATTTACTACTTTATTGCCCCCTGGAGTGGGGTAATTACCGGTAAAATACCAATCTCCAGTGTTATTAGGGCAAGCATCGTGCAAGCCTTCTATTGTTTGATAAATAACATCCACCTCTGCGTTAATATCATCAGAATGAAGTAATTCGGCAATTTTTTTGGAGATCTGCTCTGGTGTAAATTCTTTATAAATCTCTTTAACAACGTTGGTGATATTCTCTTTTGGCAGTCCTTCCTGAGCTTTTGCTTTTTCATAAAGTTCATCCAGAAGATTTTCTTTGAAATGATCTTTTAATAAAGCCACAGCCGCTTGAAAAGCAATAAAATCGCCTAGTTTGGCCATGTCAATTCCATAGCAATCCGGATAACGGATTTGAGGCGCTGATGAAACAACAACAATTTTTTTAGGTCCTAAACGATCAAGAATCTTTAAAATACTTTGTTTTAGTGTGGTTCCCCGAACAATAGAATCGTCAACAATAACTAAGCTATCAACATTTTCTTTTATAACGCCATAAGTGGTGTCATAAATATGCGCTACCATTTCATCACGCTGACTGTCATTGGTAATGAAGGTTCGCAGCTTGGCATCCTTGATCGCAATCTTGTGAACTCTGGGATGAATGGAGAGAATATCGGTTAGTTCAGTTTCATTTAAATTAGTTCCGGCTTTTAAAATACGATCCTTTTTTATGGTATTTAAATAATCATGCAAACCTTCTATCATCCCGCCAAATGCAACTTCAGCGGTATTGGGGATGTAAGAAAAAACAGTGTTTTTTAAATCATAATTAACAGCTTTTAAAACTGCCGGACAAAGCTGATGTCCTAATTTCTGACGCTCTCTATAGATGGAAGCATCACTTCCTCTTGAAAAATAAATACGTTCAAACGAGCAGGCCGTTTTTTCACGCGCTTCAATTATTTCATGTTCTCCGAAAGTCCCATCTCTTTTAATGATCAATGAAGCCCCAGGTTTCAATTCTTTAATTTTTCCGATAGAGACATTAAAAACTGTTTGAATAACCGGACGTTCAGAAGTTACTACCACTACCTCGTCATCCGAATAATAGAATACGGGTCGGATACCATTCGGATCGCGAAGAACAAAGGCATCTCCATGTCCCAATAGGCCAGCCATTGCATATCCGCCATCCCATTTTTTACTTGCATCCTTTAAAATAGCCTGCACATCCAGATGTTTTGCAATCAGTTCGGAAATGGCTTCATTGGAATGTCCTTCCTTTTTAAATTTTTTAAATAAACGCTCATTTTCCTCATCCAGAAAATGACCTATTTTTTCCATTACCGTAACGGTATCGGCTTTTTCTTTAGGGTGTTGGCCTAATTCAACCAATTCATCAAAAAGTTCATCAACGTTGGTAAGATTAAAATTTCCTGCAACTACCAGGTTACGGGTCATCCAGTTATTCTGGCGAAGGAACGGGTGACAGTTTTCAAGACCATTGCCACCAAAAGTACCATAACGCAGGTGGCCCAAAAATAATTCGCCAGTATAGGCAACATTTTTTTTAAGCCACGCAGCATCTTTGAATCTGGTAGGATGCTTTGTATTTATTTCTTCAAACTTTGAGTTTATTTTACCGAATATTTCTTTGATCGCATTGCTGCCAACGGCTCTTGTTCGGCTGATATAACGTGTTCCTGGTTCTACATTAAATTTTATATTTGCCACCCCGGCACCATCCTGCCCGCGATTGTGCTGTTTCTCCATCAGCAGGTACAATTTGTTCACGCCATATAGTGGAGTACCATATTTTTTAATATAATAATCCAATGGTTTCAATAAGCGGATCATTGCTATTCCACACTCATGTTTTATTGCATCACTCATGATAAAAAGGGCTTTTAATTAGAAAGTAAATTTACGAAATTTATTCCATTATTAAAAGTTTTAGAGGCATACTTAGACTAAGATGCTTTTAGGCAGCATTAACGCAAATAAATAGCGTTAAAATTCTGAATTTTTAACGGAATTTTTTAAAATTCAATAATTAAAACGAGGAAAAAAAGAGGTATTTATATGAACATTTCGCGCTTTAAATTTAGCCATTCGAGTGCAGAACCGTTTAATAGCAACTCTTTAACTCCTTGTTCATAGGAAGTACCCTTTATCAGGCTTCCTGGCTGTAATTCCCCAAGCGGAAATGGATAATCGCTTCCCAAAGCTATTCGGTTGGCGCCCATTAGTTCGATCACATAATCAAGCATAGCTTTATCATGAACTAAACTATCCAGCCAGAATTTGCCAAGGTATGCCCTTGGGTTTACCGGATTGTCAATGGCAACCAGGTCCGGACGGCAATTAAAACCATGTTCTATCCTGCCAATTGTGGAAGGAAAAGAACCTCCTCCATGAGCAAAAGCAACACGTAGATTCGGTAAGCGCTCAAATATTCCACCAAATATCATGGAGCAAATAGCTAATGCGGTTTCGGCAGGCATGCCAACCAGCCAGGGAAGCCAGTAACGCTGCATTTTGTCCTGTCCCATCATTTCCCAGGGATGCACAAAAACAGCCATTCCTAGCTCTTCACAGGCTTGAAAAACCGGAAAAAGGTTAGGGTCATTCAAGTTCCAGTCGTTAACATGTGAACCTATCTGGATACCAGCAAGACCAATTTTTTTACATCGCTCCAGCTCTTTTATTGCCAGTTCCGGAGCTTGCATAGGTATAGTGCCCAAGCCAACAAATCGTTTTGGAAAACGCTCCACTATTTCGGCTATGTGATCATTTAAAAATTGGGAAACTGCCAGGCAATCATTTGGTTTAGCCCAGTAACTGAACATAACAGGAACCGTGGAAAGTACCTGAACATCAACATGGTGGTGGTTGCATTCAAGAATGCGTTTTTCGGCACTCCAGCAATTATCTTCTATTTCGCGGAAAAATTTTCCATCATCCAAAATCATGTTTGCACAACATGGTTTATGATGTTGAAGTTGAACAAATCCTCCATAACCGAATTTTTCTTTCCAATTTGGAATATTCTCAGGAAGAATATGGGTGTGTATATCTATGGTTAGAAATTTTTGCATTAAAATAGTTAGTGTAAATTTTTTGGCAAAAGAGCCTGGTTTTTAATCGGAAAATTAACCTTTTTTATAAAATAAATTCGGCAACCGCTTTTTCTGCCTCGGCAAAAGCATGTTCCAGGTTATCATTCAAAATAACTTTATCAAAGAGGTAAGCTGTTTTTAATTCTTGTTCGGCCTTACCCATTCTGCGGGCAATACTTTCAGGAGTTTCTGTTTCCCTCATTTTTAAACGCATTTCAAGATGTTCTATAGAAGGCGGCATTACAAAAATAGCCAATGCCTGATCCTTAAATTGATTTTTTAAGTGCAATCCTCCCACCACATCCACATCAAAAATTACGTGCATCCCCTTTTTCCAGATCCGCTCAATTTCAACTTTTAAAGTGCCATAAAAATTATCTTTATAAACTTCTTCCCATTCAATAAATTCTTCATTTTCAATTTTTTGCTTGAACTCTTCCACAGATAAAAAATAATAATCCACCCCGTATGTTTCATGTGAACGCTTGGGGCGACTGCAGGCAGAAACAGAGAATTCCAATTGTGGGAATACTTTGAGTAAATGATGCACAATTGTAGTTTTTCCAGCTCCTGAGGGGGCTGAAAAAATAATGAGTTTGCCTTCCGTTATCATATAGAGTTACAGAACATTCAATAATTGTTCTTTAATTTTTTCAAGTTCGTCTTTCATTCGCACTACTATTTTTTGAATACCAGCATCATTTGCTTTTGAACCAATTGTATTGATTTCACGGCCGATTTCCTGAGAAATAAACCCAAGCTTACGTCCACTGGCAGGCTCGTGCATGGTGGTTGTAAAATAATCAAGATGTGTTTTTAATCTCAATTTTTCTTCAGTAATATCTAATTTTTCAATATAATAAATCAGTTCTTGTTCAAAGCGGTTTTCATCAATTTTTTCTTTATCAACCAATTCGGCAATGTTGCTTTTTATCCGGTTACGCACATTCTCGACACGGGCACCATCCATACGGATAACTTCTGCTAATAATTCGGAAACTAATCCAATACGGGTTTGAAATTCTTTTGCAAGTGTTCCGCCTTCGTCTGAACGAAATTTTTGAAATGCTTCAATTGCTTTATCAACGGTAGTTTTTACTTGTTTCCATTCCGCCTCATCCAGCTCTGCAACTTCTCTTTCCGCTTTCATTACCTCTGGCATTTTCACAACCAGTGCTAATATATTACTTGTGTTGTCATTTAACTCATCCGATAAGGCTTTCAATTCCCTATAATATGTTTTTGCTAATGTTTTGTTAATAGCCACAGGCAACGTTTCCTGCGTTGATTCAGTATATACACTTAAATCAACTTTTCCGCGCTCTATTTGTTTTGAAATATCACTGCGTAACTCCAATTCTTTTTCCTTATAAATATAAGGTAAACGCAAGTTTAAATCAAGTGCTTTACTGTTTAAGGAACGAACTTCAACCGTTACTTTTTTTCCTGGAATTTCGATTGTGGATTTCCCATAACCGGTCATTGACTTAATCATACGTTTTTTATTTGAAAACAAATGTAAGGTTTTTTGATTTCTTATTGTTTTAACTTGCAGCCAAAATTCCGGTAAAAACAGTTTGCTTTTGGGTTTGTCTGACCGAATTTGTTTGCTGAAGTTTGATTTACGAGTATTATTATTCATGAATTGAAACTATAATGAATGGTTTTCGTAGAAAGGATTTGGGTTTTATTAATTTTAAACAAGGAAATTCAAATTGTTATTACTATTAAAAAAACAGTGCAACTTTTTAAGTGATTATGACATCTAAGTAGTATAATTGTTTTTTTTTGTAAATTCAACAGGGATTGTCATTTAAAAAATTGAAATTTTTTAATAAAAAAACATGAAAAAAGCTTTACTTTTTCTTACTGCAAAGACACTTTTTTTATTGTTTTTTTTGAGTCTGACGACCCTAAGGTCTTTTTCTCAAAGTGGCAGTGTAACTATTTCTCAAAATGTTCCAACATCCGTTACTGTATGTGGGAGCACCGCCTTTTCATTAAATGTTAAAAACATTACAGGAAGTAATTTAAGTGGATTGTTACTCAATATTTCGATGCCCGGAGGTGTAAATTATATTCCGGGATCAATAAGCAGTATTCCCTCGGGTGTGACGCAATCCAATATATCAAATTTACAAAGTCCTATATTTACGGTTCCTACTTTAGGCCCCTTCGCCTTTATTACGATTGCCTTTGAAGCAACAGTCGATTGTAACATTATTGCATACCAAAGCGGAGGAAATCCGATAGTTAATATTGCAAAAATAACCTACCCGAATTTAACTACCGATCAAAATACTTCTATCACTTATAATGTAAATGCTCCGTCATTGGCAATATCAACTTTTATCAACCAAACCTTTACAGCCATTATTGGAACAACTTTTACAAGAAGTATTACAATAACAAACAGCGGTTCCGGTTCATTGTCTTCATTTGTATTTACAGATATACACGGTAACGAAATAGATATTTTTGCGGCAACTCCAGGCACTCTCTCGGGTAATATTACAAATGATACTGTAAAAATTTCTGGTGGTAATTTTACAACAGTAGGAGATAATGATTCCTTATTTGAAAACGGTGAAAGTATTACTATTGTAGAAAGCATCAAAATACTCAAATGCAGTCAAACAGGCGTCCCTTCAAGCATTAAAGCGGTCTGGAGCTGTAATAGCCAAACCTGTCAGACAATCACAACAACGGCTAATATTACTGTTCCTCCTGCCGGAACGCCAGAGTTGGTTATCACACCTACGGAATCATTTGAAACCTGTTTGGATAACACTACAGCGCGTGAACAATCCTTGAGCATTGTAAATAATGGTTCGGGACCCGCAAACAATATATTTCTGGATATTTATCAAGGGCATTTTACAAGTCCGAATAGTAATTATGTAACAAGGATTGATGAGAACAGTTTTACTTATCAAATAGGAATTAACGGCACTCCAACGCCATTAGCAGCGGACAGCGCTTTAAATAATAATCCATACCTATGTCTTGGCCCGGTTCCTAAATACTATGTTTATCTGCATCTGCCGGTATATATCAGCCCGGTAACTGATACGGTTTATCTGAAATGGAATTCGTTTGCCTGCTGCCAGTCAACCAGTTGCGACAGCTCCTTTCTAACGGCAGTTGCTCCATGGGAGTTTAAAGGAAGATATACGGATGCCTGCGATACGGTAAATGTTTATGATATATTTCCTACTGCTGGCGGGGATATCTATGGAAGATATCTCAACACTTCCATGGCCCCTGAAGATATGCCAACAGACATTTCAGATGGCAGCACGAGTACGTTTGAGCATTTGGTGACCAACTGGCAGAATGAACTTGATTCATCACCAGGAGCCTATTACCAGGTTCAGGTTACTATTCCGCCATGTTTTACACTTGCCGCAGGCGCTTCATCAATACGGTTCAGATACAATCCTAATGGAACGTTATGGCTACCCACATCGCCTATAACAATATCCGGAAATGTGGCTACGGCTATTTTCGCAACGCCTGATCCGTTTGGTGTGAACGGCCTTAGTCAGGCATCTCTGCTTTTTGATTTAGTTTCCGATTGCTCAAGTTGCCCAATTGCTCAGCAAACGGGGCAAAGCGTTGCTGTAGATATAAAATATAATCCTGATCCCTCGTGTTCAAACCCTTGTTTACTAAAAGTATATTGCAATTCAAATATTGTAAACCTGCATTGTGGAAGTAGCGATTGTCCTGGTGGAGGAATCAATTTTGTAAGTTATAAAATGGAGCGTACAAGCTATGGGTTGCCTGATAATAATGATGACGGATTACCTGAAGCCGGAAGTGTAAATCTTAGTTTGATTAAAACACGGAGAGCAATGACCGGAGATACTCTTACCGGTTATTTTAAAGGCCTTATTGACACTTCGCTGGCTAATCCAACATTTTCACATGTTTACGCCTCTGCCACAATAAATAACTTAGGTACCTACATTACATTTATCGATGCCAATGTTAGAATCTATGATGCCAGCACCGGCACTACCTATAGTTGTAATAATGTGCCTCCGCTATCTTCCGCACCAAGCGGAAATAATTTTGTTTCTACATTTGATGTGAGTCCATCGTATTTGAATACCAATGGCTGTGGAATACCACCCGGGTTTCTTTTTGAAGAAGGCGATTCCGTTTTGCTGAATCACCGATACAAGGTTACAGGAAATACAGGCGGTACTGTAGTTTCAAGCAATACCACCACCGATTTTTATGCCAGCAATGTTCCTAATCCCCCGCCAAATCCAGTTCCTGCGGACAGATTTACCTGTGATAATTTTTCAGGAAATTATCTTTCCCTTTACGGATTTTATTTTGCGAGCGATACCATTGGTACCTATGTTGCAAAGTCCTGTAATACACCCACAGTAAGGAACACCAATTTGTTAAGTATAGGGCCTTGCTGTCAGAATTATGGCAGCAATAAATTCCCATTTGAATATCGCCCATGGGCCAATATTGATACGGTGAAAGTGGTGATACCTTTTGGTTACGATTATGTTTCAGCTACCGCAAATGGAATTGGGCAGTCTACAACCGTTATTAATCCTCTGAATCCGTTATCAGATACGTTGATATTTGATATGGGTGCCCTATACACTGGCGGTACCTGGCCGAATTACAGTTTTGATGGATACCATAATACTGTTCAGGTTAAATTAACACCAACCTGTAATGTAACAAACAGCATACTTAACCCTGTTAAATTTGACGAAACACATGAAAAAGTTCCCTTTATTGGCGGTGGATATTCAACAGTAAGCCTTACAGATTTTATAGCGTATACAGCACCTGTTTTTAATATTCAGTCCACGCTGCAAACCGTTGATGGTATTGATAATATTGAAAGCTGGGAAATAACGGTATGTAATTTATCAAACAACTCAACAGCTAATAATTCCTGGCTGAGTTTTGTTTCACCAAACAGTAATATCAGTGTAATAGATGTAATAGATACAACAACGCATACCATTGTGCCGTCAGTGGGCGGTATTTACCAGATTGGTTCAAGACCATTTAATTCCTGTGCTACTTATGCCATCCGGTTTACATACAGTGCCTGCTCAAAAGATAGTTTAATTGTAAATGCGGGTTGGAATTGCAGCGGTTATCCTCCTTCATTATCTGCTTACCCCTGCGTTCCGAAAACATATCCTCTTTTTGTGGATCCGAAACCTGCAGGAATACAGATGCTGATTGCCGGTCCTGCAAGAGATACGGTGAATTTGTGCGATACTACAAGATATCAGGTAACAATTAACAGTGTGCTTGTAGCTTCTGTTTATAATATTGTGGTTAAAGCCGCTCTTCCATCCGGTATGTCTATAGTACCGGGTACATCGGAAATTCTTTATCCTGAAACCCCCGTTGTATGGAGCCCTATATCCGATCCTGTTGCCGATCAATGGCATTTGTCTGACTCTGTTTTACAACTGGCTAGCGGTTTGCCCGGAGCGGGCTCCCCTGCTGCAGATCAATTGCGGATACGATTCAAAATACGTCCTGATTGCGGATATATTTCAGGAAGTACGGTGCCTTTTTCAACAACATCTACTGATATCTGCGGTCAAAGTCTTCCTACACAATATGCTACTTCAGGGCCCTTATATATACAAGGGGTGGAACAGCTGAATGTCACCACAACGAACGTTACGATAAATCCAATCAGCCCCTGCGGAAGCCCATCTCTGGTTAAGGTTCGGGTGCTGAATGTCGGACCAACCGCGACCACCGGTAATGAGCATTTTAATTTCCCTCTTAATACGGGGGCAAATTATGTTCCTGGTTCATTTGTTGGATTGCATAATCCTCCTCCAATTGCTATACCATCTACAGCAAGCATAAACGGAGAAAATTACATGGACTGGCAATTTCCCGTTGGTGTAGCACCGCTGGATACGGTGGTGTTTAATTTCTTTATTCAGGTGAATCCGGATTCTGTCAATTGCTCTTCTGTGTTGTTTCCTGTTAAAACAACAGGAGCCTTTAGTGCTACCTGTATCGCAGATAACAGCATTTGTATTATACGGGCAATAACCAGTGCTGCCGCTATTACTGTTCCGGTTAATAAACCTTGTTTGACTGTTACCGCCCTCGATGCCAGCTCACAGCCTGCCGGTGGTGGTGAAAATATGTTGGTAGATTATACGGTATTCAACTCCTGCGGTGATAAAGCAACCGGTTTACCGGTTACTGTTTATTTTTATTTCGACAATGACAATAACGGTCTGCATTCCCCTGGCGATACGTTAATTGGAACCAATACATTTACTGATTCATTGCTTTCCAATACAGGGAATACGTATAACAACGTAAGCTTTTTTACGTCCACAGTGGCTTCCTGTTCTATTTTGGCAGTGATTGATACTTCTTTCAATTCATGTACTTGCGCGAATAGTTTGATAGCATCAACTATTCCGTTGCTAAACGCTGGATTGGACAGTTCTTTTTGTTCAGGCGACAGCTTAACAATAGGGTTAGCGGCAACAACAGGATATACGTATTTGTGGGCACCGGTAACGGGTTTAAGTAATACAACTGCTTCCAGCACCAAGGTTACTCTTACTAATATTAGTTCTGCTCCGGTAACTCATGTTTATACTTTAACAACAGATCGCGGTGCTTGTGTTAGTGTAGATACGGTGAATATTACTGTTAATCCGATACCTTCAGCAATTGCAACGCCTACGTCACAAACATTCTGTTCCGGTGACAGCACTTCCATAGCGTTGTCAAGTAATACAACCGGGAGCACATTTTCGTGGGTTGTTAATCAATCCGGTGTAACCGGAGCTACAGCCGATTCAGGTGCTGTTATTATACAAACACTTTTAACTACGGGCTCAGTTGCCGGTACAGCAACTTATACAATTACTCCTTCAGCAAACGGTTGTGCCGGAAGTTCTGTAACAGCTTCAATTACTGTAAATCCGGTGGATGCCAGTGCTGCTTTTAATTATACTTCGGGTACGTATTGTCAGTCAGGATCAAATCAAACACCCACCATCAATGGCTTACCGGGTGGTACGTTCACCTTTACTCCCGGAGGATTGATTATTAATTCTTCCACCGGAACTATTAATTTATCAGCAAGCACATTAGGCACCTATCTGGTAACCTATACAACCACCGGTATTTGTCCGAAAATGAATACAGTAGCTGTTACAATTACCAATGTTACACCTTCTGCGGCCTTCAGTTATCCCAATTCTTCGTATTGCCCGAACGGCAGCAATCCATTACCGGTGTTTGCATCCGGAGCGAGTGCTGGTATATTCACCGCAACGCCTTCGGGGTTGGTTTTTGTGAATTCAAATACCGGTCAGATCGATCTGACTTTAAGCACACCGGGTACATACACAGTTATTAATACAATTCCGGCCAGTGGGTCTTGTCTGGCTGCCACAGCTACATCAACTATTACCATTGCGCTGGATGATGCTTCTTTTGTGTACACTTCTGCTACCTATTGTTTGTCGGGGACAGATCCGACACCAACAGTAACAGGCTTAGCCGGTGGCACATTTTCAGCCACACCTTCCGGTTTATCAATTAACCCGTCAACAGGTGTTATCGACCTTTCTGCAAGTACCGTAGCTGCCTATACATTAAGTTACACAACAAATGGCAATTGCCCTAATACAAGCTCTATACTGATGACTATTGACAGTGTTAGCCCTTCTGCTGTTTTCAGTTACTCAAATTCTACATTCTGTCAAAACAGTAATAACCCATTACCAATATATGCTGCGGGCGGAAGTGCAGGTATATATACTGCGAGCCCTGCCGGTATGGCATTTGTTCATATTAACACGGGTGAAATTGATCTGGCACTCAGTACTCCTGGTACTTATACCGTTACCAATACTATTCCAGCAAGTGGTACCTGTTTTGCCACTTTTGATACTACCACAGTTGTTATTACATCAGCTGATAATGCTTCTTTTAGTTATGCTTCCGGAACATATTGTACATCGGGGACTAACCCAACACCCGCTGTAACAGGTATCTCCGGTGGAACGTTTTCTTCAAGCCCTGCGGGGTTATCTATTAATGCATCAACAGGTACAATAAATCTTGCAACAAGCTTGCTGGGCGCTTATGCGGTGATGTATACAACAAATGGCACTTGTCCGAACAGCAGCTCGTTAACTATAACGATTGGTAATACAACTCCATCCGCAACGTTTGCTTATTCGGGATCAAGCTTCTGCCAGAATGGTGGAAATCCGACTCCGATCTTCGCTTCGGGAGCAAGTGCGGGAACATTTTCGGCCACTCCCGCAGGATTGTCATTTGTAAATACAACTACTGGAGAGATCAATATGTCCCAGAGTTTGCTTGGAACTTATACGATTGTTAATACAATTCCTGCAAGTGGCAGCTGTTTGGCAGTGAGCGCTACAACTACTTTTAGCATTGTTATTGATGATGCATCATTTACCTATACATCGGCAACATATTGTCAGTCAGGAACCAATCCTACACCAACTATAACCGGACTGCCGGGAGGTACTTTCTCTTCCGTCCCTACAGGATTAGTTATTAATCCGACAACAGGAACGATAAACCTTTCAACAAGTGCCTTAGGCACATATACACTAAGCTATACAACAAATGGCCTTTGCTCCAGCACAAGTTCTATAACCATGACAATAGGCAATACAAACCCTGTTGCGACTTATAGTTATTCCAATGCCTCTTTTTGTCAGAATGGAACAGATCCTTACCCAGTGTTTGCTTCCGGTGCCAGCGCAGGTATATTTTCTGCTGTACCTTCGGGTTTAAGTTTTGTTCATGTGAATACAGGACAGATTGATTTATCAACAAGTACTCCGGGTACTTATACTGTTACCAATGCTATTCCTGCAAGTGGCAGCTGCCTTGCAACTTTTGCAAGCACAACAGTAATTATCACACCTTCTGATAACGCGTCCTTTCATTATTCTTCTGGAACATATTGTCAGTCGGGTGGCAATCAAACACCCGTAATTACAGGGGTGTTGGGCGGTACCTTTTCAGCTGTTCCGGCAGGGTTATCGGTTGACACTTTAACAGGTGTAATTGATTTAGCATCCAGTTCTTTAGGTGTATATATGGTTTCCTACACAACAAGTGGTGCGTGTCAGAATACGAGTTCCCTGGCTATTACTATAGCAAATACAACGCCACCCGCCAACTTTAATTATTCGGGTTCACCGTTTTGTCAATCGGGAAACAATCCGTATCCGGTTTTTGGAACAGGTGCCAGTGCAGGTGTATTTTCTGCTGTTCCGGCAGGACTGGTATTTGTAAATGTTAATACGGGTGAAATTGACCTAACACTAAGCGCCCAAGGTACATATACAATAACAAATACAATTCCTACAAGCGGCACTTGTTTGGCGACAAGTGCAGTAAGCACCATTACAATTGGGTCAGGTGATGCTTCCTTTATTTATAGTTCAGGGTTTTACTGTCAATCAGGAACGAATCCAAGCCCAATTATTATTGGATTAACCGGGGGGACTTTTTCTGCAAGCCCCGCAGGACTGGTAGTTAATGCGTCAACTGGTTTGATCGACCTCGCAACAAGTTCTTTAGGCACATATACATTAACCTATACAACAAATGGTGTTTGCCCGGGTTCCAGCTCTATGCCAATGACCATAGGTACTGTTACACCATCTGCAAGTTTCAGTTATTTGGGTTCTCAATTCTGTCAGAATGGACAAAACCCATATCCGCAGCCAGGTTCCTATTTTGGTGTGTTTTCGGCTACACCTAACGGTTTGTCTTTTGTGAATCTGAATACGGGTGAGATTAATTTAACGCAGAGCGTACCCGGAACCTATGCAGTAACCAACACGATACCAGCAAGCGGCACATGCCTGGAAGCAAGTGCAACGACTGTGGTTATTATAACCCCTGCGGATAATGCATCATTCA
Source organism: Bacteroidota bacterium (assembly GCA_040387415.1). Classification (GTDB taxonomy): domain Bacteria; phylum Bacteroidota; class Bacteroidia; order 2-12-FULL-35-15; family 2-12-FULL-35-15; genus 2-12-FULL-35-15. The sequence continues at coordinate 194,594 of JAZKDU010000004.1, forward strand.
CGTATTCTTCAGCCACGTATTGTGAGTCTGGTGCAAATCCAACTCCGGTAATAACCGGTTTAACAGGAGGATATTTTTCAGCAAGTCCGGCCGGCTTATCAATTAATCCAGCAACAGGAACAATAAATTTAGCAGCAAGCGCACTAAATATATATACACTCAGTTATACCACGAATGGTGTTTGTCCGAATACTACTTCAATAACAATGACAATTACTAATGTGACACCTTCTGCTGATTTCAGTTATGCAGGTTCTCCTTTCTGTCAGTATGGAAATGATCCATATCCTCAGTTTATACAGGGGGCAAGTGCCGGGTTGTTCCTTGCTAATCCTGCAGGTTTGGTATTTGTGCATGTAAATACAGGTCAGATCGATCTGTCTGCAAGTTTGCCGGGCACCTACACCGTTTTTAATACAATTCCTGTAAGCGGCAGCTGCCTTTCTGCAAGTGCTTCCTACATCATTACCATAGATGCCGCTCCGGTGGTTACAGCAAGTGTTTCAACTCTTACTGTTTGTAATGGAGGTACAGCCACTATATCGTTAACAAGCTCGCAGCCCGGCACAAGCTATGTGTGGAGTGTATCTCAAGCAGGCGTATCAGGGGCTGTGCCAGGTACCGGTCCGGTTATCTCAACTACTTTAACACTTACAGGAACAAACGGAGGCAGCGCTACCTATACAATTACTCCTACAGCAAATGGATGTACCGGAGTGCCAATAATAGTGCCCGTTACGATCAGTCCTTTACCGACTTTGAATACCAGTGCTGCAATTATTACGCCTGCAAATTGTCAGGATAGCACAGGCTCGGTTCAGGGCATTGCAGTTGTTTCGGGCTATCCTGCATTCCAATACGAATGGCGCGATTCTGCAGGTGTAGTTGTTGGAAATGCTGCCGATCTTAATAACGTAGGTACGGGTATATATCTATTAACTGTAACAGATGCCAATGGCTGTACTACTTCGTCTTCAACTTATACAATAACTTCAACAACAGTTATTGTTGCGGCCTTTAGCGTGGATACCACAACAGGCGAAACACCTTTAACTGTAAGCTTTATAAATACCAGTACCAATGCGGTTAATTACTTATGGCAGTTTGGAACAGGGGATACTTCTACAGCCATAAACCCAACGTATACCTACATACCAACGGGAGATTTCAGTGTTTGTTTAATGGCTGATAACGGGGGAGGTTGCATGGATACTTCCTGTATGCAAATTGAAGTGTTCGTAAACTCGGTATTTGTACTCCCAAATGTATTTTCACCGAACGGGGATGATGTAAATGATGTATTTGCCGTGCAGGGAAAAGGTCTTGAAGCACTTGATGGAGAAATATACAATCGCTGGGGACAAAAATTATTTGAATGGCATTCTGTTAGTGGAGGGTGGGATGGGAGATCTGCCAGCGGTTTATTATGTCCGGAGGGCACCTACTATTTTGTTATTAGCGCTACAGGAAAAGATGGAAAAAATTATTATGAAAGAGGTGCATTTTCTTTGGTTCATTAAACCCAGGATTTCATTTTTGATTTAAATCCCTCCAAAATACTCTTTTGTACTCCTTAATTGGTGTTCTGATGAGATGAAAAAATAATTATATTATTCGAGAGTAATAAAGGCATTCAGATTGATTTTATCCGACATTATACTTAAATTTGCAAGGAGTTGTAGCACGTTTCGTTTATCGATTTTTCATGAAGAAAATACCTGATTCGAATATTTAAAATGCAACCAAATTTTAATTTATAGTGTCTTGTATTTTATGGAGCGTTGGTTGTTCCATGTTTATCTGGCAAAACAGCAAGCATGAAAAAAGGATTTCTGATAGTTTTACTCTTCCTTAGTTATCAGTGCTGGAGCCAGAGCAACATGGTGACTATTTCAAGTGTTGTTCCTTCCAGCTTAACTATTTGCGGTGATGCTAAACTTTTTACCGTTACTATTTATAATCCTTCGCCTTTTTTAATTACCAACGCTGTTTTAAAAGTTACTTTGCCAACAGGCATCCTTTCGCAAGGTCCTTCTGTTACGGGAGGAACTTTTGTAAATAATTTTGGAGGAATTTTAACTGTTAATTTAACAAATATCCCAACGTTATCAAGTCGTGTAGTAACATTTTTAGCTACAGCTCAGTGCAACGTACTCACTTTTATTTCTGGCGGGGGGGTTATAAAAAATCAGGCACGTCTTAATTATACCGCTAATAACATGGCGCAGACGGATGCCGTAAACTCTTTAATTTATTTAATAAAACAGCCCAACCTTACCATTACAAGTATTTCAAACCAATCATATGTAGGAAACATAGGGGATGTGTTTTCAAGGTGTATTACTATTATTAATGGTGGTTTTGGAGGGCTTAGCGGTTTTACGTTAACAGATATCCATGCCTCAGGTGTGCAGATTAATGCTGTAAATAAAGGAACGCTAACCAATGTTGGGTTAACCGCTAAAGTAGTAATCGATGGCGTTGATTTTGCAGGGGTTGGGAATGGGGATAATGTGTTTGATGGTGGCGAGAGTATAACAATATGCGAAACGGTAACCGTGCTTAATTGTATTTCGGCCGTATCTAATTTTAAAGCATTTTGGGGTTGTAGTGTAAATTTTTGCCAGGCAACGGTATCTACCGCAAACGTTGTATTTCCGAATTATGTTCCGAATCTTGTTGTAACTCCAACAGCCTCTATGAATTCATGTCTTGGCGCAGGAAATGCTAACGCACAGCAACTAAAAATAATTAATAAAGGGTTAGGGCAGGCAGTTAATGTGTTGTTGGAAATTTTTCAGGCAACCGGTTCAGGATACAATGGTTCTGTTGGATCAAATATTGACGTGGCAAGTCTTACTATCCAAGTGGGAGTTGCATCGGCTGGTATTCCAATTGTTCCGACCAGCACCCAGGCTACGGCATCCTTAAATTGTATGACAAGTCCGATTGGAAAGGTGCAGTTAACCATCCCTACAATAAATGCCGGTGATACGGTATATATAAAATGGAATTCATACAATTGTTGCTATAATTCCTGCGGTGGAAGTGTGGGGCAGCATTATATCAATGGCTGGAGATACAAAGGAACTTATTCGAGTATATGCCAGACTTCTTATGTTATTTATGAGAATTGGGGAAGGGTTTATTCCGATATTTATGGTGCTCTGACGCCTGATGGTGCTCCTTCAACTTTAAGTAACGGGCAAACAGGGACATTTAATTTTTTGTTTTCAAATTATGGTAATAGTTTTCCTGTTGGACCTGGGGCTCACTGGAAATTTGTATTTACAGTTCCAAGTTACCCTTGTTTGACATATTCTAATATACGCATTATAAGTTATAACGGGGGAACCTGGAACCCTACCACCGTAACAGCTTCAGGCGGAACCGTAACGGCTATTTTTAATGGAAGTCCTCCTTTTACGCTGACGCAGGCGGAGGTGAAGGTTAATCTCACGCTGGTTTGTTCCAGCTGTCCAAGCCCAACTGAGGTATTAACAGCCTTGGAGGTAAAATCATATTATATTCCGAATAATACCTGCGGTTGTGAAATAGGTGTTTCCTGTCAAACCATACCGTTTAATATTAATTGTCCCGACCCATGCCCTGCTGGTATTCTGTTCAGTGATTTTGATATGAGGCGCACCAGCTATGGACAGCGTGACAATGAAGTCGGGGGAGGGAATGGTATTCCTGATGGCGGGACTGTGGATTTGACGAAAATAAAAACAAACAGATCGATGTTTGGCGACACAATTACCAGTATGTTTAGTGGGGTTGTGAATACAAGTATTTCTCATCCTACGCTTCAATATTGCTACGCTACTTCTTCTATAAGCAATGGTAATTTGTTGACTTTTCTGGATGCGCAATTGCTGATTTACCGTTCGGGATCTCTGCTCGCAACCTGCAATAGCGGCTTTGTTCCAACAATAACAGACGCTGGCACAACCAGATTGTTTTCGTACGATCTTAGTGTCCCTGCATTGGTAGCTAGCGGATGCTTGCCTAATACACATATCAATACAGAAGGTGATTCGCTTGTATTTAAACCACGATACAGGGTATCTACAAATATTAGAAATGCAACACCTCTAAATTGCTATTCGACTAATAAATTTTATTTGAGCGATATTGCTGATCCTACTGCAGCGTCCGATAAGTATCAATGTGGAAACATTAATGGTAATTTTACGGTTATTGGTTACTGGTTTCAAAATTGGGGCGGAAGCAATTACGGAGTAAAATCTTGCGACAACACTCGTATTAGTCAAAATTACTATTTAAGCATCGGTCCAGGACATACGAATGATGCAGGAGGAAATTTATTTCCTTTTGAATATCGTAATTGGGCACACATTAAAACACTAACTGCCACTATACCTGCCGGCTATGATTTTATTTCGGCAGAATTTACTAATGTGCGGACAGCAGGAACATTAGGAACCAGCTCTAGTGGGGTTACTCCAATAACACCAATAAATAGTAATTCGGACACTCTTGTTTTTAATGTGGAGCCCTATTTTTCTGGTTATGGAGGATTATTTCCGTTAGGAGACGATGGCTTTTACGGAGTATTTGATGTTATAATTCAACCTAGCTGTGAAGTAGTACCGGAAGTCGATCTTCCTATACTGCATGATTTCACATTTTCGCCAAATACTTATTTAACTGGTCCGGGAAGTGACACAACATTTTTATCCCAAATAGATGATCATGTTATTTATGATGGTCCGGACCTGTTTATTCAGTCACCCTTACCATCAATTCTTGCTCTTGACAGTTTGGAAAGTTGGGATATTATAATATCTAACACTTCCAATGTTGCTGACGCCTTGAATACCTGGATTAGTGGGCCTGTAATGTCTGGAATAACCATTAAAAGTGTGGTAGATTTAGGAACAGGCCTGCCGATAATCCCTATTGGTGATATTTATCCGATAGGAGTTGTAAGTGCAATGGCTACAAGAACTTTCAGGATAACGGCAGGGTATACCTCCTGTAATCAGGATAGTGTAATAGCCTATGTTGGCTGGAACTGCCAGGATGGGTATCCAACGAGTGTATCTACATACCCTTGTACTCCGGAACGAATCACTTTTACTTTAACACCACTATCCCCGGGATTTGTAGCAGATATTACCGGACCGGCAAGCGCCATACAGCTGTGTGATACAACTACTTTTAATGTGGAAGCGGCAAATGCGCAGCTGGGTTCAGCTTATCACGTAAACGTTACAGGAACCTTACCCGTTGGTATGGATATTATTCCTGGTTCATCCCAACTTAGTTACACCCACTTAAGTCCTTATCTTACTATTTCGGATCCTGTTTTTGTCAGCGGAACAACATGGAAATGGAATATTTCAGCAGCAAACAACACTATCAACACTACAGGACTTGTTGGAATTCTGGATACAGCTTCTAATTCTTTCAATCTCAAGTTTAAGGTAGCAACAGATTGTGGTTTTATTTCTGGAAGTAATATTGATTTTAAAATTTTGGCAGATGCATCCTGCGGACTTGCTGCTGAACCGCAAATATTTAGTTCGCCTGGTTTAGATATTATTGGTGCTACTAATCCGTACAATACTACCGTTAAATTAAGTACTACTTATGTATCACCCTGTGCAGGTAATTCAACTATTAGAATTGTAGTTAGAAATGACGGATTTACACCTTTTGGTGTTACAGATTCTGTTGTAGTTACGTTGCCCGTTGGTGTGCCTTATGTTTCAGGCTCTTTTTCAGGAATTCATAACGCACCAAGTAATGGAACACCTTCTATTAAATACGTAAGCGGGTTAACGTACTTAACCTGGAAGCTGCCACCTGGTGTAATTACAGGCGACAGTGCTGTGTTTACTTTTGAATATGTCGGGGATCCGAACTCATTATCATGCGGTATTATATTTTTTGACGCAGTGAGTTATAGTGTCAGCACAGTTGTTTGTGTTGCTACGGGTAATACGTGTGTAACCAATATTGTTACCGGAGATACATCTCTGGCCGTTTTTACGTATAAGGCTTATCTTTATCTTAGTAACGGTTATGGTACGACAGTGCCAAATCCTCCGGGAGGAGAAACAGTGACACTAAGCTATGATATAACAAATACAGGACAGGCTATTTTAACAGATGCAGATTCCATTGTACAGTTTTATTTTGACACCAATAGTAATGGAATATATGATATAAGCGATGCGTTTTTGTATGCCGACACCCTGATAATACCTAAAGACAGCACTGTTCGGTTCTCGTCAACATTTGATGTTCCTGCAGGCCAGGGTTGCTCAATTATTGCTAAAATAGATCCTTTTGTTAACGCTTGTGTTTGTAATCCTTCAGAATTGCAGATTGCTCCATTACGTTTAATTAGTTTAGGAAACGATACTACCATTTGTTCCGTTAATACAATGGTAATGAGTGCACCTCCCGTTACGGGTTATACTTATACCTGGACTCCTGCAACTGATTTAAGCAGTGCAAGTATATCCAATCCGGTTTTAACAGCGTCCAATGGGACAACAGCACCGGTTTCAACTACCTATTTTCTTGCAACAAACAGAATAGGCTGTACTTCAACCGATACGATAATAATAACAGTGAACCCATTACCTTTTGCAGCTATTGCAGGAACCACAAGTGTTTGTGTAAACGCAGTAGCTCCGGATATCACCTTTACGGGTTCTGGTTCTACCCCGCCTTATACATTTACATATTCAATTAATGGAGCTCCCGATCTTACTGTAACCAGTGCAGGAAATACAGCAACCGTGGCAGCTCCAACAACTGTTGCGGGAACTTATATATATAATCTGATTAGTGTAGTGGATGCCAGCTCAACCACCTGCAGTCAGGCTCAGACCGGAAGCGCAACGATAACGGTTAACCCTTTGCCTACAGCAACTGTTGCTAATTTGGGATCAACGGCAGCTTGTGAAGGCGCTTCACAACCAACTTTTGTATTTAAAGGAACCGGAGGTACAGCCCCTTATACCATTACTTATACTATCAATGGCGGTACAAACCAAACAGCAACTACTGCTGCCGGTGATAGTGTTGTCGTTTCAGTATCTACAGCTGTTCCAGGAGCTTATGTATATGCACTTGTGAGTGTGCAGGATGTAAGTTCCACAACCTGCTTTAATACGCAGTCAGGAAATGCTACCGTAACAATAAACCCGCTACCAACTGCTACTATTGAAGGATCGGTTTATATATGTAAGGGCGCTAATTCACCCGACATTATTTTTGTAGGCGCTACCGGTACGCCACCTTATACATTTACCTATACAATAAATGGAGGTTCTAATCAAACAGTAAGCACCTCTGGCGGGGATACTGCAAGAGTGCCCGTTTCAACAGTAATTGATGGTACATTTGTATATACATTGGTAAGTGTAATTGATGCGAGTTCAACCACCTGCTCACAACTTCAGGGAGGTACAGCAACCGTTGTAGTAGAACCACTGCCCACCGCTACTCTTACCGGAACAATTACAGTGTGTCAAACTGCTGCAGCACAAATTACATTTAAAGGGTTTGGAGGGGTTCCACCGTATACTTTCCTTTATGATTTGAATGGGGTTGTCCAACCAACAGTTACAACAACTGCAGGTTTAGACAGCCTTATATTGCCAGTACCTACTTCTGCTACCGGAGTGTTTAACTATTCATTAATAAGCGTTCAGGATGCAAATATTATATCATGTACACATCCGCAAACGGGAGATGCTATAATAACGGTTGATCCTAAGCCGGTAGCTGATTTTTCCTTTACTAACGTGTGTCATGGAAATGCAACAGTTTTCAGCGATAGCTCTGTTACTGCGTACGGTACAATAACCAATTGGACATGGGATTTTGGCGATAGCACTGCGGTAAATATATTATCCGACCCTTCTTATATTTATCCATATGCGGGTATTCATACTACTACTTTGTATATTGTTAATAATTTTGCTTGTAAAGATACTATAACGCAGCCTGTTCAGGTGTATTACAATCCGGTAGTTAGTTTTACTCATAATAATGAATGTTTTGGAGATACGATACATTTTACAAACACTTCATCTGTTCATATGTCCACCACCATTTCCAGCTATTTGTGGGTTTTTGGGGATGGCAGTTCAACAAGTAATTTAACTAATCCTGTTCATTATTATTCAAATCCGGGAACATATAATGTTACATTGGTTGCCACCACAGCAAATAATTGTTCCGGTGTAGCGAACAATCCTGTAAAAGCTTTTGATCCGCCAACATCCGCCTTTACCTTTACAAATACCTGTTTGCTTGATTCAGCGGTATTTACAAACACTTCTACAAATCCGGTGTTTGTAAGCGGTACCATTTCAAGTTGGTCATGGGACTTTGGAGATAGCACACCTTTAAATACTACTATCTATAATCCGCATCATTTGTATGCGGCACCAGGAGTATATCAGGTAACGTTAATTACTCATTCATCTAACCTTGGTTGTCCGGATACGATTACACATCCAATTACCGTATACCCTATGCCGGTAGCTGATTTTAGTTTTATGGATGTATGTTTAAACCAAACTATGAGTTTTTATGATTCCTCAGATGTTTCGGTTGGTACCATATCGGCATGGACCTGGGATTTTGGTGATGTAAGTTCTGATGATAACACACAAAATCCCACTCACTTATACGCCAACCCTGGTACATATATCGTAACCTTTGCTTCATCCAGTAGTAACGGTTGCTGGGACACAGTTCAAAAAAGTGTGGTAGTGCATCCATTGCCTGCGGTAGATTTTAGTGCGATAAATGTTTGTGATGGAAGTACGATGTATTTTTATGATTCAACAACTATTTTATTAACAGATACACTTAATTCATGGGCATGGGATTTTGGAGATAGCAGCGCTGTTAGTAACAGTCAGAATACATCGCATTTATATGCTGCTCCAGGTCCTTATAATGTTCAGCTCACAGTTACTTCAAATTTTGGGTGTGTGCAATCGTACACTAACGTTCGGATTGTAAATCCAAATCCTGTTGTTGATTTTATGGCAAGTGATACTGCCGGTTGTGAGCCATTGTGCGTTTATTTGTATGATTCGTCAACTGTTATTACAGGTACCAATGTAGCCTGGTTATGGACTTTTGGTGACAGCACATCAACAAGTTCGGATAAAAATTCTATTCATTGCTATTACAACGACTCTGTATTCGCAACTGTAAATTATAACGTTACTTTGACAGTAAATTCGGACAGCGGGTGTGTAAGTACCCTAACTGTGGCCGACTATATTACAGTATATCCTAAACCGGAAGCTGACTTTTCTGTAGCTCCTTCAACGGCAACCATTATAAACCCTGTGATTGAAATAACTGATTTATCCATTGGAACAGATTTCTGGACTTGGGATTTTGGTGATTCAGATTCCTCTTTTGTACATAACACACCACCGCATGAATATGCAGATACCGGTGCATTTGTAATAACCCTAACAACCTCCACACAATTCGGTTGTTTGGATACCGCGTATCAGAATATTACTATTGAGCCAGATTTTACTTTTTATGTCCCAAGTGCATTTACACCTAACGATGATGGTATGAATGATACCTTTACGGGGAAAGGGATTTTTATTAAAGAATTTGAAATGATGATATTTGACCGTTGGGGAAATTTGGTATTCTTTTCTAACAGTTTTAATAAACCTTGGGATGGTAAAGCAAATCACGGCAGTCAATTGGCACAAAGGGATGTGTATGTTTATGTGATTAAGGTTGTTGATATAAAAGGCCTGGAGCATAACTACAAAGGTACTGTAACGCTTACGCGATAGAGATTGCATCTTTATTAGCCTAGATAACCCCAGCTTATAAAAATTTGTATTTTCTTCATTGGTTAGGGACAATAGAAAATTAGTAAACTTCTCATACTCATCATAGCCAAATACAACATTTTCTCTTCTTTAATCTCATTCTTGGTTGGGCTGGTGTAAAAGTAGTTGATAAGATAGGTAAATGTCATATCAATATGTAGCACCTTATTATTAATTTTATAGCGATATTATACTAATTCTTCAAAACCAATATTTTAATTATGTCAAAAGCATTAGAAGCATTTTTATCTGCATCGGAAATAAAAACATTTGACGTTTCGCACCGAAAAACAATTGAATATAACATTGAGCAGTATGATAAAAAAGTTGTTGAAGGAAAAGAGCAATTTAGCAATCTAGAGCTTGCTAAAACCAGAATGGCAGCTATCAAACAAAAATCGACCGAAAATCTTGAGAAATATTTAATAGAGTTTGAATCGAATTTCCATAAACGCGGTGGTAAAGTGATCTGGGCTGTTGATGCGGAAGAAGCCGTGAAAGAGGCATTGCAAATCATTCAAAAAGCAAAAGCCAAAACGGTAGTAAAAACCAAATCGATGGTTTCGGAGGAGGTGTTTTTTAAGGAAGCATTAATTAAAAATGGAATAGAAGGGATTGAAACAGATTTAGGAGAGTATATAGTGCAGTTGCGCAAGGAAAGACCCTATCATACGGTAACTCCGGCAATGCACCTTTCTAAGGAAGACGTAGCGAAAACCTTTAATGAAAAAAAGGGTACTCCGCTTGACTGGAGTCCTGAACATATTACAGAATTTGTTCGTCAGGAATTACGCGAAAAATATACAAAAGCGGAAGTAGGGGTAAGCGGAGCAAATTTTTTAATTGCAGATATCGGTGCCATTGCGGTAACCGAGAACGAAGGGAACGGTTTGATGTCAATGGCCTTTCCAAAAATCCATATTGCTATTGTTGGAATTGAAAAAATTATTCCATCTATTGCAGATCTGGACCTGTTTTGGCCAATGCTTTCAACGTACGGAACAGGACAAAATTTAACCGTTTACAATACTATTTATACCGGACCCAAACAAAGTGAAGAAATTGATGGCCCTCAGGAAATGTATGTAATACTATTAGATAATGGACGTTCAACCATCTTGGAAAAAACGGAACAGAGACAAGCATTGTCTTGTATAGGGTGCGGTGCCTGTTCAAATGTTTGTCCTGTTTACCAAACTATTGGAGGGCATGCGTATGGTACCACGTATAGCGGCCCTATAGGTTCTATTATAGCCCCACATTTAAAGGGTATGGAGGAGTTCAAGCATTTAAGTTATGCATCTACATTATGTGGTAAGTGTACTGAAGTGTGTCCTGTAAAAATTGATCTTCACAAACTGTTATTGCTAAATCGAAGGGATGCCGTTGAACAAGGATTAACTACAAAAACGGATAACTGGATATGGCATTTTTGGAAAAGGGCTATGCTGAAACGCACTAAAATGGATAAAGGCGGAGCAAAGTTGAAAAACTTTATGCTGAAGCAGTTTTTTAAAAAACCTTGGGGCGAACGCAGAGAGTTGCCTCAGGCAGCAGCTAAATCTTTTAACCAGATATGGAGAGAAAGAAAAGGAATAAAATAGATAGTTGATATATCCTTTTCTTTTACAAAGTCTATTCAGATTGCAACTCCTCAAATTTTAATATGATAACTTTTCAGACAGAAGATTTTAAATTCACTTTAAAAAACAAAACGCTTCTAAAACAATGGATAACATCCGTTGTAGTTAAAAAAAAGCGTAAAGTGGGGGAAATGACTTTCGTATTTTGTTCGGATGCGTATTTATTGAATATTAATAAGCAGTACCTGAATCACGATACTTATACGGATATTATCACCTTTGATTATTCAAAGGAAGACAGTAAACAGCCTATTAGCGGTGATATATTTATAAGTTTAGATCGTATAAAAGAAAACGCGGAAAAGTATTCAAAATCGTTCGAAAACGAATTGAATCGGGTAATTATCCATGGTACTTTGCATCTTTTAGGCTATACAGATAAAACGAAAATTTCAAAAGCTGAAATGACTACCCAGGAAGATCTTTGTTTAAAATTACTTTCCAAAATGTAAGGTGTTTACTATCCTTTAGCATTCGCCCCTCCGCTAAATTTTAATAAGCAAAAAACGCCCATTCTTATTAAGAGTGGGCGTTTTTTGTATTCGGATTTTTAATACCTTATTCAACAATCAATTTTTGAATTTTCACTTCGGTGTCTGTATTAAATTTAATGTAATAAATACCTTTCGCTAAATTAGTTACATCAATTTGTTTGTTATAATCTGCAGTAATGTTCTTATCCATCAAATTATATACTTCCTTACCTTGTATATCAACAATACTGATCAGTAATTGATTGAAATTTACACTGCCTATAGCAACATTAAATGTACCGCTGTTTGGATTCGGGTAAAGTGTCAGATTTTGGGATAATAAACCTTCGTCAATACCTGCACATGATTCAACGCTGATAGTTTGAGTGCTTGCATTTGAGCAGCCGTTCACTGTTGCAGTATAGGTAATAATTTCCGGCCCTATTCCGGCAATGCTAGGAGTAAACATATTTCCGCTAACACCAGCGCCTGCGTAGGTACCGCCTGATGGTGAGCCGCCTGTTAGTGTAATGGCTGAACCCTGAACACATACCGGAGCTGTGAATGGGGACAAGCTTACCGTAGGCAATGGGATTACATTCACTACAACGTTTTGGCTAGCACCCGAACATCCGTTTGCATTTGTTGAATAAACATACGTAACATTTATCGGGGAAGCGGTGGTGTTAGTTAATACCTCATTCACATTAGAATTACCTATAGTTCCCGGCTGTGTTATTCCCGAAACCGTTGCGCGGCTCCAGCTAAAGTTTACACCAGGAGTAGTGCTTGTTGCTGTGTAAGAAAATAATGAACCGCTGCATGTAGATGGTGATAAACTGCTGCTTAAAACAGGCACCTGGCTAACGGTTACAAGCACGTTTTGCGATACTCCCCCGCAGCTTCCTGCAGTGATGGTATAAGCATATATTACAGTGATTGGTGTTAAAGTTGTATTGGTTAATATTTCAGTTACATTTCCTGTTCCGCTTGCAGCAGACTGGCTGATACCTGTTACTGCAGCTCTTGTCCAGGTGAGTATTGCACCAGGTATGGAGCTTGTAGCTGTATAATTAAATGTTGTTCCACTGCAAACTGTTGGTGGCGTTAATGAACTGGTTAATGAAGGTGCAGGATTAACAATTACTACAACGTTTTGAATATTACTGCATATTGTTGCTGTTGTTGTATAAACGTAGGTTACACTAATCGGGGAACCAGATGTATTGGTTAATGTTTCACTCACATTGGTTGTTCCGGTGGTTCCTGCTTGTGTAATCCCGGAAATAGTAGCACGGCTCCAGGTGAATGTTGCACCAGATGTAACACTTGTAGCGGTGTATGAAAAAGCAGCACCGCTGCATATTGCGGTTGGTGCCAGTGTACTGCTTAATATTGGTGCAGGATTTAAAAATTCGTCAGCACCCATATCCGGATTACTCGCATCACGGAGATCAGTATCAATATCAGTTGTTATGCCTGCAATTGGCGTGCCTCTGTGGTCGATACCGCAATTACTTCCAACTACAAGGTGCAGGTCAGTCAAAGAAGTAAATACAGGTGCAACAGATAATGAATTTACATCTTTCCCAGTTGCAGTTTGCAATGCAGCAAGATTAGCAGCATCGCTCCCAAAATAGCCTAAATTAGGTGCAGTGCCGCTGTGGTAAACATTATAATTAATATCGGAAAAAACAGTGTTCGAAGCATTACTAATGATGCTATAATGTTCGGTGCCTGTAGTTTGCGTATTAGAAAAAATATTGTTTCTGACGTTCAATGCATTTGCGGTGGTTACATTGCTGGTTACATTAAATGCAGCAGGGTAACCTGAGGAGGTCTGATTTGTATTCATGGATACAGAGTTGTAATAAATATTATACCCTCCTCCATCGTCCACAACTATCCCATAACCATTATCACCAGGTCCATCAAGTGTATAACCTTCACCGGCAATATCATAAATCATATTGTTGGAAACCGTTAAATTAGAGGAGGTGGATGCAGCTGTTAAATAAATACCATTAGCACCATAACCGCCCGCATCTGTATTTTTAATATCACTGATTTTATTAGAATTGATGCTTCCGCCCGAAATGTTTGCAACCACTATGATACCTGAAGTAGTGCTGGAACCATTCGTAGTAACACCGAAAATAGTATTATTAGAAACACTTACATTCGTTTGGTTAGAAATAAAGATACCTCTGTAACCAATTTTGTTTGCAGGTGTTGCAGAACCAATAAGGTTGTTGGATATCACAGCAGAACTGTCTCCGGTTGCGGATCCTACTATGCCAATTCCATACGCAACCGTATTTATCGTATTGTTCTGGTAGGTATTGTAAGAATTAGCTGTTTCAGCAGGATTTCCTAAAATTGTTCCGCTAGAGGATATAATTGCGGCCAATGTTGTTGTTGGAGCATTACCTGTAATGATACAATTTTTAATAGTGTTGTTGTTAGCTCCATCAGTAGCTGAAGCACTGGCTAACCAAATAACAGCAGAAGAGGTTCCAGTATTAGTATTGCTGATAGTCAAGTCCTTTGTTGTTCCTCCTGAATTAGAGCCGTTAATAGTTACATAGTCAGCACCATTTAATTTTATTAATCCGGAAGTACTGCTGCCAGTAAGTGCTGCAGTCACGCCTGTATTAGGTTTTATGGTAAGTGTATAATGGGATGCGCAGCCGTATCCAATTGAGTTCAAGGGGTTAATACCGGTTTCAGTTATATTGGAAAGAATATTGGCTGTAATATTTCCTGAAAGTCCATTGGTATTGATGGCATCAAATAACCCGCCTGTTCCGGTTAACGTTGGGTATGTACCCCCGCTTCCAACGGTAACAGTTCCGCTGATTCCCGATAATATTTTATAAACATTTATTGTACCGCCTATAGGAAAAGCAGCAGATGTTAAAGCAACACTTACTTGCGGAGCAGCAAATGTTCCACTGTTAATAGTAATATTAGGTGTTGGTGAACCATTATCCTGGGCCACAATAAAATATTGAATGGAATCGCCAGCAGCAACCCCGCCAAATACTAAGGAATAATCAATGCTTAAACTGAATGGACTTGAGGAGTTGGACGCCTCCTTGTATTTCCAGCCATTGGTTGAATTTGTATTAGTGGTAGGAAGCGTATTTAAATTGGTTGTTTTTTTAAACCAGATACGAGGTTTGGTTCCAGTTGTAGTATTTATTCCTGTACCATCTGTAATTACAGCTAATACAGTATCTGATGTTAAACAGCTGTTGTCGTTTAATGGAAGATACGTAATGACAGGCGGAGTAAGGTCGGAAGGGATTCCGTTAAACTCGTCTGCTCCAATATCAGGAGAAGTGCCGGTACCGGTGTAGCCCAAATTACCCTGGCGGATATTTCCATCGAAATCATCCGTATACGTTGTAATATTTACTGCTCCGCTTTCTACTTGAGTTGCGATGGTCGTATTGATGTGCAGGAAATTAGCGTTAGAACCGGTTGTTGAAACAAATGTTGGGTTTTCAGTGACTGAACTAATATCGCGCACTCCTATTGTGCCGGCAGTAAAGGCACCTGCTTTATAAGCAGCAAGTGTTTGCGCGGTGCTAACACCATCAGAGTATATCAGTTTGGTGGTTCCGGGAGTTCCTGCATAAAACAGGTTATTATTTGATGTGCTGGAATAATTGGCAAGCATATTAGCGGAACCGGCACTTCTGCGAAAAGCAACCGTTAAGCCGGTACCAGCCGCTGTGGAGGTGTTAACTAAAATATTGTTTCTTAAATTAAGTGCTGCGGTAGTAGAAGTTGCACTTGATCCATGATAAAGCGCACTTGTACCAAAATTTATTCCACTTGATGTAGCATTAATATATACCGTATTATAATAAACATTAACTGTTGAACCGGTTGTAACGGAAGTGACACTTATACCGCGGATTGCATCCGTAAATGCAGAAGCGGTTGTTCGCAAATCCCCAATAATATTGTTATAAGCATTAACAGTTATACCATCGGTGACAGACAAACCATCCACAGCTCCGGAAGCATTTGAGTTACTTAAATAATAAACTTTGTTTTTGTAAACATTTTGAGCGTTTCCGCCTGTTATGGCAATTCCGGTTACCGTTCCGCTGCCCGATGATAAAAGGCTATCTACGGTATTACTGAAAAAATTTTGATTTCCTTCAGACGATACTATACCAGTAATATCAGATCCTCCAATAATGTTACTAATGGTATTACCTGAAATATTGTTGGACGCATAGGTGTTATCAGAATAAGCTACATTTAGTATAGTTACTGCACCAGAGCCGGTTGTTATGTTACGAAATGTATTATTGGTAACGGTTTTCCTTGAACCTGCGCCTGAAGTAGGTCCGTCACTTGACCGCCATCCTAAAATATCGGTCGCACCTGAAAATGTTAAGTTAGAAAAATTATTTGATGTGTTGGTTTCCGTAACGGTTACAGGTGAAATATAATAAGAATTGTAAAATAACACAGTCCCTCCTGCACCAGCATTGTTATATGCAGTTACAACTGCATTTGAATTAACAGTATGAGAGGAACCTGCATTGTGTGTAACATCGTTCGAAATAAAAGTTATATCACCCGTAGTATTAACGTTTAAGTTGGTAAACGTATTCGAGTTGATTATAGAAGGGCCCGTAAAAAAATAATTTATTATATAAGTATGATCTCCACTGCCGGCAACGGAGTTGGTGATGCCTCGGAAATCATTTCCAGTAATTGTCAGTTGAGCAGCGCTTGCACCATCCTCATTGGAGATCCCTGTTAATGCTGATGAATTTGCAGCACTATAAGTAATTAAACCACCAGTTGCATTTCCAAGTTGATTGTCTTTAATATTAATACCAGCCGTAACAACTCCTATATTTTCAATTCCCATAAATGGACCGGAAGTGGAAGATATGGCATTGCTTCTAATTATGTTGTTGTTAATGTTTAATGTAGCAGCGTCTGCAGCGTTTAGTATACAGTTAAAGCTGCCGGTACCCGAATTACTTCCGGATATTATATTATTCGTGTTGATAGATACAGTTCCGGTTCCTCCAGAATTTACGATGCCATTAAATATGGAACCTGAAGTGCCGTAAGTAGAACCGTTCTGTATTGTATTTCCGGTAATTGAAATAGTACCGGTTGCTGCGTTGGTAATACCAGAAAATTTACAAACACCTGTGGTTGTAGTTCCGTTAGTTCCAACGGTAATAGAATTGGCTGTTGCTGTACTGCCGATTGTATTACCTGATATGGTATAGTTACCAGCAGTGCCTGCTGTATTTATACCATGAAATGTATATCCTATTGATGCTGTTCCACCTGTTAAGATAGATCCAATGCTATTGTTTTGAATGTTCACTGTGCCGGTAGATGTTGCAGAAATGCCGGAAAGGTAAGAGAGTGAAGTGGTAGAAGTAACAGAAATGCTTCCGGTACCCGTTGCAGCCCCAATTGTATTTCCTGTTGTTGTACCAATATTTACAGTCCCGCCCAATACACTAATTCCTGAGAATATTCCGGGTGCGATACTTGCTCCGCTTGTTGTGGTAAGCGTAATACCTGTAATAGTATTTCCCTGAATGCTGGAAGCAGGAGTTGCAGCAGCCGTTAATTCAATACCCATAAACCTGTTTGCAAAGCCTCCATCGTATGATGTTACGCCAGTTGCAGTTGACGTGGCATAACCGATTATATTATTACTGATGGTATAACCGCCACCAGTAGCGGTGGTAATGTTGATTGCTCTGTGTGTGTTACCCGCAGTTGATGTTCTGGCAGTAGTTTGAAAAAATTTATTCCCGGTAATAGTCCAGGAAGCGCTGAAAGAAGAAGCAAAAATACCATTAGAGGGAGATGCCGGGCTGTAATAATCCTGTATGCTATTGTTTGTAATTGATATCCCGCTATTATCAACAGTGGCAGAAGTACCTGCAGATCCAATTGCATTAAAAGGCAAGTTGGTGCCAGCCGCTTTAATTGTACAGCCGGTTATGGTATTGCCGTCATTTCCGGTAGACACACCTGATGCAAAACCAATAGTAGCAAGTGAAATAGAAGTGCTCGAGCCTTCTATTGTACAATTTTGAAGTGTATTGTTGCTTGCATCGGCACTAAAAACGATAGTTGTAGCTCCGGTACTGCTTGTGCTTGTATTAGAAATTGTAAGCGAGTTACCTCCCGTATTTAAGCCATTAACTGTAACATTATCGGCACCATTGAAGGCGATAAGAGGGAATGGTAAAGAACCTGTAACGGTTACTGCTGTTCCACCGCTAGGGGATATGGTTAAACTTGTCCATAATCCGGTTGGTTGATTTAATACAGCGGGTGCCAGCTCGGTTGTACTGGCTGTAAGGCTTATTGTAATGGTGTTTCCAGTTTGGCTGGCATTGGAATTAATCGCATCAAAAGCTGCTTTAAGTGAAGTGTAGGGACCATTAGCACCAGTAGAACCTGCTACGGTAACCTGCGCATACGCATTGATAGAAAGTATCGCAATTAACCCAAACAAAAGAAATTGTAAGCGTTTTTTAAAATTGTAAGTATTTTTCATGCCTTATTATATATAAATTTATTTTTATTACGATTCAATCTGTTGCGAAAATAGGAAAATATTCAATACCAATTAGTTAGAGGGATAGTTAAAGGTTAAAATGTTACAGAAAGCCCATTAATTCCTTTAAATTTTTTATTTCGTAAGTAATATTTTCTTCATGTTTTTGTTCAGCAGGATTAAAATAAACCTGGTGAAGCCCTGCTGACCTGGCACCAATAATATCGGCTTCTAAGCTATCGCCAATCATCAGGCTGCTTGTGGTTGTGGTTTTAACAGAATCAATTGAATATTGAAAGATACGGGTATCTGGTTTTTTAAATCCTGAGCGTTCAGAAGTGATTATTTCACCAAAATAGCCTTGTATACCGCAGTTTTTAATTTTAATATGCTGCACTTCCTCAACACCATTAGTGATGATATGAAGTTTGTATTTTTTATTTAAATAGTCTAAAACCTCTATTGCATGAGGGAATAAATTGGTTTTTAATGGAGAAAGGGATATATAATCGTTTCCAAAATTTTCGGCTAAACTCCGGTCTGTGATGCTGTATTTAACTAGTGCCTGGTAAAAACGGTCGTAACGCAAGGTGTTTTTATCAATTAACCCATTTCCATACTCAAGCCACATGCGCTCATTAATGTGATAATAATCCGTAATAAAATCATCAATGGAAACCACACCTTTACTTTTGAGCTTGTATTTGTCAGAAAGTTCTAAAAGAGTTTCACGGGAATTGGTGTCAAAGTCCCAAAGTGTGCGGTCTAAATCAAAGAAGATATGTTCGTATAACATCGTTTAGTGGCTTGTATAAATAATACATGGTAATGGCCCAGAATAAAATGGAACCAAACATATATATTAGTATGCGTTGTTTATCTTTAAAATAACGAACGGCTATAAAACAGCCTATTGGTATAGAGAGTATAAGCGGTGTGATCAGTGCTATTCCAAACAGGCCAAAACGATGCTTAACAATAACAATTATTTTATTTGTTCGGGTAAATATCTTTTTTTTAGGCTTCGGGTTATCAATCTGCTTTTGAGCCTTCCGTTTTTTAAAATAGGAAATCAGTTTGTTGCTTGAATATACAAAAAAGGTAGCACCTGTAAACCCGCCAAGTGAAGTAACTGTAACGGCTTCAAAAAAAGTAAATTCGTAATACATTACAGCAAGTGGAATACCTCCCAAAACAAACTTCACTGTACTCATTAAAAAAACAGATACTACCGCCCACATGATTCATTCAATAGGTTATATTTTTTTTCCGTAAGCAAGATCTCCTGCATCACCCAATCCGGGAACAATATAGGATTTTGCTGTCAACTCTTCATCAACTGCCCCACACCAGATAGTAACGTTTTCCGGTAAATTCTTTTTTGCGTATTCAAGTCCTTCTGCACTTGCAATAAGGGTTATAATGTGCGTGTGCTTTGGTTTTCCGCGAAGCAGCAAAGCTTTGTATGTTAATACAATAGATGACCCGGTAGCCAGCATTGGATCGCAAAGAATCAATTCCTTTTCGTTCAAATCCGGACTAGCCAGATATTCTAACTGAATATCAAAAGTCCCGTTTTTATGGTGTTTACGATAGGCGGAAATAAAGGCATTTTCAGCCCTGTCGAAATAATTTAAAACACCCTGGTGTAAAGGTAAACCAGCACGTAATATACTTGCAATTACAGGTTGTTCTTTCATCAGCGAAACGTTAGCAATACCTAGTGATGTAATTACTTCACGCATCTCGTAAGCAAACGTTTTACTAAGTTCATAACTTATTATTTCACCCATACGCTCAATATTTCTGCGGAAGCGCATACTGTCTTTTTGAATGTTTTCATCCCTGATTTCAGAGATATATTGATTAAATAAAGAGTTATGATTTCCTACAATGTGTACCATAAATAATGAGTGATTTTATTGTTACGAATAAAGCTGATTAATTACCTATTGTTTCTTACTGATCCATTTTACAATGGACGGCAGTGAATTTTTTTTCAGTTGTAAATATACACAATCTTTTGCACCAAAACTTTTATAAAAACGGGCAACCGTTTCAACCGATGATCCACCAAAATCAAGGACTGTGTTCGTTTCTGCATTTTTTTTGATAATTGTATCAAATAAAAACTGCATTGCTCCGCTGTTTTTACCCTGATCGGTAACCCCGCTTTTTAAAAAAGTTAAACGGCTATTGTTTTTCATAAAAAAACCAGCTGCACAAAGCGTATTGTCTTTGTCATATACAGCAATAGATTCGGCCCTTTTCATTTTTTCAGCTGTTTCCATTAGCTGAACCAGTGATTTATAATCTCGTTCTTTCAGTTCTTTTAATTCCTTTCCTTTTGTTAACTTGAAAAGATCAACAATTTTTTGTGCTTCAATCCCTGACCTAACCACTAATCCGGTGTTTACGGCCTTTTTTATATTTCGTTTTGTATTGTCGGAGTATGCTTTGTAAAGTGCTTCGTAATCAGCATTCAGATTTAATAGCTGATAAACGCGTTCTTTTTTCGAAAATTCAGGAAAATTAAAAATGGTCGTTTCATTTACTGCAAATTCAATGAACTTATATTTATGGGGAATGGCTTCAAATAAAGAATTGACGGACTGTTCAGTTAATGCCCTTTTTGAAAAGGCACCGAAGTAACGTGTGAAAAAAGGCTGATATAAATAGCTGATGGTGTATTTTGATCTTGGTGCTAAAGGAAATACGGTTTCATAATCATTCAATACCAAAGCAGACCAATTTGCACAAACCGCATCTAAGTACCATGAATAAACATAAATAGAAGAGTTAGCACTTTGCTGAATACAACGATCCCACTTTTGTTTGTCAATATTTTTATACTCAATAAAACGTATCATCTTGATTCGGGCTTTTTATTTAATAGCATATTTTACCATGTCTTCATAAACAACCTGCCAGCCCCGCCACAAATTCTGGTCATTTAGTGTGTCGTTGTGCCAAAGGCTAATGAATTGGCCGTTAACAGCCTTTGCTTCATCAATCAGTGGTATTATTTTTTCCATTGCATCTTCGGGATGCACGTGCATATAATATTTTAATGTGCCCTCCATTACCGCAAATGGATGAATTTTCAATTTCGTTTCCAGCTCCATGTCAATATCATAAAAATTAAAAGGAGAGCAGATGCTGGCCCTGTATCCAACCTGGGAAGCAAAGCCCATTGTATAATCATCAGTAATGTCCAGATCTACCAGGTTACGGTAGGTTTCCGGTAATGTTAGTTTTAAAAAATGCTGACGGCTTTTGGTAACATCGCGATGTAATACTTTTGATAGACGTTCCACTTCTTTCTTTAAACGATCTTTGCTTTTGTTTGATCCATAGGATGGGTGAATGCCTATCTGAGCATAATCTCCAAGCATTTTGATCAGTGACTGAAATTTTTTGCTGTCTACAGGCAGGTTCTTATCATTGACTCCGTAATCGCCCAACAGAAAAAAATAAATACTGTTTAAATTGTATTTCTTTATCATCTCCAGTTGATATTCGTAAGTATCATACGGGTCTTTTTGAGTCCCCAGCATAACACACGTGCGATCTACAATTTCCTTCATACTTAATTTGGAGATGGATTTTAAATATCCTCCAAGACTGCGCGTGAAGCCCTTTTCGCGGTATGCATAAGCATTGTCAATGTCGATGGTTGAAATAAATTCATATTTCATTTCAGGGAAAACAACCTCCGGATATTTTTCCTGGATAAGCTCTTTGATCCACATTATCCATATGTTTACAAGGGGCTTTTGGAGAAAGCCATTCATAAATGCAAGACTATTTTCTGCAATAAACCGATCGTGCTCATCACGTATGTGTGGCAGGTATTCTTCATAACGGCTTACTAAATAAAAGCTCGCTGCAAAAACATCGAATGGCATTGCAGAGGCTTTACCGGTGGCAAAAAAAGCCTTATGATCTTTATAATCGAAAACGGAAATATTTTGTTCTGTTATACCGGTTTCAAATAACAAACCGCGTGAAATAAAAAATAACTCATCAGCCAAAGGGTTGTTGGTATAGCTTAATTTTGGGCCGTTGTAGGTTTTGAAGTACTCCGCATTCACCGTCAATTCAAAATCAATACCTAGTATATCTTTAAATATTAAATTTAAAATATATCTGTTACGATGTGTTGTTTTATGTGTGTATACGAGCAGCAAATTCTTTTTATTTAATATGTTTTAAAATTTCAGCGCAGATAAATTCAGCAGCTTTACCATCACCAAATAATTCAGGAAACTGTAAATTTTGTACTGTTGAGAAGTGTGAATAGGCTTCGTTAATTTGAGTTTCATTCGCATCAGCAATCCTTGCCGAACCGCAATTTACTAATTCAATCCATTCTGTTTCTGAACGAAATATGATACACGGTTTCTTAAAAAAGAAAGCCTCCTTCTGTACGCCACCGGAATCAGTCATTACCAGGGCTGCATTTTTTTCCAATGCGATCATTTCTAAAAATGAAACTGGCGGAATTATTTTTATATAGTCGGAATTTTTTATTTTGCTATACAATTCCTCTGAAAGGTTTGCTGGCAGAAGTTTTGCTGTTCTTGGGTGTAATGGTAATACAACGATAATTTTGTTCTCTGTGGCAATTTTAAGTAAGGAACTAAAAATGGCATTTAGCCGCAAAGGTTCATCTGTATTGTTGTTCCGGTGTATGGTTGTGAGAATAAAATTATTTTCTTGGAGTTTGTTATCCTGTAGAACAGTTGTTTTTTGTTCCGCAACCGCTGAAAAATAAAGGCTGTTGTCATACATCACATCCCCGCAATGATAAATTTTTGCATTATCAAAAGAGTAGGGTGGTTGATTATTTTCTTTAAATCCTTCTTTCAGTAAATTAGTATAACCTGATTTTGTAGGCGAGAATAAAAGTGTTGAAACATGGTCGCACATAATGCGGTTGATCTCCTCCGGCATCGCTTTGTTAAAGGACCTTAAGCCTGCCTCAATATGAATTACAGGCACCTGAATTTTTGATGCCGCTATTGCACCTGCTAATGTAGAATTGGTGTCGCCATACAATACAATACAGTTGGGTTTTTCTTTCAACAGTATATTTTCAATTCCTTCAATCATGGAGGCGGTTTGTTTTCCGTGATTGCCGGAACCGGTATTCAGGTTATAATCAGGTTGCGGAATATCAAGCTCATCAAAAAACACCTTCGACATATTTTCATCGTAATGCTGACCTGTATGTACAATAATTTCGAGGAGTTCCGAAGTGAACTTGTTTTTAATGGCCCTGCTTAAAGCTGCAGCTTTAATAATTTGTGGCCTGGCACCTATAATGGTCAGTATTTTTAACATGATGGTAAAGATAAAATTTTATACTTCGCAAGACAAAAATAAATAAGGAAGAAGGAGCCGCTTATTTGTGTTTTCATTTATGTTTTTTATCGCATAAAAAAATCGTACTATTGTTATGCTGTAAGAGACCCGAACCAGCTTATTTAATTGCTGTTAAAAGCCGGTCTCCTAAAAAAATTAATCATGCTGAAACGATTTATAATTCTGTGTGTTGCCGTTATCCTATCTCATTTGGCGGATGCGCAGATAATGTTGTCTGAAAGTTTTGAAGGGACTGTTTTCCCTCCTGCGGGCTGGGTTATACTAAATAACGGCCTCGGTAATAGCTGGTCGCTAAACACATTGCCTGCAAATTCTTCCGCTGGCTCCAACTCCATGAGGTACGTTTTTACCAGTGCAGCCCCAGCAAACACCTGGGCGTTTACACCTGCAATAGCGCTTAATTCAGGAGATTCTGTGAACATCACATTTGACCAGCGTGTAGGTCTTTCGCTGTATGCAGAGGCAATGAAAGTAAACGTGGGCAGCGCGCAAACCGTAGCTTCTCAAACAACCACGCTGTATAATAACAATGCTTTAACCAATACTTCTTTTATTCAGCGTTTTATAACGTTTAAAGCAACAACAGCCGGTACCTATTATTTTGCTTTCAACTGCTACTCTCCTGCGGATAGGTACAATCTCTTTATAGATAACATCAGAATTGAACAGCCTCTGCCTTACAATGCTGCTATTACCGCCCTATCTTCAACAAACGGAGGGTGTACGGTGAGTTCTGCAGAAATAATCGTGGTAACCGTAAAAAATGCCGGAACAGATACCATCAGTGGTTTTCCTGTAAAGTATTCCATTAATGGTGCTGTTGTTACCGAAACAATTTCCTCCAGCATTAATCCTGGAGCTTCTCTGAATTATACCTTTACAACACCAGCTGATTTGTCGACTACAGGCGTTTACACGATAACAGCATATACAGCACTCTCGACAGACGGGGATTTTACAAACGATTCCATTACTAAAGTAGTGGAGCATATTCCCGGTGGATTATTTGTAAAAGCGGTTAACACAATCACTCCCATACCTGATAATTCAGCAGGAGGCGCCTTTTCATCCGTAACTTTTTGCGGGCTTCCAACTTCCTTAAGTACTTCATTTATGATCGATTATCTTAAAATTGATAGTTTGCAGCATAGCTGGCTGGAGGACCTTGAAATGTACCTGATTTCCCCAGTGAATGATAGTGTGCTGATTTCCAGTGGTAACGGTGGTGACGGATATGATATGACGGATGTTTTTTTTACCGATACTGCATCTACAAACATTAGTACGCTTACCACAGATGGAATTCCGGCTGGTTTTTACCACATTGAAAACACAAGCGGGTTAATGGCCTTAAATACCGGCCAAAATCCAAACGGTGAATGGAAACTGCGCATCCGGGATGGGAATGCGGGTGATGCTGGTGTATTATATAAGTGGACGCTGGCATTCAAATATGGAACTGCTGTTAACGAAAACACTAATAATGATTCTGATATACAGGTGTATCCAAATCCTTCTTCCGGTGACATTACAGTCCGGCTGAAAAGCAATAAAGAGGGGTTACAGGTAAAATTAATTAATAGTTCGGGGCAAGTTGTTTATAATGAAATTTTTAATCCTTTTTTGTCCTCATTTAAAGTAAATAGGCCTGACCGGGGGATTTACCTGTTACAAATTTCGTCAAAAGGCCATATTTTCTCAAAAAAAGTGGTTTTTGATTGAAAAAACCACCAAAAGGAGTGTTTTTTGTTGGTTTTTGATCAAAAATTCATTTTTCCATAAGCTATTATAATAATAGAGTTCGATTTCATATAATGCATTTCCAAAATGAAATTATGAAACCGCGCGCCAGGAATGAACAAACGCGATGCCGCGTTGCCTGTGTGTGGAAATCGTTTGTTCTTGAATTTTTGGTTCTTTTTTTTCAAGAAAAAAGAACAACGCCCAGTTTTGTTAATTGATGGTCATTTCGGATACATTTCGAAATCCATAGATGCTGAAATAAATTCAGCATCACACAGCCTCATTTGATACTTAAGGTACAGCGAAGTGGTTTTTATATAATTCTGCGTTTTACATCCAAATAACATAAAAACGCATCAAAAATCTCAATTTTTAATGCGTTTTTGCGTTTTTTAATGAAATTAGGATTATTTGGCCTTCATTCTGATGGCATGTGAAACTTCATACGATTCATTACTCGCGTTAGGAGTAAAATCTTCCGTATAGGTTTCATAACCAGGGTTTTCTGCAGTAATTACGTAGTGTTTGCCTGGAGTTAGAATGAACAAGTACTTTCCTGTAGTCGCATTGGGCAGGTAAGTACCGATTAATTTTCCGGTTTCTTTTTCCGCAATGTTAATATTTACAGTCGTATAGTTATTTTGAGTCCCAGTGTTCTGCAGTACTACTCCACCTTTAACAAGCACGCTAACAGCATCTTGCGATTTATTTAAGAGTTCATATTGCTTTTTAAGAGCCTTTTGTGTTACATCATCCGAAAAATCGCTGTCGAGGAAGGATGCTATTTCATTACGAAGTGCCTGAATATCATCTTGCGAAGAATTAGGATCATCAAACATCACCTCGATTTTTTTGAGCAGCTGCTGAAAAAGCAAATTATTCAATTTAGGATTGATTTGCGGAACATCGCTTTTTAAGCCCTGTTTTTTCATGCGCTCTTCCAGTTCCTTTATTTTTTTCTCAGTTTCTCCTACCTGTGCCTGTAAATTGTCCAGTAACTCTTCATAATCAGCATTTCCCTGCTGTGCTGCAGGCACAGAATCAGTATAGTTTTTAGATTTTTTATTTTCGCCAAATTTAAAATTGATCATCAGTTCATGGCTGGTACCGGCATAAGTACCAATCGGTCCAATAATAAAGTCATAGGAGTAACCCAGGTACAATTGTTTGTGAATACAGAATCCGGCATGAGCCGCTACAGCGTAACCGCTCTTATAGGTTGCTCCCAGCCAGAATTTATCTTTCCAATCCACATTAAGCGTTCCATCATATTGAAAAGGAGTATTCGGCACAAAACGAACCAAAGCCTGTGGCACAATGGAAATACCCTTGTCTTCCACAATGTAAAACCTGTATTTGGCGGTGGCCATATAATGACGAGCCATCGCATAGTAACCGCGTATGTTGGTGTTATCAACGTAATTGATCTTGTTTTGCAGTAGTTGCGGCACCGCAGCCCCAATCTCTAAGTTGTTCCATACAAAACCAATTCCGGCCGATCCGTCAAAGGTGGTTTTGCGCTGCAGATCAGTAAACAGGTTAGGGTCTGTATTGTTTTCAACAAGGGTTTTAGAGAAATCAAGCGTTTGGTTAATAATACCGGCAGATACTCCAAACAGCACATGCATATCGTTATTGATTGTAATCCGGTAGGAATAGGACAGATTGCCGGAAGTTCTGTTGGTAATCCCTTTTCTATCGCTGATAAGGCTAATGCCCAAACCCACTTTTTTTTCTACCAGGCTGCCATCCAGTGTAAGTATCGTCAGTTTTGGAGCTCCTTTAAAATCGGTCCATTGGTTGCGGTTGACCAGCATTGCATTTGTAGCCCCTTCCGAACCTGTAAAAGCCGGATTATAGATCATCGGCTTATAAAAATAATGGCTATACATCCCTATTTGCTGGGCAGGAGCAATTAGTGCAGATAAAACAATGGATAATATGATAAGCCCTTTCTTCATTCTTTTAAATAAACAGGTAGGCGGTGTAAAGCTTTAATATTCAGACTCAGCTAGCTATGCAATTTAATTCTCCAATTTACTTCTGGCCGTCCAGAGCGCTTTTCGCGATCGAAGCAAACTTTTTTTTGCTACTGTGAGATTGCTTCGCCCTATCTGCGAAGAGGGCTCGCAATTACGTTTTAATCAGCATTTATTTAAATACCTTAAAATCGTCCCTTAAACGCTTATTCAATCAGCTTTAGCACCCAGGCATTACTGCTGTCCTTTGAATTCAATTCTTTAGCTTTTTCAAGCGCTTCCTCTTTTGTTTCTAGTTTTTCTGCAAAAACATAATTGTTTTGTTTGGATTGCGAATAGATCCAGTTGGCATTAGCGAAACCACGCTTGTTGTAATTTTTAACCTCATCAATCGCAAAATCACGGTAAAAAAAGATCCCTACAATCACATAAAAACCTTTATCAGGCATAATATCCTTGTTGTTCTTAAAATCACTTCTTTTGGTGATGAATATCCCTTCGCTGTCCTCTGTGCCTGGCTTGGTATTCTGAACAGGAGCTATTGCCTGGGTGGTGTTTTGTTTGTCCAGCTTATCATTCAGTTCTTTGAGCTTTTCCTGGTTCTTTTTAAGCTGATTTTCAAGCTTATCAAATCGCTGCTCATACGCGGTGTTTTCCATCTCAGGAAGCGTATCTACAGGAGCGTTTGTAGATACGGAGGCACTTTTTCTGCCGAGTATTTTAAAGTTCACCATTATTTCGTGGCTCACACCGGCATATTTACCAATACTCCCGATAATAAAATCATACGAATAGCCCAGATACAGCTGTTTGTGTACACAAAAACCAATATTTGCCGCTACCGCATAATTGCTTTTATAAGTGGCCCCCACCCAGCCTTTATCCTGCCAGTCGAGGTTAACAGCTACATCGTATTGCAGGGGAGCTTGCGGTACTATGCGGACCTGTGCAAATGGTTTTATCGAAATATCTTTATCTTCTATAATAACAAATTTATAGTTTACAGATGCCATGTAATGCCGCTTTTGGCTGTAGTAGGCTTTTGCATCGCTGCTGTCTGCATAATCAACCGATTTCACTTTGGTTTCAATCAATTGAGGAGCGGAAACACCTATATTTAAATCTTTCCAGGAAAACACCAACCCTGCATTTACGTCAAAAGTGGTTTTATGCTGATAGTCCGTGTACAAGGTTGGATCTGCGGCATTTTCAACTTGGGCCCTGGAAAAATCAATGGTTTGGTCAATAATACCGAAGGACGCTCCTAAGGATAAGCGCATATCCTCGTTTAATTTCAAATGGTAGGAATAATACATGTTTCCACCCATCCGGCTCATCAGGCCCTTTCTGTCGCTGATCAAACCCAAACCAACACCCACTTTTTTATCCATCAAACTGCCATCAGCTGTAAAAATGGTTAATTGTGGCGCGCCTTTAAAACCTGTCCATTGCGAACGGCTGATCAGCATGGCATTAGCAGCATCGTCAGTTCCGGTAAAAGCAGGGTTAAATACCAGTGGCTTGTAAAAACTATGGTTGTACATACCTACCTGTTGGGCAAAAGCCCCCTTCCAGCCTTCCCCGAAGAGAAGAAATAAAACAAAAGATAGTATGATTAACCTTTTTCTCATCGTACTTGCGCAGATTTGAGATATGAGATTTGAGTATTGAGATAATATAAATTGTAATTCGTTTCCATATAATTCATCTTGTTGTAGATCTGGGTATTAAAGGCTGTTCTCACGTCTCATATCCCACATCTAACTCTACTTATTCTTCAAAATCTCCAGTGATCCCTTCACTACAATATCCGTTTCGTCAAAGCGAAGTACGTAAAAGTAGGTGCCATCAGGTAAATCAGAACCGTTGTATGTACCGCTCCAATCGTTGGTATATCCTTTTTTGGTATATACCTGGTTGCCGTAAATGTTGTATATAAACACCTCATTATCAGGGTAGCTTAAGATGTCTTGTATGTACCAGGTATCGTTAATACCGTCTCCGTTAGGGGTAAACAGGTTAGAAACCATTCCATTAAATTCCAGTACAAAAATGGTGATCAGCACACTGTCAGTAGTAACGCAGGAATTATTATCCGTTACAGTAATGGTATACTGCGTGGTGACTAAGGGGGTGGCCAAAGGGTTAAAAATAGTAGCAGTGTCAAGTCCTGTTGCGGGTGTCCATACAGCGGTTCCATTCCCTGTTCCCATCAAGGAAAGGGAAGTTCCCTGCACCACCGTAGTGTCAGCAATTGTACTTATTGGATTAGGGATTATGGATAAAATAGCCGGAGTGGAAGTATCGCTGGGACAGGCACCGTTTTGTACAATTGCCTGGTACCATGTGGTTTGCGTTAGCCCGCTGTAGGTTTGGAATGTGGTATCATTGGTAATCGGAGTCCATAAAATACTGTCCGTTGACGATAGCCAGCTTTGCACATCTCCAAGCTCTCCCGTTAAATTGAGCGTGCCGCTATTGATACCGGTACATACGGTATCTGTGCCGGAAACCATGCCTGCAACTGATACGGAATCGTAAGTGAAAGAAGCGATGGAAGAAGTATCCGAAGGGCAGGTAGCACCGCTTTGCACAATGGCTCTGTAATAGGTGTTTTGAGTAAGATTAGCGTGGTTGAGTGTATGGTTGGTATCCGATATCGTATTCCAGGTTCCCCCGGGAATAGAATCCTGCCAAAAAAGTACACTTCCTGTATCAGCTACCAGCGTGAGCACTCCCGTTCCTGTTCCTGGTGTAATGCAAAAAACTCCTCCTCCGGTAATAGTTCCCCCTATGCTTGGTGGATAAATATCAATGCAGGACGTAGAGGATGCAGCTTCAGGGAAAGCGCCATCTTTAACAATGGCTCTGTAACAGGTGGATTGCGGAAGGTTTGTATAGCTAACTGAGGGTGAAATGTTAAAGAGGGGTAACCAATTGCTGCCTCCATCTGTTGAATAGTCCCAACGTATAATTGCACCATTACTTGTAGTCGTATCTAAATTTATAAAGCCGGAATTAGCATTAGCACAGTATATTGCTGCACCAGAGGTAAATCCACCAATAGATTGCGCCTGAACTTTTCCAAACGTTAAACAGATAATTATAAAAAACAGAAGTTTTTTGGAAAAACACTTCATAAACAAGTCAGTTAAATATATCGAAGCCATGCTTCAATCGCAAAACTATAAAAAAATCCGGTTTTTTTAGTGTTATAATTGCCCGATCTTCAAAAATAACAGCAACAATGAGCAAACACTCTCAAACCTAAACGAATTTTGTCAATATTAGTTCGGAAATAGAATGTTTTAATGAGAAAGGAATAAGGCTCTGTTTTATTGGCAGTAAGGGGTTTTTTTGCAAAAAAATCCGGTTATCGTTCTCGTAATTGGCAGAATAGATCAGAAACAGCTTAGAAAAAGGAAAAATCAGCTATTTTGAAAGGATTTTAAGTGTTTTTAGTTCAAAAAACCTCTTAAACGGTGTTATAAAACTATTTTTTGCTTTAAAAGATCCCAGCAATGCCAAAATTCGGGTAAAAACGATTGTCGTAATGCACTACACTGGTTTCGAGGTAAAGGTGGCGATAACGCATTCCTAATGATACGATAGGGCTGTATACCTTTAAATTGGTACTATAAGCCCGGGTGGTATATTTTTTAATTTCGATATTGGTATAACTGTAACGCGGGGTAAGGATCAGCATAAAATCTTTATTGAACTTATAGGAAATTGGTATAAAAAAATCTGCATTGTATGCGAGCTTGGATTCAACACTTACAGCGGTTTGATTTCCAAAAATGCGTATTGAATCCCGGGCTGTTACAAAGCCAAGATCTACCCCAATAGCGGCATTGAATTTAGAGGTACGATCGAAAAATCCATACTGAGTTCCGGCACGCAGTCCAAAACCTCCGATAAACCCCGGCAAATGACCGGCAATTCTTACATTCATGTGTTCACCCAAACCTATTTGGCCGCCAAAGGACAAAATGGGCGCAGCTTCAATTTTATTGGAAAAATTTATCTTTTTATCTGCTGAAATAGAATCAATTTTTGGTTTCAATCCGGTTCCCAGGCCCACATAAGCTTTTCCTTTCCCTTTTATCATGGGAGTAGGATCATTTACATACAAATTGTTAGTGACCATGCAGGATGATAAAAATCCAAAAACTGATAAAAGAAAAATGATGCTTTTAAGTTTCATAAAAGGTATTTATTTGATTTTCGGTTTAAAAATAGAAGCAAAAAGCCGTTTCAATACGATATTGAAAACGGCTTTTTTGTTTTTCGAACCAACTAGAATTTGGTGCCCAGGGTCAGCATAAAGCTTGAATTTCTATAATTGTTCTTTACAGAAGAAACATAGGAAGGATCATACAAATAATTATATTCTGTATACTGGGTAAGCACATAAGCGAAATCAATAAAATAATTGTTTTCTCTGAACCCTACACCAAGCGTATAGCTTGATCTGTTTGCATTCACATTTTCGTCATTTTTGAATGGGCTGCCATATAAGGCATAACCTGCTCTGAAGCTGAATGGATCAAATCGTACTTCACCACCTACTCTTAAGTTTCCGGCTGAGGTGTATTTTGAACGTATTGTTCTGTTTACAGGTGAAAACACATTAGGGCTTGAATTCAGCTGAGCGTAGGTATAATCCACATATTCATAATCCACATTCAATAAAGCTATTTTCCCAATTACAAACCCTAAACTTCCTATTGCTCTAAACGGAGTAGTGATACGGTAGTCGAAAGATCCTTTCGGAGATATAGTATCGTAGCTTACACCTTCCAGATCCGATTTCATGGAACTGGAGTATTTATCGTTAAAACCAATGCTGGTAGGTGTATGCACAGCAGCTCCTATTCTCAACCATTCCGTTGGTTTTACGATGGCACCAAATTTCATGTTTACTCCGCTTCCTTTTGCAGTAAGATCCTGCGTGTAGGTAAAGGATTTGAAGTTTGAAATGGAGTCATTTGCGTCTATTTCCTCATAAACGGATTCCTCCACATATCTTGCATTTACAAAGCCGATGGTAGCTCCTACAAATAGCTTATTACGATAGTTTCCGCCAAAGCTTACTACTGTTTCACCCATAGAACCTCTTGTTTCCACCGATTTGCGCTGCTGCTGGCCATAACCCGCCACCACGTGATTATACAGGTTTGTTCCATTGGTATCCGGATTAATCAGATACGTTTCCCAGGCTAAACCGGTCGAAAACTGGTCGAAGCTGGAGGGGGCATTTCCATTTGCGCTGGCAACATAGGTATCAAGCAGAGAGCTTGTTGCATTATCGCCCTCTACGCTCATCCGGTTATGGAAATTATTTGTTCTGTTGTAACCAAGTCCGAAATTTACTGTTTCCCAGCCTCTTGTACTTTTGTCACCTCTGTTCCAGGTAGCGACCAAACCGATGTTCCCGAAATTGAAATTCAGCTTTCTGTCGCTGGATTCTATGCTATTAAAAGTAGATGTTGTGCTTTGCGAAAAAATGGAAGGTGTTATGGAAATTTCGTTTTTACGAAACACCCCTATACCAGCCGGATTAAAGCTCAGTGTTGAAATATCACCACCCAAAGCGCCCATAGAGCCTGCCATAGAAGCGAAACGTGCTGTACCGCCAAAGGTTAATTGTGAGTAACGCATTGCGTCAATATCATTTTGAGCGGTTATTGTAAGGGCATAAAGCAACCCTGTCCCTATTAGTAAGGCTTGTTTTTTCATATGTATGGTTTTTATGAATTTTTGATAAAGCGTGCATTCAGAAATACTGGTTTTAATATCATCTGAATGCACACAAAATTTATCTTCTTGGTCCTGATCCGTTATTTGAATTGCTCCTTTGAGGAGGTGCGCTTTGAGAAGGTGCCTGTTGAGGTGCACTGTTTCTTTGTTCCATTCTAGGCTGTTCATTGCGCGGCTGCTCATTTCTAGGGGCTGCCTGCTCGCGTTTAGGCTGTTGCTGCTCTTGTTTAGGTTGTTGTTCGTATTTAGGCTGCTGCGACTCACGTTTCGGCTGTTGTTGTTGTTGTTGTTGTTGTCTGTTTTGGTCGTAGTTTGGTTGTTGTTGCTTTACCGGTTGTTCAGTACGGGTTCTAACATCATTACTAGGCTTTGATTCTCCCGGTTTTGTTGTTGTATTCACTGGTCTGTCATAAGCAGGCGCATTCTCTCTTGGCTTAGCTGTATTAGTATTGTTAAGCGGAGCAGGTCTGTTATTTTCTTTTGAATCAAACTTTTCCGTACCATTATTTTCTCTTGGTTTAGCAGTATTGTTGTTAAGCGGAGCAGGTCTGTTATTTTCTTTTGAATCAAACTTAGTTTCCGAACCGTTGTTTCTTGCAGGGTTACCACGTTCTGCAGGGCTTGAAGTGTTTTCCGGTCTTGCTTTTACATCGTTTTCACGCGATATATACGGGTTGTTGGTTCTTCCTTTGGTTGCTTCAAAAGGCTGTTTTGTTTCAGTTTCAACCGCTCTAATGTATTTGTGAGCTAATGTAGGCTGCGCAGTAGTACGTCCGTTTGAAGCAGTTGTACCTCTTGGACCATAATAGTAGCTGTTGTTATCATAGCTGTTAAAATAATTATTTGAATTTGCATCATAATACCCGTTGTTGTAACCATTCATATATCCCTGGTTATAAGCGTTTCCGTAACCGTTCATGTAGGGGTTATATCCATAATAGCTGGAACCATAATAACCTCCGCCATATCCACCATACGGATTATAACTGTATGGAGTGTAAAAAGGATCGTATCCCCAACCCTGGTTAGCATACCAGTACGAAGTAGGGTTATACGTAAATGTGGTATACGTTGGTCCCCAGAAATTGTATCCCATATAAACGCTTGTTCCGTAAGTATACGGGTTACCAGTATACCAGTAGGAGTTGGTGTAATAGTTATCGTAATAACCATACGAACCAACGTTGTTATGGAAACGTCTTAAACGTACTGAATATTCATCATCATAATAATCGTTATAGTCAAATGGCTGATCATAATAATTATTGGTAGTGTTGTTTATAGTAGTACCGTTACCATCAGTAGTCGTCTGGGTAGTGGTGGTAGACCTTGTTTCACTAGGCGTATAATAATCGTCCCCCGTAGTGGTTGTTTGTGACGATTGGTTTTTAGCCTGCTCCTGTCTTTGTCTTTCCTGTTCCGCTAATTGTTGTTGCCTTTCCTGTTCAGCCGCTAATCTGCGTTTTTCTTTATCTGCAGCAGCATCACTGGATGTATAATAAACATCATCACTATACGTTTTGGATGTTGTAGTTCCCTGCTGCGATTTACATGATACCGATAACAAAGAAGTTGCAACTGCTAATGTGATTAAGGCCGTTTTCATTGTGTTGTATTTTTAGTTTCTTTTAATTTGACAAATACTTCGGCAAAAGGTTTAATTTTTTACTTTTGTTGTATAAGTCAAACGTAAAATTACAAATACTATACCACAAATTAAAAAGTATGAGCAAAGAAATCCCATCACGCGACAAAAATTACTCTGAATGGTACAATGAATTGGTTATAAAGGCAGACTTAGCAGAGCATTCAGCGGTAAAGGGTTGTATGGTAATAAAACCTTACGGATATGCAATTTGGGAGAAAATGCAGCAGGCTTTAGATAAAATGTTCAAAGATACAGGCCATGTAAATGCTTATTTTCCATTGTTTATTCCAAAATCGTTTTTTAGTAAGGAAGCAAGCCACGTAGAAGGTTTCGCAAAGGAATGTGCTGTGGTTACTCATTATCGCTTAAAGACTGCGCCAGATGGCAGTATTGTAGTGGATGAAACAGCCAAGCTGGAAGAAGAATTAATTGTAAGGCCTACCTCGGAAACCATTATATGGAACACCTACAAAGGCTGGATTCAATCGTATCGTGATTTACCAATATTAGTGAACCAATGGGCGAACGTAGTACGCTGGGAGATGCGTACGCGTTTATTCTTAAGAACTACTGAGTTTTTATGGCAGGAGGGGCATACCGCTCATGCAACGGCACAGGAGGCGATTGCTGAAACAGAGCAAATGCTGGAAGTGTATGCTGAATTTGCAGAAAAATGGATGGCAATGCCGGTTATTAAAGGTATAAAAACCCCTAATGAGCGTTTTGCAGGTGCTTTGGAAACATATTGTATTGAGAGTATGATGCAGGATGGAAAAGCATTGCAGGCAGGTACCTCACACTTTTTAGGTCAGAATTTCGCGAAAGCGTTTGATGTAAAATTTGCTAATAAGGAAGGCAAGCAGGATTTTGTTTGGGCTACGTCCTGGGGTGTTTCCACTCGTTTAATGGGAGCTTTGGTGATGTCGCATTCAGATGATAAAGGATTGGTGCTGCCACCTAAATTAGCGCCTTTCCAGGTAGTTATTGTTCCTATTTATAAAGGGGATGAACAGCTTGCTCAAATCAGCGAGGTGGTTCTGAAAATGAAAAAAGAAATGGAAGCGAAAGGGATCTCTGTAAAGTATGATAACAGGGATACGCAGCGTCCGGGCTGGAAATTTGCAGAATACGAATTAAAAGGTGTTCCTGTGCGTATTGCAATAGGAGCGAGGGATTTGGAGAATGGAACCGTAGAAGTGGCACGCAGAGATACTTTAGAGAAAGAAACGCTTCAGCAGGCAGACTTAGCAACCAAAATTGAGCATTTATTGGAGCAGATACAGGATAACTTATATCAAAAAGCCATTGCCATGCGTGAAGCAAAAACCTTCAATGCGGATACGTATGCTGAATTTAAAGAAATACTGGATGCAACACCGGGCTTTATTATGGCGCATTGGGATGGAACAAGTGAAACGGAACAAAAAATAAAAGAGGAAACAAAAGCAACCATTCGTTGTATTCCATTAAATAATAAGGAGGAAGCCGGGGTTTGTATTTATTCAGGTAAGCCATCTGCACAGCGTGTTGTTTTTGCAAGATCATATTAGTACATTGTACTTTATAAATGAACACGGTTTTTGAATTGTTAAAATTTTATTTTTTATCTGATTTTTAATAACATTATTGTTTTTTAAACGTTAACACATATTTATTGAACGTAAATTGGTGAAAATAGAGCAGCCCATTTCATGAAAAGTGCTGTAATAACAAAAATTTAAGAAAATGGATAAACCGTCATCACACGATCTTATTATAAAAACGCTTAAGGAGAAGTCTGTTATGAAGCAGGATGTTTATGATAAAACATTCCAGGCTTTTAAGAGCATGAAAGCGACAGCGAAACAGATGGTGGCCGATTTTAAAAGTGAAATAGCAGCCGTTGACAAACGCATTGTTCTGGAATACAGGGATAAAGGAGAATTTGAGTTTGAATTAAGGGTAGCAGGCGATTTACTGATCTTTGCCATGCATACCAATGTTTTTGAATTTGATAAGGCTCACCAGGTTTGGAAAAGTTCTTATGTTAAGGAGGATCATGCCCGTTCTTTTTGCGGAATTATTAATATTTATAACTTTTTAAATGATTCTTTTA
Organism: Bacteroidota bacterium; assembly: GCA_040387415.1. Classification (GTDB taxonomy): domain Bacteria; phylum Bacteroidota; class Bacteroidia; order 2-12-FULL-35-15; family 2-12-FULL-35-15; genus 2-12-FULL-35-15. Next base: position 231,763 of record JAZKDU010000004.1, read on the forward strand.
CCTATAACAGGATCAATGATTTGGGTTATGTGATTGGAAGAGTGTTTGTTAACAAAGAAAATCATTATTTTATTGAGGGTAAGCGTCAGCTTGGTTTCTTATATAATGATTTTGTTCATGCCGTAATGGATGAGGCAGCAATTAAGGCCATATTGGAGTCAACTATTTTGTATTGTCTTAATTTTGACCTCTTTACGCCTCCGTTTGATACGATAAAGGAGGTTTCTGTATCAGATATGCAGGCGGCAAGTGAGAACATGCAAATAAAAACTGGAAAGCGCCTGGGATTCCGTTTTCAGGTGGATAGTGACGAAATTGATTGATTTTTTTAAGAATTTTGTTAAAAAAATTTGGAGAAATAATTATTTTCTGTACATTTGCACTCCCAAATTAAAAAATGGCCCGTTCGTCTAGGGGTTAGGACGCCAGGTTTTCATCCTGGTAAGAGGGGTTCGATTCCCCTACGGGCTACAGTATATTAAAATAGAGTAATTGTTATTGGCTTGTTAGCCAATAACTTAAAAAAAACAAAGATGGCAAATCACAAATCCAGTATCAAAAGAATTCGTTCTAACGATGCTAAAAGATTAAAAAACCGTTACCAGGCAAAAACAATGCGTAATGCAGTGAAGGATTTAAGAACAGATGAAGTAAAAGCATCTGCAACTGAAAAACTTCCTAAAGTTGTTGCAATGGTTGATAAATTAGCTAAGAAAAACGTTATTCATAAAAATAAAGCAGCTAATTTGAAATCAAAATTGACTAAAAAGGTTAATGCTTTAAAAAAGTAATTTTTTAATAAGATTAGGTTTTAATTCCAATTTGGAATATAAAGAGGCTTCGCTATGCGAAGCCTCTTTTGTTTTTGCTTATTTTTAAGGAATTATTGCGAAAAGTATTGCTGTTTTATCAAAGATATGTGAAGTTGGAATTTTCATTTTAAACTAAATTTTAATGGAAGACTACAAACAAATCTTAGGTATAAAATCATGGGCAGAAGAAGATCGGCCGCGTGAAAAGTTAATGGATAAAGGCCGCCAAGTACTTACAGAAGCGGAATTGATCGCAATTTTAATTGGTTCCGGCAGCAGGGATGAAACAGCCGTAGAACTATCTAAACGGATACTAGCAAGTGTTGGCAATAATTTGAATGAGCTTGGAAAGCTATCCGTCCAGGAGCTGAATAAGTTTAAAGGCATTGGTGACGCTAAAGCCATCAGTATTGTAGCAGCACTCGAATTAGGAAGAAGAAGAAAGGATACTGAAACGGTTAAACGTGTTAAAATCACTGCCAGCAAGGATGTGTATGATCTCATGAAACCATCGATGATGGACCTGCCTCATGAGGAGTTTTGGATGCTGGTACTGAATAGGGCTAACCTGGTCATTAAAAAAGAGTTGATTAGCCGCGGAGGTGTTGCCGGTACAGTGGTTGATACCAAAATAATCTTTAAGACTGCTTGTGAAAATTATGCCAGTTCCATTATTATTTGCCACAATCATCCTTCAGGCAACCTGAAACCGAGTGATGCAGATATTAAAATTACCAAGAATATTAAGGAGGCGGGTAAAATTATGGAGATACCCCTGCTGGATCACTTGATCATCACCGAAAACGGTTTTTATAGTTTTGGCGATGAGGGGATGATTTAGTTATCTTTTTTTATACTTGTTTTTTACTTTATTTACCCCTGTTTTTATTTTTTTACAATTGGTTAATTGCTTTTTGTTGGCCGCTTTCAGGGCTTTAAAATGCCTTGTGGTGTAACTGCTCCTTACTAAGAACATCTGGGTTTCAATCTGTTTCTCATTCACGTACGCAGCCTCTTCTTTATGGGTGCGTTTCACCTGCTTTTTGCATAACTTTTGTACACGCTTAAATTTTTTGCGGAGCATACTTTTTTCAGTAAGTTCGGTATATTCCTTTAATTCTTTTTCATACAGACTTTTATTATTCTCGTATGGCCTTGAGAAATCGTTTCCGGTTAAACATGCTTTTTTTAGTTTTATATACTCATCGGAAACAGCCTGATGATACATATAAAGATCATCAAAGGCTTTTTTTAATTCAATTAAGTGATTGTAAAAAACAGTAATGATAAATCCCTGGTTTCGCTCTATTAGCAGGGAGTCATCATCAAATTTTTCTTCCATTAAATCATCTTTTTCTTTTCTGATGTTATAATCAAGATCATCTTCGTAGGATATTCGGGCGGTGTACAGTATTTCAGCAATATTTTTATTGAATTTTGAACATAGTGAATAGGCCCTGATCCTTTTAGAACAGAAGGTATACAGGCTGTCCAGTTCTTTAAATTTTCTGGTGATTTTAATTTCGGTTTTTTTGATGGAATCATGCAGGGTCTCCACTTTTTGAGCAGAGGCAACGGAGTCTGCATAGTTACTTTTGGGTGAGTATTTTGACTCATAGAATTTTTTATCATCCTGAATCCGTTTTAACTGAGTTCTGCTTCCCTTCAAGATTCTTTTAGGCACTCGTTTTCCAACAGCACATAATTTTTTACCTGCCGCCAGGTTATTGGCAGCAACCTTTGTGGACATGATCAGGCGCTGGTTTTCTGCTGTAAGAATGTTTTTTTTCTTCTCGCTGTTTTTTAGCTGTTCTGTTTTTTGAACCGATAAAAAATACGAATTGCTGTCGAAATGCATTGTTGCCTGGCTTACTACAAATTCAATTGTATCCAGCTGTCTTAGCAAGGCAATTGTATCAGTCGTTTGAAGATTAAGCGTTTTAAAATCAATAGTGGCAAGCTGTTCATAGCTTTTTCCTATAGAAAACTGATTCTTGTGATTGTAATAATAACAACGGAAGCCGTCAGAAATAATCCTGGGCTCGGGCCTTAGATAAACAATCCGCATTCGGTCGTCCTGCCTGTTATCATTAAAGATTGAATAAGATTCATCATATATACCCAGATAATATGAATTATCTGCTTCTGCCTGTTCAATGGTTCTTTCGGTGTTTGTCAGCTGCCATAGCGGATCCGCAGGTATATGGTCGGTTTTGAAAAAATTGCCGGTTCTATACAAGTAGGTGTCATGAGGAGAGCTTATAAAATGAGGTTTGTATTTTATTCGGTCGGAATTACCAAGTGTTAGAATGTGAATGACCCAGCCCCATAAAGTACGTTTGCTGTATTTAAAATATCCCGCATCCCAGCTGACATCTAACAGTTTCCATTGGTCATCAATGTATACAGCATTCCATTCATGTTCGTCAATATAAAATTTATCTTTCCAGTCAATATTTTTATTTTTTACATAACCGGGTATAGTAACGGATTTGATGTTAGCACTTTTACAAAGCTGATTAAAAAGCTCGCTGTATCCTATGGATGTTGCTTTACGTTTGCGTAATATCTTTTTTGCCGGCAGGCGGGTGTTATCAAAGGCGAGATATTTTTTTACATCATACTTAATGTTATGGGCCATCCAGCTGTGGATAGCATATACTTTTGCACTGTCGGTACTGAGGTGATCTGTAAGGCGATAGGCTAAGGTATGCGTTTCTAATGCCCAGAAATAGGGCACAAATTTATGACCTTTTGTTTTTTGTGAAAACCCGTTTGAGATTGAAAAGGAGGAAAGAATGATTAAAAAAAATGAGCGCATAGCTGTCAGCCTTAACATTCCAGCACCCTTTCTTCTTCAATATAAACAATTAATTTTTCGGTAACGCTATATCCCATTTGATTTAACAAATCGGCATACTGAAGTATTTGTTTTTTATGTGCAGGCTTTTCCTCACCGGTTTTATAATCAATGATGATTGCTGTTAATTCCCCCGGCCCCTTTTGTAAGGGGGAGTTAAGCACTACCCGGTCCAAACGGAATTTTTCACCTGTTAATGCAATTATTTCAGCTTCATTTTTTATAGTTAATCCCGGAGCGAAATGGGGCTGTAATTTTGGTAACGCAATAATTTTGTGGATTACAATCAGCAGTTTATCTTTTTCATCCGCGGTTATCATTCCTTGTGCAAACATTGAATGCAGGGCAGTGTCTACATCCTCAGCTGATTTTATTTTTGATAATGCGGTGTGCACCATCACCCCGTATTCTTTTTTACGCTCCGTGTTTTCAAGATTCCAGATACTTGGAGCTGCGGCCCGCATTTTAATATTGTCGCGCCATTGGTTGGAATTAAAGGTTTCCAGCTTAAGATTAGTTGTTTCTGCTTTTTGTGTATGTTGTTTGTGTATAGTTTCAGTACCAAATGCGTAAAGCGTTTTACCCTCCTGCCATTCACCATTCATCTGATAGTAATGAGCGAACATATCGCTTGTAGTGCCTAATTTATCAGTTGACCGGGATGGCTTGCCTGTAAGTATATACAAGCGTTCTTCCGGTCGTGTAAGGGCAACATATAAAACATTTAAAGAGTCTAAAAAAGATTTACTTTTTTCCTCTTCGTACAAAGAGGCGTAGGGTGTATCCATCAGGCTTTCACTCACAGAAACCAATGCGGAAGGCATTTGTGGGATTTTTTCATTTTCAAGATCCACCCACAAATGTTCTTTTCCATTTTTCACCTTTCCGTTGGAAAATGGTAAAATCACCACCGGAAATTCGAGTCCCTTGGATCTATGGATGGTCATGATGGTAACGGCATTCATACCTTGAGGAACAATCAGTGATGCCCTGTCCTTTTTGTCTTCCCAATATTCTATAAAGTCGTTTAGATTGTTGTTTTGCTTAATAGAATAATTTAACACTTCATCCAGAAAGAACTGGATATAGGCATTTGGGATGATATTTAGTTTGAATAAACGTATCAGCTCTTCACACAGTTCATACAAAGCCATCTTGGAAAGTGCGCTGCTGCTGAAATCGCTGCACACGTGTTTAATAACGGAAATAAAATCCTGTTTGCTTTCAACTAATAGTTGATTGATGTTGATTTCGGAATTTCCATTCGCAGTGGGGCTTGTACGGTTTTTGTCTTTATTGTTTATATGTTCGTTAATACGTTTTGAAACGACCAGGTATTCCAGTATTTCGGCCTGAATTATTTCATCGCTTGTGTTGTTTAAATACCGCAATATGGAATAAATAAAATTTACATCCGCTGAATTGCTTAATAATAGTGAATCAGAGGAGATTACTTCAATTCCCCGGCTGGATAAATAATTGGCAATTTCACTGCCGTCTGTATTTTTGCGTACTAAAACAGCGATGTCTCTGAGTTGAAAATTTTGTTGTAAAAGGTTCTGAACAATGCTGTAAGTGCGTTCCAGGTTTTGTTCCCTCAGCTCATCTTTTTCCCCATCCAGAAATTCTACCTGTACATACCCGCCTGTGTTATCAGGGTTAAAGCCTTGTTCCAGGGTTTCATAAATACCTTTGAACTTATCATTCAGTTTATTGGAAAGGGTTCTGAAAATAGCATTATTGAACTCAATTATTTCGCGTTTGCTGCGGTAATTTTTATCCAGTACCTGTGGGTTGTGATTGCGCTTTAATGCCTGTTCCCGCTCCAATACCAGGGGATTGTTGTTGTGAGCGAAAACTCCGGGTAACATTGCAAACTGTTCTACTTCACCGCCACGCCAGCGATATATGGCCTGTTTGCCATCACCCACCAGCATTGTGAAATGCCCTGTTGCAAGGGAGTTGTCAATTAACGGAAGTAGATTTTGGAATTGTAAAACAGAGGTATCCTGAAATTCATCAATCAGATAATTATTATATTTTTCGCCTAAGCGCTCATAAATAAAGGGAATGGGCTCATTAAGCACAATTTTTGCAATCAGTTTATTAAATTCAGAAATGTGCAAAATGTTATTCTGTGCTTTGTATTCGTTGAGTAATTTTTCAATTTCATTCAATACAGCTAATGAATAAATAGTGGTATTGATTAACCGGAATAAGGTTATTTCCGATTGATTCAACTGCATGTATTCCTGCGCCTCATTAAACAATCGTGTTAGTGGAAGTTTAATCGCGTCAATGCTTCCTTTATCACCAATGGTGGCTTTTCCGGCATACCAGTTATCCGAATCAATGTTTTTTTGAACGGTATTGGATGGGGTTAGTTTATCGAAGCGGAATTCAGCGAGGTAGCTGAAGTATTTAGAAATTCCATTTGCACCACCAGCAAATTTTTCATTCTCTACACCCGAATCACTGATTATTTTTAAGGCATCCTGCCCCTGTTTTTTTATAAACGTTTCAAACTTTTTTATTTCTGTTTGTATCGTATCTTTTATTTTAAAAAAATCATCAACGCTTAAATGCCTTAGTTTTTCTATATATACAGCACCATCTTCGTTTAACAGGTTTTTAGCAAAATATTTTAAATCGTTTTCAATGTGCCAGCTTTTTTCATCATCTGTTTTGCTTTCTGTAAATTCAACCAGCGCTTTTGTCAGGCGCTCGTCTGTTCCAATCTGCGCTATTAACAGGTCAATAGCTTGTGTCAGCAGTTTGTCGTCATCCATTTCCAGATCAAAGCTCATTGGGATTTTCAGGTCAAATGCAAAGGTGCGTACAATCTTATGCACAAAGCTGTCGATGGTTCCAATTGCAAAATCAGAATAGTTATGTAACACCTCCGTCAGCACATTATTAGCGCGTTTACGGATAACAGTATCATCTAATTGCTGGTGGGCATTTAATTTTAGATGCTTTTTTAATTCTAGAAGTAATGTTTTTGTACCACTGGAAATCTGCGTATAGTCTTCTAGTGACAGTTCTTTAAGCGATTTAATAATCCGCTCTTTCATTTCAGAAGCGGCCTTATTTGTAAAAGTAACGGCAAGAATATGGCGGTAGGCTCTTGGCGGGTCAGATCCATCATTCAATGCCAAAGCCAGGTATTCCTTTACGAGTGTAAAGGTTTTTCCTGAACCGGCAGAAGATTTATAGATAGTGAAATTTTTATCTGACATTGACTTACTAATAACGATTACGAATGACGAATCAGTACGAATTTACAAAATGTGATGACGCAATTCGGTTCCACCGGAAATTGTTTTGAACAGTAAAAAATGAATAACTAAAAGGGAGAGATCTTTCAATAAAAATGAACAGTTGTATAAAATATTCAGTTTTTTTTCGTATATTCGTAATGGTTACGCTAATAATTGTCATCTGATCATGAAAACGTTTACTTTTTATGTTGTTATTTTATTAACATTTGCCTGCAATTTAATCCATGCCCAGGAAACAAATATTGTTCCCGGTAATTTATTGGTAATGTTGCGTTCTGAGGCAGATGTCCAAAAAATTTCTACTGAATTGCAATCTGTAGACGGAGTGCAAACCGGCTTGAAAGCCAGTCGTGTATTGTCCTCGTCAATGCTCATCTATTTATTTGAATTTGATTTTACGGCTGTTAATCAATATAAGATGCTTGAAGCTGTAAAGCGAAATAAAGCAGTGAAAATTGCGCAGTTCAATCATACGTTTGAGGATCGCATATTACCCAATGACGCACAGTTTTCAGCCATGTGGGGAATGAACAATACGGGACAGAATGGAGGTTTACCTTCCGCTGATATTCAAGCTTCGGAGGCATGGGATATTACAACGGGTGGATACACTACGGATAATGATACTATTGTGGTTGCTGTAATTGATGGCGGGTTTGACCTAAATCAGCAGGATCTTAATTTTTGGAAAAACTACCATGAAATACCTAACAATAATATTGATGATGATAACAATGGTTATTTAGATGATTATGATGGCTGGAATGGCGCAACGGATAATGATTATATACCTGTTTCAAGTCACGGTACTCACGTTTCGGGAACTGTTGGTGCGAAAGGAAATAATGGGATAGGGGTTACCGGTGTAAACTGGAATGTGAAGGTAATGGCCGTTTCTTATGGCTCTTCGGGTGGAGGTTTTGAGTCAAATGTGGTTGCTTCTTATGCTTTTGTATTAGACCAGCGAAAAAAATATAACCAAACGAATGGTGCCGAAGGTGCTTTTGTTGTTTCTACCAATTCTTCGTTTGGTGTGAACAATGGGCAGCCGACATCTTACCCGCTGTGGTGCGCAATGTATGATTCACTTGGTGCTGCCGGGATTTTGAGCGCGGGTGCTACTGCTAATGCCAACCTAAATGTAGATGTGCAGGGGGATATCCCTACGGCATGTGCCAGCGACTGGCTGATTACAGTAACCAATACAACCAATACCGATGCAAAAAACGGCAGTTGCGGCTATGGCGCTACCAGCATTGATTTGGGTGCTCCCGGAACAAATATCACGTCTACTTATCCTTCCAATTCGTATTCCTCTATTTCTGGAACATCAATGGCTACGCCACATGTAGCAGGTGCTGTTGCGCTGATGTATTCGGTGTTATGTTCTCAGTTTATTGCCGATTACAAGGCCGATCCGGCTGGGATAGCTTTGTTAGTAAAAGATTCATTGTTAGGTGCAGTAGATGTGATCCCCTCTATGAGCAATGGAATTACTGTTACTGGCGGAAGATTGAATTTATATAAAGCAGTAAAATCCATCCAGAATTACTGTGGCACGGTTTCAATACCTGCTATTGATAAAACAGAATCCGTATTTGGTATCACCGCTATTTATCCTAATCCGGCTTCCGGTTCGTTTATTATCGCATATAATAATGACTTGCAGGCCGATCTGATTATTACCAATGTGCTCGGACAGCAGGTAAAACGAATCAAAGAAAAGGATACTTCCAAAGGCATCCATCATAACAGTGTCGATTTGAGTGATGTTGGCTCAGGGGTATATTTTATTAGCCTTGAAACAAAGGATAAAAAGTCGAATGTTATAAAAGTGATTTTATATTAGAACGCAATTAATCTACTCTTCTCTAGATTGAGTTTTCCCTATTAAATTTCCCTTTAGTTTAACTGCCCATCCGCTTAAAAATGTTTAATTCAAGCTGTTTTGGAGCGGAAATTCAAGCCTTCTAATTAAGTTGAGTTATTTTCAATGCGGTTTTTAAAAAGGTCTTTATTGTTACATAATTACCGCTTTTCGCTCTTAAGATCAACAATCCCCCCTTATTTTGAAAATTTATTGTACTTTTGTGCCCTAAAACAAAACCAAAATCAAAAATGAAAAAAATATTACTTACTTTATTTTCTGCAGCTGCTCTTTTTAATATTGCGAATGCTCAGGTTAGTATATACTCATTTGCGCAAACAGCAGGTACATACACACCTATAACAACAGGTACTTCGGTGGCTACAGGAATTCAGGATGACAGTGTAATTTCTGCAAAACCAATAGGGTTTACTTTTAATTACAATGGTACAAACTATACACAATTTGGTCTAAATATTAATGGTTGGATCAGTCTTGGCACAACAACTCCTTCAAGCAGTTATGTTCCGGTTAGCGGTGGCACAACAAACAATATCATCTCCGCATTAGGAAGAGATTTAAAACTTGGATATACGGCTCCGGGAAGTACTACAAGTGGCAGTAACACTATTACAATGGCTGCCGGTGCTACAACAGGCTTTTATCCAAGCGATGTTCTTCTTACAGCAACTAACTTTCCGGCAGGAACAGTTGTAACGGCTGTTGGAGCTACAACCTTAACGGTATCTAACCCGGCAACAGCCACCGGCTCAACCGGAACGTATACAGTTGCAGGAAACATTCAATATTTAACTTCCGGTACTGCTCCAAACAGAACATGTGTTATTCAATGGACGCGCGCACGCAGATATAGCAGCTCTGCTATTGATCAGAAAGATTTATTTAATTTCCAGATCCGTCTTCAGGAAACTACCAATGTAATTTCCATTGTTTATGGTTTATTTCAAACAAACACTACTTCAAGCGTATATCAGATAGGTCTTCGCGGAGCGTCAGCAACCGATTTTAATAACAGAAAAACAACTACTAACTGGGCCTCAACAACTGCGGGAACTGTTAATACCGATACAGTTTCTCTTTCAACAACGGTTAAACCAACTTCTGGACAAACCTACGCATGGACACCGGCACCATCTTGTACCGGAACTCCAACAGCGGGTACAGCAGCGGCTTCTGCTAGTGCAGTTTGCAGTGGAGTAAGCTTCACACTTTCATTAACAGGATATACTACAGGGGTTTCAAATATTGCTATTCAGTGGCAATCATCCCCCGCTTCAGGAGGAACTTATACAAGTATTTCCGGTGCTACATCTGCAACCTATTCTGCCACACAAACAGCTACTACTTATTATAAGGCACTTGTAAGCTGCAACGGTGGTACAGGGGTAGCATCAAATATTGTGGCTGTAACAATGAGCGCGGCATCTGGTTGTTATTGTACACCAGTGCATTCTTCTGCTTGCAGTACAACAAATCATATTGACAGTGTAGTAATAGTAGGTACCACTCTTTCAAATTTAAACACTAATTGTGCAGGAACAAGCGGCCCGTCTTATACTGCTTATCCTTCAACAGGAAGCACTACTGCCACTTTAAACGCAGCTTCTGCCTACACCTTTAAAATTGGTACAAACGCAAGTAATATTATCTCTGTTTGGATTGATTACAATCAGAATGGTGTGTATGAAGCCAGCGAATGGACACAGGTGGCTACAAATTCAGTTGCCAATGTAACTAATACTGTTTCTGTTACTATACCATCTAGTGCTACTGCAGGTCTTACAGGAATGAGAATAAGAAGCCGTAGCACAGGAAATCCTAATGGCAGCGGTGATGCTTGTACAGATTTCGGAAGTGGTGAAACAGAAGATTACAAAGTAACAATTGTAGCTGCAAGTCCATGCAGCGGAGCACCAACTGCCGGAACAGCGTCAGGGCCATCAGGTGTGTGCAGCGGAATTGCTTTTAATCTTGTATTAACTGGGTATACTACAGGTGTTTCCGGCATTACTATTCAATGGCAATCATCCTCTGCATTAGGAGGGACATATACAAATATTTCGGGAGCAACTACACCAACCTATTCTGCTACGCAAACAGCAACCACTTATTATAAGGCACTTGTAACCTGCAGTGGTGGTGCGCCAACAGCATCAAACATTGTAACGGTGACTCAGAACGCAGCATCAGCATGTTATTGTACACCACCGTCAACAAGCTGTACATTAAATGATGTGATTACAAATGTCACAATATCAACTATCAATAATACAACAACCTGTGGTACTGCAGGCTATGCATCCTTTACTACTCCAACAGCAACCTTAAATCAGGCTCAAAGCTATCCTGTTTCTGTAACTGTAGGAACAGGAGGAACAGAACATGTTGCTATCTGGATCGACTATAACCAAAACGGTATTTTTGAAACATCGGAATTTAATTCAGTTGGAAGTGGGAACGGCACAGCAGTAACTTCAAGTATTCTGATTCCGCCAAATGCAACAGTAGGTGCTACCAGAATGCGTGTGAGATTAAGATATAGTGTGGCATTAACCGGTGCTGATGCTTGTATTGCATATACCTACGGTGAAACAGAAGATTATGCCATAACAATTGGTGCCGGAACAGCATGTACAGGTACGCCAACTGCAGGTACAGCATCCGTTTCCAGCGATTCTGTTTGTCTTCAGGAAAACTATACACTTATGTTAACTGGGTATACTCCTGGGGTTGCAGGTCTTACTTTTCAATGGCAGTCATCTTCTACCTTAGGTGGTACATATACTGATATAACTGGCGCTACATCTGTAAGTTATACAACCACACAAACGGCTACTACTTATTATAAAGTTTCCGTAAAATGTAATGGTGGTACTGCAGTTTATTCAAATGTGGTGACTGTAATATTAAACCCTCTTTTAACGTGCTATTGCAAACCGGTTCATTCCACTGCTTGCAGTTTAACTAACAATATTGACAGCGTACGTATAGTTGGTACAACACTTGCAAACCTGCATACTGGATGTACGTCAACAACTGCAATGGCATACACTTCATATCCTGCTACAGGAACTACTACTGCTTCGTTAACAGCAGGATCTACTTATGTGTTGAAGGTTACAACTACCGCAGTGAATATTATCTCTGTGTGGATTGATTATAACCGCAATGGTACTTATGATACTACTGAATGGTACCAGGTGAGTGCAAGTTCATTGGCTAATGCGGTTAATTCACTTTCTTTTACAGTTCCATCAACTACTACTGCTGGAATTATTGGAATGAGAATAAGAAGCCGCTCTGTTGGAAGTGCTAATGGGAATGTTGATGCCTGCACAAATTTTGGATCAGGGGAAACAGAAGATTATTTAGTGACGATCATATCTACTGTTGGAATTGAAGAAAACGAAGTACTGAACAGTGTTTTAGTTTACCCGAATCCTACTGCTGGTTTATTCAATGTTGTAATAAATAATGCAAACTTTAACCAGGTAACTATCAGCGTAATAGATATACAAGGAAAAGAAGTGTATAACGTTTCAGAAAAAAATAACTCAGCTACTTATAGTAAACAGATTAACCTGGAAGGCTTATCTAAAGGACTTTATTATATTAAACTAAACACGGAAAATGGTGTTAAAGTTCAGAAGTTGATTATTCAGTAATATTACCAGTTAAACTAGTTTTGAACATCTCCGATCGGTAAAACGGTCGGAGATGTTTATTTTGGATGGGTTAGGAGGGGTGTAGGCGCTGAAACAGGTTCAGCATGACAAATGAGGGATATTGCTTAACCTAGCTTTGTGTTTTAATTTCCCGAACACAATTGTTTTAAGGCGTTCTGACATAAATTAAAGAACTGTGTATTTTCTTTTTGCTTGAACAGGGTAAATGTTCGGTGAACATTTGAGCCGGTTGGTGTGTCAGCAAGCAAAAATTCAAGAACAAACGATTACTCCACACGGGCAACGCGGCATCGCGTTTGTTCATTCCTAACGCGCGTTTTCATAATGAACAATGTTGGAACTTCAATTTTTAATTGTCTTTGGGTAATGTCCGGCTACGATTTGGGTGTCAACTTGAATAACTTTGTTTTCAAAATTCGTTGTCGGATTTTTATATTTCCAAGCTACATCCCAAGTCCTATAGCTATTTAGCAAAACAAAAAACATTTCGTAAATCCAGCTTACTGGATATAAGTTGTAGTCAGCTTTTAATATCTCATTATCCACTAGTAGAGATTGATTAAAATTAAATTGCAATGTGTCTAATGAAGGTTTGGTGGTGTAATCCTTGTGTAGGCTTAAAAAATATCTGGAAATTCAGGGCAATTGATGAAAAAATGTCAAAAATCAGATGAATTTGAACGATTTTGGGACGAAAAATCAGCTTTTTGAGAGAAAACTGAAGATTAATGGTTGTTTTTGTACTAAAAAGGGACTTATTTGGTGGCTTTTATATACAAACCGGCACTATCAATTCTTGCTAGTTTTAGTACATTTTCTTTATATTCTTCAATTTTATAACGATTTTTTAACAGGGTAGTGTATTGAGAACCTGCTTTAACTTTTGATATAACAAACTCTTCGTTCTTTAATTCATACGAGAATGTATCCCTTACGTCCACTTTTATAGGATCTAAAAAATCCACAACAAAAACACCTTTCATGGTTTGGGTATAGGCGTTTTTATATTTACTGAACTCAAATGACATTTTTTCCTGCGAAAAATCAGTTTTTGTAGAACCACCCGATCTATTGTATTCGGTTAGATTCCAGGTGCCTTCCAGGCTTTTATTTATTTTGTTTTCTTTTTTACAGTTAATAAAAACAACCAATAAAAGAAGAAGTGCAATTAGTTTGTAAGTTTTCATTTGTATAGATTAAAAGGTTGCTACTAATGATACCTGCCATCTACGGCCCATTCCAACATTAACACTTGCAGCAGCAGCATTAAAATCATTGTTAAACTGGTTGTTTTGTGCATCAGAAATATAAAATGTATTCAGAACATTGATCAGAGAAGCTCTGATATCTAATTTTATTTTCCACACATTTAAGCCATAACCGGCATTTAAATCCAGAAGAAAATAATCAGGCATTCTCCAGGACTGACGGCCGATATTTGGACCGTAACCAGTTGAATTATTGGTAACAACTAAAGCATCGGGACTAAAATTGGAATAATTTTTACCGAAAAAGTTAAATTGAGGCTTTATGTATAGCCTTTTGATTGGCTCATATCTAAGACTGGCCGCATATGTGTTTTGAGCAGCATCACCCACCTTAACACCACGGGGATCAAATTGTTGTATGCCTAATACATTCCCGTCAACATCAATTATTGTAGCGGTAGCAGATGAAACCCATTCCCAATCAGCAATGTTTGCCATTGCTTCCACACTTAGTTTAGAAGAAATTTTATACACTCCATCAAATTCTATCCCTGTATGACGAGCTTTCATTCCTGTTGCAGTGGTACTTGCTGGTTCTCCGTTTATAGTAAAATTTGCAGCTGTAGGGCGGTTATTCCATATCGTATAATAGCCATTTATATTCGCAGTAAAATTGGGGCTGGAGTAACTATAACCTAACTCGGCCGAGTTAATAACTTCGTTATTCACATTGTCGAATTCTTTATTATCAAATCTGTAAACAAATGTTATAAATGGTGCCCGGTTTAAATGGCCTACATTTACAAATACGTTCATTTGCTCATTTAAATTGTAATTAGCACCTGCTTTAAGGGTGTAGCCAACCAATCGTTTCCAGTCAGTTTGATTTACTTTTAATCCGGCAGAGTTTCTGTCATACGTTTGGCCCTGATAGGTAATCACATCATTATAACCGATCAATAAAGTAGTATCATTCACCTCAAGCTGTTTTTTTAGGAAATAATTTTGTTGTTTATACCAGCTAACCGCAGAACTAAGGTTTACAAAGCCCGACCACTTTTCTTTTTTATATTCTGCCATTGCAAACGCACCAGCCCATCTAACAAAACGCTCAATGTTCTGAACGTATTTGTCGCCTACTACTTTATTGGAAGCAAGGCTATTCTGGTCCGCATTTCCAGCATTTTTAGTTACATCCCCACCTAATAAATCGCCTATGGTGCTATATACAAAGCCTTTGTACAATCTACCATCCAAACCACCGGAGATGTTAATACTCGGGTTTAATTTGTAGTTTAAGGTAGCTAAAGCGCCATACCAGTTATGGTCATTATGATTTTTTCTAACCCAGCTTGTTGAAAAATTTTCTCCCGAGGGCAACACCTGAGTTGGAGAGGTATTATTGTCATAAATAGTTTGAATATTCTGCTGTCCTGTATTTGGATTAATGTTATTTCCTGCACTGCCTCCATCTAACTGCGTGCCGTAGCCTCTTCCATAGGAAGCATAGGCAAGTGTTGAAATATTAAATTTTTCATTTACGGCAATAAAATCCTTAATTGAAAAAACCGGCTTATGGAAATGATTAATACTTGTATTAAAAATTTTAGCTGATGTTTCACCTTCTTTTGTACGTGTTAAAAAATTCCAGCTTGGATTGTATCTCCAGCCGTATTCTTTTTTATTAACTGTATCTATCCCTAAATCGTAGGCATATTCTTTGTTATATGCGGCTACGCCATAGTTAACCCTGAAATCGCGTTGTGCTGAGGTTTGAGGAGCCCCTAATATCTGAAAGCCCAATAAATGGGCACCAATTTTCTTTTCTACTTTACCATAATAGAACCACATACGGCTCGACATATTATCAAACCATCCATCATTACGTTTATACGAACCGGCAAAGTTAAATGCCCAACCATTCGCTAATCTACCGGAAGAATAGCTTAAGCCCAGGCGGTAATTTCTGTTATTCCCATATTCATTTTTTACAACAATAGCCTTTTTGGAATCAATACCGGCCGTTAAAATATTCATAGTTCCGCCAATAGCAGGAATTGCTAACTTGGAAGCACCTAAACCCCGCTGGATCTGAACTCCACGCGTTAAATTATCTAAACCAAACCAATTGCTCCAAAAAACTCGTCCGTTTACCATATCATTCATTGGAATACCATCCAATAATACCAACACGTTTTGTGAATTAAAACCCCTGATACTTATACGGGCATCTCCATCGCCACCGCCCTGGCTGGTAGCATAAACCCCAGGCGTTGAATTTAAAATCAATGGTAAATCTTTAGAACCCAGTTCCTCCTGGATTTTTTTTGCATCTACGTTTGAAAAAGCTACGGGTGTTTCCCTTGAGATGGCTATGTCTGAAACAACCTCCACTTCACTTAAGGTATTGGTTGCAAGTGAAAAGTCTACAACAAGGGTTTTACCTTTTGCTACTATTTTTTTTTCTATTGCTAAATACCCAATATACGATGCTCTAAGATTATAGGTACCGCTATCTAAAACAATTTCATAAGCGCCATCTATATCTGTAACAGCAGCTTTTCCTTCACCATAAGTGACTATGGCGCCTACTATAGATTCATTAGATACGGCATCTTTAACGATACCCTGTACCTTTGTTTTTTGCGAATAACCGTTAAAAACAACACATAAAAGTAAAAAGGAGAATAGGCTGCGCATAGAATTTTTTATATAAAAAGAGGCTGTTTCAGGACTTTTCTTGTAATTAGAAAAGCCCTGAAACAGCCTCTTTTAGTTTATAGTTTACTCAACAATAAGTTTATTGGTTGATTTGTTGCCTTTTTCGTCAAAAACAGCAATAGTATACATCCCCTTAGCTAAATCAGCGATGTTTATTAAAGTACCTGATAAATTGTTTTTAGAAACAATAGATTTCATTTCCTGACCAACAACATTGTAAATAAATATTTTTGCAATTGATGCACGTGAGTCTAATTTAATAGACCCTGTAGCAGGATTAGGGTAAACAGAAACTTCAAAAGAGTTGCTCATTTCTTTAATTCCTAATGCGTTGCAATCGCAAGCATGTGCACCTAAACCAGTATAGGTATTTACTGGTAAAGAATCCCACTGAACAGAAGCGTTGAACGACTGGAATGCAGGGTTTGTAGTTACACCGCTTGTAATAGTTGATTTACGTTTTAATGTTTTATCCTGTGACCAATATTGAAGATAGTATGGACCGTCTACAGTTGAATTGTAGCTAGTCGGCATACTTTCAAATGGAGATAAGATAGTCCAACCGGCTGTAGGAGAAAAAGTACCACTTGAGTTGGATGGTCTTTCACCGATACAAGCAAAAATGTCCACTTTAGTCCAGGTACCACCAACATTTTTTTCTAATGATAATGCATCATCACCGTTAAAGCACATTACACGGCTGTTTCCACTACCACAGCCCGGGCATAACAATGTGTCTGCTGCCGCTTGTAAAGCAGCATCAATAGGTAACGTTTGTCCGGTACCGTTCGGATCAGTTAAGTTTAAAGCAATTACATACGTTTGGTGTGATGCTAATGTAATGTTTGTTGGTAAAGCCATTTCGCCTTCAACTGGTGTAAAAGTAGTGTTACCATTATCATGTCTTAAAACACGGTAGTTAGCAAGACTAACAGGTGAAGATGAAGCATTGTAGATCTCTATCGCTTTGTTATTGTTTGTTCCTTCAACATATTCCGAAATAAAAAGATCAGAACACTGAGCATTTACGGCTACAGTGGCAGATAAAGCAAGCACAGAAAGTAAAATTTTTTTCATTTTGTTTGGTTTAAGAGTTTTATAAATTTTTAATTATCTAATCAGAAGCGGTTTCGGATAAATTCAGATCCTATAAGATGTTCACTCCGTTGTAAATTCAGGGTGTAAATGTACTTCTTTTTCCAATGTTTGTCAATAGGGTTTTCAATAGTAATTAACAGGTAATGAAAAGGTAATGAAAAATTCATATAGAGAGGATTCGCTGTAAATAGCTAGCGTTTTTTATCATTTCTCTGGTTTTTTGTCTTTTTTGAAAAGAAAAGGGAGAGATTTAGTTAAAATCTCTCCCTTTTTAGCCTTTTTTGGTAAAATCTACAACTTTGCTTTAATCTCCACCAATTCGTATCCTTCAATAATATCATTAACTTTAATATCGTTGAAATTTTTAATGTTCAATCCGCATTCGAAGCCTTTGTTTACTTCTTTTACATCGTCTTTAAAGCGTTTTAATGAACCAAGTTCACCGGTATGAACCACAATACCATCACGGATAATACGTATTTTGGTGTTACGGTTAACTTTCCCATCCAATACAAAGCATCCGGCAATGTTACCTACTTTGGTAATGTTGAATACTTCACGGATTTCAATGTTACATGCTGTTTTCTCCTCAAATTCAGGAGCTAACAAACCTTCCATCGCAGCTTTGATCTCGTTGATGGCGTTGTAAATGATGGAGTACAAACGAATGTCAATTTGCTCTGTTTCAGCAAGTTTACGTGCACTAACCGATGGACGTACCTGGAAACCAACAATGATCGCATTGGAAGCAGAAGCTAACAATACATCGGATTCACTGATTGCTCCAACGGATTTGTGAATAATTTTCACCTGAACTTTATCAGTAGAAAGTTTTTGCAATGAATCGGCAAGAGCCTCTACGGAACCATCCACGTCACCTTTCACAATTACGTTCAATTCCTGGAAATTACCAATTGCTAAACGTCTGCCAATCTCATCCAATGTAATGTGTTTGTTGGTACGGATACCCTGCTCACGTTGCAATTGTAAACGTTTTGAAGCGATTTCACGCGCTTCACGCTCATCACTTAATACGTGGAATTTATCACCCGCCTGAGGAGCACCGCTTAAACCTAAAAGTGCTACCGGAATTCCGGGACCAGCTTCTTTTACTACTTGTCCGCGCTCATTGTGTAACGCTTTTACTTTACCGCTGAAACAGCCGGCTAATACAATATCTCCAACATGCAATGTTCCTGCCTCAACAAGTATAGTACTTACATAACCGCGGCCTTTATCCAATTCGGACTCCACTACGGTTCCTGTTGCATTTTTGTTAGGGTTCGCTTTTAAATTCAGCATTTCCGCTTCCAGCAATACTTTTTCAAGTAAAGAATCAATGTTTAATCCTTTTTTAGCGGATATTTCCTGAGCCTGGATTTTACCACCCCATTCTTCCACCAATATATTTAACTGTGATAATGCTTCACGTATTTTATCCGCATTAGCGCCAGGTTTATCAATTTTATTGATTGCAATAACGATTGGAACCCCAGCAGCCTGCGCGTGGTTAACGGCCTCAATGGTTTGAGGCATTACCCCGTCATCCGCTGCAACCACAATGATTGCAATGTCCGTGATTTGCGCACCACGTGCACGCATCGCGGTAAACGCTTCGTGACCCGGAGTATCAAGGAAAGTGATGGTTTTATCGTTATCTAATTTTACGTTGTATGCACCAATGTGCTGTGTGATACCACCGGCTTCACCTGCAATAACATTGGCTTTACGGATATAATCCAGTAAGGATGTTTTCCCGTGATCCACGTGACCCATTACGGTAACGATTGGGGAGCGCGGCAACATATCTTCTTCTTTATCTTCCTCTTCCTTAATAGCTTCCTGCACTTCAACGCTTACGAACTCCAGTTTGTAACCAAACTCTTCGGCAACGATAGAGAGTGTATCCGCATCCAAACGCTGGTTGATAGATACGAATAAACCAAGACTCATACAGGTAGAGATGATCTCATTTACTGCTACGTCCATCATTTGCGCCAACTGATTAGCGGACACAAACTCGGTTACTTTAATTACTTTTTTCTCTGCTTCCTGAAGATCTGCAGCATCCTGCGTACGTTCAGAGATCAAATCACGTTTTGATTTTCTGTGTTTAGAAGCTTTTGACTTACCTGCTCCGCTTAGGCGGGCAAGTGTTTCCTTAATTTGTGCCTGTATCTGGTCAGGAGTTAATTCAACTTTAAGCGGTCTTGCATATTTGGTGCGAGGGGTGCTTGGGTTAAACTTAGGTCGTCCTACTCCGGAACCGCTTTGGTTTGGAGTACCAGTACCAGCGGGTCTGGCAGTACCAGGTGTTGTTGTGGTTGTTCCGGTTCCTTCGGTGTTGTTTCCCCAGGTATCACCAAGGGTAGCACCGCCAAAGTTTTTGCGGATACGCTTGCGTTTTTTCTTGTTGTTTCCAGGGGCGTTGGTTGCAGATGATGATGCAACCGGTTTTTTACGCTCTTCTTTTACAGGAAGTTCAATTTTACCAAGGATTTTAGGCCCTTCCAGCTTTTCAACTTTTGTTTCATAAAAATCGACAGCTGGTTCAGTGCTTTTTTCTTCAACTACTTCTTTAACAGCAACAGGGGTTTCAACTACTTTTTCTTCAACAACAGGCTTTACTTCTTCTTCAGCTGCTTCCTCTTGTTTCGCTTTCGCTTTGCCTTTTCCTTTGGTTGCTTTTTTATCTTCTTCTGCGCTGGCTTTGGTTTTCTCCTTTTTATCTTCTTCTTTTTCTGCTTTGGATTTTTTATCGGGCTTTGTTTTGCTGTTCAAAGCATCCAAATCAATTTTAGAAACGATAGTAAACTTGATATCGGATTTAACACCGTCTTTCTCCGTTTCTTTTGCTGTTTCCTTTTCTTTTTCAGGTTCCGCTTTTTTAGAAACTACTTCCACCGCTTTTTTTACTTCTTCTACAGGAGTAGGAGTAGGTGTAACAGGTTTTTCGGTAACGGCAACATGCGGTACATTTTTGATAATTATATCATCTTCTTCCTCTACTTTTCTTGTTTCCGGTTTTTTAGTATCCTGATCCAAAGAAATGTTTTCTTTTTTCGCACGTATGCTTGTTATGGAAGATACCTGCTGAGCTTCTTCTTTAGCGGCTTTTTCCGATTGGTATTCTTTCGATAACATCGAATACTGATCATCGGACAGTTTCGCCATAGGGTTGTTTTCTATAGCAAATCCTTTACTTTTAAGAAACTCCGTGATAGTGGATACACTAACATTAAGCTCCTTTGCAACTTTACTTAATCTTTGACCTGTTTTTTCTGACATATTTTAATTACTACGAATTACGAATTTTTTGCTACGAATTACGAATTTTAACGAATTACGAATTTGTATGTATTTCTTTATTTTATTTTACTGCGCTCTCCGCTAGAATAAGTAACAAATTACGAAACTTTATGAATTACAGAATGGTTATTATTCGTAATTCGCGAAGTTTCGTAATTCGTAGTATGCTTATTCAAATTCCGACTGTAAAATTGCTTTTACTTCATTTACGGTTACTTCTTCCAAATCGGTACGTTTAACCAATTCTTCAGTAGAAAGCTCTAATACACTTTTTGCGGTATCGCAACCAATGTTTTTAAGCTCATCCAGTACCCAACTTTCAATTTCATCTGCAAATTCTTCCAAATCCACATCTTCTGTATCGATATCGGTATCACGGTATACATCAATTTCATACCCGGTTAATTTACCGGCAAGTTTGATATTGTGTCCGCCTTTACCAATTGCTAAAGATACCTGATCCGGTTTTAAGAACACTTCTGCATGTTTAGTTTCATCGTTAATTTTCACCGAAGTGATTTTTGCCGGGCTTAATGCACGGGTGATGAATAAAGAAGCATTGCTTGTGTAGTTGATTACGTCAATATTCTCATTACGTAATTCACGAACAATACCGTGAATACGGGAACCTTTCATACCAACACATGCACCCACCGGGTCAATTCTGTCGTCATAGGATTCCACAGCCACTTTAGCTCTTTCGCCCGGTTCACGAACGATTTTTTTGATGGTGATAAGTCCGTCAAATACTTCCGGAACTTCCAATTCAAATAAACGCTCCAAAAATGCTCCCGAACTGCGGGAAAGAACAATAACAGGAGTATTGTTTTTCATTTCAACACGCTGAACAACAGCACGTATAGTATCTCCTTTTTTGAAAAAATCGGATGGAATTTGCTCTGTTTTAGGTAAAATAAGCTCATTACCATCTTCATCAAGTATTAACAGCTCTTTCTTCCAGATCTGGTATACTTCACCCACCATTATTTCACCAATTTTCTCTTTATATTTCTTGTAAAGACTGTCTTTTTCAAGTTCTAAAATTTTAGATATCAAATTCTGGCGAACAGCTAATACCGCACGTCTTCCAAAATCAAGTAATTTAACTGGAGTAGTAACCTCTTCACCTAAATCAAAATCTGCTTCAATTTTGCGCGCTTCTGCTAAACTGATATGTTTTCCTTCGTCATAATCAAAACTGTCATCAGCAAATTCATCATCCACAATTTCACGATTCTGCCAGATCTCAATATCACCACGATCGGGATTAACAATAATGTCGAAATTCTCATCAGAGCCATAGCGTTTAATAAGCATGCTGCGGAATACATCTTCGATGATGCTCATTAATGTTGCTCTGTCGATGTTTTTTACTTCTTTGAATTCAGAGAATGATTCAATTAGATTGATACTTTCCATTTTTTTTAATTATTAGAATGATATTACAACTTTAGTTTCTTTAATTTGATTAAATGTTAAAGAGATATTTGAAATTATTAACTGTTTTGCTTTTTTACCTTCTGTTTTTTCCTTCACTTTTGTTTCCAGTTCAATTCCTTCGTTATTTACCGAAAGGAGCTTACCAGTTAGTTTTTTATTCTCTTTTGTAGTCACATCTACCTGTTTGTCCAGATATTTCTGATACTGACGAAGTGTTTTAAAGGGCTCTGTAAGACCCGGTGACATCACGTTCAGCTCAAAATCGTCCGTTTCACGATCCAGGTTAAATTCGATGTGGCGACTCATTGCTACACAATCACCAATGGAAACACCGTTGTCATTATCCAACAATACCGTGATTTTGTTTCCCGGCTTCACGCTGATATCTACAATAAAATCAGCCCCTTCAGCGATTTTTTCTTCAGCAAGTTTTTTTATTTTGTCTATTGTAATCATCTCGTTTAACCCAAAAAGAAGAGGGGACCTTAGTCCCCTCTTTTCTATTATCTTCATAATTTAACGGTGCAAATATACGAACTTTTTAATTATCTACAAAATTTATTTATGCAACATGTTGATAACAAAAAACGTTTAATCTATAAAAACGGCAAGTTTATCGAAAAAATAAAAGATTTTATGTTGGGATAGGTAGAAGGGAGTATTAATCTTAAACAAATATGCGATGAAACTACTAAAAAATGATTCCGAAAGAAAAAATTTAAGTTGGGGCTTAACCCTGTCACTTTTATTTTTGGTGTTTTTTGCCTTCAATGGAATGGCACAAGATATTAGTTCAGCGGATGCGCTGGAAACACAGAAAGACCTTGAACATAAGGCATTTATGAGTTATGTTTATATGGTTGTTGGGTTTGTTGTGATAATAGGTATTGCCTGGTTTAGTGTGGTGAGAAAGAAAAATGGCGAAAATGAATTCAGCGAAAAGCCACATCCAAAGGTAAAATACCACCATCATAGCATTTATGATAAACGTTATGGAACCAATCATGTTAAATAAACCTCTCCCCCAGCCCCTCTCCATATGGAGAGGGGAGCGAGGGTTAGTATGGGTTATATAGCAAATGTTTCGTGAAAAAGCTTGGTTGTTACTAAGTTTATTGGGTTGTTATCTTTTTGAATTTGTAAGGTTTCGGGTTAGCAGCTTAATGCTGTATATTCCTTTTGGTGCGTGGAAAAGACCGATACATCGTAATTCGATTTTACTGTAGCTTAGGTACTCTAGCCGCACAGGTGACTTGTTTAGTAATAAGCGTTCCGGTTTTGCTCTCCGACAAAGATTCACTTGTTTTTTTGTTCCCCAAATTTTTTATGTTCACTCCCTACGTTTTTTTGATTTTGGTTACAAACAAAAATTATTTTTTTTATTTTTGTTGCGGAATCGCTATGTTGGCTTTATTCGAAAAAAACGAACATGCATAAAATTATAGTAGAAGGAATAAAAGTTTACGCATATCATGGCTGCTTAAAGGAAGAAGGATTAATAGGAGCGAACTATGTAGTGGATGTAACGATGGACACTGACTTTACAGAAGCTGCAAAAACGGACGATCTGAGTAAAACAATTGATTATGTTGTTGTTTACGATATTGTAAAAAAACAAATGGCTGTGCGCTCCAATTTGATTGAACAGGTGGGGCAACGGATTGTGGATGAATTAAAAGCTACGTTTTCTGAATTAAAAAAACTGGAGGTGAAAGTAACAAAGCTTAATCCTCCGATGAATGGTAATGTTGAACGGGTAAGTATTGTAATTACAGGTTAGAGAGATGTCGATTAAGAGATGTTCAAAATGTGAAGCAGCATTTGAATGCTGCAGTGATAGACCAGGATGCTGGTGTGAACAGGTTTTTGTAGATGCAAATACCTTACAGGAACTTAAAAAAAATTATAATAATTGTTTGTGTTCCAGGTGTTTGAGAGAATATACCCCCGGACAACAAAAAAAATAATTATTATCTGACGAAAAGTTGTATTTTTGCAAACCGATTAAATAAATTGGGTCCTGTGGCCGAGTGGCTAGGCTCAGCTCTGCAAAAGCTGCTACAGCGGTTCGAATCCGCTCGGGACCTCCAATTAAAGACTAAAACCCCTGATTTCAGGGGTTTTTTATTTTTTGGGTGGCTACTATCATAAATGAGAAAAAGCTATCTTTTGCCCTTAATCAAATAAAACAAAAAAATGAAAAATAAACGACTTTATCTTGTGATTTTCGCTATCAGCCTGTTCACTCATGTTGAAGCTTTGAAGGCTCAGAACCGCCTGGAACAAGCCAAAGCAGAGTACAAAGATGTTTCCTGGGTTTTTATGGATGCAAGCGAATATGATAAATGCTATCAATTGATTGTAAGTCAAAAAGAATGTATAATAAGTGCCTCATCAGAAAAGGAGTACGATCAACTGGAAAATTCAATGCTTGCTCAGGACAAAAATTGTCCCAAATTAGTTGGGTATACACATCCTGCCATGCAAAAGGAACAGACTTCTGCTCTGGAACTGCTAGTATATACAGATAAGGGCAACCGGTTTGCCCGTCCGTTCGTTGCTCCCAGAAACGTTGCTAAATGCGGAGATATTAACATTCTTGCTATTGATTTTAAAGACAATGAATATTTCAGAAATTATTACAAGGATGTAATTAAAAAGGTGGATGTCATTTACGTTGTTGTTCAGCCTACATCCGCTGTCCTTGCTAAAAAGCAGACAGAAATTGCGAAAGCTGTTTCAGATGCCTATCAGAAAACAACATCCGAGCCGAAAGTAAATTCAAATGCTTCAGCCTTTACAAAATCATTAAATAAACTGATTGAGTGCTATCCCGACTTTTCTTCCGTGAAAGGCGATTTAATCCCTGAAAAAAACAGTGCTTTTGCCCATAATACTTTCGCATCAAAAGTATCATTAGAAGGCTCAATAAGCACCGTAGTGTGGGCGAATTCGGAACATTTTGATGTTGCTTATGCAGATTTTGGTGGTTACAAAGACCCCGCCAAAGCAAAAGAAGTGTATCAAAATTTGGTAAAACAAGTAAGCGAATCCAGCAAATGCTGCTGTAATTTTGTGATGAATGTTACCGGGGGAACAACAGCATGGAGGGCAGTGGCCTGTGAAGAAGAGGGGAAATTCAAAAATTTTGTAATGGAAGCGGTTCATAGCGAGAAACTGTTCTACGAAGAAAATGTTGGTTTTTATAAATTGCAAATTGTGTATTTAAAAATCTACCCATTGAAATAAATTCTTTATAGGATCAGATTTTTGCAGGTGGTAATCTTTATAGTTGTTTGTTATCAATTGCCGGATAGAAAGATGTAGTCATGTAAACATCAATAAATACAGTTGTTTTGAAAGTTTAGTTATTCTGCTTTGTTGTTTTTAGGGTGGCAGAATGGGTGGTAAAATCTTATGGTTTTTTTACTTTCAATTGTGGAACGGATAATGCTTTTAACATATAAAAAAGACAATTTATGTTAATAATATGGCAGACTTTGCTTTAGGTAACCGTTTAAAAATCTCTTCGAAGCACTTTTTTGTTCATTTTTGCTCTTTTTGGCTTAAATAGCCTCAGCAGTTGGACTTTTCCATTGGTTGCGGCTACAAACGAATAATAAATTCAATGCTGTCTGTTTAAAATTATTTTTAACGGTTCAACTTTATAGGTTGCCTGTATATAAAATGACTGCTTTTTTTAATCTTGAGCTAATTTTGCCACTTAATCTTTTAGGTGCTAATACCTTTATCGATTCTCCAAAGCCCAATATTTCCCTTTCCATTTCAAAATTCCATACTACATCTATGCTAAAAATTAGTCCATCGGATTCTTCTTTGAGTATTTTTTGAGAAGTATGTAATGGCTTTGTAACAATGTAGGGTGCGTTTGCTTTGTCAATTTTCAATACAACATTAATTGCCGTTTGTCCTGGCATTTTAGTCACTCCAATCACATTATGAAAGTGTGTGTCCACATCAATAGTTTTATTCTTTTGGAATTTTTCTGTCGGAAGTTCTTTTAGTTCTACAATCCTGTCTAAGGCAAGGTTCAAGATTCCCTTCGCATTTTTATTTGATCCAAGCACAAACCAGCGATTGCGGTATTCCTTTAATAAATAAGGAAAAAACACCATTTCAGTAGGCTTAGCCGCTTTAAACGATTGATAAGATAAATGGAGTGTGGTATGATTAATAATTGCTTTGTGAAGCGGATCAATAAACTGTAACCCTTTTAGCAATTCGTTTTTTTCAAAATCAATGTATGACCTGCCTTTATGTTGTTGTTTGTATAATTTATCCTCCAGTTTAGTAACCATCCCGGTAAGTTCCTGGAAGTAGCCAAAGCCTTTGAATTGTTTAAGTACGCCTAGTACTTCGTTGAGTGTTCCCAAATCCTGCTGAGTTAGTGGAGTGTTGGTAATACTATATTTTTTTTCTTCGTATGAATAATATTTCTTATTTGTTACAACAATTGGGGCGTTATAACCAAGCTTTTCGCTACGCATATTCTGAATATCCAATTGTATTGTTCGTTTGCTTATTCCTTTTGTAATCCCTTCGTATTCATACAAAGTATCAGAAACGGCTTCTATCAAATCTTCCAGCGTCCATTTACGAAAATGGTTTTGCAAACAATTATCAATTGTTTTATAACGTATAAGAGCAAGTTTGTTTAACGGCATGACAAAAAGGATAATTATTTTATTCAAATATATGTAATATATTTTAGTGCGCAATGAATTTGCGTAGAGAATGGCGGGTGAATTTTAATGGAAAGTAATTAGCTTGATATTCAGTTGGTTGAAATTATTTTCGAAAATAATTTTAACTACGCAATTAGGATGCGCAATAATATAAAACCTTTGCAGCGTCAATATGAAATTGTTCTTTGAATTAAAATATTTACTGAAAAATTACTCAGTAAAAAAATCTTCCTTAACCGGAAGAATGTGAAAATCAAAGTTGAAGCCCTGTTGTGAGTTTCTAAATATCTCCAAAGTGTTGTTTATCGCTGATAAATAATATGCTGCTTTTAATGATGATTGGAGCATTTCACGTTGTGTGTCGCAGGTTCGATTCCTGTCCCGAGTACAAATCGGGTAACTCAGTTGGTAGAGTAACAACTCAAATGCAGGTTCGAATCCTGCTATCTCTTAAAGGAGATGCAATTGGTTAGCAGTGGACTAAAAATCCATAAATGAGAAGAAGGCCACTTCTATAAAAATGGCCATCGGGTAAAAGAAGTAAAGCGATTCGGTAATGTGCATTTTAATATTACAATCGGTGAAAGACTTGAAAAGGCAGATACCGTGATAAGATCGAATAATTACTTTCTATAAGTAAAATTAAACTTTTAGGAGTTTATGCCATTTATAAAAACTATTTATTCAACTATTACTTAAGCCGGATCCGCTTTTCAAAGATGGATTGCTTTATGACTTTTACTTTTAAAAACGAAATTGATTAAAACTAAATAAAAATGAAAATGAAAACCATCAACGCCTATACTTTGGGATTAGTATTCCGTAATGGCGCTTACAAAAGAATGATTGTTGAAGGAACCAATTGGGTATCCTTTTTAGAAGAAGTAATTGTTTATGATATGACCAAACAGTTTATTTCTCCTTGCGACTTAAACATTCTATTGAAAGATGAAAAGCTTGAAAGTGCTTTGAACGTGATTGAAGTCAAAGACAATGAGATTGCGTTTCAATATGAAAATAACATGTTCAAAAATGTATTGACTGCCGGTAGATACGCCTATTGGAAAGGTATTTTAAATCAAAAATATATCATTGTAGATTTGGATAATATTGTAATCTCTGAAGAAATCGATCCTTCATTGCTAAGCAGAAAGGAAGTACTAAACTATGTGAGAGTTTATGTAGTGGAGTCTTACGAAAAAGGATTAATGTTCATCAATGGTAAGTTTGATAAGATATTGGAATCCGGAGCTTATTTTTTCTGGAAAAACAGTACTCCAATTGCAGTATTAAAAACGGATATGAGGCAGTTGCAGTTAGAGGTTGCTGGTCAGGAAATCCTGACTAAAGACAAAGCGAACCTTCGTTTGAATTTCTTTGCTCAATATAAAGTAACTGATGCAGTAAAAGCATTGGTAGAGAATAAAGGTTTTGAGAAGCAATTGTATATGCTCTTGCAGTTAGCTTTGAGAGAATATGTTGGTAACATGACTTTTGATGAGTTGTTGGAAAAACGTGAAGATGTTGCAAAATATGTGAACACTATTGTTTCAAAGAAAGTGGATGCGATTGGAGTTGAGTTGTCAAACTGCGGGATCCGAGATATTATTTTGCCTGGTGAAGTAAAAGAGATAATGAATCAGGTGTTGATCGCGGAGAAAAAAGCACAAGCTAATACCATCATGAGGCGTGAAGAAACAGCCTCTACAAGAAGTTTGTTAAATACGGCAAAATTGATGGAAGATAACCAGATGCTGTTTAAATTAAAAGAGATGGAGTACGTTGAGAAGATTGCGGAGAAGATTAATAACATCTCGTTGTCTGGGGGAAGTCTGATAGTAGATCAGTTGAAGCAGATTTTTGTGCCTGAGAAGAAATAAAAAAGCAGGATGCCCCTCAACCATTTGGTTGAGGGCTTTACTATAGAAGATAAATGGTTAGATTAACCCTAAACTTATCTGATATAGAGCCCCGGCATGAAGCTCATTGGTATGAGCACCGTCATTTATGACGGAGGTACCCGGTTCAATTCCTGGCTTGTCCGACAGGCTAAATAAAAAAATTAAAATTATTTCGAAAATAATTTTAATTACGCAATTTGATTGCGTAGATTGTGTAAACCTTTGTATCGTAATAAAAATTAAATTAGTACAATGAACAAATTAAACATAAAAGGAGAAGACTTAAAGAACTTAGGCTTCCCACAAGGAAAAGCGATAGGTATTGCTATTGTCGTAATTGAAAAAAAATTTCGCAACTCAACAAAAGAAGCAGTGTTGGAACAGTTTGCTAAACTTATTGCCTCTCCAGTAGATTATATCGAAGATGAATTTTTAAGTGAAGTAGCTGTTGCATTAATGGCGAAACCGAAATCGGAAGATGAAGATACTCGCGAAATTATACCATTAAAAGAGAAACACGATGGTTACGTGGTGTTTGGTGTTGATCATATTGAAGATGGTGCAATTAAACAAATGGAAGTTGCAATGCGATTGCCGGTAACTATTGCGGGAGCATTAATGCCCGATGCCCATCAGGGTTATGGATTGCCAATTGGTGGCGTATTAGCCACTAATAATTCAATCATTCCTTTTGGTGTAGGGGTAGATATCGGATGCCGAATGGCGCTTTCCATTTTTGATATTCCAGAAAATCATTTTGTCCAAAATCATGCGAAATACAAGCGTGAATTAGTGGCGTTTACAAAATTTGGTGCAGGTAACGGTTGGCATGGAAAAGACAAAGCAAATCATCAGGTGTTAGATAGAAAAGAGTTTAATATGACTCCATTCGTTAAAAATTTGCATGATAAAGCAGCTATTCAGCTTGGATCATCTGGTGGTGGGAACCATTTTGTGGAATGGGGAATAATTGAAATGCTTGCCGATGATAAAATGCTTAACATTAAAAAAGGAAAGTATGTTGCCTTGCTTACACATTCTGGTTCACGTGGATTTGGTGCAACTGTTGCCGGATATTATACAAAACTGGCGAAAGAAATTTGCCGGTTGCCAAAGGAGGCAGAGAATCTCGCCTATTTGGATTTGAATTCTGAAGCTGGACGAGAGTATTGGTTAGCAATGAATCTGGCAGGTGATTACGCTTCTGCTTGCCACGAAGTTATTCATAACCGATTAACGAAAGCAATTGGGGGACAAGTGTTGGCAAAAGTGGAAAATCATCACAATTTTGCCTGGAAAGAAATGTGGAACGGGCAAGAAGTAATTGTTCACCGTAAAGGTGCTACGCCAGCTTCTAAAGATGTGATGGGGATTATTCCCGGATCAATGACTGCGCCAGGGTTTCTTGTAAGAGGAAAAGGTGAAATAAATTCAATCAATTCTGCCTCACATGGTGCAGGACGACAAATGAGCAGAACAAAAGCTATTCAATCGATTACAAAAAATGAGATGACAACCATTTTGAAAGATCATGGAGTAACATTAATTGGGGCAGGTTTAGATGAAGCACCAATGGCTTATAAAAACATTGATATGGTAATGGCTGCGCAAACCGATTTAGTAGATGTGTTAGCTCGCTTCACACCAAAAATAGTGAGAATGGCGGATGATGGAAGTAGAGAGGATTAATTAAAAAAATGATTGCTAAAATTTAAACAAATGAAAACAAATCTAAATATAAACCATTTTCAAATCCTATTTCTACAGCCGCAGATGTGGCTGGTGGGCGAATGCTATATTGTTTGATATTTTTATCAGGCAGTTTGAGAAAGCCCATAAGATAATTCTTATGGGCTTTTTTATTTTTTATCGGGAAGTATTTCAATTGGTAGAATAGGTGTTCTGGAAACATCAGGTCGCAAGTTCGAGTCTTGCCTTCCCGACAATTGCGGAAATAGCTGAGTTGGTTCAAGCATTCGGTTGAAGCCCGAAAGACACAGGTTCAATTCCTGTTTTCCGCACACTCTCCCTTCGTCTAATTGGCAGGACACTGGTTTTTGACACCGGCAATTGTGGTTCGAATCCACAGGGGAGAACAAAATGTTTCTGAAGTTCAATTGGAAAGAATAAGAAGCAACAAACTTCTTGTTACTAGCTCGAATTGGGTTGGAAACACTTTGTGGATATAGTGTAACGGTGGCCGCGGTAGTTATAGAAACTATTGCGAGAGCGTATAGGTTGAATTCTGTAATCCTTACAAATGGTGCTTTTAGCTTAAATGGTTAGAGCGTTCGCCTGTGAAGCGAAAGGAATTGGTTCGATACCAATATTGCACCCGAAAAAGTACTTGAAAAGTAGTCTTTAAAATAATAATGCGATGTTTATATTATTCGTATCGATTAATATTGAATTTTAGGTATTTTTTGATTGGAAAAAAAAGTTATTTTTGCGCGCGAAAATTAACATCATTATCATTTTATGAATAACAGAGAAGATATTGCAATTGTTGGCATTGGTTGTCGTGTGCCGGGAGAGATTAATAACCCTGAAGAATTTTGGAAGAAATTAATCAGCGGAGTGAATGGAATTTCGGAAGTTCCGGAAGACCGTTGGAATAAAAAAGAGTATTACGATCCGAATCCTGATAAAGCAGGTAAGATTAAAACAAATAAAGGCGGATTTATTAAGGGTATTGACCTTTTTGACAATGAATTTTTTAACATTTTTCCTAAAGAAGCAGAGCGAATAGACCCGCAACAAAGGCTTTTGCTACAATCTACTTTTGAAGCCATTGAAGATGCAGGCGATAAATTAGAAGATTTCAAAGGTTCAAACACTTCTGTTTTTATGAGTGTTTTTATGAATGATTATTGGGATATTCAAGTTGACCAAAGCAATAGATATTCCATTAGTCCGCATGTTCCTATGGGAGCATCATTAACATCTTTAGCAAACAGAATTTCGTATTTATATGATTTAAAAGGACCAAGTATTTCAATAGATACAGCATGTTCGGGTTCTTTGGTTTCTATTCATCTTGCATGTCAAAGTATCTGGGATAATACCGTTACATCAGCTGTTGCAGGCGGTGTGAATATTATGATTAATCCGGAATCTACGGTGATGATGTCGAAAGGGCATTTCCTTAGTCCGGATGGTTTATGTAAATCATTTGATGAAAAAGCAAATGGTTATGTAAGAAGTGAAGGTGTTGGTGTGGTTTACTTAAAGCCGGTATCTAAAGCTGTTGCAGATGGTAACAAAATATATGCTTTAATAAAATCGTCATCTTGCAATTCGGATGGATTCACTCCTGAAGGATTTACTGTACCAAGCGAATCGGCTCAAACAGCAATGCTGAAAAATGCGTATGGATTGGCGAATATTGATGTGAATAGGGTGCAATACATAGAAGCACACGGAACAGGAACACCTGTTGGAGACCCAATAGAAACAAAAGCATTTGCCAATGTTTTCTCTAAAAGAAATGCAGACAATCCTTTAATGATTGGCTCTGTAAAGACAAATATCGGCCACTTGGAAGGCGCTGCCGGAGTTGCAGGCTTAATAAAACTTGCGCTTGCAATTAAGAACAAAACAATTCCCGGCAATTTACATTTTGATAAGATTAATCCAAAAATTGATCTTGAAAACTGGAAACTAAAAGTGGTAGATAATACTATTGTTTGGCCCGAGCAAAAGGATGGAAGTCCAAGAGTTGGTGGTGTAAACTCTTTTGGTGCTGGCGGAACCAATGCGCATGTGGTTATTGAAGAATACATTGCTAAAGAAAACAATGTAAAAGCAGTTTCAGTACAGGAAGAAAATTTTTATCTTTTTCAAATCAGTGCACAAACAAATGATGCATTAAAAAATCTGTTAACAGAATACAAAAACTACATTAATTCAAGTGATCAATCACTGAGAGATATCTGTTACAACATCGGTATAAGAAGATCAGATTTAAAATGCAGAATTGCAATTACTGCTGAAAACAAAAATGATCTGATTCACAAGATAGATGCTTTCCTGGAAGGAACTGTTTTAGCAGGCGTTGTTTCGAATGAATTGAATGTGCCGCTGAAAAAAGTGGGATTTGTATTTACAGGCCAGGGACCACAATGGTTTGCTATGGGGCAAGAGCTAATAGCGAAAGAGCCATTGTTCAAATCAATCATTCAGCAAATAGAGGCTTATTTTAAAGAGATTGCCGGCTGGTCATTATTAGAAGAGATGAATAAGGATGAGCAATCATCGCGCGTGAACGATACAAGGATAGCACAGCCTGCAATTATGGCAATACAAATTGCCTTGGTTGAATTGTGGAAAAAGCATGGAGTGCAACCAGAGGGTGTTGTAGGTCACTCTATTGGAGAGGTTGCTGCTGCATACACAGCTGGTTCTCTAACATTGGAACAGGCTGTACAGGTTATTTTTCACAGAAGCCGAGGGCAGCATGCTGCAACAGGTAAGGGAAAAATGCTGGCCATTAGTGTTGATCAAAAACGAGCAATAGAACTAATTAAAGATGTTAGTGATGTTGTTTCTTTAGGAGCAGTGAATGGCCCTGAAATGATTGTATTATCAGGTGATGAAGCCCCACTTGAAAAGATTGCTTCTGAAATGGAGAAAAAAGAAATTTTCAATCGCTTTTTGAAAGTTACTGTTCCTTTCCACTCACATCACATGGAGCCGCTGAAAGAAGAATTGATTCGCTCATTAATTGATTTAAAACCTTCTAAAGCCTCTATTGATCTGTATTCAACTGTAACAGGTAAAAAGGAGGATGGTTTACATTTGGTTAGTGAATATTGGTATGACAATGTTCGTGAGCCGGTTTATTTTTCCAATGCTTTGGCAGAAATGGTAAAGGATGGTTATGATTTATTAATCGAAATAGGGCCGCATCCTGCATTATCGCAGGGGGCAGAAGAATTATTTACAAAAGTAAATAGTCCGGCTGCGATTTTTCCATCCATCAAAAGGAAAGAAAATGAGAAATTAATTTTCCTTCAAACATTGGGGTCATTGTATACAAAAGGTTTCAAATTGAATTTTGATACAATCTATCCAAATGCACAAGCCATCTATGATTTACCAAAATATAAATGGGATTTGAAATCGTTTTGGTTCGAAAGTGCAGAACATAAGGCAAAACGAAAAAGTAAAAAAACACATCCCCTCATTACCGGATTTTCTAAGTCGGGACTGAATGATAACACATTTAGTTTTAATGTTCTAATTGATAAACATATCGACCCTTATATTGACGATCACAAAGTTGATGATGTTATTATTTTCCCTGCAACCGGGCATTTGGAAATAGCTACAGCTGCTGCTTTTCAGGCTTTTGGAAACAAATTCAATTTTTTAGAAGATGTGAACTTTGAAAGCGGATTGTTTTTGCCTGATGAAGGAGAGTTTAGTGAAATAAAAATTGAAGTGTACTCCGATGAAGAAAAATATTGGATTTTAAGTAAGGATAAAAACAATGCCGATTCGGAATGGGTAAAACATTCGAACGGTAAAATGAATGCGCTGGGCGACACGTTTAAATCTAATCCTGTTAATCTAAAAGAAATTCAGGAACGCATCTACGATAGATTGCCTGTTCAGCCAATGTACAATGAGTTAAAGAAAAGCGGGTTGTATTACGGGCCAACATTTAGAGCTGTTAAGAATTTATGGGTAGTGGCAGAAGAAATTCTTGGAAAAGTTGAATTGCACGACTCATTGGATTACGGCATTGAAGAATACAATTTACATCCTTCTGTTTTAGATGCTTGTTTACATACCATTTTCGCAGCGAAAATGAGCAGTGATGATGAAGAGCGTGGAGTATATCTTCCGGTACATATTGATAGATATAAATTTCATAAAAAGCCGAGTTCAAAAATCACATGGAGTTATGTTAAGGTTACTGAAGCAAGTTCAAATTTCTTAAACGGTGATTTTTGGATAATGGATGAAAGCGGTGATCTTATTGCCGAAGTACAAGGTTTAAAATGTAAATACATTGAGGGCTCAAGAGGAAAAGAATCGGAAATAGCTTATGAAGGCTGCTACCAATATGAGTGGATAAATTCGCCCGACTTAAACCTTAAACCGGCAAATAATTCTGTTCTTTTTATCAAAGAAAAAGAAACAGCATTTCCATTGTTAACAGATAAGATAAAAGCAAATGGCGGAGCTATTATTTCTGTTGATGTGAACGATTTAAATGACAGGGAAGAGATTAAGTTTAAATTGAAAACAATTAAAGCGGAATACCCAACTGTAAATAGAATAATTGTTACTACTCCTATAACGGAAGATAAATCAGCCATTTCAAGTGCAGCCGTTAATTTAAGCTGGAAAACGCTGAATATATTTAATGCCATTGTTGAAGAAGAATTTCAAGCTTCCATTTGGATAATTAATTCTAAATCAGATGTGATTGTTGACAGCGACAAAGAAATAGATCTGCGTCAATCAGTTATGTTTGGCTTGGGAAGGGTTATGGTGAACGAGTTTCCTTTGGCAACAGTTAAAATAGCGGATATTTCGAATATCGAAAATGAAACAGAAATTGAACACTTGGCTAAAATTATAACTTCTACTTCAAATGGCGGAAATGAAACTGAATTTGGGTTTAGAGGAGATAAGATATTTGTAAAACGCCTGAAAGCGGTTGAAAAATCGGTGGCTCAAGGGCTTGCTACCATTCAGCAACCTGCATCGGGCTCGTATTACCGAACATTTTTAAATGAACCGGGAATATTGGATTCTATAAAATTCAAGCAAATTCCGCCTTTTGTTTTAGGAGAAAATGATGTAGAAATTGATGTGAAAGCTTCTGCACTTAACTTTAAAGATGTTCTTAACCTGATGGGACTATTGAGTGAAGAAAGCGTGAAAGGGGGATTGGTTGGAGCCCAATTAGGATTGGAATGTGCCGGTGTTGTTTCTAGAATAGGCAGCAAAGTTACAAATGTTAAAGTAGGTGATGAAGTAATTTCAATTGCTCCAAATTCACTTTCCGGGAAAGTAATTACTCCAAAGCATTGTGTTGTAAAAAAGCCGAAGCATTTGTCGTTTGAGGAAGGTGCAACAATTACTATTGTTTACTTAACTGCCTATTATTGCATGTTCAATCTGGGGCAGATGGAAAAAGGGGAGCGTCTTCTGATTCATTCTGCAACAGGTGGTGTAGGTTTAGCTGCAATCAAATTGGCTCAACTTAATGGCATTGAAGTTTTCGCAACTGCAGGTAGTGAAGAAAAACGCGAGTTGCTAAGAAATATGGGCGTTAAACATATTTACAACAGCAGAACACTTGATTTTTATAATGAGCTCATGCGTGACACCAATGGAGAAGGTGTGGACTTGGTATTAAACTCCTTAAGTGGTAAATCAATCATACAAAGTATCAAATGCCTTCGCCCTTTCGGACGGTTTATAGAAATAGGAAAAACGGATATCTACAACGATATGCAATTGTACTTAAAGCGATTTGGCGATAATCTAAGCTATTTTGCTGTTGACATTGATCGTTTGATGGCTCAGAAACCGGCAAAAGGAGAAAAACTTTTCAATGATGTTATTCAACTGTTCGAATCAAAACAAGTAGAAGCGCATCCTTTCAAATCCTTTAAGATTAATAATCTTTCGGAAGGTTTGGATTTTATCTCTAAAGGGAAACATATCGGGAAGGTGGTAATATCGATGGAAAATGAAACCATTGAAACATTACCGGTTGATCATTTGCAATTAAATAAATCTAAATCATACATCATAACAGGAGGTGCCAGCGGTTTTGGATTAGAACTAAGCAAATGGCTTGTTGAGCGTGGAGCGCAAACAGTTGCTATGGTGAGCCGAAGCGGACCAAAGAGTGATTATGATAACAATTGGATAACCAAATTAAAAGAGCAAGGTGTAACCGTATTGGTTGAAAATATTGATTTATCTTCTGAAGAGCAGGTAAAACAAATGGTAACAAAAATAAACGGAATTGCTCCTCTGGCGGGAATTATACATGGTGCTGCTGTTTTACAGGATTCGACAATACAAAATTTAAGCAAGGAGTTGTTTGAAAAAGTATTTAATCCAAAAGCAATAGGGGCCTGGAACCTGCATTTGGCAGCGGAGCAATTAAATATCAAATTAGATTTTTTCTTGTCGTTATCTTCCATTTCTTCTGTTTTTGGTTTGCCCGGACAGTCTAACTATTCTGCAGCAAACAACTTTTTGGATAAACTTGTTGCTTATAGAAAACTAAAAGGATTGCACGCTCAAAGTGTAAACCTTGGTGTTTTAGGGCAGTATGCAGGGATGTCGAAAGAGGGAGGGAATGTGCTTAATGTGCTTGCAAATCAGGGGTGGATACCATTAACGATGAATCAAATTACCCGTAAAATTGAAAGAATTCTTATTGAAGGGGATCAGGTTAGAATGGCCGCAAACATTGACTGGTTAAAGTTTAGAGAGTTTTTCCATCACTTAAGAAATGATGAAAAGTTTAAACACCTCTTGACAGACGAGGCCTTAAAGATTGGCAATACTGGTAATTCTGGAGACAGCTTAAAAGATAAATTATTGTTATTGGAAGCTGGTGAAGCTGAAAGCAATTTAACCGAGCATTTAAAAGAAGCACTGGCAAGAATTTTAGGAACAACAGCGGATAAATTAGATGCCACTAAATCGGTTTCCGCAATTGGCTTAGATTCTTTGATGATGAATCAATTGAGAAATTGGATTCAACAAAAATTAGAGTTTAATTATCCGTTGATGAAAATGTCGAAAGGGCCAAGTATTAAGGAAATTGCAGCTTATATCCTTGATAGTATAGGTTCAGATTCGGCAAAAAATAATTCAGATGAATCCGGATTATCAAATGAAGAAGATGTAGAGTTGATTAACAATTGGTTTGTACATAAAAAAGGAACAGAAAGTACCGGCAAAACAAAGTTATTTATGTTCCATTCAATGGGAGCCGGTGCATCTATGTTTGTTGATTTTTTAAACGCGCCTCCTGCTGATACCGATGTTTATGCAGTTCAGCTTCCCGGAAGAGAAAACAGGAGTAACGAGCCAATTTTTACAGAACTAAACAGCTTACTTGCGGACATTGAAAATGCAATTCTTCCATTATTGGATGGGCCATTTGCTATATATGGCCACAGTTTTGGCGGAATTATAGCATTTGAATTAACCCGTTTGCTGAGAAAAAAATACGGAAAAGAACCACTGCATTTCTTTTGTTCAGCAACAATGGCTCCTCAAATTACATTAACCTGGAAGAACAGAGATGTGATGAAAGCCACTACTATATCAAGTAACTCAGAACAAAAGCTATTAGGTTTAATGTCGTACATCGATGACCTTGATTTTGTAAAGAAAATTCTACCGGGTATGAGAAGAGACATGCCTCTTTTGGTTGGATATGAATATCAAAACGATGCTAAATTCGAATTTCCTATTACCGTATTTTCAGCAATGGAAGATGAAGTAACGTTGCCGGAAGAAATGGCCCCATGGAAAGAACATACCACTTCTGATTTTAGACAGGAGTTAGTGCATGGCGATCATTGGTTTGTGAGTAGAAACAAAGATTTTATTCAGAAGCAAATTTCGGTCGATTTAAATAAAATTTTAGTTCAGTAATTAATGAAAAAGAGCACCTGTATTCAGCAGGTGCTCTTTGTTTTTATTTTGATAAATCACTCTTTCCCTTCCGGTATTATATCGTGCTTTACAGATCAAACTGTTTCAGAGAATATTCTATTCGAAGAAGAAAAAAAACAGGCAGAAGATTATGAAAGTGTTCGAATGTTGGATTTTTGCAGAGGCAGATATTGTGCCCACACTTGCTGCGATAAAATACAATTAAAGGCTCCAATCTTAAATTCAGTTTCGGGAGCTCCAATATGG
This sequence comes from Bacteroidota bacterium, assembly GCA_040387415.1. GTDB lineage: Bacteria > Bacteroidota > Bacteroidia > 2-12-FULL-35-15 > 2-12-FULL-35-15 > 2-12-FULL-35-15. The sequence goes on from JAZKDU010000004.1 coordinate 270,585, forward strand.
CCGAAAGGACTTGTTGGCTCTATTAGCCATTCTAAGAACCTTGCGGGTGCCATTGTCGCGAATAAATCCAGCTATAAATCTTTAGGAGTTGATATTGAAACACTCGGTCGGGTTGAAAAAAAATTGTGGAATTTGTTTTTCACCTCCAATGAGATTGAGTTTATTTCTTCCGCCAATCCCGAAGAGCAGGATTTTTACAGTACCCTTTTTTTTTCAATGAAGGAATCGTTTTATAAAATGCAGTTTCCGATTACAAATGCATTCCTTGATTTTAAAGATTGTGAAGTTGTGTTTTTAGAAAATAGATATTTCATTCAACTTTTGACTGGAGATTATAAAAGAAAACTTACAGAAATGTTTTTTTTCAACTATAAGAATCAGGTTATTACTTATACTTATTGCATTGAGGTAGAAATGGGAAAAACAAAAACACCTACCCATTATTTAAATGAGTAAGTGTTTTATTTCTTTAACCTTGATTTAATATAGGTTTTGATTTATCAGCATTTTTTTTCTTTTCTAAAATTCACTTTATTGGAAATGTAAGCTCCAACTAAATCAACTATTATAAAACCAATTAGGAGAGCGCAATTTCAATATCTTATCGCCCCTTTAATTACTCTGCAGGTGTTTTACTTTTACCTTCAATGAATCCAACAGAAACAGCTATTTTACAAAGAAAGAAAAAGCCATCGCCCACTCCGGGACGAATTCCTGTTTCAAATCCCTGATACAAAGGCAAAGGAAAATTGCTTCTTTTCATATAACCCAATCTTGCGCCAATGTGGTTTTTTGTCAGATCTGGAAAAGTAGCAGCTGTTGCAGTGGAAGCAGAGCCCACGTATGCCGCATAATTTGTATTGTCGCTCACATTTATCACCGGTGCAAACATCACATCTATATAAAATTTACCACGACTGTTTCTACTGTAGGTGCCGTAATCTTCCACGCTAACTAAAGGGTTTTTTGTTCGCATTACAACTATACCAGCATAAATACTTGGTGCATTTGAGTACGAAATAAAATCATCATGTTTTTTAGGTGTGGAAAAATAGTTTATTCCTCCTCTTATTCCATATTGTTTGTGAATATTACACGTCACTTTCATTCTATAGCGGGTTCTCTGGGAATTGAATCTAATTTTCATTTTCCCCGGTTTGATTTTGGATGCAAAAGAAAAAATTCCACCTGCTTCAAAACATTGTCCCGCCTTATTAATTGTTTCACTATTAAAACCTACAGACCCAAGAGGTGTGAAATTATAATCGGCATGAACCAAAAATTTTTGATTTAATGTATATTCAGCTCCAAGACCTACTCTCCAGTTTGATGGATTAACAACATCCAACTCGATCAGATTAAAATTGATAAAGAGTTTTTTATAAGCTAAGGGATCATCAAACAAAATTTTGTAAGTGGTACTTTGGGCATTTATAGTTGAGCTCAATCCCAAGCTTGCCAGTGAGATTAGCATTACAATTTTTCGATAGTTTTTCATAATTTATGTTTTATTAATTAATGATGTTCTATTTTATGGATTTTGAGTTAATGGGCGAAATTATTCTGTTGTCCTAAGAAAAAGACGTGGCATTTTTACTTTCACTTTAGAAAGTGTAAGTTCATTTATCACCTTCCTAAAAAAACATCTACCCATTATTTAAATGGGTAGATGTTTTATTTAAGTTAACAATCCACTTGCTATTTGGTAAGACTTCAGAGAGATGTATTTATTCAATAATAATTCGTCCTGATTTTGCAGCATGCTCATTACCGGTCAACTGGTAAAAATAAACTCCTTTAGGTTGTTGCGTTAAATTTATTTCTGTTTTTTCGGAAGTGATTTTACCTGTATAAACAACAGCTCCTAAAACGTTGTAGATTTTTATTTCAGACATTGCCGGAGCAATACAAGTGAATATACCTGTGGAAGGGTTCGGATATACAGAAATACCTTGCAGGTTATTTACCTGGTTTATCCCTGTTGTGATTGCTGGATTTAATGAGCATAATTCAATTCCTGTACCGGCTATAAAACCGCTAAAAAAAAGATTATTGTCGAAAACAAAAAGATAGTTTGGATTCAGGCTGGAAGGTGCAAGATGAGTAGTTCCTACTTCAGTACCATCAGTACTCCATAAACCTCTTGCCCCATCTCCATAATACATTTTGTTATTGAGTACTTTGAATGAAGCCGTTTTACCAAGACTATCAGGAACTGCTGTAACCGTTGTACCGTCAGTTTTTTTATAATTAGATCCATAACTTGAAGTAATCAGATAATCTGCATTTGCTCCGTTGATCTGCGCTGCAGAAGTTGTTACAGAAACAGTTCCGGCATTTGTTCCGTCCGTTTTCCATAACGCTTCACTTCCGGTACTTCCTTTAATAAAATAAATGGCGTTTTTAAATACAACCGGAGTGTTAAAATGATAAATATTATTAGTAGTAACAGCTACCGTATTTGTTCCATCTGTTTTCCATATATTGGTGGTAGTAGAACCTGAGATGTAGCTATCTTGTACCAAAAAATAAAGTTCGTTGTTGTAAATTACCCAATTTTTTGGGAGAGAGCTGTATATACCTGGATTGATGTCTTGGACAAGGGTAGTACCTATTGATGTGCCATCGCTTACATATAGTTCAAGGTTGGAATTACCATTGTTGTCCTGACTAACGGTAGTACCGCTAAAATATACTTTTCCGTTAAAAGCGGCCATTGGCGCATCCACAACTCCGCTTATAGGTGCGGAATAATAAGGATCAAGTCCAGGTGCCAGATCAATAACCTGCATTGTTCCTGCCGTTGTACCATCACTTACCCAGAGTTCAATTCCGTCACCAGCATCCATTTGAAAAAACAGCTTGTTGCCAGCCACAGTGAAATTTGCAGGAGCGGTGTTTACAGATAAAAGTGTTTTTATAAGCGTTGTTCCAGCTTCGGTTCCATCACTTTTCCAAAGCTCTGTGGTAGTAGATTGATAAATGTTAGCCGTTGTGAATTTTACAAAAAACAAGGTGTTGTTTACGTTATACAGCCAAAGTGCATCTCCGGCATTTGTAGAAATAATACTGTCTTTTACCCGTATCGTATTTGGCACAGTGCCGTCCGATTTCCAAAGCGCATAACTGTGAGGCTGGGTGCCGGAGTAATCAGTAAGTGGGTTCTGTTCTGTAACAAAATACATCATACCATTAACTTCCGTAAATCGGAGAGGGTTGGAACTGGAAGTAGGCCCCCCCAGATAAAGGTCTTTAAAAAGCGCCTGTGCATTTGCAATATTGCTCAAGCCAAAAAAGGCAACTACTGCGATTAAGATTGTTTTTTGTAATTGTTTTTTCATTTGTTTCATTTTTGAATTTAATACACTATAATTTTCGGTGCAATTTTATCCACTCGTGTGGTTTTATCCTAAATTTGCATGTCCTGAAACATATTTTAGGGCATAAAACAGGCATTTTTGATGAAATTTAAGGCAAAATTGATTTTTTTAATGAGTTTTGTTTTTCTGGTGGCGGGAGGAGTAAAAATTTTAAAAGGGTCTAATAATGAACCAAATTCCACGACTATTAGTTGGCAACTATCTAAAAATCATAGCAGTAGCCTAAAGCCCTCATTAATAACAGCTGGATGGGAAACCCTGGAAAAAAAACGTGTCAGTGAAGGTATTAATCCAAAACCAATCTGGCTGAGGCTGGAGTTTACTAACCCCGAAAACGACAGTGCTACATTTTACTGGGTTATCCCTACAAGCTTCATTGATACGATAGATATTTGGAAGGAAGAGAACCACCTGTCACATACCGGCCTTTCGGTACCGTTTGATCAGCGTCCGTTTAAAACGGAATGTTTTGTAATTCCGGTAAAGGTGTCGCTTAATGAAAAAGCAACCATTTATACCCGTTTGGCCATCCGGAGCGGGTCACTTAACACCACATTTCTCCTGCTTACAAAAAATGAGCTGGATGAATGGATAGCATCACGAGACAGGTTCAATTTTATATATTTTGGGCTGATATTTAATATTTTTTTGATTGCAGTGGTGGTTAGCCTCATTTCAGGCAGAAGCGTTATGGTCTATTATGCTATATACATGGCAGCCTTTATCCTTTTCCAGTTACAAACCCATGGGTATGCTTACCATTATCTCTGGCCGGGATCACCTTACCTGGCTTTTTTCGGAAAGGGTGTATTTCAATTATTGGCTTGTTTTTTCTTCTGGCTGTTTTGTGCCCAGATAACACGATTTTCAAAACTAGCTTTCCTTATTTCGCAACGTTTTAAAAAAACGCTATTGCTATTACTACCCCTGGTTGTAACCGCTGGCGTGCTTCTCAATGAAACCACAAGCAGTCAACTGTCTGGTTATCTGATATTTATATTTTCATTTGTTTACTTGTTTAGTGGCTTTATTGACCTTTGTATTTGTATCCGGCACCGGTTCAAACCTGCTTATGGTGTGTTTATAGCGTTGTGTTTTCCAATAGCTGCTTCAATTATTATAATACTTCGGATAATAAAAGTTTTACCCAGCTGGGGATTTATCGATTATATGTACTCGTTAAGCTTTTCGGCTGAAGTTGTTTTGATACTTGTTTTCACCATATATTTCATGAGGAAACAAAACCGGTTTCTGATTTTACAGCAACTTCGTCTCCAGTACCATCAGGATTATATCAAAAAGATACTGCCCGGTATCAAACAACCATTTTCGCCTGCCGAAGTGCAGCAGGTTTTAACGGAAGAAATTTCAAAACCGGCTTTTCCTCCCGAACTGCTTGAAAAGGATTTTGCCATCCTTTCGGCATTAATGACAGAACAAAAATTATATACCGACCCGGAAATGAGTCTTCAATTACTGGCGAAAAATGCAAGTGTTCCTTTTTCACGCGCTTCGCGCAGTATCAACCTTTTCGCAAATAAAAATTTCTCGAAATGGTTAAATGAATTAAGAATTGAGGAAGCAAAACGTTTATTAAATTCAGAAGAAACCGAAAAATACACGCTAGAAGCCATTGCAACAATGGCAGGCTTTGCCTCACGCAGTAATTTCAATACAATTTTTAAGCAACTTACCAACTACTCGCCTTCGGAATACAAAAAAATGAAGCAGGCGAATCAGAAGAATTAATTCGAATAATCCAAACGAGGGCTTTTTTATTGTTCAGGTTTGTACTCCAGTTGATGCAGCGCTTCTTTATTTTGTACTTTAAAATTTTTTGTGGCTTTTTGAATTATTCCATCCTTTAGAAATGTACCAGTTACAGTAACCTCCTTGTTAACAGGAATATTTGGAAAGCACCAGGTATTGCCAATTTTTATGGCTTTACTTATTGAAGGCCTTCTGCCGGAATAGAAAAATAATTTAAGGTTCTCTTCTGTTTTTTAATTTAGAGTAAAATGAGCAAATGTTTTTCTAAATTTATGCGCTCTAACACTTTTGTACTATTAAATAAGCTGAAAAATTTCAATGCTAAGATTAATAAAATTTCTTTCTCTGTTTTTTGTCCTCATTAACCAATTAAGTCTGGCGCAGGAAGTGCAACCACCACACAAAAAACGTTTTCTTGGTTTCAGAAGCCTTAATGACACGCTGGATGAAGTTAAAAAAGGTTTTTTTATTTTACCTCTAATCTATTATACTCCGGATACACGGTGGGCGGCCGGTGCGGCTGGGGTCTATTATTTTAAACTTAGCCCCAAAAATGAAAATGAGCATGAAACAAGGGTTTCAAACGTTCAGTTTTTAAGCGATTATACCCAGAATGACCAATTAGATGTATGGGGACAATGGAATATATTTACGAATGATGAAAATTATCTTTTAAAAGGTGAATTCCGTTACCGGAATTTTCCTGACCGTTTTTATGGGATAGGAAATAGCTCATTAAAAACTTTCGAGGAGCTTTACGAATACAATCTGTTCAGTTTTAAATCACTTTTTTTGAAAAAGGTTTATCCTTCGGTGTTTTTGGGTGTGGATTATCACTATGAAAAAGAGTATGGTTTTAAATATACTAGGGGTGGAATACTTGAAGATGGTTCTATTACGGGTCATAATGGTGGTGTACAATCTGCCGTGGGCCTTGTAGCTATTTATGATAGTCGCGACAATGTAATTAATACGTATAAAGGAAGTATATTAGAGATCTCTTCCTATTTTTATAAACCCCAACTTGGAAGCACGTTTGATTTTACTTTTCTCAATGTGCTGTATCAAAAATACTGGCGTGTAAAAAACCGACAGGTTCTTGCCCTGCAAACAAAAGTACGATTAGGGTTCGGGCAAGTACCCTTTCTGGATATGTCAAATGTAGGTAATGACGACCTGCTTAGAGGTTATCCTAAAAACCGTTTTAGAGATGTTAATTTTGTTGGTGGCCAGTTGGAATACCGTTTTCCGCTCTTCTGGCGATTAGGAATGGTTACTTTTGCAGGTGCAGGAGATGTTTTCAACAAGCAAAGTGATTTAGCATTGAGCAAGGTCAAATACTCTGTTGGAACAGGACTTCGGTTTGTAGTGAACCCCGCTGAACGCTTGAATATACGTTTGGACTATGGGTATGGCCGTGAAGGTGGTTATTTTTATTTTGTTGTTGCAGAGTCATTTTAAGTTGACAAAAATAAATGCGATATGTGTGTGTGCGGGTCTTAACTTTTCAAAAAAAATTGGTTTTGCAATCATAAACTAAGAGCCTGTTAAATTTTATTTCAAATTGATTCTACACGTAATTCGATTTAAAAATAAAAATTACAGATGAAATTTACAATTATAGATCCTGTCATCCCGATAGGCTTTTCGTCAAGAGGGATCTTGTTTCTCATTAGAGATATCTTTCATAAAATAATAAGATCCCTCGCGAAAAGCTAGGGATGACAGATTGGAAATTTGTTTCACCAGAAACGATTAAAGAAATATATTTATTACTTTGCCAAGCCTTCCAGAAATCCACAATAGGCAGGTTTGATTTTGTACCAGGAATCAAACAGCAGTGGTCGGTTGTTACCGTTCTTTTCTGTAAGCCAGCTGTCATCATCAGATACGCCCCACATAGTAATTCCAAAGCGATTAGTGGTGTGCAGTTTTCTATAGCCAGCAACAATCTCCTTAACTCTTTGTGCCTGCAGTGTCAACAAATGCTTATTAAACATCCATAATTTACCGGTTTTAACTAATGTAATATCAAATTCGGAGTAATGAACTAAAAAGCCCTGCGCTTCAATCTTCAATGCTGATAGGTTTATATCTGTCAAGTATGGAGCGTTAATACTGACATGCATTTGCATGCCGATACCGTCAATTTTCACCCCTTTAACTTTCAGGGTAGTTAAAAATTTTAAAACGGCATCCAGTTTTTCCGGCCTTGATTCTAGGTCGAAATCGTTATAAAAAAGAGTTGCATCAGGATCAGCTTCTGCTGCATACCGGAAACATTTTTCAATATACTCTTCACCGATATGCTTTAGCCATATGTTTTCTCTTAAGGAACCATTATCATTAAAAGCTTCATTTAACACATCCCAGCTTTTTACATTTGCCTTGCAGTGCGATATTATAGTATGTATATGATTTTTTAACATTAATTCCCATTCATTCCTGTTACCTTTAAATTTTTCCATCCAGTGTGGCATTTCTTTATGCCATACCAGCGTGTGTCCATGCAAGCGCTTATTATATTTTTGACAAAAGCGCATCAAATAATCCGTTTCTTCAAAAGCATAAACGTCCTTTTCGGGATGAATGATAGCAGCCTTCATACTTTTTTCTGCAGTAATGCTGTTAAACTGTGATATAACAATATTTCTATATCGTTTCTCATTCATTAGTTTTTGAAAATTAATTGCTACTCCTACAGGGAACTCCGACTTTTCAAAGAGAGGAATTATATCACAGTCGGACTTAAGGAAAGAGGTTTTGTACGACCAAGCGTTAATTGAATATGTTGAAAAATTCTGTAAATTCTTAATGTTAACGGGAGTTGTTGAAAGAATTAAAACTGATAACAACAGGTAGTTTCTCATAAGGACAGGTTAATAAATAAGGAAGTTAAATAACATGCCAGTTTATCAAACCGTAGTGTATTGCTGTGTTAGGCTATTACATACTTAGGTAATTGTTGGAGGCGATTGTTATTTTTAGATTGTTTTAAAGGAACAAATTATTGTATCTTTTTAAACCACTGCGCGATAAAAAATGGCAATTTGTCCTAAAAAAATTAAGTCCATTAAAAATATATTTCCAGCTTGACTTTGGTTGAAATGATACCGCAACTAGTCGAATACATGCATTATAATTGTTGGGGAAACGAAACCTCATCTTTGATGGCATTATAAATGCAACAGTTGTTTATCTGTTTTTTTAAGGCAGTTAAATATGAAAAAAATATTCGGTAAAATACTTCTTGTAGATGATGAAAAGTTCGAGCTTGACGTACTTGAAATGGCACTCAAGGAGTTAAATATTCTGGTTGAACTTGTTTACTGTAAGGATGGTGAAGAAGCGCTTCGTTATTTGAGTGCTACGAGCGATACAATTTTTATGATCATTTGTGACATGAATATGCCTAAAATGAATGGTATTGATTTAAAAAAAGCAATAGATAATGATGAAAAATTAAAGGAAAAAGCTGTTCCATTTATTTTTTCGAGTACTGCCGCCACTAAAGCCCAGCTTGAGGAGGCCTATGATTATCGGTTACAAGGTTATTTCATTAAACCTGGGGACATTGATGGAATGGCTAAACAAATGGAGATAATTATTAATTACTGGTGCATCAGTATTAGGCCCGACAGCAACATATAAATAATAACTTTCAATTCAATAATAAATTCCGCTTTCCGTTGGAAGGAATTGCAGGATACATAAATTATTTATTGTCTCCAGTCTTATTGAAGATCTTCTTAATTTTCCTTATTTGGTTTTGATATCTCGAAACTTGGGTTATGTTTTTTTTGACCGTTAAATGAATATTTGTTTGTGAATATTTTTCCCCAAATATTTGAAGTAAACAAATGTGAAAATTGCACTTATCCTTTTAAAATATGGTGAAAGGACAGAATTGCATTTTAAATTAATTTTTGTATTGCTGAATGGCACCTGTTTTTATAAAGAACGTTATAGTATTAACTATTAAATTTAAAAACATGAACCAAAATAACTCAATCGAAGATACTCTAACTATGCCGGAAACAGAAGCATCCGAATCAGTAACAAATAAAGTTAACTGGAAATTGGATCCGGTCCACAGTGAAATATCATTTAAGGTTAAACATATGATGATAACAAATGTAAGGGGGATCTTAAAAGACTATACAGTAAAGGTTGTTACTGAAGACGAAGAGTTTACAAATGCCAAAATACGTTTTACAGGTGAAACAAGCTCTATAACTACAGGAAACGATCAACGCGATACACATTTACGTTCGGCAGATTTTTTTGATGTAGTGCAAAATCCGGAAATTACGTTCGTATCTACCAGCTACTCGCAAATGAGCACTGGTATCTATAAACTTCAAGGCAATCTTTGTGTAAAAGGAGTTACAAAAGCAGTAAGTCTTGATGTTCAATTTGGCGGTATTCAAAAAGATCCATGGGGTAAGGTGAAAGCAGGTTTTAGCGTGAATGGTAAAATTAACAGAAAGGATTTTGGTTTAAACTGGAATACAATTTTAGAAGCCGGTGGTACCATGGTAAGTGATGATGTTTACATTATGTGTGAAATACAATTGGTGAAATCTTAAGAAACACGCATTTCTAAACAAAATCCTTTGCATTTATTTAAAGTATTGATGCAAAGGATTTTTAATTTTGGGATCTAATAATTGTCAGGATGAAATCGATAAAAAATTCACAAGGCAGAGTACTGGCCTATTGGTGGTATTCTTTTGTCGGTTCATTAAAAATCGTTGAATGACCTATTAGTGTCCCGGGAGCCTTTTGTAATGAATATGAAGGAATTAGCATGGCATACGCTGATTATAATAATGGAAAGCTTGGAGTGAGGGAGAACTAAAATAGATACAAATCCCGTTATGGCAGAATAAAATTTATTACATAAGTGAATATAAGAGTAACTTGGAGAGGAATTCATTCGTTGAATACTTAAAGTATTCAATAAAGGAAGGTAATTCGAGATAACGAGTACCACTAATAACGAAAACGAATGAGTATGAGTAAGAAGATATTAATGGCGGATGATGATCCCGATGATAGAAATTTGGCTTTAATAGCCTTTAGAGAATTGAATGTAATACATACAATTGATTTTGTAACCGATGGCCAGGAGTTGATAGATGATCTTCTGTACAAGGTGGCTTCTAAAACGGCACTTCCGGATATTATACTATTAGATTTGAATATGCCTAAAAAGGATGGTCGGATCGCTTTAAAGGAAATAAAGGCCCATACGGACCTTAATCATCTGAGTGTAATTATATTTTCGACCTCTTCATCAACCGAAGATATTAATTATGTAATGAGTTTGGGTGCTAAAAATTATATTATAAAACCTTCAGGGTATGTTGAACTTGTATCTATATTCAGAAATATTTGTGATGAACTCTCAATATAGTCTGGCTGTTTAATATATATTGAGAATAAAAAAACTGCCTTTTAAGCAGTTTTTTTATTCTCAGTAATTTTATTTGTTGACAATTATTTTTTGCACATGGCTATTAATGCTGTGTGACATTTTTATAAAATAAATACCGTTTGGAATATCGCTTACATTAACTTCCGTTTGAATTTCGTTGGTAGTTATTTCTTTAACACTTTTACCAAGAATATCTGTAATAACAATTTTGCAGCTATTGTTTTTACTGCGACTTATTACCAGCCTGTCTTTTACAGGGTTCGGATAAATATGTAATACATCGCTGTTTAATTCGCTGATATTTGTAGAAGGACAAGTAAGTACAGAAATCGTATTTGAATTAACACTATTGATGCTTCCGTTGCTGGCACGTAAACGATAATAATACGTGATATTTGCTGATAACCCAGTAATGCTATAAGTTGTTACAGTCCCCACATTTATATTGTTGTAGCCCGTTACAAAGGAGTTGAATCCCGAATCTGTTGAAACATCTAAATAGTAAAGCGTAGCACCTGATGCTGCAGCCCAATTAGCATTAAAAGAAGTACATGTAACAGTGGAGGCGGTATCAGCCACCGGGGCGGATTGCGTGCAGGAAGTTAGCACAGGTATCGTATCTGAATTTGGGCTGAAAGTGTTGCCATCTGTTGCGCGTATACGATAAAAATAATTGACATTAGGCATTAATCCTGTGACAGCGGAAGTGGCTGCGTTTCCTACATTTAAATTGTTGTAGCCTGTTACAAAGGAGTTGAATGTAGAATCAGTGGAAACATCTAAAAAATATGCTGTTGCACCTGAATTAAGCATCCAGTTAGCTGTAAAAGAAGTGCAGGTTATTGTACATGCATTAACAGCTATTGGTGCAACGGAACTGCAAACATTTGTGGAAACGGCTACCGTGCTTGAATTGTAACTGATTGTGTTTCCGTCAGATGAGCGTATGCGATAGTAATACAATGTGTTTACTATTAAACCTGTAATGTTATAAGTAGTTAAGTTGCCGATATTAAAATTGTTGTAACCGGCTGAAAATGTTGCGAAACCGATGTCTGTTGAAACATCAATATAATAGGTGGTTGCTCCTGTAACGGCACCCCAGTTAGCATAAAAATCCGTGCATGCCAGAGCAGATGCGCCCATTGCTGTTGGTGCGGAAATCAGGCACGGTCCCGAACTGGTAACAACCCCTTGGGTTGTAGAATTTAAACTAGTGTCGCAAACATTATAGGCTCTTACACGGTAATAATAAGTGGTTCCGGCTGTTAACCCGCTTACAGTAGTGGAAGAGGAATTGCCTGCGTTTAAATTGTTGTAACCTAAAATAAAAGTGGAAAATGCTGAATTGGTTGAAACGTCTAATGCGTAGCCGGTTGAGCCAATGGAAGTGGACCAATTCGCATTGAAAGAAGTACAGTTAATATTGGAAACAAGCCCAACAGTTGGAGCAGCCGGAGCTCCGGTATTTACCATTATTGTGTTGGAGCTGCCACTTGTGCCGCTGCTGTTTCCTGCACGAACTCTATAATAATAGGCTGTGTTTACAGCTAATCCAGTAATAGTATAAGTACTTGCATTGCCTACATTGGTATTACTATAACTAGCTGCAAAATCAGAAAAAACAGCATTAGTAGAAACATCAATAAAATAGAACGCTGCACAGGAAGCTGTTGCCCAATTTGCAGTAAAAGAAGTACAGGAAATGTTTGAAGGTGAAGTTGCAATTACTGTATCAGGTGCCTGTGCCAAGGTGTTTGCAACATTCACACAGGTTAATAGGAATAAAATAAGGTGCAACTTTCTTATGAAGATATGGCTTAGTGTTTTTTGTTTTGTAGTAATTTTTATATTCATGATATATGTTTTAAATATTTAGATTAAAAAAAAGGAAGCAGTTATTATAACAAATATATAACTATTGAATAGCAAATCCAATTAGCTCACCAAAACAGCCTGTCGTAGTGAGATTTTATTTTTTTGAGATACTTCCTATTAAGAAAGCTATTAAAATCTGTAATAGCAAAGGCCGCTTAAAGGCGGCCTTTTTTCCAATACTATTTTGTTGGGTAACTTTTAATTACTTGTGGCCAGTCACGCATCTTGCAAGCAAGGAGTTTCTGGAATAGATTAATGTCACTTAGAAAGAACAATGCTTGTGCTTTCAATTTCATTTCCTATCATTATTGATAAGGTATAAACACCCGGAGGCACTGAGCCGTCCAGTTCTACATTTTCTTTTAAATAGTCACTGCTGGTTATAACTTCTTTATTATATACCTCTTGTCCCAACACATTAACTATTCTCATTTTAATTTTTTCCTGTTTCATAGTAACCATATTAAGTGCTATTGAAAATAGCCCGGTGGTTGGGTTCGGATACACTTTCATTTGGAATATACCTGTGGAATCTGAAGCTGCTGAGTAAGATTTAAACGGTTCTGTTTCAGAGTTTGGATTCGATTGTCCGCTGCATGATTGAGTTGTAACTGTGACAATCGCAGACCAGGCATTCGCGCCATTTTGTGTAACCTGCAGTTGATAATTGCCAGCTGCCGTGGCTGTGTAGGAAGACCCGGTAGCGCCCGAAATTACAGTTCCGTTTTTTATCCAACGATAACTATATCCTGCACAGGTATTTGCATACAAAATAACATTAGCTCCTTCACAAATTGTTGTAGATCCTCCTGGAGTAATAGCAGACCTAAGACCACTTTCAATTTTCACAGTTGTTGGAGCAGACCAGGAAATACAGGAGCCCTGAATAACCTTTACCTGGTAGTCGCCAGATGATGAGGCTGTATATGAAGCTGCCGTTGCGCCAGAAATATTAACTCCGTTTTTTTTCCATTGATACATGTATCCTGAACCGTTTCCGGTACTTAACGTTACAGATCCCGAGCACATTATTGTAGGACCAGAAGTTGTAATAATTGGTGTAGTGCAAGTGTTCACAGCTACATTAACTATTGGAGAGGTTCCGGTTTGCCCTGTATTGTTGGTTGCAACAGCCTTTAGGGCATAATTACCTGTTGTAACATTCATCCAGGTATAAGCGTAAGGACTTGTAAGATCTTCAGCAATTTTAGTAGCTCCCTGAAAAAACTCCACCTTCACTATGTTGGTCCCGCTCACCGCTGTTTCAATATTTATATTTGCAGGCGAAGGATAAACTGTATTATTTGTTGGAGATGTAATGGTAATGGTCGGAGGATTACTTCCTGTTTCAGATGTTGTATAAGGAGATAATCTTGAACCAGGAATTGGCCTTTCCATAACAGCGTCAGGTAATTGCCAGCCTACCGCTAAATTATCTCCCTGTGTCCCCTCCAGATGTATGGCTTCTATATAATATTTTGTACCCGCTGTAAGGCTTATAGCTGCTGATTTTTGAGAAGGATATTTTGTCCATTGCCTGGATGCTGTGTAACCAGTTACAGATGCAATTTTTATTTTGTTGGCAGGCTGATCCGTTGTGCTGAGCCATAACTCACTGTTGTTATCGCTTGCAATCCAAAAAGTGTAGCTGCCCGTTGCAGGTGGACAAATATATCCGCGGATACGGCTCCCATAACTATCACCTGCTTGTGAGGGTCCTTCAAAAATTGTTAATGAACTGCTGCTCGTTGGAGTAGTATTTACAGGAACAGAACTAACAGAGTTGCCGGTAACATTTGCCCAATAGTCCCTGGTGATAGTACCAGTAGCCGCGCACGCACCGCCAGGTAATGGGCTGGAAATTGTTTTTAATTTCAAGTTAAAACTGATATCGGAGCTGGAAACTGCATTCTGATGAATTTCCACAGCAAGTGTATTGGTACCTGTAATTAATGAGTTTTTATTTATGTTGGCCACAATGTATGCTGATTCTGCTGCTCCATCAACGTAAGTGGACGCAAGTGTGTTGTAACTGATAGTTCCTGTTGGCATATTAGTTCTGTAAACTTCAATACCGTTCAGGTAAACAACTGCTCCGTCATCACGCATTAAACTAAGTTCCAACCCCTGAACTGCAGCAGCGTCCGTTACGTTAAAAGATTTTCTGAAATAAGTGGTAATAAATTTATTTGTTGATGAAGTGCCGTATCCGACTAGCGTAGCTTCATCTCCATCTCCATAACCTAATTGTGAATTTCCTGTAGGCCAGGAAGTATCTGTAAAATAGCCATTTCGCCATATTGTTCCCTGGTTGCTTCCATCCGCCAGATATTTCCATGCGGAATTCGCAAGAATTAAATCACTGCTAGGTATTATAGTATCTTTAAACACTGCGGTATATGAAATATCATCTGTACCAACTAAAATTGTTTGAGCAGCGCTGCCACCGTGTGCCCAATGGTCAAAAGCATAGGATTGCCCATTATTATTGGTTTGGGGTGATACCACTCCCATAGCAATGTTTAATCCTTCCACTGTTAGAGTTGTAAAGGGAGTTGGCTTAGGCTGACTGTCAAATGTAATTTGCAATCCGGAAGGTTGCGTATTAATAGAAACTGTTGATGTTATTGGTAAAATATCAACATGTTGTGTATCAATTAATCCGTTGGCATCAGTGACTTTCAATCTAATTCTGTAAAAAACAACAGATGAAGGTTCTCCTGTATTAGGAACTGTAAATGATCCGGTTTTTACTCCCATAGGTATTGCCGGTCCCGGATGAAAATGGTTATTGTTATGATGGAAATCAATGGACCATTCAAAGGCAGCAGCCGGCAGACTGCCATCTTCCGGATCCGTTGCGTCTCCTGAGAAACTAATTAAATCACCGGCATGATAAAGAGTGCCATTTGTAGGAGTAAGAATAGTTGCGCTTGGCCTGGCATTAAATGTGGTAACCGTCAGAGTTGCCGCATTACTTGTTGCTGTTCCGGAATTATTGGTTACTACGGCACGGTATTGTCCCGCGTGTGATGTCTGAGCACTGTTAATAGTATAAGTAGCAGAGGTAGCTCCGGAAATATTGATTCCATTTTTCTGCCATTGATAATTAAGCGGGTTTGTACCTGTCGCGGAAACGGTGAAAGATGCGGATTGGCCCGCAGCTACGGTAAGGTTAGATGGGTTAGAGGATATTGCAGGCGCACTGTTACCGCTGTAAATAATTTTATAAATGCCAGGTTGCGATCGGTTAATAAAGTATAAATTACCATCAGGCCCAACTTGTAAAGCAAGGTTTTGAGTTATAAGACCACTGCCAAAAAAAGTGTTTTGCGAAGGTGAATCGGGATTAAAATAATACATCCAGCCATCACAGAAATCCATATAAAAATATTTGCCTATATATTGGCTTGGATAATTAGTTGTTGTTGGATTAAAAAATGTACCACCTACTATAGCGCATCCCTTTTGTCCACCGGTTGATTCATGAGGATAGGCAAATACCGGATTAGCATAAGCAGGGTTTGTACTACTTCCTTCAACTGCAGGCCATCCGAAATTTTGTCCAGGTAGGGTACCATCATGCACTTCTTCCCAATTATCGGCCCCAACATTATTCACAAATAGTTTCCCGGTACCAGGCTGGAAAGAAAGTGTAAAAGGGTTGCGCAGACCCAAGGCCCAAATTCTTTTTGTTATAATTGAAGAAGAGCTATAATAAGGGTTATCAGTGGGTGCTGATCCATCTGTATTTAATCTTAAAAGCTTTCCTTTGTGAGTTGCCAGGTTTTGCGAATTATTCGGACTGTTGTCTTCCCCAATAGCAAGGTATAGTTTGCCATCCGGTCCAAATCCCATTCCTCCGCCATTATGAAATACCTGATTAACTGTTTCAAAATCAATCAAAACTTCTTCTCCTCCCTGCATTGCAACATCCCCCATTACCATAAATCGGCTTAACCGGTTATGTATAGTTGGTGTTGACCGGGTATAATAAATATATACATAATGGTTTGTATTAAAATTGGGATCAAATGCGATGCTGTTTACTCCTCTTTCTCCATTAATGTCTACAGGGAGCGTTACAAAAGGGGTAGTGAGTAAAGCTCCGTTTTTTATTATACGGACAGCTCCTGTTTTAATACAAATAAATAATCGGCCATCAGGGGCAAATGCCATTGCTGTGGCTTGATCTAATGTAGCGACTTTAACCTTACTGAACCCTGCGGGTAATGTCTGGGCTGATAACGCCTGCCCAATGAAGAATAAATAAAAGAATAAAAACCTGATTAATGTATTGATTTTTAAATTGAAAGGATAGAGTGTTCTCATGGCCATTACTTTTAAATCCGTTTTGGCGCAAAAATAGGGGCTTGTGGAGGAGATTGTTTGTAAGAATCGGTAGCTCCATGTTTTTAATAGTTGAAAGGAAATTTTTAATAGTTGAAGAACTCTAATCCAAACATCTGAAAATACAGGTGTTTGGATTAGAGTAATGGAGATTATTTATTTACAATAATTCTTTTGGTGGAAATATTGTTATCATTGTCATCTTCTTTAACACTTATTATATAAGCACCTTGGGCAATATTTTCGGTTATCTCTATTTCTTCTTTTCCATTTAAAAAAGTTGATTTTGTTTGATACACTTTTTGTCCAAGTATATTAACGATTTCAATTTTGAATTGTTTTTCTTCTCTGTATTTTTTATTTAATTCAATAGTGAATTTACCGGAAGAGGGATTTGGAAAAACGTTCACATCAAGCTTTATGTTGTCGTCATACACATTGGTTTCAATGCCGGTAGTAATAAAATCGGTACATACCGGTGGTAAATTGTTAATGGCTTGGCCAGCAAGGGAGTATTCACATTTTTTTATAATTGTTCCGGCAGCGTTAAAAGTCAGTACCACCGTTGACTGGCTGGGTATTACATCAGAATACTCAGCGGCAATACCGGAATTGACGTTAATTTTTAATGGAATATTTCCAAGAATTGCATCCGAATTTAATTTGACAGTGTAATTATAATTGTTGGTCAAATCTTCATTTAAAATCATTACAGAAGTATTCTGGGAATTCTGACTTCCAAAAGATTTAACCTCTATTTTATTGGTGGTACAATTAACACTGTTTCCACTGAAATTGTCGGCCATTAATTTAAAGTGGTAATAAATGGGTTTTTTGTTTCCTGTAAAAGGGTCAATGTAGCCACAGTTTTCAGTGTTGGAATTGCCTTCAATAACACTCCATAAATTAATGAAATCAACCCCGCATTTCATTCCGATGCCGTACATTTCTGAAACAAACTGTCCGCCAACAAAGCTGTTGGTACATAATCCATATAAATTATCAGCTGCATCATTTGTATAATTAATGCTTGCTTCGGTTATAGCCATTTTCAATGCTTTTGTACCGGTTCGGTTATGGTAACTGCTGGCTGCATCTAACCTGTTTTTTAAATAAATCAAATCATCCTGTAAAGCACCAGGAGCAGTTAAGTTTGTGGATATTTCCGCACGTGTTTGACCACCGGCTCCTAAAGGATAGGTATGAAATGAAAACACATCCAGGTAATATCTACCCGCTGCATCTTTTCCTGTAATATCATCTGGCCCGCCAGGAGTGGTCAAGCCGTTTGTTATTGTTTGTTTAAAACTCGCGGTTTCAGGTCCAATGATAAGGATCGAAGGATCTATGTTTTTCATGGCAGAAGCAAATGCCTTAAAATATACCGCTATTTGTGCAGCTGTTGTATAACCATATAGCAGGTTAGGTTCATTACCAATAATCCAATACTTAATATTTCTGCCCTTAACAACATTTATATAATGTACAATGTCCGCAGCCTGCTGGGCGGTGTAGCGGTAGTTAAAAAAGGGCACTTGCATAATTGGTTCCATGCCTTTTCCACGGATGGAATCAATCATTCTGATGTATTGAAAATTAGTAGGTCTGTTTCGGTCGGGAGAAATACCTCCAAAGCGAACAATAGAAGCACCACTGGTTTTTACATGAGCCCAGTTCTTATGTAATTTACCATAGCGGATACATGGTGGGTCAATACATGCATTTACATCTCCAATAGTATCCGTCATCCATGCGTTTACTCCGAAAAAGTGGTTAGAAATACTTTGGGCTTCTGATTTTTTTATAGTTAGTAATAAAGAGTAAGTTAAAAGACAAAAGTGGATCGTTTTTTTTAATTTTTTCATAGGCATATGGGGTTAGTTCAAGTTAATACTGCTTTGGCTATTCCTTTATCGGTTTCGGCTAGTGAATTCGTTATTCCAACGATGATATAATAAACGGGATTTGTAGAACAATGTTTCCGAAAGGAGTTGTATTTAACAGTTTTTAGCAATCTTTAAACGTAATATGGCTGGCATAAAGTTTTAGTAATTAATCATGCGGTTACCTTCAAAGTGTGAGTATCTGTTCGGATAACAAAAAAGTGATTAGTATTTAATCCTTTCCAAAATGTATAAAGTTCTATCAGTACAAATTTCAGATAACATAGATATAAAGCTCTTTAAAGGGGCTTGCTCGGCAGAATTAATTTCTTCCGATTCGGATGAGTTGTTTTATAAGGTGGCTTCTGAAAAGTATATTTATGTTTTCAGATATGGGGTGGTGTCTTTTTTAAATCACCGGGAGGATGAAATAATGGAATTTGTTAAATTAATATCCCCGTATTGCAAAATAATTTTTAAGCCCAGTATTAATGAAGAGTTTGAAATTGAAGTAAATGCTAAGGAGAATAAATTCGGTCATAATAAAATCGAAGTAATGCATCCAACGGCTGATGTTTTAAGACTGATTATGTTAAATGTATCGGAATCAGTGGCTTTAGACTATTATTCAGAACAATCTACTGTTTTACTGGAAGCAACCAATCAACAAACTCTGGTACTGGAGAAAAGGGGGAAATTAGATATTTCAGGAAATAATCTTAAAAAATTTATAGGAAAAACAATCAATTTAAAGAATAGGATAACCGAAAACCTTTATATACTTGATTCTCCGCCAGGCACCTGGGACGATGAAAATTTATATAAGATAGATACCGAGCTTAAGAAAACGTTTGATATACAAAGCCGGTACAGGGATATTCATGAGGAGTTACAAATAATAAAAGAAAATCTTGGGTTATTAATTGATCTGATGCATCAACGGAAAAGCAGTATGCTGGAGTGGATTGTAATATTATTGATTTTAGTGGAAGTAATTAATTTACTGTTTGAAAAAATAGTTTAACGAACCTCTTCAATTATATTTAATTTTTTTATTGTTTGATAATTTTTATTTTCTTCGAAGAGTTTCTGCTTTTTAATTCCAGAATATAAATTCCAGCTGAAAGCGTTTTTCCTATGTAGTTTTTTTCAGCGATAGTATAAGAGCCAATTTTTTTTCCGGTTACTTCATAAAGGTCAATTATATCTGGTTTGAAGCCTTTCACCGCAATGTTTAATTCCTCGGTAAAGGGATTAGGGTAAACTATAACAGTATCCGATATTTCACTGTTTGAGGTGCTTAGAATTTGTTCAGAATAATAGGAGTCTTCCCATAAGCAATCGCTAACGGCCCCCAGGCTTGCACTAGAGGAATTAACTCTCCAATCATGTTCTTTGTTTTTATTAAAAAAAATAATGGCCCTTGTTTTATTAAAATAAGATTGAAGATCCTTATCCATTTGGCACCACCATTCTGCTTTGGTTTGAGAATCAGTAATTTCTGAATTATATCTTTCTCTGCATGCAGCTTCACAAATAAAAAAAGGTTTATTTGGGAAGTATTTGGTGGCGTAAAAATAGCTTTCGGTAACCAATGGCCGGAATGTCCGCCAGGATGGAACCCCTGGGCTTGGATGATTATAAATGCTTGTCCCGATAATATCCACATAGCTATCGCCAGGATATGCATTTACAAACCAGTTGTAATTGGTGTTTGGTGATGGTGCAGAATTTGGGCTGAATATCCATTTTACATTGGTAGCTCCTTTTGCCCTGAACCGATCAACAATATGTTTAAAAGCGCTGATTAGTTCGTTTGGATCCTGGTTGTTCCAGGCAATACACCAAGGGTACCAATCACCGTCAAATTCATGAAATAGCCTAATGTAAACCGTATCTGTATAGGTTTTAATTTTATTTGCGAACGCGTCAATATAGGTGTTAAAAGAGCCGTTATTGATTTGATTTAATCTGGGTTGAGCGGGATCTGAAGCCGCAAAGGAATGATACATCATTTCCCAGGTAATAATGGGCCTGTAACCGTTGTTTATTAATGTTTGTACCGATGTTCCCGGTAACGCAGATGGCACAGTACCAGAACTTGCAAAGGGCATAAATATATTAACATACTTTAGCTTATTATTTGCAGAAAATAAACTCTCCACTTCTACAGGCACAGAATCGGCAGGTGTTCTATAGGCAAGGCTTCCTAACAAGCATTGATCTTCAGGATTATGGGCGGGCAATTCTAAAACAGCATTTCCTGTTGGCAAAGGTCCTTGGGAAAAACATAACATATCAATTAAATACGTTTCAGGACCTGTTGAGGCAATTGGTTTGTGAAAGGTAAGGCTTACAACAAAAACCTTTCCTCCATTTCCTGTATAACCAGCATCAAATATGCCGTTACCGCCAGTATTTGCATCTGAAAAGGAATTCAAAGGTACTGAAATCAGTTGCCAATCAGAGGACCGAGGAATAGTAACCGATTTGTTCCATTTGTCATCTAATGAATTGTCGTAAATGTTGTTGTCATTGTCATCTTCGGTAATTGTTATATCGGTTACAACACTTCCATAATTTGATAGCGGATTGTAACAAAAAAAATTGAAATGATCAGTCGAAATATCCAGTTCAATGTATTTAGTTATTCCTTTGCCAAATTGCCCGCTCCCGCTTGCCCAGTTAAGCTGCAACTCCAGAACCCTGTCGCCAAGAGCATTGTCCCCTGTTGTATTGGCAGCAATCTGATAGGTTAAGTCAAAGTTTTTAAAGTCACCACCGGGCAGGTTGGTTTGTGCAATGTCAAATCCATCAAAATCATATACAATTGATTTTAAACCTGGGGCCTGTCCAAAGCAGTTAATAATAAAAAAATGAACGCTTAAAATCAGTAGTCTTTTCATCCTGTTGTTTGAAACAAACATAAGTATTAGGGGTTTGTTACAATTATTTTTAAAACCAATTAATTTTTATGCCAAGGCCCGAGATTGGTTTCTATAAAACTACAAAAGCCAACTTTTTTTAAAGCTGGCTTTTATAGTTGCTGTTCTTAATTTCATCTAGCCTTACGGGGCTAAGTCTAACCTTACGGGGTTAGCGTTTTGTAAACCGAATCTCCAGGATTCAGCCCGATAAACAAAAAGAACCTGCTTAAAATTTATCTAGCCTTACGGGGCTATGTCTAACCTTACGGGGTTAGCGTTTTTATAGGTAAGCAGTACTGCCCTCCGATAAATTTTATTTAATTTTTTTAGGGTTGAAATAAATTCTTAATGAATGATTTATTCTATAACCTTCGATTGTAAAAGTAGATCGAAAAGACGCCTCAGAAATTTAAATTCGTTAATATTGAATTTAAAATAGTTGAAATAAAATTAATATCCGATAAGGTAAATTGTGGATGGGTGTAAAACAAAAAAGCTTCCTGAAAAGGAAGCTTTTTTGTAAAAAAAACAGATACGTAATTATTCAACTATTAATTTTTCAGTTTGTTTACCGTTTTCCGATACAGCCTCAAACATATAAACTCCTTTATTTAAATTTTCTATGCTCAATTGTATAGGATTAATCCCTGTGATCACTTTTAATTCATTTGTATAGACAGCGCGCCCAAGCATATCCATAAGCTTTACGCTTATTTTTTGATTTTTAGCAGAAGTGTAACTTAAAACAAAGCTTCCTGCGTTAGGGTTTGGAGCTATAATTAAATGATCATTTGTTTCGTTTTTGTCCGTTATACCAAGTGTTTCTGCAATGCATGGTACATTAGGGCCAGTAAGTTTAGTCATTGTAGTAAAATCGATGTAACAAGCATATTGCATACTATCTACAAAAGGGTTACGGTTACCTTGTATAGATTCAATAAAATCATTACGTGCAATTTCCCATGCATCCGGTGGATCCTGGTAGTTCCATGTTTTTAATATATTTTGATTTTGGCCATACGGAATACTATTGCTTATTGGGTTACGTAAAGCCCAGCTATTACCTCCAACAGTTGTATAACAAGTGGCTACATACATAATAGCACGTGCAGCATCACCTTTGTGAGAATCGCGAGGCTCATAAACGGTTTGCCCTTGTGCGTTTAATCCAAATTTACCTTCAAGATAATTTGACGTAGCAGTAACAACCTCACCTAATGGGTAATTGCTGCGTACCGCATTAGCACTGTTTTGGTTAGTAGGGAATAAATGATGATAATCTTCGTATTCTTCCAATCCTGTTGCCGGATTGGTTGGCATCCAGTTGTGGCAATAGGTGTGCTCACGGCTAAATCCATTGTTAGTCCAATCAAATGGTTCGGTATAAACTTTATTTTCACCACTATACACGCAGGTCACTACTCGCTGATTACCAGTTGTATCGCGTGAAGCAAAATCTGTAACAACTGCTGGTCCATAATTACTGTAGAATAAGTGAGTGTGCGGATTGATTTTGTTATGTAAATCAGTTAAAAATGTTGCACTTGCAGTTGAGATGCCTGAATAATAACCCACTGGTTGCATAGAACCAGAACTTGTTACATTGGCCAAAAGCGGGCTTGTAGTTAAATAATTACGATATACCCCCGGACCATTATATGTGAATACAGCGAAGTAATAATCTGTACTTGCAACAATGTTATTTGGAGTGAAAGAGCTGCCAGATCCATTAAAAACAACTTTGGAGCTGCCTACCACATCACCACGCTGATAAATGATTCCATCTGCAGGAGCATCAGTAATTGCGGAACCTTTTTTGCGCAATACGATGTAACCTTCGGGTGCAGGTGAAGCTGCTGTAAATGCTACATCAAATGAAAAAGAGGTAATAGTGCTGAATACCATATTTGTAGCTTGTGCAGTTGGTTCAGAAGCATAACTTCCACCAATTCCGTATAAAGTAATAACATATGGGTTTTCATCCGCATCATCATTCACAATAGTAAGGGTAGCCATGCGCGTTCCGGTAGCAGATGGAGTGAAATCAACAACTAAATTTCCTGTACTTGCTGCAGCAACTGTTGAAGGAAATGAGGCAACATTAAAATCAGCAGCGTCAGCCCCTGTAATAGTTGCAGATGCAATGTTCAATACAGTTGCAGTTCCAAGGTTTTCTACAGTAAATGTGGTTGGTGAATTAACACTAAGGGCTGAATTAGGGGAATAGGTACCACCAGTAACAACAGTAGTTGTACCTTGTTTGATATTGATTTCCTGTGCAGGACCTGCAGCGCCAACGGCAATCATAACATCATCCAATCCAATATTTCCGGCAACTTTAACAGAGTAATTAAAACGGATATAACGACTGGCGCTATTAGGAGTATCTGTAAAAAGTGCATACGTGCTGCTGGCAGTTGTATGTGAGTGTAAAGTAGTCCAGCTTGTACCGTTTACTGATTCTTCTACTAAAAATGTTCCGCCAGCAAAGGAATTACCAGCTAGCCAATAGGTCACATTTCCAGGGTTACTTGCAACAAATATTGTAATTTGATCTGCGGTAGCGTCAAACTTATACGCAGGCGGGGTGTTTCCGGATGCTGAATAATAGGCAGGAACAGGATCCAAAGCAGACCAACCTGTAGGAAGGGTAGTTGTGGAAAAGCTCCAGGACGTAGGCAATACAGCCTGCGCAAATGCGGCTAAATTTAGAACCAAAATAAACGATAAAGTGTAATAGATTTTTTTCATTTTCAATTTTTTTTAATTTGATTTCAATCTTACTTAACCATTCTATAATGGCTTAAAATCGGGTAAAAGCAATAGTATTAATGGTACCAATTAACGATAAATATTTTTCGGTTACAAAATTAAACAAAATATCGCTTATTAAATACTCACTTGTTATTAAACAATATTTTTTAGGGTTTTGTGTTAAAAAGATAATTTAATTTCGTATATTAAAATTATTGTTTACAATTTTCCTCCAAGCACGCAGGTTTTCTTATGTTGTTGAGTGTTGCCCGATAAATCAAATAGTTCTATAAATAAAATATA
Source organism: Bacteroidota bacterium (assembly GCA_040387415.1). Lineage (GTDB taxonomy): Bacteria > Bacteroidota > Bacteroidia > 2-12-FULL-35-15 > 2-12-FULL-35-15 > 2-12-FULL-35-15. The sequence continues at coordinate 295,270 of JAZKDU010000004.1, forward strand.
AATACCAACCCGCTCTTTCTCTCTGTCGTCATTGATGCCGTCCCAACTATACGTACCTTTTAACCCCAGTAATTCATTTCGTACCAGATGTTTTATTTTACGGCCCTTACTGTCGTAGATGGTTATGTTTGCAACAAATCCAGGAGTATCAAGGTTGTAATTGATATTTACAACATCATTTATTCCATCTTCATCCGGTGAAAATAATTCGGGTGTTATTTCAATTGTATTTGAAGCAGTTTCCCTTGAGTTATTGTATTGTGAATTTTTATATCCCGGTGTTGCATAGCCCACTGATGCAGCAGCAGAATGCCAATTAGTCCGTTCCTGTGTAGGGCGTTCAAAGTCTATTCGCTCCAGTGACACTCCTTGTGTAGTATTAAGTAAAGCAAACTGCATGTTTTCATTGTATTTGAAAAGATCAATTATTTCTGTAGCTGTTGCCAGACATACTGTTCCACTGGTAGTACCCATGGCAGGTAAGTTGATCATGTCTAAAAAGCCAGTTGGATTGCTTGTAGTATATTGATTTTTTACACTAACTGTGTTTTGGCTTAGTACCAGATATTCCTGTGGAAATAGCAGATATCCATCTGTGGTGATGTCTTCCACATTCGTAAGCACATTGTTAACCGTATCATATTGTGATAAAGTAATTGTTTTAAGATCAATTACTTTGTTGGACCTATTGTATATTTCCACAAAATCAACACCGTTAATTTTAGGATTAAATAAAATTTCGTTGATAACAATATCATTTGGAATGGCAGGTTGTGGAAGAGCGAAACGTGCACTATTATTAGTTCCTATTATATTTCCAACACAATCGGTAATGCTGCTGTTAACCGTTACGTGATAGATTATTCCTGTCTGAAATGCTGTGCTTACAGCTAATCGAACACTTTTGAAATCAGGCGCAACTGGCTGAACATATGTAGGTGCACCAACTCCATTATCAATAGTATACATAAGGGGATTAAGCATGGTGGTACTATCAAGCGGCTCATTAAAAAATAATTGGATAGTATCTGCTGCAATTACACTTATGCGTGTTGTTTGAGGAGGTAAAAGATCGGGGAAAGATGCGTTTACAGAATTTCTTTTGCCAGGAGTTCCACCATCTGAATTTATGGAAGCGCGCCAGTTATTTAAGCCAGCACAAGGGTTATTGGGATCAATTTGTTCCATGCTCCAGCCTCCAGCAGCTTTATTAATGTCATGGTACCATTCATCGGTATAAGAAACACTTGATATAATATCACCATGTGCATTTTTTAAAGTGAGTGTTTGTCCGCTATTGGGTAATGGTAAGCTTGTTAAGCCTGTAATAGCAATATTAGAAGGGAATTCAGGCAGTGCACCAATAGAAGTGATTACCAGAAAGCTGTCAGCTAATATTGTTACATCTGGCAATAATTTTATTGTTGTTCCTGAAGTGTAGGTCCAATTGGCTAAATTAATAGGGAATGCTGTTTTATTATATAATTCAATGTATTCATAATTTGGTAAGGTAGTATGCACAGGATCCGGGTCTGGCATAATTTCATTTATGGTTACATCGAAAAGTTTTACCCGGTAGGCAGAAAAATTAATTGCTGCAGGGGTTAGTAAATTTCCGGAACAATCACTTAAATTAAATAAAGTAAGGGAATAAGTTGTCGCGGAAATTAATGGGTTGCTTAATGTTAAGTATACGCAAGAAAATGTATTGTTAACTGTATCCGCCACTGGTGTTCCAATACCATTATTAATTGTATAATTTGCTAGAGAAGAAATTAGTGAAGGATCAAGCGCTTCACTGAAGCAAACATCAATATGCATTGAATCAATAATAGTAATACTTGAAACGGAAGGTGATATAATATCGGGTAAAGAGGAGTACACACTGTTTTGAAGGCCGGGTGTTCCACCTGCTGTATTGTTGGAAGCAATCCAATTGCCTGATTCAGGACAATTAACATTTACTCCCGGATTAATTAATTCCATGGTCCATCCACCGGCCTTTTTTACAGCGTCCTTATACCAGGCATCCGAATAATTAACAGAATCAATAAACACAAGTGAATTATTTTTCAAGTAAATATTGTCTCCCGTATTGTTTAACGAGGGAAAGCCGCTTACTCCCATTGTATTGGCGTATGAGGTGAATAGCGCGGAATCCAAAATGTTATGAATGATCAGGAATTGATTTGCAAAAAGAGTATACGAATTTAAGGTAGCTGTTGATGTGCCGTCTGATAAGGTCCATCCGTTTAAATTAATTGTGCCGGTAGTTTTATTGTAAATTTCAATAAACTCCGCTGCCGGTAAACCAACTTGTGGTGCGGGGTCTGCAAAAATTTCATTAATTATAATATCTTTAAATGTTGTTGTTAATGATAAATAATAAGTAAAATTAGTACTTGCAGCTGCGATGGTATTTGCGTTTAAATCCTGCACATTGGTAATAGTAAGTATGTTGGAAAGCGCATTGGTAAATGGTGTAGCAAAAGTTATATGCACCAGGCTCAAATTTATTGCATCTCTTACTGCCGTAGACGGTGTTCCTAAACTGTTATTGGCACTGTAATTTGTAAGTGTTTGAGAAGAATTCAGCGATACACTTTCACTAAATAAGATATCTAATTGTGTATTCGAAATAACTGTTGATGATACAATTGTGGGTGGTGTTGCATCTATTACAAGTGCGCCATTATAAAAGTCATCAAAATAAAATTTAGTAGAGTTGCCAGCTGTATATACCGTTGAAACACCAAAATAATTTGTTGTGGCATATGTATTATCCGCACCTGATGCCTGCAATGCATAAGCTGTGCCACCAACTGCATCAATATAAATATTCCATGTTCCTGAAGTGTTACGCGTTACTTTTATTCCAAGGGCAAAGGAGCCTGCAATCTGCCCGTCAGTACCCCGCGCTACAGAAGTGTTAGTAATTCCGGTTTGGCGAAACAATTCAACCGCATCGAGGCTGCCGGCTTCTCCAAATTGAAGGTAATAGCCATTTAAAGAGCCCTCTAAATTAGCCTGGTTTGATGCAAGGTAAACCCGTCCGTAATTGCTTGATGAAGGAGCAAAAGACTGTTTAATATAAAACCGCCACTCCATATTGTTTAAGGATGATGATGCACTTGCGGTTGAAAGGTAACTGGCACTTGCAATTGTATTGTTTAGCTGTAATTGGTTGGAAGGGTTTATAGTAAATTCAACAGCATCACCAGCCCACACTGGGTTATTTGTATAATTGCCGTCTGTAAAATTGTCTGTAATCTGCGCCAGAAGAGGTGTGTATAGCAATAAAAATAAATACACTGAACAAATAATTTGTTTCATTTCTCTTATTTAATATTACTTAACACAATGAACAGTATGCTAAAATAATAAGATAATCCGATCCAGCGTATTTTAAGCGGAATATTTTTAGGACGAAAATAATATTTGGGATATATGTATTAGTGAGTGCAGAAGTCTTTATGGAGTAGTGATAACAATTTCAACTTTGCATTCTGTTTTTTCATTTGGATTAGAATGTCCAATACCCTTTATTGTGATCGGGTTTAACGCGCCTGCGGCTTGTAAATAATCACTTATAGCCTTGGCTCGGGCTTTTGCTATGGATTGATTGTTACTTGTAACGTGTACCTGGATTTCCATAAACGGATGATTATTCAACATCCGCATAATTTCGTCCAGCTTTTTATTTGAAATTTTTAATATTCGGGAACCGCCTTCTTCAAAATGTATATTTTTAATATCAAACAATTGCCCAGCGGTAAGTGTATCAGGAAATACGAGTACTTCTGTACGTGCTTTTTTCAGTGAATCGGGAATGTCTTTTTTGATAACCGAGATATCATCCACATAATAATAACCTTCTTCAAATTCGAACATACCAGCATTGTTTTTTTTAACAAAGTCGTCCTTCATTTTTGTTCGAAAATTTCCCAGGACAATATATTTTTCTCCACCATGCGCCAGGTAATCTCCTTCAATAGGGATCCAGTTTAATGTGCCGGCAATGCCATTTTCGTTAGAGGAGTCAACAATACCTTCGGGATAAAATACCATTTCCTCATTGAAGGGCTCTTCAGAAAAGTAAGCACCAAGCTGTTTAATTGTAACGGTTACATTATTGAAATTTAGCAATCTTACATACATTTTAAATTCATAAATGTTATTTTCTTCTAAGGGCTCAGTCAGCTTAACATACATGTATTCTTTATATTCGCGCTGAAAACGCAAACCTGCATAACATTTCCCTGTACGGGCACCCTTATAGCGGGAAGTGTCACGTTTTTCGGCTTTCATAAAATAATCTACAGTTCCCACACCAACCCATGGAATGGCATTACTAATATCTCCGGAATTGTTTTTGTGAGTTTCGAAGCCTGAATTCGGTACCAGGTTTGTTTCATTGTTTTTTTGAGAAAAAGATACCTTATACATAGAAATGTAGATGCATAGCAAAAAAAGTTTTTTTACTATATCGAGCTTATGCAGTAGGTTTGAAACCATGAGAGGCGTATTACATATAATTTACCAAATTGTTTTTAAATTCCTATTTGATATAAACAGCATATATTATAAGCGGTGAGATAGCATCAGTTTGTAATTGATAAATATCTTACTTGTAACAAAGATAATAAGATTATCAATGGTTTAAAAATTGCTAAGGAAGGTCTTTCTATTCTCTTTTAATCCATAGAATGGATTACGTAGTAATAAATTACCCATATAGGTAAGGTTAATGTTACTTATATGGGTAATAAAAGCGGGTAATAAAAATAATTTAATTTTTCTGGATGAGTTTGAATAGTTCATCAAGCTTAGGAGATAGAATTATTTCCGTTCTTCTGTTTTTCGCTTTCCCTTCTGTTGTTTGGTTGGGAGCTACAGGGAAATGCTCTCCTTTGCCTGAAGCAGTCAATCGTTTGGAATCCAAACCATAATCGTCCGTTAATAAACGTACAACAGAAGTTGCTCTTGAGGCACTTAGATCCCAGTTGTCTTTATAGATGGCAGTTTTAATTGGTACATTGTCGGTATGACCTTCGATCAAAATATCAACATCATTATTTTTATTTAAAACTTCTGCTAATTTCTTTAGTGCGTCCTTGCCTTTAGTTTCAACATCCGCGCTTCCTGATTTGAAAAGTAATTTGTCTGACATGGAAACATATACTTTTCCGTTTTTCATTTCCACAGTAAGCTCATCAGGATTAAATCCGAGCAGAGCGTTTTTTACAATGTTATTTAAACCATTTACCAAAGAGTCTTGTTTTGCAATTACAGATTGCATTTCTCTTAATTTCTGCTCTCTTTCACGGAGTAATTTTTCTTTTTTTTCCAGTTCCTGCGATTTACCTTTTAGGTCTTCATTTAATTGACTAAGCTGGTTAGAAGATGTAGAGGCAAGACTTTTATACTTATCATTAAGGGCAGCATATTCTGCTTGTTTCTTGCGTATGGTCTTTCCAAGCTCGGTTGTGTCAGACATCAGGTTTTTATTTTTTCCGCAAAGTCCATCACGCTCTATAATCGCTTCCTTGTAGCGTTTAGAGGTAGTAAGTTCGTCAATTTTTTTTGAAAATTCACTTTGAGCTGCACTTGCGTATGCAAACAGCAATAATAGCAGAAAGATGGAAATTTTATGAAGTCTCATATGTGATTTTTAGTATTTAGAATGTGTACATAAATTTTTGGTAAAATTAAACGCTATTATTGTAAGTGCTAATTATAATATTAAAAATAATTAACAAAATATCTAACACTATAAGCGTACCATCGTTTTAGTATTAAATTGAGTAAATATAATTTTTTGTCAGTTTCAAAAAATAAAGTACGTTTGTAATGGCCATTTCAATAAGATGTATTTTGGTCTACTGGCCTTTAATGAAGGAGATATTGCCGAAAAGGATTAAAATAATAACAAATAAATAAAAATGAAAATAGCTGTAGTTGGTGCAACAGGTTTAGTTGGTACAAAAATGATTCAGGTTTTAGAAGAACGTAATTTTCCGGTTACTGAATTTATTCCGGTTGCCTCTGAACGATCGATTGGTAAAGAAATTTCTTTTAAGGGGAAAAATTATAAAGTAGTGGGAATGCAAACTGCTATTGATATGAAGCCCGCCATTGCTGTGTTTTCTGCAGGCGGCAGTACTTCGTTAGAATGGGCGCCTAAATTTGCTGCTGCTGGAATTACAGTAATAGATAACTCCTCTGCATGGAGAATGGACCCAACCAAAAGGTTAATTGTGCCTGAAATAAACGCTGATCAATTAAGTGTAACGGATAAAATAATCGCTAATCCTAATTGTTCAACAATACAAATGGTGGTTGCATTAAATCCTTTACATCAAAAATATAAAATTAAGCGTGTAGTGGTTTCCACATACCAATCGGTTACAGGAACAGGAGTAAAAGCCGTAACACAGCTGATGAATGAACGAAAAGGTATTAGTGGCGAAATGGCTTACCCATATACCATTGATTTGAATGTGATTCCACAAATTGATGTGTTTACCGAGAACGATTACACAAAGGAAGAGATGAAAATGGTGAATGAAACAAAAAAAATTATGGATGATTCCATTCGGGTTACTGCAACTACTGTGCGGATACCGGTTATGGGAGGACATAGTGAAAGTGTAAATGTGGAGTTTGATAAGGAGTTTGAAATGAATGATGTTCGCGAATTGCTTGAAAATGCACCCGGTGTGATTTTGGTAGACGATACTAAAAACAATAAATATCCTATGCCTATGGATGCACATGATAAGGATGAAGTGTTTGTAGGACGTTTGCGAAGAGATGAAACGCAGCCAAAAACATTAAATATGTGGATTGTTGCTGACAATCTTCGTAAAGGTGCGGCTACAAACGCAGTGCAGATAGCGGAGTATTTGGTTGAGAAAAAGCTCGTTTAATCAGGGCCATATACTATTCACTAAATAGCATCCGTGCAAAACCTGTGTTGTTTTTAATGAAAAATTATTTTTTGTTTTTATTATTCGGATTGCTCTTTAATGAGTCTTTTTCACAACCGTATATAGATATACTAAGTTTCAACTGTCAAACCTTTTCGTCTGCCTACCAGAATAATAAGGCTTTAAGGAATAAAACGGATGATTATTTTTTAAATTTTTTTTTACCGAAAGAATTTAAAAATGGAAACACGTTATTGATACGCGTGAATAGCGAAATGCTAAGTTCTACTCTAACCCCGGATTCGTCTTACACGTCTAAATTATTTAATGTTTCTCTACCTGTAGGCTTTCAGTTTTTGTCGAAAAATAAAAAATGGAAAACGATGGTTATAGCAGTTCCAAAAATTGCTTCTGACTTCAAGGATGCTGTTAATAGTTATGATTATCAGTTAGGGGGTATTTTTTTGGCGAACTATATTTATAGTGATAAACTGAAACTTAAAGCAGGATTTTATTATAACCGTGAAGCGTTCGGCAACTTTTTTATGCCGTTAATTGGACTAGATTATAAAGCAACAGATAGGCTTAGTTTTTACGGAATAATGCCTACAAGTTATAAAGTTGAATATGCAATTAAAAAAAATAAACTGTATGCAGGATTCAATTTTAAATCACTTGCAAGATCATTCCGTTTATCTGAAACGCAGAGCTATGATTATGTGCGTTACAATGAAATACAGCTTAAATTATTTGCGGACTGTTTTGTGTATAAAAAAATTCTTGTCTTCGGAGAAGTTGGCTATTCGATTGGCAGAAGCCCATGGCAGTATACTTATAATACCAAAAAAGAAACACTCCGCAATCCTATTTATAATCCAATGAAGAACTATTTGGTTTTTAATGCTGGGGTAGCTTACCGCATACGGTTTGATCTGGAGAAAAAAGAATAAGTAAAAATTATTCTGTCAGCATTTTAACAGACTGTTAAAAAAATCGTTGCCCTTAGTATAAAAATTTATTGTAAGGATATCTTTTTAGATGCATTTCTTTTACTGCTTCATACAAAACACTTTTAAACTCTTCAATGTTCTGTTTGTTTGCAGCTGAAATAAAAACACACTGTGAATTCAAATTACTCATCCACGTTTTTTTTAACTGATCGAGGCTTATGTTGTGTTTTGTCAACGGTGATAAGTCATCTACATCTTTTTTTTCAAACGTGAATGCATCTATTTTATTAAATACAAGAATAGTGGTTTTGTCACCAGCACCAATATCACTGAGGGTTTGATTTACTACATTTAGCTGGTCTTCAAATCCCGGGTGTGAAATATCTACAACATGCACCAGAATATCTGCTTCCCGAACTTCATCCAATGTTGATTTGAAGGATTCTACAAGTGTTGTAGGCAGTTTGCGGATGAATCCAACGGTATCAGAAAGTAAAAAAGGTAAATTCTCAATAACCACTTTCCGAACAGTAGTATCAAGAGTAGCGAATAATTTATTTTCAGCAAATACTTCACTTTTACTCAGCATATTCATTATGGTGGATTTACCAACATTGGTATAACCAACCAAAGCAACACGTATCATTTCACCACGGTTTTTACGCTGTGTCTCCATTTGCTTATCGATCGTTTTCAGGCGCTCCTTTAACAATGAAATACGTTCCCGTACAATACGTCTGTCGGTTTCAATTTCCGTTTCACCAGCCCCTTTCATCCCGATGCCCCCTTTTATACGGTCAAGATGCGACCACATTTTTGTTAATCTTGGTAATAGATAAATTGATTGTGCGAGTTCAACTTGTGTTTTAGCGTGCGCTGTACGCGCACGTGAGGCAAAAATATCGAGAATTAAACGTGTACGGTCAACAACTTTTACTTTCACTTCCTCCGCATCGTTTACTTCTTTTTCAAGGTTACGTTGTTGCGCGGGCGAAAGCTCATCATCAAAAATAACGATATCAATTTTGTTTTCTTTTACAAAAGTTTTTACATCATTCAGTTTTCCTGAACCAATGAAAGTCCTGGAATCAGGGTGTTCCAACCTTTGTGTGTATCGTTTAAGAACTTTAGCGCCTGCTGTATCAGCAAGGAACTCCAGCTCATCCAGGTATTCTTTTACGGTTTCATCATCCTGTATTCTGCTGATCAATCCAACTAAAATGGCTGTTTCCTGCTTCTTTTCCGTATCGTGCATTTTTATTGGAATTTCTGGTTGAATGATTTAAAAAAAATGTATTTGCTAAATTAAAAATAAGAAATCTGAAAACCTTATTTTAATTTTTGAGTGATTCACTGTACTGCGCAACGGCCTGTATTTGTTTGTCCGTTAATGTTCCTCCAAAAGATTTCATACTTCCTTTTCCGTTTTTTATTATTTCTATTTTCTCCGACAAACTAATAGCTGATGTGGAAAGATCGGTAGCATCCATTAAGCCAAGTTTCCCATCTGTTCCATGGCAAGGGGTGCAGCTTGCGTTAAATATTTCCTGACCGTTCACAGTTGATTCAGAAAGATTTTCCATTGCTGCTGATTTTTGATTTTTGCTGATTTCACCCATGGCAAAAGCTCCGAATATCATTACTAAGGATAATACCGCAAGCACCTTTTTCTTTTTTCTAAAACCAATAACTGCCACAGGGATTGAAGCAAACACGGTGATTATTTTTATGATCAGTAATAATTTTATTTCCGGGATCTGCGTAAGCAAATAGATGCCAGTTACTAAAAACAGGCAGGATATAATTATTTCAGGCACCTTAATTGCTTTGGTAAATTTGGCAAGCCCCTCCTCTTTGTTAGCTAATAATAAAACTGTTTTAATTATATAAATCAATAAAAATAATATTACTGATAATAAATGTGTGTGACGTATTCCTGTTTCCATTTTTTATTTTTTTATTCATGTCAAAAGTAATAAAATCCCTTGATTTATCATTTATTAGAACCTGTCTAATAATCAATTATAATATTAATTTTGTTTTACATATTCCATTTGGGTAAGGTTAAATTATTAACATGAGAAAAATATTTTTATTTCTTTTTACAATTTTCATTACTACTTACATCAGTAGTGCCCAGCAAACATTTCCTGTGAATGGCGTTTCAAATACGAATCATATTATTTACGCATTTATAAATGCAAAAATAATAGTGGATCCGGAAACCACAATTGAAAACGGCAGTTTGTTGATAAAAGATGGGTTGATAATGGGCGTTGGCGAAAAAATAAATATCCCAAAAGGGAGTGTTGTGGTTGATTTAAAAGGGAAATCGGTGTATCCCTCATTGATAGACTCCTATACTGATTATGGAGTTCCTGATGTTAGAGTAGGAAGTCAGGGCTTATACCCGCAAATGGAAAGTAGCGCTAAAGGGGCTTATGGCTGGAATCAAGCCATAAGAGCGGAGGTAGATGCATATAAAATATTTAGTAATAATAACAAGGCTGCTGAGGAAATGCGTAAGCTTGGGTTTGGTGCTGTTCTTACATTTCAAAATGATGGAATAGTTAGGGGTTCTGGAGCGGTGGTTTCTTTAGGCGAGGGCAGGGAAAATGAACTGATATTAAAAGATAAAGCTGCGGCAATGTATTCGTTTGATAAGGGAACATCCACTCAGGATTACCCTTCATCCTTAATGGGGGCCATAGCGTTATTGCGGCAGACGCATTTGGATGCAGAATGGTACAAGCAGGATAACACCAAAAAAGAATATACCATTACCTTGGAAGCGTTTAATAATTTACAAGCTCTTCCTCAGATTTTTGAAACCACCGATAAACTTAGCGCCTTACGTGCAGACAAAGTAGGGGATGAGTTTAAAATAAATTATATCATAAAAGGTTCCGGAAATGAATATCAGCGTTTGGATGAAATAAAGGCAACGAATTGTAAATTTATTATTTCCCTTAACTTTCCTGCAGCCTACGATGTGGAGGATGCTTACGATGCTGTGAATGTTTCATTAACTGAATTAAAGCATTGGGAAATGGCTCCTGTTAATCCTTTTGCAATGGAAAAATATTTTATACCATTTGCTATTACAACAGCAGATTTAAAAAGCAAAAAGGATTTTCATAAAAATATTCGCAGGGCCATCAGTTACGGATTGTCTGAGAAGCAAGCATTAAAAGCATTAACGGTTACGCCTGCTGAATTGCTGAATATTTCGGATAAATTGGGCAGATTAAAAACTGGAATGATCGCAAATTTTATCATCACTTCAGGAAATTTGTTTGATGAAAAAACAATCATTTATGAAAATTGGGTACAGGGAAAGCCTTATAAAATAACAGATAATCCACCCATTGATATCCGTGGTGTTTATGATTTTTCACAAGATTCTCCAAACAAAATGCAGTTAAAAATTGAAGGCGAACCGGATAAATTGAAGGCTGTTATAGTAATTGATTCTTCGAAAACGCCAGTAAACATAACTATTTCTGGTAATACCGTATCTCTTGCATACACACTTAAAGATAGTGTTGGAACAACTCGTTTAAGCGGGAACATTAATTCTGAACCTTTGAAAATGGATGGGAAAGGCCAGAAACCTACTGGAGAATGGATTAATTGGAGCGCTGTTTACAAATCAACCGTTACAGTTGAAATAAAAAAAGATTCTGCAAAAAAGGATATGCCAAAATTTGGTCAGGTAATTTATCCGTTTTGTGCCTATGGGAAAAAGCTGGATGATCGTGATGGGTTTAATAAAATTGTAAATGACTTTAAAACCCGTTATAATGCCATTTTAATCAAGCATGTTACCGTATGGACAAATGAAGCAGAAGGGATATTGAAAAATCAGGATGTGTATATTACCGAAGGCCGGATAGTAAGAATTGCTGATGATATAGGTGTTCCAAAACTTGCATTCGCAAAAATTATTGATGGTACAGGAAAGCACCTTACTGCAGGTATTATTGATGAACATTCACATATTGCTATTGCGAATGGAGTGAATGAAGGAACTCAGGCATCGAGCGCGGAAGTGCGGGTAGGTGACGTTGTGAATTCAGAGGATATTAATATTTACCGTCAGCTGGCTGGCGGGGTAACAACTTCGCAGTTGCTTCATGGATCAGCGAATCCAATTGGAGGCCAATCCGCAATTATTAAATTGCGCTGGGGCAAATCACCTGAACAAATGAAATTTGCTAAAGCGGACGGCTTCATAAAATTTGCATTGGGTGAAAATGTGAAGCAAAGCAATTGGGGAGATTTTAATGTAATTCGTTTTCCGCAATCCAGAATGGGTGTTGAGCAGGTCTATTATGATTTTTTTATTCGTGCGAAAGAGTATGATGCTAAACAAAAGGCATTTTCTTTACCTGATAAAACAAAAACGGGTAAAGTGCCATTCCGCAGAGATCTGGAGCTGGAGGCGTTAGTAGAGATATTGAATCAAAAACGTTTTATTACATGCCATTCCTATGTGCAATCAGAAATTAATATGCTGATGCACGTGGCCGATTCAATGGGTTTTAAAGTCAATACATTCACACATATTTTGGAGGGCTACAAAGTAGCTGATAAAATGAAGACTCATGGTGTCGGGGCGTCCACTTTCAGCGACTGGTGGGCATATAAAGTGGAAGTAAAAGATGCGATCCCATATAACGCATCATTACTTACACAGATGGGAATAACCACAGCAATCAATTCAGATGATGCAGAAATGGGACGCAGATTAAATCAGGAGGCGGCCAAGTCAGTTAAATATGGCGGTATGACTGAAGAGGATGCTTGGAAAATGGTAACCTTGAATCCCGCGAAATTATTGCATATTGATAATAAAGTGGGGAGTGTTAAAGTCGGTAAAGATGCCGATCTTGTGCTATGGTCAGATAATCCATTATCGATTTACGCAAAAGCTGAAAAAACAATTATTGATGGGTTAATCTATTACGATGTGGATGAGGATGTAAAACTTCGTGAAGAGATCCAGAAAGAGCGATCACGTATTATTCAAAAAATGATTGATCTGAAAAAGGGCGGTGCTCCGGTACAAATGCCGGTTCCGAAAAAACAAAAATTGTATGGCTGTGATTCAATGGAAATGGATTATATGGAGTCAGAGTAAATCCAATCAATTAGAAAAATTAGTAATGAAAAAAATCATTTTTATATTTATCCTTATTGCAAACCTTGCAGCTGCTCAAAGCAAAAGCATTCTATTAATGAATGGTGTTGCGCATCTGGGAACAGACAGTGTTATTCAGAACTCTGCCATTGGAATAAAAGATGGGAAAATAATTCTTGTTGCTGACGCTGCTGCAAAAATTGATCAATCTATTTATGATGAAATAATTAATATTTCCGGAAAACATATGTATCCGGGCATTATAGCGCCTAATTCTACTTTAGGTTTAACTGAAATGGAAGCGGTACGTGCCTCTAATGATTTTAGAGAAGTAGGGACAGCATTGCCTAACATACGTTCCTTAATTGCTTATAATACCGATTCAAAGGTCATTCCTACAGTTCGGAGCAATGGCGTTTTGCTTGCACAGATTACTCCTCGGGGTGCTTTGATTTCAGGTACCTCCAGTATTTTGATGTTGGATGGCTGGAACTGGGAGGATGCGGCTTATAAAGTGGATGATGGGATTCATATCAACTGGCCGCGTATGCAGGTCAGGAAATTCGCTGAGGAAGAAACAACTATTGTAGTAGAAAAAAACAAAGGATATCTGAATCAGGTAAATGAGCTTAGGAAATTGTTTACTGATGCAAAAGCATATAATGAAGGGGATATTAAGGAAGAAAAAAACTTACGGCTGGAAGCATTTAAAGGGGTTTTTAATGGTTCCCAGACGGTTTACATTCATACAGATAATGTGAAGGAGATAATAGAAGCGGTAAATTTTGCCAAACAGAATTTGCTTAAAAAAGTAGCCATAGTTGGTGGTAAAGACAGCTGGATGGTTACCGGGCTTCTTCGCGAAAACAATATTGCTGTGGTTGTTTCACGTGTACACGATTTGCCTCAGTGCCCTGAGGAGGATATTGATATGCCTTTCAAGCTGCCCTATTTATTGCAGAAAGCAGGTGTATTGTATTGCCTGAATAATGAAGGAGATAAGGAAGCAATGGGTGCACGTAATCTTCCTTTTATGGCTGGAACAGCGGTTGCTTATGGCTTAACAAAAGAACAGGCTTTAAAAGCAATTACATTGGATGCTGCCAGAATATTAGGTATTGATAAAACTACAGGGAGTATTGAAGTCGGCAAGGATGCCAACATTTTTATCTCTACTGGTGATGCTTTGGATATGCGCACAAATAATGTAGAAAAGGCCTATTTAAAAGGTAATAGCATTGATCTTAATAACGACCAAAAAGCGCTTTACGAAAAATATAAAAAGAAGTATGGTTTGAAATAAATAAATTTTTGAATTAAAACGTTTTAAACCATATTGTAAAAGCCTTGTCTTTTAATATTAATAGGCTTTTGCACCCCCTTTGTTTCCTCTACCCCAATTTCAATAGTGTTGCTTACGATATATTAAACGGATAAAAAAGGTGGATAAAGTCTTTTTTTAACTACCTCTTTGTTGTTAATTTAAAAAGAAGTATTTTTGAATGTCTCAGTGTTTTTTTGAGAAGATTTCAGATATAGGTTAAACTAATTTTAAATTAAAATAATTTGAAACCAACTGATATAAACGATCCGGAATACTTCCACAAAGTGGTTGATTGCCAGCACGCATGTCCTGCTCACACTCCGGTACCGGAATACATCCGACTTATTGCCCAGGAAAAATATACCGAAGCCTATATGATTAATTGGGATTCAAATGTATTTCCTGGTGTTTTGGGTCGTACTTGTGATCGTCCTTGTGAACCGGCATGCCGCAGAGGACGTGTGGATGAAGAGCCGGTGGCCATTTGTCGATTAAAACGTGTTGCAGCTGATAATAAAGGCGATGTTAAGCAGCATATGCCTCAGGGTCCTTTCAAATCAAATGGTAAAAAAATTGCTTTGATTGGCGCAGGCCCAGCTTCACTTACTGTTGCGCGCGATTTAGCTCCATTCGGATACGAGTTGCATTTGTATGATGAGCAAAAATTGGGTGGCGGTTTTATGCGAAGCCAGATTCCTTCCTTCCGTTTGCCGGAAACTGTTTTGAATGAAGAGGTAAATTTTATTCTTGATCTTGGTATTCAAACACATTTCAATAGTTATGTTTCCAGTTTGAAAGAGCTTTTACAAAAGGATTATGATGCTGTTTTTGTAGGTTCCGGTGCGCCAAAAGGCCGTGATCTTGATCTTCCGGGACGTAAGGAGGCTGCAGTAAATATTCATATAGGTATTAATTGGCTTGCTAATGTGGCTTTTGAGCATACAAAGCAAATTGGTAAAAAAGTTATTGTATTGGGCGGTGGTAATACTGCAATGGATTGCTGTCGAACTTCTCGCAGATTGGGCGGTGAAGAAGTAAAAGTGATTGTTAGAAGTCCATTTGCTGAAATGAAAGCTTCTCCATGGGAAAAAGAAGATGCTATGCATGAAGATATTCCTATCATTGACAATCATGTCCCGAAATCTTTTGTTGTTGAAAATGGAAAGTTGAAAGGAATGATGTTTGAAAAAGTGGAGGCTGTTTACGATGAGCAGGGGAAAAGACAATTGCTTCCTACAGGTGGTGCAGATGTGTTTATTGAAGCAGATGATGTATTGCTTGCGATAGGCCAGGAAAACAGCTTTCCTTGGATAGAGCGTGACTTAGGAATTGAATTTGATAAATGGAACATGCCGGTGGTTGATGCCGTTACCTATGTATCCACAAATACAAAAGTGTTTTTTGGCGGTGATGCGGCTTTTGGACCCAAAAACGTAATTACTGCGGTAGCGCAAGGCCACCAGGCAGCAATCTCCATTGATTTGATGTGCCGAAAGGAAAATCTCAATAACCGCCCATCACCGTATGTGAATCTTGTCAGCCAGAAAATGGGGATTCACGAATGGGCCTTTGATAGCGCTGTTGTTACAGATGATAGATATGCTGTTCCTCAAGCGGAAAAAAAATTAACACTTGCCGATAGAAAAAAAGAGGTAGAGCTTGGCTTTGATCAGATTACCGGTTTCAAAGAAGCTGAACGCTGCCTTAACTGCGATGTGCAGACTGTTTTTACAACTGATAAATGTATTGAATGTGATGCCTGTGTAGATATTTGTCCAACGGCTTGTATCACCTTTACTGAAAATGCAGAAGAGACAGATTTACGTCAAATGCTGAAAATACCTGCAACAAATCTTACGCAGGATCTATATGTTTCCGACACACTGCCGACAAAAAGAGTGATGGTGAAAGATGAAAATGTTTGCCTGCATTGTGGATTGTGTGCAGAGCGCTGTCCTACTTCCGCATGGGATATGACTAAATTCTTTTACAATGTTACGAAGGCGGGTAAATCATGTCATTGAATAAAACAAATTGTATACTTTAATTATCACTTGTCTAAAACGTTACCCAAAATTATGAAATTACAAAAACTTCAGTTTACTGTGATTGGTGCAGTCTTAATTAGTTTACAATTTTTAGTATCCGATAGCCTGGCTCAGGTTAGTTTTTCTCCTTTAACTAATTTCTCTACGGGTTCAGGACCCATTTCCATTGCAAAGGGTGATTTTAATGGAGATGGCGAAATTGATCTGGCTACTGCTAATGGTCAAGCCACCGCTGGTGGGAATAGTGTATCTGTATTAATTGGTGATGGAATGGGCAGTTTCGCCTCTCCAATTAATTTTGGAAATACAGTTAGTTCAAATTTTATTGTAACTGCGGATTTTAATGTAGATGGAGATTTAGATATAGCAACAACTGATGCTGGTCAAAATATGGTATCTGTATTTCAAGGAAATGGTGACGGTACATTCGGATCTTCTGTTAGTTTTTCTATAGGTAATAACCCTATATCCTTAGTTGCTGCTGATTTTAATGGGGATGGTAAAGCGGATATCGCAACAGCTAACTCAGGCGGATCTGGCAGTGTATCAATCTTATTGAATAATGGTTCAGGTAGTTTTGGTACAGCGTCAACTTTAACTGCAGGATATGTTCCTTATTCGCTAACCAGTGCAGATTTTAATGGAGATAATATTGCCGACTTGGCTGTTGCATGCCAGGACATAACTAATAATGTATCCATCTTTTTAGGAACGGGCTCCGGAACTTTTGGGTCGGCCACAAACCTCACGGTAAGCGGTTATCCTCATTCTATTATCAATGATGATTTTAATATGGATGGTATATCTGATTTAGCAATAGGTTATCACTATAATAGCAGCAATAAGGTGCTCGTGTTAAAAGGTAATGGAACGGGCGGCTTTACAGCGGCCACTCCAACTTCAGTAAACAGTGACCCTTATACGCTTACAAGTGCAGATATTAATAGCGATGGAAAAACGGATGTAGCAGTCACAGCCCGTTACGACAATAGTGTCTCAGTATATATAGGAGACGGGACAGGGAATTTTGGAACAGCAACTATTTTTTCCTTGGGTCTTGATCCTTGGTCGATTACCAATGCGGATATGAATGGCGATGGTAATATTGATTTGGCTGTAACTAATTATATCGACAATAATATATCTATTTTATTAAATAATACTCCTCCGCCTGTTTCTCCAATTTGCCTGGTAACTGTTGATTCTACAAATACGCATAATCTTATTATATGGGAAAAAGGGAATCTGAATTTAGCAGCTATTGACAGCTTTGTTGTATACCGAGAAATTAATACAAACAACTATCAACGCATTGGGGCTGTTTTTAAAGATTCCTTAAGTGTTTTTGATGATTTTGCTGCAAACCCTGCCAATACAGGATATCGATACAAATTAAAAAGTAAAAATGCGCTTGGAGTTGAATCACCTTTTAGTAATTATCACAACACAATGTATTTGGTTAATAATGGGGCTAATTTTAGTTGGACTTCTTATCAAATAGAAAATAATAGTAATCCTGTTTCTGCTTACAATGTGTATAGGGATGACCTTACTACAGGCAATTTCCTGCTTATCGGAAACACTTCTGGAAATCAATTTGGATATACAGATATAAATTTTTCTTCTTTCCCCAACTCTAGTTATTATGTGGAAGCAGTTATGAATAATGGTGCCTGTACTCCAACCCGCTCAAGCTTTTATGGTTCTCGTTCTAATATTAAAAATTTTGGAACCACTGAAGTTAATCCTTTGAAAAGCGATTTAACAATTAATATTTATCCTAACCCGGCAAATAATACAATGAATATAACTGGGGCTTCAGTTAATACAAAATTGTATGTATATGATGTTGTTGGTAAATTAGTATTAGAGAAGGAAGTAATAAATAATAATGCAATAGATATAAGTTTTTTAACGGAAGGAGTTTATACTGTTATCACCAAAAACCAAACATTCGGAAGAACTTTTAATAAAGTGGTTATAAGTCGTTAAACAGGGGGGCTGAATGAAAAAGATATATATAGTAAAACTGTAAAATCATGTCATTAAATAATACTAAAGTCAACGATTTCGTAGTACGTTTTGCAAACGTAAATGGTACAGGTTCTGCCAGTGCTAATTTCCTTTTTACAAAAGCTATTTTCAGGATGGGAATTCCCGTTACTCCTAAAAATATTTTCCCATCCAATATTCAGGGCCTGCCTACCTGGTATGAAGTGCGCATCAGTGAAAAAGGCTACCTGGGCCGCAGGGAAGGGATTGATTTGATGGTGTCCGTGAATCCACAGAGTATGTTAAACGATGTGGCGAGTGTTAAGCCCGGAGGATATTTTTTATACGATAGCTCCAAAAAACTTTATGATCAATACATTCGGGAAGATATCACTTACCTTGGTATTCCACTGATGCAGATGTGTAATGAAGCATACACAGATCCTCGTCAGCGACAGTTATTTAAAAATATAGTTTACGTGGGGGCACTCGCTGCTTTGTTTGAGATTGAGTTTAATGTGTTGGAAGACTTGCTGGCAGAGCAGTTTAAAGGGAAGGAGAAATTGATTCCTGCCAATATAAAAGCACTGAAATTGGGTGAAAGTTATGTACAGGCTAATTTTAAATACCCTTTGGATATTCGTGTGGAAAGACGCAATTTAATTGGTGATTCCATTATGATTGATGGTAATTCTGCATGCGGCTTAGGCGCTGTTTATGCAGGAGCAACGGTAGCCGCATGGTACCCTATTACTCCATCTACGTCAGTTGTGGAAGCATTCAGTTCTTATGCAGATGAATTCAGGACTGATAAAATTACAGGTAAAA
The DNA here is from genome assembly GCA_040387415.1 of Bacteroidota bacterium. Classification (GTDB taxonomy): domain Bacteria; phylum Bacteroidota; class Bacteroidia; order 2-12-FULL-35-15; family 2-12-FULL-35-15; genus 2-12-FULL-35-15. The sequence goes on from JAZKDU010000004.1 coordinate 314,484, forward strand.
GGAATGTGGCCATCGTTCAGGCGGAAGATGAATTAGCTGCTATTGGCATGGTAATAGGTGCTAACTGGAATGGTGCCAGATCCTTTACTGCTACCAGTGGTCCGGGACTTTCATTAATGAATGAGTTTCTTGGATTAGCTTATTTTGCTGAAGTTCCAACAGTACTAATTGATGTGCAGCGTACCGGGCCATCCACAGGAATGCCAACCAGAACGCAGCAATCCGATATACTTGAAGCAGCCTATGCCTCTCATGGGGATACCAAGCATGTGTTGCTTTTCCCTTCCACACCTAAAGAGTGTTTTGAATTAACTGTGGATGCTTTTGATCTTGCTGAACAGCTTCAAACACCGGTAATTATGTTAACGGATCTTGATCTTGGCATGAACGACCACGTGTCGCCACCGTTTGAATGGGACGATACACGTGAGTATAACAGAGGTAAAGTATTGGATGCAGCGGCACTTGATAAAATAGAAAAATTTGGACGTTATCTAGATGTTGATAATGATGGTATTACGTATCGCACCTATCCGGGAACACATGCATCAAAAGGTTCTTTTTTTACAAGAGGTACTTCGCGTGATGAGTATGCAACCTATACAGAGGATGGTGCAGCGTATCAACGGAACATGGATCGTTTGATTAAAAAATGGAATACAGCAAAAGGGATGGTCCCTGCTCCGCAAGTCTATAATGAAAAGAGCACCAGTAAAAATGCAATTTTGTTTTTTGGAACATCTCAATATGCTGCCGAAGAGGCGATGGATATGCTAAAAGAGAAAGAAGTTATTGTGGACGCTATCCGTATTAAAGCTTTTCCTTTTAACCAAACCGTTGAGAATTTTATTAGTTCACACGACAGAATATTCGTAATAGAGCAAAATCGTGATGCGCAGATGAAAAGCTTATTAACAATTGAATTGAATGCGAATCCTCAGAAATTAATTTCGGTATTAAACTATGATGGTACGCCAATTACGGCTGATAATATTTTTAAACAAATCACAGAATCTTTAAAATAGAATTAATGCCTTAAGACAGGCATCTTGAGTTTTATATCTACTATCTAACACCACTATCAGAACATGACTTATATCCGCCCTAAATTCCGCCATCCTGAATTACCTAAAAACAAATTAGGTTATTCTATTGATTATTATGAAGGAGCCCTTTCTACGCTATGTGCAGGCTGTGGACATGATTCCATCAGTGCAGGTATTATACAGGCAGCTTATGAAATGAATATTGAGCCACATAAGCTGGCAAAGCTCTCTGGAATTGGGTGTTCCTCAAAAACACCAGCTTATTTTTTAAGCAACTCCCATGGATTCAATTCCGTTCACGGTCGTATGCCATCTGTAGCAACAGGTGCAAATTTGGCAAACCGCGATTTAATTTATTTTGGTGTTTCAGGGGATGGAGATACCGCTTCCATTGGTATGGGGCAGTTTGTGCACGTGGTGAGAAGAAACCTCAATATGGTGTATATTGTGATGAACAACGGCTGTTACGGTCTTACAAAAGGTCAGGATTCAGCAACAGCTGATCAGGGTTCAAAGAATAAATCGGGCAATATTAATTTATTTGAATCAATTGATTTGGCAAGCCTAGCAATTGAACTGGGCGCAACGTTTGTTGCACAGAGCTTTTCAGGAGATAAAACCCAATTGGTGCCCTTGCTTAAAGCGGCCATGAATCATCCCGGTTTTGCGTTTGTAAATGTTATTTCACCTTGTGTGACTTTCAATAATAATGTGGGTTCAACCAAGTCGTATGATTACGTGCGGGAACATATTGATGCAACAGCAACGGTAGACTTTGTTCCTGAAATGACGGAGATCACTACAAAATATGACGAAGGAACATCTAAAAAAGTAAAAATGCACGATGGGTCTTACATCGCTCTTCAAAAACTTGCACAGGATTGGGATCCGTTAAATCGTTTATCAGCAATGAATGCGGTACAAAATGCAAGAGCAAAAGGCGAAATTTTAACAGGCCTGTTATATATGAATCCTGATTGTAATGATCTGCATCATTTGATTCAAACCAGTGATAAACCCTTAAATACATTGACTAAACGGGAGCTTTGTCCGGGTTCAGAAATGTTAAAAGAAATTAATGCAGATTTGCGTTAGCGAGTCGTCAATCAATTTAAATAATGAATTCTTTTTCAGAAAAAATAACTAAGTGGTACCAGCAAAATAAACGTGATCTTCCCTGGCGTAACACCAAAGATGCTTATTTTATATGGCTGTCGGAGATTATACTTCAGCAAACCAGGGTAGAGCAGGGGATGAGTTATTATTTGAAATTTGCGAAAGAGTTTCCAACAGTAAAACATTTAGCTAAAGCAGATAATGAAAAGGTAATGAAGTTGTGGCAGGGGTTAGGCTACTACTCCCGCGCACGAAACCTTCATTCAACAGCTAAAATTATTACGGATACCTATCAAGGTAAGTTCCCTGAACAATATTCGGATATTTTATCTTTGAAAGGAGTTGGTGAATATACTGCTGCTGCAATTGCATCCTTTGCGTTTAATAAGCCACATGCTGTTGTAGATGGCAATGTGTACCGGCTTTTGTCCCGTGTATTTGGCATTGAAACTCCTATTGATAGTTCACAAGGGAAGAAAGAGTTTTATGCACTGGCGAATGAGCTGATTAATAAAAAAGACCCCGCATTACACAATCAAAGTATTATGGAATTCGGATCCATGCAATGCAAACCGGTGTCGCCTGATTGTACTGTTTGCCCTTTAAATACAATGTGTTTCGCATATTCAAAAAAAAGAGTTGCTGAATTACCGGTAAAAGAAAAAAAGACAAAAGTGCGTAACCGTTATTTTAATTACATTGTACTAAATCATAAAAATACCACGGCAATTAACAAACGTCTGGAAAAAGATATTTGGACCAACCTGTATGATTTTCCTTTAATTGAAACAGATAAGCAACTTACTGAAGAACAGTTTTTAAAATCGGAATCCTGGAGCAACTTTGTGGCAGGCACTAAAAGTTATACTGTAAAATCGGTTTCTGCCCATTTTAAACACATTTTGAGCCATCAAAAAATTTACGCACGTTTTTGGGAAATCGATTGTCCTAAGCCGTTTGAGAAGATGCTTTCCTCCTCATCAATTGTTATTAAAGAGCAGGATATTTTTAAATATGCCGTACCCCGGTTAATTGAAAATTATTTAGAAAACAGATAGCAAAAAACACCCTTTCTTTCCCCAAATTTATAGTGTTTATTCCCTTCTTTTTCGCTATTTTTGTGTGAAACTCAATATAATATGTCCCCACAGCCAAATGTATCAGTATTTCTTTCTCAGTGTTCTGAGGAGCAATCGGTATTGAGAAATGAGCTGTCATCGGTATTGCAAAGGGCCGGTATGAATGTGGTGGCAGAGGAAGGAGTTTTAAAAGAAAACAATCTTTCCTTAATACCAGGGCAGATAGTTGCATCTGATTGTTCTGTGCATATTATATTCCCGCAGTATTTACCTCTTGCTGAGTCAGGAGTTTCGCTTGCAAAATTCCAATTTCTGGAAGCAAAAGCGAATCTGTATAAAAATCCAAATTTTAAAATTTTTGTCTGGTTACCGCCTTCTACGGATCTTAAGAATGTGGAACCGCTTCAACTGGATTTTGTCAATGAAGTAAAAAACAATATTTCAAAAAATATGGTATTTAGTAATGCCGTATCTGCAATTCAGTTGGCTGATGATATACGATGCCTGATGGAAACAAAGGATAAGGTATCTTTTGACCTTAATTCCACAGATATTTTTTTGGTCTCCAACCAGCTGGATGAAAGTGAAGCCAACGATATAATAGACATGTTGAGTGATATTGTTCCTGTGGAAACACTTAATATCATACAGGACAGCGATACCGATTATTCTGAGCTTTGTAAGCAGCAGATTTCAAAAAGTAAACTGGCAGTTATTTATTTTAAAGAGTCTGCCGATTGGGCTTTGCCGTTTGCACAGCAGTTGTGGAAAAAAATTGGGGGAGCAACTTCCCATACACCAATTCTGCTAATCGGTGATAATGATCCGAATTCCAATGAAAGTAAAAAATTTAATGCGCCAAAAGTAATTTCAATCATAGTAGATGGCGCATTGATCCCGCTTGAAATAAAAGTGCAGTACGATAAGGTTAGTATAAAAACTGCTTCATAATATGCACGAAGTCAAAATTTGTCCATATCCCGGTTTAAGGCCTTTTAATGAAGAGGAATCCATATTCTTTAGGGGCAGGGAAGAACACATTGAAAAAATAATTTCTCAGCTTGAAGAGCGGAAATTCGTAATGCTTACAGGGGCGTCCGGAGATGGAAAATCATCCATCGTGTATGCTGGTGTAATACCCAATGCAAGGGCTGGTTTTTTTAAAGCAAAATTCAACAATTGGTTAATTGCCGATTTTCGTCCGGAACGTTCTCCACTAAAAAACATGGCAGCTGCATTGACCGAAAAATTAGGTTATACAGATGCTGAATACGTTGAAAAGGAATTGGCGTTCGGATTTTCCTCCTTGATAGATTTATATAAAAAATCTCCATTTTACCTGGATCAAACCACTAGTGAATGGAACAATATAGCCGAAGCGGAACAAAAAAAGTTAAAAAGAAAAGCTGCCAATCTGTTCATTCTGGTGGATCAGTTTGAAGAGTTTTTTACAAATTCAGAAAATTATAATAACGGAAAGCCATCTGTTAATTCTCAGGCTGTTATCAATCTATTGCTTGAAACTGCCAGGATAGCACTGGCACAGAATCTGCCGATATATATCATTTGCACCATGCGCTCTGATTACGTGGGACAGTGTGCTACATTCAGAGGCTTACCGGAGCAAATTGGATTCAGCCAGTTTTTTGTTCCTCGTTTGAAAAGAAAAGAAGTTCACCAGGTTATTGAAGAACCCGCTTCATTAAGTGGAAATAAAATTTCAAACCGCCTGATTGAAGCGTTAATAAACGAGTGTGACGGCCACGATCAGCTTCCTATTCTGCAGCATGCGCTTAATCGTATATGGAAATCACATATGCAGGATGATGCAGAGCAAATGGATATGATCCATTATGCAAAGGTGGGAGGTATGGAAGGCACGCAGCTTCCGAATGATCAAAAGGAACCATTTGTTTTGTGGTATAAAGCCCAGCCTGAATTTAAACAGAAATTTTTAGAAAACGCTTCTCTTACCAATGTGTTAAATGCCCATGCGCGCGAGCTGTTTGAAACTTCGGTTGATTATTGCCGCAAACATATTGGTAGGGAAATTTCACGTGAAGAGGCCCGGAGAATATTAAAAAGCATCTTTACATGTCTTACCAAGATCAATGACAGCAGGGCAGTGAGGAACCGTGCGACAGTACTGGAAATAAAGCAGATTATTGGTGGACAGGTTGATAATAAACTGATTGAAGGCTTGATAAATGCGTTTAGAGAGCCGGAGAACACCTTGGTAAAGCCATTTATTTTAACCGCATCCGAAATAACGGCTCTGGAAGAAAAAGAAAAATTAGGAATATCTATTCAAACAATTTCGGATTACAAAAATGGCTTAAGAAGTTTACATGATAATGATATTCTGGATATTACTCATGAATCTTTAATACGTAACTGGACAGATTTGACTGACTGGACCAAACAGGATCATGAAAATGTTTCAGTTATAAATGATTTGAAAAAACAAGTAGAGCGCTGGGAGGAGAAAAAGAGATCCAAAGATTATTTACTTACCATTGGTTCATTAAGTTATTTTAAAAACTGGTATTACACTATTAATCCGAATCCTTACTTAATAGCGAAGTACGATTCAAGCAATGTATCTCCCAAAGAAAAATTAGCGGATGCTGAAAGATTTATTCATCCGGCTGGAGATTTTCTAAAAATAAGTGAATCTACGATTAAACGGAAACGTAAAGTAACGGTGATGATTGCTTCCTTTGTAGCATTGATTCTAATTGGATTTACATCATGGGCGTTAATTGAGCGTAGCAATGCACTTGAAAAAACAGAAGAAGCAAAGAAATCGGAAAAATTTGCACGTGATTCTGAAAGCAATGCGTTGCAGGCAAAAAATACGGCTCTTCGTTCAAAGGAGAACGCACAAAAAAGTGAGAAACAGGCTATGACAGCTAAACAGCAGGCTGAATTATCCAAACAGGAAGCATTAGTTGCAATGTCGAGAGCAGAAAAGGCCTCCTTAGAAGCGCGTCAGAATTTAATTCAGGCAAAGCAGAATGCGGACTTGGCAAAAAGTGAAACAGAACGTGCTACCAGAGCTTTAACAGATTCTGAAAAAGCAAAACAAGATGCTATTGTATCAAAAAATAGTGCTGAAAAATCTGAAAAGGAGGCTTCAAGGATCAGTAATTTATCATTGGCGCAAAGTATTGCACTCAAATCAGAGTTATTAAGGTCTGATCCGCAGCTTCAGGGTTTATTGGCGTATCAGGCTTATAAGCTGACGCTGGATAACCGCGGAGATGTTCAGGACCCTATTATTTATGCCGCTGTCCGAAGCTCCCTTTTTAATTTAAACAAACAGGCTGCTGTTTCCAATTTAGCAACTTCGATAGAACAACGAACTGCGAAGCTGTTACCCGATAACACATTACTGTCCGCTGACAAAGAAGGAAATGTTTACAAGTGGGAGACTGCATCTGAAAAAAAATCAGGGCAGGCAAAATTAATCTATGCTAGTTCTTTTGAAGTAATAACGGTTACAAATAAACCGAACATTCTTATAAGCGGACATGAAAACGGAAACGTTTGTATGTGGGATGTAACTGACTTTGCAAAGCCAGCTCTAAAGGAGTTGAAAGGCCATAAGGGCGCTATTCGCGCAGTTACCATCAGTGAATCAGAAGAGTTGTTTGCCACAGCGGGTAAAGATAGCAGTGTAATTGTTTGGAAATTCCAGGCAGGAGTTGCAGAACAGATAAAAACAATAAAAACAACCTCTACCGTTCAGGATCTGATCATTGTACCTGGTGGAAAAGAGCTTGTTATTGCTTTAAAGGAAGGCGGATTAATAACTGTTGATATAGCTTCCGGAAGAAAAAATGTGTTATTTGATTATGGATCGGGTAAACCATGGTGTTTAAAATTAAATCAGGATAATACATTACTTGCAGCAGGTTATACAGACGGTAAAATAAGATTATTTGATGTTTCTAAAAGTTTAAACGCTGTTTCACCCATTTTTACTTTTTCGGAAAACAATACAATGGTTGAAAAAATGGCATTCAACAAAAGCACTAATATGCTTGCTGTGGCTAGTGCTGACAAATCCGTGAAAATTTTTAATTTAGCTAAAAAAACACAAAAACCGGTGGAGATAAAAGATATAAAATCTAAAACAAGGGTTTTAATTTTTGATTCTGAAAATAAATTGTACGCTTTTGGCTCCGACCATGTAATTCGCAAAATTGAACCATTTACAGAAAAAATGGCTGCCCCTTTTTGTGATTTATTAAAAAGAAATCTAACTCCGGCTGAATGGGAGCAAAATGTGAGCGATACAGCGCCTTACGAAAAAACCTGTAAAGATAAATAATGAAAAAGTGGATTTATATAATAATGTTAATGATGATTGGATATAATCTGTCTGCTCAGGTTAATTGTGATAATATTGTTGAAGAAGCCACGGATTTATATAATTCCGGCCGATACGATGAATCTGTTACTCTTCTTGAAAATGGATTAAATACATGTAGTTTATCAAAGGCAAAAAAAGAGAAAGTATACATTCTCCTGCTTAATATGAATATTGAAAAGGACAGTATGTCTGCAGTGGATAAATATTTCAGGCTGCTGTTAAAAAACAATCCCTCTTTTAAAATTAAGGATTATAATGGGTTGGATGATTTTAAAAAAGATTACGGTAATTATTATATATACCCAAAATTATCCTTTGGTTTAAGAATGCATTACAGCAAACAATCAGTTAATAGTTATTCCGCTTATCAGGTAATGCCAAATATTGAAAATGAATCGGAATATAAAACTTCGGGTCATTTCGGTACTAATTTAATGGTAGATTATAGGGTAAATGAAAAAAATGCACTTTTCTCCGAAATTGGTTATTTTAATATTGATTTTGAAAGAACAATAAAAAATAATTATTGGAGCTTATTCAGTAATGAAAAAATTAAATACTTTCAGTGGGATGTCGGAATAAAACACTTTTACCGAACAAAAAGGCAGTTAAATCCGTATTTAACGCTAGGGTTAAGTAACCAATATTTAATGGAAAGTGAGTTTGTAACACTTGGGCAGACAAAGCAGGTTGTTTTAAATTCATTTTCTGGCACTGATACTGTCAATTACAAAGCTTTACCTGTGGTAGACAGCGATACAAAATCCATGCGTAATAAGTATATTCCTTCTCTGATAATAGGTGGTGGTGCTATTTATAAAATTGGATATTTGGGGTTGGGCCTTGATTGTCGTTTATACCAATCTCTAATTTCACTAAATAATAAAAAAAACAGATTTGACGAAAACGCTCAGAGCTTAATACGAAATTATGGATATATCGATAACAATATCTTTATGAGTAAAATTGATTATTCGATTGTAATTACCTATTTGTTTAATAAAGTAAAAAGTAAAAAAACAATTAGCAATTAAGAAAGATCCTTTGGAAACACGCATTTTTAAATCACGGGTATGAAAATTTTAAATTTAAGTAAATTTAGTTGCCTTTCGCTGTTACTGGTGGTAGTGATTTCCTGTAAAAAGCCTGTGAATATTACAGGTGAGATTTCAGGTGCTTCAGAGGTATGTTATTTAGAGCAGGGGGTTGAGTATTCAATTGAACCTAGCTCTGCGCCCGACTATATTTTATGGGTTGTACCGGAACAGGCAGAAATAATTTCGGGTCAGGGTACTGCCAGGATCAAGGTAAACTTCGGCAGAAAAGCAGGTAATGTTTGTGTCAAATTTTATAAGGATGATCAGGAAGTCATCGTTCCATGTTTCGAAGTGAAATTTGATCGTTCGGGCCAATGGTGCAGAGAGCTTGATTTCCCTACTGGTACCAGATCTAATGCGTTTTGTTTTTCAATTGGCAGTAAGGGGTATATAGGAATGGGAATATCAACTACAACGCTTCAGGAAACTGATTTTTGGGAATTTGACCCTGTTGAAAAAGTGTGGACACAAAAAAGCGTGTTTCCAGGCCTGCCGCGTATAGCAGGAGTTGGTTTTTCAATTGGTTCTAAAGGGTATGTTGGAACTGGCCAGGCTTCAAATGGAGTTGGGCCGGAAAGTATTTATAAGGATTTTTGGGAATATGATCCAGTTTTAAACCAATGGTCAAGAAAAGAGGATTTTATTGGACTTAACAGACAGTATGCTTTCGGTTTTTCAATCGGTAATAAAGGGTATATAGGAGGGGGAAATACCAGCCTTTTAGGTAATGTAAAAGATTTTTATGAATATGATCCAGCAAATGGACAGTGGGTGAAAAAGGATTCCTTTCCTGAATTTCGGAATGGTGCTGCTAGTTTCGCTATTGGTAATAAAGCTTACGTTGGAACAGGTGGTATAGGATCTCTTTATTTTAGTGATTTTTATGAATTCGATCCCAATGATGCAAGTAAGGGTTTTGATACAAACAATAATCCTTTGGGAAAATGGAGTCAAAAAGCGCAATTTCCAGGCAGCGTTCGTGGTTTTGGGGTAGGTTTTTCACTAGGGAATTATGGATATATGGGATTAGGAGCAAAAACCGGAGGTACTGATGTATACTATAACGATTTCTGGAAATATACACCTGATTCTGGTCCTGGACACTGGGACTCATTACCGCCTCTTGATCGGGCTCGTGGCTTTGGAGTTGGCTTTTCTATTGCAAACAAGGGGTATATTGGAATAGGCAATAAAGGTATAGCTCCAACAGACCAATTTAAAGATTTTTGGGTTTATACTCAATAATGTCACGATCCATATTATGTTCTTAAAACAATAAACGTATGAAAAATATACTAATTGCATTATTAATATTGAGCTCTGTAGTTTTGGCTAAAGCTCAGCTTAACGGTGGTTTTGAGGACTGGGTAACAGAAATTTCCTATGAGGTACCTGATAAGTGGCAAACACTTAACTTTTTAACATTAACATCTCCTCCAAACCCGCTTTCTGTTTCAAAGGCAACTTTATTAGATAAACATTCAGGCAATTACGCCATGAAAATTAAAACAATTTTTGTCAATAATAACCCTTATCCTCAAGCGATTGTAGATAGTATGGGAGGTGTTTTTACCGGAAAAATAAATCTTTCTCCTTTTTCTTATAATTACGGTTTCCCATATACCGGGTTTCCGGAAAAACTGAAATTTTGGACAAAGTATTCACCAGTTGGAAATGATACAGCTGTTGCCGGTGTTGTACTTCAACGCTGGAACAGTGTAAATGTAAAACGTGATACTCTTGCTATAGGTACAGTGGATATTGTATCTCTTTCCGATTATAATTTGTATGAGATAACCATTAATTACCTTATGCCAGGTGTGATGCCTGATTCGGCTGCAATATTTTTTGGCTCCAGCAAAACTCCGCAGGGCAGGGTAGGTAGTACTCTTTATGTAGATGATGTATCCTTTGCCGGCTGGGTAGGTATTGATGAATTAAATAGTAATTCAAGCCAGGTGAGTGTGTTCCCAAATCCGGCAAAAGATATTATAAATATTAATACAACCATAGAAACTGCAGAAACGGTAAGAATATTTGATCTTTCAGGCAGATTAGTGATTACATACAAACTGCAGAATAAAACTGCTGCTATAAATGCAACCATATTAAGTGCAGGCCTTTGTTTTTATGATATTATAGATAAAAAAGGCAGTGTGCTTGCGAAAGGACGCTTTGAAGTGATTAAGTAGTAATTGTACAGCTGGCCGTTATACAGGTGTTTACAAGAAAATAATATGAAGAAAACTATAAGTATATATCTTCTTTTTACTTCGGTAATTTTTATCGCTAAAGCTCAGCCTAATCCGGGTTTTGAAGATTGGGTAAACGAATATTCTTATGAAGTACCGCAGGGCTGGCAAACGCTTAATTTCATGTCTCTTCTTACACCGCCAAATCCTATTTCGGCATTTAAAGCGGTTGCTTTAGATAAGCATTCTGGAAACTATGCTCTGAAATTAGAAACAGTGTATTTCAATAACATTCCTCCGCAAGTTCAAATTGCAGATTCAACAGGTGGTGCATATACAGGCAAAATAACCTACTCTCCTCCCTCCAATCTTCAAGGTTTTCCATATACCAGTCGACCAGAAAAATTTGAATTTTGGGCTAAATACAGCCCGGTAGGTAATGATACCGGGAGGGTTTCTGTAATATTACAGAAAAGGAATGGTACAAGTATTGATACTATTGCGTTCTGTTTAATGAACATTCCGGCAACATCCGATTATACCTTGTTTCAACTTACCATACCGTATCTATCTAACGCTATACCAGATACTGCAGCAATTGGTTTTGGAAGTAGCAAAAACACAGAAACATGCCGTTTGGGGAGCACATTATTTGTTGATGATATGTCTTTTAGCGGATGGGTGGGTATTGATGAACAAAATAGAGATCTTACCAAGGTTGATGTGTTTCCAAACCCAGCACGGGATAGATTGAACATAAAAATACATAGCACAGAAGCAGAGCGCGTGCGTGTAATTGATTCTTCAGGCAGAGTAGTTGGTTTATATAAAATTGTTAATAATGAAGTGAGCATAAATACAACTATCTTGAGCACAGGCCTTAGTTTTTATCATATTACAGATAAAAAAGGCGATGTGCTTGCCAAAGGGAAATTTGAGGTGATTAGATAAAACGGTGTAATTTAAATTTGTTTGTCGCAGGGTTTGTTGGTGTATATCTGTTTATGGAATAATTTTTTAAATTTATTATGATAAATACCTCCTTTCTATTACTTTTTTTTCTGATTCTTCTTCTTCTCTTTTTTTGTACCTATTATTTTTTCAAAACCGCTTTTAACAAAAAACACCAGATTCTTGAGCTTCAGCGCCAGGAGTTTGAAAAATCTTCAAAGGAATTAAAATCATTGGCAGCTTCTCAAAAGGAGGAAAAGGGGAGATTTGATGAAGAAAAAAAGAAAGCTCAGGAAAAAAACAGGAAAGTGTGGCAAATGAGTGAAACTGTTTATATAGAAAAAAAGAAAGTGGATGAGCAGGTTGAAATACTGAAATCCGACAAAGAAAAGCTGGAAACTGAAAAGAAAAAAGTGGATGAAAAAATAAAAAAGCTATGGACACAAAGTATGGCTATCCACAAGGAGAAGGAACGTATTAATGAAATAAAAACGGAGATTGAAATTAAACACAGAGAGGTGATTGATAGTGTAAATTATGCAAAGCGGATACAGGATGCTATTTTACCTTCCCTCAATGATATTTCAGAAAACCTGCCAAATTCCTTTATACTTTTTAAGCCTAAAAATATTGTAAGCGGAGATTTTTACTGGTTTTCATTGAAAGACGGAAAAATAATCATTGCTTCCGTTGATTGTACTGGCCACGGGGTGCCGGGAGCTTTTATGAGTGTGATAGGAAACACATTGTTAAATCAGATCGTAAATGAAAGAGGAATAATAGATCCTGCTGAAATTCTTACTCAGTTGGATTTTGAGGTCACCCGATCCTTACAGCAGACAAAATCCGGATCCGAATCCCGTGATGGAATGGACGCTGCAATTTGTTCATTCGAAAACTGGAATGTGGATTCCGGAGTAGTGTTAAAATATGCAGGCGCAAATAGGCCTTTGTACCATGTCAAAAGCGGTGTGTTACAAGAAACGAAAGCGGATAAATTTCCTATTGGTGGCTTGGATTATAATAATCTTAAAAAATTTACTACGCACACCTTCCAATTACAAAAAAATGATTCCATATATATTTCCACAGACGGCTATGCCGACCAGTTTGGGAAAGAGGACAAAAAGCTTAAAACAAAAAAATTCAAAGAAATGCTTTTGGCCATCCAAAATAGTTCAATGAATGAACAAAAGGAATACTTAGATTCTTTTATAGAATCCTGGAAAGGAAACGTGGAACAAACAGATGATATATTAGTGATTGGTATTAAAATTTAATGCTATTTGGTAATAGGTGTAAAAAACCTAAAAATGGTATATTAAATGCGAAAAAGGCTATTTTTATGAGCCAAAAAGCCTTATTTGCCTATTAGTTTTTTTACGTTCTAATATTTTAGTAAATTCGCACAACTAACATGTTCCTGATAATTAAAGAAAGGAACTAAATGTAAAATTTATGACAACAAAAACAACTAACCCAACAACAGAGCAACACGAAAGCAGCATGTTTGATGCCGTTTTAGCCAGACTTGATATTGCTGCGAAAATTTATGGTTTATCAGATGACGTTGCGATTGTTTTAAGAAACCCTCAAAAACAAGTTAAAGTAAGCTTGCCAATAATGATGGATAGTGGAAAAATTCAGGTATTTGAAGGTTTTCGTACCATCCACTCCACAATTTTAGGCCCTTCAAAAGGAGGGATCCGCTATGGTATGGACGTGTGTGATGATGAAGTTAAAGCATTATCTGCCTGGATGACATTTAAGTGTGCAGTTGCTAATCTGCCATATGGTGGTGGAAAAGGCGGTATTAAATGTGATCCTCGTAAAATGAGTATAGGTGAGCTGGAGCGTTTAACAAAAGCGTACACAATAGCTTTAGCGGATGTATTTGGTCCGGATAAGGATATTCCAGCCCCGGATATGGGAACAGGGGCACGTGAAATGGCCTGGATAGTAGATGCTTACAACAAAGTATACAGAGGTAATTTCCCTGGTGTTGTAACTGGTAAACCAGTTGGTTTAGGAGGTTCTTTAGGCCGCGAAACTGCAACAGGCCGTGGGGTAATGGTTGCCACCCTGGCAGCTTTGAAGAAAATGAATTTAGATCCTAAAAAAGTTTCTGCAGCGGTTCAGGGTTTTGGAAATGTTGGTTTAAATGCTGCACGCTTGTTAAGTGAGCAAGGCATACGAGTGTGTGCTATCGGAGACCATACTGCTACTATCTGGAACGAAAAAGGAATTGATATACAAGCCGCAATACGTTATGCTAAAGAGAACACAGGCATATTAAAAGGCTTTAATGGCGGAGTAGAAATAAAAAACATTGAATTATTAACCGCTAATGTGGACGTATTGGTGCCAGCTGCTTTACAAAATGTAATAACAGAAGAGGTAGCCGTAAACATAAAAGCTAAATTAATTGTAGAGGGTGCAAATGGCCCTACAACTCCTGAGGCTGATCCGATTTTATTGGAAAAAGGAATTATTGTAATTCCTGATATTTTAGCAAATAGTGGCGGGGTTACAGTATCCTATTTTGAGTGGGTACAAAATAGCTACGGACACTATTGGACTGAAGAAGAGGTAAACGCTAAGCACGATACTTCCATGAATGAAGCATTTGAGCATGTGTGGAACAACGCGCAACAGTATAAAACCACTATGCGCATTGGTGCCTATATCACTGCTTTAAAAAAGGTGGAATTTGGTATCAAGTCAAAAGGGAATTATTAGTAATACATTTATTTTGAAAAACACATCCTTGAATTTCAAGGATGTGTTTTTTTTTGTTATATCTTTCTACTAATTATTATGAAGAACTGGAATAAAGTTTCTTTTCTTTTTCTTTTCTTTTCCTTTTTCTCTCCATTGTGCGAAAGTGAAGGGCGACAGCTCTTTGCCCAAAATAAAAATATTGATTCTCTGCAGCTCCTGCTAAGCAGCGATAAGGTTGATACGAATAGAATAATTCATTCCAATGAATTATCTTTTGAATATATAAATAGTGGATTGTACGACTCTGCTTTATATTATGCTAATTCAGCATTGCGGCTGGCGAGACAGTTGCAGAAAAATAACAATAAAAATGAATCAGAATTATTTCAGATAAAAAAAGGGATTACCAATTCATACAGCAATATAGGAACAGTATATTATTATCTGGGAAACTATTCAAAAACATTGGATTATTGGTTGAAATCATTAAAGATTGCTGAAGAACAAAATGACAAAAAGGCGGTAGCTGCGCGTATTGGAAATATTGGAATTGTATATGCTAATCAAGCCGACTACCCTAAAGCATTGGAATGTTATTTCAAAGCATTGACGATGAATGAAAACCTGGGGGATAAAAAAGGAGTAATAGGTAATCTTAGTAATATTGGAGTTATAAAAATGCGACAAGGTAATTATCCGCAGGCATTAGAATATTACTTAAAGTCATTAAAAATTTCGGAGGAGTTGCAGAATGAAGCTTCCATAGCAAACGCACTTGGTAATATTGGAATTATCTATAATACGCAAAATGATTATCCCAAAGCCTTACAATATTTTTTAAAATCATTGGAAATTGCAAAGCTTAGTAATGATAAAAATGGAATTGTTTCCAATTTCAGTAATATCGGAGATGTATATTATAATCAGAAAGAATATTCCACTGCATTGGAATATTATTTAAAAGCATTGAAAATAACAGAAGAGCTTGGAAATAAAGTGGAGATAGGAATACTCCTCGGAAACGTAGGAGATGCATATAAGCAACTGGGTAATTATCCGCAGGCGCTTGATTACGCTCAAAAAGCTTTAAAGATTTCAAGCGAATTGGGTGACAAAAGAGCAATTGCAACTAATCTTGTTTACATCGGTGCAGTTTATTTAGCACAAAAAAAATATCAGAATGCATACGAGTATCTATATCCGGCACTTGCGCTGGATATTAGTATTGGAGCAAATAGCTACACTGCCGGAGACTATGAAACGCTTAGTGAACTTTATGAAAAATCAAATATACCATTGCCAGATAGTATAGGTGGTAAGCTGTTAAACATGGAACAGATGCGATTACGTTCCGTATATTATTATAAACGGTGCATTGCAATCAGGGATGCTCTTTTCAATGAAGAAAATAAAAAGCAATTGGTGCAGAAAGAAATGAATTATGAGTTTGAAAAGAAAGAACAAGCCGCAAAAGCCGAACAAAGTAAAAAAGACGCTGTGCTGCTTGCAGAAAAAAACAAACAGCAATTCATACTAATTCTGGTCTCCTCACTTCTTATACTTGTTTTTCTTTTTGCAGGGTTTGTTGCGCGTTCGCTTCGGATGACCCGTAAACAAAAGCGAATTATCGAAGAAAAAAATAAAGAAACTGAAATACAAAAAGGAGTAATTGAGAAAAAAAACAAAGACATTACTGATAGTATACGTTACGCAAAACGTATTCAGGATGCATTGCTAAGAGAAGAGGAGCACGTAAGTATGCATTTGCCGGAGCATTTCATTCTTTTTATCCCTAAGGATATTGTAAGTGGAGATTTTTATTGGGGTGCTGAAAAACAGGATCATTGGTATTTTGCCGTGGGAGATTGCACTGGTCATGGAGTTCCAGGGGCGATCATGTGTATGTTAGGTATTTCTTTTCTGAATGACATTGTTTCACCTGAGGGATTGCTTAGTCCGGCAGAAATACTTAATCGTTTACGTGACAAAATGGTAAAAGAGCTCAGGCAAAATGGGGAAGATGGTGGTAATCAGGACGGGATGGATATTTCTTTAGTAAGGCTGAACCTTAAAACAAATGAAGTACAATGGGCTGGCGCTAATAATGCACTGAATCTGATTAGGGATGGGGTGTTTGATGAAATAAAAGCGGATAAGCAACCTGTAGGGTTTCAGCCGGGAAGTCGTCTCTTTACCAATCATGAAATGCAATTAAAAAAAGGTGATAGTATCTATATTTTCTCTGATGGTTATGCAGATCAGTTTGGTGGTGAAAAAGGAAAAAAATATACTTATAGAAAGCTAGAAAATTCTTTGGCTATTTATAATCATAAAGCAATGAAGGATCAAAAAGGACTTTTGAGAAAAAGATTTTTAGAATGGAAAGGTCCGCTGGAACAGGTGGATGATGTTTGTGTGTTTGGAGTTAGGCTTTAGTTATTTAGAAAAAAGAAATGAAATTATTTTTTGTTTTATATTCATATTTTAGGGGTAAGCAGGTATTATACTGTCTGATCGCCTTTTTTATTTCTATAAATTTTTTGAAGGCTCAAAACAAAAATATTGATTCCCTTGTAGTTCTTATTAAAGCTGATCAACCTGACACAAACAAAGTAAAGCATTTATATTTATTATCATTTTATTATATAAATAACGGTTTACATGATACAGGTTTTAGTTGTAATATGGAGGCCTTACAATTAGCTGAAAAATTAAATTTTAAAAAAGGGATAGCGGCTTCATATGGAAATTTTGGTTTGTTTTATAAGGAAAGGGCCGATTATCCCAAGGCATTAGAGTTTTATTTTAAAGCATTAAAGATTGATGAAGAAATTGGTAATAGAAAGGGGATTTCCCGGCATCTTGGCAGCATAGGCACTGTTTATTTGTCGCTCGAAGAAAATTCTAAAGCGTTAGACTATTATTTGAAAGCATTAAAAATAACTGAAGAAGAAGGTGATAAACAAGGTAGATTAACTAAGCTTACTAATATTGGCAGTATTTATTGGAAACAACATTATTTAGTACTTGCTTCAGAATACTATTTCAAGGCTTTGAATTTGGCAGAAGAGCTTGGTGATGAGAATGTAATTTCAACCCAATTGGGCAATATTGGTGCTGTATATGGGAAAATAAAAAATTTTAACAAGGCCTTGCCTTATTATTTCAGATCAGTAAAAATGGCTAAGGCCATTGGAAATAAAAGAACAGAATTAGTAAATATTGGCAATATCGGTTCAACTTATACAGAACAAAAAAAATATAAAGATGCATACTTGTATTTATACCATGCTCTTGCAATTTCTGATAGTATACAGGCAAATGATTGTTTGAAAGATAATTTTGAGTTATTAGGCCGGCTCTATGAAACTTCAAACGTTTCTTTGCCTGATACCATGGGTGGTAAGCTTTTAAATATGGAGCAAATGAGATTACGTGCTAAATATTATTATAGAAGGTCGAATGAAATTAAAGATATAATTTTCAGCCAGTATAATAAAAATCAATTGGTACAAAAGGAGATGACTTATGAGTTTGAAAAGAAAGAGGAGGCTGTGAAAGCTTCTCAAAGTATAAAGGATGCTGTCGCAAAGACTGAAGCAATCAAGCAGCGATTCATCATAATTTTAGTCACCTCTCTTCTCATTTTTGTTTTTTTGTTTGCTGCTTTTGTGTTTCGTTCACTTCGTGATATTCGTAAACAAAAACAGATTATTGAAAATAAAAGTGTGGAAACAGAGCTTCAGAAAAAAATAATTGAAGAAAAAAATAAAGATATAACAGACAGTATACGTTATGCAAAGCGTATACAGAATGCACTACTTAGAGAAGAGGAACACGTTAGTAAGCATTTGCCTGAACATTCAATTGTTTTTATACCAAAAGACATTGTAAGTGGCGACTTTTATTGGGGAGCTGAAAAACAGGATTTTTGGTATTTTGCTGTTGGAGATTGCACCGGACATGGAGTTCCGGGTGCAGTGATGAGTATGTTAGGCATTTCCTTTCTAAATGATATTGTTTCGCCAGAAGGATTTCATACTCCGTCAGAAATCCTAAACCGATTACGTGATAAAATGGTTAAGGAACTCAGGCAAACAGGTGAAGAGGGTGGAAGTAAGGATGGTATGGATATTTCGTTAGCGCGGCTTAATCTTAAAACCTATGAGTTGCAATGGGCGGGTGCAAATAATGCTGTAACCCTTATTCTGAATGGCTCACTAGTGAAATTGAAAGCCGACAAACAGCCAATTGGTTATTATCCTCAAAGTTTTCCATTCACTAATCACAAAATACAATTACAATCCGGAGATAGTATTTATTTATATTCGGATGGATATGCTAATCAATTTGGCGGTCCTAACGATAAAAAATTTACATCTAAAAAGTTAGAAAATTTATTGATTATATATAATCATAAACCAATGCAAGAACAAAAAAATTTTTTGAGAAAAAAGTTCATGGAATGGAAAGGCACATTAGAACAGATAGACGATGTATGCGTTTTTGGGGTAAGGGTAAGTTAAATTAATGACTATGCTAAAATTTTATAATAAACAGATGCGTTATAAAGATTCATACCTATTAGGTGTAATACTGATTTTTTTAATTTGCGAAGGCTCATTGCTGGCGCAAAATAGAAAAATTGATTCTCTCTTGATACTTCTTCAAACGGATAAAGAAGATACGACTAAAGTGAAACACCTCAATTCACTTGCATGGCAGTTCAGACTTCATAATCCGGATACAGCTATCATTCTTGGTAACCAAGCATTAAATATTATTACCCCTGTGCACTCGGTGGAATTTGATTCTAAAGAAAAGGGAATTGAAGAGAATGCAGTAAGGCTTATTAGGGCGAAGGTTTTAGGCAATCTGGGCAATTATTATGAGCTTAAGTCAGATTATACCAATGCAATGGGGTGTTACCTTAAATCCTTAAAAATTTGTGAGGAATTAAAAAATCAAAAAGGAATAGCAGCTCAGCTCTGCAACATTGGAAATGTTTATTTAGCGCAATCGAACTATTCTAAAGCGCTCGATTGTTATTTTAAAGCCTTGAAAATCCATGAAGAGTCAGGTAATAAATCTGGAATCGCAATAAACTTTGGCAATATCGCAAATGTTTATAGTCATGAAACTGATTATCATAAAGCGCTAGATTATTATTTCAAAGCATTGAAAATTGCTATGGAAATTGGAGATAAGGGTGGTATAGCAGCTGACTATGGAAACATAGGAGTTATCTATAATGACCAAAAAGAGTATTCTAAAGCGCTAGATTATTATCTCAAAGCCTTAAAAATTTCTGAGGAACTGGGAAATAAAAGTTTTATGGCCATTTGGATGGGTAACATTGGAATTGTTTATTATAATCAAAATAATTATGATCAAGCACTTGGTTATTATCTTAAGGCTTTAAAAATTTCTGAAGAGCTTGGAAATAAAAATACCCTCGGAGCTACGCTTAATAATTTGGGCACACTTTATACTAAAACAGGAAAGTTTAAAGAAGCTGAGCAATATTTGAAAAGAGCGATTTCAATCAATGAAAATATTGGTACGTTGGACTATTTATGGCAGTCTCAGGAAGCTCTTTCTGAATTGTATGATACGATAGGCCGGTATAAGGATGCACTTATTTATTACAAAAAAGCGATAGCTCTTAAAGATTCTGTTTTTAGTCAGGAAAGCAATCAGCAGCTTATTCGAAAGGAAATGAGTTTTGAATTTGATAAAAAGGAGGCTTTAACGTATGCGGAGAATGAAAAAAAACAGGCTGTAGCCGCAGCAGAAAAGAAGGAACAGCGATTTTTTTTAATTCTTGTTTCTTGTGGTTTGGTGCTGGTTTTTTTATTTGCGGGATTTGTATTGCGCTCTCTTAGGATAACTCGTAAGCAAAAAAACATCATCGAGCAGCAGAAGAATGAGGTACTACAGCAAAAAGAACTGGTGGAAAAACAAACTGAAAAAATAGTGGATAGCATTACTTATGCGCAACGTATCCAGCAGAGTATTTTAATGGAGGAAAGCGAAGTAAGAGAGTATTTACCAAATAGTTTTATTTATTTTCAACCTAAGGATATTGTTAGCGGTGATTTCTATTGGTGTTCCCAAATTAATAATAAAATTATTATAGCAGCGGTGGATTGCACGGGCCACGGTGTTCCGGGAGCTTTTATGAGCATGATTGGTAATACCTTATTGAACCAAATTGTAAATGAAAAGTGTATTGCCAAACCGTCTGAAATTCTTCGACAATTAAATATTGGCGTTTATGAGGCACTGCATCAGAAAAAGGACAGTGCAGTATCCGATGACGGAATGGACATCACCTTATGTACTATTGATTACAAAAATAATGAGGTGCAATATGCCGGGCAAAATCCTTTATATGTTTTATCGAATGGAGTGGTTGAAGTAATTAAAGGCAATATTCATGGTATAGGAGGGGGCGGCATGATATCACAGATACACGATCCATTGAAAAAGGAGTTTGTAAACCATGTTTTTCCTATAAAGGAGGATATGAGCCTTTACCTATTTACGGACGGATATACAGACCAGTTTGGTGGAACTGAGAGAAGAAAATTTGGAGCAAAGCAGTTCAAAGATCTTTTGTTGAGCTGTCACAATTCAGACATGCAAAAACAAAAGGAACTTATTGCATTAGCTCATATTGAATGGAAGGGAAATGTAGTGCAGATAGATGATGTTTTGGTAATAGGTGTAAGAATATAATTGTATTTAAATGAAAAAAATCGGAATTCTTATAACCTTATTTTCTGCGCTTATAATTTATAGCTGTTCTGCACAAAACAGAACCGTTGATTCTTTGTTGAACCTTATTAAAAAAGATAAACCAGACACAAATAAGGTGAATCATCTCAATGCTCTTGGCTGGGAATTACGTGTGCAGAATCCTGATACATCTATAATTTTGGGTATTGAAGCCCTTAATATCATAACCCCTATTCAGTCTTTAGAACTTAACTCTATAAAAAATGTTCAAGAGAGTAAGGAAATGAGAGCCCTGCGTGCTAGAGCTTTAGGCTATCTTGGAGTTTACTACGATCTAAAAGGAGATTATTTTGCTGCCCTTGAATATTCCATGAAAGCATTGCAAATAAGCGAAGAAATAAACAATAAAAAAGGAATGGCAGGCTACCTCAGTAATATTGGAAATGTATATTTCTATCAAGGTGCGTATCCGAAAGCGCTAGATTATTATTTTAAATCATTGAAGATACAGGAAACCTTAGGCAATAAAATTAGAATAGGAACAAATCTTGGAAGCATTGCAAATGTTTACAGAGTGCAAGCGGATTATTCAAAGGCGCTGGAGTATTATTTAAAGGCATTGAAAATTGACGAAGAAACAAAAAATAATTACGGAATATCAATCAACCTGGGGAATTTGGGGAATTTATATAATGATAGAAAGGATTATCCTAACGCATTGAAGTATTATAATAAAGCATTGAAATTAGCTGAAGAATTTAATGATGAAAATCAAATGGCAAGCTGGATGTGCAATATTGGAAATGTTAATGTTACACAGAAAAATTATTTGGTTGCATTGAGTTATTATAAAAGGGCTTTAATTATATCTGAGAGACAAGGGATTAAAAGCAATTTAGCAGCTACGCTCAGTAGTCTAGGATCGCTCTATATTATAACTGGAAAGTTTAATGAAGCAGAAGAATGTTTGAAAAGGGCCATCTCAATAAATGAAAATGTAGGTGTGTTAGATTATTTATATAAATCCGAGGAGGCACTCTCTGAGCTGTATGATAGCACCGGCCGTCATAAAGAGGCATTTATTCACTACAAAAAGGCTGTAGCAATTAAAGATTCGCTTTTCAGCCAGGAAAATAAAAAGCAACTCGTTCGTAAAGAAATGAATTATGAATTTGAAAAAAAAGAAGCTGCAACAAAGGCTGAACATGATAAACAGATAGCTGTTGCGGAAGCGGAAAAGAAAAAGCAGTGGATTGTTTTGATGCTTGTGTCTTGTGTCCTGGTTTTGGTTGTTCTCTTTGCAGGTTTTGTTGTCCGTTCACTTCGCATAGCACGTAAACAAAAAAATCTAATTGAATCACAAAAATTTCAAATTGTGGAAAGTATTAATTACTCAAAAAAAATTCAGAATTCCTTGTTGCCTAATTTATCAGATATGGAAAAAAGCATAGCTGGTTTATTTGTATTCTATCAACCGAAAGACATTGTTAGTGGTGATTTTTATTATTTTCAAAAATTTGAAAAGTATACACTGTTAGCTTGTGTTGATTGCACCGGACATGGGGTTCCTGGCGGATTTATGAGCACCTTGGGAAGTTTGCTGCTGGATAAAATTGTAAATTCGGAGTTATTAAGCCCTTCAGAAATTCTAACAAAATTAAGTGATGAAATCATCCGGGTGTTGCATCAGCAAAGTGGCGGAGAAATACAAGATGGGATGGACTTGTCCATCTGTTTAATTGATCATAACAATAAAAAAATTCAATTCAGCGGAGCCCGCAATGGAATTATTGTGGTTTCCGAAGAGGAGACGAAAAGGTACAAAGCCGATGCCTTGCCGGTTGGTGGGAATTATATGAAAAAAGGTGTGCCGATAGATCGTAGGTTTAATACACAAACTATTTCAATTAATCAGAACGATTGGATTTATATGTATACAGATGGCTTTATGGAACAAGCAGGCGGGCAGGGAAATATTCCAATGAATTATGCACAATTTGAAGAGCATTTAAAAGAAGTGTCAAAAGAAATAAACCCAGAAGCGAAAAATAAATATTTACAGACGAAGATTGACAGTTGGAGAGGTGTACGTGAAAGAGATGATGATATTCTTATTATGGGATTTCAGATTAATTAATTTCAAAAACAATAGAAGTCCCTCAGGGATGTTATTTAACGAACAAAGTATCCTAAATAAATCTGGTGGATTAATTGTTACCTCTAATCTCCGGAATAACTCTATTCATAACATCAATCACTTCATCAATTTCCGTTACGGTTGTATATTTGCCCAAACTAAATCGGATGGAACTGTAGGTATCTTCATCACTTAGGCCCATTGCCTTTAAAACATGTGACGGTTTCGCAATTGCTGAAGTGCAGGCTGATCCCATTGCAACGGCTATAGCAGGTAGTTTTTTTATTAAAGTTTCAGAGCGGACTCCAGGAAAGCATAGATTACTCACATTAAACAAACGGTTTTTGGTACTTCCATTAATAAATACATCTTTTAGGTCACATAAATGCTGTTCTAATTTTGTACGTAATTTTGAAATGCGGACAGCATCCTCCCACATTTCCTGTTTGGCTATTTCGCATGCCTTCCCTAAACCAACAATTCCTGGTACATTTAATGTTCCCGATCGTAAGCCGCGTTCATGGCCTCCGCCATCCATTTGTGGAAACAATGTCACCCGTGGATTTTTTCTACGGACATACAAGGCACCAACTCCTTTGGGTCCATAAAATTTATGCGCACTCAAACACATTAAATCAATATGTTCGTCCTCAACATCACAATTCACCTTTCCTATAGCCTGTGTTGCATCACACAAAAAAATACTGTTGTTGTTATGCACCAGGTCAGCAATTTCTTTAATTGGTTGTATAGCACCTGTTTCATTATTTGCAAACATTACAGCTACCAGAATAGTTTGTGGTCGTAGCGCTTTTTTAAGTTCATCTAAATCAATTAGCCCTTCCCGATCAACCGGTAAGTAAGTGATTTCAGCGCCTTTTAGTTCAAGCGAATTACAAGTATCCAAAACCGCATTATGTTCTGTTTTAACAGTAATAATATGTTTTCCTTTACTTTGGTAATTTTCCCAAACGCCTTTAAGGGCAAGGTTAATTGCTTCTGTAGCACCTGAAGTAAATACAATTTCCTGTGGGGTGCAATTGATTAAATCAGCAACCTGCTCACGCGCTGTTTTTACCGCATCTTCAGCAATCCAGCCAAAGCTGTGGGTACGGCTGGCTGCATTTCCAAATTTTTCTGTAAAGTAAGGCAGCATTGTTTCCAGCACTCGTTTGTCAACGGGGGTGGTGGCATTGTAATCTAAGTAGATGGGTGTTTTCACAGATCAAAAATAAGAAATTAAAACCAGCATTTAAATTACTGGTAAGGTACAGGGCCTGGTTTGGAAAGAAAAAAATCATTGAATCTTAAATCGTACGCACCAAACGGATTTAATTTAAAATCAATACCATCCCTTCCTGGTTGGTTAGGGTAAAAAGCGAATGAGAACCTGAACGAATTAATAATTAAATTTTCGTTTCGGATAAGCAAACCTATTCCATAAACCTGGTAAACAGTGCTTTTTAATAATGCGGTGCGATCGTTATCTATCATTCCAAATCCTACAAAAGCAACAGGCGCAAACTGGAATCCGATTACTTTCCAGGGTGTGTAAACAATGGATTGGAGGTTCAGGTACATTTTAGTTTTGCCTTTTAAAGTATTGCTTTCAAAACCGTAAAGTCCTTTATTACCATTAATATCAATATGTTCATAGGATTCTCTGCGTATTCCTTGTGTATGATGGAAATATATAAATTGCCGGATACCATATTTATTTAATTTTAAACGATCACTGATATAGGAAAGATCAAAGTTCACAACGCCCCTGTTCAATTGTCCTGCTTTTAAAAAAGTACCATATTCTATTCCGGCTGAAAGATACCCCGTTTTCTCAAAATGCTTCCCGGCTGCTGTTTGTGCACCCATATAATAGTCAAGGGAACGTTCTCTTTGCTGCACTCCGCCAATAAGTGCAAAAAGACTTCCTTCCGGAACGTCTTCATTTACGCCAAACCGAAAAATATATTCGTCTTTATAGTACTTTCTGGAGGAATAGCCAACACTCCCTAAATAAAAGGTGCTGTGTTGAAATATAAAAGATGTATCAACCTGAGCAGGCGGTCGTTCGTTATAGTGAATATTTTGAACGCGTGCGGCAACAACAAGCCGCGAGCTTCTGTCAGCATCGCTTTGTCCCGATCCTAATTTAAAACTTCTGCCAACCCAATAATCATGCTGGCGCGATTGTATTACATAATCTGCCTGGAAAGAATCAATTGGAACATATGGATTTATTGAATTTACTACAAATTCATCGCCTCCACCGGCCCATTTTGTTAGGGGTGAATAGAAGGCACGGTTTACACTTACTCCCCGAATGGAATTGACGGAAGAAGTACTGTAGTAACCGGTAATGTTAATAAAGCTGCGTCTGATATTAGAAACGGTATAACTTCCATTCACTACGGCTCGTGATAGGGAGTCCGTTCGGAATATTAAACTGTTTTTAAACCCCTGACCAAATCCTAAAAAATTTGTTTCCTTTATTGATATCGAATGATAAGGGCCATCTCGGTCAATTTCAAGTAAGAGGGACCAAAGGTTTTGAACAATCACTTCCACATCCACACTATCCTTTGTTCCAGGAATTGGCTTGATGATAATTTTTGCATCGCGGATGTATGCAGTTCGTCTTAATATCCGCTCCGATTCTCTTATGGAAAGTGGATCTAGCTCGTCACCTTTTTTAATTAATAATTGGTTTCTTATAATATAAGGTTTGGATTTAGCATGTAAATTATTTCCGGTTTTCACAAGTGGCTTGTCAATAACCCTTTCCGGGTCATTTACAGAAGTTCCGAACGGATCAAGTGAAATAACTTCAATTTCTCGTATTATTTTTCCTTTATAGGTATTGTAATTATCTTTTTTAGCTTTTGGGGACACAACTTTCCCCTGCACAGAATCCCTGAAAATAGCCTGGTAAATCAGTCGTGTAAATTTTCTTTTTGAAGTAATTCGTTTGATTTTTTTGTAAACAGCCAAAGAATCTTTTTTTTCATGAATTTTGGTTTTGGGACCTTGTGCCAAACAAAAAAATGAAATAAACATGCTTACGGCCAGAGCGATAAAAATTTTTTGCATGCTTAAATTTGCGTTTTAATCATAATATGGAAAATTAGCATAATCTGGGATAGCATCTAAAAATTTTCGTTTATAACCGGTTTTTAATAGTTTAAAAATGAAAAATGCTTTTTGGTGGGGGAAATTCGGTTTTATGAGAATCACAAAGCTTCCCAAACACTTTAAATTCAATAAAAATAGCTGTTATTTAGAATTATTCTTAACTTTGTAATACGATCATGACAACTTTAACAACCATAAATAAAGCAACTATTAATTTAGATAAAATTCGTGCTGATTTTCCCATCCTTTCTCGTAAAGTAAATGGTAAACCTCTGGTTTATTTTGATAATGGAGCAACATCACAAAAGCCACAATCGGTAATAGCAGCGCTTGATAATTATTATAAACATGACAACGCCAATATTCACCGCGGAGTACATACGTTAAGTCGTGAAATTACTATTGCGTATGAAAATGCGCGTACCACCATCCAAAAGCATCTGAATGCAATACATTCACATGAAATTATTTTCACAAAAGGTACAACGGATGCAATTAATTTGGTTGCTTCCTCCTTTGGCAAAAAATACATTGTAAAGGGTGATGAAATCATCGTTTCTATGATGGAACACCATTCCAATATATTACCATGGCAACAGATTTGTGACGAAAAAGGTGCCATTTTAAAGGTGGTGCCAATTAATGAGGCGGGTGAATTGGTGATGAACGAGTATAAAAAGTTACTGAACAATAAAACCAAGATAGTTGCAATTGCTCATATTTCAAATACATTGGGAACAATAAACCCGATAAACGAAATTATTGAATTAGCGCATGCTAAAAACATTCCGGTTTTAATAGATGGTGCACAGGCTGTTCCTCATACCAAAGTTGATGTGCAGGCGCTTGATTGCGATTTTTATTGCTTTAGTGGGCATAAATTATTTGGGCCTACCGGTGTGGGAATACTTTACGGAAAAGAGAAATGGTTGAATGAAATGCCTCCTTACCAGGTTGGTGGAGGTACTATTAAAACCGTCAGTTTTGAAAAAACAGAGTATGCTGATTTACCGCTGAAATTTGAAGCGGGAACTCCGCATATTGCAGGTGGAATAGGGCTGGCAGCAGCAATTGATTATATAAATGAAATAGGGCTGGATTCAATAGCTGCCTATGAAGCAACGTTATTAGAATACGCAACAAATAAGCTGCAAAAAATCGAAGGTGTTAAAATTATTGGTACTGCAAAAGAAAAAGCAAGTGTAATTTCGTTTGCAGTAGAAGGTATACATCCTTTCGATATAGGAACAATATTGGATCAGTTAGGCATTGCAGTCCGCACCGGCCATCACTGTACGCAGCCATTGGTGGCTTATTATTGTATTCAAGGCACAGTTCGTGTCTCCTTTGCTTTTTATAACACAATAGAGGAAATTGAACTGTTTATTCAGGCACTCGAAAGAGCAATAAAAATGTTGAAGTAATAAAATGAAGTCTTTTAAAAAGACAGTATTATGACTATAGAGGAAACAGAACAGGAAATAGTGGAGGAGTTTGAATTGTTTGACGATTGGATGCAAAAGTATGAGCATCTTATTGATTTAGGAAGATCGTTACCCCTGATTGTCAACGAAAATAAAACGGATGATAAGCTGATAAAAGGCTGTCAGGCTCAGGTATGGCTTCATTCGGAATTGAAGGATCAGAAGGTAATATTTACTGCAGATAGTGATGCCATCATTACCAAAGGGATGGTAGCTTTAATGATTCGGGTGCTATCCAATCATACACCGGATGAAATTGTAAATGCAAAACTTGATTTTGTGGAACAAATAGGCTTAAAACAACATCTCTCACCAACCCGAAGCAATGGTTTAGTGAGCATGATAAAACAAATGAAAATGGATGCAATTGCTTATAAAGTGAAAAATTAACAAATTCAAAAATCTGGAAATAGTTTTTTGAATTTTAACATCGTTACTAAAAAAAATGCCTGCAATAATAAACACACATAATACACCGCTTGCGCAAAGTGTTATCGATACAATCAAAACATGTTACGATCCTGAAATTCCGGTTGATATATGGGAATTAGGGCTCATTTATGAAATCAATATTGATGAAGAAGGTAATTTGCTGGTTAAAATGACTTTAACTTCTCCTTCTTGTCCGGTTGCGGAAACATTGCCTCCGGAAGTGGAACAAAAATTGCGGGAAATTGAAGGAATTAGGTCGTCAAAAATTGAATTAACATTTGAACCGCCTTGGGAAAAGGAAATGATGAGTGAAGTAGCACAACTGGAACTCGGATTTATGTAAACCGATACTCTGACAGGGTTTTAAAACATGTTAGGGTTTTTAATAAGGCAGAAATAATGGAAAACGAAGTTGTAAATAAAGTTGCACTAAGTGGAATAATCACACTGGATCTGGAAGAATTCTATCCTCCGGGCGAAAGGGTGTTATTTGATATAAAAGATCTTCTTTTCCAGGGATTAATCTTGCGTGAAAAGGATTTTCGTGAGTTTGTGAAAAACGAAGATTGGAATAAATATAAAGACAAATACGTTGCATTGATTTGTTCTGAAGATGCAATTGTACCCACCTGGGCGTACATGTTGCTAGCCACAAATCTAGAACCTTATGCTAAAAAAATAGTATTTGGTAGTCTCGAAACACTTGAAACAATCCTATACAACGAAATTCTCGGAAAGCTGAATGTAAATGATTACAAAGATTCCCGTGTTGTTATAAAAGGTTGCGGACACCTGCCTGTACCTAAAGCGGCTTATGTTGAAATTGCAAGGCTTTTACGTCCTGTTGCAAAAAGTATTATGTATGGCGAAGCCTGTTCAACAGTTCCTTTATATAAAAAAGCAAAATAAAATTCCCCTGATTTTTAATATCATCTCTGTTTCCCGAAACAAACAGTTGAATATCTAGCTGTTTTTCAGTTTGTTAAGCGGTTAACCTGCTTTGTGTTCCACGTCTGAAAATTTCTGATTTAATGCACCTTCTTTTTAAAATGTATAATTCACGCAAATGCAACTATTTCAATAATTTATGCATCTTTTATGCATAAAAAAGACGTATTTTTATTTACGTAAAAATAACTTCGTGAATTAAGATTTGATTTTGAAGAGAAATTATGAAAAATGCGGATAACCGATTTATTCAAACTAATAAAACAAAGTTATATTTTATAATATTTGTTTGTGTTGCATCTCTGTGCAATTTTAAAATTAGTTCACAAACTATTTCACCTTTTTTCCACACTGGTGGGGTGCAAACATTCACTGTGCCTTGTGGTGTATTCAGTGTTAATGTTAAAGCCTGGGGTGGTGGAGGAAGCGGTGGTGGCAGTGATTCATATATTGGTGCTCCGGGTGGCGGTGGTGGTTTTGTACAAACTGATTTAGCTGTTGTCCCAGGGCAGATTCTTACAATTGTAGTTGCTGGTGGAGGTGGCCCGGGAGGTAATTGTGCTGGTGGTGCTCCCGGTGGTGCAGGTGGATGGGGAAATGGAGTTATTGATGGAGGAAGAGGTGGCAATGCTGGTGCATCCGGTTGTTCGGGCGGTGGTGGTGCCGGTGGCGGTGCTTCTGCAATATACGCGGGTGCTACAACTTTATTGGTAGCTGGTGGTGGTGGTGGTGGCAGTGGCGGTGGAAATACCAGTGCAGGAGGCGCAGGAGGCGGAAGTGGAATCAATGGAAATACAGGGTCAGGTTGTTCGGTTGGTATAGCAGGCGCAAGCGCAAACGGTATTGGAGATGCCGGAGGTGATAGAGGCGGTGCTGATGGAGCCGGTGGTGGCGGTGGCGGTGGTGGCTACAATGGCGGTAGTGGTGGCGGTGCTCCTCCCGGATGCGACTGTGGTGGCTGTGGCGGTGGTGGTGGAAATAGTTTTTCTTCCGGTACAAATATCGTTATTACAAATGGTAATGGACAGGCATCAGGCAATGATGTGGATCCAAACCTACCTGCGGGAGCAGCAACTGGCGGATATGGTTCTGCTGGCGGTAATGGATTTGTACTGTTTACTTTTGATGAAGGGCCTTTTGCCGATTATAGCTTCACAACTGTTTGTGAAAACAATGCGGTTCAGTTCACCAATAGTTCAACTACAGATGCAGGTACACTAACAACCATGTCCTGGGATTTTGGTGATAATAGTTCATTAAACAATACCTTAAGCCCAAGCCATTTGTATGCTGATGGGGGTAACTATAATGTGACTTTAATTGTAAACAATAGTTTGACTTGTGCTGATACAATTACAAAAGCAGTTCAGGTGTATCATAAACCGGTAGCAGTTTTTAGTGCTGCTGATGTATGCCTTGGAGACAGCATAAATTTTACAAATACCTCTACTATTAATCCGGCATCTTCTATATCGGTTTATTCATGGAAGTTTGGTGATGCCGGCACAAGTGGACTTCCCAACCCTGCACATTATTACGCTGCAGGAACTTTTCAAGTTGAATTGATCACTACAACTCCTGATAATTGCGCTGATACAGCAACCTTAGTTGTAAATACATTTGATGCACCAACATCTGCATTTTCTTCCAGCAGTACTTGTTTGTTTGATTCAGCTAAATTTACAAATTCTTCTTTGAACCCCGTAATGGGTAACCTGGCCAATTATTATTGGGATTTTGGGGACGGAACCCCCATTAATTCAACTGTATGGAACCCTCGTCATTTATATACTGCGCCCGGAAATTATGTGATTTCCCTAATTACGCAATCTTCCAACCTTGGTTGCCCGGATACAATGAAAGTTACAATTACAGTTTATCCAATGCCTGTTGCTAATTTTAATTCTACTGATGTTTGCCTGCATCAATCTATGGTTTTTAGCGACCAGTCAACCGGTACCAATACAAGCTGGTCATGGAATTTTGGAGACACAACTCCTCTGAATACTACTCAAAATCCGGGACATACCTATGCTTCACCCGGAACATATTCGGTTACCTTAATTGTAACATCCACTAATGGCTGTAAGGATACAATTGTTAAAAGTGTAATAGTTCATCCCTTGCCAATTGCATTATATAATGCAGCAAATGTTTGTGATGGAAACCAAATTCAGTTTAATGATTTTTCAACCTTAGCGTTTCCAGATCTCATACAAACATACTTATGGAATTTCGGAGATGGAAGTAGTGATAACAGTCAGAATACGTTTCATCTATATCCTGCTGCAGGTTCTTATACTGCACAGCTTTTGGTTATTTCAGATTTTGGTTGTCAAGATTCCATTTCTAAAACAGTTTTTGTCAACCCTAATCCTATTGTTAATTTTACAGCAGACGATACATTAGGTTGCGATCCTTTATGTGTTGCCTTTCAAAACTCTTCATCAATTATAAGCGGTAGCAATGTACAATCTGCCTGGGATTTTGGTGACGGAAGCCCTTTAAGTACTTCTCAGGACGTATCACATTGTTATACAACCGCATCCGTTTATGCACCGGTATTTTACTCACCCTCCCTAACAATTATTTCTGATAGCGGTTGCGTAACTTCAATGACTAAAAATGGTTACATAACTGTTGTTCCAAACCCGGAAGCGCAATTTACAGCTGATCCGCTTGTAACAAACACTGTTAATCCCGTTGTATCAATAACGGATATGTCGATTGGTGCGGATTTCTGGAGTTGGGATTATGGTGATTTCAGTGGTATTGATACTGCATCTTTCGGTTTTCCAGTGCCACATAATTATGTTGATACAGGAACTTACCTGATTACATTAATTACAGCTACGCAATTTGGCTGCTTTGATACAGCTTATCAAACGGTGGTTGTAGAACCGGAATTTATTTTTTATGTACCCAATGCCTTTTCACCTAATGAAGATGGTATAAATGATTCATTCACCTGTACAGGTACTTTTGTTGTAGATTTTAAAATGACAATATTTGATCGATGGGGCAATTTGGTATATAGAACGGATTCTATCGATGAACCCTGGGATGGAAAAGCAAATTATGGCGCTGAAGTAGCTCAGCGCGATGTATATGTTTATCGCATTGAAATCACTGATATTAAAAAGAAAAAACACGATTTTAAAGGGATTGTTACATTGGTAAAATAAACCGAGGGGTGATGTTGCATTAGTACCAAGGGAAATTTGTATAATTAGTCAGAATCAATTTAGTTCGAAAAAGATTATAAAAAAATTAAATAAATGTATTATTTACGCTTGATATTTTTACTTGCCATAACCTTTAGCATGCAGCTAAAGATAAAAGGACAGCGTGCGGAAAATCATATTCTTATTAAACCACTTCAAGGCAAAGAATTTATTAAAGAGCAAGGTCAGTTTAGTAAGCATGCTAAAGAAATAAAATCACCATTATCCGAGACGGTACTTTATGGTGTTGAAAATTCTGAGTTCAACGCTTATTTTACATTAAACAGTATTATATTTCAATTTCCTGAAAGACGAAAAATTGAAGAAAAAGATCGAAAAAAAGAGAGGGATGAGGAGGAGGAAAGAAATGTTGAAACAATATGGCATACCGCAACCATGAAATGGTCTGGTGCAAATACTTCAGCAGAATTAATAGCCGAACAAAAAGTATCAAACTATTATAATTATGGGAGTGTAGGTTTTGATGATACCAGTCATTTTAATTTTGTTCCTGCATATAAAAAATTAAAATATCTGAATCTCTATCCGGGTGTGGATGTTGAATTTGAATTGCCTGAACAAGGGGGTGTAAAATATAAATTTATAGTGCAGCCAAATACCGTGGTTCCCGACATAGCGTTTGAATGGGAGGG
This sequence comes from Bacteroidota bacterium, assembly GCA_040387415.1. Lineage (GTDB taxonomy): Bacteria > Bacteroidota > Bacteroidia > 2-12-FULL-35-15 > 2-12-FULL-35-15 > 2-12-FULL-35-15. The sequence continues at coordinate 347,812 of JAZKDU010000004.1, forward strand.
AGTAGAAAGGTTACGTGCAGATAAAGAAGGGAACCTCCTTCTTAAAAACACATTCAGTCCGCGAAGTTTAAATTCTGAATGGAAGCTTATGGACCATGCTCCAAATGCATATACATCATCCTCCCATACCAATATACCCGTACAGTATAGCATTACAGGCAATAAAGTGAAATTTGAATTTTTATCAGACAAAATTTCTTCTTCTGAGGGTATCGTTATTGATCCCTGGATAACTACCAACTATGCTGTTTTAAATAGAGCCTTTGATATCCAGGAGGATTCTCTTGGTAATTTATTCATTCATGGTAACCATTCAAATTACAGCGTAGAGAAATACAATTCAAGCGGGGTATTGCAATGGACCTATGTTACCTATTCTATCTTTTTGGGTGATATTGCTGTTGACAATCCAGGTAATGTGTACATCATAGGTGGCTATCCTGCTGGTAAGCGCCAAAAGCTTAATTCTTCAGGAGTGCAGGTATGGGTGCAGGCAGGGTTAGCTGAGGAATGGCGCCTGGCATTTAATTATTCTAAAACTGTTCTTGCCGTATGTGGTTATTTTATAAATCCGGGAGGGAATAACCTTGCAAGGCTGGATTTGGCTACTGGCTCAGTAAGTGATCAGATTGCATACAGTGAAGAAACTAGGTCAGTTGCCACTGATTGTAATGGAGATATGTATTCATTGCATTTGCCAACATCCACTCTTCGTAAAACAAAAGCTGATTTTACTTCTGCAGGTGTTGTGGCAAGTGGGCTTTCCCTGATATATTCAGGAACAGGATATGCTCTTAATCCCGATTATTCAACTGATGTTTTCCAGGGGTTTAATGGTACACTTGTACAAGGCCCCTACGTTTATATTTATGATGGCATAACACTGCGAAGATTTAATAAAACAAGCCTTGCTGCATTAAATAGCGTTTCAGTGCCAAATGGTGTAAATTATCAATGCAGCGGATTAGCTGCAGACCGCTGTGGTAATGTTTATGCGGGTTCAACTAATGGTATAGTAAAATTCGATTCAACTCTTAATTATATCGGCATCACTCCAACTCCTGGACCTGTTTATGACTTGCTTTTTTCTTTCAATGGCGAACTGCTTGCGTGTGGAGCGGGTTTTTTGGGGAAATTTAGTGTTGTTTGTACGCCTCCTCCTCCATTGAACGTAGTGGCAAGTTCAACCGATGTTTCTTGTATTGGAGGAACTGCAAAGATCACCGTAACCGGTGGAATTGCACCTTATAGTTTTCTGTGGTTTCCTGGCGGACAAACAACGGATTCTATCAGTAACTTAACAGCAGGCACTTATACCTATTCAGTAACAGATCCTTTTTGCCGTTCCTTTAGCGATACGGTAGTAGTTGGTCAGGTATCGCCTTTTTCAATTGCTCCGGGGCAAATCAATGTTGTATCACCAGGAGTAGTTAGCAATGAATCTTGCCCGGGTAGTGTTGATGGTTCTGCAATAGTGGTTACAATGGGGGGAACAGCACCTTATTCATATTCATGGAATACTAATCCTGTGCAGCATACTCAAACGGCAACAGGTCTTTCTGCTGGAGTATACCTTGCTACAGTAGTAGATGCCGATTCCTGTATGGATACGGTTAGTATAGCCATTACCCGGAATCCTGCACCGGTTGCAGCTTTTACTTTTACCAATAAATGTTCTGGAACTGCTGTTCCTTTTAGCAGCACGTCTACTATTGCTTCGCCTGATGTTATTACAAGTTGGAACTGGAAATTCGGTGATAATACCACAGGGACGGGGAGCACCACGTCCCATATATACAATACACCTGGTAACTATAATGTAACACTAATAGTAACCACCAACAATTCGTGTTCAGATACTATCGTTCAGCAAATAACCGTATTTAACAATCCGGTTGCAGCTTTTACATTTACTAATGTTTGCCTTGGAGACAGTATAAATTTTACAAATACTTCCACAATAAGTTTGCCGGATTCTATAACTAGTTATCTATGGAATTTTGGATACAGTGGTAATACAAGTAATATAAAAACTCCTTCACATCAATATTTAACTCAGGGGACATATAATGTAACACTGGTTACTACTACTTCTAAAGGTTGTTCCGATGCATTAACAGTACCTGTTAATACTTTTGATCCACCAACCTCTGCTTTTTCAGCGGGCAATACCTGTTTGATGGATTCTGTTTTATTTAGCAATACAACTCTTCCTCCTACCATGGGAACAACAGCCAGCTGGTCCTGGGATTTTGGTGATGGTTCAGCGCTGGAAACAAGTATTCTAAGTCCCTATCATTTATATTCGGCCACAGGAAATTATACGATAACGCTGATAACAAAATCTTCTAATCTTGCTTGTCCGGATACTATCACACATTCTATTGCGGTGTTTCCTATGCCGCTAGCAGATTTTGAAACAGCAGACGTTTGTTTAAATGAGGTAATGAATTTTTATGACTCCTCCACAGTTGCAGCTAATAATACTATTACATCCTGGTCTTGGAATTTTGGCGATGCTTCAGCAATAGGAGTGTCTCAGAACCCTGTCCACACCTATGCAAATCCTGGTTCATACACTGTTACATTAATTGTCACTACCAACAATGGATGTAAAGATACGATAACAAAAAGTTCGGTAGTTCATCCATTACCTGTTGCATTAATATCAACCGATAATGTATGTAAGGGGATAAGCTCCCAATTTATTAATCAATCCAGCATTACTGTTAATCCTACAAATGATGTGATACAATCCTGGCAATGGAATTATGGTGATGGAAGTGCTGTTGTTTCTAATCAAAATACATCTCATTTATTTGTAAATGCAGGTTCCTATCCTGTTGAATTGTTGATTTCAACCAGCTTCGGTTGTTTAGATTCTATTACTCATACAGTGTTCATTCATCCAAATCCAGTAGTAGACTTTATTGCCAGTGATACTGTTGGCTGCGAGCCCTTGTGCATTTCATTTCAAAATGCTTCGTCAATTGCTGCAGGTACAAATGTAAGTTATCAGTGGAACTTTGGCGATGCAACTACTGTTAGTAATTCAATGGATTCAGATCATTGTTATAATAACGATTCGGTTTTTTCTCCGAATGTTTTTAACGTATCATTGGCCGTAGTTTCCGACAGTGGTTGTTCTGTCACTTTTACAAAAAATAATTACATCACAGCTTATCCCCTACCTGATGCTGCTTTTATGATTCAGCCACAGGTCGCAACTATTGTTGATCCTGTAATTACAATTACTAATTTATCTACTGGTTCAAGTTTTTGGCATTGGAATTTTGGTGATATGGATACATCTCTGATTCAAAATCCTAATGCGCATACTTATGCGGATACGGGGATTTATAGTATTAGGTTAATTGTTTCCACCCAATATAATTGCATTGATACGATGTATCAAACAGTAATTGTTGAACCCGATTTTATATTTTATATTCCCAATGGATTTACGCCAGATGAAGATGGTATAAATGATACTTTTATTGCTAAAGGTGTATTTATTAAGGATTTTGAAATGATGATTTTTGATCGTTGGGGGAATTTAATATATAGAACCGACAGTATTAATAAGCCCTGGGATGGAAGAATAAATAATGGAAATGAAATTGCGCAGCAGGACGTATATGTGTATTCTATTAAGCTTTCGGATTTTAAAAACCGAAAACATACTTATAAAGGTATTGTTACACTGGTGAGATAAATACAAATTCGTTTTTTTGATTTAACATATCTATTTAATATTTTTAAAAACTATTGTTTTTTATCCCATTTCACCAATAGCAAAGCATGAAAAATATTTTACTTTTTGTTTTCGCTTTCGCTTATTGTCAATGTTGGAGCCAGGGAAATGTAATTACGATTAACAGTAATTTACCTGCCCAAATGACCATTTGCGGTGCACCTACCGTTTTTACAATTACAATTTATAATCCTTCGCCTTTTACAGTAACTAATGATACCTTAAAGCTTACATTACCAACCGGTATGGTGTATCAACCTGGATCAGTTACAGGAACAGGCGTGACGGAATTGAATATTAGTATACCAAATAAACCGGTTTTCTTATTACCGAATATTGTTTCTTTAGCTCCGGCCCTAAATATTACATTTTCTGCTGCGGTCACTTGTAACATTATACCTTACATTGCAGGTGGCGGGGTGGTTGAAAACAATATACGGGTTAATTATACCGCTAACAATATTCAAAATTATGATAGTTATACTACCCCTACATACATTGTAAAACAGCCTGTTTTAGCAATTACTAATGTCAGCAACCAGTCATATTCGGGCAGTGTAGGGGATACGTATACGCGTTGTATTACCATTACCAATAGTGGTGTTGGAGAATTAACGCAGTTTACATTTACAGACGTTCATGGAAACGGAATACAGGTCAACAGCATCAATGCTGGTGTTTGGGTAAATTCAGGTGCCACAGAAACTGTAACATTTAATGCTTCGCATTTTACTTCTATTGGTAATAACAATGGTTTATTTGAACAGGGTGAATCTATTACTCTTTGTGAAACGGTTCATGTACTGAATTGTTTTTCTGTAGCTTCAAATTATACCGTTAAATGGGGGTGTAATACTCAGATTTGTCAATCAGCAAATGATGCAGCCAATGTTGTTTTTCCGAATCTGATACCAAACCTGGTGTTTACAGCTTTGAACCCACCAATGAACCCTTGCCCTGGGCCAGGTAACCCAAGCCTTCAAATCTTGCGGATAACAAATGCCGGACTTGGCCAGGCTAAAAACATCGTACTTGATATATTTCAGTCAAATGGATCAGGCTATAACAATAGCCTGGGCTCAAATATAGATGCTTCAAGTCTTACCATACAAACCAATTCTGCTGCCCCTGTTTCGCTTAATGCAGATAGCACAGAGGTTACGAGCTCATTAAATTGTATGGCTGCAAATGCTACGGGTCGCATGTTTTTAAGCATTGCTTCCCTTAATCCCGGTGATACTATTTATTTAAGATGGAACTCATACAGTTGCTGTTATAATGCATGTGTGAGCAACGGTCAAAGTTATTTTAATGGTTGGGCGTATCAGGGAAGTTACAGCAATTTTTGTCAAAGCTCTTATGTGATAAATACCGCATGGGGAAGGGTTTATTCACAGTTGTACGCAAATTTAAATAATGGTCTTACTTCTCCTTCAACGTTAGATTCAGGGCAGGTAGGCGATTTTAGTTTTTTATTTTCTAATTATACATTTCAGCAGCCATACCCCGGTGATGGAACTGCATACTGGAAGCTGGTATTCACATTACCTCCCTGTCTTGTTGATTCAGGAGGATTACATATTCTTAGTGCTAATGGGGTTACATGGTTGCCTTCTTCGAAAGTTATTTCTGGAAATACAGTGACTGCCATATTTAATGGCTTACCACCATTTGACCTCTCTCAGGCACAAATAAAAATAAACCTTGCTGTAGATTGCAACGGTTGCTCCGGAGGTTCTGGGAATGTAGATATCACAGCTACTTATGTTCCTTCTACATCTTGTGCCTGCCAGGTTACTGTCTCTTGTCAAAGTGCACCAGTCAGCATTCTTTGTTCTAGCCCGTTTTTTCCAATACCTGATGAGCCATCTTTATCTGATTGTCCGGAGGGAATGATGTTTCGAAATTTTTCATTTAAACGGACGAGCTATGGCCAGCCGGATAATGAATCCGGTGGCGGAGATGGAATGCCTGATTTGGCAGGAAGTTTAAATTTTTCAGCAATAAAAACCAACAGGACGATGTTTGGTGATACCATTACAGCTAGCTATCATGGGAAAATACGAACGAGCCTTGCCCATCCATCCTGGCAATATGGCTATGCTTCTGCTTCTATTACCAATGGTAATTTATTGAGCTTTTTGGATGCAAAACTATTAATATACAGGGCAGGAGCTCTTGTTGGAACCTGTGTTAATTTTAATCCTACTATAGTTTTAACGGGAACTACTAAAAAATTTACTTACAATCTAAATGTAGGCGGATTAATTACTGCAGGTTGTTTGCCTAATGGATTTGTATATATGAATAGCGATTCGCTGGTATTTATCCCGCGGTATAAAGTGACTACCAATACAACAGGGCCTATTTTTAATTGTGAAACAACGAATGAATATTATGTAAGTGATATTATTAATCCTACTTTATCTGTAAACAAATTCCAATGTGATGGTTTTGGCATTACTAATTGCTTCGTGATGGGATACCGTTTTGAAACAAAGGATGACAGCTATTACACTATAAGATCATGTGAGCAGCAAACCATTACTCAGGAATATTTTTTAAGTATTGGTCCCTGCTGTAATAATTATAATGGAGGGAATTTATTTCCTTATGAGTATAGGAATTGGGCTCATATTAATACATTAACAGCTGTAATCCCTCCAGGTTATAAATTTATTTCTGCACAGTTTATCGAAAACAGAACTGCAGGATCGGGTCTTACCAGCACAAGTTCGCCTGTTCCGTTAACACCTATTAATCCAGATTCAACAGTGTTGATATTTCCTGTGCAGCAGTATCTGGAAGGGTTTGGTGGAGCGATCCCATTAAGCGATGATGGCTTTTCTGGAAAGTTAGAGGTGATAATTGCTCCGTCCTGTGAGGTAACGCCCACTGCATCTCAGGGAATACGATACGATTGGACTTTTACTCCAACTAATTATTTAACCGGAGCAGGTAGTTACCCTACCTTTCTTTCTACTACTCAGGATTATATTATTTACGAAGCACCATTCCTGTTTCTCCAATCTATATTGCCCTCTGTAAATGCCCCTGACAGCAGTGTAGTATGGAATATTACAATCTCAAATTCTTCCAACTCTTCTAATGCCGAAAATACATGGTTGAGTGCCCCTGTAATTTCGGGAGTTTCCATTGTTCAGTTATTTGATGTGGATAATAATGTTGTTATACCTGCAACAGCAAATATGTATCAATTAGGAACGGTGGATGCTGCCGAAATCCGGAACTTCAGACTAACAGGTACTTTTACGGATTGTTCTCAGGATAGCATTATTGTTTATATGGGTTGGAATTGTACTGATGGTTATCCGGCTGATGTAGCATCCTATCCTTGCGTACCCGGTAAAATTACCTTGAAAGAAACACCGCTAATTCCTGCGGTTGATATGATTGTTAGCGGCCCTGCAGGTGCCGTCCAGTTATGTGATGAAACAAATTATATAGTTGAGGGTTTTAATTTTCAGGTGGGAACATTATACAATGTACTGTTAACAACTGTTTTGCCTGCAGGTGTGGTTATTGTTCCGGGCTCATCTTCACTTAGCTATCCGGATAATAGTGTATTTAACGGAATATCGGATCCGGTTTTAATTAGTGGAACCACCTGGCAGTGGAATCTTTCTTCCATGAATAATTTTATTGGTGACAATGGGTTGCCAGGCTTTCTTGATTCTGTTTACAATACCTTTAAAGTAGCCTTTAAAGTGGTTACAAATTGCAGTTATACTTCAGGAAGTAGTATACAGTTTAATATAAAAGGGAATGCTGCATGCGGACTTCCTGTGAATCAGGATTTAATACCGCCTGTTCAACTTCTTATAGCAGGTGCTTTAGCGTCATATACAACAGCTGTTTCAATGTCAACAACCTATCTTTCCCCCTGTGCGGCAAGCTCTGTGCTGCATGTAGCGGCAGTTAATTTAGGACCTACTGCTTTGGGGACAACAGATTCGATAGCCGTTATTTTTCCTATTGGTGTGAATTATGAAGCGGGCTCATTTACCGGGATTCACAATGCTCCTTCAAACGGTAGTCCTGTTCAATCTGTATTTAACAATCAGTTGGTGTTTACCTGGAAAATGCCAGCTGGAGTGCCACAAGGTGATAGTGTTGTTTTTGATTTTAATTATGTGGGAACACCGGCTGATATTTCCTGTGGGATTTCTTATTTTCTGGCCAACACTTTTAATATGGCAAATGTTGTATGCACTTCTACAGGAAATGCCTGTGATATTGCCGTTATGACCGGATCTGATACGTTGGCTGTTTTCGCCTTTAAGGCCTATCTGGCTTTTAGTAATCCCAATGCCTATTCCATAGCTTCACCTCCTGGTGGAGAAATAGCAACGGTTAATTTTACTATTAGTAATACGGGTCAGGAAGTTTTTGCTGCTAACAATACCATTATCAGTTACTATTCTGATTCAGATGCTAATGGGGTTTATTCTGCAGGTGATGTTTTTATTGTAAATGATACACTAAATGCATTAATCCCTTCAAACGGAAGTTATCAATACTCTTCAGATATATTTTTACCGGCTGGTAATGCATGTTCCGTAATTGCACGGCTGGATACTACTATCACTCACTGCTCCTGCATATCAGATCAGTTGCTGATTACAATACCAATGACAGTTATTGGGAATGATTCCAGCATCTGCTCGGGGCAGGCAATTAATATAGGCTTTCCTCCAATTAATGGCTATACCTATTTGTGGACGCCTTCTGCGGGATTAAGTGATGTTAATTCTGCATCACCCATATACACAGCAGCAATTAATACCGGTTTACCGGATAGCGTTTACTTTGTGGTTACGGCTAACAGAATGGGTTGTGTTTCTAAGGATACTGTTTTAATAATAATAAATTCAAATCCGATTTTTTCTGTCATCGCTACTGATACCCTTTGTTTTGGTGATAGCACTGGAACAGCTATGGTAACTGTTACAGGGGGTGGAACACCTCCTTACAACTATGTATGGAATACCACCCCTGTGCAGGAAAGTGCATCGGCATCAGGACTTTCTGCTGGAACTTATTCTATGGTTGTTGTTGATACAGTGGGGTGTTCAGCAAGTCAGTCAGTAACAATATATTCACCTGCAGCGTTACTTACAGCAAACATTACAACACAAACAGACCTAGCCTGCAACTCCCTTTGCAATGGTAGCGCAACAATAACAGCATCGGGTGGTAACCCTGCATACGCTTTTTTGTGGAACACAATCCCTGTGCAAACAAGTGCTTCGGCTGCAAATTTATGTGCAGGTAACTATTCGGTTGCTGTAACGGATGCCAGTGGTTGTAATGTAGTTATCCCATTAACTATTACTGAACCCCCAGCTTTAACGGTAAGTGCTTCGTCTGCTGATGGGAATTGTAATGCTGGGAGTAATGCAACTGCAACAGTTATTGCAAATGGCGGTGTAGGCGGATATACCTATTTGTGGAGTAATGGACAAACTGCCGCTTTAGCTACTGCTTTATCAAATGGAACCTATACGGTTACAGTGACTGATGCTAACAGTTGTACTGAAACATCAACTGTTACCATCATACCCGATGTTCAGATTACGGCAAATGCTACATTTGCAAATATTTGTGAAGGACAAAACACAACAATTAATGCAATAGTAACAGGAGGCACACCAGCTTATACTTATTTATGGAATACCTCACAAACAGCACAAAGTATAACAGTTTCACCAGTAACTAATTTCACCTATTCAGTTGTTGTAACAGATGTTAACGGTTGTATTGATTCGGTAATGTTACCAATAGCTGTGCGTGCCAGCCCTGATGTTTACTTTCAGTTGGATGATAGCTTGGGTTGTACTCCACTATGTGTTAATTTTCAGGATTCATCAGTGATATCTACTGGAACAAATCAGCAATGGTTGTGGGATTTTGGTGATGGAGAAACAAGTACATTATCAAATCCAAATCATTGTTATTACAACACTACCATTTATTCACCAATAATAAATACTGTAACATTAACTGTTACCTCCAATGAAGGGTGCAGTACAACCTTAATTAAAAATAATTGCATTACGGTAAATCCAACTCCCTTTGCAGCTTTTGCATATAGCCCTAACCCGGTAACCATACTATCTCCAATAGTGTCTTTTCAAAATCAGTCACAAGGCGCAAACAGCTGGCAATGGACATTAAATAATGGATTGCAGGATAGTGTTTCTCTTTTGCAGCACCCATATTACACCTATACAGATACAGGGCAATTTGAAGTTAATTTAATAGTTAATAATAGCTATGGATGCCCGGATACTATTACACATACTGTTATTGTCGGTCCTGATTGGGTGATTTATATTCCCAACGCGTTTTCACCAAATGACGATGGAGTAAATGATGGTTTTTTAGCCAGAGGTTATGGAATTATCGAATTTGAAATGCTTATTTTTGATCGTTGGGGCAATCAGATATACAAAACAGACGATATTAGCAAGCCTTGGGATGGGAAAGCTAACCTTGGCACTGAAATCGCTCAGATGGATGTTTATGTATATGTAATAAGGCTAACGGATGTGCATAAATTGAAACATAAATACAGCGGAATCGTATCATTGTTAAGGTAAGTACAACTCATGAAAAAGCGAATACTTTTTTTATTTTTTGCAATCAATTATTTTACAAACACTCTTGATTGTTTTTCACAAACCATTACTTATGATGTTCAGGCTTGTATTGACTGCAGTGATGAATTGCATATTCAGGGAACACAGATGTGGTGGGTTCATATTAACTGTACGGTACCGGGCCAGCACAGTAATTGTGCAGGAGTATTGTCGGTGAATGGCTCTCCCTGGGGTACGTGGAGCAATCCTTATACTATTTCCGGTTCAACTTCCTGTATGGATATGACATATTCTATCAACAGCTGCCGAAGCAATTGTAATCAGATACAAGCTCCCACTGCTGGAAATGGATGGGAATCTGTTTTTCTTTTTAATGATGATGGAGTATCAGGTTCTACCGTAATCAATATTGTTTTTACTTTTACTCCGGCAACGCCTACATCAACCTTTACCGTTAGTTCACCTGCCTGTGCAGGGAATGATGTTACTGTTTCTTACACAGGTACAGGTACAAATACAGCCACTTATAACTGGAACTTTGATGGCGCTGCAGTAGTTTCAGGTTCCGGTTCAGGACCTTATGTTATTAATTGGCCAACAGCCGGAAATCATAATGTTACATTAGATGTTTCAGATTGTTCTACTACATCACCTGTTACTACTGTCCCTGTTACTGTTGCAGTTAGCCCCACTTCATTATTCACAGTTTCTACGCCTGTATGTGAAGATTCAATTTCTGTAATTACTTATACTGGTTCTGGTACCTCAGGTGCTGTCTATAATTGGAATTTTAATGGAGGGACTATTGTATCGGGCGCTGGGCAGGGGCCTTATGCTGTTAAGTGGGCTGTGGGCGGAGCTAAAAATATTACTCTGGATATAAATGAAAGCGGCTGCCTTTCATCATTAGTCACCAATTCTGTAGTAGTTACTGCACCTGAAACATCCTCGTTTACGGCTTCTGCTCCAGTTTGCCGGGGTGAAAATGCAACTATTACGTATACGGGTACAGCATCTTCTGGTGCCACTTATTTATGGAATTTTGATGGTGGTTCTGTTATTGCAGGTTCTGGGCAAGGCCCTTATACAGTGAGCTGGCCTGCGGCAGGAACCTATAATATCACACTTAAAGTTACGCAAACCGGCTGTTCTTCCATACTAACTACGGTGCAGCAAATAGTGAATCCTTCACCTTCATCAGATTTTAGTTTTGTTGATATATGTTTAAATGATGTAATAAATTTTAATGATTCATCCACAAATTCTGGCGGAACAATTACGGGATGGATATGGAATTTTGGAGATGCAAGCCCTGTGAATAATAATCAAAATCCGGCCTATACTTATTCCAATGAAGGTATTTACCAGGTATCTTTAATAGCATTAAGCAACAATGGATGTAAAGATACCATTGTTCAAAGTGTGAATGTGCACGCGTTGCCAAAGGCTAAATTTTCAGCAGTAAATGTATGTGAAGGCACACCTGTTTCATTTACTAATTTATCTACAATTGCAGGGTTAGATGTCATACAATTATCCGGCTGGAATTTTGGTGATGGCAATTCGGATATTAATAGTAATACATCACACCTGTATGCCGCTCCTGGGGCTTACAGTGTAAAACTGTTAACTGTTTCGAGCGCTGGCTGTTTAGATTCAATAACTAAAACGCTTGTTGTTAATCCTAACCCGGTAGTGAATTTCACAGCGAACGATACAATTGGTTGCCAGCCATTATGTATTTCCTTTCAAAACTTAACAAGTGGTTTGAATTCACAATTAACATGGTCAACGAGTGATGGAGGGGTTGAAACAGATATACAAACGTTTATTCATTGCTATACGAATGATTCTGTTTTTTCTCCAATGGATTATAGTCCGGGATTAACGGTAACCTCTGACAGTGGTTGTGTTTCTACAATAATTAAAAATAATTATATCACTGTTTATCCTAATCCTAAAGCGGAGTTTTCCGTTCAGCCAAATACCGCTTTGTATGCGGAACCTATAATAACAATAAGCAATTTATCTACAGGGGCTTCTGTATGGAATTGGAATTTTGGTGATCTGCTTACGGCTTCTGTTTCTGACCCGGAGTCGCACACCTATGCTGATACCGGTACCTATACCATCACATTAATTGCATCCAATCAATATAATTGCATTGATACGGCTTATCAGATTATTACTATTGAACCGGATTTTGTTTTTAACATTCCGAATGCCTTTACACCAGATGGAGATGGAATAAATGATACTTTTTCAGGTACCGGAATTTTCATTAATAAGTATGAAATGAGAATTTTTGACCGCTGGGGAAATATGATTTTTTTCTCTGACACTATTAATAAACCCTGGGACGGTAAATCGAAACAAGGGAAAGAAATTTCTTTGGCCGATGTGTATGTTTATTCTATCCTGGCTACCGATTTTAAAGGCCGAAAACATAGTTATAAAGGAGCTGTTACATTGATTAGATAATGGCTTTTCGGGGTGTTTAATACAAATACATTTTCTTATATTTGTTGTATATCAATTTGGCTTGCAACTATTTACGTGGTTTGCACATCTTGTAAAGAGTTGATAATTATTAAATTTCTAAATTCTTTAGTTTATTATTGATTGCAATGTTAAAAAGGGCATTCTATATATTATTTACATTGGTTAGCACAGTGCTGTGTGGCCAGGAAATATGTAATAATGGCATTGATGATGATGGTAATGGACTAGTTGATTGTTACGATCCTCAGTGCAGCAATAATGCGGCTTGTTCCAATTTTTTTTATGGTAAGCCAGTAATCAGTTGTACTACTAATCCTACAAATCCCGCCTTTACACTTAATACGGTCTGGCAATCCAGTATGAATGTTTCTACGCGTTCTACCATGATGGTTGGCGATATGGATGGAGATGGAACTCCAGACGTGGTTTGTCATAATAATGGTGCTAATGAGCTTTATATTTTAGACGGCCAAACAGGAAGTATTGAAGTCACAATTAATTGTCCGGCTATTGCCGACCACGTAGATGCTATTGCTATTGGTGATACGGATGATGATGGTTTGGGAGAGATATATGTTGTTACCGGTGATAACGTGTTGAGATGTTTTGAAAATGATGGTACACCCAAAGTGGGTTTTGTGCCGCCTGCAACAGACTTTACGAATGAATCTATACCAGGTATTGCTGATTTTGATCAGGATGGCGTACCAGAGATTTATAAGGATAATAAAATTTATCATTCATTGACCGGTGCTTTAATTGCATCCGGGACAGGAAGCACAGGAAATAATCCCGGATCAAATGGTGCCCCAGCATCAATGCCGGTAGCTGCCGATGTGCTTCCTGACGGATATTGCGCTGATTGCAGCGGACTGGAACTGGTTTCGGGAAATGTAGTGTATGCGGTGAATATAGCAGGAGGCACGCTTACGGCAGTGCCTAACAGTCTTCCGGGTATACTTCTTGATGGTTTCACTTCCATTGGTGATATGGATATGGACGGACAATTAGATGTAGTTGTAGTGTCGAGCGGAACTATTTATGTATGGGATCCGCGCACTGGTTTGCAAATGGGTAATACAATTAGCATTCCTAATACAACAGCAGGGGGGAGAGCAAATATTGCAGATTACGATAATGATGGTTTGCCAGAGATTGGCGCAGGAGGTTTAAACAGATATATTGTGGTAGACGTGGATACAGCAACAAATTTATTATCGGAGAAATGGGTTAAAACAATTGTAGATGGATCGCAGCATACTACCGGCTCTGTATTTGATTTTGATTGTGATGGCCGAGCTCAGGTAGTTTACAGGGACGAAAATAATCTGTATGTATGGGATGGGGAAACAGGAACTGTTAGTGCGTCCATACCTTGCGGATCTGCCACCAGAAGTGAATTCCCAACCATTGTTGATGTGGATGGGGATGGACAGGTAAATATTGTATGTGCCTGTGCCTCTGTAAATCAAGGTGCTACCGGTGTTGTTAAAGTATTTAACAGCAGCACCAATCAGTGGGTGGGTTCACGAAAAGTAATGAACCAGCATTCCTATTCTGTTGTAAATATAAACGATGATCTGTCTGTTCCTGCACAGCAGCAAAATTACGCCTTACTTCCTAAACTGAATGGCTTTCTTGCTCAGGCTCCAATCTTTGATGTGAATTGGAACACTTCCTGCATACCGCTTGCGAATGTTAACTTAACTATTGATTCCGTTATTTATTGTCAGAAACCAGACAGTGTAGTTATTCTATTATCAATATGCAATATCGGAAGCAAGGTAGCCGCATCACCAATAAAAACATCGGTTTATAACGGAAACCCGCTTTCCGGAGGAACATTAGTATCAACGTTTTCTCTTTCATCTTCCATTCTTCCCGATAGCTGCTCAAAAGACACCATTGCTGTTCCATTCAGCGGCACGGCAGCAACATTTTATGTTTATGTTAATGATAATGGCTCTAGTCCTTCCGCAGCACCTGAAACAGTTTTCAGTGAATGTGATTCTTCTAACAACAGTGATTTTGTGCTTATTAATTCACCGGCATTACCAGTCTCTATTTCAGGTGACACTAGCATTTGTATAAATGATAGTACCACTCTTACAGCTACGGGTGCAACTATGTTTACATGGACTCCATCAACTGGCTTAAATACGGCATCCGGCCATGTTGTTGTCGCAAAACCTTTGTTAACAACAACTTATACTCTTACAGGAACTGATGTAAACAGTGGATGTGATAGTACAATTACTATTACCGTACATGTCAATCCAAAACCAGCAGCCAACTTCGGAAACACTTCTGTCTGTAACGGAATAGCAACTCAATTCAATGACAGTTCCACCACCAGCTTGGGTACAATTAATTCCTGGTCGTGGAATTTTGGTGATGGAAGTTTATTAAATACTAATCAGGATCCATTTTATCTGTACGCAAATTCGAATATTTATTCTACTATTTTAATTGTTGGAAATAATTTCGGTTGTGCAGATACGGTTACCAAATCAGTTCAGGTGTATCACAAGCCTGTTGCAGCTTTCACGCACGCAGCGGTTTGTTTTGGCGATTCGGTTGTTTTTAGTAATTCGTCCACTATTAATTCTCCAGCTTCAATTACTTCTTATGTCTGGGAATTTGGCGATGGCAGCTCTACAAGCAATTTTTTGTCGCCAACGCATTTGTATGCAACTTCAGGTGTTTCAAATGTAACGTTAATAACATCAAGTAATAATGGATGCAAAGACACTGTGACTAACGCTGTAAATACTTACGATTTTCCAGTCTCATTGTTTTCTTTTTCGAATACCTGTTTATCTGATTCAGCAAATTTTATAAATACCTCAACCGCGCCTACTATAGGATCAATAGCTTCCTGGTCCTGGGACTTTGGGGACGGTTCTGCAATTAATACTGGTTGGAGCCCCACTCATCTTTATGCTTCTGCTGGAGATTATCAGGTTATATTGATTACATTATCTTCCAACCTGGGTTGTGCAGATACCTTGAAGGATTCTATTACGGTATATTCGTTACCTGTTGCTAATTTTGGCTTTGCGGATGTATGTTTAAACCAGGCCATGAATTTTTATGATTCATCGTACGTCACAAACGGTAGTATTTCCAGCTGGTCCTGGAACTTCGGTGATGGTTCAGTATCAGTAACAACACAGAACGCTGTCTATATGTATATGAATGCAGGAGCGTATACCGTTTCTTTAATAGTTGCCTCAGCAAACGGTTGTAAAGACACTGTAGTTAAAAATGTTGTAGTCCATCCATTGCCAGTTGCACATTTTACAACTGATAATGCTTGTGATGGAAGCAGTGTAGCGTTTAATGATGCATCCAGTATACCGGTTAATCCTGGTAATGATGCACTCCAATCCTGGTCATGGGATTTTGGTGATAATACAGCACCGGCAACAGGTCAAACTCCTTCACATTTATATGGAGGAATAGGTTCCTATGCAGTTCAATTAACAGTTGTTTCT
The DNA here is from genome assembly GCA_040387415.1 of Bacteroidota bacterium. Lineage (GTDB taxonomy): Bacteria > Bacteroidota > Bacteroidia > 2-12-FULL-35-15 > 2-12-FULL-35-15 > 2-12-FULL-35-15. The sequence continues at coordinate 364,188 of JAZKDU010000004.1, forward strand.
GATTTTGGATGTATTGATCTTGATAACAGTACAGTTGTTGTAAATCCAAATCCGGTAGTAAATTTTATTTCCAGTGATACAATTGGTTGTGAAGAATTGTGTGTCACTTTTCAAAATAATTCATCCATTAGTACAGGAACTATGGCAGCCGCATTATTAAATTATGGTGATGGTAACACATCAGTGGGTTCACAGGATTTACTTAATTGTTATAAAAACGACTCCGTTTATGCGTCTGTTTCCTATACGCTAACTCTTACCGTTACTTCCGATAGCGGTTGTGTTTCTAGTTTAACTAAAAATAATTATATTACTGTGTATCCATTGCCCGAAGCCGGTTTTAATGTTCAGCCATCTACGGTTATGATAACAGACCCGGTGATTTCTGTAACAGACATATCTACTGGTGCCGAACTATGGAACTGGAATTTTGATGATCTTCAAACTTCGAACATATACAACCCGGCACCTCATACCTATTCGGATACAGGTACTTATGTAATTAGGCTGATTACCAGTAACCAGTATAGTTGTGCAGATACAGCTTATCAAACAATTACCGTAGAACCTAAATTTTTATTTTATATACCCAGCGCATTTAGCCCAAATGAAGATGGGTTGAATGACAGCTTCATCCCGAAAGGAAGTTTTATTAATGAATTTGAGATGAAAATTTTTGACCGATGGGGAAATCTGATATATTCCTCAGAAAGTATTGATAAGCCCTGGGATGGCAAAGCCAATCGAGGTTCTGAAGTGGCACAGCAGGATGTATATGTTTATTCTATAAAGGTTACAGATTTTAAGAATTTAAAACACATCTTTAGAGGAATTGTGACGTTGGTGAAATAATCTGATTGCCTTTTTGGAAGCGTGGCAGGTTAATTGAATACTTAAAAAAGCGGTTGCTTTTATAATAGATTTTTAGTGTTTTAAAATAATATTTATTGTGCAAATAACATTTTTAGGAACAGGAACTTCACAGGGCGTACCGCTTATTGCATGTACTTGCAAGGTTTGCCAATCGAACGATTCGAACGATAAACGTTTGCGCACATCTATTTTAATTGAAGAAAAAGGGAAGACATTTATTATTGATACAGGACCCGATTTCCGTCAGCAAATGCTGCGTGAAAATGTCAAAAATCTGGATGCGGTTATTTTTACCCACGAGCATAAAGATCATACAGCAGGCTTTGATGATATAAGAGCCTTTAATTTCATCAATAGAAAGAAGATGGATGTTTATGCTTCTGATCGTGTTCAACAGGCTATCAGGAGAGAATTTGCTTACATATTCAGCGATTTTAAATATCCTGGAATTCCTGAAATTAATTTACATTTATTGGAAAATAAATTAACAGTTATTGATGGTGTTGAAATTTTGCCGATAGAAGTAATGCATTATAAGTTGCCGGTATTTGGCTTTAGAATCAATGATTTTACCTATATAACCGATGCCAATGATATTTCTGATAGTGAAAAAGAAAAGATAAAAGGCACAAAAGTGTTGGTATTAAACGCTTTGCGCAGAGAACCCCATATTTCTCATTTTACGTTGGATCAGGCAATTGAACTGGTTAAAGAATTAAAACCTGAAAAAGCTTATTTTACGCATATCAGCCACCAGTTGGGCTTGCATACAGAAGTTATGGGAGAATTACCTTTGGGTATTGAACTCGCGTATGATGGATTAAAAATTCAGCTGTAAATAACAGCTTGTTTTTTATTTTGTTAGAGTGAGAATGCAAGCAAACAGATCAGGTTATTTATCTGATCTGTTCGCAAGAACCTAATAATTAATTACTTGTTCTACCATATCAGCAGGCAATTCACGATAAACATATTTTTGCGTACGTAATTGCGGCTCAAAACCGGCTTCACTGATTGCTTCCTGAATTCCTTTGGCTGTAAAGCGGTGTGGTGCACCAGCGGCAGATACAACATTTTCCTCTATCATAATACTGCCAAAATCATTGGCTCCGGCATGCAGACAAAGTTTGGCTACATCTTTACCAACCGTCAACCAGCTCGCCTGTATATTGATAACATTGGGCAGCATGATGCGGCTCATTGCAATCATACGAATGTATTCGTCTCCGGTAACGTTATTAGTAATCCCTTTATGGCGTTTCAATAATGTTCCGTCATCCTGGAAAGGCCATGGAATAAAGGCCAAAAAGCCATTAGCATTCTTTGGTTTTTCACTTTGCACTTCACGGATTAAAACTAAATGTTCAAAACGCTCTTCAATGGTTTCGATATGTCCGAACATCATTGTTGCAGATGTTGTAATATCTAACTGATGGGCTGCCCTCATCACATCCAGCCATTCACGGCCTGTACATTTTCCTTTTGAAATTAATCTGCGAACCCGGTCATTTAAAATTTCTGCACCAGCGCCTGGCATGCTGTCCATTCCTGCGTCCTTCAACGCTTTCAGAACTTCTGTGTGAGTTGATTTTTCAAGTTTGGTAATGTGGGCAATTTCCGGTGGTCCTAATGTATGCAGTTTTAAATCCGGATAGAGTTGTTTTAATTCTTTGAAAAGATCGACATAAAATTTTAATCCCAATCCCGGGTGATGGCCGCCTTGCAGTAAGAGCTGATCTCCACCAAAATGGAATGTTTCTTCAATCTTTTTTTTATAGGTTTCTATGTCGGTGATGTAAGCTTCTTTATGTCCTGGTATTCTATAAAAATTACAGAATTTACAATTTGCAATGCATACATTGGTTGTATTTACATTCCGGTCTATTTGCCAGGTTACTTTACCATCTGGTTTTTGAATTTTTCGTAGTTCATTCGCAACAAACATAAGGTCAGCAGTGGCTGCATTTTTAAACAAAAATACACCTTCTTCTATTGTCAGAAATTCAAAATTTAATGCGCGTTTTAATAGTTGATTTGTCATGTTATTATGTATCCCTGTTAAAATGTAAATTCTTTTTTTTATTGATAACAGCTAAAGAATAAATTGCCGTTTTATTTTTCTACATTTACTAACTCATAGTAAAGATAATAAATATGACAACCATCTCCCAAAAAACGGTAATAAATGACGCTGAAAACATTGTTTTAGTGTGCGGAAAGAATAATGATTTCAAGAATTACGGACTTAGTAAAGCTGAGATTGATTATATTAAAAATGACATTGATGTAAATGAAAAAAAATTCACTTACATCAACCAGCTTAAGCGTTTTGTTTTTGTGCAGGTAGTGGATTCTAAATCGGATAGTAATCAAACGTTGGAAAGCCTTCGGAAGGCAGCAAGTACTGCGCATAGTATTGTTGTTGGAAACAAAATAAAGGAAATTAGTATTGTTGATGTTGGAAACAAATCGGCTGAAACACTAGCATTTGCAGAAGGTCTGGCGCTTAGCAATTACCAGTTTTTAAAATATAAAAAAGATAGAAAGAAAGAAGCCTACTCTCTTAAAACAATTTTTATTGTTAGCAAAGCAATTTCAAAGACTGAAACAGAAGAATTAAATATTGTTGTAAATGCAACTTTTATTACCCGTACTCTGGTAAATGAGCCTGTTAATTTTTTAACTGCAACACAACTTTCCAAAGAGTTTCAAATACTAGGGAAGGAGGCAGGCTTTAACGTGGATGTACTTGATAAATCTAAAATAAAAGCGCTGAAAATGGGGGGGCTGCTTGCTGTGAACCGCGGAAGTGTTGATCCTCCAACGTTTACTATTATGGAGTACAAACCTAAAAATGCTAAAAATAAACAGCCCATTATTTTAATTGGTAAGGGAGTGGTGTATGATACCGGTGGAGTGAGTTTAAAGCCTACACCTAATAGTATGGATATGATGAAGTGCGATATGGCAGGTGGAGCAGCGGTTGGTGGTACAATATATGCTGCTGCAAAAGCGAAGTTACCCATACATGTAATAGGGATTGTTCCTGCAACAGATAACCGTCCTGGTGGCAATGCTTATGTGCCAGGCGATATCATAACCATGTACAATGGTTTAACAGTTGAAATGGTTAACGCTGATGCTGAAGGACGTATGATACTTGCAGATGCGCTGTCTTACGCTCAAAAATACAAACCTGAATTGGTAATAGATTTGGCCACATTAACAGGCGCAGCCATAGCCGCAATAGGTACCTCGGGAATTGTATCTATGGGTACAGCTGGTGAAAAGGTGAAAGCGGACTTAAAACAAAGTGGTGAAAATGTATATGAGAGGTTGGCAGAAATGCCTTTCTGGGATGATTTTGATGAAATGATAAAGTCAGATGTAGCCGATATGAAAAACCTTGGAGGGCCTTATGCCGGAAGTATTACAGCAGGTAAGTTCTTAGCACGCTATATTGATTATCCGTGGATGCACTTTGATATTGCAGGTCCAGCATTTTTAACCTCAAAAGAAGCGTATCGCGCCAAAGGGGGTACTGGTGTGGGGGTACGTTTGTTGTTTAATTTCTTGAAGGGTAGAACCAAATAAGTGTAGTTAATTGTGCAATTGAAAATTTATCAGTAAGCAAGGAGTTTTCATAATTCAAATTGCTTACTGATAAATTGTTTTAACTGCACAATTGGCTTTTAGTTAGTTTCAAGTACTTTGAAAAGCTCATCTAACTTAGGAGTTAGAATGATTTCGGTTCTGCGGTTCTTTTTACGAGCTTCTACATTTTTTGCAGGATCTATTGGAAAATACTCTCCTCTGCCGGCAGCAGTTAAACGTCTTGGGTCTACAGTACTGTTTTTAGTAATGATTTTAACAATGGCGGTTGCGCGTATTACACTGAGATCCCAGTTATCCTTAATATCACCTTTACCTGTCATTGGTACGTCATCTGTATGGCCTTCAATCAAAATATTTATTTCGGAATTTTGCTCTAGCACTTTAGCAACCTTTTTTAATGCTTCAACACCCTTTGCTTCAACAATGGTGCTGCCGGAAGCAAATAAAAGGTTTTCTTCCATTGAAACATACACTTTCCCATTCTTTTGTGTGATGGTTAAGCCTTTGCCCTCAAAGCCAAACAGGGCGTCCGACAGTTTCTTTTTTAGTTCATTCACTGCATCATCCTTTCTTTTCAAAACACCTTCAAGCTCAGCCACACGTGCTTCACGTTTATTAAGTTCCTCAATAAGCAGGTTAAGGTCTTCCTTTTGTGCATTTAACTTGGTTTCCAGTAGTTTTAATTCATCCTGTTTTTTCAGAAGCTCTTCCTGAGTTCCTCGTAATTCCCCTGAAAGTTTTTTGGTATCAGCAACGTTTCCTGCTAATAAGCGGTTGTATTTATCCAATAGCTGATCATTAACCTCATTCAGTTTTTGGTATTTTGATGCAAATGTGCGGTAGTTGCTGCCAAGGTCAGTTGTATCTTTCTGAAGCTGCCCGATTTTTTTCTGGTTATCAGCAAGGCTTTTTGTAATTTCTGTAAGTTTTGTTTCGCTGTTCTGATTAGTCGATTTTAAAGCGGCAAGTTCTTTGTCACAATCTTTTCTTTTGGCTTGCTCTTCTTCCAATTTACGTTGAGGAACACAGGAAATCATTAAGGTAATGAGCAATAAAACAGGAATATAATTAGCGTATTTTTTCATCTTGGGGTGATTTTTATTTCTTATTAATTTAATAGAGGCAAAATTATTAATAAAGGGGGTCAGTAATTGGTAGCGGGTTCAAACGTTATAAACAAACAAAGAGCCCTAAGCACAAGGGGTTTGTTAATAACGTGAAAGTTTTGGGCATAAAAAAAGCCATTCTTAAAATTAAGAATGGCTTTTTAAGGATTTGCAGTCTATTTTTTTGTTGATTTCGGTTCAAAATAAACACGGGTCATATCCCTGTGTTCCATTGCATTAACCGGGAAATTTTTAATGTATGTTTGGATCAGCCTGTAGTTTTCATCATAAAAAATAGGCATAATGGCCGCGTCATCTATTGCCACCTGATCAGCCTGAAGGTATAGGTCCATGCGTTTGGTCATATCTACTTCCTGCATTGCCAAAGAAAACAACGAATCGAATTTAGGATTGTTGTAACGTGCAGCATTCAAATATGATTTTTCATTTGCATTTTTAGGAATGTGTTTACTATACAATAATGTTAAAAAAGTTTCTGGATCTGGATAATCAGCCACCCATCCCGTTTTCCAAAACAACGCTTTACCAGATTCGAAACGCTCGATATGTTCAGCAAGTGGAAGCACATTCATTCCAATATCGACATTTAAATTTTCCTTCAACATTTTTTGAATTACTTCAGCTACCTGAAGATTTCTGCCGTTACCTGCGCTGTTAATCTGTAAGGTAAGATTCGGAAATCCTTTTCCATCCGGATATCCTGCATCAGCAAGGTATTTGCGGGCTTTGTCTATATCAAAGGAGTAACCTTTTATTTTTTTTGAATCATATTCCTTAAAGGATGGTGGAACAATACCATAAATGCCCGGAACACCTTCGCCCTGTAAGGTATAAGTCACAATTTTTTCCCTGTCGATTGCATGGTTAAAAGCTAATCGAACCTCTTTTTTATCAAAAATATCACTTTGTATCTGGAAGCTGAAATAGAAGATGCTCATTGCTGGAATAACCTGCAAGCTAAAGGGTGCATTGGCTTCTTTTGCATGATCAAGTTCCCCTAAAATATCGGTGATCATTTCAACAGGAATTTGAAACACCATATCCAGGTTACCTCTTTTAAACTCCAATAATTCAGATTTTTTTTCTTTGATAAAGCTGAATTTCAATGCATCCAGATATGGTAATTGATTCCCATGTTCATCAGCATCCCAATAGTTAGGGTTGCGCTCCAGAACCACCGTTTCACCTTCTTTTATGTTTTTAATCTGAAAAGGCCCTGTACCAACTGTATGTGCGCGCATCTCTGTGCCATATTTTTCAAAAGCTTCCTTAGGATAAATCCAACACCCGGAGGTGCTTAATATATTTAAGAATCCTGCAAAAGGGTGTGTTAAAAAGATTTGAAGAGTATTGTCATCAATTACTTTTATACCTGAAACTCCTCCTGCAAGAGGTTTTTGATCAATTGTTGATTGAAAAAATTCATTTGCGCCAACTACTTTATCTTTAAATGTATTGCCGAATTGTTGATTATCGGTACTTGAAGTACATAGTTTTTCAAAACAAAAAGCAACATCCTGCGCAGTTAATTCGCGTCCGGTGGAGCCCGAAAAACAAGGGTCGCTATGGAAATTTATTCCCTTACGTAAATGGAAGGTCCATTGTGTAGCATCTTCGTTTTTTTCCCATTTTTCAGCAATGGAAGGTAAAACAGTTAAATCAGCTTGAGAAAGTTTTACAAGTCCTTCGTATACCTGGCCGGCAACACGGTGTGACGGGGCATCGTTAACACTCAAAGGGAATAAACTGCTAAAGTCTTCCACTTCATTCATTCTAAATACACCGCCATAATATACGCCTCCTTCGGCCTTCCTGGATCCACCTGTAGAGTTTTCCGATCCACCACAGGAAGCCAAAAGCGCAACCACTAAAAACGAATAAATAATTTTTTTCATACTAAATCAATAACTACAGGTTAAAACTCTTTAAGTTACAAATATATCAGATAATCTATAAATTTCATAGAAAATCATCTGGAATTAAGAAAATTAGAAGAATGGGTGCGCTCTTCCAACTTTTGCTTAGAAAATTTCAATCCAACGCCACTAAAAATTAATCTCGAGCAATACCGGACAATGATCTGAGTGTTTCGCTTCTGGTAAAATTGCCGCCCGCGTCATCTGATCTGCCAGGTTGCTACTTACAAGGTTATAGTCAATACGCCATCCTAAATTTTTTGCTCGTGAATTAGCCCGGAAGCTCCACCAGCTATAGTTATGTGGCTCTTTGTTGAAATGGCGGAAACTGTCTACAAAACCTGAATTCATAAACTGGCCGATCCATTCGCGCTCCTCGGGTAAAAATCCGCTGCTGTTGGCGTTACTCTTAGGGTTATGAATATCAATCGGCTGATGACAAATATTATAATCACCACAGATAATCAACTTTGGACGCTCTTTTTTTAATTCATCAATATACTTTTGAAAATCGGATAACCACACCATTTTAAATGCCTGGCGATCTTCTCCGCTGCTGCCGCTTGGATGGTAAACACTCAAAACGGAAACATCCCCATAATCGGCCCGGATCACCCTGCCCTCAAAATCATAGTGAGGAATTCCACACCCATATTGCACATGGTCGGGTTTTAATTTAGAAAAAATGGCAACACCGCTATATCCTTTTTTCTGTGCCGGATACCAGTAATGGTGGTATCCAGCATTTTCAAAGATTGTAAGATCTAACTGACCTGGTTCTGCTTTTATTTCCTGAACACATAAAATATCCGGATTTGCGGCTTTTAACCAATCTAAAAGACCTTTGTTCATTGCAGAACGAATACCATTTAGGTTGTATGTTATAATTTTTGTCATAAATATGCGTATTACTGTAGACAAATGTAAATAAAAAAGAAGTTGTCTTTAATGCACGTCTTTAATAAAAGAGAAATCTGGTTTGTTGATTACAGAGTGTTGCGTTTGTAAATAAAAACAACACCGAAATTGAATGGATACAGTTCCGGATTGCTTTTATCGTTTCAAATTAAATAGTACTTTTAAATCTGTGAGAATTCGTAAAGTAATAGCATTTTTATTGTTGCAGTTTTTCTGTGTTGGGGTTTTTGCTCAGTACGCAGGTAGGATGCATACTAAACGATTGGCTATTCACGGAGACACGCTTCATTTGGATAGTTTGAGTCTGGTTCCTAGTTCCGTAACAATCAGCGTCTCCGAGGGTAAATACCTAGACAGCACTTTTTATAAAATAAATTATGTGGATGGACTGTTGATTTTAAATCGGGAAAATTTAATTGAGAACAACCTAGTAGCTGATAGTTTGTCTGTTTCTTATAGAACCTTTCCTTATTTGTTTTCTTCCGAAGTCAGGCATAAAGATCTCAACCGTATAAAGCCTGATATGTTCGGTAATACAAATCCGTTTAGTTATACCGTTGAATCTAATAATGACGATGTTTTTAAAATGGAAGGCTTGAGTAAAAGTGGAAGTATTTCTCGTGGAATTTCATTTGGTAATAATCAGGATGTGGTGGTTAATTCCAATTTAAACCTTCAATTGTCGGGGCATTTAAGCAACAATATTGATATATTATTAGCTGCAACGGATAACAATATTCCTATTCAGCCGGAAGGAAATACGCAGCAACTACAGGAGTTTGATAAAGTTTTTATCCAACTTTCAAATGCTAATTCTAAACTGATTGCTGGAGATTTTCAGCTTACCCGGCCAAGTGGTTATTTTATGAATTTTCATAAAAAGGCACAAGGGCTTAGTTTTTCGACTGCCGTTATAACTAATAAAAAAGAAAAGGATGTAAAGAAACAAGGTGTTTACAAAACATCATTAAACGCTGCGGTTTCACGAGGTAAATTTGCACGTAATCAATTGAAAGGAGTGGAAAGTAACCAGGGTCCATATAGGCTGAGAGGTGCAGAAAATGAACCGTTTATTATAGTGCTTTCCGGTACAGAAAAAGTATATATTGATGGAAGGCTTATGGATAGGGGGCAGGAGAATGATTATGTAATTGATTACAATACATCGGAAATTACATTTACTGCGAAACAACTGATTACAAAGGATAAAAGGATTGTTGTAGAGTTTCAATACTCGGATAAAAATTATGCCCGTTCTTTATTACATTTCGGTAATGATTTTGAAAAAGATAAGCTCAAACTGCATTTTAATATTTATTCGGAGCAGGACAGCAAGAATCAGCCTTTACAGCAGGAGTTGACACCTACTCAAAAAAAATTGTTATCCGATATTGGCGACACGCTATCGCTTGCCGTTTCTCCAGGCGTTGATAGTGTTGTTTTTACAAATAGTGAAGTGTTATATGAGAAAAGGGATACCATTAGCGGAACTCAAACGTATACCATTTATAAATACAGCACCAATAGCGACAGTGCACATTATCGTTTAACTTTCAGTAATGTGGGCCAGGGCGGGGGAGACTACAAGCAAATGGCTTCCAGCGCAAATGGTAAGGTATTTCAATGGGTGATACCGATAGCGGGGGTAAAGCAGGGGGATTATGATCCGGTTATTTTACTGATCACACCTAAGCAAAAACAAATGATGACGGCAGGTGTTGATTATGTTTTTTCTGAAAACACAAAGTTGTCAGTAGAAACGGCAGTAAGTAATAATGATATTAATACATTCTCTGGCGTAAATAGTAATGATGATGTAGGTTACGGAATGAAAATTAATTTTGACAATAATAAACCATTACAGTCTAAACAGCCCGCTGATACAGCTTTTGGGCCAATCACCTTTTTAACAAATATAAATTATGAATATGTTCAGAAATACTTTTCCCCCATTGAACGTTATCGAAGCATAGAGTTTGAAAGGGATTGGAATCGGGGCACGGCAGCAGTGGGCGCTGATCAGCATATTATTGGAGCAGCGGCAGGGTTTGTTAAAAAAGGTCTGGGAGGTATCGGCTATAAATTCAATTCATTCCTCGAAGGCTCAACTTATACTGCTAATAAACAAGTGGTCAATTTTAATTTGAAAAAAAGCGGATTTGCTGTTAATTATGATGGCAGTTTGCTTGGTTCAAAAAGCGTTACAAATAGTTCATTCTACAGGCATAAAAGTGGAGTGTCACAAAAAATAAAAGGATTCATAGTTGGTTTAAAAGATGAGTTTGAACACAATGAATTTACACGGTCAATTAAAGATTCACTGCTTCCAAACAGCTATCAATTTTGGGAGTGGCAGGGTTATGTTCAAAATGCAGATACAGCAAAAAATAGATATGGTTTAAATTATAAACAACGGACGGACTATGCTGTTAAAAACAGCAGTGCTGCTACCAGCCTTAACAGATCAGCGTTTGCAGAGAGTTATGGAGGTTTTTTTGAGATTCTTCAAAACTCAAACAATCAGTTGAAAATAAATGCAGCTTATCGCAGATTGCAAATTGTCGATTCATCACTTACACTGCAAAAGCCCGATAATTCATTAGTTTCACGAATCGAATATAATTTTAGATTATGGAAAGGCCTGTTATATTCCAATTCCTTTTATGAAATAGGATCAGGGCTAGAAGTGAAAAAAGAGTTTTCATTCATTGAAGTGGCTTCAGGGCAAGGTGTTTATACCTGGATTGATTACAATGAAAACGGTGTGAAAGAATTGAATGAGTTTGAAGTGGCAGCTTTTTCAAATACTGCAACATACATCAAAGTGTACACTCCAACGCTTGATTATATTAAGGTCTACAGTAGCCAATTTAGTGAGATGGTAATGCTGAAACCAGCTGCCTTGTGGGCGAATAAGAAAGGTGTTAGAAAATTTATTTCACGTTTTGCCAACCAAACAGCTTACCGTGTGGATAGGAAGTCAACCGGGAGCGATCTTTCAAAAGCGTATAATCCTTTTATTGCCGAAACAAAAGATCCTGAATTGATAACGCTCAACTCTTCGTTTCGCAACACCATATTCATTAATCAGTTAAGTCCTGTATTCGGACTTGATATTACGCATCAGGATGTTCGCAATAAAACTCTACTGGTAAATGGCTTCGACACGCGCCAAAATAAATTCGATGAGGTTCGTTTACGTTGGAACATAACATCGCAGTTCTGGTGGGATATTGACTGTAAGAATGGTAGAAAAGTAAGCAGATCGCAATATTTTAACACACGTGATTATTCAATTTTTTATTATGAAGCTGCACCAAAATTTAATTATCAGCCAAATACCGCCTTTCACGCAACTCTTTCCTTTAAATACACCGATAAAAAGAATAACCTGGAGTTTGGTGCACAGCATGCGGTATCGGAAGACTATGGTGTAGAAATCAAATACAATGTTTTACAAAAAGGGAGCTTAAATTTGAAAGCGAATTTTATTCAGATTAAGTATACAGGTGAGCAAAATACTTCTGTTGCTTTCGAAATGTTAGATGCTTTGCAAAAAGGAAAAAATATTACCTGGGGGATAATTTATCAGCGTAATTTGTCGAACAATTTGCAATTGAGCTTGACCTATGACGGCCGTGTATCTGAAACTACAAAGGCTGTACATACCGGTGGTGCCCAGGTAAGAGCTTACTTTTAAAAAAACAAAACATAAAAAAATAGTAATTTTTGTTTAATAATTATTAAAAAAATAAACACTTGATAGAAGTTCAAAAAGATAAATTTTTTATTCCCTTTAACGCCTCGATAGCTGATTATACGCTGCCTGTTAGGTTTAATTATCCTTTTGAATGCAACAATCCTCATCCGCTATGCATGTTGGCATCAGCAGAACTGCAGACCTATCTATCAGAACAGCAGGAATGGAACCATAACTTTGGTTTAGGAGATGATATGAAAAATCCAATTGTAGGAAAAATGTTCGGTGTGTTAATAGTTGAAACTGAACAAATGGAGATAGGCTATTTAGCTGCATATTCCGGGAAATTGGCAGGTGGGTACCATCATCCTAAATTTGTGCCTCCCGTTTTTGATTCGTTGGAAGATGGTAGTTTTCTTAATAAGGGTATGATAGAACTTACCCGGATTAATCAGGAAATAGGAATACTTAAAAAGGATAAATCAGCGGAAACTATTAAAAAAATTGATTTACTTCAACAGTTGCGAAAGGCCAATTCTGTTGTTCTTCAAAATCAACTTTTTGACAGCTACCATTTTTTAAATCAAGCAGGTAAAGAAAAGAGCCTGCGAGAGATTTTTAAAAACAACGTAAATGGTAATCCACCAAGCGGTGCGGGTGATTGCGCTGGTCCAAAAATGTTGCAATATGCTTTTCAGCATCATATGAAACCTTTAGCGATTGCAGAATTTTGGTGGGGACAATCACCTAAGTCTGTATTTTGGAAGCATGGTCATTTTTATCCTGCCTGCCGGGAAAAGTGCGCACCTATTTTACTGCACATGCTGGAAGGTATTGCGATTGATGAAAAGAAGAGATAGGAGTGTTTTTACAAGTATAAATCTTGATTGAAAATCGCTGTCTCAAATTTTTACACCAAGAACACATACATCATCTATCTGTTCTAATAAACCTTTCCAGTCTGTGAATCCTTTTTTCAAAAGTATTTTTTGTTCCCTCATAGGTAATTGGCTAGCTGCGATGAATTCATTTTCCAATCGTTTATAGGAAAATTTTTTTTCTTTTGGTCCGCCAAACTGATCGGCATAGCCATCTGAAAAAAGGTAAATGCGATCACCTTTTTGTAATTGAATCGTGTGGTTGGTGAAAGGATGTTGTATCAAGTGGTAGCCAATCGGTTGTTTATCTGCTTTCACTTCTATTAAATTTCCGTTTTGTAATAGGTTTAGAGCATTGTTTGCTCCAGCCCATTCTAATTCCTTTGTTTTTAAATTCAATCGCGAAAGGGAAATATCCATTCCATCTTTATTGCCGCCATCATTGCCTGTTTGTCTAAGTTCGCTTATAATCCTGTCGCGGAGGCGATTTAGAATTTCAGCAGGACTGAGTAATTCTTCTGATGAAACAATGTCGTTAAGAAAAGATATACCAAGCATACTCATAATTGCACCAGGAACTCCATGTCCTGTACAATCTGCTACAGCAAAGTACCAATAATCATTTTTTTCAGCACCCCAATAGAAATCGCCACTTACTATATCTTTCGGTAAAAAAAGTATAAAATGTTCAGGCAGATGCATGCTAATGTGTTCTTCATCTCTGAGAAGAGCAGTTTGTATGCGTTTAGCGTAATTAATAGAATCTATAATTTCTTTTTGATGTTCTTCTACCAGTTTTTTTTGAGATTCAATAATTTTTTTCTGTTTATTGGTAGTGCGAAGAGAGCGAAAAACAAAAACCAAACAAATCAAAACTATTAATAAAGCAGTTCCAATTGTCCAGGTTACCACAATTTGTTTTCGATTTTTTTCTTCTGCAATCGCTTGGTGCTTGTCTGTTTCTGCCTTGTTTTCTGCTTCTTTTTTATCAAAATTAAATTGCATTTCTTTCTGTACTATTTGTTTTTTATTTTCCTGGCTGAAAATAATGCTCTCTAAGGCTTTTGCTTTTTTGTAATGAATGAGTGCTAATTTGTGTTCTCCAATTGTATCATACAGTTGCGAAAGATTTTCTTCACAATTTCTAATGCCATCTAATGCGCCAATATTCTTATTAATTACTCTAGCTTTTTTCAGGAATTGTTCGGCTTTTTTATATTTTCCTGTAAGTGTATAAATAGAACCAATGTTATACATGCACAGTGCAATTTGGCTTTCAAATCCAAGTTCTTCGTTGATTTTTAAAGATTTTGAATAGTACTCAAGTGCTCGTGAGTAATCTTTTTTATTATGATAAATAAGCCCAATGTTACTGAGGTTAGTTGCTATTCCACTTTTGTTATCAAGTTCTTCTGCAATTTTCAATGCTTTGAGAAAAAAATCCATTGCTAACTTATAGTTGCCTTGATCGCAATAAACAAGCCCTATATTGCCAAGATCAGCAACTTGAGAATTTTTGTCATTCAATTCTTCATCAATTCTTAAAGCCTTGGTATAATAGTCGAGGGCTTGATCGTAAGCATTCTGTTTCCAATAAACGAGTCCAATATTACCAAGATTGATTGAAATTGCATTTTTGTTTACTATTTGTTCCGCAATTTTCAACGCTTTGAAATAGTATTCCAATGCTTTAGGGAAATCACCTTCATTCCAATAAGCAAGTCCAATATTTCCTAAGTTGGCAGCCATTGCATCTTTGTCCTCAAGTTTTTCAAGAGTTCTAGAGGCCATAAAATACCAATCAAGAGATTTCGAAAAATTGCCTTGTTTCATATAGACTACGCCAATATTACTTTCAAGTTTTGCTTTTTGCTTTGGATCATTTAACGTTTCCGGCATTTTGAATGCCTTTAACAAATACTCTAATGTTTTAGGGTAATCTTCCTGATAAAAATAAATTAACCCTAAAGCCATATATGATTTACTCACCCCTTTTTTAAAATTTAGTTTGTGTGCAAGTTGTAGCCCAACATTGGTGTAATATTCAGCGGTATCATAGTTTCCCACTTTTCTATATTCCAGTCCTAATTGAAGGCTATGCTTTACTTTATTAGTATCGGGGATGGCAATTTTTAATAAGATCTGAAGCGAATCAATTTTTTTGTTTTGAGCAAACATTTCGCTTATCCCATAAGAAGAGATTAAGAAGATAAGATTAAAAAAAAGGAAGAATTTATAACTGATTTTCATTTTTAATTTGCTTAACAAAATGTGAAAAATAAAGCGATTAGCTCTGTTAAAAATAGAGCTAATCGCTGCTAAAAAATTATTAGTTACCGTAAGTTTACTTTCCAACCTTCACTCTGATACCCTCCGAATTACTTGAAAACTCCGGAGCATACATACACTGAATGGAGGTAATTCCATTTGAAAAGTTACCATTGTGCGTCACTACCATTGGGTATTCAAACACATAGGTTCCTTTTGGTAAGCGGTCAAAAAAGAAGTTGGTGGCTGCGTCACGGGTACTTTCATAATATCCTAAACCATCCTGCCATTTGTATTGTGAGATGACATTGGTTGGCTCAAAACCCGATGCACGCATGTCTTTCATGTGCACATACTCCATGGTTCTGTCAACACGCAGTTCAATACGCACTTTTATTTTGTCGCCAACTTTTAAAATAGTTTTATCTTTAATTGGCTCAATCACCGGGCCTGCATCTGTATTTTTTTGCAGGAACAATTGTTTCTTCAACACCAAAGGGGTCTTAGATGGGGTGATTTTATCAAGTTGCTCGAAATACTGCCAATACAGCGCACCCCAGCTAACACCTTCATCTTTTTTTATTACAGTCACTTCTCCCATTTTGGGCTTGATATCACTTCCGCTCCAGGATGTTTTGAAATAACCTGTTCCGGCTTCCTGTTTTAAATCGGGCATTTTTTTAGGATCAACTTTCAAATCGCCTAAGCTGATCTCTACATTACTTTCCGTTGCTAACCAATCGGTACCTCTTAACAACAAAGCGTATACAGCTTCTGTAGTGGCTTTTGTCGTTTTCCAGTCTTGTGTTTGTTTGGATTTTAATAACCATACTTTTAAATTGTCAACAGATTTTTTATCATTGGCTACTTCATCAAAAGCTTCAATTAACAATGCCTGAGCTTCAATCGGAGCTTCGTACCAATAAAATCCTTCGTAGTTTTCTTTCCAGTACATTCCCATTTCTTCACTGTTCAATGAGTTTTCTTTTAACGATTTTAGGATGTCTTTCGGAGTTACCTTGTCATCATAACGGTTCAAAGCCAATGCGATCATTCCTTGCATATAACGGCCATTTTTTAACCAGTATTTTTTGGCCTGTCCTTTGAAATAATCGAAAGCCTCTTGGTTTCTATTGTTGATTGAAATGTCTTTAAAATAACTACGGGCATATAAATACTGAATACTTTCATAACTCAAATGATTATCATCCATATGCGCCTTATCGTATTTCAGAATCCATTCATAATCTTCACGAATGCGGTTGTCAAGATATTTGGCCCCATCCTTTACCATATCCCATACGGCAGCATCATTGTGAACACTTTTAATACCTAAATGATCCAGATGTCCCATTCCTGTAATAATATGCTGTGTGATGTAACGGTTGTCAGGCATGCCCTCAAACCAAGGCCAGCCACCGTTTGATGATTGTGATTTCTGAAGCTTTTTCATTGCACGCGTCAGTTCATTGCTCATTTTATTTAAATCAAATAATAATGCGACACGTTTCTTGCGTTCGCTTTCATCCTTGGCATCCAGCACCCATGGCGTTTCTTCTAGCATTAAAGATTTTAGCTCCTGATTTTTTTCTAAATTAGATAGCAAGGCTTTTGAATCTGGTGTGTTTTTCCAGGAATCAAATACCGCTTTAATTTTTGGTGATGAGTTTGCAATATGAGATGCAATACTGTTCGCATAAAACCTTGAAAAAGTTTGTTCAGCGCATTCATAAGGATATTCCATGAGGTATGGTAAGGCCTGTACAGCGTACCATGCCGGATTAGCAGTAAACTCCAGCGTTAATTTATGATTACGTAAAGTTGTTGAACCGTTACTTTGATTGATCAGTTTTTCAAATCGGAACACCTTTGTTTGGTTGCTCCGGATAGGTAGCGGCATTGTTTCAGTTACTAGCATCCTGTTTGTTAATACAGGAAGGGCCATTTCTTCACCATCTGTATAGTTTCCTGCTTTTGCAACTACTTTGTAAGATATAGCACCCAAACCTTCCGGAATTGTTATGTTCCAGCTAAGTGCCGCACTTTGTCCTTTTTTTGAATTAAATGTTTTCAATAAAGTTCCTTCTTTAAAAGGAGAAGGCGAAAGTTCCTTCATTGTTGTTGCATCATATAGATACAGCTGGGCAGTTCCAGTCATGTCCGCATCTGATAAGTTTGAAATTTTTGTGCTGAATTCCATGTTATCGTTTTCACGGAAAAAACGGGGAGCATTTGGTATTACCATTAGCTCTTTTTGTGTAACCAGTTCATTTTGAATGGTCCCAAATTCAAGCTGCTTGGTATGTGCTAGTCCCATCATTTTCCATTTGGTTAAAGCCTCAGGAATAGTAAATTTTACAATAACATTTCCGTTTTTATCAGTCTCCAGTTGAGGATAGAAAAATGCGGTTTCAGCAAAATTACTGCGTGCAGCAACTTTTGATAAATCTCCTCCGGCACCAGGTTTTCCTTCTTGCGCCTCGTTACGCTTATTCCCAGAAACAGTAGTTTCCGGACTAATGCTGTCAGCGTTTTTTGACTCCTTCTGTTTGGTTTTATCTGCGCTCTGACTTTCCTCGCGGCTTTCGGATGCGGCCATGCCCATTACGGGAGAGGGAGCTGAAACACTTCTGGAAGCCTTTTTGACCGGGCTCCTGCCACCGCTCTCGCCATCGTCTTCAGCGTAATCGTTATAAGCATAATATCCACTGTTATAACCAAACCAATTTATATTATCGTAATAACGATAGGCACCAGAAGGGTATTTATTCCAATCAACGGCAAACAATTGTGCATTCACTATACCAAACCCACTGTTTGCATCCCAGTTTAAAGTCGAATAATAATTTTTGTAGATATCAAAATACCAATTGTTGGCCCTGAAGGCATCTAAAGATGCATCGTACAGAGTGACCATCATTTCAGCTGCAATTTTATCACCTTTCTTATTATTGATTTTAATTTTCCATTCTTCCTGTTGACCCGGAAGTAATTTGTTGCGGAAAGTTTCAAATTCAATATCAAGTTCTTTGTTGGAGTATGGAACGCTGATTACTGCCTCCTGTTGGTAAGAACGGTTGTTTTTAATAAAGACGCAATGAAAGGAAAAGTTACCCCTGTGTTTTTCTTCTACAGGAATCTCAATTAATTTTTGTTCCTGGTTTAATGTGATATATTCCTTTTTTACGATCTCGCCTTTGTGTTCAATTTCATATAATACTTTTATGTTTTTTTCTTTTGAACCAATAACAAATTGTGCTTTGCCTCCAGGTTCTATAGAGCGGTCAGTTACCAAACTGAACCAATTAATGGAGTTGCCCGGAACCTCACTGCCACTGTTGGAATAGACGGTGAAATATTTTATATCTTTCACATCTACACCATAAGCATCTTTACTATGGGCTTCCATCACATACACTCCTTGTTTCCAGTTTTTAAGGTTGGAAATTTTTATAGAGTCGTTAGTGTTTTTAACAATCGGTGATGCTGATTTTTGAGAAGTAGATACAGAAATGTTTTTAAACGTTTTGTCAAAAACTTTTTCTCCCCGCTCCCATTTATACATATTGTTTTCATCCTTATATTCATCATTTGGGAATGTATTTTCAAACTCGGCCTTACTCAATAAATATTTATCAGGCTGGCTCCAAATGCGTGAACGGTAGGTTTTTTCAGGCTCTTTTAATTTGTAAATTTTAACTTCTCCTTGTGCAGCTTCAAACTGCCCTGCCAGATTGGTTGTGTATATTGTGAAAGCATTTGTGTTTTCTTTTTCAAGCAAGGTTGGGATATTTACAGAAAGATTTAATGCGGTATATGCAACCTGAACGCTCAATTGTGCACTATGCGTTTCACCATTAATATCAGTAACATCCGCATAAACTGTATATGAGTAGGTTGGTTGATATGATTTTGGAATACTTAAATCAGGTATAGCTTTAAAAGTAATAAAAAATGCACCAGTATCGTTGGAAGTCGTTACTCCATTAGTGATTTCCATTTGTGCTGATTGCGGATAGTAGCCTCTCCACCAATACCACCAATATGGAAATGATGCATTTCTCACCACACGGTATTTAACTTCAGCACCATCAATTTTTGCTCCTGAATAGGCTTTCGCAAGTCCTTCCACTTTAATCATTTCATCCAGTCGGTAACTGCCTTTAATAGGCATATACGATACTTCAAACTTCGGACGTTTATATTCTTCCACTGAAAAGGCAAGGGAACCAGTTCCATTATCTATTCTCATCTGCCCGTTAAGTAAGCCTGCCGGAATAGTGAAGGTGCCGTTAAAGCTGCCATACTCATTGGTGTTTAAATCCAGATCGGCCACTTTTTGCGAATTTACATCATATAAAGTAACTGTTGTGCTGCTATTGGTGACCAGTGAATTTGTTTCGCCATCGGTATTAATCATAATCCCTTTAAAATAAATGGTTTGCCCCGGCCGGTATATGGAACGATCTGTAAAAAAGAAGGTTTTATGTTCTACCCGTTTAGCACCATAATGATCTTTGTATTGATAAAAACCATTGTCGGTTTGCAGGCGGTCTGTTTCATTTGTTTGTGAAGAAGGCACTTTATAGGAGAAGTCGATTGTAAAAGTCCTGTATTCAGCAGTTGATGCAACATTAAAAAATCCATTTTCGTCACTCGTAAATTTTTCTGATTTAACGTATTCGTATTTTCGTGAAGTGTAATTGTATTTTTCATAATACAACTGTGCTGCAACGCCTTTTAAAGGCACACCAGTTTCACGGTGCTGCACATAAAAATCATAACTGCCATTAGGCATTTTACGGTTAATATAGCTGATGCTGGAAACCCAGATGGGACTATATGCAACCCCGTTGTTTATATATGAGAAAGTTTTATCTGAACCAGTTAATACCACATAGTGTCCGTATGGTAATTCAGGGATTTTTATTTCGGTTGAATGCAATTGGTAATCACCATCATCAGGTAATTCAATCGTCCATTCTTTTATTGGTTCAAGTTTTAAATATTGTTTTATCAGCTGTTCTCCGTAATACCGTTCAATGGATTTGTTGTACTTGTCTATGTCCATTTTTGCGATACGCAGATACACAGTTTTTACATTTTTATAAGTTACAAGCGCGCGTGTAGGCTGGTTTGGAAGGATTACTTTATCTGTAATAAAATCAATAGCCTGTTCTTTTATTTGCGCTTTCAATACTTCGCAATTAATCGCACCATGGCTCTTAGGATACTTTTTAATAACAGCTTCACACAGTTCAAGCGCTTGTTTTTTTAGCCATTTGTTTTCTTCAGACTGTAAAGGCTTGTAATTGTTGCCTTTTTCAAAAAAGTCAATTGCAATTTCGTAATTTATTTCCGCTGAGGCCGGATTGTTTGAAAAGCGTTTTTCAAGGTTTTGTAATGCTTTTAAATAAAGGCTGTCTTTTATTTCAGTTACAGATTTGTTTTTTACAAATTTTAATCTTTTTAAATCAACATCTATAAGTGCAGCTTCTTTTACTTCTTCTTTAATTGAAAGCGTGTTTTTTGAAGAATGAAAAGTGATTAGATTTTGTAAGGTTTTGAGCGCATAGTATTTTGAGGATAGGGAATCTTTGGTTTCAATTTTTAACTTGGAGAATGTTTCGTAATCACTAAAATAGTTAAGGTTACTCAGTTCGAATTTATAGGCAGGGCGGCTAATTTCGGGCTCGTCATTCATATAAAAATCAACTGCGCGGTGCGCTAAAAAATCATATAAAGTGGGACGGAATTTTCGGGAATCGTAACCTGATACCAATATTTCATCGTAAATATTAAGTGGCGTTCGTTGCAGGCTGTCAGTCTTTTCAAGTGAGGCTTGATAGTTTTTTAAAACTTCTGAAAAGATGGTTTTTAAATCCCATGTTGTAATATCATTATTGTCAAAGTTTACAGTAGTTGTACGGTTGTAAAATTTCCAACGGTTGTTTTGATAATACTGCCAGTAGCTTTCCGCTAGCATGGATTGCAAAACAGGTTTAACCGGGTAGCTTGCATCTTTTGTTTCTTCTTTTAGTTTGTTTAAGGCTTTAACAAGTGAATACTCTTCAATGAACTGTTCAAATTTCATCCGGTGTATAATAGCTTTCACAAATTGAGAGGCATTACTTTCAGCTTTTGCCTTGTTATAAATACCATCAACCACTTCGAGTGCTGATTTATTAAGCCCCTGGTTTGCAAGAGAATCGACCTTTTTCCATTCTTTACTATAAGTGCTTCCTTTCGGAAAAATGAGCAGCATCGTGTTTTTGTTTTTTTGATAGTTAGTAATTGTAAAAGCTGTTGTAAGCAATGAAGTTGCAATAAGTACAGTCAGAAAAATTTTCTTGAATTTCATTTTTAAATAATTAAGCGTTTACTGTTTTTAGTTAATTACAGGATAGATGCAGAAATTTTTAAATTCCATAAATGAATTTAAATTTTTTTTGAAAATGCCTTTAGATTGAATCATATGTCAATTTAAGATGTTAGGAGGATATGAGTTTTTTGATGGACATATATTAGTATATTATACTCTGATTCCTATAACCAGCATGTCATCCACCTGCTCATTAGTACCCTGCCACTCTTCAATTGTTTTACCTATAATTTCTCTTTGAATTTTCATTGGTTTATGACAGTGGGCTAAAAGCAGTTCTTTTACTCTTTTAGATTGAAACTTTTTTCCATTTGGCCCACCAAACTGGTCAGCGAAACCATCGCTGAATGTGTATACACAATCGCCTTTTTGCAATGCAATGGTAGTTTTTGAAAATGGTTTCTCCAATCCAATGTGTTTTCCAACAGGCATCTTGTCTGGTTTGTAAACCAATAATTCACCGTTTCTTATAATATAAAAAGAATTGTTGGCTGCAGAATATTCCAGTTCCATTTTCTGAAAATTGAAACGGCACAATACAGCATCCATTCCATCTTTGCCTTCTTCCTCTGATCCCTCAGGGTTAACCGCTAAAATAATTATTCTGCGGAGTTCATTCAGAATTTCGTCCGTATGCTGAAGGTGTTCTTTGGAATAAATAATTTCATTTAAAATTCCCATACTTATTAAGCTCATAAAAGCCCCAGGAATCCCATGTCCGGTGCAGTCGGCCGTACAAATATATAAATAACCCTTTTTTTCCATCAGCCAGTAAAAATCCCCACTGACAATATTTCTAGGGTTATAAAAAATGAAATAGTCAGAAAGCCTCTGGGCAATATATTTCTCGGAGGTTAAAAAGGAAGATTGAATACGTTTGGCATAACTGATACTCTCCGTAATCTCTTTGTTTTTTTGTTTTATATCTTCGCTTGCCCTTTGTTTAATACGATAGCGGTTGTATGCAAGGATTATAATCAATACTAACAATAAACATCCTACAATAAAACCGTTCCTTACATTTTTTTGATTTTCTAATTCTACATCCTGCAATGATTGTTCCTTTTTGAGAAGCTCAATGTCTTTTTCTTTTTTATCTGATTCATATTTGGTTTGCATTTCTGCCATGTTCTTTGAATTACCTTCGTTCAGCAGGGAGTCTTTAATTGCAGAATGTATTCTGTAATAGGCATAAGCATTTTTGTAGTCGCCTTTTTTTTCATATACTTCTGAAAGTTCTTCGTTCCCTTCGGTGAGCATTTCTTTGCTGTTAATAGAATCTGCAAGTATTAATCCTTTTTTTAAATAGTCCATCGCCAATTCTATATTTTCTTTTTCAGAATACAAAATCCCTATATTTAGTAATGATCTCGCACTTCCATTTTTATCCCCAATTTTTTGATTTATAACAAGGGCTCTTTTGTAATATTCTAAAGCTTTATCATAATTTTTTTTGGCAAAATAAATATTTCCAATGTTTATTAGGGATAATGCAATTGCTGGTTTTTCTTTAAGTTTTTGATTGATTATTAAAGCTTCATTATAGTAAATTAGTGCAGTATCGTTATTCTCTAACTTTTCATAAATAATTCCAATAGTTGTCAGTGATCTGGCAAGTCCAGGCTCGTCTTTTACTTCTTCGCTTATTGTCATCGCCCGTTTATAGTATGTCAATGCATTTCTATATTCACCAATAGCTTTATAAACATTACCAACACCTAATGATGGATTAATCATTAATTTTTTGTTGCCAAGTTTTTCAAATGTTTTCAATGCTTTGATATAATATTCCAGTGCTTGCTGATGCTTTCCCATATAAAAGTAGGCGGCCGCAATATTATTCAATGGCATCGACTCTTGATTTGCAGTAGCTACACATATTTTTAATGCTTTCAAATAATGTATTAATGCTTTTTCATAATCTCCTTGGTTGATATATAAATTTCCAATGCTATTTAAGTTGGTTACTGCTCCTTTTTGATCCCCAATTCGGTCTCGGATTAATAATGATTTAGTATAATTGGACAATGCCAGTTCTGAGTTTTTCTGAGAGGAATGTACAATTGCCATTCCTGAATATGCATTTGCTCTACCTTTCTGAAAGTTGATTTTTTCTGAAAGTATTAAAGCATCCTCTAGATATTTAAATGCAAGAGTTGTGTTGATTTTTCTGTTCTCAATTCCTAATGCATTAAACACATTTATTTTAGACGTATCGTTGATGTTTTTTTTTAATTCATTCTGTAGACTATCGAGTTTATTTATTTGGGCATAACCAAACACATTGAAAAATAAGGGTGTAAGAAGGAAAGCGAAATAACTGAAACCTTTTTTCATAGAATGGTTTTTTATCGGGAATGACGTAGGATAATATTAAACTAAATATACCATTCTGTGTGTAATAATTAATCTTAAAATAGAAAGATGCAATTTACATCAATTTTTTATAACATTAAAAACCCCCGACAAATTCTTCATGAAGAACAAATCGGGGGTTACTCAATAGCTTTTTTTAATTATTCTATTTGTACAATTTTTTTAGTAGACATTTGATCACCAATTGCCAAACTGAGTATATAAACCCCAGCTTTCAACCCCTTGTCGATAGTATTAATCCGGCATTTAACAACTCCGGCTTGTTTTTGTTCGTTCATAAGATCTGCAACCTTTTCACCTAATAAATTATATACACTTATTTGAACTTTGCTGGGTTTAATAACTGTAAATTCAATAACAGCAATCCCCTTGTGCGGATTAGGATAAATCTGCATTTGTGGTTGTAAGCTTGAAATTTGCTCAACGGTTGTAGTTGCAGGAATAATATTAATACCACTTGAATCAGCCACAAAATCAAGATTCACAACTGTATCAAGAGCTGTAGGGCATTCGTGGTAGGTAGAATCCATTGGTAAACCTGGAATGTTAATATAAACTCTGTAGCAGCCGGCAGGAACTTTACTAAATTCATAATACCCATTTTCATTAGTATGAGTTTGTGAAACTGTTATACCTCCAGGTTCTCCCTCCAAACCTACTGGAGTACCAGAAAGTGGGGTGCCTGTAGTCCGGTCATATCCTTCTGATTTATACACAGTCCCACTTAAAGTCGCATTTCCATTAGGAACAGCTTCAGCCATAGAAATATTTGCTGTATGCGTTGAATTCAGTGTTGTTATTATATGTGTTGCAGCTTGCCAATGTGCCGTATTTCCATAGAAAGTTGCAGGGAAAGTTGTATCATTAGGTAAAGTTAATACAAGATAATCACCATTACAAAGGTCAGAAAAAGAATAATTTCCTTGTGCGTCAAGTTCTGTGGCAGCCATTAAATGCATTACAGCATTTCCATCGTTAGGGGTCTGTGAAAATAATTTTACCTGACCGGCATTAACAGGTAAAGTATAACCATCATGAGTAACTATTCCGCTTATTGTTGAAGTTCCCTGACGGAATTTTTCAATAAAAACATCTTCAGCGCCTTTACTTATCCTGTTTGCCGTTCCTGCGGAAGGGTCAAAATTGACCGTCTCTTCAAAATAACCTGTTAAAAAAACATTTTCTGCGTTGTGAACAGCAATTCCAGATCCGGCATCTTTTCCACTGCTCCCTAAAGTCTTTGACCATTTATAAGTTCCATCAGTAAGGTATTTTGCAAAAAATAAATCTTCTTCTCCTGCACTGTTTTTTATGTCGTTGAATCCTAATGGGTCCGTATCCATATCTCCAGAAAATAGTCCGGTCAGATAGATACTTCCTAATGAATCAACAGCAATAGAAGTACTGAGCACACTGTCTCCTGAAGTTAAACTTTCAATATGCTTTGCCCAAACAAAAGTTCCTGAGTTATCACATTTTGCAACAAAAACGCTTTGGAATCCTTGAGGGGCAGGAATGTTAGTATAGCCAAAATCTGCAGCACCTTGATAGATACCGGTTAAATATATATTGTTGGCCGTGTCCAAAACAATCCCTGTTCCTCCATCAACACCTGTCCCCCCAGCTCTTTTTGCCCAGACATAAGTTCCTCCAGAAGTGTATTTTGCAAAAAATACATCATTGTTTCCTGCACTGCTAAGCGTATCAATAGAAGCCGAAGGGTTAAAATCTGCAGTGTCGCGGAATGTACCAGTTAGGTATACATTATTTCCTGTTTTATCAAGTGCAATGCAACTTGCTAAATCAACATTAGGCCCGCCAATCGTATTTGTCCATTGGTGTGCTCCCGCATTATCATATTTGGTTAAATAGACATCTGAAAGTCCGGAATTTAATTGAATAGTTCCACCTTCAGCAATAAAATCATTTCCACTGTAAGTGCCGGTTGAATAAACATTTCCTGAAGCATCCACAGCAATGCTGCTGGCAAAATCTGTATTTGAGCCCCCCAGTTTTTTTACCCAGCTTAAATCTCCAAGGGTAGTGTATTTTGCAATAAAAACATCAAAAGAACCATTGTTGCTTGTAAGAGATGTATTTACAAGAGAAGGGTCAAAATCTACCGTACCGATAAAAAAACCTGTTACATAAATGTTACCTGAAATATCAACAGCAATGCTTGTTCCAGAAGCAAGATCAGATGTGCTGGCAGGATATAAGGGGATAGCCAAAACATTATTTCCATTAGAATCATATTTTGCTATGAAGCCAGAAAAGATACCAGTTTTAGTTATATCAACAGGGGAATTTCCATATAGATTAAAATCCGCATTTCCACCAAACTGGCCTGTTATGTATACGTTACCTTGTATATCAACTGCTACACCTTTACCTTTTTCCGTTGCAATCGATCCGGCAGTTTTCACCCATTGATAATTAACTTGCGCTATTGAATTAAGAGTTATGCAGCTAAGAAATAAACAAAAAATAAATAGATGTTTTTTCATTTGAGAAAATATTAATGTTATTTGTCAAATATAGTGAAAAATCAACTTTTCTCAACAACAGAACACCCACTTTTTTAGAAATTAGTAAGGAATAGGGGTAATCCTACTCATCAATATCAGTTACTCCGCCTGATATTATAAATTTCATTACTTCTGATGAAGAAGCGTCAACATAACTGATGTGGTCTGCGGGCACAATGAGCAGGTTACCCGAAAAAGAGTAGGACATAGGCATGTATACTGCTACACTTCCTGCTTTTATTTTAAGTTCATTCAGATTTTCCTGCGTAATGAAGCCAAGCTGTTGAATATTGTTTTCCTTATTGATGGTAACCAATACAGGCTTATTAAATCGCTTTTTACTGCCTACAAATGCCGCCAAAAGATCTTTTATGGAGGAATACACTGTTTTTATCAGCGGAGTGTGCTCCATAGCATTGTCAAACATTAAGAACAAAGGCCGAAGGATAATGGAGGAGCCTAATAATCCCATTAAAAAAATTAATCCAATGGCTATTCCTATTACAATAAATGGATCAACCAAGGGACTTACAATAACCCCGAAAAAGCTAAAAAAAGATCCCACTAATTCTATTACTTTGTACACTACAAAGGCAGTAATAGCAACTGGTACGGTAATAATTAATCCTTGAATAAAATATCGTAAAAATTTGTTCATTTGAGCCGCTTTATTTGACGTAAAATTACACAATAATTTCCCCCTTAAAAGGAATAAATTATATTTAGATAGATGGGTGTTTCACCACTTTGTTTTCGAATGTGATAAAATGGTTATGTATAACCAATTTTTACAATCATAATTTTGTTATTTTTGGAAACATGCCAAAAGATGGTATACATGAATTAGGTCAACCAAAAATTAAATATTCCGAATGGAAACTAAATTACAGGAGCTTAAAAATAAAATAGCTGAAGCGCAATTGGGCGGTGGTGAAAAACGAATTGAATCACAGCATAAAAAAGGTAAACTAACTGCAAGAGAAAGACTGCATTTTTTGCTTGACGAAGGAAGCTTTGAAGAAATTGGAATGCTTGTAACACACCGCTCTGTTGAGTTTGGTATGGAACGCGAAAAATATCTTGGTGATGGTGTAGTTACCGGATATGGTACAATAGGCGGACGTTTGGTTTATGTATTTTCTCAGGATTTTACCGTTTTTGGTGGATCATTAAGTGAAACACATGCTGAAAAAATTTGCCGTATCATGGATCTGGCTATGCAGAACGGTGCTCCGGTGATTGGCTTGAATGATAGTGGTGGTGCACGTATTCAGGAAGGTGTTGTTTCATTGGGCGGATACGCAGATATTTTTTACCGTAATACCAGGGCTTCTGGGGTTATTCCTCAGTTGTCAGCTATCATGGGGCCTTGCGCGGGTGGTGCGGTGTATTCTCCCGCCATTACTGATTTTATAATGATGGTTGAAAACACTTCCTATATGTTTGTGACCGGGCCGAATGTTGTTAAAACAGTAACACACGAAGAAGTAACGTCAGAGGAATTAGGTGGAGCATCCACTCATTCAACAAAATCAGGGGTAACACATTTTTCCTGTGCCAATGAAATTGCGTGTATTACCAACATCAAAGCCTTGTTGAGCTATATGCCTCAGAATTGTGAAGAAGAAGCGCCAGCCATTCCGTACGACAACAATGGTACTGAAAAGCGTCCGGAGCTTAATAGCATTATCCCTAAAAACCCGAATCAGCCATACGATATACGTGATGTAATCAACGGTGTAATTGATACGGCTTCTTTTTTAGAAGTACACAAAGATTTTGCTGAAAATATTGTTGTCGGCTTTGCAAGATTGGCAGGTAAAAGTATTGGAATTGTTGCTAATCAGCCCGCTTTTTTAGCAGGGGTGCTGGATATAGATTCATCAACTAAGGCTGCCCGTTTTGTAAGGTTTTGCGACAGTTTTAATATTCCTTTATTAGTATTTGAAGATGTACCCGGATTTTTACCTGGTACTGATCAGGAATGGAACGGGATCATTACCAACGGTGCCAAATTGTTATATGCTTTTTGTGAAGCAACGGTGCCTCGTATCACAGTGATCACACGTAAAGCCTATGGTGGTGCGTATGACGTAATGAACAGCAAGCACATTGGTGCAGATATGAACTATGCCTGGCCAACCGCTGAAATAGCAGTAATGGGAGCAAAAGGGGCAGCAGAAATTATTTTTAAAAATGAAATTGCTGCATCAAAAGACCCGGTTGCAAAATTGGCTGAAAAAGAAAAAGAATATATTGAACACTTTGCAAATCCTTACCGGGCTGCTGAAAGAGGGTATGTTGACGAAGTTATAAAACCAGAAGATACTCGCGAAAAATTAATAAAAGCATTTAATATGCTTAAAAATAAAGTGGATAAGCTGCCGAAGAAAAAGCACGGAAATATTCCGTTATAAGCATACTGATTGAAAATCCATAACATACTTTTATGGCAAAAGGATTAGGAAGTAAAAGAATCCCTGGAGGCTTTTCGCCATTAATGGAAAAGTTTGGAATGGCTGAACTGGCGCATGATGCAAAAGGAAATAAAATGAGAGCGAAATAAATTGATTTTAAACCTTTGGCATGAATTTTTGTTTAAATATTTTAATTAGTTAGCATTAATGTGTTTAAACTTTTGATACCATGATACCATTTTATCTATACCTTAACTCGGCCTTTTACCTCATCTTTGCGGCATGGTGCCTGATAAAGCCGGTAGAAACAGCAAATAGTCTCGGATATTCTTTTTTAAGCAATAGCGGAAAAGTTGAGTATTCGGCTGTTTACATTGGCATGGAACTTGGTTTTGCCACATTTTTAGCCTTATGTGGATTGTATCCGAAAATACGGCTTGCAGGTTTGCTTTTTTGTGTTTGCATGTATATCGGCTTGATAATTATTAGAACAGCCAGTGCTTTAATTTATGGTAATGTTTCTAAGATTATTTATGTTATTGGTGGATTGGAATACATTCTTGGAATCTGGGGAATCATTCTGCTGGTAGGAAAATTGAAAGAATTGGAATAATATTTTTATGAATCCATTTTCATACGCTCCGAACACAAACAACTGGTATGAAAAAATAAAAATTGAAGAAAAGCAACAATATACTCTCTCCTGAAGCAGCACGCGAACTTGCGTTGAAAAGCCAGGGACTGTTAAAACCAGCTCTCGGCAAAGGAAATAAAGGTACCCTTGCTGCAATTGAACATTTAGGATATATTCAAATAGACACCTTATCGGTTGTTACGCGTGCTCATCATCATGCACTTTGGAGCAGGTTGCCCGATTACAATGAAATTTTTTTAAGTCAGTTATTAGAGCAAAAATCTATTTTTGAATACTGGGCACATGCCGCATCCTATCTGCCGATGAGTGATTACCGTTTCTCACTTCCGCGAAAAAGGGCGTATGCCGATGGTAAATCGCACTGGTTTGGCCAGGATAAAAAAATGAATGATTACGTTTTCGACAGAATAAAAGCGGAGGGTCCTTTACAATCAAAAGATTTTGAGCACAAAAGGGAAGGCCCCGGAAATTGGTATGAGTGGAAACCCGCTAAAAAAGCCTTAGAGCAGCTGTTTATGGAGGGGCGCTTAATGGTGGCGAAGCGACAAGGCTTTCAAAAAGTATACGATCTTACAGAGCGGGTGTTACCTTCATCTGCTAACACTTCTTTTCCGTCTGAACAGGAAATGGCCGAGCATCTGGTGATGCGGGCTGTTCAGGCCCATGGGATTGTTACTGAAAATGAAATTTATTATTTGCGGAGCGGACTTAAAGTGTCCGTTAATAAAGCATTAAAACGTTTGTTGGAAGAGGCTGTGTTAACGCAGGTTAAAATAAAAGGCTTAGACCAGAATTTTTTGATGTTTACTGAACAGCTGAAAAAACGAGTTGTTCAGAAAAAAAATGAAGGTAACGCAACTATTAATTTCCTATCTCCTTTTGATAACGCTATTATCCAGCGGAAACGAACGCAAAGCTTGTTTGATTTTGATTATGGGGTGGAATGTTATTTACCCGAGGCCAAACGTAAGTATGGCTATTTTACATTACCAGTTTTGTTTGGCAATACGTTTGTGGCACGCTTTGACCCGAAAGCAGATCGTGCAAATAAAACCTTTTACATTAAGTCCATGCACTTTGAAAAAGGCTTTAAGCCGGATGAAAATTTCAATAACTCTTTCGCAGAGAAATTAAAAGGATTTGCAGTGTTTAATAATTGTAGTGAAATTTGTATTGATAAGGCAGATGCAGGCTGGAAAAGGAAAGTAACCGCTCTTTTACATTAAATATTTTACGGATGGTATAATATTTTCTGCATCGCTGAATAAACACGATAAAAGGTTTATCAAGGAACAAAATTATATTGCCGATTATTTTTTTACTTTTGTATACGTTTATTAAAAACCTATTTTGTGAGAAAACCTCTGATCATTATATTCCTTATACTACTGGTTGACCAGCTGATAAAACTCTATATCAAGACTCATTTTTTTCTTGGCGAAGAAGTGTATGTAGCAGGTGATTGGTTCATTATACATTTCACTGAAAATAACGGAATGGCCTATGGAATGGAGTTTGGCGGAGGATTTGGCAAATTGTTTTTAAGTGTATTCCGTATTGTTGCGGTGGCGGCAATTGGCTGGTACTTAGTAACATTAACCAAACAAAAAGAAGATAAACTGTATATTATCTGTATTGCCTTAATTTTTGCCGGTGCTGTTGGAAACATCATTGACAGTGCTTTTTACGGCATATTATTCAGCGACAGTAATTATGAAGTAGCGCGTTTTTTACCTGAAGAAGGCGGTTATTCTAAATTTTTACACGGTAAAGTAGTGGATATGTTTTACTTTCCAATATTAAGAGGTCATTTCCCGGAATGGTTTCCTTTTTGGGGATCAGAAGAATTTATTTTTTTCCGTCCTGTCTTTAATTTTGCAGATGCCTCTATTAGTACTGGAGTAGCATTGATCATCTTCTTCCAGAGACGTTTTTTTGGTAAAAAACCAGCAGAACTTACAGATGATGAACCAATAGAAACAACAGAAATTACTCCGCCTATTATTGGTGAGACGGTTTAATCCGTTAAAAAAATACTCACATAATGTTTCCACCATGTGAGTATTCAAAAGCGAATTTAAATTATAATCAGCTTAATAAAACGTTTAATTAGCTATTGTTTATTGGAAGATGGAGTGTTTTTAGCGCCCATCAATTGATTCATGGCCATCATCTCTTTCATCGTACGCTGCATTCCATCACTCGATCCATCCAGGAAAATAACATTGCCTTTGCCATATTCCGCAAAGTTTTTAATTGCTTCCGTCCACATCGAAAATAAAATTACAGAAGTATCCATATTAGCCTGCTCCATTTCTTTAGCAGCTTCACTCATACCCTTGGCCACTTCTTGTCTGAATAGCGCAACACCTTGTCCACGTAGTTGAGCAGCCTCTTTTTCCGCTGTTGCAGCAATTCGTGTGGCATTACCATCTGCTTCAGCAGCTTTTGTTTTTGTAATTAGTAAAGCCTGGCCTTCGTTTTCAGCAGCAGCTTTTAAATTGTTGGATGCTACCACTTTCGACATCGAAAGAATAATGGCTTCATCAAAAGTAATGTCATTTAATTGTAAATCCTGAAGGTGAAAGCCCCATTCCTCTAGTATTTTATCAATTTGTTCCTTTACGTGCTCAGTAATGTCTTTTCTTAAACCAAGTACTTCTGCTTGTTTTTTAATGGCAACAAAGCCCCGTATCGACCCTTCAATAGTGCGGATCAGCGCCTGCATAAAATTGCGGTCGTCAATAAATTTAAAAGCTACGTTTTTAATGGTTGTTTCCTGTTGGTCAAGCACAGAATATAACAACATCGCTTTAAAATAAACATTTGCTTGGTCAATTGTTATTGCTTGAAATTCAAGTTCTACAGACCTGTTTTGAATGGAAACGCGCTTGTAAATGGTTTCAATAAATGGGATTTTCATATTTAACCCCGGCCCCATAATTCTTCGGTATTTACCAAAAATGGTAACCACGGCAATATAACCCTGTTGAACAGTTACAAAAGAAAGAAACAATAGAAGAACGAAAAATACAGTTAAAATAATTGAAAAAATATTCATGATGGGATAGATTAGTTGGTTAATGCAAATGTATTACAAATAAAATTGCCATTCCTAATTTAACAATAAACAATTATAGTTAAAATGTAACATTTAGTAGCCAAACTGTAAGTTTATTAAGTTAAGGGCTCTTAACTTTGTCAAAAAAAATATGATTTATGAACGCGGTTGAACCGAAAGTTGTTGAAACCGAAAAATATATATTCAGAGTTTATAATGAGAATCATTTTCTTGAATATACTGTTAAAGAGGGTGTAACTGTTGGTGTTGAAGATGTTTTAGCGGGAAAGCGACTGATTGAATCAATTAGTCCAGGTATAAAATTTTATGTTCTGGCCCAAGGGATTAACTTTTTTACAATAACGGCAGATGCCAGAAGGCTTTCTGCTACTAAGGAGTTTGCTGACAATACTGTAGCAATAGCATTTTTTACTACCAACATGTCCATCCTTTTACTTGGTGAAATGTATAACAAAATTAGCAAACCCGCTGTTTTGACTAAAATCTTTAACAATAAGGATAATGCCCTGGAATGGCTCAGCTTACAGATGCATCAGGAGGGCAAAGTCCTTCCTTATTAATCCGGACTCAATTTTACTTTTTTCCTAACTGATTTTTACAATTTTTGGATTGCTGTACTTTAGGATTATGGCTAAAATTATCAGTATAAAAGGAAGTTTATCGCTCAAAAGCTAAGAAAATACCCATTATTGCTTTTTTGTTCAAAATTTTGCTTATCTTTGCACCGCCTTTAGGGGTAAAATGGTTGCGTAGCTCAACTGAATAGAGCGTCTCACTACGGATGAGAAGGCTAGGGGTTTGAATCCCTTCGCGACCACTTCTTTGGAAAGTACATCATTAAAAATGTACTTTCCATT
Organism: Bacteroidota bacterium; assembly: GCA_040387415.1. Classification (GTDB taxonomy): domain Bacteria; phylum Bacteroidota; class Bacteroidia; order 2-12-FULL-35-15; family 2-12-FULL-35-15; genus 2-12-FULL-35-15. Next base: position 397,780 of record JAZKDU010000004.1, read on the forward strand.
TTTTTTGCTCTTAAACTCACCGTTATTACTGCAAAATAGAGAAAGTAACACTATTTGTTTTAAGTGTTCGATATTTTCAAAAATCAAACTTTATTTATCGTTCACTTAACTTGTACTGAACTTTATCCTAGTTCAGATGAGGGATTGAAAACTCGTATTTACCTCACAAGAGTGACTGTTCCAGTGTAAGTATGCCGTTTATTGAACACGTCAGTAAGCTCTGCTTTCCAAACATATACATCTATTTGTGCCACCTGCGTTTCACTATCCACTATTCCATTCCACTTATCATCGAGCTCATTTCCATGAAATATTCGGTTTCCCCAGCGATCAAATATCCATAAATCATATTTGATGATACCAGTTCCAGCCCCGAAAAAATAATCATTAACACCATCTCCGTTAGGACTGAAGAAGTTAGGAATGAAAAAAGTAAATTCAGGACCAATGATAATCTGACGCGAAACAGTATCATAGCAATCATTTTCATTATGAACAATTAAAGTAGCCAAGTATTGGGTGGGAATGTCATTTGGATAAATGTGCACAGGACTAGCCACATCTGGGGCCAATGTGTCTCCATCACCAAAATCCCAATGCCAGTAATTAACATCAGAGGACGATTGGTTGATAAAGGTAATAGTAGGTTCAAGCACTGTTGCCGGGTTTGGAGTTGGAGAGAATGCTGCTACAGGATCATTGAAAACCTGAATCAAATCATTTACTGTTAAGGTAGAAGAACAGTTGTGATTTGAAATTGCAGTTAATGTAATGTCATAATAACCCGGTATTGAATAGCAATGCGATGGCTCAGGTGTTGTTAAAGGTTCACTGTCATCGCCAAAATTCCAGTTCCAGGTGGATATCACATCTCCTCCGTCAACGGTGGTTCCATTGGTAAAATTAACACAATGGATTGGACATCCTGTTGAATCATCAACAGTAAGACTTACTACCGGGTTGTTATAAAAATGAAAAGTAACGTTTGATAAGGATGCATTGCATGGCCCAATGGGATCATTGGTTGTTAATGTCAGTGTAGCTGAATCGGCAGCTAATTCGGCAGCACTAGGAGTATAAACTGCATTTAAAGTAGTGTTATTAGGAGCGTAAGTGCCAGTGCCACCGCTCCAGGAAGCACTTGTAGCCGATCCTGCAATGGAACCGGCAAGTGTAATAGGTATGCCCGAACAAACATACTGTGTTGAACCCGCATTAGCGGTGGGCAACTGATTGATAGTAATTGTTACTGTGTCACTAACGCTTGGACATGGGCCTGCAGGGTTATTAGTAGTATATATTAAAGTAACAATACCTGCCGTAGCTTCGGTAGCGCTTGGAGTATAAATAGCTGTAGGAGAAGTATTATCCGGTGCGTAGGCACCTGCACCACCACTCCATGTGCCACTGGTTGCTGAACCACTTATACTTCCTGCAAGTGTAACGGTATTTCCATTACAGATGGTTTGATCGGCACCTGCCAAAACAATTGCAGGCGGATTGATTGTAATTACCACAGTATCACTGGAACTGGAACATGGGCCAAGAGGGTCATTCGTAGTTAATAAAAGAGTTACACTACCAGCAGTTAGCTCAGCAGCACTGGGAGTATATACACTGGTTAATGTTGTATTGTTGGGATTATAAGTCCCTGTGCCTCCACTCCATGCGCCTGAAATAGCGGAACCCGTTATAGAACCGGCAAGAGCGGCTGTTGAACTACCGCATATAATTTGGTCTGCACCCGCATGAGCAAAAGGCAAAGCATAAATAGGCACAGCAGAAGTAATGCTATCTCTGCAACCATAATTACTTGTTGCAATTAGTTTTACATTCCATGTTCCTGCTGAAGCATAAGTATGAGTTGGATTTTGAGTTATAGAATCGGGTGTAAAATCTCCAAAATTCCAGTTCCAGGAAGTAATACTATCTGAAATGATTGTGGATTGATTTGTAAAGGAGGTGTTGTCTCCAAAACAAACACTATCGGCTGTGAATAGCGCTGAAATTTTTACCACATGTACTAAAAAGGAATCTATTGCAGTACATGGAGTTCCTGTGGATTGCCCCGTTAAATAATACATCGTTGTAACAGTAGGACTTACAGTTATTAAGGTATCTGTGCTCCCTGTACTCCATAATACCTGGTCGTTATGTGAAAGTACCTTATAACGTATGGTATCACCGCAAGGGGTAGGAACTTCAATTAATACCGAATCATTTCCACCTGTCCACAAATTTACAGATTCACCATAACAAATCGTATCCGTACCACGTATTTTTATGACAGGACCTTTTACGGTTAAATTTTTCACCAATTCCTGATCACACCCTGTTAGCATCACCTTGGTCATGCTAACAGGGTAAGTCCCATCTGCCGCATATATATGTGTCGAGTTGATGCCACTCCCAGTGCTCCCATCTCCATAATCCCATAAATAATTGCTTGCTAAAGGATCATTAATTGCCTGAAAACCCCATGTTTCTCCAGGGCATATCTGATTAGGAGATAGTATAGTAAAATCAGTTGTTAAATCCCGCAAGGATGATCCCACCGTATAGGTATAGGATTCGTAAGTTCCCATACCATATACAAATGCACAAAATCCTGTATCCGATGTTAATTGATAATTGGTTCCCTGAACAAGCGAAACCCCTGTTGCATAGGAGTATTGAGGATTTGAGGGGACAGGAATAAATGACCCTGAAATACTTGCTCCATTTAGTTTTATTCCCGCAACAGCGGATGTTTTAGCTGAAATATTAGCATAAAAGACGGTTACTGCCGGAGATGGGATGGTGTAAAAAGTAGCAACATTCATCGTTTGCTCAATAGGTGAAATAAGAACCTGATCGGGATCGCCCATGCCGTTATCACAATCTGAGCCCGCCATGTATTGCATAATCATTACAGGATTATTGGCAGTGATAAAAGATGCATCCACCCCTCCAGAATTGGAATATTCATAAAACTGGCCCGCATTTAAACTCACAGGTGCTCCTCCGTCTATTGTAAAGGATGTACCATTTGTGCTGGCCAACACTCTATAAATCAACGCTGATTTTTGTGCAAATTTTCCCACAACAAAATTTACTCCCCAGGCTTTGGTAGGCATTATCTGCTCATAAATATGATCGCAGGCACTACATCCTCCAATATTTAAACATTTACTTCCCGAAAAAACGGCAAAGTTTGAACAAACTCCGTTTGATAAGCTACCTTTTACAGTAGTTCCTGTTAAGTCGCTGTTGGATGTTACCTGGTACTGGTCTCCCTTGTTAAGAGTAATTGTATAGGGAACATTCGCAGCATGTCCACCATCTGTAGCTACTGAAGGGTTGATTTCAATAACCGAGTTATCAGTAGATGCAACTATTAAAAATTCTTTTCCCCAATCCCCCGGATTTCCATTCATGGTAAGTACCATATAATCATTGCCCAATATTGGAGTGGGGTAAATTACAGTAGCATCATCCGAAAAAGCTCCCTTATTAATAGAATATATCGAAACGGTATCACAGGTTTCTATATGAATTGCTTTGGCCTCAATAACATCTGACGAGTTGGCTGCCATAACCGTATTGGGTATACTAACTAATACGGTTGTATTAGCAGCGACATTAAAAGCTTGTGAAAATCCTGTTCCAGGTATTGTAACGGTTCCTGAAACTATTCTTTCTGCAGATATGTAAACTTCTAATGGTGCATTATCCACTAAATTATACATATATCCAAACCAAAAATCTTTTCCTTTTGTTGTTTGAGCACCTAATCTGTTTGTAAAAAGTATGACCAACAAAAAGACCCAAACAAACAATTTTTTTTGGGAATATTGTTTCATGAAATTACTATATTAATGATTTATTTAAAGGCCGATGTTTAAAAGTTTGCTGATTATCAAAAAAGTAATTACTGCCTTATACTGCTATAAGGCTGAAAAAAACATTTATAACAAATATAATAAAAAAAAATCTGGATTCCTTTCCTAAACTTATTTACGCAAGCCCCGATAAGTGCGAAGCAATGTAATTTTTGCGCAAAAAATTCAAGTAAAAATGTTTGAAAACATCTTTTTACCTACATACACTTTAATTCAGGCTTAGTAAGTTACCCAATTCACTTGCAATATCAATGGTTTGAGCCATCTAAAATATGTTTTCATCAAAAAACACTTAATATCAGACGTTTATGAAGGTAACTTTGGTATTAAGATTAAATGTAGTAATGAAAAAAGAGATAGAACCCGGAATTCCTAAAAAAAATTGTCATCACCCCAAGCTTATAATAGCTATGGGAGGTGATAAAGTTTGTGCTTCCTGTGGTTGTATTGTTTACTGCCGTAAAATTTCATCTCATTACAAGCATAAAAAGCAGAAATAACTTATTGGTAGGAGAGAATTCTAAACTTCTAAGAGACCAAACCAAGTTCAAATTAAAATCAATCCCGTTATTTTTCAAAGCAAAACATCCGTGCAAGGGTTCATTCAGCAGCCATCTTGAAAAAATATTTATTGAAGAATAATAATGTTCCCGTTTTTATTGATTTCCCTGCCATCATTTAATTTAACAAACGCTTTCCACACATATGCATCCTGTTGGCATATTGCGCCCTTGTAATAACCATCCCAGCCTTGCTTAAAATCAAATGTTTCAAAAATTTTCTCTCCCCAGCGGTTAAAAATTTCCAAACGGTAATCGGTTACTCCGGAAGCATATGCAAAGAAAATATCGTTATGCAGATCATTGATATTATAAATACCTCCGGAAGGTCCATCAGGATCAGGAGTAAAAACATTTGGAAAAATAATATCCGTATCCGTTGTAATTTCTGCGTTGGCAGTATCAATGCAGCCTTCCTGGGAGGTAACAATAAGTTGAACCTGAAAAACTCCTACCGTTGAATATAAATAAGAGGGATTCATTAGTGTGGATGATCCGCCATCGCCAAAAGACCAGTTGTAGCTGATTCCTCCGCTGGACTGATTGTTAAGTATCAATATATCATTGGGTAGTTCAAGCTGATTAGCATTGGCAGAAAACACAGCAGCTGGATAGGGATACGCTGTAATAGTTAATGGAGTCAATGAACTATTATTGGTGCATCCACCATCAGTAGTAACGGTTAAGGTAACGGCATAATTACCAGGCAGATTATAAGTATGTACTGGATTCTGAATATTTGAAGTTGTTCCATCCCCGAAGTTCCAGGTCCAGGAAGAGATCGAATCATTTGGATTTCCAGCTAAAGAACTGTCCGTAAACATCATTATTCCGGGTACACATACAATACTTGAATCGGACAGTACATTCATGGTTGGCTGCGGGTTTAACGAAACAGTGACTGAATCTGTTACGGATAAGCCACAGGAATTACTTACGGTAACTATATAGGTAACGGCCTGTGAAGGGGTAACTGTAAAAATGCCGGTTCCCGTTCCTAAATTATTATTCCACTGATAAGTTAAAGGCCCCGTCTGTCCATACGTTTCCACATATACCGATGAGCTTTGTCCGGGACAAATAGGGGTAGTAGCATATGCCATCACGTTTGAACTGTTCAGTGTATAGATGTAAACGCCAATAGTAGCAGGTGTCCCCGGGCATCCTATCTGGTCGTAAGCTACCACGGTATAGGTAACATCACCAGCAGGGGTAATAGGCAGCGTTCCAGCAGTAATAGCACCCGAAGGCTGCCATGCGTAATAATAATTGCCGGCTCCGCCAATTGCCGTTGCCGAGAGGGATCCAGCCTCTCCGGCACATAGGGTATCGTTCGGGCCGCCTGTTGTTATTATCTGGGAAGGCTCTGTAATTACCAATGTGTTGCTTGATACGCATCCGTTGGCATCTGTACACGTAACGGTATGGGTACCTGCAATAAGATTAACAGCTATGTTGGTTGTTTCATTGGATGGTGACCACAAATAAGTATATGGAAGAACGCCTCCCATTGCATTAACTGTGGCGCTTCCACTTCCGTTAAAACAAACAGGCATGGTAATATTATTTACGCTGGAAGAAAGCGGTGTAGGCTCATTAATCACAGCGGAAATAGATGTTGTACAATTTTTTTGATCTGTAACTATTACAGTATGCGTTCCTATTGCAAGATTGGGTGCTGTTGAAGCTGTGGAGCCTGAAGGTGTCCATGCATAGGAATACAAAGGCGTTCCTCCTGATGTGGCCAAAGATATAGTTCCGCTGCTTTCACCATTGCATAATACATCTGTGATAGAAGCGATAGAAACATTTAAAGGAGCCGGTTCTGTTATAATTACAGAATCAATGGTCTGGCATCCTGCTGCATCACTTACATTTACTGTATAAGTACCGGCAGTTAATGATGTTAAATTAAGGTTATTTCCTCCCGAAGGCGTCCAGGTTATGGTGTAGGGTGCTGTTCCCAAAGTGATGTTGATTGCAGCCGAACCATCATTACCGCTATTACAGGAAACAGAACTTAAAGAGGCCTCATTTACTAACGGTGGAGGTGTATCGGTCAGGTCAGCGGTCAATGTTAAACTGCAGTTTAACGCATCTGTTATCAGTAACGTATAGCTTCCGGGACCAGCATTTGTAATATTCTGAGTTGTTATGCCTCCTGGTGACCATAGGTACGTATAGGGTAATGTGCCTCCTGATGCCTGAAGTGTAATAGATCCGTTGGATAAGCCACAGGAAGGATTAATAGCCACCAGGCTTCCTGTAATAGCCGTTGGCTGTGTAATAGTTACGGACAGGTTTGTTTGGCAGAAATTATTATCTGAAATTAAAACCGAATAAACACCAACCGGAAGGCCGAAGGCGGTATCATTTACAGACACGGCAGGGTTCCATTGATAAGAATAAGATGGTGTTCCGCCAGCAGGATGTATACCCACGGTAGCGGTTGATCCACCAAAACAGCTGGAAGTAGATAAAGTATTGGTAGCTGATAGTGTTTGTAAAGGCTCTGTAATAATGGTAGAAGCGGTTGTGCTGCAACCTTTACTATCTGTTGTTGTAACAGTATAACTGCCCGCTGCCAGACCCGATTCAGTTGGTCCATTACCTCCGGAAGGAAGCCAGTTGTAATAATAAACAGGTGTACCTCCAGCTGCTGTTACCGTTGCGGAACCGTCTTTTCCTTCTTTACAATTTACATTTTGTACAAGTGTTATTGAAGAGCTCATTTGCTGAGGTTCTGTTATAATTACGGGCGTTATCTGAACGCAACCGCTGTTATCCGTGGTTTCCAATGAATAAGTGTTTGCCACTAGGTTCAAAATACCTGGTCCGGTACTTCCAACGGGCAGCCATTGATAGGTATAACCAGGGTTGCCGCCCGATGCAATGGCAGAGGCCGTGCCGTCAGCGGCTCCAAAACAGCTGACATTGCTGGTGGTAATATCGGCTGTAATTTCAGTAGGCTCCGTAATATCAATAGTTGCAAGTGATTTACAACCCACATTATCTTGTATGGTTACGGTATAAGATCCTGCTGTTAAACCTGTCGCGGTTGCATCGGTTCCGCCCGAAGGCATCCAGGAATAGAGGAATGAGCCCGTACCTCCGGAAGCAGAAGCAGTTGCAGAGCCGCTGGTTTCTCCAAAGCAGTTAACATTAGTGACAGAAGAGATACTTGCAACCGCAGCCGAATTTTCATTGATATTACCGCCTTGTGAAGCGGTGCAACCTGTTGCATCAGTCACTACAACCGTATAGGCCCCTGAAAACAAGCCGCCAGCTATGGCATCGGTACCACCAGCAGGTGACCATTGATAAGTATAGGGTGAGTTACCTCCTGTTACGGATACAGATGTTTGTCCGTTTGAAAACCCACAGTCGGCATTAATACTTGAAGTTACAAGTACTATTTCAGTTGGTTGACTTATGGTAGCAGAATTGGCAGCAATACATCCCAGCATATCATTAACGGTCACCGTATACGTTCCTGCTGCAAGATTAGAAACATTTTGTGTTGCTAAATTTCCGGGCATCCAGTGATATGTATAAGGCACTGTTCCTCCGGACGGTGAAGATGAAATAGCACCATTTGCTAATCCGTAGCAGGACGCATTGGTTGAGAGAAGAGAAACGGATAAAGCCGCCAGCGGTTGTGTTATCGTCACCGAATTTGTTACAATACATCCTGAATTGTCAGTAACAGTTACTGAATACGTTTGAGAGGTTAAATTTGAAAGTAAAGAGCTCATTGCGCCATTACTCCAGGAATAGGTATACGGTGAAAGTCCGCCAGAAGCATTGGCCTCTACAGATCCGTTATTGCCTCCAAAACAGCTTACATTCACCTGGCTGATAAGATTAATTGTTAGCGCAGGAGGTTCTGTAATGGTAATAAAGGAAGTTGCCTGGCATCCTTTGAGGTCTGTAACAGTTAAGGTATATGTTCCGCTTGATAATCCGCTGATCGTAGCGGATGTTAAACTTCCGGGCATCCACAAATATGAGTATCCACCGGCTCCTCCGGAAGCAAATGCAGCAGCAGTTCCATCATTGGATAAATTACAGTTTTCATTGGTGCTTGTTGTGCTTACAAGTAATTGGGTTGCTGGTTGATTAATCGTAACTGCATTTGTTGCAGTACATTGGTGAGCATCAGTAACTGTTAAGGTATAGGTGCCGGCTTGTAAGCCTGATGCATCGGGAGCGGAGGTTCCGGAACTCCAATTATAGATGAAGGGAGAAGTGCCTCCGGTAACGGTGGAAATTACTGATCCGCTGTTGCCACCAAAACAATTTACATCAGTGGGCGAAAGTGCTACGCCTATAGCTAAAGGCTCACTAATGGTGAATGAAGATGTTATTGTGCATGCACTTGCATCCGTTACATTAACGGTATAGATCTGAGCCGTAAGATTTGAAATTAGAGAGGTAACAGCGCCATTGTTCCATGAATAAGTGTAAGGTCCTGTTCCCCCCGTAGGACTAAGCGATATGGAACCATTGCCGGCTCCCGGGCAGCTTATTTGTGTGAGCGTTGAAGCAAGAGTAACCGGTGCTGGTTGGGTTATGGTGGCCGTTGCTGTTGCGCTGCATCCAATGCCATTGGTAATTTTTACCGAATAAGTTCCAACTGCTAAGTTGCTTGCTGTTGCTGTTGTTTGAGAAGGTGCTGTAAACCACGAATACGTATAAGGGGGTGTAGTGCCAGGAAGAGTTACTGTAGCAGCACCATCACTAAGCCCGAAGCATCTCACAGGAGTTGTTAAAATTGAAATGGTTTCTGTAAAACCGGTATAATTTATCCGCACAACATCCGTACCCGCAGCACAAGAGCCGCTTCCGGTTGTTGTGAGGGTTAAATTAACAAATCCTGCTGCCAGCTCTGCAGCGCTTGGGGAATAGCTTACACCCGAAAGAGTGGAAGATGTGGGTGTAAAAGTCCCTGTTCCACCTGACCAGTTACCTCCACTGGCACCGGAAACAGAGCCGTTTAATGTTGTAATCGGGTTTTGGTTACAAACGGTCTGGTCTGGTCCAGCATTAGCGGAAACGGGAACAGAATAAGAAGTAACGGTTACTGTAGTATAAACAGGTGGACAGCCGGAAGCATCCGATAGCTTTGCGGTATAGGTACCATTTCCAACATTGATAGTTTGTGAAGGATTTATATTATTCCATAAATAAGTATATGGAGGGGTGCCGCCACTTCCGCTAACGGTAATGGGAGTGGAGTTTTGACCTGCGCATAGTACTGGATTCTGCGGAGTAACGGAAATTATTAATGGAGGATTAAAATATACCCTTACGGTGTCGCAAACAGTAGTCGGGATGCAGGATAAAGAAAGCCCGCAAACCTGGAAATCAACATAAGACGGCTGCCCGGTCAAATAGGTAACTGATGGGTTTAAACAACCATTGGTACATGATAAATAATTGTTATATGCTCCCGATGTACCGGGATAAATGGAGTTCCAGGAAACGGAAGGCACATTAAAATTAATGGATGTTAATTGTCGAACACATCCCATACCTACATTAATGGAAATATCCGCCCCTGCCGTAGGAGGGCCTACACTGGTAAAGCTTTCGGCTTCCAAAAACACCCCGGAATCATAAATATTGTCTCCTCCGTCAGCAACAGCAAGCTTTATATGGTATACTTGTCCGCATTGTACTTTAGATATGGCCGTCATTGGCTTTGTAAAACCATCGTATTGAACGGATGTGCCATTGGGAGCTGTACCACCAGATGTTCCACTGCCATTATCAAAATAATAGGCCCCATTATTATTTAAATTAAGATTAAACATCGTAACAGGCAGCAGTGTGCCAGGTATTAATGCGATATTTTTGGCATTATTTGTAAATGTTCCGGTGATACCCGGACCACTGATAAAAAAACCAAAACCATCATTAATACCGCTGGGTGTTGTACTAACAAATTCCATGTATTCTTCAGAACCAAAAATGTAACGAAATTTTACCGTGTCGGAAGTAGGGATAAAATCAAATTCAAGGATAGCTGCATCATAGCTGTAAGTATAAGCGAAGATTTGATCCAGATCAGGATCTCCCGGCCTGTTATTGGATGTTGATTTACCTGATGTATTGTTTGGGCCAACAGCGTTCGCAATTTTGCCGGAACTCATGATCACACCTGATGCTAGTCCAAGATTTGATGCAGATCCCGTAAATTTGCCGATTGCCAAAGGTGCACCGTTATACGTAATATTGGATGCGGTTACACCGCTGCCCAATAATACGGTCTGAACCAATTGCGCAGGAGTTAAGGAATTACTGACGGTCAACTGCGCCTTAGCAGAAAAGGAGATAAAAATTGATAAAGCAATTGCTCTCAATAAAAAATAAGTATGGTCCAGTTTTACCATTAATAGCTGTTTGATTATCAAAGTAACTGATATTTAGCTAAATATGCAACAGGTTTTAAAAAAATCCGAATGAATAATAATATTTTGGAAGAATCTGATTTATTAATTCACACTATTCTGGAAATGCTAATAAATTGTGGAATTGGGCATGAAATGTTCTATTTAATTAATGTAAATAAGCATCAAACAGTTAAATAAATTGGCAGAATTCTATATGTCGGCATATAAAAAAGAGAAATTAACTAATGCTCATTCAACAGAAAATGAACACAAAATGATAACCAGCAAAAATTAGAGCTGATATTTTAAATTGTTATTTGAAAAAATAGTTTAAATCTAAAGTGTTTTCGGATTACTTAAATCCATCACTAAAAAACTCTTCCATCGTTATATCAAATGCTTTAACAACCCTTACAAGACTGGTATACCTCAAGTCTTCGCCATTTTCATATCTCCCGAACTGAGCTCTTGAAATATTATTCTCATAGGCAAAATATTCGTAGCTGCTATATCCTTTGGCTATTCTTAATTGTCTTATACGATTCCCGAGTTTTTGCAGGTCCACATCGGGAATTTTTTTTTGCAATTGATTTTCAGCCTTGTTTTTCATGATGTAAAATAAAACTGTTATCTATTGTATAGTTACCCTTATATAGATACCTTTGTTAGGTAGGTTATGTTATCGATACTCTTCTTTAGTGGTTATTTTGTTTAAAAAAAGCATATCCTATGGTTGACTATATTAAAGATACTAATATAAAAACTATGAAATGGATAAAAAGTAAATTTAGCACAACAGGCCGGAGATTCCGCTATAAATAACGTTTGTAAGCTTTATTTAGGTTGATTATGAGAGAAGGATTGAACACAAATTTGAAGTGTGTTTTTATTTTTTTTAGTCTTCTTAAATGGGATTAAATCCCTGGGTATATAAATTGTATCTGATAAGATACGCTTAGTGAGTGACTTTTATTTTTTTTACTGGGCACTTAATAAGATACTTAATAGGTCTTACAGATGAATAAAAATACAAAATGGAAAAATGCTGATGACCACTCGCTGCCCACTCATGGACAAACAGTATTGATTTCTGTTGACGGAATTAATTATTTTGCTGTATTTAATACCGCAGAAATGGGATTTGAATTAAAGATAGATCCGCAAAGAACGGTATCAGTTAAGGATAGTTTAGTGTATTGGATGGAACTTAATTTATAATAAAACAATAATAAATAAATTTTACTGTTTAATCATATGACTATTCCTTTTAAATTAGCAATGAGCCAGATTAAATGGTATAAAACAGAAGAGTTATTGCCGCAGGACAAGCAGGAAGTGCTCATATATGTCTATGAAATTAACCATATTGCAACTTATAATTCGTGCCGGAAAGGGTTTGAATTAAGAAATGAAGAACTCAAATTTATTGCAATAGAAAATTCTATGATTTATTGGATGGAATTACCCAACCGGGAGACCATTTTCGTGTGATTTTAAAATAATACCTGATGTTTTTTAATTCCGAATTTCTAAAGTTTTAACTTTACATAACTGCTTTCAGCCCCGATTAGTATCGGTTATTAAAACTCTATTTACAGAAGGTGAGTAACATGCTCAGGAGATGGAAAAAGCCTCCGAAAACAAGTTCAGAATTCGTTTAGTTACACAACCGGGATTAAATTCTGTCCGCATTTCTACGCATATTTACAATAGCTTTGAAGAGATGGGTCAATTGGCTTATTTTATTAAGAACGTGTGATAAACATCACATTAGGTGCTAAAAAAGGTTCGTTTAACCGTCTAGGGAGATCAAAGATTAAAAATCATCCTTTAACAGTAAAAAGGTCCCCAATTTGGTGAGTTTCTCAGCGGGACGAGATTTTTTACGGTAGATGATCCGGTAGCTATAAACACCGTCTTCGGCACGTTTGCCTTTTACAGTTCCATCCCATCCTTTTAGCAGGTCGTTCGATTCAAAAATGACTTCACCCCAACGATCGAAAACATAGAATTGAAACTCTATCAATGCATGGCCATACGCATAGAATATATCGTTGGTGTTGTCACCGTTTGGCGTAAAGGCTTCCGGGACATACAGCGTTTCAATGTCATCAATAATAACAGAAACCGTCATGCTGTCGTAGCAGCTTGCACTGTATAGCGCGTAAAGGGTAACGTTATAGGTTCCGGGAATATCATATACGGTAGTTATATTAAAATTGCTGGAATCTATGATACCATTCCCCAAATCCCATATCCATGAATTAAAGTTAGAGCTGTAGTTATCAAATGATACATCGGTACCCATCAGGATGCTGCCAGGGGTTACCAATTGAAAAACAGCTGTTGGTCGTAAATTTACATCCACAGCAGCTAAAATAAGAGTGTCATCCGGACAACCCAGCGCATTTTCCACGGTAAGCGAAACATTATAAATTCCCTGATTGACATAAATATGCTGCGGTGGAGCAGCACCGGTGTACGTACTGCCATCACCAAAATTCCAGGTCCATTTAATAGCGTCAGAAGAGGAAATATCCGTAAAGAGTACAGAGCCTCCGCTGCAAATAATGGTGCTTGCCTGCGTAAAAGCGGCCGTAGGTGCAGGAAGTACATACACCGTTGCATTGGCAACATCCGTACAGCCATCTATGGATGTTACTGTAAGTGTTACATTGTACGTGCCGTCACTGTATCGGTGTGAAGGGTTTTGCAGGGTAGAGGTTGGTGTGCCGTCTCCAAAATTCCACAGCCAGGATGCCGAACCCGGGGAAATATCAAAAAACTGGTGATTTAACGGATAACAAACGGTATCGTTAATATACGAAATATTGGCAGTAGGAACGATCTTAACAGCAATAATATTCGGCCGTATGGTGGTGTCGGAATAAATAGCATTTCCGGCAATTAAGGTAACGGAATAATTACCTGGAGTGGTATACACATGAGTTGGGCTTTGCTGGGTAGATGGTAAGCTGCCATCTCCAAAATCCCATTCCCACCAGGTAGCATTCCCATAGGTTGTATCATTAAAAACAACGGAAGTGCTTCCGCAGATAGCAACCTGTACAAAAGTAAATCCTGCATATACAATAGGCGGTAATACGATATTTAAGGTGTTATTACAGATTCCTGTACAGCCATTCGCATCCGTTACTGCCACCGAATAATTATATGGCCCTGTACCACCATACAGATGGCTGGTTGTAGCTCCTGTATCAATGCCGCCATCCCCAAAGTCCCAGTTATAGGTAAATGGTGAAGATCCACCCACTACTGTTTCGGTAAAGCCGGTATTTCCTCCAAGGTAATTGTTTGTGGAGCTGCAGGTTACCACAGGTAATGGATTTACTGTTATCACAAAGGGCAAGGAGGTTACCGGTGAGTTTATAGGGCATGGATAAGAGCTCGTCATAATACAGGTGATTGCGTCACCATCGTTAAAGGTGCTGGAAGTATAGGAACTTGCCGTTGAGCCGGCTCCTGCGCCATTCACGTTCCACTGATAAGCCGGATAATCTCCGCCATTCAAGGGAACTGCAAAAAATGTGGAAGGCTGTCCTTCACAAATTACAGGGGCTGAAGAGGAAACAAACACATCTGTATTTAGGAAAGGAACTACGTGTACATAAAAAGTATCAATTTTTGACCATCCGCAGCAAGGGGACTCGGTTTTAAGCGTGATCATGTATTCGCCAAGAGCAGTAGGGAATGCATAAGAAAAAGCAGCGCTTGACCCGGTTTGAGTGGGCGTGGTAGCTCCAGGATCGTACATTTTCCATTCGTAGCCCAAAACGTTAAATACAGTAGGGAAAGTAGCAGTATAATTTCCGGTGCTTCCAGGACAAATGGTATCTGAACCGGTAATGGCCGGCAGAACAACCGTTCCGTCAGAAAAAATCCCTGTGAAGTCCGAGAACATATACGGAACGCCATCAACAACCAGTGTAATAGAATGACGGCCCATAGATGTATACTGCGTCATTGCAGAATCACCGCTTCCGCTTAGGGGGAGTGATCCCCCGTCAAAAAACCATTGAACGATGCCTGTGGCGTTGGTTTTATAATTAATATCTGAAAAAGTACAGCCTCCGTTTTTTACATAAATGGCAGGTTCTACAGTAGCCATCATATCCGATTGAGCAATGGCTATACCTGCAGGATCTTCAAAAAATGGCAGACTCACACCGGGTACGCCATTTCCACCGCTACCGCCTTTGCCACCTGTTCCGCCATCACCACCAGCTCCGGGCTTTCCAAGGTCACAAGAGGTTGCTACAGTATCAGATCCGGAACTTCCTCCTCCGTTTCCTCCGGGAGTACCTCCTAAACTGCCATTTCCTTGTAATCCTACATTAAGCAAACAATCTTTCAGTGCTGTATTCACTCCATTGGTATCAATATATACCCCAAAAGAACCACCTCCGCCTTTTCCTCCGGTAGCTCCAAATCCTCCCTGGCCGCCTTCACCACCGCCATTCCCACCGGGGCCAGCGCCATTATAGTTGCCAGCACAGGTTAAAATACAACCCTGCGAACCTCCACCACCGCCACCACCGCCACCGCCACCATGCTCACCCTGATCACCATCCTGCCCGTCACCAGGCATAAAATACGAGTCAAAAACAATAATTCCGTTGGCGCCATCAGCCCCATCTGCACCAGGTAAACCATCTAGACCAGGATCGCCATAGTTTGCCGGGCCAGCGTCACATCCGATAGAAACAATAAGCGCACAAACGCCCGTACCTCCTGCTCCACCGGCACCTCCACCTGTTCCCATACCGTTTTGCCCAACTGAACCGGGCGGTGCATTATTGCTACCAGAAAATAAACATTTACCCGACCCTCTGGAACCACCATCACCACCATTTCCACCTGCATTGCTCCCCGGGTAAGTTCCTGCTCCTCCTGCTCCCCCTTGTGTACAGCATCCTCCATCTTCTTCACCAGGCTCTCCCGGGGAACCATCTTCCCCATTTACACCATCAATACCGGCTACACCGTCAATGCCATCGGTGGCATTTCCTGCGGTAACGTTTAAGCGGGATAAACTATAATTAGAGCTTTGAGAAACGTGAACACCATACGTGCTTACACCAACATCATTCGGGTTAGCATCGCTTACAATAATGGTGATATCATGCACCCCGAAATTCATAATGCTTTTACATTCTACAGCTACCAAACGGTTAGGGTTGGGTACCATATTTAAGGAGTCGCGGAAAATAACGGTTTTCAGCGAGTTTGTTTTTTTCCAATTGTTGGCAGGGTCAAATCCACCATCCAGTGTAACACCGCTGATCATTAATAAATGGTTGGAAATGTTATAGTTGCCTACAGAAAGGCGAATCTGGTTATCGGTAGCATTTGCAAGTGTGAATGCATAAGGAAGAGATGCGGGGTTGGCTTTAGTTCCGGCAGCACCGCTGCTGGCTCCGTTTGGAGTTACATAAATTATATTACATTCCTGCGCGAAACCTACACCTGTTCCCAGGCCCCAGTTTATAACTGAAAGAAAAAATATAAAGAAAAATGTATATTTAAATTTAAAAATCATTTAAAGCCCCAGCCTTTAATTGGTTACGAATAACCAAAATTCGTACGAATCTACAAAACTATATTCACTTTATCTGATATAAAAAAACATCAAAAGGTTGCATCCTTGTGATCATTTATTTCTGATAAATGAGTTTAGTATAGTGTTTTTGTCCTTTATACTCTAATTCCAGCAAATACATTCCAGGAGCAAGTTTATCATTCAAATCGTTCATTTTGATTTGCTGATCCCCTTTGCTGATGTTTTGCTTTTCTGAAATAATCTTAATTCCTTCCAGATTTACTAATGAAATTGTTATGCAGCTTTCTGTTTCAGGAGAAATACCAATGTTTATCTCTGATGAAAATGGATTAGGGAACACCTGCACATTCGCATCCGAGAGTATAAATTCAGCAATACCCACATTTGTTGTAACAAAGCCAAGTTTTGAAGTGGTATCGGAACAGCCATAACTATTTGTTACAATTAATGAAATATCATAACTGCTGTTAGGGTTTGAATAGGTATGTACTGGGTTTTGGGTATCATCCGTAGCGCCATCACCAAAACTCCATAACCAGGTAATAGCATCTACTGAATTATCAGCAAAGTGAACTTCGGTGCCTTCCACGTATGACTGGAAGTTAGCAACCGGATTAGGGTAAACAAAAATCTGGCTTGTTACGGTGGAGGTGTCTGTGCCGGGGGCACCGAAAGCCATCAAGGTAACATTGTAAGTTCCCGGGTTTGAATAAAAGTGTGAAGGATCTTCCAGAACTGAGCTAGTTCCATCACCAAAATCCCAATGGTAGGTGATCGCATAGGTGCTGGTATTATTAAAATCTACCTGTAACGGGGCACAGCCATTTGCAACAGATGCCTGGAATGAGGCATTCAGCTTGGTGGCGATAATAACAGTACCTGAGCAATTTCCGGTACATCCATTTGAATCGGATACATTTACCTGGTAGTCATAGGCTCCGGCAATCTGGTAAATATGGGAAACTGTATCACCAGCGCCCATTGCCGAATCGCCAAAGCTCCAGTTATACGTATAAGGAGGAATTCCTCCTGACGTTACTGCAGAAATCAATGTTGTGGGTTCTCCTGAGAAAAATGAAGAAGCCGAACACGTGACTACGGGCAGGTCAATGACAGTAACCGTTATAGCGTTGGACGTATCCATTTGACCTGTTGAGCATCCAAGGGAAGAGGTGACGACACAGTTTATACTGTCGGCATCAATCAGTGTTGATGAAACAAATATCGGATAACTGCCTCCTGCGGGACTGCCATGCACTAACCACTGAAAACCCGGATTTGGCCCGGCATTGGTAACGTCAGCACTAAAAGTGAAGGATCCTCCACTACATGCTATATTGGTAGGGTTTTCGGACTGAATAGAAATTGTTGGCCGGGTGATCCCTTCCACCGTCACCGTCATGGTATCAGGAAACGATTCTCCACAGCAATAATCCACATTTCGTAAATATACCTGGTAAGTACCTGCAGAATCGAATGTATAGGTGGCGCTCTGATTGCCAGCACCCGTTATGGTATCCGTATCACCGTTTGTTACAAAATACCAGAGGTAATCGTCTGCTACATCTGAAGAGGTGTATGTACCTGCATCGCCAATACATACGGTAGTATTTGTAGATGAAATATTTGGAGTAATGCCCACACCGTTACTGAATATTTCAACAAAATCGGTAAAGGTGTAGGAAATGCCGTTGTTTACCATTGTGAAGGTTTTTCTGCCCTGGGTAGTGTATTTTGTTGTTGCGGTAATGCCACTGCCAGATGCAGGCGTAGCTCCTGCTCCAAAAAACCAGATCACAGTTCCTGTTGCGTTGGTTGAAAACGTTACCGGAGCGTTGGTACAGCCTGAATACTGCACATATACAAATGGCTGCTGCAATGAATATACGTTTTGCTCTACAACCGGTGTTCCAGAACCATCTTCGTAAACGGTATGCGATACACCATCAGAACCTAAACCGCCATCACCGCCATCACCGCCATCACCGCCATCACCGCCTTTTCCACCAGCACCTGAATAAGAATTATCATCACCACCCTCAAGACCTCCAAGCCCACCTATTCCTCCAGTTCCACCTGCTCCGCCAAATCCACCGATTCCAGCAATTCCTGCAGTTGTTTTGGTGTCTTTTATAATTCCATTTGCACCATTGTTATAAATATAGATCGCAAAGGAGCCTCCACCGCCTGAACCGCCAGTTCCACCCGTTGCACCCTGGCCACCGCTGCCCCCTCCGCCACCGCCAGCACCAGTACCATTTACATCTTCAGGAAGTCCGAAAATACAATCACACAGAATACCACCAATGGAGCCGCCACCGCCACCGCCACCGCCACCGCTTCCCAATGTTCCATTGGTGCCGGTACCGCCATTACCAGGCATATAAAATCCGGCAGTGTAGGAAGCTGTTCCGTTGGTTCCGGGAGTTCCCGCAAGGCCATCAGCACCATCAGTTCCGGGAGCACCATCATTTAATTCTGTACGTGTAGGTGAAGTTGGATACACACAGGCGATGGTTTTTTGCCCGCCTGTACCACCATAACCACCTCCGGCAAGGCTCACCTGGCCGTTTTGTCCGGGATAGCCATTTGTTGCAAAATTTGGGTCACCGCATAACTGGCAATCGCAGGTACCCCTGTCACCACCATCACCACCGTTACCACCGGCTTTACCTCCTGTAAATGTTGCCAGAGCCCCTAACCCTCCATCGCGAAAAGCAGGAGCGTCATTGTCGTCTAAGCCATCTTTTCCCACAAATCCTGGTCCACCTGCAATTCCCGGAGTACCATTCGTTCCAACCCCACCATTACCTGCATTACCCGCAATTATTTTACACCGTACAATCTGGTAGTTTGAACATCCGTTTAAATGTATTCCATACGTGGAGATTCCACCGCCAGAAGCATTAGCGGTTCTGATGGTCACATCCTGAAAACGGAAATTGGAAATAGTGGTGCAATATACCGCTACCAAACGGTTAGGACTGGATTGTACGTTTGAATTGTCGCGGTATATAGTAGTTGCAGTAGCGTTGCTTTTTTTCCAGGTAACAGCATTATACCCCCCTTCAATGGTGAGGTTGCTTTTCATAGTAATTGGGCTGGAAATATTATAGGTTCCAGAGGACATGTGAATTTTATTATTGGTTGCAGTTGC
This sequence comes from Bacteroidota bacterium, assembly GCA_040387415.1. GTDB lineage: Bacteria > Bacteroidota > Bacteroidia > 2-12-FULL-35-15 > 2-12-FULL-35-15 > 2-12-FULL-35-15. The sequence goes on from JAZKDU010000004.1 coordinate 417,354, forward strand.
TAAGGAAATTGCATAGGTGAGAGATGCCGGAACGGCTTTTGTACCAGCGGTTCCTGATGATGCCCCGCTTGGAGTTACATAAATAACGGTGCATTGCTGCGCGAATGCTTCAGCCCCTGACCATAGGAGAGGGCTAATGAGTGTTATTATGAATATAAGTGTATATTTTAATTTCATTTTTTCTTGTCTTTAATCTCGAGCCTTAGCTGTTTTTTTTCTAAACTGTGTGTTTTCTTTTTGCTTGAACAAAAAGAAACAAAAATTCAAGAACAAACGATTTCTACCCACCAGCAACGCGGCATCGCGTTTGTTCAATGCTTGCGCGCGTTTCCATAATTTTATTAGTGCGTAGTTTTTATTACATCTACTTTTTACCAGAACTAATTTTCTGCGTGGTAATTTTAAAGAACTAATTTATAATTACTTTTTTTATGATCACTTGTTCCATACTGCCACTATTGCTGCTGTTTCCAACAGGCAGGGTGGCTGGTAAAACAAATTTTACAAAATAAATTCCTTTTGGATGATTGCTTAAATCAACTGCTAATGAAGGGCCTTTTATATTTGACTTTTCATACATAATTTCACCAAGCAGGTTCATAATAGTTAATGTTTGAATGCGTTCTAAACATCCGGTACAATTTTCAATTTGTAAGCTGAACCTTCCATCAGTAGGGTTAGGAAAGATCTGTAAATTATAAGCTGCAATCTCGGTTTCCTCTATGCCAACCAGGGATTCCACTACAATAACCGTGTTTGTTGTGGAAGCAGAACAGTTACTGTTGGAAGATGTAAGTGTTATAGTATAGGTTCCTGCTGCAGCGTACACGTGTGTAGGGCTTTGTTCCCCGGAAGTGGAGCCATCACCAAAATTCCACAGCCAGGCATTGGAGTTGGTGCTGGTGTTTGTAAACGTAACCATTCCTAAGCCATTCAGTGAAACGGTATCGTCAGACTCTGTGAAAGCGGCTGTTAAACCAAGTGTCCCGCAATTGTTTTGTATGGTGATAATATCAGTAATTGTATCAGTACAAGTAGCATTGTTAATGATCATGAAAACTGAAAACTGTCCGGCAGAGGTGTAGGTATGAGTAGGATTCTGAATACTACTATTGGCAGATCCGTCACCAAAGTTCCAGTTCCAGCCGGTAGGTGTAGGAGTGGAGGTATCGGTATAAGATACAGCTGTTCCTACAGTACCGGTAGCCGGCACATTAAAGGAAGCCGCAAGTACCGGAAGTACATTCAGCGTTACATTATCCTGAGCTTCACAACCGGCAGGGCTTGTAACGGTTACAGCATATACTCCTGGAGCAGTAGTTAAAAGTGTTTGTGTATTTCCGCCTATTGCAGAACCATCGAGTGTCCAGCTGTAGGAAGAACCAGGGTTTCCGCCATTAAGGACAGGAAAAGCTTCGTTAGAACAGATGGTGTAATTATTACCGAGCTCAATTTCCGGATCTTTTACTGTCAGTAAAAGTGTATCCTTTCCGACACATCCGGTGGGACTTGTGACAGTAACCATATACGTGCCGGAAGCAATGGTTTGTAAGGTTTGGGAGTTCATTCCAACAGGGTTGGCATTCATTGTCCAAAGATAGGTTTGCATTCCGCTTACCCCGGTATTCAATATCGGCAGGGTACTGTCTGTACAAACTAATAGATCCGGACCAAGGGTGAATGGTAATTTAGTATAAATGGTCAGCGTCATCTGGTCACTTGCTGAGCAGCTTCCATAGCTAACAGTTACTGAATAGGCACCCGCCACAGCGGTTTGTAACGTTTGCGTGTTTCCGCCTGTAGGATTGCCGTTGAAGGTCCATGTATAATTTGCACCAGGATTTCCTGCATTTAGGAGCGGTTTCTGATCAGTAAAACACATAGTAGTATCGCTAGTTATATTCACGGTTGGAGCAGAAATTACTTCAATTACTTTGGTGGTAATTGAAGCTCCGCAGCAGCTGGTAGAGGTAAGTGTAATGGTATATGTTCCAGGAGAACTGTAGGTTACAGCCCCTGGGTTTTGTGTTGATGAGCTGGACATTGAACTGCCCGGTATGTTCCAGCTGTAGGTGTTTGCTGTACCAGGTGTTGAAACGGTTACTGCATCACCAATACACACTACATTTTTAGAAGTAGCTACTTGTGGAGGTGCAAAATTTGTGGCAATATTTATAAAATTTGCAAGTGGATACGGCACACCATCTATGATGAGGGTTATGCTTCTGAAGCCCGGCATACCGCTGTCGTATTGAACATTAACGGTTGCTCCGGAAGCGGTTGAAGGATTCGCACCTACACCAAATACCCAGTCGATATTACCTGTTGCAACGGTTGTAAACGTTACATCCGAATTTGCGCATCCTGAATAGGTTGCCGTAACAGGAGGTTCAAACGGGTTGTAAACGTTGGAAAGCATAACAGGATCCTGGCCCGGCTGCTGGTATAAAGCAATGCTGGCACCATCAGAGCCATCACCGCCATCACCGCCATTACCGCCATTACCACCTTGTCCTCCAATGCCGCCTTCACCTACATTGCAGCTATGTGTATTTGTCAGGTTGTTCATTAAATTACCGCCAAGTCCGCCAGCACCGCCAATGCCACCTGCACCACCACTACCTCCAGGACCGCCATTTCCGCCTGCTCCAGGGCTCAATGAACAATCCCTGACAACTCCGTTGATTCCATTTGCCCATACAAAAACTGCAAAGGAGCCACCCGCTCCGGTACCACCGTATCCTGTAAAGCCACCTTCTCCGCCTTCACCACCGCCACCGCCACCGCCACCGGAACCAAAGACATAACTGATTGTATCTCCATCTAAGGGGTCGAGCACTGCAGGCTGCCCGCCTTTGGCACCACCACCACCGCCACCACCGCCACCGCCACCGTGCTTGCCTTGTGCACCAAGGGCGCCAGTTCCGGGAATATAATAACCTGCTGTGTATGATGTTACACCCTGAGTGCCATTAAGGCCTGGTAAACCGTTAATTCCAACAGTTCCAACCTTCCCGTTATTCGTGCCTGGATCTCCCCAGCATTGCGTATAATATTCTGACTGAAAAAGACCTAAACCTCCATCACCTCCGGGTACGCCTCCATAACCTAATCCAAAAGCTCCTGGAAGCCCGTCATTGGTATAATTGCCTTCGGCATTGTAAAAAGGAGTGCCTAGGAAATGTGTTGTGTCCACAACAAAGCCTCCTCTTTCTGCCCCTGTTCCTCCTTTTCCACCACTGAAACTTCCAATGAAAGAGCCGCCTGCCCCTAAACCTCCATCACGACAGCAAACTCCGCCTCCGAGAGTTTCATCCCCTTCTGAGCCCGTTTCCCCAACGCTGCCTATAGCACCCGTCATTCCTGGGGTTCCTGGTACACCAGGTATTCCATCGGATCCTTTTCCTGCATTTACCTTGCATCTTGAAATAACGTAATTGGTGCAAGTATTAATATAAATTCCGTAAACGGATACCCCATCACCAGCAGCATCGGCAATGTTAATGGTCAGATCCAGCAATCGAAATCCGGAGACATTGGTGCAGGAAAGGCCTACGAGTCTGTTCGGGCTGGTAAGAATGTTAGAATTGTCACGATCAATAATGGTGAGTGTGGTATTGCTTTTAACCCAGGTGGTAGCGTTGTAACCGCCTTCAATGGTAACGTTACTAGGGATACTGAGGGGATTGCTAAGGCTGTAGGTACCTTGCGCCATCCGTATAATTTTGTTTGTTGTACTAACAAGTGTTAAGCCGTATGCAAGGTTTGCAGGGGTTGCTTTGGTACCGGCAACTCCGCTGGATGCCCCGGCAGGAGTGACATATATGTACGTACATTCCTGTGCAGAAACGTTAGAAACGACAAGGGTTAGTAAGAAAAAAATAAAAAATTTATATATAGAATGACTCATTAATTTAAGAGTTTAATAGCTACGTTCTAAAACAGAAAGTAATACTACCAAATTTAATCGAAAAAAACAAATTATTTTAGCTAAAAAGAGGTTGGATAGGGATGAAATTAATGAATTAATTGAATTTTTTAAGAAATCGGGATTTTTATTCGAATTTTGAAACGGGCTGGGTGTAACTATTTAAAATAAAAATAGCGCTGAATTGTGAAAAAATAGACGGGTGCACTTTTAACGTAAGAACGGTTTATCATTGGAGTGCTCATGGATAGATCTATTCTTAAATTTGAATTGAAAATAAATTGAACGGAAGGCCTGAATTCAATATAACTTCCTTTTTCCAATGCAGGCACGTTGGCTATAATAATTTTTTCTCCATTGCTAAATACCTGTGCCCCCTGGTATGCTTTACCAATAAATTCGGCATACAAATTCACATTGGTTTGTTTGTAGTTTTTATACTTCAAAGGCAGACATAACAGGCCTATGGAAAGGCTGTAATTTATGGCTTTACCGTATTTAATCTGAAGTGTTGAATCCTGCCGCTGAAAAGAATAGCTTTGAGGAAGGATTCCGCCAATTGATCCGGAGATTGCAAAGCGGTTATGTAATTTAGTTGCAATTATGCCTGCTCCAGCTCCCCCATTATCCCCCATCAGTGAAGGTTCGGCTTCATCATGGGCTTCGTTTCCTCCCGCAGCTTCAAGATAGGCGGCCATTCTGAAATGGCGTTTTTCTCCGTCAATACTGAGGAAACGGTATTTAATATTCAAATTTAAATTTTCAAATAAGTACGGGTATTTATTTCCTTTCGGTACACCATGTGTATGATTGCCTATTGTACCATCATTACGAACGAAATCAGCCGGGAATTTTTTGCCGTGGTGATTGGAAAAATTAAATGATTGGGTCAGCATCAGTTTCGAGCTTAAACCCAGCATGAAACGGACACTTTGGAGGCTTCGGAATTGATTTATTTCCTGATACCCTTCGTTAAAAAGACGAATACCCAATACACCTTTTGGAATGTTACTGGCGGGGTCTGCATGCGGAAACAGCTCCTGCGCCTGACATAGAGCAAGTGGAAATAATGCACAAAATGTTAAAAAGCGCAATTTCATTGTACAATAACATTATATATATTTCCTGAAAAATTTTTGTCCTGTTTACAGTTATCTTCTATTTTGACGTCCTTCCATTTTTTTTGTTCCGTTTTGTCCATGTATTTTTTACCAATAAATTGAAGTGTGGTTGCCCCATTCAATATTTGGCTGGCAGTTTTTTCAAAATGATAAAGATCTCCTTCAAAATCGAAACAACCATTCTCAGAAAGTGTATAGGAATTAAAAGTAAATATTGCTGTAAGGCTTCCAACTGAAAAGCCTGCATCGTATACTTTTTTGGAAAGCAGCTGTATATCTATTTTTTTTGAGGGTTTAAAGGTTACAACAGCCAGATTTGTATTAAGATCCATTTTAACACTATCCACAAAATCCAATTCAAGAAGTGATTTTTGTGTAGCGTAGGAGCAGGCAGAGCAGGTTAAGCCATTCACTTTTATCCTGGCAACTGAAAACTGAGCTTTTGCACTGCTTAGTGCAAGAAGCAGAATAAGTAAACAAATTTTTGTTTTCATGATTATGTCGTCTTACCTAACAAATGTAAGTATTTCAATAGTTAATAAATAATTTTATTTTTTATGCTCTCCCTATATTCAACGCAAAAATCATACCTCTTTATTCTTTAAATGATGCACTTCCTATAAGATACGATCTTTTTGCCTGAAAATTTAATTTATGATACTAATAAAATAAAATTATGCTCGAACGTATAAAGGGAGAAATGGTTTTTTCATATTTATTAAAACGATTTTTATAGTATTTGGCTATTGTAATGCATATATTTGTAATATTGAAAAAAGCCTCTGTCATATTAGTTTTATTTGCTATCCTGCTGCAAACTTTTAGCAGTGTCACTATTATTGTGAATTATGCAGTAAACAAGGAGTATATTTCCAAAACACTTTGTGAAAATCGTGCGAAACCTAAGATGCGTTGTAATGGAAAATGTCATTTAAAAAAGAAACTGGCGCAGAACACTAAAAAGGAAAACTCGCCTTTAAATTCAATAAAAGAAAAAAATCAAATACAGTTTTATACGGAAGCGTTTAGTTTCGATTTTCTAAGTTGTAGTACTATAAAAAAAAATTATCCTGATTATTTAATCCAAGAAACAAACTCTCCTTCTTTTTCTGTTTTTCATCCGCCTTCCTGTTAGTTTATTAATTGAAGATTTCTGTTTGCACTTTATTAGGACTGTTTGATTTTTAACAATTTCGGACATTCTGTAATCATTGTGGATACTAATCTTTTGAAGATACTGCAGATTTTACTATTCAGAAAAATTAATAAATAATAAATGCAATTTCAATTAAGCCGAGTAATCCTGATGGCGGGATTTATTCTGCAGTCTATATTATTATCATCGCAACCACTATCCGATTCATTGGCAATTTGCGGAAATGAATTGTGTTGCAATAATGACCCGACCCCTGCAGGGGTTATGATCAGTCATGTTCACAAGAAAAATGAATGGATGATCTCCTACAGGTATATGAATATGACGATGGATGGTTTGTTATCGGGAACGGAAAAAATGAATGCAGATGCCGTATTTGTAAACTACCTGATGGTACCCGATAAAATGCGGATGGATATGCACATGCTAATGGCGATGTACGGTTTAAGCAATAAAGTTACCGTAATGGCAATGTTTCATTATAATGTATTAGCGATGGATATGCTGATGTTTGATTCCGGAGGCGGGCACGTTCATCCCGGTGCAACGGGCAGTATGAACCATGTGATGAAAACCAGCGGTATTAGTGATATTAAACTGCATGCGCTATTTGCCCTTTTAAAAAAGCAAAGGCATCAGCTTTTGTTAAGCGGAGGAATAAATATTCCATCAGGAAGTATTCAGGTGAAAGGCAGCAAGGATGAAATGATGTTTCCCAATCAACGTTATCCTTATTCTATGCAGTTAGGTTCAGGAACCTGGGATCTGCAGCCAGGTATTAATTATTTATATCAAAAAGGAAAACTGACGTTTAGTACTCAATTAAATTCTGTTATCAGAGTAGGCTATAACACTGTTGGTTATAAGCTGGGTGATGAAGTAAGCGCTAATAGCTGGATGGCTTATCAATGGCATAGAGTTTTTGGAACTACATTGCGCGCAGAGGCTGCTGCTACTGGTAGAATGGATGGGTATGATAAAAATCTTTATTATTTCAGCGAACCTTCCGCTAATCCTTTTAATTATGGCGGTAAACGCATCAACTGTTATATGGGTGCTGTTTTACAATTTAAAAAAGGAATTTTAAAAAAACAGCGTTTGGGGTTTGAATATGGAGTTCCTGTGTACCAATATGTAAATGGTATTCAGATGAGCCAGAAACAATCCTTAATAGCCGCTTGGTCAATCGCATTTTAATTTTTTAAAAATGAAGAATATGAACAAATTAATTAAAAATAATTTTAACGCAGTGTGGGTGTTGCTTATTGCTGCTGCTATTACCGGCTTTTCTTCCTGTGAAAAAAATAAAAATGAGGCCCCTGCACCCGAAGTGCCGGCCAACACGCCAAAAGGAACATTTATGTTCCATCTGCATACGTATCTTTCAGACAGTGAAGTTGATTTGTATAATATTACTTACACAACAACTGAAGGACGCAATATTTCGTTGAGTATGGCACAGCTTTACATTTCTGAAGTACAGCTTGAAAAGCTGGATGGCTCACTGGTTGATATTTCCGGAAAGAAAATATTGAAAACGTTTGAGGCTGAAACTTTTGTTGTTGGTGATGCCCCTGTTGGCAACTATAAATCGATTCGTTTTAAGGTGGGACTCAATGCAGCTACAAATCAACTAAGCCCTACTGCTTCATCTGATTCGCTTATATTGAATAAACCGGCCATGTGGTTTGGCGGATCTGCCCAGCCGGATGGATATGTGTTTTTGAATCTTCAAGGGATGATCGATACTTCAGCGAATATGTCTAGCCCATTAGTTCCCTTCGTTTATAAAATAGGTACTAATGCCAATTATAAACAAGTGATTATGCCGGACAAAAGCTTAACGATTACAGAGGGACAAGTGGGGTTTGGTCATATTATGGTTGATTATAATAAATTATTTACCGGTATCCAATTAAACCAAAGCACTAACCTTTCGGTGGCAACGGCTGCGGATAATGGTTCAGCGCTAGCTGCGGCAATTGTAAATAATATTCCTTCCATATTTATTTTCGAACCGTAATGAGGGATTATAAACATATCAGTTTTTTCTGCTGTTTGATCTTCTGTTATTCGTGCAGCTACGATAAGGCAGAACTCAATGTAGATTGTGTTTCTCCTGAAACCGTTTCATTCAGTGGTGATATACAACCTGTTTTAAATACTCATTGTGCTGTTTCCGGATGCCATTCGGGAAGTTCCCCGGCCGGAAATCTTAATCTTGAACCATCGGTTGCCTATGTTCAACTAATGAATAACAGCAGCGGATATGTTGATACCATTACTCCAATATACAGTGTGTTGCACGCTTCAATGAATTCATCATCAGATCCGATGCCCCCCACTGGCAAGCTTGATAAATGTACCGTTGATCTTATATTAAAATGGATTCAGCAAAAAGCAAAAAATAATTAGACAAAAATTTAAAAAATAAAGACATGAAATTAATTTATACACTATTAAAAAGCACAAAAAATTTAACATTACTATTTGTTTTAATATCTACCGCGATGTTTGCGCATTTCGGTACCAAAGGACCCTATGGAGGATCTGTAAGCTGCGGAATTGCAGATGGTTCAAATGCCGTTTATCTTGGAACCACGGAAGGCGGGGTTTATGAAAGTACAACGGCCGGACTAATTGCCTGGCGTGCGAGGCCAGTAGGCTTGAAAAGTGGAAAAATTACAGCACTCGCTCATACCGGCAGCTATTTGTTTGCGGGTACTGCGGACAGCGGAGTGTTTGTATTCACCGGTTTTATTGGCAGTGACAGGTATTGGCAAAAAGTAAACAATGGATTAAGCAATCTTCATGTAACGTCTATAATTGCTATTGATTCAATTACGTTGCTTGTTGGTACGGATGGGGGCGGAATTTTTAAAACCATTAACAAAGGGCAAACGTGGGTGCCTGTAAATAGTACATTACTAAATCTATCAATTAACGCTTTTACCAAAGCGGGAAACAGAATTATCCACACTTCCGCTGGCGGAGTTTGGGCCTCTGATGATAAGGGAGTAACCTGGTTTGATTTTAATGATGTTCCAACTAATGGTGTTAATGCTACTGCTGTTTCGTATAACTCATCTAGTGATGAACTAATAATAGTTAATGCGAATGATATTTATATTTCTTCTGCAGCGAGCACTACACTTAATCCTGTTTATTCAGCTGTTCAAAACGGTTTGCCAGCTAATACAGTTGTGCGTTCTGTTTCAAACGATGGAGCAGCCTGGTATTTAGCTACCGATAATGGAGTGTTTGTTTCAGCGACCGGAGCTATTAGCTGGATAAGTAATAATATTGGTTTGGCAACTATTGATGTAACAACAGTTGTTCCTTTTGGCGGTAGTCTTGTTGCGGGAACAAATAAGGAAGGAGTATATAAAACAGGAACCCTCTCGTCTTCATGGGCATTAGTCAATAACGGTTTTAATAATCTTGAAACCTATTCAATGGCTGCCAGCGGAGCTGCTGTGATAGTGGCAGCTACGGAGAAAGGTGTTTTTGTAAGTACAGATCTTGCGAATACATATACCAGTGCTAATGCGGGATTAACAGATAGTTTGCATGTAACCGACCTGTTTTTTATGGGTTCAAAATTATTTGCAGCTACAGCCAATAATGGGGTGTTTGTAAGTGCTGATACGGGCAGAACCTGGATAGTATTTAATACAGGATTAGGAAGCAATCTTCAAATGAAAAAAATAATTGCTTCGAGCACTAATATATATGCATTTACTTCAAGCGGGGATATATATTCTTCCAATGGAACCTTGGCCTGGACATCCATTCAAAATGGGCTTCCATCAGCAGTTGTGCCAAGCTCAATGGCTTTTTATGGAACAACAATGCTATTAGGTACCTTAGGTAATGGTGTTTATGCAAAGCCTGAATCTGGCTTGTCCTGGGCTTCTGCTAATACAGGGCTATTAAATATGGATGTTACTTCTGTAATTGTTTCAGGTAATAAATTGTTTGCAGGTACGGACGGCTCAGGAGTTTTTGTTTCTGATGCAGCAACAATCAGCTGGACTCCGACCGCGGCCTTGTCAATTTCTCATACTGTAACAATGGGTCTTGATGGAAGTGCTGTTCAGGGAATGGAGACATACGGTGGTTATGTATTTGCAAGCTATAAGGGAGGACTACTGGCTACTGCTGATAATGGTTTAACCTGGATAGCTGCCGGAAACCAGTTTAATTTGCCAAGCTTTACAAACGTTCATAAAATAGCTTTTGTAACTACACGTGTGTTTGTTACAACCGAAAATAATTCATTGTATTCTAATGCGTTATCTGAACTGGCGTTTAATAGTGGCATAAGCAGTTATTATAATGCTGCGTGTCACGGAGCATGTGATGGATCAGCCACTGTTATGGCTACAGGAGGCACATCTCCATATAATTATTTATGGAATCCGGGATCAATAACTACAAGTACTGTTTCGGGTTTATGCGCGCAAACATATACAGTAACTGTTACTGATGCCAATGGTTTAACGAACACTAAAATGGTAACTGTAAGTGAACCCTCCATGCTTATGGCAACACTTACATCTACTGCAAGTACAACAGGTTCCGATGGTACAGCAACAGCAACTGTATCAGGTGGTACAGCAGGATATACCTATTTGTGGAATAATGGCGGAACTAATGGAAGTATTACAGGGATGGGAGCGGGAGATTATACCGTTACAATTACAGACGGTAATGGCTGCAGCATATTAAATACAGTGACTATTACTGGTGTGGTTGGAATAACAGAGGTGTTAAATAGCGATAGTTTTAGTATTCAGCCGAATCCAAGCAATGGCAATTTTAATATTATTCTGAATGATACAAATGTTGGAATTACTTCAGTAAATATTTATGATATTACCGGAAGGTTGCTGGAAAATATTGCTCTAAATGGGGTACAGCATTTCTGTAAATTGTCATTTAATTATCCTGGAGGGGTTTATTATATTATGATAAATACAAACAACGGTTCTGCTATTAAAAAAGTAATGATTAAATAATCAACTTGTTTATTGATTTAATGAGAAGCGATTCCTTTCACGTTTTTAATTTATATTTTTTTATGTACTTTTAGTTGTTGTTTTTTAGATGCTGTTATTTTTAAAATTACCCTTTATAAAACCAAGATGATAAAAATATATTCAATTTTTTCACTGCTTTTTTTAGCTGTTACCAGCGGTATTCAAGCACAAACGTATAATTATTATTTTGGTAATATCCATGCGCACTCCTCTTATTCTGACGGAAATAAGGACAGCAGTACTTCTAATATGTCTACTCCATTGGAAGACTTCAATTATGCAAATGCTTCCCAGCAGATTGATTTTTATGGTATTTCAGAACATAATCATTTAAGCGCTGGAATGGCGAGTCCGCTTAATTTTCATCAGGGCATCGCGGATGCAGCAGCGGCCACTGTTAATGGTTCTTTCATTGCTTTGTACGGAATGGAATGGGGGGTAATTTCTGGCGGTGGTCACGTCATTGTTTATGGATACGATTCGTTAATCGGGTGGGACGCTAACGATTATGATGTATTTGTTGCTAAAAATAATTATACTGGTTTGTGGACAAAAATAAATGAAAGGCCCTCATCTTTCGCCTATCTGGCGCATCCTCAAACTACTGACTATAACAACTTATTTACTAATGGTGTTAATTTGCTTGCCGATAATGCAATTATTGGGATGGCAGCCCGCAGCGGTCCTGCGTTTTCTACCAATAACACGTATTCTGATCCTGATGCAGGAAGCTATATCAGCCGTTACAATGATGCTTTAAAACAAGGATATCATTTGGGAATCGGTTTAGATCATGATACGCATAATAGTGTTTTTGGTAGACAATGTGCAGGCCGTTTGGTTGTGCTGGCTCCAGCATTGACTAAGGCTGACTTACTAGAGGCATTTCATAAAATGCGTTTTTATAGTTCAGATGACTGGAATACAAAAGTGGATTTTACAATCAGCGCAAAGCCGATGGGAAGTATACTTACGCAGGCAGGTAACCCTACGATCAATGTTACAATTACTGATCCTGATCTTTCCGAAACAGTATCATCCATAAAAGTATATTCAGGTATCCCAGGCAGCGGAGCCATTTCAACAATATTAAATAGTAACTCGGGTTCTTCAAATTTAACGTATACACACTCTCTGACCAATAACGCTACCTATTATTATTATTTAAAAATAACACAGGCGGATGGTGATATCATCTGGACATCACCTATTTGGTATACCCGTAATGATGCGGTAACGAATGCTGCACCGATAGCTAATTTTACTCCTTCTGCCGATACTGTTTGTGTTGGTCAGCAAATGACATTTACCGATAATTCTACTAACGCTCCAGCGGACTGGAGCTGGTCCTTACCCGATGCGCTTCCGGCAACATCTTCCAATCAAAGTGTAATAGCAAGTTTCACAACACCTGGTGTGCATACTGTTTCATTAACTGTTTCAAATGCTTTTGGTGCAAGCGCTCCAGTTTCTAAAACTATTAATGCGCAGGTGTGCACAGCTATTGAAGAGGCCTCTAAAAGCTTGATCAATGTATTTCCTAATCCGGCCGATGCGTGTTTAACTGTTGAGGTAAAGGATTTGCAAGGTTCTAAAACCATTGAGATCTATGATGTTTCTGGCCGATTAATGTTATCTGAACAAAGTTCTGACACTGTTTTTAATGTTGATTTGGCATCGTTTGAAAATGGCAGCTATTTCATATACATTAAAATGAATAATGAAATTTATACAACGCAACAATTCATAGTAAATAAAAAATAATTTTTCTGTTTTAGAAGCTGTTTAAATTTCATTCTAAAAAGTGGGAAGCCTCGCACTATTTCTCGACTCCGCTCGAAATGACAGCTCAATTGACATTTCGAACCGAGTCTGATTTGGTTGTAATCAGGAGTGTTGCTGGCCTTCAATCATTAAAAATGTGTGTAACACAAACGGGAATATTGCATCCATTGATTCCTGAGCACCCCGCGTTGAACCTGGTAATGTAATGATTAGCGTGTTGCCTTTCATTCCTGCAATTCCACGTGAAAGCATTGAAAAAGGCATACGGTTTTGGCCGTAATTTCTTGCAGCCTCCATAATACCTGGTATTTCGCGGTCTAACAAAGGTTTAATTGCTTCCGGGGTAATGTCTCTAGGAGAAAGGCCTGTACCACCCGTCAGTATGATAATATTATTTTTATCATCACAAAGCTGTAACACTTTTTTTTGTATTGCCTCTGTTTCGTCCGCCACAATAGTGTAATCGCTCACTGTTACTTTACATAATTCCAGTTTTTTGATAATCGATTTGCCAGCCTTGTCGGTTTTCTTTCCTGCGGCAATACTGTCCGAACATACTATTACTGCAGCCTTTAAGTCTGTTTTGAATTTATCGGTATAGTCACCTTTTCCACCCTTTTTTTCAAGCAATTTAATGCTATGTATTTCGATGCCTTTATCAATTGGCTTTAACATGTCATATATAGTAAGTGCCACTACAGATGCGCCATGCATAGCTTCAACCTCAACACCTGTTTTATAGATTGTATGAACTTCCATGTGAATATGAATTTCCAGTTTTTGTATATCATACTTTACAGCAGTATATTCTACGGGAATTGGATGGCAATCGGGAATAAGGTCACTGGTGCGTTTTACAGCAAATAATCCAGCGGTTTTTGCCATTTCAAATACATCACCCTTCGGAACAGTTTTGTTTAAAATGGCTTCTATGGTTTGTTGACTGCTTACCTTCACAATGGCCTGCGCTATTGCTGTGCGATGTGTGTTGGATTTGAATGTAATGTCTACCATTAGCGAATAGTTATATTTGATTTGAATATTGTGCTTGATATAAATTATTTATTCTCTTTCCATACAATTGATTCGTCTTCCAGAATCTCTTTGCCAAAAATCGGAACGGTTGTTTTTATTTGCTCTACAATATCTTGACATGCTGCAAATGCGTCTTTCCGGTGTTTTGAAGAAACGAAAACAAACAGGCATATTTCTCCGGTTTTCACCTGGCCAATGCTGTGGTAAATATGCATGCATATTAAATCATGTTTTACAAAAGCGGTTTCGCGGATTTCAAAAAATGCGTCTTCGGCCATCTCCTCATACGCTGAATAGTCAATGGCTTGAACAGATTTGTTGTCTTTTAAGTCTGCACGCACCTGCCCTAAAAAAATATCATGTGCCCCAATATTCGTTTTTGAGCTGTGTTTGGAGATGCTGTCTGCAATGAACTGTGGACTTATTGCACCTTGCACTAACACTTTATGTCGTTTTTTTTCTGTCATAGTTATGTATTGTTTACTCTGCTGCAGAATAATTTGTAATCGTATTCTTTTAGTTCCTCTGCTGATGCGGGTGATAAAATATTTTTTTCATTATTTCGATTGAAGTGCAGGGTGTTAAATTCCATGTTGAGCATGTTAACCATCATTAGTCTTCCTGATAAAACGTCACCAATTCCAGTAATTATTTTTATTGTTTCATTTGCCTGCATCAGTCCTATTAAGCCTGGAAGTACCCCAATTACACCAGCTTCGGAACAGTCGGGAAAAGCATTTGCAGAAGGAGGTTCAGGAAACAGGCAGCGGTAAGATGGTCCTTTGACTTCTGTATTTGAACCATAATTAAACACGGTTACCTGCCCTTCAAAGCGATGGATAGCCCCATATACCAATGGTTTATCCAACAAAATGCAGGCGTCATTTATTAAATAACGGCTGGCAAAATTATCTGTGCCGTCAATAATAATATCATAGTTTGAAAACAGTTCAATTGCATTCTGGTTGCTTAATTCATGGGGGTGTGCTTCAAATTTTACAAACTCATTTTGTTTCGCGAGTCGTTGAACTGCACATCCCACCTTTTGTTTTCCAATATCATCCGTTGTATACAAAGGCTGTCGGTGCAGGTTTGAGTTATCCACTGTATCAAAATCAACAATACCTATCGTGCCAACCCCAGCAGCTGTAAGGTATGGTAATACCGCACATCCCAGACCACCCGCGCCAATCATTAAGATCCGAGCTTGTTTTAGTTTTTTCTGTCCTGCTGTACCAAAATCTGGAAGCAGAATCTGGCGGTTATAACGTGCTATTTCTTTTGAGCTTAACATTTTTATCCTCCTGCAAATGGCGGTAACAGTGCAATTATATCACCTTCATTCAACAATTCATTTTTGATAATCAGTTTTTTATTTAAAGCTATTCTGTATATTTTTTGTTTAAGTAAGGGATAGCGCTGAAGCAGTTGTTCATTTACTTCTTCAGTATCTTTGATGTTTTGTAGATCAATTTTCTCGGAACCTGTAATTTCTTTAAGTGCACCGAAAAATAAAATGGTTGTTGTCATTTAGATTTGAGTATGAATGATTTCATTTTGTAGATTCGATATAATAAAAACGTAGAGGGCAGATTAATATTCCGGCAATAGATGAACCTCAACATTTTCACCCGCTTTGACGGTTTCTTTTTCTAATGGTAAATATATAAATGCATTTGTCATGGCAAAGGATTTCATTATAAAGGATTCCTGCCCATCAAGCGGTTCAATGGCGCTGTCAGTCGCTTTGGCTTTTAGAAATAGCGCCATCCCACTTTTTTTAATTATTTCTTTTGAAACCGGCAATTGTACTGTTTTTAAAAATACATTTTCATGCCCCATCATTTTTTTTAATGCAGGAAAAACATATTCATAAAAGCATGTTAGCGCTGAGGCAGGGTTGCCGGGCAATCCAAAAACAAAAGTGTTTTTATTTTTTCCAAAGTATAATGGTTTTCCTGGTTTTTGTGCTATTTTGTAGAACAAGGTATTTGTCCCGTTTTCATTTAACACTTCGTTTACATAATCATAATCTCCCACAGAAATTCCACCTGATATTAATAAAATATCGGTGTCAGCCAACGCTTCTGTTACGGCTGCTTCCAGGCTGTTTTTATCATCTTTGACAAAAAGTATTTTGTTTAAGCTTAGGCTCATGGCTGCCAAAGCAGATTGTAATGCAACAGAATTGGATTCGAATATTTTACCGTTTTCTAATATAGTTCCTGCTGGTTGTAATTCGTTTCCTGTAATGATCAACGCAATTTTCGGTTTGTTAAAAACGGATACATTGTTTATGCCGAGTGCATTTAAAAAGCTTAATGCTGCAGGGTTGAGGATGGTGCCTTTGTTTAGCGCTAAATCTCCATTTTTAATATGAGCACCTGCATTGCGAATATGTTCACCTTTTTTTATTGGGGTTGTTTCACTGTAGTGTATTGTGTTTTCGGTTCTGGTTATTTTTTCCTGCATTATAACGGCATCGCTGCCTGCCGGTACTATTGCTCCGGTAAATATTCGTGCAGCTTCCCCTTTGCCGAGTTCCATGACTGTATTATCACCAGCTTTAATTTCGTTTACTACTTCCCATTTGTTTGTTAAAGAATCCGCCAAGTTTACTGCGTAACCGTCTACATTCGATTGGTTGAAAGGGGGTAAATTTAAAAGAGCAACTATATTTTCTGCAAGAGTATACCCTAAAGCATTATTGACATCGATTGTGGTCGTGCCAGATAATTGAAAAACGTTTTTAATAAGAATTGCTTTCGCCTCTTCTACAGTAATCATACCGGTTATATAAAAATTAGTTTTACTGCAGCAAATAACAAGACTATAGCAAGTACATTTTTAAGCGTTTTGTTTTCGGCCCTTCTGCTTCCCCAGTAAGAGCCAATAATTCCACCGGCAACGGCTACCATGAGCCACATAAAAAGCTGGGGATGGAATGTTATTTCCTGTTTCCAAAGTCCTAAAATACCAGCGATGGAATTAACAACAATAAATAAAGCAGAAACAGCAGCGGTTTCCTTTAAGTTTCCCCAGTTAAATAATAATATCAAAGGGCTCAAAATAATACCCCCTCCAATTCCAATCATTCCGCTAAAAAGACCCAGAAAGGCTCCGATTACTACTCCAGCCCAAATGGGTAATGGTTTAGCAGGTGAAATGTGATTCGGATTAAAAAGTCCTAAAATCCGTAAAACGGCCACTATTAAACAGATTCCTAATATCTGTTTGTATAATGTTGGACTTATGATAATAAATGAACCTAAATAGGCCATTGGTATTGATAATATGGCGAAGGGATAAAATAATTTCCATCGAAAGTGACCGTTGCGGTAATAGTGAAAAAAGGAAATGCCCGCTACAAAAATATTGAGCAATAATACAGAAGGTTTTATAAGTAATGAGCTTATCCCGATTATGCTGAGAACCGCTATGTATCCGCTTGCACCTCCATGTCCGACAGAAGAATAAAAAAAAGCAACAATAAACAGAAGAATCAGAATATAAATTTGCTCGTTCATTTGTGTGCTTTTTCAGTTCAAAAATTGTCTAACAAATTTATGAAATAATTCGTGGAAAGGCTAAGGAAATATACCTTAACTTTGGGTTGTAATGCACTCATCTCCCTTATCTGACACTTTCGGCCGCAAGCATGATTATTTGCGTATTTCACTTACAGACGCTTGTAATCTGCGATGTGTTTATTGTATGCCCAACGAAAAAGTGCTGGTTACACCTTCGGCTAAATTAATGCAGGCCTCCGAGATCGAATCAATTGCAGGTATCTTTATAAAATTGGGTGTAAAAAAAATTCGATTAACCGGTGGTGAGCCATTGCTTCGGAAGGACGCAAAGAATATTATGCAGCGACTTTCAAAATTTCCTGTAGAGCTTGCCGTGAGTACAAATGCTGTATTGGTAAATGATTATGTTGATACTTTTAAAGAATCCAATATCCGCTCTGTAAATGTTAGTTTAGATACTTTAAATGCGGACGAATTTTTTGCAATTACCAAAAGAGGTGATTTTAAAAAGATCATGATGAATATCCATTTGTTACTATCAGAGGGCTTTAAAGTAAAGGTGAACATGGTAGTAATGAAAGGTATTAATGAACATGCCATTTTAGATTTTATTCATTGGACAAAGGATTATGCCTTAGATGTTCGTTTTATAGAGTTTATGCCGTTTTCAGGAAATGCATGGAATTTGGAAAAGGTATTTTCATACCGCGATATGCTTGATCTGATTGGTGCGAAGTATACTTATTTTAAATTGGAGGATGCTGTTAATGATACGGCAAAAAAGTATAAGGCAGAGGGCCATGCAGGTACATTTTCTTTTATAACTACTATCACTGCACCTTTTTGCGGTTCTTGCAACCGATTGCGTTTAACAGCGGACGGTAAAATGAAAAACTGTCTTTTTTCGCAAGGTGAAGCAGACTTGTTAACACCTTTTAGGAACGGAGAAAATATTGAATCTTTGATTATGTCCTGCATACAAACTAAAAAGCTGGAACGTGGCGGAAGATCAGGTTTTGAAGGTAATAATTTAGAGGAAGCGAATCTTTCAATTGAAGATTCAGAGGTTAAAGAAGGTGATAGAAGTATGATCCGTATAGGAGGATAGTCTGCTTAAAAAATGTCAAAAGCAAAACGAATAATTGTTCCTATTACCACGAGCAAAAAGAATATTCTTATAAAAGTATTTCCTTTTAGTAATGCAAGTCGTGATCCAATAAATCCACCCGTCATATTGAAAAGCGCCATTGGTACGGCCAATTCATATATTATATTTCCGGTGGAAGCGAAATAAATAATGGATGCAATGTTGGTTGCTAAATTTACTGTTTTGGCATGTGCGCTCGCATGTAGAAAATCATTACCTAATAGGCCTACAAACATCAATACCAGAAAGCTTCCTGTGCCGGGGCCAATAAAACCGTCATAAAATCCAATTAGCAAACCAGTGGTAACGCCTCTAATCAGAGCGTTAGAGAATGAAATTTCCTGCGCTTCCTGTTGTCCGAAATTTTTTTTAGAGTAGGTGTAAACTGCAACACCAGCAAGTGCAATTAGAATAATTGGTTTTAAAAGTTCATTGTTTATTATGGTGACAAGCATAGAGCCCAGCATGGAAGCGGCAAATGCCGCTGCTGCAATCCAGATAATTAATTTCCAATTTATTGTTACCCGTTTTGAATATTGATATAAGGAAACAGCTGTGCCTGAAAAGGAGGGTATTTTGGTTGTACCCAATAAACTGGCGACCGGAAGGCTGGGAAAGGACATTAATAAAACCGGTGTTTGTATTAAACCACCGCCACCAACAATGGCATCAACAAAACCCGCTATGAATGAGGCAATACAAACAATGATAGTACTGGAGAGCATTACTAAAAATAATTATTTTTCAGATGTTTGATTTTCAATCCAGCATTGAATTAAATCTCTTTCTTCCTGCGTCATGCCGGTTTTATTGGCTTGGGGCATTGTTTTGGTAATAACAGCTCTTGCTAAAATCCGTTCAGAATATTTAATAATATTTTTAGGATCGTCAAACATAATTCCGTTAGGAGCTACCTTCAAAACATCATCGGTAGGGTTTGAAGAGTGGCATTGTACGCACCTTTTTGTAATAATCTCATTTACTTCGGTAAAGGTTGCAGGGGCATCCTCTTTACAAACAGATTTAGTTTTCGGTGCCGTTACAAAGGCCAGTGCAATCATAGCGATTATTGCAGCAGGAAGTATCCATACGGATTTTTCGCCTTTTTCTTTCAGGTTTAAATAATGCTTTACAAATACACTGGTTAATGATAAGCCGATTAAAACAAGCCAGTTGAAAGCGTTTCCGTATGTACTAGGGAAATGGTTGCTGATCATAATAAATATGACAGGCAGTGTAAAGTAATTGTTATGAAGTGATCTTAAAAGTGCTTTTTTTCCGAGAGTAGGATCAACGGTTTTACCTGCTTTTGCAGCATTTACCATTGCTTTTTGTCCCGGAATAATTACTCTGAATACATTACCGACCATTAAAGTACCAATCATTGCTCCCACATGAATATAAGCCGCACGACTGCTGAAAACGTGAGAAAGAAACCAGGCGACCCCGCAAATAAACAAGAATAAAATAAATCCAAAAAACAGAGGTTTTTTGGATAAAGGAGATTTACATAACAAATCATATACTATCCAGCCGCACACTAAAGTGCCTATACCGATTGAAATGGCTGCTGTTTGAGAAATTTCGAGAACAGCAGGATCTATTAAGTATACTTTTGCATCCAGATAATAAACAATAATTAATAAGGTAAATCCGGACAGCCAGGTGAAATAAGCTTCATATTTAAACCAGTGAAGGTCTTTCGGGATTTCAGCAGGAGAAACTTTATATTTTTCTACATAATAAAAACCGCCTCCATGAACAGCCCATAAGTTACCCGCTATTTCATCTCTCAGGCCTTTTGAGCGGTTCAAACTGTTTTCCAAAAAAACAAAATAAAACGATGCCCCTATCCATGCAATACCGAAAACAACATGTGCCCATCGTACAATTAAATTAAGCCATTCCGCCACATGTGATTCCATTGAAGTACCCCTGACGAATGCATAGCAAGTGTAAAAAAATACAGCTATTAAAGTGCAGTAGAATAACACCGTTTGTTTTTCCTTTATTTCCTCGATCCGGCTTTTTGTTTTTTCTGAAAATTCAGGCAAACTATCTGGGTCTTCGTTTTTGCAAGCTTCAATAGCTTTGTTTAAGGTCCATAGGATGATTAGAATAATTATGGAAGGAATTAAAATAAAAAGTAAATCGTTTGTATTGAAATTGGTAGAGAATTTATTAGCAGCAAAAGTGTGGGAAGAAATAAATATGAATAAAAGTGCTATTATCCTTTTTAAGGAAAAAATTGTTTTATTTTCTGCTATAGTGTTTAACTGTTTTTGCATTAGGTATCGTTTCTCTTTATCTGTTGTTGACTGTGCTGCTTATAATTCCTGCAATAATTATTTTTTCTGCGTAATAAATTTTAACCTTCAGAATTCCTGATTGTTAATTGTCTATTGATAAGTTACCTCTTGGTTTTGTTTTCTGATGGTTAAATATATAAACAAGTTTAATACATTTGTTAAAATTGTAGATATATCATGAAAAATCTATTACCCGATTTCGGATTGCACAGTACTAAAGTTCTGACTGAATCAGGGTTTAAAGATGCTACATTATTAATCAGCAATGGAAAAATTGCGGATATAATTGATGGTAAACTAAATTCGACACAATTTTTTATTGAAGATGTTGGAGATTTTGTTGTAATGCCTGGCATTATTGATTCGCACGTGCATATCAATGAACCCGGCAGAACTGAATGGGAAGGCTTTGAAACAATGACAAAAGCCGCTATAGCTGGTGGAATTACCACTCTTGTAGATATGCCCTTAAATGCCAGTCCTGTAACTACTACGGCTGCTGCATTTAGTGAAAAACTAGAATCCACAAAAGGCAAATTATATTGTAACTGTGGATTTTGGGGCGGAATTGTTCCTGATAATATAGATAAGCTCGAAGAGCTCATAAATGCAGGCGTGTTGGGCATTAAGGCTTTTTTGACCCATTCCGGTATTGACGAATTCCCAAATGTTACGCTTGCTGATCTGAAGGCAGGAATGCCCATAATTGCAAAATATAAAATCCCTTTATTGGCTCATGCAGAAATTGACGAAATGCATGAAGGTATTGAGTTATTTGAAAAAAATCCAACAAGTTATTCCGCTTATCTAAATTCTCGTCCGAAAATATGGGAGGATAAAGCTGTTGAAATGATGATTGCCTTGTGTGAGGAATTTAACTGTCCGGTGCATATTGTGCATTTGTCATCAGCAAATAATATCGACAAAATAAAAGCTGCAAAGGCCAAGGGACTTCCATTAACCGTGGAAACATGTCCTCAGTATTTATATTATTGTGCGGAAGAAATTCCCGATGGAAATACGCTTTTTAAATGTGCTCCGCCCATCCGTGAAAGAGAGAATAATGAGCTGCTCTGGAAGGCCCTGAAAGATGGGGTAATTGACTTTATTGTTACGGACCATTCTCCTGCGACTCCAGAATTAAAGAAGATTGAATCAGGTAATTTAAAAGAGGCCTGGGGCGGAATTGCCAGTATACAGTTTTCATTGCCGGTAGTATGGACGGCCGCTAAAAACAGGGGTTTTAGCCTATCGGATATTGCTAAACTTATGAGTACTAATATTGCCAGTTTTATTGGCGAAGGAGCAAGTAAAGGACAATTAAAGGCTGGATTTGATGCAGATATAGTAGTGTGGGATCCTGAACAGAAATTTGTGGTGGAGCGCGATGCTATTCAATATCGTCATAAAATAAGTCCATATGTGGGTGAGGAGCTATATGGAGTTGTAAAACAAACGTATGTAGGCGGGAAAAAGGTATATGAAAACGGAAATTTTATATCTTTACCACAAGGCAAAATTATTTAAAAAAGAGATTAATTTATATTACCATGATTGAAAAAGAATATAAAACATTTGAGGAGTTTTATCCTTATTATTTAGATCAGCATCGCGAATTAGGCACGCGTATCACCCATTTTATTGGTACAAGCCTCTTTTTTATGTTTATAATAGCAGCTATTGCCTTGCAGGAAATTTGGTTTTTCCCAATGGGAATTGTTTCTGCCTATTTTTTTGCCTGGATCGGACATTTTTTTATTGAAAAGAATAAACCCGCAACTTTCAAATACCCATGGATGTCGATGAAAGGGGATTTTAAATTATATTTCGAGATACTAATTGGTAAACAAGGCTTTAGAGGAAATTAATATCATTGTCTGACTGAAAATAGCTTATCAGTTCAACCGAGTACATATAGATTACACATTTATCAGAACTAATCAACAAGATCACACTATAAAATGGAAGTTCAAAACCAAATCGAAAAACCAAAATTCACTTCGCTGATAGACCTTGCTTCAGAAAGGCTAGGCGGAAAAGCGCTTGTATGCACGGATGATTTTTTTGCGGAAAAGGAAAATTTATTAAAATCGGGTCGAGGCATATTTATTGCAGATAAATATACGGATAGAGGCAAGTGGATGGATGGTTGGGAGTCTCGCAGAAAAAGAACTCCAGGGTATGATTGGTGTATTGTTCAGCTTGGTGCAGCGGGAGTTATAAAAGGATTGGATATTGATACTAACTTTTTTTTGGGAAACCACCCGCCTTTTGCATCCGTTGAAGCGTGCAAGATGGAAGGTAATCCAGCTGCTGACTTATTACAAACCGAAAAAGTTGAATGGGTTGAGATTTTGCCCAAATCGCCATTAAAACCAGGTAGTCAGAATTTTTTTGATATAAACAGTGATAAAATCTGGACACATTTGCGTTTGAACATCTATCCTGATGGAGGTGTAGCCCGTTTAAAAGTATACGGAGAAGTTTATAAAAGCTGGGAAGTTGTAAAACAGGATGAAATGGTTGATTTAGCATCTGCTGTAAATGGTGCAAAATCAGTTTTGTGCAACGACATGTTTTTTAGCCATATGGATAATTTAATTATGCCCGGACGTGGCATAAATATGGGAGATGGCTGGGAAACCAAGCGTAACAGAACTCCCAATAACCGTGATTGGGTAATTGTGAAATTGGCACACAAAGGAGATATTAAAAAAATACTAGTGGATACCTGCCATTTTAAAGGGAATTATCCGGATACCTGTTCTATTGAAGGGGTTAATGTTTCAGATAAAACAGTTGATTTTAATGCGGCTGATTTGAAATGGATAGAGATTTTGCCAAAAATGAAGCTGCAGGCAGATCATGAGCATTATTTTGAGAATGAAATTACGAATGCAGGACCATTTACCCACGTTCGGTTAAATATTTTTCCTGATGGGGGCGTGAGCCGTTTACGTTTATTCGGCAATATAAAATAAGTTTGTTATGACGATTGGAGAATTAAATAATTTAAGCACGCAGGAAGCGTTCAAAGCACTATTCAAATGTTGTGGTTCAACTCTTTGGGCACAAAATCTAACTGATTTTAAACCATATAAAGACAAGGAGGAGCTGTTGAAGCTTTCGGATATGGTATGGATGAGCTGCGAGAATGACGAAGTGTTAGAGGCTTTTGCACATCACCCCAAAATAGGTGATTTGGAAAATCTTGAAAAGAAATTTGCTTCAACAAAAGAATGGGCCTCTGAAGAGCAAGCGGGAGTGAATGTAGCTGGTTCAAAAACATTAGAGGAACTGGCAAAAGCAAACGAGGAGTATGAACAAAAATTTGGTTATACTTTTATCGTTTGTGCCACAGGTAAAACAGCGGATGAAATGCTGTCATTACTTTTAAGACGTTTAATGAATGATCCTGAAACAGAATATAGAATTGCAAAAGCTGAGCAAAATAAAATCACTCATATCCGTTTAGATAAACTAATTGCATGAGCCAAATTACAACGCATATACTAGATACAACTATTGGTAAACCAGGGCAAAATGTTGCAATTGTTTTGGAGCATTTAATATCTCAAAACCTGTGGAAATCTTTAGGACAAGGGCATACCAATGCCGATGGACGATTACCTGATCTTCTTTCTTCGGAAGTAAAATTATCACCGGGGGTTTACCGCCTTGTTTTTGATACCGCTTCGTATTATAAAGCACAGGGTGTTAAAGGGCTTTACCCTTCCGTTACTATTGCATTTGAAGTTGCCGATGCTTCACATTATCATATTCCATTGCTTTTAAATCCTTACGGATACTCCACATACAGAGGAAGTTAATTTTTAATTGGATAACAATTTTTTAACAGAAATATCTTCGTGTCAGTTCGAGCGGAGTCGAGAACTAAGTAATGATAAATGAAAAGATATTATGTATACATATTAAAATGTGACGATGATTCTTACTATACGGGAATTACTAATAATATTAACAGGAGGTTTGCAGAGCATCAAAGTGGTATTGATAAAGAGTCATATACTTATAATAGAAGGCCAGTCGAACTAATTTATGAGATGTCTTTTTATGAAGTAACTCAGGCAATTGCATGGGAAAAGAAAATAAAAGGATGGAGCAGAAAAAAGAAAGAAGCTTTAATTGCGGAGAATTGGGATGCTTTAAAGCAGGCTTCTTCTTGTAAAAACATTTCACATTATGAAAACTTCTCGACTACGCTCGAAGTGACACAGTCAACCGATTATGTAGAGAATTTAAGTAAAACCGATAAAAAGGAGTAATAATAAAGTAATCAAAAATATATATGAAACTATCTATTCCAAGCAGTGCAAAAGAATCCATTCTGAATGAATTAGGACAAGCAAATAAAGCGTTTCAAAAAGTTTATCCTGGTGACCGATCGGACCGGCAGCCGGTGCATACAGTGTATGGCGGTGCTGATTTATTTTCTGCCGACTCCGCTGAAAAAATGGGGCAGTCAGCGTTAAACACATTATTGAATAATGCTTCTGATTTTGTTGAGTTTGCAAAAGCGATTGAATTACCCGGCTTTGATTTATTACCTTCGGATGCAGCAGAGATAGACCGTTTGATAAAAAAAATGGATACCAGCTCAGAGGCTGAACGTAAAAAGGAAAGTGCCTGGCTGGCATATACAACCTACAATAAGGTAATAAATAAATTAAAAACCGAGGCATTAGAAGATTTCAGAATTGATTTTGAAGATGGGTTTGGCAATCGCTCCTGGGAAGAGGAGGATGCAACAGCTGAGCGGGCAGCAAAGGAAGTGGCAAAAGGAATGAAAGCAAATTCGTTATCACCTTTTATCGGTATCCGTATTAAACCTTTTACTGAAGATCTTAAAGAGCGCGGTACCCGTACGCTTGATATTTTTCTTACCACTTTGTCGGAAGAAACCAACGGTAAGTTGCCGGCTAATTTTGTTGTGATGCTGCCCAAAGTGTCGATACCAGAGCAGGTAGAGGCATTGGTGAAATTGTTTGAAACCATTGAAGCCAATACTAAAATTGAAAGTGGCGCGCTTAAAATGGAAATGATGGTAGAAACAACTCAAGCGGTGATTGATAAAGACGGAAAAAATCCATTGCGTACGTATGTTGAAGCCAGCAAAGGAAGAATGATAGCCACCGCGTTTGGTACGTATGATTATACTGCAGCATGCAATATCACGGCTAAGTATCAGGATATGGGTCATGCAGTGTGTGATTTTGCTCATCACTTTATGAAAGTATCCTTAGGTGCTACTGGAATCTGGCTGTCAGATGGAGCAACCAATGTAATGCCGATTGGGCCGCACAGAGGTAATAATCTTACGCCTGAGCAACTTGCAGAAAATAAAATGGTTGTTTTTCGCAGCTGGAAAAAAGCATACGATCATACGCGCTATTCCCTATGGAAAGGCCTGTATCAGGGATGGGACTTAAACCCGGCACAGTTTCCAATGCGTTATGCTGCTGTGTATTCTTTCTTTTTAGAGAGTTATGAGGATGCTGCAAAACGTTTAAAGGCCTTTGTTGAAAAAGCGGCACGGGCAACTCTTACTGATGATGTATTTGATGATGCAGCAACAGGTCAAGGCTTGTTAAATTATTTTTTACGCGCGATGAATTGCGGTGCCATTTCTGCTGAAGATGTAGCAGCCACCGGCTTAACTATGGATGAGATCAGAACCCGCTCGTTCCTTAAAATATTAGAAGGCAGACGAAAAAAAGAAACGGTTTAATCTAAATTGGATACAACAATTTGTGAAAAGGAATTGTATTTAGTGTTACCAGAAAGGTTTTTTATAACTCGCTTTGCTATCATTGGTTACTACAACCCGGAATCCAATGTAGGGTGAAGCCGAAGCGCTATTAAATTCTGTTACCATTTTCATGCACTCTTGTTTGTTTTTCCAGCAAGCGCCAACAATCAACGTCTTCCCTGTCCCTTGTTCCTGTATCATTTCCGACACATGTGCAGCTTTGCTGTACACATCCATCTTATTTGGATATAATGAATCAGGTGTTAATTTGCTTTTAAAATTAGATCCTCTCTTAAATAACTCTAGCGTCTGATTTTCATTCATACCATACCTGTTTGTAGAAAAGAGTTCATCAAGCTCTGTTAGTTTACTCTCTCCGCGTTTTTTAATAAGATTAATACGTTTGATATAGCTTTTATCCACTATACCTTCCCTTAAGTCGTAAATAGTATTATAGCCATCACAATTCGGTATTTGTGCATATCCTCTTCTGGTGATAAAAATCCATTCTGCACTTTGTGGCAACCTTATTGTTAATGGTTTTGCTTTAGGATCAACACTTCTGGAATATGCATTAATTTCTTTTTCCAGCCAGTTACAGAAAAGTAGAGCTGCTTCCATACTTATATTCACCACTGGAAAATCATTGTACATTTCCTCTGTAAAATAAGTATTGGCAAGAATCTTATGGTTGTAATTGGTCCAAATTTCATTTTTTACAGATGCTTTTTTGTAATCATCCATCCTGTTTTTTTTAATAAGATCTGCAAGGAAAAATTTGTATTCAAGATTAGTAATTGCCTGATTGCGCAGAATAAACGGTTCTATAGTGACCTCGTTTCCACGATATCCTATTACTCCTTCTTCCACCATACTATACATACCTCTTTCATGTTTTAACAATTTCTCAAACATTTTATTTTTAATGTTGTTAAATTTGTTTAGGTCGTCTGCAATAAAAGGGAATAATGAATTATTTGATGTGTTTTTTTGAATGGCTGATTGCGAAAAATAAGGTGCCGGATTTTTTATTGGAACCTCCTGTGGCACACTTGTACTAGTTTCAATAGAGTGACTAATTAGGGAATCTGGGTCTTTTTCCATTAGTAAACCAGATTGTTCATTAAGTGGTGGAAAATCATACTTTGTATTGTTCATAGTCTGATCAGGCCTGTTTTTGTTTTCTGTTGGTTTATTGTTATCAAAATAAGATTGCTTATTTATAAGTAGAAATCCAATTCCTGCGATAACAATGACAATAATAATTATCGGATAATTCCAACGTCCTGGATCATTCGGCTTTCTGTTTAATTTTTTAAGAAATTGTTTTTCCTTAGTGGTATTGATTTTTATATCGTATTCTTGCTCCATAATTAAACGCACAGAATCTTCATCTATCTCAATAGAATTTGTTTCAAGAAATAAATTGTTAAGTGCCTTATCCAGATTGGCTTCTTCTATATGTTTGTTATCGTCCATTACTCATGTTTATCAATACATTCATTCGTTTTTTGTGTCACTATTTTTTTTAATCGCATGTGATACACCTTTAATTGATCAGTTGGCTTGCTTACATACTTCGCAATGTCTTCGTAAGAATAATTTTGAGCTCTCATTAGCAGAACAATCCTTTGCCAGTCTTCCAGTATGTGTAGTGCTTTTTGAAGGCATTGCATCAAAGGACTAAGTTTTTCATTGGATTGTTCATCTCTTTCAGCACTTATTTTTTCGTGGCTTTCGTGAAGTTCAGTTGTTTCAAGGTATCTGTCTTTATTATCGCGATAATGATTTCGCAGGTAATTAATAAATATTTTAAATAAAAAGGCCGTGAATTTATTTTCATTTTCGAACGAGTAATTATCAATTACCGAAATAACCTTATACAAGGTCTTATATACCAGTTCCCAGGAATCATCTTCACTGAGCTTCCATTTGCTGACAGAGTAGCCGTATAGCTGCTTTCCATAACGATTGTATAACAAGGTTATGCCGTCACTATCTTTCTGTTTTATTTTTGAAATAATATCAAGCATAACGGAACATGCAATAAGTTATTAATAATGCAATGACAAGATACAAATTTGTTATTTTATAAATATTGTTCTTAATAAGGACTGCCTGTTATCACGAAATTTTTTCTTTTTTTCTTTTTGTGGAATAATTTTTTTTTCTTTTGAATTTCCTTTTCTTTAGTAATTACTGAGCCTGTGTCCGGACTTTTAAACAGATCTGCCTTTTGTTTTTCTAATGTTGTATCATTCGATTTGTTTGAAATGTTAATGGGCCTCACGTTACATCCAAAGAAAGAAAGTATCATTAATCCATAAAACAATAGTTGTCTGAGAAAAGTCATGTTGCTCTGGCCTTTTAATTGATTACTGTTAAAAATACCACAGGTTTCTTTTGTAATGGAACTTAATATTTCATCAAGGCTTTTGTCCCTGAAATCGACAATATTTTTTTTGCAGGCTTTACAAAAGATAGTATTGTTTTGGTCTTTACTCATCCTTGCTAACAGCATAGGACACGGTTTTTCTATTTTTAAATCTGTCATGTTTTTATATTTTTAGGTTTTAAAATGAGGGGCAGCTGTTTGTTCGAAATTTTTTTGTTTTAGGTTTACATGTAAACTGCATAGAGAATGAAAGTTCATGAGAACCGGCTGTGGCATTCGTCAATTTAGAAACAGTTACATCATAGCTATATCCAATTTTAAAAAGTGGTTGCTGTAGCCCAATCACTATAATGAATGAATCCTGATTACGGTACCATAAACCTCCAACGATTGACCTCTTGTTAACATAGAGCCCTAAGTTAAGTTGTTGAAAATTTTGTTGCTTCTGATAAAGGATATTTGGAGAAATGGAAGTTTCGTTCCCTTTATCACCTAGCGGTAAAGTTATACCTGCATGGGTAGTTAATTTCATTGGTAATCTACTAACGTCCAGAAGTCCCTCATCTGGTTCGTTTAAATGGTGTACGGCAAATCCAATAAAACACCTTTTGCTGTAACCTAAAATGCCTGCAGAAAAATCTACATTTGATTTATTTTTTAATTTTTGTTCTTCATGTGTATCAAAAACAAATCCTTTTTTTGCATCAATCATATCACCAAATGTAAGTTTGGACCAGTCAATACGTTTTTGAAAATAAGTTGCCTGAGCACCAAATTTTAACGAGAACCGAGGCGTTAAATTTAATTGGTAGGAATAAATTCCGCTAACATTTGTTGTTGTAAGCGTGCCTTTTCCTGCTACATCATTCGTTACAAGTAGTCCTAACCCACCGGAAACCGCATCAACATGCTGATCGTAGGATGCGGAATAAGTAATGTAAGTGCCTGAAATGCCAGGCCATTGATTCCGATAATTTAAGCAGATTCGTGGACACCTTGCTGTTCCCGCGAATGCAGGATTTAGATAGAGTGGGTTAGCATAAAACTGTGTGAATTCAGGATCCTGAGCAAATAATTTTTCACCAACTGACATTAAAAATAATGTACTTACGATGATAATAATACGTGTTACCATAATTAGGAGGTTTAGTGATGGTGTTTTATATAATAACACAAACAGGTAACAGCTTGTTTTTAGTGCCTCAAAATCAGGTGGTTACGTTGGTGGGGCTGCCCCATAAGTAATTTTGTGTTTAATTGCTCTCGGGTAATATATGCTGTAAGGGAATGTTTTAAGTATAACTGAAAAATAAAAAGGTGAATGGAAATAAATTTTCTAAATTTATTTCCATTCACCTTTTTATTCTGTTAAATAAAAGTACAATAAAGAGAATTTCTTATTAAGAGTATACCGCTTATTTCTTTATCCGTTTTTTTAAATCTTCAATACTCAATAGAATAACTTCATTGGTTGCAGGTAATTTAAATTGTGGCTCCAGCTCATGATTGGCAACACTTGATATAGCATCCTTAACTGCCAGCCATGTCGCAAAAGCAAGCATAAAGGGTGGTTCAGCAACTGCCTTACTTTTACGTATTGCATTTGGATTTGGTGCGCTTTGTAATAATTCAGTTCTGAAATCAACCGGTATATCCTGCACGGAAGGTATCTTGTATGTATCCGGAGAATGATTTAATAAGTGGCCTTTATCATTCCATTTTACTTCTTCGGTGGTGCACCATCCAAGGCCCTGTATATAGCCGCCCTCTACTTGTCCGATATCAATTCCCGGATTAATAGAATCTCCTACATCATGCAAAATATCCGTTCTTAAATTTTTATGAAAGCCTGTTAGTGTATCCACAATCACTTCGCTTACGCACATGCCGAAAGCATAATAGTTAAAAGGTTTTCCCCAACCTGTAACTTTGTCCCAGCCGATGTTAGGAGTACGGTAAAAACCAGCAGCACTTAAACTTACCTGGTTAAAATGAACTAATGGCATTGCATCAGCAAAAGCCATTTTATGATTTGGCATCAACTTATCGCAGATGTAATCATTTTCAAAAACAATATTTTCCGGTAACGATTGTTTTTCGGGCCGTTGCTTTGAAAACTCAGCTGCCATTACTTCTGAGATCCGTACCTTCAGCTGATCAATGGCGTTTTTTACAGCCATACCGTTTAAGTCAGTTCCTGCGGATGCAGCAGTAGCAGAGGTATTCGGAACCTTTGAGGTGTTGGTGGCATTTACTTTTATTCTGGAAACGCTCACACCCAGCTCCGTTGCTGCGATTTGTGATATTTTTGTGTTCAAACCCTGACCCATTTCTGTACCCCCATGATTCACCAATACAGTGCCGTCTTTGTATATATTTACAAGAGCACCTGCCTGGTTAAGAAATGAAGTTGTAAAGGAAATGCCGAATTTTACCGGTGTTAACGCAATTCCTTTTTTGTAAAATTCATTGGAAGCATTGAATTCATCAACAGCTTTTCTGCGTTTATGGTATTCAGACGATTTTATTAATTGATCATACATTGTATGCAAGCGGTTCAATTCAACCTCTTGTCCGTAATGTGTTATATTATCAGTATCAATCCCATAGAAATTTATTTTGCGTACATCTACTGAATCTTTTTTTAGAAATCGTGCAATACGGTCAATTACCGCTTCCATAGCCGCCATTCCTTGAGGGCCTCCAAAACCGCGATAAGCGGTGTTTGAAGGTAAATTTGTTTTATAGGCTTTTCCCGTCACATGCATGTTCGGAATGTAATAACTATTGTCGGCATGCAGCATGGCGCGTTCCAGGATTGCTAAACTTAAATCTGTAGCACAACCGCCATCTGCATTCTGTTCATATTTTAGGGCAGAAATTTTTCCTGTGGCATCGAAGCCAACTTCATATTTAATAAGATAAGGATGGCGTTTGCCTGTCATGATCTGATCATCATCTCTGAAAAGATGAATCTTTACAGGTCTTTTAGTTGCATTGCAAAGTAATGCTGACCAGGCGGCAGTCCAGTTGCCTTGTGTTTCTTTACCGCCAAAAGCACCACCCATCCTGCGTGTTTCCACTACTACTTCATTTTTTGAAATACCCAATACTTCTGAAATAATTGCCTGTGTTTCAGAAGGGTGTTGTGTTGAGCTGTAGGCGGTTATTTCCTGGTGCTCACCCGGAACACAAAGGCAGGATTGTGTTTCGAGGTACCAGTGTTCTTGTGCGCCTGTTTCCAGTTCACCTGTTAAAACATGTTCGGAAGTTTTTAGGGCAGCATCCGCATCGCCACGCTGCATAGTACGTACAGGGCCAAGCAATGAGTTTTTTTCTATAGCTGTGCGTATATTCAGAATGGCTTCCAGTTCCTCGTATTCAATAACAATTAATTTTTCTGCTGCAATGGCAATTTCGGATGTTTCCGCTGCGATCAATACAATTGCTTGGCCTACACAAACTACTTCATCAATAGCCAAACACACTTCATCATGAATAACCGGTCCCATTTGATTAGCGCCCGGAATGTCCTTGTAGCAAAGAACTGCATGGACGCCAGGTAATTGTTTCGCTGCCGACAGATCAAGTGACTTTATTTTCGCATGAGCGTGTTTGCTGTAAACAACCCTGCCAATCAGCAATTGTGAATTTACCTGAATATCATCGATGTAAACGGATTCACCGCTAACATGTTTAATGGCACTATCGTGAGGGATACTATTCATTGATTTGTTTTATAAAAAATGATGGTATTTGTCTTAAACGTTACTGTATAACTGTATGATGCAATCTAAAATCAATACAAATTTTTGAAATTCAATTTTTGTCTTTTTATTACCTTAATAACCTTACCTCAAAATTCTTTTACTCCCGGCTTGCTGCTAATAAGGCTCTTGCTCTATTTCGGATAAATCTATTGTTATTGGATTTGTTTCCGTCCAAAATTTCAATAATAAATTTTTTGCAGCAATTGTTCTGAATTCGGCACCAGATCTGGCATCCGAAATGGGAGTAAACTCTTCAGCGATCAATTCCATTGCTTGTTCCACATTGCTCCGGACCCAAAGTTTACCTGTTAAATATTCCTCTGCTTTTAATACTCGCTTGGTAATAGCAGCCATTCCACCGTATGCAAGAGTTATGGAGGCCACAATATTATCATCTAATGTTAGGCTGAATCCTGCGCTTACGGTAGAAATGTCGAGGTCCTTGCGTTTTGATACTTTGTAAAATTTAACGATTGTACTGGAAGAAGGCTTGGTGATAATCACCTTAGTGATAATTTCATCGGGCCTGCGCTCTGTTTTACGATAGCCTAGAATAAAATCGTTGATGTTTATTTTTCTTTCCCCGTCAATGCTTTGTAATTTAATTTCAGCGTTGTATGCCATTAATGTTGGTAAAGTATCCCCAATAGGTGAAGAAGAACCCACATTTCCTCCAAAAGTGGCTAAGGATCGGATTTGACGTGAACCAAATACAGTCAATGTTTCGTACAAAGCGGGCAATTCATCTTTGGCAATTTTTTTAACTTCTTCCAGGCTCATACCCGCACCGAATTTAATCAGGTAATCTGTTTTGGTGCATTTTTTTAATTCTTCGATACCAGACAGATCTATAATTTCTTCGAGCACTTCATGACGTTTTGTAACACGCAATGCCACATCAGTTGCTCCGCTGATCAGAACAGAATCCGGCATCCGCTTCCTTAATTCCAGGGCTTCTGTTTTTGTTACAGGCCTATAATATTTTTGCTTTTCAGAAGTTAGTTCTGACGATGTGCTTTGATCCTTGATTTGTTGAAGCAGCTCGATAATTTGTTTTTCGTTAGTAGTGAACTGATCAATCTCTTTATAAGCACAGGCTTTTATGGCTGCATCGATAATTGGTTTGTACCCTGTGCAGCGACACAAATTTCCGGTAAGGGCATCTTCAATATTTTCTTTTGTTGATTCAGCTTCATTTTTATACAGTGAAAATAAGGACATAACTATACCGGGAGTGCAATAACCGCATTGGCTGCCATTACATTCAACCATAGTTTTTTGAACAGGGTGCAATATGGTTTCAGTACCGTTTTTTTGTGATAAATTTTCTACGGTTATCAGTTGTTTGCCATGTATCATGGGTAAAAAAACGAGACAAGAATCCCAAGCCTGGTAACGCATCTTATTGTTTTGGGTTAGTTCACCAATTACAACAGTGCAGGCACCGCAGTCACCTTCAGCGCATCCTTCCTTTACTCCTTTATGAATCGGACTGCTGCGCAAATAATTCAGTACAGTGGTTGTAGGATTGATCCCGTTTTTAAAATCAATGATTTGTATTTTTCCGTCCAATACAAAAGAAATTGTTTCCTGCATAAAAAAGTAACGTTTTTAAATTAATTTTAATTTGAACCCAACATATCCATTATTCTAATTTAATTGGAAGGTTGTAGTTTACGGAAGTCGGTTCCCCATCTCTTATTGCTGGTTTCCAATTGGGCATACTGTTTACAACTCTCAATGCTTCTTTATCTAAATCCGAATTAATTCCTTTCAGGATTTTTGGTGTTCCGATCTTTCCTTTTCCATTTACAATAAAGCTTACATAAATAGTCTGGCCAATCCAATCTTCCTTTTTACTGTTTTCCGGGTATTTAAAATGGAAAGCTATAAATTTCCTTAATGCATCCTGTCCTCCAGGGAACTCAGGCATTGATTCTGAATTAGAATTTGCAGCGGTAGCCAATTCAACCGATTCGTCTGTTAAAACAATACTTTGGGGAGCATACGCGCTTTCATCTGAATTACTCTTTTCCGTTTTTGTTTTTTCTTTAGAACGTTTTTTACTCTTCGCTTGGTCACTTACTATGTCATTGTAATTTGAAGTTGTCTTTGCTCCATCATCCTTTTTTTGATCGCTGTCTTCGCGCTCTTGAGGGGAGGCAGAGCCAGCTTTCGCTGGACTCGGCTGCGTTAATCGTGTATTTACTTTTTTGTTGCTTTCTTCTGAATTTTTTGTTGTTTTTCGTTCAGAAAAATCGTCAGCAGCTACAGAAGGTAATTGTTCCGGGCTTTCCATTTGTTTTTCTTCTTCTTTGGCCATTTCAGCATTGTCGCGGCTCATGCTCACCCCTCCAACAGCGTCTTCAGTGTTTGCTGTGTTTGTTATTGATTTAGGTAATGCTTGCTGTTTGCTGGCTGTAATGGGTTGTGCCGGCTGTGCTTCGCTCTTTACTTCCAATCTCGGTTTCGCTTCTGCCTGGCCTTTTCCGGCAGGTATAGGCGGTACGTTTACTGCTGTTGAATCCGAGAGTGTTTCTTCTACAGGTGCAGGTTGCACTTCACTTAAAGGTGCGGCAGATTCGGATTTAAATTCAGCTATTTTATTGTTCTGGTTAAACTGTTTAAATAAAAACACCCCGCCAATCAATAATAACACTGTTGCGGCAATTGAGATAATAAGTTTATAATTAAAGGTGTTTGCTTTGGGTTTTATTAAAGAGTTAGCGATACGCTCTCTTACCTGCTGATTAATGGACTCAATCCGGCCGCGGTTTTTTGTTAGTTCTAATCCTTCCAACGCATCGGAACATAAATCACAATGAAGCAGATGTTTTTCAACAACATGACAATCCTTCGCACTGAGCTTTTTATCAATGTAATCAAACATTGTTTGCTCGGAAAGGCAATCCGTTTCAGTATATATGATATGTTTATAAGAGTCGCTCATTTATAATTATAGTCTCATTTTGTCCGCGAGTCTATACAGTTTTTTAAATTTCGTTTGCCATTCTGAATATAACTCTTTACATTATTCATCGTAAAATTGGTAGTTTCAGTTACTTCCTGATAACTTTTTTCCTGTAAAAAAAATAATTCAATACATAGTTTTTGCTCGGCATTAAGGCCTTTCATGCATTCTTCCATGTAGGTTAACTGAATTTCTTTGGTGTTCTGTACTGTAAGATGCAAATCTTGTTCCGATTCCATAAATCCTGCCAGATCTTTATGCATTTCTTTATCGTGTTTAAGTCTGGTAGCGCCAGAACGGAGCTGCATTAAACAGTAATTTTTGCATACCATGTGCAGCCAGGCTTTAAATTGCTGGACTTCATGTTTTTTTAAATCGGTTAACAGCTTTTCGAATATCTGCATGCTGGCATCCTCTGCATCATCTTCATCTTTAAGATACTTAACACATACCCCAAATATTAAATGCGTATAGCGCTGAAACAATACTCCTATACACGCATTATCACTGGTTAATTTATATTGATTAACCAGTTCTAAATCACTGAAGGTATGTAGTTTGGTGGAGTACATCGTATAAAACAAAAATACGAATTTTTGATTGAAAAACCGCTGTTAAATATAGAGATGCTTTCTATTGTTTTTTTGAAATAAATAATTTTCAGAAAAATATTTTTTAAAATAGTATGGAATTGAAAATTGTTCTGCATCTATCTATCAAACGGTTTCAAAATCAGTAATTAATTTAATAAAAAAATATAGTATGAAAAATAACACATTAATTATTAGTTTTTCAAAAAGAAGAACAATAGCAGCAATAATAACAGGTTTTATGGTTTTTGCTTCGTATGCAACTATTCTCGCATCAACTACCGAAAAGGCGATTAAATCTAAAATTGAAAGTGTAACAGTTTTTACAAGTGGCGCCCAAATATTTCGTAGTTCAGCTGTTGGTGTGAATGCGGGAATTACAACCTTGGTTTTCGAGAGTCTTGAGCCAGCTATTGATGTGCGCAGCATCCAGGCTGGCAGTACCGGAAATTTTATAATAATGGATGTTCAGCATGCAGTTAAGTATCCGGAACAAAAAAGTAGGGGAACAGTCCAAAGTCCCAAAAATATCCGGCAGATGCAGTTATTACAAGACTCCCTGGTTATGATTGGTTTTGATCAGGAGGAAATTAATACAAAACAGGAGGCCTTAATAATTGAAAGAACTACTTTATTAAATAATCGCATGATAAAGGGGGAAACCCGCAAGGATACGCTTGGTTTATTAAAGGATGCGTTAACTTTTCTACGTGAAAAATTAAATAATATCAATGCTGAATTACTAAAATTGAAAAAGGAAGAATACGTATTAGGAATTAAAATTCAACGGATGCAAAATGATTTGGAATTGTTGAGAAATTACAATGTAAATACCGGTGATGTGGTAAAAGATGAAACGAAATACCAGATAATTGTAACGGTTTCAGCAGATGCTGCCACAAACGGTACTGTAACAGTTAATTACATGTTGCAAGGTGCAGGTTGGACACCCTCTTATGACCTTCGGGCCAAAGGTTTGGGTGGTAACGTGCAGTTAACCTATAAAGCGCAGGTGTTTCAGGATACAGGTATAGATTGGAATGATGTGAAGCTGAAACTTTCAACGGCAAATCCGAATCAAAGTAATGTTAAGCCGCAATTGAGTACCTGGTGGTTAAATTTTTATAATCCATACCAAAATCGTCCCGTTACTTATCGCGATAACATACCGGCATCAAAAGCAGCTCAAGTATATGCAACAAGTGCGGATAATTCAGGGTATGCTCAAGAGGATGAAAAAAAGGAAATGCCATCACAGCTGCTATCAGAATACATCACAACAGCAGAAAATTTCACAAACGTGGAGTACGAGATAAAATTAGCATATTCAATACCTGCGGACGGGAAAACACATTTTGTAGCAGTTCAAACGAAAGATATTGCGGCAGAGTACATTCACTTTGCATCACCAAAAATGGATAAAGATGCATTTCTGGTAGCAAAAATTATAGACTGGGATGAATTGAACCTTGTAGCCGGTAATGCCAATATTTATTTTGATGGTACCTTTGTTGGCGAATCGTATATCAATCCTGATAACCTTACGGATACGCTTGATATTACCTTGGGTAGAGATAAAAATATGGTAGTTACCCGTGTAAAACAAAAAGATAAAACAAAGGAAAAAATTATTGGTGAAGACAAAGTTAAAACAGTAACGTATGAAATTACCGTGCGTAACACGAAATCGTCCTCATCTAATTTTAATCTGCAGGATCAGATTCCGGTTTCTCAAAATAAAGAAGTGGTTGTGCAATTGATAGAGTCAACAGGAGCGGTGTTGGACGAGAATTCAGGGGTGTTAAACTGGAAGATGAATATCAAACCAAAGGAAACCAAAAAAATAACAATCACTTATAGCATAAGCTTTCCGAAGGATAAATTGTTAGCAGGTCTATAAAAAATATTTTATAAATAAAAATAATGGATGGTTTCAAACCCTGGCAGATTAAACCCTGTCAGGGTTTTTTATTTATTTTTTTTATTTCTCACATCGATCAGTTTTGCTAAAATGCTGATCGCAATCTCCTGTGGGGTAATGGCTTCAATATCTATACCGATTGGCATATCGATATTATTTGCTTCCTGTTCATTCAATATATTAGATGCGATGATATTTTTTTTAGCTATGGCAACTTTACGTTCACTGCCGATCATTCCAATGTATGCATGTGATTTTGTAGAAGTAAGTGCAAGGATTTCGCGGTCGTAGGCGTGGTTATGTGTTAGGATGACCACAAACGTATGTTCATCAAAAGCTAGTTTTTCAATCGCAGTGGCATGATATTCTTTCAATTGATCATATCCAAAGAAATCAGTGTCTTCAAATGCCTCATAACGCTCATCAATTAATGTAACGTTAAAATCAAGATCAGGAGCAAATTTCGCCAGTGTTTTACCAATGTGTCCTGCTCCGAAAATATATAATTTTTTTCTATTCATAATGGGTTCAATAAAAAGTTCTACGGTACCGCCACAGCACATAGCAAGCTCACTTACTAAATTGTGAGTTACTATTTTGGAGGTGTTATTTTTTAGTGCTTCCAATGCTTGTTCTATTACTTTCTTTTCGAGCGCACCACCCCCAATAGTGCCGTCAATACTGCCATTAATGTACACCAGCATTTTAGCACCCGTTTTGCGGGGGGCAGAACCTTTTGTCATAACGATAGTGCATAAAGCAGCTTTTTTATTGCTGTTTTCTACTTCGGTTATTTTTTGATAGATGCTGCTCACAATAGGTTGTAATGGATGTTATAGGTTAGGCTTATTCAAAAATACGTAAAATATTTTTTGAAAAGATTAAAATAAAACGATCACTCAAGGATAGGACTGCTTTGTAAAATGTTAAAAAATTGCTACCTTTAACTCAAATAGATGGTGCAGTTGGATCAGGGATAGAAAATTAAAATGGTATTGTAAAATAAAAAGAATGAAAGAAAAAGAAAATTTCATGCGTGAAGCTATTAAATTGTCTATAGATTCAATGCGTGCCGGAAATGGCGGGCCATTCGGAGCAGTGATTGTTAAAGATGGAAAGATAATAGCGAAAGGTTTTAATCAGGTTACATCTACCAATGACCCTACGGCTCATGCCGAAGTGGTTGCTATACGTGAGGCTTGTAAGGTTTTGGGTGGTTTTCAGTTAGCAGGTTGTGAAATTTATACCAGCTGTGAGCCATGTCCTATGTGCCTTGGGGCAATTTATTGGGCACGTCCTGATAAAATGTACTTTGCAAATACAAAAGTGGATGCTGCAGCTATAGGCTTTGACGACCAGTTTATTTATGAAGAAATTGAACTAAACGTAACGGATCGTCATTTGCCAACCGAGCAGATGCTGAATGATGAAGCCCTTGTTGCATTTAAAGAATGGCAGCAAAAAACTGATAAAATCGAATATTAAATAATAGAATTTTATGGCGTTTACTGTTGAAGGTATTATAGTTGATGTGCTGAATCAATGTATTTATCAGGGCTGTATAGTAGTTGAAAATGGCAGTATTAAAAGTGTAGAAAAAAAGGCTGTTTCTTCCACTAACTATATACTTCCGGGATTCATTGATGCGCATGTGCATGTAGAAAGTTCTATGCTTATTCCCTCGGAATTTGCCCGGCTTGCTGTTACACACGGTACAGTAGCCACTGTTTCTGATCCTCATGAAATAGGTAATGTGTTGGGTATTGAAGGCGTGAAATATATGCTCGACAACGGTAAAAAAGTACCTTTTAAATTTTATTTTGGAGCTCCGTCCTGTGTACCTGCTACCACATTTGAAACTGCTGGTGCAATTATAGGTGTAAAAGAAATTGACGAATTGTTGCAGATGCCGGAGATTGTTTACCTGGCTGAAATGATGAATTTTCCTGGTGTTTTGTTTAAGGACGAAACGGTAATGCAAAAAATTCAGCTCGCCCATAAATATAAAAAAGTGGTGGATGGCCACGCACCAGGCCTTAGAGGAGAGGACATTAAAAAGTATGTTGCCGCAGGTATCACCACCGATCATGAATGTTTTACATCGGATGAGGCTTTTGAAAAATTGCAGCTGGGAATGAAAATCCTGATACGTGAGGGAAGCGCAGCTAAAAATTTTGAGGCGCTGATAGGTTTAATGTCTGAATATTATGCTGATATGATGTTTTGCTCAGACGATAAGCATCCGAATGACTTGGTAGTAGGCCACATCAACCAATTGGTGAAACGTGCAATTAAATCCGGTGTTTCTCCAATGCATGTGTTTCAAGTTGCGTGTGTGAATCCTGTTAAACATTACGGTTTAAAGGTGGGACTTTTACAAGAGAATGATCCTGCAGATTTTATTGTGGTAGATAATTTACTAGACTTAACAATTCTTGAAACGTATATTAACGGACAGCTTGTTGCCCAAAATGGAGAAAGTTTGATTGACTCTGTTAAGGCAGATATTGTTAATAATTTTAATTGCAAAAAAATTGCGGAATCGGATATTGAGATTGTTGGAACCTCCAATAAAATACGTGTTATTGAAGTAGAAGATGGTCAGTTGATTACTAAGGAATTGATCACAGAAATTGAATTAAATAACAACAAAGTCAATAGCAATACATCAAAAGATATTTTAAAAATGGTAGTTGTAAACAGGTACAATACAGCTCCACCAAGTATTGCGTTTGTGAAAAATTTTGGATTGAAAGAAGGCGCAATCGCCTCCAGCGTTGCTCATGATAGCCATAATATTATCGCTACAGGTGTTACGGATGCTGATATTGTTGCTGCTATCAATGTGTTAATTGATTGCAAAGGTGGTGTTTCGGCAGTAAATAAAAATTTTCAGGATGTGCTTCCATTACCTGTTGCCGGGTTGATGAGCATTGAAGATGGATATACGGTAGCTGATAAATATGAATCCCTTGATAAAAAAGTAAAAACTTGGGGTTGTACACTTCAGTCTCCGTATATGACGCTGTCTTTTCTTGCGCTGCTTGTTATTCCTGAGCTTAAGTTAAGTGATAAGGGGCTGTTCGATGGTAAAACGTTTAAGTTTACTTCTTTATTTGTTTAAAAATTGCTATAAAAAAAAGGTTAAAGGTTCATTCATTTGTGCCGAAAGTCTAGTGTAAAACAGATCAACAGCTTAATTTGTTAAAATAGTATTAAATGAATTTTAACCCCATTATATTATCTATACCTGTATTCTTTGTCCTGATAGGGCTTGAATTGGTAGTTGATAAATTAAGACAAAAAAGTAATTATCGTTTTAATGACGCTATCGCTAATATCAGTTGTGGTGTTGGTGAGCAGGTAACTGGGGTGTTCTTTAAATTATTTATTGTAGGTGTCTATACTTTTTTATTTGAACACTATGCTTTTTTTAAGATTCCGGTTAATTGGACTACCGGAATTATTCTTTTTATTGGTGTTGATTTTTTCTATTATTGGTTTCATCGCTACAGTCATGTGATTAATTTATTCTGGGGTGGACATGTTGTGCATCATCAAAGTGAAGAGTACAATCTTTCTGTGGCGTTGCGTCAGGGATGGTTTCAGAAATTTTTTTCATTTATCTTTTATCTTCCCTTAGCATTTATCGGGTTTGATCCTTTTCAATTCGTGACGGTATCCTCCTTGGTTACCTTGTATCAATTCTGGATTCATACCAAAAATATTAATAAGATGGGGGTACTTGAATATGTGCTGAATACTCCTTCACACCACCGGGTTCACCATGGCGTGAACCCAAAATATATTGATAAGAACCACGCGGGAACATTAATCATTTGGGATAAAATGTTCGGTACTTTTCAAAAGGAGGAAGAAGAGCCAACCTATGGTATAACTCACCCAATCAATACCTGGGACCCCTTGTCTGCTAACCTTCACCATTGGAAACAAATGTATCGTGGATTAAGTCAAATGAAAGGTGCTAAGGATAAATTAAAATATGTATTTATGCCTCCAGGCTGGCGGCCTGCGTATATAGCTGATACAGGGGATTATCCTGTTAATGCTCCTGCATATCAGAAGTATGATACAAGTGTGTCAAATACTGTAAACTATTATGTGTTGTTTCAATACGCTGTAACGCTGGTAGGAGCAACATTTTTTTTATTAAATGCCGGTAAATTAACGTTTATAGATAAGCTGATTGCGTGTAGTCTTGTAATATTCAGTATTATCAATTACAGCAGCTTATTTGAGTCAAAAAAATATGCGGTATTTGTGGAATTACTTCGATTAATGTTTACGTTGTTGACTTTTGTAATGTACTTTAAAATGCAAACAATTAGTTTACTTGTTGCAATAACGGCATGGGTTGTGATCTCAGGTCTTTGGCTGTTTAAAATTAAACAATCAGAAAAATGAAAAAAACACTTCAGAGGAATTTTATTTTCATTTTTGTGCTTATAATGGCTCTTGTTCTGTATGTAAATTATACCGATAGTTTTATGCTTAATATTGTTTTTAAGCCCCTCATCGTGATTAGCTTGCTGTTGTATTTGTTTGCGAATGATGGGCAAAAAGGAAAAGCGATTAGCTTTGCTGTTGGAGGCTTGGTGTTTTCTTTGTTCGGTGATGTGTTGCTTATTTTTCAGGATCGAAATCCTTTGTTTTTTATTGGAGGCCTGATTTCATTTTTAAGTGCTCATGTATTGTATATTCTTTATTATCTGCGTTCTTCGGAAGCAGTTAGTGTTAAGAGTTTAAAAGCTAAAGCGGTTTTTATACTGTTGAT
This sequence comes from Bacteroidota bacterium, assembly GCA_040387415.1. GTDB lineage: Bacteria > Bacteroidota > Bacteroidia > 2-12-FULL-35-15 > 2-12-FULL-35-15 > 2-12-FULL-35-15. Next base: position 460,619 of record JAZKDU010000004.1, read on the forward strand.
TATCACCTATGGAACGGTGTTTTATGCCTTCCTCTTTAATCACTTAGGGGCATTAAAAGTACCGGTATTATTTTATACGCTGGTTTTGGTAAGTATGAATGTTTTTGCGCTCAATAGATATGGTAAAGTGAATAATAAAAGTTTTAACTTAATTATGGCAGGGGCCGTGTGTTTTACACTGTCGGATAGTTTATTGGCCGTTAATAAATTTCTTATGCCAGTTCCGCTGGCAGGTGTATGGATCATTGCAACCTATGGCGCAGCGCAGTATTTGATAACGCAGGGAGTTTTAAATAAAAAAGTATTAATATCTTAAATAGGTGGAAAATAAATTAGCAGCACAAGTACAAACAGATATTCAAAGGATATTTGAAGCGCAAAAGCATAATCAGCTTTCTGTTAAGTTAGGTTCTGTAAATGAACGTAAGGCTAAATTAAAGAAGCTAAAAGCTGCTATTAATGCCAATGAAAGCACCATTTTTGAAGCATTAAAAAAAGATTTGAGAAAAAACGAATTTGAATCTGCTGTTTTTGAAGTGTTTTTTATTTATGCTGAAATTGACTTTGCAATCAAAAATTTATCTGTCTGGATGAGGCCTCTGGAGGTTTCTGCCAATTTGGTGAATTTGATGACGCAATCTCATATTATTTATGAACCAAAGGGAATCAGCTTAATCATTGCACCTTGGAATTATCCATTTCAATTATTAATGTCACCATTGGTTTCCGCTATTGCGGCTGGAAATTGCTGTGTTCTGAAGCCTTCAGAAGTAGCAGCTGCTACCAGTGAAGTGGTCGCTAAACTTATAAGGGGAATTTTTACAGAAGATGAAATAGCTGTTGTGGAAGGCGATGCGCAGGTGTCCAAAGAATTATTGGCATTACCTTTTAACCATATTTTTTTTACTGGAAGTACACAAATTGGGAAAGTTGTAATGGAGGCGGCTTCCAAACATCTGTCCACTGTAACATTGGAGTTAGGAGGGAAGTCACCTGTTATTATAGACCAGCAGGCGGATCTGAAAAAAGCTGCGAGTAAAATTGTTTGGGGTAAACTTGCTAATTCAGGTCAAACGTGTATTGCTCCCGACTATGTATTTGTGCATGAAAGCCAGCAAGAGCAATTAATTCAATTGTTGAAGGAAGCTATCGAAAAAAAATATTTTAATAATGGGCATCTGAATAAAGAAGATTATGGAAAAATAGTGTCAGAAGGCCATTTCAAGCGAATTAAAAATCTGGTGGACGATGCCGTAAAAAAAGGTGCCCAACTTAAAATTGGTGGAACCTTTGATGAATCAGACAGAACCATACACCCTACTGTCATCACAAATATTACGCAGGATGCATTGATCATGCAGGAAGAAATATTCGGACCGGTGCTGCCGGTATTAACGTATAAAAACATATCTGAAGTTATTGATTATATAAATAAAAATCATAAACCTCTGGCACTATATATTTTTAGTGATAAAAAACGACAGATTGAAAATATTTTAAATCAAACATCCTCAGGAGGAGTGTGTGTGAATGATGTAATGATCCATATTTCAAATCCTGAGTTATCATTTGGCGGTGTGAATCACAGCGGAATGGGAGGATCGCATGGTTTTCACGGATTTAAAGCCTTTTCGCATGAGCGTTCGGTAATGTATCAGTCGAAACTAGTTGACATCGGTAAAATGATCTATCCGCCTTATCGCGGTAAGGGTATTATTTTAAAATTATTAAGAAAATTAATGTAAAATACTTTTCAACTGCTGGTAAAAGGCGGCTGAAGAATTAAAAAAGAAAGTTATGAGCCAATATGCAATAGCAATACATGGTGGTGCAGGAGCGATACCACGTGAAAGCATGAATCCTGAAAAGGAAAAAAATTATAAAAAAGGATTGGAAGAGGCTATTCTAGCCGGGGACAAAATTTTAGCATCCGGTGGTAGTGCTTTGGATGCTGTTGAAGCATCAGTTAGAAGCCTTGAAGATAACCCCGCTTTCAATGCAGGAAGAGGTGCTGTATTTACCAATAACGGTACAATTGAACTGGATGCTTCCATAATGGATGGAAGCAACCTGATGGCAGGTGCAGTAACAGGTATTAAAAACGTTAAAAATCCTGTTTCTTTTGCAAAGGTTGTAATGGAAAAATCAGAACACGTATTTTTATCGGGGGCTGGAGCATTGGAATTTGCTCGGAAAATGAATTTGGAATTTGCGGATGATGCATACTTCTTTGTTCAGGAACGTTACGATCAATTGTTGTTGGCAAGAGAGTCAGATCAGGTAGTATTGGATCATGGTAATACGAAAATGTCTTCTGGAGGTGGTTCAAAAAAAGGAACCGTAGGTGCGGTAGCATTGGATATACACGGTAACATTGCAGCAGCAACCTCTACGGGGGGCATGACTAATAAGAAATTTGGCAGAATAGGTGATAGTCCCGTTATTGGTGCAGGAACATACGCCAATAACAATACATGTGCTATTTCATGCACTGGCCATGGTGAATTTTTTATTCGCTCTGTAGTGGCTTACGATATTTCCTGTTTGATGGAATACAAGGGTCTTTCACTAAAAGAGGCATGTGACATTGTGGTACATCAGAAACTTGTAAAAATTGGTGGTGAGGGAGGTCTTGTTGCTATTGATGCGCAAGGAAATATTGAAATGCCATTTAATTCAGAGGGGATGTATCGTGCGATGAGAAAAGCGGGAGGACAAATTTATACCGGTATATATGCAGATTAGCGCTAACGTATTGTTATGGCGCTTTTATTAGTTCAGCACATATTTTTAGGAAAAAATCATATCAGGACGGAAATTTTTCCGTCCTTTTTATTTGGTCGCTATTCCCTTGAAATTGGTTAAATATCGTTATAATCAGAAAAAATTGCTTTCAAAAAATCATGCCAGTAATGGAATTATCAAATGGCGAAAAAATTGAGTAACTTAGTAGTTCGTATATACAATTCATGACCAAATCAGATAACATAGAGAATTTAAGTTCGAAAGAATTTATCATTATAAAGGGTGCACGAGTGCACAATTTAAAAAATATAGATGTAGCCATACCCCGTAATAAATTAGTAGTAATCACAGGGCTTTCAGGTTCAGGGAAATCATCCCTTGCTTTTGATACGTTGTATGCCGAAGGCCAAAGACGTTATGTAGAAAGCCTTTCATCTTACGCACGTCAGTTTTTAGGACGTATCGATAAGCCGGAAGTCGATTATATCAAAGGGATTTCACCGGCCATTGCTATTGAACAAAAAGTAAATAGCCGTAATCCGCGCTCTACCGTTGGTACTTCAACAGAAATTTATGATTACCTCAAATTATTATTTGCCCGTATAGGTAAAACATTTTCACCAATTTCCGGGCAGCAGGTAAAGCGTGATACAGTGCAGGATGTAGTGGAGTATGTATTGTCACTCCCGGAAAATTCTAAAATTTTGATACTTGCTCCACTGAAGGAACAAGCTGGCCGTACAATGAGAAAGCAGCTCGATTTGCTTTTGCAACAAGGTTTTACGAGGATTCAATATAAAAACGAAGTTCATAAAATAGATGAATTTTTAGAAACAAAATTTTCTGAAAAGGAAACCTTTAATATTGTGATTGACCGTATATCTGTGAAGTATGACGATGAAGATAATCAAAACCGTATTTCTGATTCTGTTCAAACTGCCTTCTATGAAGGTGGAGGGGATTGTATGATAGAAAACGCTTCTCTTCTGCAACCCATATTAAGTAACGAGCCAGCAGAAAAATCGAAGCGATCAAAAGCGAAGATAGTTGAAGCAGTAGGGAGCAGGGTTAAAACTTTTTCAAACCGCTTTGAGCTGGATGGTATTGTATTTGAAGAACCAAGTGTGCATTTTTTTAGTTTCAATAATCCGATAGGAGCTTGCAAACATTGTGAAGGCTTTGGAAGTGTTATTGGCATTGATGAAAATTTGGTGATCCCAAATAAAAATTTATCGGTGTACGAAGATGCCATTGTCTGCTGGAAAGGCGAGAAAATGAGTGAATGGAAAAAGGTGCTGGTAATGAATGCACATAAATTTGATTTTCCTGTTCACCGTCCGTATTATGATTTAACAAAGAAAGAACGTAATTTGATCTGGACTGGAAATAAGTATTTCGAAGGATTAACTACTTTTTTCAAACACCTGGAAGAGCAGGCGTATAAAATTCAATACCGTGTTATGCTGTCTCGTTACAGGGGGAAAACGACTTGTCCGGAATGTCATGGCACACGTTTGCGCAAGGATGCTTCGTATGTGAAGGTAGCAGATGCATCCATCAATGATGTAGTGTTAATGCCTGTTTCAGATTCTCTCCAGTTTTTTAAAACGATTAAACTTAATTCTTATGATACGGAAGTTTCCAAACGTATCCTGGTGGAGATTACCAATCGTTTGCAATTTTTAGATGATGTGGGTTTGGGTTATCTGACGCTAAACCGATTATCGAATTCGTTATCCGGGGGCGAATCACAGCGAATCAACCTGGCTACTTCATTGGGCAGCAGCCTTGTCGGATCCATGTATATTCTTGATGAACCGAGCATTGGATTGCATTCCCGTGATACTGAACGTTTAATAAAGGTATTGAATTCATTACGGAATATCGGTAATTCGGTTATTGTTGTGGAGCACGATGAAGAAATTATGCGGGCAGCAGATCAGATCATTGATATAGGGCCATTGGCGGGAACTCATGGCGGAGAGCTTGTTTTTCAAGGTACACACAAAGATCTGGAAACAGAGAAGAAAAGCCTTACGGCACTTTATTTAACAGGAAAAGAAAAAATTGAAGTTCCGAAGCAGCGTAGAAAATGGAACCAGTTTATTGAAATAAAAGGCGCACGCGAAAATAATTTAAAAGGATTTGATGTGAAGTTTCCACTGCATACAATGACAGTGGTTACCGGGGTAAGTGGTTCCGGAAAAACATCCTTGGTAAAGCGCGTGTTGTATCCCGCATTAAAAAAAATATACGGAGGATTTGGTGAGCAAACCGGCAGTTTTGATAAGCTTGGCGGAGATATTAAAAATATTTCAGCAGTGGAGATGATTGATCAGAATCCGATTGGTAAATCCTCACGTTCCAATCCGGTAACGTATGTGAAGGCATATGATGAAATACGGACACTGTTCGCTGATCAGCCACTTTCTAAAAACAGGGGATATAAACCTTCCCATTTTTCGTTCAATGTAGATGGCGGTCGCTGCGAAGTGTGTGAAGGCGAAGGTGAAGTGCAGATTGAAATGCAGTTCATGGCAGATATTCATTTAGTATGTGAAGCCTGCAATGGCAAGCGTTTCAAACAAGATGTTTTAGAAATTACTTATACCCCTGCACCAGGCGCGGAACCGAAAAATATTTCTGATATTTTAAATATGACCGTAGAGGATGCAATTAGTTTTTTTGATTCTCCACAACGTCCCTCTAACCTGGAGAAAAAAATTGTACAAAAGTTACAACCTCTTGCAGATGTTGGTTTAGGTTATGTTCACCTGGGGCAGCCATCCAGCACCTTGAGTGGTGGAGAAGCGCAGCGTATCAAGTTAGCGTCATTCCTTGGTGTTGGCCAAAACAGTAATACACCAACATTATTTATTTTTGATGAACCTACTACGGGGTTACATTTTCATGATATTTCAAAGTTATTGTATGCCTTTAATGCTTTAATAAAACAAGGTCATTCATTGATCATCATTGAGCATAATGCCGAAATAATTAAATGTGCGGATTGGATCATTGATCTTGGGCCGGAGGGTGGATCAACTGGGGGAACTCTTGTTTTTGAGGGGTTGCCAGAAGATTTGGTGAAAAATAAAAAGTCTTATACGGGGATGTATTTGAAAGGGAAGTTGTAGAGGTTACTGATAAACGAATTGTTACGGATTTACGAAATTTAGGTGAGTTGCGGTATTTTATTGATGGGCTCTAGGCAATTAAAAAAAACGGACAGAGAAATTTCATTCGAGAATTATATTTGTTTGAAACGCTATGAAACGAATTCTAATAATAATTTTTCTAACATACATTTATTCGGCCTTTGCACAATCAAAAGCTGATACATTATTTGTGGGAAACAATAAAACAATTTTAAAAAAAGTAAAACCGTTTCATACAATATTTCAAGATGGGCCTGTGCAATTAGCATCCGAATATTCTGAAATTGATAACAAAGCCGAATTCAATTTTATAGCGTGGAATGACACATCTTACATAAGTTCCTACGATGACCAAAATGGATCCAACGGGCAAACTACATTTGTAAATGTACGTTTGGGCGACCATACAAAATCTAATTTTACATTTTACATGTCGCATTTTGTCGACACTATTTCCGTTGAAGCTAAAATGCTTGGCAAGCTCCAACTTTTTATCAAATCAAACGGGCATAAAGTTTTTTTGTGTGCTGTAAAAATTTATGAATTAAGAAATGGTGTAATGCAAACATATTCAAACACCTTCTCTCCAGAAGGTTATGTGTTTAATTATTTTGACTTTCCTGAGCTTGATTCTATAGAAATAGATCGAAGAAAATCAACGACCTATATTTTAACTGATTTATACTACATTAGAGGTAAAGAGACATATTTTCTTGATAGACAATATGTAATTCTAATTAAATAATTGACCGCCATCTCCGACTTAAGATGGGACGATAACCGCAACCCACTGACCCGGTTATTGACATTGTCGGTAATTTACTGAATGTTGTATGAACGTTGATTTTGGAATAGAAAGAATTGCCATGCGCTAAAGAATGGCTATGCAATATTGCCATTTATATAGCCAGTTTCATCAATTTAGTTCGCAATAAAAGTCAGTCCTTGCAAAAATATTTCGGGGGTGGCATAAATTTATTTTTTATTTTATTTTTACCACTTGTAATTTTATATTTTCGTTAACGAAACCGCCACACGACTTGGCTAATCGTTAAGTTTTTCAAGCCATTAATTTTTAAATGTTAGACAACGCAACCAATAAAAAATATCTGATACTTTTCCTATTTGCTTTATCATTTATTGTATACGCCAGAACCCTTAATTACGGCTTTGTTTGGGATGACGAACGAATCCACCTGACCAGCAATCAGCAATTAATGCAAGGTGATATAAAATCATTCTGGTCAAAACCTTATTCCGGAATGTACATTCCGGTAAGCTATACTACCTGGGCATTTGTAAAGAACACCTCCGATCACAATACAGAATTATCTCCTAAGCCTTTTCATTTATTGAATATACTAACGCATAGTATTAATTGTATTCTTGTGTTTCAATTGTTGCTGTTGCTATTTAAAAATCAGGCGCATGCTTTTTGGGCAAGCATTCTCTTTCTACTACATCCAATACAGGTGGAGTCCGTAGCATGGATTTCTGAATTTAGAGGGCTTTGCAGCGCTTTTTTTTCATTGCTCGCATTGATTGGGGTATTTAAATACTTTGAAAAAAATTTGGTGTTTACGCTGCGTTCATTTATTACATCCAGACATTTTATAATTGCCAGCTTTTTGTTTGTGCTGGCTTTATTATCAAAACCATCGGCAATTGTTTTGCCTTGCGTGGCGGGTGTTTTGGCCTGGCGTTTTTATAGAGATAACTTTAAAACCATTTGGAAAGGTCTTTTAATATGGGTTTTGCTACTATTACCCATACTCGTAATTACAAAAGCTTCGCAGCCGAATGATTTGGCCTATTCTGGTATCTCGCTTTGGCAGCGGTTTTTTATTGCTGGTGATTCATTTTTTTTTTATTTTTCGAAGTTAGTATTCCCTTACCCGCTTGCAGTGTGTTATGGAAACACTCCCGAATTAATAGTAAGTGATAAATTAATTTATTTAACTACGGCTGTTTGTTTGGCTATCGTCTGTTTCCTGTTTATTAAACGAAAGTTATATCCTCTTTTGTTTTCAGGTGTCGCAATAATTGTAATCTGTGTATTACCCGTATTGGGGCTTGTACCGTTTGAATACCAGAAACATGCTACTGTTGCTGACCGCTACGTTTATTTCGGAATGCTGGGTGTGGCTTTGTTCGTCCCCTTAATCATGGAGCGTGTAAAACAACATGCATGGTTGAAATTTAGTTTGTTAGCGGTACTCTTGTTTTATTTAGTATTAAATATACAGCAGACAACTACCTGGAAAAATGAATTTACTGTTTGGGACCATACGCTGAAACATTATCAAAACAGCTCTAAAGTATATTATAACCGTGGTGTTGAATATTCAAAAATGAAAAAATATCCGGAAGCAATTAGTGATTATACCAATAGTCTTGTTTTGGAACCACGTTATCTGGACGCTTTATTTAACAGGGCAAATGCCTATGAGAATGTAAATAATACAGTATCTGCTTTTTATGATTACAATACCTATTTGTCAATTGATGCCAATGATGGATCGGTATATTTTAAACGGGCACATTTGAACTATAAGACGGGGAATATACAGGAAGCGATTGCGGATGTCGAAAAGGCTGAACGTTTGGGGTTTCCTGTAAGTGCTAAATTTAAAAAAAAATTGCATGAACATTGAATTGGAGATTAGACCTGCCAGGTTTTCAAAACCTGGCAAGTCTCTTTGTTACTTGACAAGAATGTTTTTAAGATAGTTTACCAATCTCCTCCTTAAACTGCAATTCAAATAAACGTTTGTATTGCCCATTCTGCTTCAATAATTCCTGGTGATTACCCGTTTCAATAATCTCCCCTTTTTCCATCACAATAATTTTGTCGGCCTTTTGAATGGTTGCCAGGCGATGCGCAATAATAATGGATGTACGGCCTTTTGTAAGCAGGTCTATCGCATTCTGTATTAACTGTTCCGATTCAGTATCAACAGAAGAAGTGGCCTCATCCAACACTAATATTTTAGGGTTATACACGTACGCTCTGATAAAGGAAATGAGCTGTCGCTGCCCTACCGAAAGCATGGCGCCACGCTCCATGGCATTGTAATCGTAGCCATTTGGAAGTTTCATAATAAAATCATGCGCACCTACAATTTTAGCGGCTTGAATAATTTGATCTCTGGTAACCTCAGGGTTATTAAGAGAAATATTGTTGGCAAGACTATCTGAAAATAAAAAAACGTCCTGTAATACAACTCCAATATTTTTTCTCAAAGAGGTTAATTCATAAGCGCGGACATCAATAGAATCAATGCTTATACCTCCTTTGTCGTATTCGTAAAAACGGTTCAGTAAATTGATCACAGAGGATTTACCTGCACCGGTAGCACCCACTAATGCTACGGTTTCACCTTGTTTCACCGAGAAAGAAATATTTTTTAATATCCAATCATTCTCGTTGTATGCAAACCAAAGGTTTTTAAATTCAACATCGCCCTTGATTTTATCTGCTTCCAACGTTCCGTTATTTTCAATGATTTCTGTTGTATCCAATACTTTAAATACGCGTTCGGAAGAAACCATTCCCATTTGTAAGGTGTTGAAACGGTCCGCCAATTGCCGGATAGGGCGGAACAGCATATTGATGTACATAATGAATGAAACCAGCTCACCGATGGTAGTCGTATCTTTTAAAATGCCTCTGCCTCCCCACCAAATAATCAGGCCCAGGGATACTGAAGACAGGATTTCAACTACCGGAAAAAAAATGGAATAGGCAAGAATAGAACGAACATTTGCATCGCGGTGTTTCGCATTGATTTCGTCAAAATGTTTCATCTCTGCTTTTTCGCGGTTGAAAATCTGAACAATATTCATTCCGGTAATATGCTCTTGAACAAAGGCATTTAGTCGTGCTACCTGTGTTCGCACGTCCTGGAAGGAAGCCTGTACAGATTGTTTGAAAATGTAGGTTGCAATTAACAGCAAGGGTATTGGAATCAGTATGATTAATGTTAGTTTGAAATTTAAAAACAACATAACACCCAGAATAACGGTGATCTTTAATATATCACCAATAATAACAATGAGCCCTTCCGAAAAAATATCAGCGATCACTTCAATGTCGGAAACTGCTCTTGTTACAAGGGTTCCGATGGGGGTGTTGTCGTAATACTTCAAACGTAAATTAATAACATGCTGGTACAATTGTACCCGTAAATCTTTAATGATACTTTGTCCTAAACGGTTGGTAAGAAAAGAGTCGGAAAACTGTAAAAAGCCTTCTGCTATGAGTAATACAATCAAAATGATTGTCATGTAAAATAACATAGAGGTGTTAGCTTCTGTTACATAATGATCAAAAGTATATTGAATTAAATAAGGACGGATAGGGGCCAGCGCAGCTAATGTGATGGTTGTAAAAACAGCAAGTATAAAGTTGCTCCGGTAAGGTTTAATGTAAGAGAAGATCCTTTTAAGGATAATCAAATCAACAGCTTTACCTGATATTGTTTTTTTCTTTTCTGACATTGCTATTATAATATTGTGTTTTATAACAAAACAACAATTTAGTCCTTCAAATACCCTTCGGGGTATTCCACTTTTGTTAGATATAAACCACCGGCATGTGCTGAAAACCCGGCATTTGAACGGCTTTTGCTTTCAATTATTTTTTTAAATTCTTCAATTGACGTACGTCCTCTGCCAACATCTAGCAGGGTTCCAACAATTGATCGTACCATATTTCGTAAAAAACGGTCGGCAGAAATAGTAAAAATCAAAAGATCATTTTCAACTTTCCATTCTGCTTTATACAGCTTACAGTTGTTGGTATGAGTCTGTGTATTGCTTTTTGCGAACGAAGAAAAATCAATGTAATTGAATAACAGCTTTGTTGCTTGGTTCATTTTCTCTATATCCACATCGCCATATAAAAAGCAGGCTTGATCTATTTTAAAGGGATCCTTTTTTTTGTTAATAATGTATTGATACGTACGGGCTATGGCATCAAACCGTGCATTCGCTTTTTCACCAACTTTGTAAATTTTCTGAATAGCAATGTCCGCAGGTAATGCATGATTAAATTTAAACACCCATTTATCCTGATTAATGTGCAGATCATCTTTTAGAGAATCGAAATGAGCATAAAAATTTGTCGCGTGAACACCGGTATCCGTGCGTCCGCAGCCGGTAACAATAATAGCTTCGTTCAATAATTGCGAAAGCATTGTATTTATTATCAGCTGTACTGTTTTACGTGTATTTTCCTGTGTCTGCCAGCCGTGATAAGCAGTACCGTTGTAGGATAGTTGGATGAAGTATCGTTGCAATTGATGACTGGTTATGTAGGTTCAGCGCCTTTTCCTAAGCGAAAAGAAATTAGTAAATAACTTCTTTGAGTTTTATAATTACCACTCTTCGGTAAACCGTTGAGAATTTATTTTGCAAGAAGCCAGGCTTCCGGCTGGCTCTTTTTAAGCTCTTTTAACTGATCGTAAGCTTCTTCACGCGTAGCATAATCACCGCAGCTCACAACATATAGGCCATTACGTTTTCCGATAATGGATGCAGAAAAATTTTGCTTTTGAAGATCCATAACAAACCGTTCTGCATTATCCTGAATCTGGAAACAGCCAGTTATCAAATGAAATTTAAAGTCTGCATCACTGTATAAACTATTTATTACAACACTTGTAGAATCAGCCTTTACAACGCCCGGAGTTTTACTGTTAACTATTTCTGCAGTAACAGGCAGGGTAACTTTATCGTTTGTATTTAAAGCGATCTTAACAGTATCATTTACTTCCGGTACAACAGCCGTTTCAGCATCTTCCATTTCAATCTGAATAGGTTGTGCGTTAGTACGGGCAGTATATTTAGCAGCTTCTTTAGAAGCTAAAGGGTTAAGATTGGAATAATTAATATTTTTTAATAAGTCGGTTTTCAAAGAAATCCAGATCATCCCGAAAGCCAATGGCATAGCAATGGCCAGGGTTACGTAACGTTTAACGTTGATCTTCCTTTTTTCAGAAGGAATAGCTGCACGGTCTTTAAATTCTTTTTCAACACGTTTACCAATGTTATCGCGTTTAATAGCAGGCGATTGAAACTGTGTTAAGCCGAATGCATCCAACAAATAGTTGGTCGTTTCAGGCTCAAACTGAATGTTGCGCTCTACATCCAGATATAAAGTACCAACCTCTTCAATTGCAACCCGAACACCTTTTTTTAATTGGGCATTGGTGGATGATGTAAAAAGATGGATATATTTTAATGCTTCCGGATAGCTTGTATTTTCAGTACTTGCGATGTGATTCGCAAGAAGGCCGTCATTATTCTTTAAATTTTTATTAAAAATAATATTTTTAGAAGGCGGTAGAAAAGTATGTTGTGCAGGATGAATTTTTGCAGGCGCATAATTGGCTACAAAACCTCCTAAATCGGGTATTATAACACAATCATGTTCGTATAGCAATTCACTAATATGCTTGTCAACTTTCATTTTATAATATTTGTCCGGTTCGGACAACTCAAATCGTTTAAAATTCCTGTTTTGAGGTTACATTTTTGAAGTAACGGACAGTGAAGTTACAAAAAATTTGTCAATTTTTTAAGATCTTCTGGTACATCTATTGCAATGCCCTCAAAATCAGTGGTTTTTGTTTGAATTTTATATCCGTTTTCAATCCAGCGAAGCTGCTCCAGACCCTCTGCAAGTTCTAAGGACGACTGTTTCAAACTGGTTAATTCGGCTAATACTTTTGTGGTGTAAGCATAAATTCCAATGTGTTTATAAAAGGTATGGGAATTAAGCCATTGTGCCTGCTCTTTTTCACGGATATACGGTATTGTCTGCCGGCTGAAATAGATTGCTTCAGCAGCTCCGTTAATCACCACTTTAGGAGTATTTACATTAAACAATTCCTCCGGTCCGCTGATTTTTTTTACAAGCGTAGCAATCTGAACCAGATTTGAGCTAAAGCAGGAAGCAACCAGGTCTATCTGTTCCGGATGAATGAATGGTTCATCACCCTGAATGTTTATTACAATATCTGCCGAATTGTTATATTTTTGAATCGCTTCAAAGCACCTGTCTGTACCACTTTGGTGAGTTTCCTTGGTCATTACCACCTTACCGCCAAACGCGGTGACATGACTTTCAATGCGTACATCGTCCGTTGCTACAATAACCTCTGTTAAGGAGGCGGATTTTTTAGCCTGCTCGTAAACCCTTTGTATCATTGATTTGCCTCCAATATCGATTAGTGGCTTACCGGGAAACCGGGTGGAAGCGTAGCGTGCAGGGATTATTCCAATAATTTTCATGACGATAATAATTTGTGTACGAAAATACTGATTTAATTACTATTCCATCATTGTAGATACGATGCGTTTTCTTTTTACGTTTGTAAAAGGCTCTGAAGGAGCGATTCAATCGTCTTCCATAAAAAATATTGGCACGTAAAATGCTTGATAAAAGCAAATTCTTTATTTTTAGATAGCGTTTGTAATAAAATTATTTTAATTTTAAAAATGAAAGTATCTTTACGGTCCAATATTAAATAAAAATGAAATTTAAAACAGCAAATATATATATCATTGCAGTCGTTTGTTGTTTGCTGCTCGCTTCATTTAGCTATAAAAAGTCTGCTTCAGAGGTATATACATCAAAAGAATTGCTGAATGATATACTTGGTGCAATTACAAATGTTAAAACACTTCGTTATAATTTGCAATGCAATGAACGGATCAAAGGAAAGATGCAGCATACAGAATCGCAGGTTAAGCTTCAGGTATCGCCACGTAAATTATATTTATCTCTGAAAGGCCCGGAATTATTATGGATGCAAGGGGAGAACGAGGGTGATGCACTCGTTAATCCGGGGGCATTTCCGTATATTAATCTTAATCTGGATCCCAACGGATCCTTGATGCGTAAAGACCAGCATCATACCATTCATGAAATGGGCCTGCAGTATCTTTCCAATATTTTAAAAGATGGAATAAGAAGGGCAGGGGATAAGCTTGATAAATATTTTGTTATTGTAGGGGAAGAAAAATATAATGGGCGTAACTGTTACAAGCTTTCAATAGCGTTTCCTGATTTTGCCTGGGTTCCGTATACCATTAAACCCGGTGAAGACTTAACTGCTGTTGCCAGAAAGCTGCACGTTAGCGAATATATGATAATGGAAAATAATCCTGTTATAACATGGTATAATGATGTAAAACCAGGGCAGGTAATAAAAGTGCCCGATGCGTATGCTAAGCTAACATTGTTATTAATTGATAAGGAATTATTACTGCCTGTAAATAATAAAATATTTGATGATAAGGGATTGTTTGAAACCTATGAATATTATAATTTACAAGTGAATACGCCAATTGCGCCTGAAGAGTTTACCAAAGATTTTAAGGGGTATAATTTTTAAGCGGCAGGCGTGTAATTCATTAACTTTATTAAAACGAAACTATTAAATATATAATGAAATTGAAATTGTATCATATCCGTTTTTTTATACTTATAGCCTGCGTTAGCTTGTTATTTACTTCGTTTAGCCCAGATCAGCACGTAAGATCCACAGGTTCTCTGAATATGCTGAACGATATGCTGAAAGCTATTAATAATGTAAAAACGTTGCGTTATGATCTTCAACGTACTGAACGGATAAAGGGCAAAATGAATTTTACCGAATCAAAGGTGAAACTACAGGTTTCTCCGCGCAAATTGTACATATCATTGAATGGCCAGGAAGTATTATGGGTTCAAGGGGCTAACGGTGGAAACGCACTGATAAATCCGGGGACTTTCCCTTACGTAAATGTAAATCTTGATCCGATGGGATCTCTAATGCGGAAAAATCAGCACCATACCATTAATGAGTTGGGAGTGGCCTACCTTGGTGATATTCTGAAAGGCGGTATAAAACGTTACGGTGATAAACTGGAAAAATATTTTGTTTTTCTTGGGGAAGAAAAATATATGGGACGCACCTGTTACAAGCTCTCCGTTTCTTTTCCGGATTTCGGGTGGGAAAATTACACCATTCAAAAAGGAGAAACTATTTTAACCGTAGCCAAAAGACTGTGTGTCAGCGAATACATGATTCTCGAAAATAATCCCAAAGTAGCCTGGTATGATGATGTTCAGGCGGGGCAGGTAATTCAGGTCCCTAATGTATATGCTAAAATTATTTTATTGATGATCGACAAGGAATATATGCTGCCTATCAGCGAGAAGATTATTGATGATAAAGGACTTTTTGAAACGTATGAATATTATAATCTGAAAGTGAATATCCCTATTGCACCTGAAGAATTTACGAAGGAGTATAAAGATTATAAGTTTTAGTAAGGTGCTTCCCAGCATTTAAGTTTTACTGAATAAAAAATATATTTTACTTTGGTACATATCTTGCTACTTCTTAAAGAAATTCTTTAAATAATTGTTATTTTTGTACTAACTCAAAAGCTGGAATTACTCTATGTTAAGGCAGGTACAATCGCAAAAATTACTTCAAAAACTTTCACCACAGCAAATTCAGCTAATGAAATTGTTGCAGCTGCCTACAATTGCACTGGAACAACGGATAAAAGAAGAGATGGAGATTAACCCGGCTCTTGAAGAGGGTGCGGAATCAGATGAAGAAAATAACACGGAGTTTGAAGATGAAAATTATGATGATGCCCCAAAATCAGAGGATAATCAGCGTGATGATTTCAGCATCAGTGATTATATGGATGAGGATGAAGGCGCTTCCTATAAGTTAAAAGCAAATAATTCAAGCCCGGATGAAGAGCGGAAAGAAATTCCTTTTTCAGTGGGTGTTTCCTTTCAGGATTTATTGGATAGTCAGCTTGGATTAAAAGACCTTGATGACCGTGAATACCAGATTGCAGATTATCTGATCGGTAACCTTGATGATGATGGTTATTTACGAAGAGACCTTGCATCAATAGTTGATGATATTGCATTTTCACAAAACATAGATACTACCGAAGCTGAATTAAATGTATTACTTAAAGTAATTCAGGAATTTGATCCGGCAGGTGTTGGTGCACGCGATTTACGGGAGTGTTTACTAATTCAGTTATACCGCAAACAACCCCGCACACACATTGTTGAGCTCGCCATTAAAGTGGTGGATGAACAGATGGATGAATTTTCTAAAAAGCATTATGATAAGATTTTAAAAAATCTGGAGATTGATGACGATACCCTGAAAGATGTTATCCATGAGATATTAAAGTTAAATCCGCGTCCGGGAAATTCAATGGCGGATGGACAAAAAAGCTATCAGCAAGTGGTTGCAGACTTTATTATTACTAATGAAGAGGGCGAATTAATATTAAGCCTCAATTCACGTAATGCTCCGGATCTTAGGGTTAATAAAGCATACAGCCAGATGCTGGAAGAATATTCCAAAGAAAAAGATAAGAGCAGCAAAGAGGCATCCATGTTTGTTAAACAAAAACTAGATGGTGCCAGATGGTTTATTGATGCTATACAGCAACGCAGCCACACATTGTTATACACCATGAATGCCATTATGGAATATCAGCGTGAATACTTTCTGGAAGGGGATGAAACAAAGCTGAAGCCGATGATTCTGAAAGATATTGCTGAAAAAGTAGGCCTGGATATTTCCACTATTTCCCGGGTGGCGAATAGTAAATATGTGCAGACTGCGTTTGGTACTTTTTTACTAAAATCTTTTTTTAGTGAATCGCTTTCTACTGACAGTGGTGAAGAAGTATCTACCCGTGAGGTGAAAAAAATTCTTCAGGATTGTATTGCTGCAGAAAGTAAAAAGAAACCCTTGACGGATGATAAGCTGACAAAAATTTTAAAAGAGAAAGGTTACAATATTGCCCGCAGAACTATCGCAAAGTACCGTGAACAGCTTGAAATACCGGTTGCCCGTTTAAGAAAGGAACTATAGCTGCTCAACACAAATTATAATTTATAAATCCTGGAAAACTATTGTGGAAACGCGTATTGCAAAAACCATTTCTTATTTGCTTCATCCCTTATTGATGCCAACCTACGGTTTTGCAATTATTTTTTTCACAAATAATTTCCTTTCTACATTTACGGCTCCTGATGTAAAGCTGATAATACTTACTATTACATTCGTTTTTACTTTTGTTCTTCCTGCAGTGAATGTCCTTGTTCTGTTAAAGCTTGGCCGTATTAACAGCTTGGGCATGGAAACAAGCCATGAACGAACCGTTCCATATACAAGTACAGCATTGTATTATTTTGCATTGTTTTATTTGTTTTACAATGCTGGTTTCCCGAAAGTTTTTCAAATACTTATTTTGGGCGCAGGGATTTCTTTATTGCTTACTATTCTGATTAATTTTAAATGGAAAATAAGCGCGCACATGATTGGTATTGGTGGCACAGCAGGAGCCGCTTTGGGTATTGGTTACCGCTTGCAGCTGGATTTACATAATGTATTGCTGGTCCTTCTCCTATTATCAGGATTTGTTGGTTACGCCCGTCTTAAACTCAATACTCATACACCAGCGCAGGTGTATAGCGGATTCGCTCTTGGGTTTTTAGTTGAATTGTTGCTAATGATTTTCTATTAGAGAGCAGCTTTTACCTGGCTCCGCTTTTTTATCAGCTGGCTCACACGGTACACCATGTATATACTTACCAGTGATATCACTACAATTACATAACCCAGAGTATTATAATGCTCCAGCGGACTGAATTTATCTTTTTGTACTACAATCATACCACCAACTGCAGCAGCTATTCCGCCTGCTATTTGCTGTAAGGAAGCATTGATACTCATGAATGCACCGCGATCTTTTATTTCCGGTAATGCTGATGAAAGCGCCATTGCGGGAACCATACGGCTCATAATGCCAATCATCATGCATACATTCAATGCCATAACCACCCATAAGGGTACCGGTGTAAGATTTGTATAGATTACAACTACTGCTATCATCCAAATGGATGCAAGGGTGAATAATTTAAATTTGTCAATTCGATCACTGAATTTGCCTATTACCGGCATTATTATCAGGGTGCTGATACCTGCTACCATAAATAAAAGTGGTAACTGCTGCTGTGTTACATGTAAATTATTGATGGCAAAAGCGCTTCCCCAGGGCATCATCATAAAACCGCCTAATGAAAGCAATGCAGTAGACATAAAGCCAATTCGATAATGCCGTTGAGAGATAGTATGCCATAAATGACTAATGGCATTACGTTCATTCTTTATTTCCAGATGCTGTGCAATTGGTTGTATTTTAAATACAATAAATAACCACACAATTATTGCTAATCCAACAATCATTAAAAAAGGAGATTGCCAGCCCCAAATATTAGCAAGGTATAAGCTAATAGGAATTCCAAGTACCTGGCTTGCCCCAAACCCCATTTGCATAAAGCCCATCACACGTCCCCGTTGTTCTAAAAGAAACAGATCGGCAACAATCGCCATAGAAATGGAACCGATTACTCCACCAAATAGTCCTGTAAAAATACGGGCAGCCATCAGCATGGGATAAGAGGTGCTCAAGCCGCAAAATAATGTGCCTACAATAAATCCAACATAAAAAAACAATAACAATTTTTTTCTATCGTAACGGTCGGCAAATCCAGCTGTTAGAATCCCCGAAATACCGGCACTAAAAGCATAACCTGAAACAGCCAATCCAAATTGAGTGGTGCTTAGGGACATGGACTTCATCAGCATATCACCTAAGGGGGACATCACCATAAAATCAAGCACAACAGTAAATTGTGTAAGGGCAAGTATTACAATTACAAGAACCTGGTAAGATGTAAATTTATTTTTAGAAGGTGTAATTATTTTTTCCATATAATTTTTTGATTTAATCGGGAAGCTCTTCGCAATGATATCCCGCTTTATTTAGTGTGGCAATTATTTCTGCTGAATTATCAGCGATAGAATTTACGCGTAAAACCTTATCCACATCTTCCGTATCAATATTCCATTTTATAAAAGAAGTATTGCTATTAAAGAGTGGTTCTATTTCTTTTAGTTCTTGTTCGGATTCAATATTTGTTTTGAAAATTAGCGTATACATACTCTGTATTTATTTAAAATATATTCAAATTTTATTTACGGTTGAAGCGCCTTCAATACCAGCTTAAATGTCTGTTTCATGTAATTGTCATTCCAGATAAATTTTTCATTTCTGATACTTCTGCCATTATTGTGAAATTTTACCAGCGTATATAGTGGGGCGAATGCTACCGCCCAATATACTTCCAATGGAAGTTTAATTAATTCTTTCCTTTTTATTGCTCTTTGGACAAACTCTCCCATAACAGTTGAAAATTCTGCTTTAACCATTTTGAAAACTGTTTCTCCGTTAGGAGAATGCCGCACCATTTCAACAAATTGGGCTTCGATAGGGTTCTTTAACCAATAGTTTGCTCGGTTTCCCCATTGAATTTTTAAGCCTTGTTCAAAACTCATTTCAGGGTTAAAATCTTTCAGGGTTGCTGAAACCATTTTTTCAGCTGCTTTTATGGCAACTTGTAAAATAAGATCTTCACGGTCCTTAAAATAGATGTAGATAGTAGCAGGAGATACATTTGCGGCCTTTGCTAGTTTTTGCATACTAAGACCGTCAAATCCTTTGCTCACAATTATTTCCATTGCCTTTTGGCAAATTGCATCGGCTTTATTTTCGTCTTTGGTTCTCATTTAATAATACAAAGATAAATGAATGTTCGTTCATTTAAGAAAAAATTATTAATTTTTTTTAATCAGAACGTATTAAAGACTGTTTATTTATTAAATAGAATATCGGCTACTGCCGTTCAGCCGACTAGTAGATGTCTGTTGGGGGGACACTGCAAAAAAATGGCTGATTAAAAACTATAGGTATACTATCGTTGTTAATAGTTTTTAATGTAAAATATAAAAGCCTATAGTCTTTCGGCCATAAGCTTTTATAGTGTATGCGGAGTTTTCCTGTTTAATTAAAAATCAAAGTTTAGGGTCGGATATTTTTTCTGACCAGGCTTTAGTAAGTGCTTGTAAAAATGTATCACTTTCCTGAGCTCCTGAAACACCATACTTTCGGTCAATTACAAAGAAAGGTACACCCCTCACCCCAATTTTCTGAGCTTCAGCAATGTCGTTGTTTACTTCTTCGGTATATTTATTGCTTTTTAAAAAAGATTGTACTTCCTCTTGATCCAAGCCTATTTCTGAGGCTAAAAGAGCTAGTGTGGCATGATCCGCTATGTTTTTCCCTTCCGTAAAATAGGCTTTAAATAAGCGCTCTTCTGCTTCTCCGTCCTTGTTTTTTTCTTTAGCAAACTGTATTAAACGGTGTGCATCCAATGAATTGGCAACAATCGCTTTGTCAAAATTATATTGAAGGCCAACAGCCTTAGCAAGCTGAGTTACATGCTCATTGATCTCTTTCGCCTGCTCAAGCGGCATGCCTTTAATTTCTGAGAGATATTCATTAATACTCTTTTTAGGGTCTGTTTTCATACCGGGGTTTAATTGAAAACTTTTCCAGCTGATTTCTACTTGTTCTGCGTTTTCAAACTGCGCAAGAGCTTTTTCAAATTTGCGTTTGCCTATATAGCAAAATGGACACATAATATCCGACCAGATTTCTACTTTCATTTTAAGTTTTTAATTATTAATTTGTTACTATTATTTTCAATTCAATACGTTTTATTAGCTTTTACGGGTGTTTTGTGCTCCTTCATAATTGACAAAAAAGTTAATCCATATTAGTCGGGCATACCGGTAAAAAAGCGGTAACAGTATAATAAGAAGTGCGCTGTAAATCAACAAAAAGGGAATTGCTTCCACATCAAATATAACACATAAGAGTATAAATAGGGCAATTCCAAAACCAACGGTTAATCCGTAGCTTACATAAGTTGCACCAAAGTAATACCCGGGTTCTCTCTGGAAATCTTCATTGCACAATGGACACCGGCTGTTCATTCTCGAAAACCTATTTAAATTATAAGGATTGCTGGTTTCAAAAAAATTACCCTGATGGCAATGAGGGCATTTATTATTTAAAATGCTGTAAAGCTTTGTTTTCTGATATTCCATAATCTTTTATTTATATATACAAAGATAAGGGATCACATTTTTGTTTTATGGTACTTTTTTATCATTTTGTGGCATTAATAGTTGTTTGCGAAACTGTTCTGGAGTCAAAGACACAGCTTTTTTAAAAAAGCGGTTAAAGTAAGAGTTGTCGTTGAAATTTAATTGGTAAGAAATTTCATTAACAGTTAATGAGGAGTACGCGAGTAATCTTTTAGCTTCTGAAATCATTCGCTCATGTATCATTTCCACAACTGTTTTATTAAGTGAACTTCTGGTAATTGAATTTAATTGTGGCAAGCTTAGTTTTAATTCCGAAGCATAAAATGATGCAGGTTTGTGCGCATTGAAGTATTGTTCAATTAATGCTTGTAATTGCAGTATAACGGAACTGACTTGAGTTTTAACATTCTTATTTTCTTGCTCAAGTACAGCATCAAGTTTCAATAAAAGGATATCCAGGTAGGAGCGAAGGATGCGCTTTTGATGTATCGAAGGCTTGCTGCTTTCATAAATAATTGTTTGAATGATTTGGCCAAACTCCTTTAATTGAGCGGGCGCGAGCATTCCGGATCTTTTTTTATTTGAAGCGTTATAAAACGGTAAATCAAATAAGGTTTTTGCCCTTATGTCCATTAGGTAAAACTGAACGTTGAAAAAAAGAATGTATCCTTCTGTTTGGTCATCCAATTTCCAGGAATGGACTTCAGAAGGAGACATGAAAAATAAACTTCCCGGTTTTACCTTATATTCGTTTTGTTCAATTGTATGGGTGCCGCTGCCTTTTGTAATTAGCATTAATAAATAAAAATCATGGCTGTGGGGCTCCATTACAAAGGGGTGTTCCGTTTTGTGCTGCTGAAAAGTTTTTACATAAAAGTCAGGCTCAGCCCATTTTGGCAGTGCAAAATTTTTGAGAGTTAATACCTGTAATTTGCTTTTCGCCATCATTCAATTTACTCTTTTCGCTTTATATTTTTTCTTTTAAGATCTAAGTATTAAATATTAAACACGTACTCACACCATGTGCATATACTTTATTTTGACTATCAATCACCTGAGCTTCTACCAAAGCTGTTTTATTGCCGCAGTGGATTATTTTTCCAACGGCAAAGAGTTCTGCATTTTCTTTAGTGATTGCTCTCAAAAAATTAACTTTGAGTTCCAATGTTGTGTATGCCTTCCCTTTTGGCAGTAGTGAATGAACAGAGCATCCCATAGCAGAATCGAGAATAGTTGAAATAACACCACCATGAACACTGCCGATTGGATTATAATGAAACTCGGCTGGTACAAAAGAAAAAACGGCCTTCCCCGGTTCAATACTTTTCAGTTTAAAGTCTAGTGTTTCTATTACAGGCGGGCCAGGGAGCTGCTTATTTAACATGGCCTCAATATATTCCATGCCCGACATTTGAGAAGCTTGCTGAGCGCCAATAGAAGGGTCGTTCCAGGAAAATGTGCGTGTTCGTTCCATATTTTTTATAAATTTATTTAATAATTTCCTGATTGATAATGACCTCTATTCTGTCCATGGCTGAAAACAGCAAATGCTGATTATTCATTATTTTGGAAAGCATTATTCCTCCTTCAATTAGCATAATAATTGCATAAGCATAATCAGCTGAAATTATACTGCTTTTAAATTCTCCGTTTGCTTTTCCTTGTTCGATAATAGTACTAATTGTATCAACCCAGGTAGTAATACTGCTTTGAACACTTTTTTTCAGGCAAGGCAGGTTGTCGTCAGCTTCAATAGATGCGTTTAAAATAGGACAGCCTCCTTTTTCAAACATTGTTTTCCAGTTTTTTCGGTAAAAATCAGTGAAGGCAATTAATTTATCACGGGCTGTTTCCTTAGTGCAAAGAGCGATACTTATTTTAGTATTTAACGATGTTACATTGTAATTATAAACAGCTAAGGCCACTTCATTTTTATTAATAAAATTGCCATAAATAGCACCCTTTGTTAATCCTGTGCTTTCCATCAAATCAGTTAAAGAAGTACCCGCGTAGCCTTTCTTGTTAAATATAGGCGCAGATTTTTCTATAATATAATCTTTTGTTTTTTCAGCTTTAGTCATTTAATTCTCCTGTAGGTTACAAAGATACAAATATAATATACCGAACGGTATATTATTAATTGAAAAAAATGCAGGGAGCTCCCTGCATTTTTTATCTAATTGGTTATACCGGTTTATTACCACTTATAACTCGTAGTAGAACTGCTACAATTGCAATAACTAGCAAGATGTGTATAATGTTTCCTGCATGAAATCCTAGGAAGCCAACAGCCCATGCGATGACTAAAATAACTGCGATGATGTAAAGTAAATTTCCCATGTTTTTTTGTTTTAAGTTTATAATGAATAATGATTATCGATTTATATTAAAATTATTTTTTATTATCTTTTCCTAAATCTCTTAATGCATTGCCTAGTTCGTCCATGTCATGGTTAAACTCTCTTTTAAATGATTCCCATTTATCACCATTTTCAACTTTGTAGTTATTAACACGGTCTTTCATATCCTTGTTTTTCTGATTTAATGCTGCAACTTTTTCTTTATACTCCGCTTTCGCTTCTTTTTTTTCACCTTCAATTTTTTTATTGTACTCTTCTATTTTACGGTCGTTTTCTGCAATGCGCTCATCCGACTCTCTTTTAAAATCATCATATTCTTTGTTGTAATCAACAGTTGTATTTTCATGATGCTCCTCTGTTAATACAATTTCTTTTTTTTCTTCTTTGTTTTCGTCATGCATATCCGTTTTGTTGGAATCGCAACCAGTTAAAGCTGCTGCAGTTACATATAACGTCATTGTGATAAAAGTTAATTTTTTCATAGAAATTAGTTTTTTGATTATTGAATATAATTGAATTGGTTTATTTCGAACAAATATATACTCGGAAAATCAGGTAAGACTTCGTAATTCGTTGAAAATGGATTTTAAATAGCCTAAATTAGTCTTGATTGGTTTGAGGGCGGATTCCTATAGAAGGCCAAATATTTACTTTTCTGTTATTTGCTTTTTGTTGCATGTTTTTTTTCGGCCTCATCTAATGAGTGGGATGAAAAAATATCATGTTCTTTTTTAGAAAGATTCGCTAAATGCACATAAAATTTCTTTAACTCCTGTAGTTCCGCGTCAGAAACATCCTCGATATCAATCAGTCGGTTGCTGCTCTCTTTACTGGCAGCGATTAATTCATTTAATTTTAGCTGGATGGCTATCGTGTCTTTGTTTTGAGATTGCTGTATTAAAAACACCATAAGAAATGTAATAATAGTTGTGCCGGTATTAATAACTAATTGCCAGGTGTCGGAAAAGCCAAATATGGGACCGCTTATAGCCCAGATCAATATAACACTAACAGCTGAAACGAAAGCGGCAGGGGTGCCGGTAGCTTTTGTTGCAATGTTGGAAAATTTCTCAAAAAGCAAGGAGACTTTTTTAGTTTTTTTTGCAGCCATACTATTTATATAGAAAGGGTAGAAGTGTACTAGTATAATTCCTTACTACATACATCTTTAAAGTTTCAATTAACAGTTATAATAAAATTTAATATTAAATTCTGTCAAAATATATTAAGGCCTTATTTCATCCTAACTTAAATCTAAATCTGTGCTACAGTTGCCGGATTGAGAATGGAAATAAATTCATTTACATATTTATTAAAAGCAGCAGGCTGCTCCAGGTTGGAGAGGTGGCCAGCTTTATCTAAGCTATGTAAAGTAGAATACACAAAATGATCATTCAGGTATTCAGATTGTTTAAGAGGCGTTATTTTATCTTCTCTTCCGCAAAGAATTAACGCAGGAATAAATATTTGAGGCAATGAGAAGCATAGCTCCTGGCGGTTAGCCAAAGCAGTAAGAGTTTTGGTTATTGTTTTTTGGGAGGTAGAAAGGATAATGTTTTTAATCGTATTAACTGCATTTACTTTGGTTTTTAATGTTTCCTCGCAAAATGCAGTTTCAATAAAATTGGTGGCAAATTGATTTAAACCATTTTCTTCAATTTCTTTAATAGTTTTATATCTGTTATCTTTTACCATTTCCGAATCTGCAATACATTGCGTATCGCACAAAATAAGAGCTTCAAATCGTTTAGCATATCTGTTAACGGCATTTAATGCGATATACCCTCCCATTGATAAGCCACAAACAATTGATTTCTGGATTTGTAAAGCATCCATAAATTTTATCAGGTCATCTGCGAACAAATTGATACTGAAATTTTCGTCAGTTGCAGAAGAATTGCCGAACCCTCTGATATCGTAAGCAATAACACGGTGATTTTCCTTTAGGGCTTCCATTTGTGGCTGCCATGTTGATTTGTTGAATGGAAAACCGTGGATAAATATGATGGGGGTGGTTCCGGATCCAAAATCGTCATAACAAATAGTATTTCCGTCTACCGTAATTTTTATATCGTTTCCTGTTGATTGCATTTTTTGAAGTTTTTTTTAACAAAAATATCAGCCCTTTGTTTCTTAAATCTAGATATTCGTTAAAATGGTAGTATGTATCGCTGGCAGCAATTTCTTATTGGCTGAAATTGAAATTATAAATCCAACAAATGGAAATGTTTTTTTCATTACAATTTATAAACACATAAAATGAATTCTTCAACTTAATAATTTATTGGCTAACCCTTTAAAAATTGTCAAACCAATGCTTTTGTGCTTATGTGGGTTATAAACCTGTCCGTAATTCATGGCATAATTCTTTACGTATAAAATAATAATACCTTAAATAAACATAGACTTTAAACTAAAAAAAATCGTATGAAAAATCTCATAAAAAATTGCTGGATAATGCTGGTTGCATTATTTATGCTATCGACCTCTGCGAAAGGCCAGGTAAGAACACCTTCAGAAACGAAGGAGCAGGCTGAAACGGAAGTCTATAAGTCGCAAAAGGGCGAAAAAGCAAGACAAAGAAGGGCAGAGAAGGCAAATAGTCAGGAGTTGAGTGGTGTAAATCAAAAACCACAATACAAAAAAACGGTTAAAAAAAGAGAAAAAGTGCTGCTGAAGCCAATAGTTGATCGGGAGAAAAAGAAATAATTCCGATAGTATCATTTTAAAAGGTTATTAGTTTTCTAATAACCTTTTTTTGTTTTATTTTTGAATAAGTTGTGCTCGAAATTAATAATCAAAAACTAATGCAAAAGGAAAAATTAAGGCTGTTTGCGGATGTAATGGGTTTATCCCCTTTTCCTTTGCGCTTTAAACAGGCGCTTATTACTTTTTTTGGCGAAGAAGATGTTCCTCGTTCCAAATTTGGTTTTTCCAGTTTAAAACAATTGTATCCTTCCATATCTCCTAAACTATGGCGTGGAAAGGCATATCTTGAAAAAACAGTAATTATTTCTAATTTATTTAATCATACACAAACGTCAATAGAAGAAGGGTGGTCCGTAAAAAAAACGCAGACGCTTGATTTCAGAGGGAAAGGGTTAACATACAACAGCCACAACGGAACCGATTTAGCCATTCCTGTAGGCACCACTGTTTGCACTGCCGCACCTGGTGAGGTTGTTGAAATTCGCTCTGAATTTAACAGGGGCGGATTAAAAATATTTATTGATCACGGTAATGGTTTAATGACTTGCTATGCGCATTTGGCAAAAAGTTTAGTAGCAATTGGCGAGCTTTTACAAAGAGGACAGCCCATCGCCTTATCCGGTTATAGTGGATTGGATGGTGCAATTACTTTTCCATTTGGAATACCACATATTCATTTTAATGTATGGCTGAACGGGGAACCTGTTGATCCTTTTCCACACAATAAAAATGTCAGTATCTGGAAAGGTGGTGTATTGCCAAGCCCTGCTGGTAAGGAAGAAAGTGATTTCGTCCCTTCTGCCTATGTTGAATCGAAAGTACAGGAAGCTATTCAGTTATGTAAAACCGCTTCCGTGCGCAAACGTATTGCTGCTATTGATGTATTAAAATATTCGGGGGCTCACGTAATAATCGAAATGAATTATTACCCTACACGTTTTAAGGAGCGCATAAATATTTATGACAGGCAATACCCCCGCCAGCCAATGCTTGACCTGCCTTTTAAGGGCGATGATTTTGATAAGGTTGTTTTCCTTGATGAGATTAAATAGCATTTTTTGATGTCATTTTGTTTTTAGATTTCGTTTTCGCTCATCTGTTTTTTCTTTAGTATAATCGAATAATTTCTCCCCTTAATCTGCGTAAGTAAGAAATAAATGTAACTTTGTTTATAATCATTAATGATAGAATTAACAATTTTAATGAGTTGTTTAATAGCTGTTTATAAAATGAAAAAGAGCATTTGTACTAGCCTTTACGCGTTAATTTTATTGTTGTGTATAGGTTTAAATACAAACGTCTTTGGGCAGCAGAATGTTGGTATTGGAACTACAACACCTGATCCATCTGCACGTCTCGATGTCTTTTCTGCCAATCAGGGTGTTCTCCTTCCAAGAGTTAATCTTTTGTCCATTACTGATATTACAACAATTCCCAATGCAGCAGTAAGTTTATTGGTTTATAATAGCAATCCTGGCATGCTTGGCGGAGGCCTTGGAATTTATTATTGGAACGGAACCAGTTGGATTCAGGCATTTGGAGTACCAGGGGGAGCAGGAGCTACAGGCGTTACTGGTCCGGGCGGAATAGGGCCGACAGGTTCAACAGGTTTTGCTGGAGTTTCTGGAAATACGGGCGTTACCGGCCCTACAGGTGCTAATAGTGCAACAGGTTTCACCGGTACTACCGGATCCTTGGGCATTACCGGGAGCTCCGGATCTACCGGTTTGATAGGTGATACGGGTATTACCGGAACCATCGGTTCCACAGGTGATGTTGGTAGTACAGGGCCATCAGGAAGCGGATATACAGGTTCCACCGGAGTTACAGGCCCTACGGGAGCAATAGGTTCCACGGGTGATATTGGTAGTACCGGGCCATCAGGAAGTGGTAATACAGGTTCTACAGGAGATACCGGATCTACCGGTAGTACAGGGGGGATAGGAATAACCGGAAGTTCAGGTGATACCGGTTTCACAGGAAGTACAGGTGATACTGGTTCTACAGGCACTACCGGAAGTACTGGTTCAACAGGGAGCACAGGTTTTACCGGCAGCACGGGTGCTACAGGGCTAACTAAATTTTCGGTTTTTGCCGGAGCGGTGGCTGTAGCGGCAACTCCTGGTGAATATTTGATTGGATGTAATAATGTTAATAACCCTTTTACACTCGGAACTACTCCTGCCAGTATACCCGCTATTCTTGCAGTTTATGGTTATTCCATTGGATATGTGGCTTCCAGCGATTGTAGTTTTTCAAATGCAACCTGTTATGTATCTACCTCTTCAGCAGGAAGAATTGTTACCGTATACGTTTATAAATATCCTGTAGTCAACGGTTCCTCAGCCAATTTAATTGGAACTCTTTTAGGGAGTGGTTCTGTTACCTGTACCAACGTCAATGTACCTTATCGGGTGGATGTGCCGGTAACATCAGCGAGTATCAGCAGGGGTGACCTTATTCTGGTAGAATACAAAGTGTCTGCCGGGGCTACTCCAAGTCTTTGGGCACATGGAACAATGGAATTCTCTGTTCCGTAAAACGTGGTATGTTTTTTTATTCAATAAAAAAACAAACTACCGTATATGAAAACAGCAGATAGTAATAATAACTTAAAACGCAGTTTTTTACACAGAATTCCAGTACGGCTTATACTGTCTGTAATAGCCGGTATAGCTGCCACCGCGATATTATCTTCCATCACGCACCTGATTTTATATTTGTTCGGGATTTTTCCGCCACTTTTTAAACCAATATTCGACAATAGGATATTGACCATTTCACTTATATACCATAGTATTTTCGCTATAGTAGGTGGTTATGTAACAGCCTCACTGGCAAAGGATAAAGCAAGAAAAGCAATTTTTATTCTCGGATCAAAAGAAGCCATTATGTGGCTGATTGGTACCGTCCTGTTATGGCATCATGCTCCTGTATGGTTTAATGTTACCAAAGCAATATTAGGTATGCCTTTAGCCTGGATGGGAGGGCAGGTGTATCTGTTTTATAAAACAAAACATCAACCTGTTTCAAAGTCAGCTATTCTTAATAATTCATAAGCTGAGTTCCTACTGTAAATTAAGGAAAGAAAAAATTAACCCCTCACCATTTCCGTCACCCAAAATGCAAAAGACCAACCAAGAACGTTGATTCTACGGTGGTCTTTGTTTAAAGTGGTGGAATCCACGGACAAAAAGTCGAACCACCTAATTAAAGATATTAAATTACTGTCCAAGTTAAAGTGCTGTATTTCAACAGATTAATAAACATGCTATCCTCCTGAAAGAATGTTGTATTTATTTAATTTACACCTTACAAAGAAGGGTATTGAAGTGAAGGACTTTGGGACATACTCGGAGGAAAGGCTGATTATACGGACTTTGCGCATCCTGTAGTAGTGTCTTTAGCATTAAAATATACAATCTTCCCAAATAATTTTTTTTTGAAATAAACGATTTATTTCATTTTTATTGACGTAATCTGAGTCGCACAGAGTTACCCTTTCAATTTTTTGATGATTTATTAAGGACACAGGTAACGTGTTCACCTGTGTATGTGATAAATTCAAACGTTTTAGCTGTTTCAAAAGTCCAATATCTTCTGGTAGCATTTTTAAATTTTTATTACCGTATAAATTAAGTTCTTCCAGATTTGAAGCATCCGGAATAGTGCCGCTAAAAGTTTTAATATCATTATTTGATAAATTAAGGTATTTTAAGGCCTGCAAATGGTATATTTCAGAAGGAAACACTTGAAAATCATTCGCTCCTAAGTTGAGTTTTTGCAATTTCTGCAATTTCCGGGTAGTTAGTGGGAAAGATGTTAATTTTCCACCCCATAAAGAAAGTTCTTCCAGGTTAGATAAATTACTTATTTCATCGGGTAAATTGTTAATATTAAAGCCACTAAAGTGTATTTTTTTAATATTTGTCATATCACCAATTTCTTTTGGGAGAGAAATCGATTGCCAGGTAGTATTGGCGGAGAGAGTAAATTCTTCAAGATTTATCAGTTTACCAATCTCAGGCGGTAATTCCGAATTTAGTGCAGATCTTGTAAAATTTAAATACCGTAGCTGCTTGAGTTTACCAATTTCCGGAGGCAATATTGTATCAGAATAGTCATTAAAAGTCAGCTTGGTTAAACCAGTCATATCAGAAATATATTGCATTGACTGGTAGGATATATTGTGCCAAGTACCAAAGAGGTGGAAAATGCTTATTTCGAGCTCTTTAATATTGGTAAGTTTTTTAATATTGGTAATTTTTAAATTTTCTTCTTTACCGGAGAAAATAATAGTTAGGTCAGCTTTTTGCAGATTAGGTAACAGACTTAGTTTATTTAATGCATCTTCCCAGTCAAACAAATATAGTCCGAAGTCTAAGTTAATTGAACTTAAGTTTTTCATGTTGGTTATTGAACCCGGAAGGCTGCCTAGATCGGCAAGTTGGAGAGTGATGTGTTTTAGACTGTAAATTTGAAATAATTCATTTGGATAAGACATCTTTTTTAAGCCAGCTCCAACAACTTTAATATAAATTTCTTCTAAATTCATTTGTCCAATGCTTTTAGGTAGAGAGATCAATGGATTAACCATTAAATCAAGTTTTTTTAAAGCTTTTAGCTTGTGTATATCATCCGGAAGAGTTGTTAAGTGATTTTCAGTCAATATGAGTTCCTGTAAATTCAGGAGATTACAAATAGCGTTTGGCAATTTTTCTATTTTGTTATGGTTCAAATTCAAGTGTGTTAATTGGGATAAAAAGCCTATTTCATCAGGTAAGGAAATCAGCCGATTTTCTTCTGACTTTAAATAAGTCAATTTAGGTAATCCTGTTATATTGAAAGGGAGTGAATCGAAACCATTTGAACTTATATCCAAGTATTCTAAATATTTAAGTTCATTGATTTTATCAGATATTTCTTCAATATCATTTCCTGTTAAATCCAGATATTTCAAATTTATCAATAACCCGATTTCGTCCGGGATTTTTTTCAAGGAGCAAAATTTTATTTGTAAAGTATCCAGTTTAGGTAAGTATGATACTAATTTAAGCAGTTTGATTATATCTAGATTGTAATGAGATTCTATAAATAAGCTCTGGAGATTTTTGCATTCTGATAATTGGAATGGAAGTTCGGTTGCTTTTTTGTATTTGCTGCCTTCGTTTAATTTTATCGAGCGAACATTTTCTGGTTGTTTTAGCGCTTTGTCCAAATCGGTAAATCCCGTATTTTGTCCTATACAGCTTGTGGTTAAAGTTATAATTACAACTATAAAAATTTTCTTCATCATCGGTCGGGAGTATTTTATACTTTATTACTAAAAACTAAAATTACGTATTTTGGCGATATAGTCAGGTAGTCATAAATCTATATATTGTTAGGTCTGGGCTAACTAT
Organism: Bacteroidota bacterium; assembly: GCA_040387415.1. GTDB lineage: Bacteria > Bacteroidota > Bacteroidia > 2-12-FULL-35-15 > 2-12-FULL-35-15 > 2-12-FULL-35-15. Next base: position 492,049 of record JAZKDU010000004.1, read on the forward strand.
GGACTAATATACGCAATAAAAAACCGCAACACCTTAATTCAAGCTGTTGCGGTTTTATTTGGTGGGCCCACTTGGAATCGAACCAAGCACCCACAGATTATGAGTCTGTTGCTCTAACCGAATGAGCTATAGGCCCAATTGCATTTAATTGCAATTTTAGGACTGCAAAACTATATATTTGTGAGCAATTAACAAAAGTATTCGTGGTTTATTATGACAAATCTTGCAAATAAATATAAAAACATCATTTTTGACCTCGGTGGGGTGCTGCTAAATATTGATTATTCCTCTGCTACAAGGGCTTTTTCTCTTTTGGGCATAGATAATTTCGATAAACTGTTTTCTCAGGCTCAGCAGTCGCATTTGTTTGATTTATATGAAAAGGGCCAGGTTTCCTCCGAAGTCTTCAGAAATCACATAAAAAGCTGTTTCAGCAAACCAATTGATGACAGTACCATCGACAAAGCCTGGAATACCATGCTGCTCGATTTTCCACCAAAGCGCCTTCGTTTGCTAGAACAAGTAAAAAAAACAAATCGTACGTTTCTGTTAAGCAATACAAACGACATTCACATGCAGCACATCAATGCGTATTTGCAAAAAGACTTTGGTATAGCTGATTTGTCAGCACATTTTGAGAAAGTATACCTCTCTTACCAGGTTGGAATGCGTAAACCGGATGCTGAAATATTTGAATTGGTTCTATCGGAAAATAAGCTTGATCCCAATGAAACGTTGTTTATTGACGATTCCATCCAGCATATTGAAGGTGCGAAAAAATTGGGCATTCATACTTATTGGCTGGATGTAAAAAAGGAATCTGTTTTAGATGTTTTTAACCTTGAGGAGGAATAAGTAAATTATTAAACTCCACTCTCCACTCTCCACTCTCCACTCTCCACTCTAAACTCCCATCTCCTGGCACAATTCAATCAATACGCCATTGGTGTTTTTAGGATGTAAAAAGCAGATCAGTTTATTGTCAGCACCTTTTTTTGGTTGTTCTGAAAGCAGCACAAATCCTTCGCTTTGCAGGCGTTTCATTTCGGCATAAATATCCGCCACTTCAAACGCAATATGATGAATTCCTTCTCCTTTTTTTTCGATGAACTTGGCGATTGGGCTGTCAGCAGTAGTAGCTTCCAAAAGCTCTATTTTGCTGTCTCCCATCATAAAAAAAGAAGTAGATACACCTTCGCTCTCTACTTTTTCCAGTTTATAAGGTGCCTTGCCAAATAGGGAAGTAAACAATGCATTGGACTGTTCCAGATTTTTGACAGCAATACCTAAATGTTCTATTTTCAACATATCCATTTCAATTTAATTGGGCAATGAAAAGCTTTCACAATCCCGAATTTTTACAAGCTGTATTTTTTATTTTGCATAACAACTAATTACACATCTTCAATTTAAACTCAGCACAAAAAAAATCCCGATTTTTTAATTCGGGATTTTTTTAAATGAGTAGTAGTTGGATGTTATTTTTTAATGAATTCACCCATTTTATTATCATAGTTAAGATAATAAGCACCTTTTGGAAGGTTAGATGCATCAATGGTAGAAGCAAACCCGCGTTTTACGATATTACCATATTGATCATAAATTTCGAACATTGTTTCTGTTGGTGTTTCACCAGAAAGAAACGTGATGCTTTTAGATACTTTTGCCGGGCTGAAAGTGATTTCCGGAGTGTTTGACATAAAATCTACAGTTTTTGAATATCTTGGCTGACCAGTATAATCAATCTGTTTAATGCGGTATTGATTCTTTTTGAAATGAGGGATTACTTTAAAAGAATAAATATTTACACTTGCTGTTCCGTAACCTTCCATCTCTCCGATTTTAACCCATTTGTTCCAGCGAAATTGTTCAATAATGTAAGGAAGTTTACCGCTTTCACCTTTTGATGACCATTTTAACGTTAAATCAGGCTCCACTGCCATTGATACAATTTCAAATGTACTTTTTGGTTTTAATACTTCCGGGTTCAAAACTTTTGGCTTGCAATCATCTTTGTGAGTGATTTTAACCTCTATTTTATCTCCTATTTTTAATTGTAAATTTCTGAAATCAATTTCAAATGCGCTTGATGCGATCTCGTCTGTAGTAACATTTCCGTTTACTCTAACTTCCTGCACACAGTAACCAACTCCGGAGCTTGCAAATGGATTTTGTATATAAAGATTTTTTCCTTGGTAGTTCCCTTCCAGCACAATTACACCAGTAGCAAAACCAGCCGTGGAAACAAACAAACTAAATACAGCAAAAAGTGTTTTTTTCATAATCTCTTTAAATATTAAAAACAATGCCTTAATTAATGGTTACTTATTTTCGATACAATATTATAAATCTTATTTAACAATTTCAAATTAAATGTAATTAATTACTAAACATCGCAAAAATAAACAAATTTGTTTCATATAACACATCTTTTAAACTATTTTTAAAATTCTTGAAGCCCCTGGGTATATTTTCTAAATTTATTTGCTTTTTTACAAAAGATGAAGTAATCTTGCATTTAATCTAAAAAAAACAAAATTATTTTCTCTTTTCAATATGAAAAAATCCTTATTTCTTTTTCTGTCATTAGCGGTATTTTTCGCCTCCTGCTCCAATTCCGGTCATGATGGTTCCGATTCAAAAGCCAAAGGTGATAAAGTATATGGCGGAACATTAAGAGTGAACGAAACCGAACAATATCAAACATTATACCCAGCTTCAATTACTGATGTGGTTTCTTATCACATTGCAAATCAGATATATGAAGGCCTTGTAAAGTTTAATCCGAAAGATCTTACCATAGTGCCTTGTCTTGCAGAAAAATGGGATGTTGATGCTGCAGGTACTACCTATACTTTTTACCTGAAAAAGGGCGTTATGTTTCAGGATGATGATTGTTTTTCCGGAGGTAAAGGAAGAGAACTGAAAGCATCTGACGTAAAATATTCGTATGAATTAATTTGTATCGACAATAAAGAGAATTTCAATTTTTCGGCTACTTTTAAAGATAGAGTTGTTGGCGCTAACAAGTTTTTTGAAGCCAGCAAAGACAAAGCGAACGGAGAAGTAGAAGGAATTAAAATAATTGATGATTATACCATTAAAATTTTATTAACTACTCCAAGCACTTCTTTTTTATATGCTTTGGCAGCTCCGGCAACCAGCATTATTCCTAAGGAAGCCGTTGAAAAATACAATACCAGCACTAAAGTTGGAACAGGACCATTTATTTTTCTTGGAAACTCAAACGGAGAAGAAGTGGTGTTAAAACGCAATTCTAATTATCACGATGTGGATTCGCTTGGCAACAGACTGCCGTTCCTTGATTCGGTGATAATCAGCTTCTTACCTACTAAAAAGGAAGAGTTGGAGAACTTTAAAAATGGTGATTTAGCAGTAGTTATCGGACTTCCTTCAGAATCCATTAAGGATATGGTTGAAAAGGAAATTACAGATTTTCAGAACAAACCACCAAAATACATTTTGGATCGTTCCCCTGAAATGGCAAGTCAGTATTATACCTTTAACCTTACCAAAGCACCTTTTAATAACGTGAAAGTACGTCAGGCGTTCTCTTATGCAATTAACAGAAACAGGATTATTGAAGAAGTATTAAAAGGTGAAGCATATGGCCCGGGTGTATATGGTATTTCTCCGCCTTCGTTTAAAGAATATGATAATACTAAGATCAAGGGGTATGATTTTGATCCCAAGCTTGCTAAACAGCTTTTAGCTGAGGCAGGTTACCCTGAAGGAAAAGGGTTTCCATCTGTTAAAATTGAGTTGAACAGTGGTGGTTCCAAAAGTGCTGATATAGTTCTGGAAGTGCAGAAACAATTAATGGATGTACTAAATGTGAACGTGGATTTTGAAGTGGTATCATTAAAACAAAAACTGGAAGACGAAAAATATGCACGCGCTGATATTTTCCGTGGTTCATGGATTGCAGATTTCCCAAGCCCTGAAAACTTTTTGTGGGTATTGTACGGTTCAAGTGTTCCTGATGATATCAACATGCCATCATGGCCAAATACCCCGCGTTATAAAAATCCGGAATTTGATAAGTTGTTTGAAGCAGGAAAGTCTGCAAAAACAACAGCAGAAAGCTATTCTAATTTCATGAAAGCGGAGCAGCTTTTAATGGATGATGCTCCAATAATGGTGCTTTGGTATGGTGAAAACTACCGCTTGGTGAAATCAAATGTACGGGGTTTTTATTCTAACCCTATGCGTCATAGAGATTACTCACAAGTGTATTTAAAAGATATAACCAGCCCGGTTACCGCAACTGGTGGCGAAACTGAAAAGGCGGAAGAGCATAAATAAGCTCTTGAAAAAATTTACAAAACAAAAATGCCACGCAGAATGCGTGGCATTTTTGTTTGTTCCTTATACTAAACCTGAGTTCGATTATTAATTTACTAACGAATTCATTATCCAGGCTTTAAAGGGCTGTCCTCCCGAACCCGTTTTACGGCTGAGGATACTTGCTCATTCAGGCGATAGGATTCTAAATAAAATAGGATCCCTCGCGAAAAGCTCGATGACAGTGCGGTAATAGTTGTTTTGAACGTGATGAACAAATAGTAAGTATCGAACTTTGATTAGTACTATTGTTCTTCCTAATGCTGCTCAGCAATTAAATAAAGTAGGACTGCTCGCGAAAAGCTCGGGATGACAGTGGGGTAATAGTTTGTTTTCAACCTGATGAACAAATAGTAAGTATCTAACTCTGATTAATACTATTGTTCTTCAGAATGCTGCTCAGCAATTCAATCTTAATGTGTATCCTCCTGTACCTTCAAAACAGGCGGTTCCATCACATGACCGCATTTTTTGCAAGTTCGTAAATCTTCGCTTCCATAAAATTCGGCAAAGGTTGCCTGGAACTGCGTCATAATATTGGTTAACGCAAAATATTTTTCATGCAGCTTGTTATTGCATTTTTCGCAAAACCAAAGTAAGCCGTCTTTCTCGTTCTCCCTGCGTTTGCGCTCCATAACCAGTCCAATGGTATTAGGGCCGCGCTTAGGGTTGTGTGGTACTCTTGGTGGCAGTAAAAAAATGTCACCTTCTCTGATAGGCACATCCACCGCTTTTCCATCTTCCTGAATTCCTACTACAATATCTCCTTCCAGCTGATAAAAAAACTCTTCACTTTCATTGTAGTGGTAATCTTTTCGGGCATTAGGGCCTCCGACAACCATTACAACAAATTCGGTATTTTCATACACCACTTTATTGCCTACAGGCGGCTTTAATAAGTGACGGTTGTCATCAATCCACTTTTTGAAATTTAACGGATGCGCTATCGACATGATGTTATGGTAAATCTCTATTTACTAATTAAAACTTAACTGTCAGCTGTACAGCAAACACCCGTGGCGCAAACAAATCAGCCGGTCGTCCCATTACTTCACGGTTAAATATATTATTTACTACAAACGAAAGTTTTGCAACTTTATGCATCTGATAAGAAATGCGGTAATCGAATATTGCATCACCTTTGTTATGCTCCGAACGGTATTTTTTCATACCAGGAAAACTGCCTTCATTATCTCCGAAAATTTTATCAATATTTTCCATATAACTATTAGCACGCATACTTACTCCGGTGCTTAATTTTTTATACCCGAATTCAATATCCAGCTTTCCGGTATGCTGATAGCGGTATTTTAACAGGTTAGTGGGAAGGGTGTTTTTTGCAGTATCAACTGCCGCATCAAAATCTGTCTGGCGGGGATCAATGTAGGTATAACCAAATAAGGTAGTAACATTTATAGGTCCCATTTTTCCTTGTCCCATTACGGAGAGCTCTATCCCGCGAATACGGGTGTTTCCAATGTTTTGAGACTGAAAGCCTAAACCTAATAGGGAAGGAGTGTTATAAGGTGCTGTAGGTACACCGTACTGTCCAAAGGTAAATTCCATCATGTTCCGGTATTCTGTCCAGAACGCAGCTATATCAATAAAGCCTTTCCATTCTCCCAATATTACTCCCTGTTTAACAGCAATCTCCGAACTCCAACCGCTTTCAGGGGATAAATTTCCATTAGGATAAATGTCCAAGCCGTTCGCACTGGTGCGGATATAACGCTCAGCAATGGAAGGGAAACGGAAGCCTTGCCCGAAGGATGCTCTTAAATAAGTTGCTTGTCCTACACGATAGTTTGCACCTGCTCTAAGTACTGGTTTTACAGGCGATTGTTTAGCAATTGGCCTGGAAGCATCCATTAGCAGGTTTATATTTTCTCTAGTTTCAATAGTATCCGTTTTAAAATATTCTCCCCTAATCCCAAAGGATAATGAAAGACGATCAAATTTTTTATCAAATTGACTATAAACAGAAGCATTTGTGCTATAGTGATTTCCATACAACTGAGACTTTACCTCGTTGTAATTATATACGGCTCCTGTTGTCCAGGAAACACCATTTGCAAATCGTTTCTGATATTGATATTCTGAATAATACACATCCCCGGTAGATTGCTGGTTGGTATTGTTCACATTCCGCGTTCTGAAAAAGCGGGTTCTTAATGAATGGCGTCCGTTATTTTTTGTGGTATAGGTAATGTATGGATCAACATTGGTGCGATAGGTGGTGAATTGGCTTACGCTTCCCCCTTGCGGATAGTAGGCAGAATCCGGGTGGGCCCAGATTATAAACGATCCCCCTGATGTACTAACTCTATTGAAATTTACTCCCACCTGTAAACCTTTTACGCTTTTCACGCGGTAGCGCAGATTGGTGTTAAACCGGTACCGCTGCTCCATATTCAATTTACGGAATCCATCATCATCAAATAAATTGGCACCAACTACTAAATCTAAATTCCCTACTTTATGCAAATGAGTAAGGTTTAAACTGCTATAAGTAGGGTGTGTATTACCCCACCAGGCAAGCTCTTTACGTTTTGGTGTATCATATACTCCACCCACAAAATTAATCTTAGTTTCAGGCTCGTCCTTGGCATATGCTGTACGGAAATTAATAACGCCATTCATCGCGGATGACCCAAATAAGGCTGATGAAGCCCCTTTTATAACTTCTACCTGTTCGCAGTTTTCAATTGGCAATGATGACCATTTCACATCACCTGCATCGGCAGCAAGCATTGGAACTTCATCCACCAGCAATAATACCCTGCTTCCGGCACCGTAGCTGAAACCGCTTCCACCACGTATGTTGGCCTGTCCATCAATTATATTTACTCCGGGTATCTGATCAACAGCTTTATCAATGGATGTAAGGGCTTTACTCTCTATTAGCGTAGGCTTTAAAACTTCCATCGAAACCGTTACCTCTTTTAGGTTTTGTTCAAACCGTCCTGCCGAAACAACAACAATGTCAAGCGTTTTAGAATCTGGCTCTAGGCTTATATTTGTAGAGATCGTATCATTTTCTTTTGCATCTATATTTTTGACCTGCGATTTATAGCCTACATATTTGTATTCGATTTTATGCGGACCCGTTGGTATCTTTAAAAAATACGAACCATAAATATCTGTTGCTGTTCCTGAAGCATCATCCAGCACAACACTTCCGCCAACAATTGTTTCTTTTGTTTTAGAATCTGAAATAGAACCTTTTAAATATGCATTTTGAGCGAAAATAGCTCCTGTGGCCTGAAGACAAAATAATAATGCAACTGCTTTTTTCATAAGTGTTTTCTTCTTCCTGTTAGTTCAAAAATTTTCTGTAATCAAGTCCTTGTGGGCATACCATTCCAAACCCGTTTCAGAATCTGTTGTGATTAATCCGGCATTATAATTTAACTGTTAACTGCACAACAAAAGCTCTTTGAGGTGCCAGATCAGCCGGACGAGTCATTACTTCACGATTAAATACGTTATCTATGATGAATGCAACTTTTGTTGTTTTCTGCATCTGGTACGACAATCTGAAGTCAAATATTGCGTCACCTTTATCATGTGCCTCACGGTATTTTTGCATCCCAGGGAAACTGGCTTCATTTTCACCGAAAATTTTGTCGATATTTTCCATATAGCTGTTAGCACGCATACTGATTCCGGTACTTACCTTTTTGTATTTAAATTCGATATCCATTTTTCCGCTATGCTGATAACGGTATTTCAATAGATTGGTAGAAAGTGTATTTTTTGCAGTATCCACAGAAGGGTCAAAATCAGTCTGACGAGGGTCAATGTAGGTATATCCAAGTAATGTAGCAACAGTAACTTCGCCAATTTTTCCTTCTCCCATAACCGAAAGCTCTAAACCGCGAATACGTGTATTACCAATGTTTTGAGATTGGAAACCTAAGCCTAATAAAGAAGGTGTATTATAAGGAGGCGTAGGCGTTCCGAATTGGCCAAAAGTAAATTCCATCATGTTTCTGTACTCCGACCAGAAAGCAACAACATCTACAAAACCTTTCCATCCTCCAATGCGAATGCCTTGCTTAATAGCAATTTCCGAGCTCCAGCCGCTTTCAGCTTTTAAGCTGTCATTAGGATAAACGTCCAGTCCGCTTGCGCTGGTGCGGATATATCGCTCAGCAATAGTAGGGAAACGGAAACCTTGTCCGAAGGATGCTCTAAGAAAGGTGTATTCTTTTAAACGATAATTAACACCCGCACGAAGCACAGGCTTCACTTTTGATCCTTTTGCGATTGGTCTAGAGGCGTCCATTAGCAAATTGATGTTTTCACGAGTTTCAATACTGTCTGTTTTATAGTATTCACCGCGTATCCCCAATGAAGTGGTTAAACGATCGAATTTTTTATCAAACTGGGTGAATAAAGCCACGTTGGTGCTGTAATGCGTTCCGTATATGGCTCCGGAGTGAACTTCGCTGTAATTAAATACAGTTCCGGCTGTCCAGGTAAACCCGTTTGCAAAACGCTTTTGGTATTGATATTCGGAATAATACATTTCACCATGAGAGGATTGATTGGTTTCATTTAAATCAACCGTTTGAAAAAAACGGGTTCTTAATGAATGACGTCCTCCTTTTTTTGTATTGTAAGTAACAAAAGGATCTATATTAGTTCGTACAGCAGTGTAATTGATAACTTTTCCACCGGAAGGGAATAGGGCGGAGTCCGGGCTTATCCAGATGGTATATAATCCGCCTTTGCTGTGCATATTGTTAACGTTTACACCAACAGCTAAGCCTGGTATGTTTTTAAAACGATAACGTAAATTGGTATTAAAACGATAGCGCTGCTCATATCCTGAAAAGCGGAACCCATCATTATCAAACATATTGCCTGCAACCACTACATCCAGGTTTCCGACTTTCTGAGCATGATAAAAATTTATCCCTCCATAGTTTGGATTGGCACCTTTCCACCAGGTTAGCTCTTTGCGTTTTGGTTTATCATAAACACCGGCTGCAAAAATTATTTTTGTTTCCGGTTCCTCTTTCGCATAAGCAGTACGGAAATTGATTACCCCGTTGATAGCAGAAGAACCAAACAAGGCTGATGAAGCCCCTTTTATAACCTCTACCTGCTCACAGTTTTCGATCGGCAAAAAGCTCCATTTAACGTCACCCTGTGTCACAGTAAGCATTGGCATCTCATCCACCATTACCAATACACGGCTACCCGCGCCATAGCTAAACCCGGCACCACCGCGTATGTTTGCCTGCCCGTCAATAATGTTTACTCCGGGCACCTGATCAATGGCTTTATCAATGGATGTTACCGCTTTATTTTCAGCCAGTGAAGGTTTTATTACTTCCATAGAAACAGTAACCTCGCTTAATTTCTGTTCAAATTTACCGGCTGAAACAACCACAATATCAAGCGTTTTAGAATCCGGTTCCAGATTTATGTTCATTTGAATGGTATCATTCTCCTTAGCATCAATCGTTTTTGTCTGGGACTTGTAACCAACATATTTAAATTCTGTTTTATGAGGGCCGGTTGGTATCTTAAAAAAATAAGCACCGTAAATATCTGTTGCAGTTCCCGAAGCATCATCCACCACTACACTGGCGCCTACAATTGTTTCCTTGGATTTTGAATCCGAAACGGTTCCTTTTATAAAGGCATTTTGTGCGAAAATGCTGCCTGCAGCCTGAATACAAAATAATAGCGTAAAAGTTTTTTTCATAGTCCGTCTTTTGTTCACTAATTAAATTTTTAAGAATGAAATAATTTTCAATACTTAAAAATTAGTTACTTCTTAATTTTTCTACTTTTGTTAAAACAACAGTGCAATATACAAATTATTGCATTTGTAGAAAACATGCAGGAAAATTTAAAATATAAAATTGCTCTGACACTTATTCCAAACATCGGGGATATTTTGGCAAAGCGGCTTGTGGCCTATTGCGGCAATGTGGAAGCGGTGTTTGAAGAGAAGAAATCATCACTGGAAAAAATTCCCGGAATAGGAAGCATTTACGCCAATTCAATTGTTAATCATTCTATTTTTGAACGTGCCGAGGAAGAAATTAAATTCATAGAGAAAAATAATATTACTCCGCTTTTTTATCTTGATCAAAATTATCCAAAACGTTTGACGTATTGTGAGGATAGCCCCGTAATGTTATATTATAAAGGCAATGCGGATCTTAATTCAAAAAAAATAATAAGTATTGTTGGTACACGGGAAGCAACGGAATATGGGAAAAAGATTTGTGAGAAGTTAATAGCCGACCTTGCTGTTCATAATGTTTTGATTGTCAGCGGGCTTGCCTATGGCATTGATATATGTGCTCACAGGGCAGCCCTTGACAATGCTTTGCCAACAGTATGTGCATTGGCACATGGGTTTGATAGGATTTATCCCTCATTGCATCAATCAACCGCTCAAAAGATGCTGGACAATGGAGGTTGGTTAACTGACTTCACCAGTAAAACGGTTCCGGATCGTGAAAATTTTCCAAGAAGAAACCGGATTGTGGCGGGTATTTCAGATGCCACTATTGTAATTGAATCAAAAAAAAGCGGAGGATCTTTAATTACAGCCGACATTGCGAATGGCTATAGCCGTGATGTATTTGCGTTTCCGGGCCGCATTGATGATGTGTGTTCAGAAGGCTGTAATATGCTGATTAAACAAAACAAAGCCGCGTTGATTCAATCAGCAGCCGATCTGGTGTATATACTTGGATGGGAACAAACAAAAAACAGTAAGGCTCCGCAGCAGAAACAGCTGTTTGTTGAGCTTAGTAAAGATGAGGAAATATTGGTAAACGCACTGAAAGGGAAAAATTCGGTAACAATTGATGACCTGTGTTATAGCTCAAACATGCCGATGAGCAAAGTATCTGCATTGTTGCTTACGCTTGAGTTTTCGGGGATTGTGAAATCGTTTCCCGGAAAAGCGTATGGGTTAAATTAATTTAACCTTGGCTATTGGAAACAAAACCAGTATCATTTAAATTTTCAAATTAACCGATGCCTTACGCAGAGTTCAAAAAAATAAAAGTTCATTATACGGATACCGGAAAAGGCCGTGTAATTGTATTGCTGCATGGCTTTTTGGGTTCGCACGAAGTTTGGTCGGAATTTATTAAAAAGCTATCAAAAAAATTTCGCATAATTGCTATTGATCTTCCGGGGCACGGTGAAACACCTTCTATTGGCTATTATCACAGCATGGAATTGCTTGCACAAAGTGTAAAGGCTGTTCTTAATAAAGCGGGAGTGCGCAGGTATATCATAACCGGCCATTCAATGGGCGGCTACGCTGCATTGGCTTTCGCAGAATTGTATCCCGAAAATGTAAGTGGATTATGTTTGTTTCATTCTACTGCTTACGCTGATGCGGAGGAAAAGAAAAAGGACAGAGCCCGTGTTATCCGCCTGGTAAAAAAAGAACATAAATATTATGTTGCTGAAGTAGTCACATCTTTGTTCGCTCCGAATAACCTGGAAAGAATGCATTCAGAAATACAAAAAGTAAAACGCATTGCTTCAGCAATTACAAAACAATCTATTATCAATAGTTTGGAAGGCATGAAGGAACGAAAAAACAGAGATCTGATCTTGAAGTTTTCGGAGTGTCCGGTATTATTTATTATTGGTAAAAAGGACAGTGTTATTAATTTTGAAACAATGTATTCCCAAATTGGCTTGTGTAAATATCCTTCCGCGGTAATGCTTGAAGATGCAGGCCATATGGGCTTTTATGAAGAGCCAAAAGAAACGCTGAAGGAGTTGGAAAGTTTTGCGCAGAGGTGTTTTAGGGGTTTGTTTTAATTTTCAAAAACGATATAAAAAGTATTGGTGAAAAGCTGGATATATTAAAAAAAAATCTAGTCTTTTTTAGGTGCAACAACAAACGTATCCTTAAAGCCTAATTCAATAAGTTTAGGAAGCATTGATTTCACTTCATCCCGATTACTAATTCCTGTAATGCGAACTTTATACAACCCTCCTTCATTTACTATAATCACAGGGTGTTTAAATGCTGCTTTTATTTGTGACTGAATGGCTTTGGCTTTATCCTGGTTGCTGATGCCGGTTACTTGTAGTGTTAGGTTTTCAGTTAATGTCGTAGCAGCACTTATAGGAGTAGAGACCGGTTTAGCCTTAATTACAGATGTGTCTGATATTGTTTTTGTTTCGTTAACAGGAACAACGCTTGCAGGACTTGTGGGCGGAATCGCTTTAACCATAGATGTGTCAGACATTGCTTGTGTTTGGTTAACAATTGGTGCAGGCGTAGCTTTAACTTGAGTTACTTCTTTTTGATCACTTGATATTTCTTTCCGGCTATCCTCAATAGGTGCAGCACTTGTTCCTTTTTTATAGGGGACTGTAGAAATAGCAATGATCTGTATCTTGCGTTCGAGTGCTGCGGCAGGATTATAGATAGAGTTTTTAGTGTCGTAATAATCATCGCTCACATTTGGTTTGGTTTTAAGCTCACCAATTTCTTCTTCAAAAAATGTGATGTTACCTTCGTCTTCTTTGGTATTGTTGACATATGGAACAAATACACCATTTTGATATTCCATAAAATAATTTCGAAGGCTGGATATTCTTCGCTTTGCAAGGTTTACATTATAATCCGTAGAAGCTAAGGGGCTGCAAAAGCCTTTCATGGTAATGGCTACTTTTTCACGATCCTTTAATACCTTTAACAGAAGCTGTGCAAATTTATCTAGATCCTGCATCCCTGCATCAATCGAATCCTCAAATAACACATCAATATCATTTGTTGCGCGCTCTAAGTCTGTACCTTTTGCACCTTTTGAATATTCTTTTTTATACTGTTCGCGCATGGCAGTATAATCTTCATGGGTTTTTCTGTAGTTTTTAGTGGTGGTGATGGCCAGTGTTTTTTTATCAGGTTCATCATTATGGAAATATAAGGTAAGCGGAACGAGCAATTTCATTTGTGCTACAAAAATTTGTGTGCTGTCCACCTTTGGTGGCGGGGCATTGCTGCCCGGAATTTTAAACATGTATATATCATTGCAGCAAGTTTCTTTTTCCTCAAAATACGATCCGATCCGGTTAGATGATAAAAAAGCTTCAGTTCTTTTTGAACTGATTGAAAAATAAATATCGTTGTAACTACTGTTGATAGGCAATCCTAAATTTTTGGGTTCTCCTAATACATTGTTTTTATAATCACTTTTAAAGATGTCAAACCCGCCTAAGCCCCTGTGCCATGTGGAACTGAAAAATAATTCCTGGCAGGGCTTGCAATAAAATGGTGTGATTTCATCATCAATGGAATTTACATTTTTACCTGCATTTACAGGTTTTCCGTAAGTACCGTCTTTGTTAACTGCGCTGTACCAGATGTCCATTTTACCCTCACCGCCCGGGCGGCTGGATGAGAAAAATAATACTTCCTGATCGCCTAAATATCCAATAGCAGGCTGAGTATTAGTATACCCTTTTTCATTGATTTCAGCAGGCAGTTTTTGTAAGGAGCTCCACTTGCCGTTTTTGTATTCTGAAAAATAAATTTCGCATAAAAAGTCCTGAGCATTCTTTTGCTCACACCGGGTGATATACACCTTTGATTGGTCTTCATTAAACGCGGTGTTCGCGTTGTGAACACCTTCCTTATTGAATAATGTGTCGAGCTCCTTTGCTTTATGCCATTTGATACTATCAGCAGTTGCAGTATATATTTTATTGTAATTAAGATTGTTCTTTTTATCGTGATCGCTGCCGTTCCGTAAGGACGAAAAATATAAAACGCTGTCCACTTGTATGGGAGCATATTCTGAAACCTTACTGTTTACAGAAGAATCAAGGTGAATAATCTTTAACGTTTTATCGGGGCTCGCGGAAAGTAAAACAGCGTAATCGCAGGCAGCAACTTCCTGAACCGCCTTTTTTACAAGGTAATCATTTTTTTTCTTCTTGTTTTTCTTTGCGTATTTATCGAATAGTTTTCTTGCATCTTTGTATTTGCCTTTATTTTTTTTCATGGTTGCCAGCCAAAAAACGGCATCAGGAAATAGCTTGCCTTGCGCATCTGTTTTAAATACTTTGCTGTACCAATAATCTGCAATATCATAGTCATAGTTCAGCCGGCTGGCTTCAGCGTATTTATACTGAATATTCATGTCGGATGAATCCTGAAGAATAGCCTGATTATAATAAATGGCGGCACCAAAAAAATCATTATCGGCAAAAGCCTTATCACCACTTTCCAGCAGCGTTTTTAATTTTTGTGCGTAAATGTAGGTGCTGAAATAGCTGAGGTGTAATAGGGAAATAATGAAAAGAGAAAAAATAATTTTTCTTCTTTTTCCATAACAGCTTAGTATATTTTTATTGCTCTTGTTAAAGCTCATAACTACATATAAATTGGACAAACACGTTTCTTAGCAACAAAAGGAACTTCTTTTTTGAAAATATAAATAATAGAAACTTCAAAGCCTCCGCGGTTATTTGTTGCTTCGGTAAGTTTAGATGTATTAACATCATAGCTCAAGCCTACAGTAAAACTGCGGTATTCCAAACTCGCTGCGGCAATAAAGGCATCTTTCATTCGGTAAAAACCACCAAGAGAAACAGCTGTAGTTAAGCCATTCACTGGTTGCAGATAATATTTCCCAAATAGACCCATAAGGGTTTCACGGTATTTCCCCTGACGCTGATACATAACGCTCGGGAGTATATCTAATTGTGGAGCTACCGGAAATTGAACTATTCCATTAATAGTAGTTTTCATATCAAGCCTTATTTCTTTGTTAGTAAAAAAAGATTGTTTGGGCCTGTTTATATGCAGCGCTGCTATGCCTAGCGCAGCCTGTGTTCGGTTGTTTTTTCTCCATAAGTAAGTAGCGCCACCCCCTAAATCAGCATAGGTGATACGTGTTTTACTAAAGCTTTCGCCACTGCCTAAAGCAGCATTGTAATTGTCACCATCATATTGGTTATCAAACGTAAGTGCATTTACATTAAAGCTTTTGGTTGTAAATCCGGGCTGTACTCCAATAGAAATAAATTGTGTAGAATCAGGATTTAATTTTTTTATGTAAGCTGCAGATAACGCTATTTGAGTGGTGCTGAATTTCGAATCGCCTGATTTATCTGTATCTATAAGTAATCCAACTGCTGGAACAGCATTTTTTAATTTCAGTTTTAAACGGGTATCCGCAGAAATGGAGTACGTTTTGTAAGGTACAGGGATAGCAGCCCACTGGTTTCTTTGATTCCCAACAAAACGCCAGTCTCCATTAAATAAGCCGGTTTGCGAAGGGTTTAAGTTTTGTGGCGATGAATTAAATTGCGAAAAATGTATATCCTGGGAAACAGCTGTAGTCGGAAAGAGACAACACGCGGTAAGAATAAGTATATATGTATAAATAGATCTTAGTTTCATAGTATAGGATTCAAATAGTACCTATTAAATAGTTGTTATTACCTGATAAGTGTTACGTTTCCTTTACTTTTCATTTTGTCACCATTAAAACATTCTCCGCTTAAGTACCAGGCAAAAATATCAGGATCTGATTTTTTCTCTTTGTACACACCATCCCAGCCTTTAGTTATATCAGTAGTTTCAAAAATAAGCTCGCCTCTACGATTATAAACTGCAAAATAAAGTGTTCGTAATTCTTTTCCTCTTACATATAAAACATCGTTGTTGCCGTCTCCATTGGGAGTAAATGTATTAGGTACAAAAACATCTGCCGGATCACATTCCTTCGACATCACATAAATTGTAACACTGCCTGTTTTAGGACAGCCTACTGAATCCAGAATGGAAACAGTATAGGTTGTTGTAATCTCCGGAGTGGCAATTGGATTAAAAGATGTAGAATTATTAAGACTTATTGCTGGAGACCAATAAACATCTAACGTGGAATCGGTAATTGCATGAATTGTTGTGGATTCCCCTTCAATCAAAGTATCCGTATCGGTGCTCGCAACTATAGTGTACAACGCTGGATCCACCACATATATTGTAGTTGTTAAAGTATGTGCGCAGGTATCACCAAACAGATCTACAGTAGAAATAGAAACGGTATAGGTTGTAGTAGTATCAGGGTTTGCAATGGGGTTGGAAATGCCAGGATTGCTTAAACTTGCTGGTGGTGACCATAGATAAGAAAAACCACCGGAAGCATTTAATGGAGTATTATTTCCTCTGCAAATTGTATCAGCAGAACTCACTGCAATAGGGATTACTGGGGCGAAATCTACCTGTACAATAACTGTATCAAAGCAATTGTTGCTTGTAGAGGTGACTAGTTGAACATCATACGTACCGGTAGTATCGAAAGTATGCGCAGGGTTTTGAAGGATTGACGAATCACCATCATCAAAATACCAAAGCCATGAAACAGGCCCGACAGCTGAAGAATCATAAAATGAAACCTGGTAGGTACATGGTATCGCAAAAAAATCAAAATCAGCTGTAATACCATTGTAAACAGTTGCTGTAAGGGTTTGTGGAACGCCCAAACAGCCATCCGGACTGGATGTTGGTGTAACTGAATAGGTCACTGTTTGAGTAACAGATGTGCTATTTGTTATCGTGTTACTTAGCGGAGTTCCGGTTTGTGTTGTAATGCTTTCGCCTGTTGTGTTTGTATTGTCTATGGCAATCCACGTATATGTGGAAGGGACGTTGCTTGTTAATGGAACCGTTACTGTTTCCCCGCTGCAGATAGATGCTGAAGAGGGGCTGGTTATAGTGGGTGGAGGAATTACAGTTACTGTTAAGGTTTGTGGAATTCCTGCACAGGTTCCGCTTAATAACGTTGGTGTTACTGTATAAATCACTGATTGAATAGAAGTGGAAATGTTGATTATTACATTGTTTAAAGGACTTCCATTTTGTAACGTAGTGCTTTCACCTGTTGTGTTTGTGTTGTCTGCTGCAATCCATGTGTAAGTGGAAGGCATGGTACTTGTTAAGGGAATGTTTACTGCAGTGCCGTCACAAATTGTTGCAGTGTTAGCATTGGTCATTGTTGGTGATGGGGTTAAAGTTACTGTTACCGTTTGCGGGGTACCAACACAGCCTTGCGGACTAGAAGTTGGAGTTACCGTATAGATTACCGCTTGAACCACAATTGTATTGTTAAAAATGGTATTACTTAATGGACTACCACTCTGAATGTTTGTACTTTCGCCTGATGTATTTGCATTGTCTGCTGCACTCCAGGTATAGGTTGATGTCATATTGCTGGTCAAGGGGATGCTTACTGTTTCCCCGTTGCAGATGGTGGTACTGCTCGGGTTGGTCATAGTAGGGCCAGGATTTACGGAAACGTTCACTGCTTGGGGTGTTCCGGGGCAGCTTCCCGAAACGGAAGTGGGTGTGATAGTATAAGCAACTGTTTCAACTGATGCCGTACTATTGGTTATTGTGTTAATTAAAGGTGTTCCGGTTTGTGTGGTGGTGCTTTCCCCTATTGTATTTGTATTGTCTGCTGCAACCCATGAATAGGTGGAGGCTACATTACTTGTTAACGGTATATTTGTGGCAACTCCGCTGCAAACCGTTGCTCCGGTTGGGCTTGTCATAGTTGGTGTAGGCATTACACTTACTGTTACAGTTTGTGGTGTGCCCAAACAGCCTTGTGGTGTTGATGTTGGCGTTACCGTATATACCACGCTTTGAATTGTTGTTGAACTATTGCCTATTGTATTGCTTAACGGACTTCCTGTTTGAGTAGTAGTGCTTTCTCCACTAGTGTTTGCATTGTTTGCGGCTATCCATGTATACGTAGAGGGCCAATTACTTGTAAGTGGTATGGATACAGTACCTCCATTACAAATGGTGGCGCTGTTGGGGCTCGTCATTGCTGGTGGCGGATTTACAGTAACAGTAACTGTTTGGGGAGTTCCAACACAGCCCTGCGGGCTGGATGTTGGTGTAACAGTATAGGTTACTGTTTGCGCTGTGGCTGAGTTATTGGTTATTGTATTACTTAAAGTATTTCCGGACTGTGCACTTGTACTTTCTCCCGTGGTATTTGAATTGTTGGATGCCACCCAGGAAAAAGTAGATGCCATATTGCTGGACAATGGTATACTCACCGTGCCGCCACTGCATATGGTTGCAGTGTTTGAACTTGTCATGGCAGGCACCGAATTTACAGTTACTGTAAGAGTTGCGGTATCGGTACATACCGTATTCGGATTAACAATTAATGTTAAAGTGTAGCTGCCTATACTTGCATACGTCCAGCTTGGTGAAAAAGCATTTGAAACATCAAGGGTTGTTCCCGGATCTCCAAAATCCCATAGGTAGGTAAAGGCATTCATAGAGTTTTGAGTAAAATTGGAAGGTGACCCAAAACAAAATGGCTGCTGAACCGGAATAGAAGCAACGGGTATACCGCAGTTGACAACGTTAAATTGAAAGTCTCTTTTATTAACATCCAATAATATACCATTTCGGTATTCACTTACACATACAGCAACTACCCATTGTCCAATCATGTTTGGGGTTCCTGTCATCAGACCTGTTATCGGATTTACTGCCAATGCCGGAGAAGAGCTTAAAGGATAAGTACCATTATAGGGGGAAAGATAAGGTACGAATGAAAATGGTGGGGGACTACCTACTTCAGGACAAATACCAGCGCAACCACCGGAACAATATCCTCCTGACCAAGGGCCTAATGTGCAACAGCATTGGTTTAAACCTGTAAATGCATTACATAATTCGTAATACAATGAATCTCCGTCTGGGTCAGTAGCAGAATGATCAAAGTTTAAAGGAACACCGGCACATAAAAAGATAGGTGGAAAGTTATTATAATGAGGACTGCTATTGCAAACAGCCAAACCTGGATCAGGGATATGTGCCATATAGGTAGAGCCAACACTTCCAGGATTTACAAGATTTAATATTGTATTGTTCCGGCAGCAGCGCTGATAGCTCATGTTGTAACCGCCTGCTAGTGGAGGCAAATTAATAGTTACTTGATAAATTGCTTCTTCAACACAAATATTTGTTGGAGGGGTAAGGCACGGATTACTCAAAGGGAATGGTAATACTACTGAGGCTGGGGCAGGAACTGCCACGCTATCAATGAAAACACCAGCACTATTGAAAATGAATATGTATGCAGGATTATCAAAAGGTGGAATTCCATTAAAACAATCCCTATAAACCTTTAATGTTATACGATAATTATTTCCACCCAGACAATCATAATAGATTTCACCACCGACAATATGCGAAGCAAAATTCTTTAACGATAATACCGTAAAAAATAATAATATGATAAACTGTTTTATTTTCATCGTAAACACTCTTTTTAAGAGCCGATAGTTTTCTTTTTATTGAATTTACAATTCTAACAAATATACGAAATTCTTAATTTCCTTTTACCAGCAATCTGCTTGTTTAAGGGTTCAGAAAATTCTTATCTGATTAAGGTTACATTTCCTTTTTTTTTAAGTTCCCCTTCATTAAAGCATTTTGCTTTTATATACCATCCAAATACAGCAGGGTCCGCCTTTAGCCCTTTATACATGCCATCCCATCCTTTTTTCATGTCTGTGGTTTCAAATACTAATTCGCCCCAGCGGTTGTATACTGCAAAATAAAGCGATCTTATTTCATTACCTCTCACGAACAGTAAATCATTGTTTCCATCTCCGTTGGGTGTAAAGGTATTTGGAACAAAAATGTCAGCCGGGTTACATTTCATAGAAACTACATAAACCGTTACGCTGGCTGTTTTTGGACAGCCTGCAGAATCAACAATGGTTACTGTGTAAGTGGTGGTGCTCGTTGGTGAAGCAACAGGATTATAGGAACTGGGATTATTTAAGGTAGCAGCAGGACTCCATAAAATAGCGATTGTAGTATCTGTAATTGCATGAATAATGGTGGATTCACCTTCACCAATGGTATCATTGTCAACGCTTGCTGACAGCGGAAAAGAAGCAGAGTCTGCAACAGTAACAGTGGTCGATAATGTTTGAATGCAGGTGTCACCAAATCCGTTAACCGATGAAATAGAAACGGTGTAAATGGTTGTTGAATCAGGGTTTGCTATAGGGTTCGCAATGGCTGCATTTGAGAGGTCTGTGGCAGGTGTCCAGCTGTAAGCGTACCCTCCGGATGCAGTCAGCTGGGTTGTATTTCCCTCACAAATAGTGGTGCTTGTGCTGATGGATATGGGATTGGTATCAATAAAATTAATTTGTACCTCAACCGTATCTTTACAGCCGTTTATTGATGATGCAATCAGTTGTACATCATAAGTTCCCGTTGAATCATACGTGTGCTGAGGGTTTTGAACGATAGAAGAATCACCGTCATCAAAATGCCATAACCAGCTAACAGGTGCTACTTCAGACGAATCATTGAAGGTAACCTGGTTGGTACAAGGTACTGTAACAAAATCGAAATCAGCGCTTAGGTTTGGATAAACGGTTACGTATTGATAAGCGGTATCTACCAGATTACATGTGGAAGGATCATTCACATACAGCCGAACAAGGTATGTTCCCGGTGTGCTATAGGTCATTGTTGGATTCAAAATAGTGGAAGAGGTATCATTTCCTCCAAAGTCCCAGAGATAAGTAGATCCAGGGGAACTTTGATTGTTAAAAGTAACCGTTACCGGGGAACATCCGTTTGCGTAATTTACTGTAAAGTTTGCGCTTACAATTGGCACCTGAAAGTCGAACT
This sequence comes from Bacteroidota bacterium, assembly GCA_040387415.1. Lineage (GTDB taxonomy): Bacteria > Bacteroidota > Bacteroidia > 2-12-FULL-35-15 > 2-12-FULL-35-15 > 2-12-FULL-35-15. Next base: position 513,110 of record JAZKDU010000004.1, read on the forward strand.
TAAAAACTCCGTTGTTACAATTGTTGTTTTGCGTATTGTGATTAACATTGCCTCCTGTGTTTGGCCATGCACCGGGAGTTACAGGGAAATCATCGTTGCCGCCACAGCCTGCACATACCGATTGATAAATGATTCCTTTTTTGTCAAACCTGCTTGTACCACCGTCCACATGTTCCTGGCTTTGGGCACCTCCAAAATAAGTGGCATACAATAAAGATGTAGCGTCTGTTGAGAGCACAAACAAATAAAAATTAAAACCATCCGTAGTAGGCTGAATCGCGTCTCCGGTTAGCGGCATATTGTTGGTGGGTACACCCAATAAAATATGCCCTCCCCAGCCGGATACATAAATGTTTTCACAATAATCAACTAAAAATGCCGATGGAGAAATATTTATAGTTCCATCACCATTGCCGAAAATTGTGGTGAACACCTGGGTGCTTAATGAATTATTTAATTTCCAAATAAACTGTTTGCTGTTTGCATTTGAATATACTCCCGCTGAAACAGGCATTACGCCCTGCGTTTGACCAATCAGATAAACATCGTAATCTTTATCTAATTGAATAAAAAAAGATTGGTCATATTGTGGAGTTCCAATAAAGGTTGAATTTAAAAAAACAGTGCCGTCCTTTTTTATTTTGGTTACAAAACCATCGGTAATACCCCCATTGTATGCGGTGCTAAGGGTTCCTGCTGTAACAGGGAAATTACTGCTTGCTGTTCCTCCTGTAGTGTATACTGTTAATGAATCATCCACAGCAAGCGCGTAGCAGCCATCATCCGCGCTTCCTCCAACATAGGTGCTCCACAATAATGAAGATAAATTTTGATCCATTTTGAATGCGATGCCATCCATTCCACCGCCAGCAACAGGTTGCGCACAACCTGCACTAACAGGGAAGTTAGAAGAATAGGTGCAGCTTGCGATGTAACAATTTCCTGTATTATCCACTTGTATTTCCCCGCGATAATAATCACCATAATTATAAATAAGTGCTGAGCTGTTGTTTACACCATCGTTTTGTGTACCGCCAATAAAAGAGCAGGCAAGTAAGCCGGTCCCTGTATTATTGAATTTTGCGACATACAAATCGGTTCCACCATTATATTCGGTTCCGTTTGCCGGAAACGATAAATAGGAGCCTCCGTTAAAAGATACATCGTAAGCACCTGCTGTAACAGGGAAATCACTTGACCCGGTAGCGCCTACCAGTAGGAGTTCATTCTGCGCATTCACAACTAAACTGCTGACAATTTCAGTACTTGTGGAGCCCCCAAGGTATGTTGAATATTGCAGGAATGTACCTGTGGCATCGTACTTGGAAATAACCACATCTGTTCTTCCTGCCAGGTAAACTGGGGAGCCATTCCAGCTGTTATCATACGCTCCTAATGTAACAGGGTAGCCTGCTCCGAATGCTGTTCCGCCTGAATACAAATTCCCTTGTGAATCATACGTTGCAGTCATACCAAAATTATCAGCCACCGACCCCGAAGAGCAGGCAAATACTAAAACAGGATCGATTACTAATTCAACCCCTTTGGTATACCCGCGAGGGAAATGAAAACTGACTGTGGTGTTTTTTAAACTGAATTCACAAGGAACTTCTACACGTTTGCCACCAATCCATTGGTATGCGAAAGGGCGCTGCTCCACTATTTCATTAAGACTGCTTACTAATTTTAGAGCGCCTTTTTCAAGTGTAATTTTGTCGAGTCCTTCATAATAAAGTTGTATTTCCGAAGCATTACCTTGTGGAGAAACAATGAAATTATATTTTAAACTGTTTTGTAGACCCAAAACCTGCAAATCAATTCCTTTGTAAAGATGCAGGTAATTGACTTCCTGGTAATTTTTAACGTTACCGGCCCATTTAGTTTTATCGTTGCCGATAAAAAAATTAAAATAATCAGATGTGACTTGCTGCGCCTTTACTTCAACACTTTCTTCTGCGTTTAAAAATGTCATTCGGAACGCGTGAGAGCGGATGTTGGAAGTTAATTTTTCACTTTTTATTCTGTTTTTTTCGATATGATGTTCACGTAAAGTTTCTTTGTCGTAAAAATTATAGGTAAAACAATTTTTTTCGAGAAACAATGCCCCGCCATCTAGCTGTGCGCAGTATTGTATTTTTTGATTCCACTGGTTTTTATTTTCTGTGAATTTAATTGTGTTATAAACCGGTTTTTCTCCATGAACATTGGACTTGCTAGGTTCACCAGAATTGCTGATTATAGCCGCACTAACAAAAGAATACTCAGATAGTGAAAAAAGAAAGCAGAAAAACACGGCAACACATTTCATCAAAAGCTATTTTAATAAATACTGGCTAATTTAACGGATAAGAGCCACATGTCCTATTTTTATTAAAGATTCATCTTTACTGCATAAGGTTTTATATTTCACTTTCCAGACGTATACCCCTTGTTCTGCAATTTTCCCCTTTATAGTTCCATCCCAGCCGGAATCTATATTTTTTGTTTCGAAAAGTAAATCGCCCCATCGGTTAAATATCATCAGTTGAAAATAGGTTATATCTACCCCCTTAATCAAAAAGATATCATTCAGAAGATCTCCGTTAGGAGTAAATGTATTTGGAAGCCACAATGCTCCCGAGTCGAAACTGCCCGCAACATTTATGGTATCACTTAGTGTACAAAGAGCGGTAGTGACTACAACCCAGTACTTTCCGGAAGTTGTTACATCAATCTTTTGAGTAGTTTCTCCAGTCGACCAAAGATAAGATATTCCAGTGCCGGCATCGAGTGTGTATTTTTCAATGTTACACATAGCGATGTTATCTTCCAATGGAATTGGTGGCAGGCCGATTACAACCGTTGTATCCGCGATGATGCAATGCTGCACAGAAGCAGTTACAAAGTAAGTGCCTCCGGAATGGATAGAAACAGATTGGGTTGTATTTCCGGTTGACCATAAATAATTAGTATTTAAACTATTTCCTGGATCCAAAGTAATTGAATCTCCCGGACAAACATTTACTGATCCTGGTAAACTAACACTTGGATAAGCAATTGTTAAAATATTAATTGTATCCTTTGTTACACAGGGCCCCCAGTTTACCGTAACCCAATATTGCGCTGCAGTGGCAACAGTAATTGTTTGTGAAACAGCGCCCGTTGACCATTGGTATGATAACGCTCCGGCAGGGGCGGTGAGGGGTGCCGTTGTGCCCAGGCATAAAGTAGTATCTGCGCCAAGGTCGGGTTTAACAGCTTGAATGATATTGATGGTGTCGGAATCAGAACAAGCTCCGTTACCTAATGTGGCCCAATAGCTACCAGCACTATTTACTGAAATCGTTTGTGTATTTGCTCCGGAGGACCAGTTGTAAATTGTTCCTGATGTTCCTGCGTCAAGAGTAATTGCAGGGGTTTGGCACAGAATAATATCGTTTCCGAAATTTACGGAAGGAGGGGGCAGAACAATAACTGTTAAATTAGCTGTGTCAGATAAAATACAACCGGAAGAATCAATCGCAACAAGCATTACATCATAGTTTCCGGCTGAAGTATATATGTGACTCGGTGAAGTGGTTGTGCTGATTGGCGAGCCATCACCAAAACTCCATAAATAGTTAAAAGCATTTATACTAACATTATTAAAACTAACGGAGGAACCAGCACAAATAGTATCATTGGGGGCAGTAACAAGTTCTGCATTTACCCCAGTGGCCTGAAAATCAAATTTGAAAACACCTTGGTTGCAATTAGTGGAATGATTAACATTTGCACCTGTATTCGGCCATGCACCTGGTGTTACAGGGAAATCATCGTGTCCTCCGCAACCAGAGCAAACGGCCTGGTATACAATTCCTTTTTTATCAAAACGGCTTGTCCCGCCATCCACATGTTCCCAGCTTTGGCCACCACCAAAATAAGTAGCATATAACAAGGAGGCTGCATCCGGAGCAAGCACAAATAAATAAAAATTAAATCCGTCAGTGGAGGGTTGAAGGGCATTACTGGTAACAGGCATATTTGTTGTTGGAATGGATGTTACAATATTGCCGCCCCAGCCGCAAACAAATATATTGCCGCAGGCATCCACAAGAAAAGCCGAAGGACTGATGTTTACCTGTCCGCTGCCATTACCAAACACAGTACTAAGCTCAAGAGTGCTTAATGTACTATCTACTTTCCAGATAAATTGTTTGCTGTTGGAATTTGAGTATACTCCGGGTGTTACCGGCATTACACCTTCCGACTGCCCGATAATATAGAGATCATAATCTACATCAAATTGGATTAGGAAAGATTGGTCATAAGTAGTTGTTCCAATAAATGTGGAATTCATAATTACTGAGCCATCATTTTTTAATTTTGTAATAAAGCCATCTGTACTTCCTCCATTGTAGGTAGTATCAAGGGCGCCAGAAGTTGCAGGGAAATCAATGCTTGCAGTACCTCCGGTGGTATATACATTTAATTGATCGTCAAATACAAGGGCATAACAGCCATCATCTGCGCCCCCGCCTACATAGGTACTCCAGGTTAAAGAAGATAGGGTTGGATCCATTTTAAAAACCACTCCATCCATACTTCCGCCCGAAACAGGTTGTGAACATCCTGGAGTAGTCGGGAAATCATTTGAAAAGGTGCAACTGGCGATATAACAATTGCCTGCATTATCCACCTGTATCTCGCCACGGTAAAAATCTCCATAGTTATAAATGAGTGTACCGCTTGAATTTGCGCCATCATTGGCTGAGCCTCCAACATAAGAGGATGCAAGTATTGCTGTACCACTGCTGTTAAAACGTGTAACATAGAGATCGGTACCGTTTAAATACTGTGTGCCGTTCATTGTAAGGTATAAGGAGGTGCCTCCGTTAAAAGTAACATCAAAGGCACTGGTAGTGACTGGAAAATCGCTTGATCCGGTGGCTCCAAAAAGCATCAGTTCATTTTGTGAGTTAACGATAAGGCTGCTCACAATTTCAGTACTTGTTGAGCCTCCAAGGTAAGTGGAATACTGTAGAGCAGTACCTGTTGAATTGTATTTTGTAATAACAACATCCGTTCTGCCTTGTTGGATTACTCCATTGTACGTATTGTCAAATGCTCCTGTGGAAACGGGATATCCCTGACTGTAACAAGTGCCACCTGCATACAAACAACCTTGTGAGTCATAAGTGGCTGTCATTCCGAAATTATCGGCTGTTGAACCGGAAGAAGAAGCAAATACCAAAATCGGATCAATAATCAGTTCTGTGTTTTTGTCGTATCCTTTAGGGAAGCGGAAGCCAACGGTTTTGTTTTTTAATACAAACTCACAGCGTACTTCCACCTGTTTGCCCAAAATCCATTGATAAGCGTAGGGTTTTTGTTCCGAAATTTCATTAATGCTTGTTTTTAATAATAAAGCTCCTTTTCGTATCTCAATGTGATCAAGTCCTTCGTAATTAAGTTGGATTTTATCTGTATTGGCTAAGGGGGAAACAATAAAATTATATTTTATACTGTTCTGCAATCCCAGAACCTGGAAGCCTATTCCATCATAAATATTTTGATAATTTATTTCTTTGAAATTTTTAACATTACCAGCCCACTTGTTTTTATCCTGTCCGATAAAAAAATTGAAATAATCCGGTGTTTGCTGTTGGGATGTTATTTCAGTGCTTTCATTTGCACCTAGCAAGGTCATTCGGAATGCGTGTGATTTAATTGCAGGGGGTAATGGAGTTTGAACAGTACCTGCTTTTGATTTTTGAATATGGTTCTTTCGAAGCGTTTCTTTATCGTAAAAATTGTAGGTAAAGCAGTTTTTTTCAAGAAATAAAACACCTCCGTCCAGCTGGGCCTGGTAAAGCACCTTTTTATCCCACTGGTTTTTGTTTTCAGTAAATTTAATGGTCGCTTGTGCGGAAGCTTTACGAATCAGATCCTCCGGATTGATAGTTCCAGAAGCTCCCTCATAAATACAGAGCAGTAATAAATGCAGGAAAAAAATTTTTTTCACTTTTTTCAATGAGATCAATACTAACCAAAAATAACTCTTTTTTTTGTAAATAAATACAATTTGACCCTCTTCTTAGTTATAAAAATGGAACGTTGGCCAATAAAAACAGAGTTGCTTTTTTTAAGCAAAAGGTTGCTTTGAACAACCAAAAATATCTATTAGTAGTTTAGATCCTCCATTTCGTATGTTTATATAAAAAACGAATTCGAATTTTTTTATTTAAAAAAGCTTGCCATGAAAAGGCAACAATTGATTAAATTGTTTTTGAGATGCGTATTTTTTTTCTTTTAATTCGATTAATTATTACATTTGAATGTTTGAACCGTTGGAAATTATATAATTGAAGCTATGCGTATTTTTTTATCCTGTAACAAATCATTGGCACTTGTTATTTTCTCTTTTTTTATTTTTGGAGCTGTATTAGCACAAAATACCGGAACGGTCCGGGGCTTTGTTTATTTGAAGGAATCAGGTGAGCCGGTATTGTTTACGAATGTAGTGCTGAAGGGCACTACGCTTGGAATAGCAACAGATGTCAATGGGTTTTTCTCAATAACTAAAGTGCCCGCAGGTAATTATACAGTGATGATTACATCTTCACTTGGGTATGATACATTGCAGCAGGATATTTCAGTAAAAGCGGGTGGTATAACAGATACAAAATTATATCTGACAAAGTCTGCAGTGCAGTTGAAAGGTGTTGAAATTTCTGCTGAGCAGGAAGAAAAAGAAACCGAAACCCGTATCTCCGTTAATAAAATTGATCCGATTGCAATAAAAAAGCTTCCTACTGTGGGCGGTGAACCTGATCTGGCGCAATATTTACAGGTGTTGCCAGGTGTGGTTTTTACCGGAGATCAAGGAGGACAATTATATATTCGGGGAGGCTCAGCTATTCAAAATAAAGTGCTGTTAGATGGGATGATCATTTATAATCCATTCCATTCCATAGGTTTATTTTCTGTATTTGATGCAGATATTATCCGTAATGCCGATGTATACAGCGGTGGATTTGGTGCTGAATATGGCGGGCGTATTTCTTCTATTATGGATGTTACAACCCGTGATGGTAATAAAAAGCGCGTTGCCGGTAAAATTGCCGCAAGTCCCTTTGGTGCTAAAGTATTAGTAGAAGGGCCGCTTATTAAATATAAGGAAGGTGCAAAAAAAACGGCATCCTTTATTCTTTCTGCTAAAACGTCCTATTTACCAACTACCTCAAAGGTTCTTTATTCATATGTTGATCCAAATGGTTTGCCATTCAGCTTCAACGATTATTATGGTAAAGTATCCTTAAACTCAAACAATGGTAGTAAACTTAATTTATTTGGATTTAATTTTAACGATAAAGTAAGCTATAAGGCTTTGCAGGATATGAGTTGGAACTCTTATGGCGGAGGTGGGAATTTTTTATTAGTGCCTCAGAATTCTCCTATTTTAGTTGATGGTAATTTTGCGTATTCTCAATATCAGATTAAATTAAAGCCTGAAGGGGAAAATGAAAAAAGCAGCAAAATCAAGGGCTTTAATATGAAAATAGGTTTTACTTATTTTATGAGAAAAAACGAGTTGAATTATGGAATTGAAGTGCTTGGTTTTCGTACTGATTTTGATCTTTATAATTCTGTTAATAGGCATATTTCTCAACAGGAAAGCACTACTGAAATTGGAGGGTATGTAAAATACAAATGGATTTCCAAACAGAAAAAATTATTAATTGAACCAAGCTTCCGTTTTCAATATTATGCCTCCTTGGCTAATACCTCACCAGAGCCTCGTTTGAGTCTTAAGTGGAACATTTCTAAAAAAGTTCGCTTTAAATTCGCAACAGGTATGTATTCTCAAAATTTAATTGCAGCAAATTCAGACAGGGATGTCGTAAACTTGTTTTATGGATTCCTTTCCGGACCTGACAATTTACCGGAAACCTATACGGATATTAATGGTGATGTAAAAAATTTAAAACATAAGCTTCAAAAAGCGAATCATTACATTGCAGGATTCGAGTTTGATTTAGGAAAACATTTTGATTTAAATGTAGAAGCTTACCGTAAAGATTTTAAACAGTTGGCAAATCTGAACCGTAATAAAATTTTTGATGACAACGCTGATAATGCTGGTAAACCGGATTATCTTAAAAAAGATTTTATTATTGAAACGGGTCGTGCACAAGGTTTAGACTTTGTATTGAAATATGATTATAAACGTATTTATTTATGGTTTGTATATTCTTTGGCTTATGTAAACAGAGTTGATGGAGTATTGAAGGATGTTAATGGGGACCCAATTGCTTATCGTCCGCATTTTGATCGCAGACATAATGCCAATATCGTAGCGTCCTATGTTTTTGGTAAAAATCGTAATTGGGAATTTGATGCTCGTTGGAATATTGGTTCAGGCTTTCCGTTTAAGGCCACGGGAGGGTTTTACGAAGACCTTAATTTTACAGGCGGCATTAGCACTGATTACACTAGTACAAACGGTAGTTTAAACTATTTCTTTGATGAAGGCAAAACCAAAGAGCTGCCATGGTATCACCGTATGGATGTAACTATTAAACGTACGTTTGAGTTTTTAGAACACACTAAGCTGGAAGTGGCTGCGGGTGCAACGAATGTGTATAGCCGTAAAAATATATTTTATTTTGATCGTATTCAATACAAACGTGTTGATCAGTTACCAATACTACCAACTCTTAGCGTTGTAATGACATTTTAAAGCGCAATAATTAAATTTATTTACAATTGTAAACTCAAAAAAGGTAGAAATGAAAATAATAAAAAAACTTCTTATTGCTGTTGTTGGGTTGATTGTACTCGTTTTGATTATTGCAATATTCGTTAAAAAGGAATATGCAGTAGAAAGGGAAGTGGTAATCAATAAACCTAAATCAGAAGTTTTTGAATATATTAAATATTTAAAAAATCAGGACAGCTTCAGCGTATGGGCGATGAAGGATCCGAACATGAAAAAAGAGTATAAAGGGGAGGACGGTACTGTAGGGTTTATTTCTGCTTGGGATAGTGAAATGAAAGATGTTGGAAAGGGCGAACAGGAAATTAAAGGAATTATTGAAGGCGCAAAGGTTGAGTATGAATTGCGTTTTATTAAACCATTTGAAGCCACAGACGATGCTTACATGATCACAGAAGCTGCTGCAGATAATCATACCACAGTAAAGTGGGGCTTTCGTGGTAAAATGGATTATCCAATGAATTTTATGCTTTTGTTTATGGATATGGAAGATATGTTGGGTAAGGATTTACAGCAAGGATTAAATAATTTGAAAGAGCAGATCGAAAAAAAATAATTTATATTTTTATACATTATAGAGGCCGTCAAAATTCTTCCATCACTGGTTTAGGATTGTTTGACGGCCTCTCTAATTGTTTACCATTTTAGTATAAATAGTAGTTACTCTTCTTTGGTATCAATAACAGCGTTTTTGCTTAGTTTGCTTTCTTCTCTTGCTGTTTCCTTTATTCTTTTTCTGCGCATTTCAGTTTTGTAATCTTTGGTAGTAATTATTACCAATCCGCCTGTGCAATCGCCATATTCAGCAGGTACACCGCCTGTTAATACCTCCATTCCTGAAATGCCAAGTCCCGGAACATCCGGACTGCCAATCACCCTGTTTCCATCAATATAGTATGCCGTGCTCCCTCTGCGAGACCCGCGTAGGTATATGTCTTTACCATCTGCTGTTGAAAGTACACCAGGAGTAACAGCAATCAGTATTGCCACAATATCACCTTTTGGGGCAGGTGTTTTTTCTATCTGCCCAATTGTAATATTTGTCATTGTTGAATAAGTACTGTTAATAACAGGCTTCTCCCAGCTATCAGTGCTCACTTCAACAATTTCTAAAACTTCACTCTCCGGTTTCAATGTTTTGTATACGTAGGAGGTCTGATTGGCTGTGACCTCAATTCCTCTTATCTTTTTTTTTGAATAACCCAGAAATGAAAATTGTAATTCGTAAAATCCGGGTGTAAGTTTTTTAAATGTGAAATCTCCATCATCATTTGTATTCGCGGTTTCCACAATGGTGGTGGAGTCTTCCATTAACACCACCGTTACAAAGGGCATGGTCTTTCCTTTTTCATCGTTTAGGGTTCCTTTGATAGTTCCCGTTTCCTGCGAAAATACAGTGTTAAGGAAAGTGAAGCTGATTGCTGTAATTAGTTTTAATTTTTTCATTTTTTGAGATTTATGATTAATAATCGTTTTGTAAAAAGACGCGGTAGGAAATTAAATTCCATAAATAATAATGTAATCAGAAAAACTTAAAATACCGCTTATTTGAAATAACTGCCGTTCGCTCATTCCCGCAAACAAAAGCAATAATTAATTCGGTATAACCATTATGGAATTTTGTATTACAATACGTCTATTATTAAAGCAGGCTAAAAACATTAAAATCATTTTATGACTTTTCCTGACAACGAGAATTTGAAGCATTTAAACGATGAGGAGCTGGTAGCACTTTATCGTAATTGTCATGACAAACGGCTTATCGCGGAGCTGTATAAAAGTTATGCACATTTAGTGCTAGGAACTTGCATATATTATTTAAAAGATAAAGCTCAGGCGGAAGATGCGGTATTGCAAGTGTTTGAGAAATTGTTTGACGAATTAAAAAAGCGGGATATTGAAAATTTTAAAGTCTGGCTGACATTTGTTGTCCGTAATTTTTGCATTTCTGAATTGCGTAAAATTCAAACGAAACTAAATCGCGATATACAGTATCAATACGAGATAAAACAGCAAACAATTCAGGTAAATGACGAGGATACCGAAGAGAACGAAAGTAAATTGGCACGTCTGGAAATTGCCTTGGGTAGCTTAAACCCTTTCCAGAAAAAATGTATTGAATTGTTTTATCTTAAAAATAAAAGTTACATCCAGATAGTTGATTTAACAGGTTATTCACTGAAAGAAGTGAAAAGTTACATTCAGAATGGGAAACGGAATTTGAAATCGCTGATCACTAATTATAAATAATATATAATAACAATGAAAATCAGTTCTGATAAATGTCTTACTTATGAGCAGTTGGAGGCCTATTCTTCATCTCAAAATAATAAGTTAGAATATCCGCAATTGTATAGTCATATTTCTTTATGTGAGATGTGCAATTGCGCTGTGAAAGGGTTTAATATTAGTCCTTTTACAAATCTTGCTGTGTTAAATCTTCACGATAAGATTGATAAGAAAGCTGCTGCTGGAACCACAATTATTTCTTCGGCTCTAAATTATTCATTGGCGGGTGTTTCAATAATATTGATTTTGATATTTTATAATTTTGTTAATTCCTTTTCTGAGAATCGGCCTAAAATCACTGCGTTTGAAAAAATTGCCGCCCCTGTAACAATTGAATTGTTAAAAAACAAAATTTATCCCACTTCTGAAATCGTAGCTCCTTCCAGCACACAAAAGGACGGGGATTTTGCAGAAGATAAATTACCTGCAAAAATAAAAATTGTTACTGTGCCAGTAAAAAGCATTAAGGTAAACACCTTGGTTGAGCCTCATATTGAACCTTTGGATAGTTTAATGCAACGCGCACGTTATTCCGATGTGCGATATATTTATGATTTTAAGGTGGTAGATTATGATAAGCTTTATTTCAAAACAAGTCGTTCTGAGATTAATTTTAAAAATCATACGTCACCAATTAATGAAAATAACAAAACCAATATTGCGAAATTAGAAACCGATATAGAGCAAACATTCCCAATAAAGAGGTTCCTTGAAAAAGGTTTATATTATTTTAAAGAGAAAAAATACAATAATTCCATTTCTGAATTTCAGCAGCTCCTCCAGCTTAACTCCAGCGATATAAATGCTTTGTTTTATACTGGAATGGCATTTTATAATATGGATAAATATGATCAGGCGATTGAAAAATTTAATTCTGTTTTAAGCAATGATAATAGTGCTTTTTTTGATGAAGCAAAGTGGAATCTGGCATTGGCCTATCTGAAACTTGAAGAAAGGCAATCAGCAACACAAATGTTGCTTGAAATCATTAGTGAAAATGGATTTTACACCAAGCATGCGGCAGAAAAATTAAGGACTTTAAAATAGTAAAATGGCGATTTTTGTTAAAGTCCCCTTTTCAGTCATTAAAAAAGGTACTTTTAGAGTCTAAATTACGGTAAAAATATCGTATTATTGCAACAATCTAAAAGAACCAAAATAATGAATAAAGTCGCATTAATTACAGGAGTTACGGGCCAGGATGGCGCATATTTGGCAGAATTGCTATTAAGCAAGGGTTACACTGTTCATGGCCTTAAGCGTAGAAGCTCCATGTTTAATACAGGTCGTATTGATCATTTATACAAAGATCAGCACGAAACCAAAGTGAAATTCTTTTTACATTATGGGGATTTAACAGATTCCACCAACTTAATCCGCATTATTCAGGAAACACAGCCGGATGAAATTTATAATCTTGCAGCGCAGTCCCACGTAAAAGTGTCTTTCGATTCGCCAGAGTATACAGCAAATGCAGATGCTATAGGCCCATTACGTGTTTTAGAAGCGATACGTATCTTGAAGCTTGAAAATAAAACACGTTTTTATCAGGCTTCAACTTCCGAGATGTATGGTTTTGTTCAGGAAATACCACAAAAAGAAACAACTCCTTTTTATCCTCGTTCACCTTATGGAGTAGCTAAAGTATATGCTTTTTGGATTACAAAAAATTATCGTGAAGCATACAATATGTATGCGTGTAATGGAATTTTATTTAACCACGAAAGCCCTTTACGTGGTGAAACATTCGTTACTCGTAAAATCACTAGAGCGGTTGCTAAAATACATTTAAAGCTTCAGGAAAAGCTGTTTCTTGGAAACCTTGATTCAGAGCGCGATTGGGGACACGCAAAAGACTACGTGGAAGGTATGTGGATGATGATGCAGCAAAAAACTGCAGACGATTATGTGTTGGCTACAGGTAAAAAAATAACCGTTCGTAAATTTGTTGAATTGGCATTTTTGGAAGTTGGAATTATAATGAAATGGGAAGGAAAGGGTGTCGATGAAAAAGGTATTAATAGTGCCACCGGTAAAGTGATTGTGGAGATTGATCCACGTTATTTCCGTCCTACAGAGGTAGAATTATTGATAGGCGATGCCTCAAAAGCTAAAAAAGAGTTAGGCTGGGAGCCGAAATACACATTAGAGCAATTGGTAAAAGAAATGGTGGAAAGCGATGTGAAATTGTTTGAGAGAGACAAATATCTATTGGATGGCGGGCATGACGTTATGAATTTTCATGAATAATAGATTTTTGTCCTTGTTAGAGTTTAATAGAAAAAATTAAATGGAAAAAACTTCGAAAATATATGTTGCGGGCCACCGGGGTATGGTTGGCTCTGCCATTATCAGAAGACTTCAAAAGGATGGATTTACAAATATTGTAACTCGTACTTCTAAAGAGTTGGATTTAATTAATCAGCAGGCTGTCGCAGATTTTTTTGAATCAGAAAAACCTCAATTCGTTTTCTTGGCAGCGGCTAAAGTAGGCGGTATTGTTGCAAATAACACCTATCGTGCAGAATTTATTTACGAGAACATATTGATTCAAAGTAACATCATTCATTCTGCATATCGTAATAATGTTAAAAAGCTGTTGTTTTTGGGTTCTTCCTGCATTTATCCTAAAATGGCTCCACAGCCTATGAATGAGGACTATTTGTTGACCGGCCTTTTAGAACCAACAAACGAACCTTATGCAATTGCCAAAATTGCGGGGATAAAAATGTGTGATGCCTATCGTGCCCAGTATGGTAGCAATTTCATTTCTGTAATGCCAACTAATTTATACGGGCCAAATGATAACTACGATTTAAACAATTCGCACGTGTTGCCGGCACTTATCCGTAAATTCCATACTGCTAAACAGCAAAATTCAGCAAACGTTGAAATCTGGGGCACAGGTTCACCTATGCGCGAATTCTTGCATGTGGATGACTTGGCAGACGCCTGCTTCTTTCTAATGCAGAATTATAATGAGCCAGGTTTGGTGAACATTGGGGTTGGGGAAGATATCAGCATTAAGGATCTGGCGCTATTGGTAAAAAAGATTGTTAAATATAACGGAGAATTGAAATTTGATGCGACCAAACCGGATGGAACTCCACGTAAATTAATGGATGTAAGTAAGATCCATTCATTCGGATGGAAACATAAGATCAATCTGGAAGAAGGGATTGGAAAGGTTTACGAAGAAGTGAAAACGTTCCTTGATAAACAGCTTTTGGAGAAAATTTAAACTTTGCATCGCCAGTTTTATTTTTTAATGTGCCTTTAATATCTTTCAGATACAAAAACAAATGAAAATGTTTCATGCAACCTTTTGTGATAGATTTACGTCTAGGTATAAGTTTGATATATAAACAGTTGCTGGAATATAGAAATGAAATAAAAAAGACATAGTATTAAAATAATATGTACTTTTAATTTTCTATATTTTTTACTTGACGCATCTCATACAAGAGACATGAAAAATAGCTTTACACGTTTTATTAAAGCTCATACTTCCGGATGGCAATCGCTGTTGCGGATTTCCTTTATTCTCTTTATTTTCTTTGTGTATATGGGCGCACAAGCACAGTGTCCCGTAGCTGCAGCAATACCCTCAGTTTCTAAAATATGCTCTGGTGCTGCCGCTTCAATTGCGTTAACAAGTAATTTACCGGGTACTACTTATTCCTGGACAACCGTTCAAAGCGATGTTGTCGGAGCAGTTGAAGGGGAGGGGACTGCAATTTCTAATACCTTAACTGCAACAGATGTAGTAACTGGTACTGCGGTTTATACAATTACTCCTTTGGCAAATGGTTGTAAAGGAATTCCGGTATCTGTTACAATTACTATTGATCCCATTCCGGTGGTTTCTATAGGTTCTTTAACCACAACAATTACTTCTGGTAATCCTATATCAATCGCTTTAAACAGCGATGTAGCTGAAACAGCATTTTCATGGACCGTTATTCGGTCTGCTGTGAATGGCGCTTCCAATGGCAGAGGTTCATTTATACGTCAGGTTTTATCAACAGATTCTGAAAAAGGAATGGCGACATATCGTATAACACCAATTTCAAAAGGCTGTGCTGGTGAACCAATAAATGCTAAGGTTCTTGTTAAAAGAGATTCTGGTAATTAATGGCTTGCAGGGGAGTTGAAAAATAAAAAATAGATTTTAAAATTTTTATAATTTAATATAAGTTGATCTGAAATTTTCCGAATTTCAAACTAAAAAACATGAATAGCTTTACAAGTTACATTTTAAATAAAGCTCATAAATTGCAAGGAACGTTGCATATCGCTCTTTGTGCATTCATGTTACTTGCCTTTCAACAAGGTTATGCTCAGTGTCCTAATGCAACTGCAACTCCCCAGCTTTCAACTGTTTGTTCCGGAACAATTATATCAATTATATTAACAAGTGATCAGCCTGGAACTACATATACCTGGACCTCTGTTCAAACGGATGTTGTCGGTGGAGTTGATGGTGGCGGATCAACCATTGCCGATACCTTAACTGCAACGGATGTTTTTCAGGGAAGTGTAGTGTATACGGTTACTCCATTTACAGCCTCATGTCCGGGAGGCGGCCCGGCAATTGCTGTTAATGTGGCCGTTAATCCCATTCCGTTGGCGATAGCAACACCTTTAAATTCAACCATATGTTCAGGCGCTACTTCCGCAATAAGCTTAACAAGTGATGTGGCAGGAACTACGTTCACCTGGACCGTTATTCAGGCAGCAGTATCTGGAGGATCACCTGGAGCAGGATTTTCAATTGCCCAAACCTTAAATACTACAGGAAATTCTGCCGGAATTGCTACTTATAATATAGTGCCCACAGCAAGCAATTGTGTTGGTGAAGCAATAAATGCAAGGGTTACCGTTAGGCAGTTGCCTGTAATTACTTTAGGAGCTAACCCTATTGTATGTCAGGGAGCAACTACCGCTAATCTCACGTATAGCGCTACTGGTGGCAGTCCAAACCAATACAGCGTTGACTATGATGGTACTGCCGAAGCACAGGGTTTTGTTGATGTGCTGAATGCGGCACTGCCTGCGAGTCCCATCGTACTTGTTGTTCCTGGAGGGGCAGCAATTGGTACTTATAATGCAGTTGTGTCTGTTAGAAACTCTATTAATGGTTGTCCGGGAGCCTCTTATCCAATAACCATAACTGTTAGCGAAGCTCCTACGGTTGCTAATGCCGGACCCAATCAAACTCCTGCCTGTGGAGTAACTTCTGTTACTCTTGCTGCAAATACACCGTTAGTGGGGACTGGGAGTTGGAGCATTATAAGCGGATTGGGCGGAAGTTTTGTGTCTTCAACAACCCCAGGTACCGTATTTAACGGAGTGGCTGGAACTACTTATGTTTTAAGGTGGACTATTTCAAATCCTCCTTGTCCCCCTTCTACCAGTGATGTAACAATTACACTTACTCAGGCGCCAACTACCGCTGCTGCCGGGCCGGATCAGACAGCATGTGGTACTTCCACAGCACTTGCGGCAAATACACCCTTAATTGGAACAGGTAGCTGGAGCATTTTTAGTGGGGCAGGCGGCAGTTTTGTTCTTTCCGGTGACCCAACCACTGTATTCAATGGAGTAGCAGGAAATACCTATGTTTTAGTATGGACCATTTCAAATGCCCCTTGCCCTTCTTCTACTGATACGGTAACAATTACATTAAGTCCAAGCCCTACAACAGCAATTGCCGGACCCGATCAGTCGATCTGTGCGAATTCTACATCGCTTGCAGCAAATGCGCCTTTAATCGGCACCGGAAGCTGGAGTATTATCAGTGGACTTGGAGGGAGTTTTGTGTCTTCAGTTGACCCGGCTACAATATTTAACGGAGTTTCCGGTAATGCGTATGTTTTAAGATGGACTATTTCAAATGCACCTTGTCCGCCATCTACTAGCGATGTAAATATTTCATTTAGCCAACCTGCTACTATTGCCGCTGCTGGCCCGGATCAGACAAGCTGTGGATTAACTTCTGCAACACTTGCAGCAAATACTCCTGCAATCGGCACAGGAAACTGGAGTATTATCAGCGGGGCGGGAGGAAGCTTTGTGTCTTCAGCAGATCCGGCTACAGTATTTAACGGAGTTTTAGGAACAACTTATGTATTAAGATGGACCATTTCAAATGCTCCTTGCCCTGCTTCTACCAGCGATGTAACCATTACTTTTACTCAGGCTCCAACAACCGCAATAGCCGGTCCTGATCAAACCAGTTGCGGAGTAACATCTGCAACCCTCGCAGCAAATACACCCGCAACAGGTACAGGAAACTGGAGTGTTTTCAGCGGACTAGGAGGCAGTTTTGTTCTGGCAAATGACCCAGGTACCGTATTCAACGGAACATTGGGAAATACCTATGTGCTGGTATGGACCATTTCAAATGCTCCCTGTGCGCCTTCTACAGATAGTGTAACCATTACACTTGGACAGCCCTCATCAGTTGCTGCTGCCGGCCCTGACCAAACGGACGCTTGCGGATCGTCTTCCGTAACGCTTGCAGCTAATACACCCCTTGCAGGAACAGGTAGCTGGAGTATTATCAGTGGAGCAGGAGGAAGCATTGTGTCTTCAGTAGATCCATCTACCTTATTTAATGGAACAGCTGGAAATACCTATGTTTTAAGATGGACAATTTCTAGCCCCCCATGCCCTGTTTCTTTTGATGATGTGACCATTACATTTAATGTAAAACCTGATTTATTTACAACACCACAAAGTATATGCTCTCCGGCCACAACGGTTAATCTTACTTTACCTGCTGTTACAGCAGGGTCAACACCTGGTTTGACGTATACCTATTTTACTGATGCAGGTGCCACATCTGTTTACGGTACTCCAAATGCAGCAACTTCCGGAACCTATTACATTGTGGGCACACTGGGTGGCGCTTGCTCCGACACTGCGGGGGTAAATGTTACTGTAAATCCTTCCCCAAATGTAGTTACAAGCAATCAGACAGTTTGCTCACCCGCCACTGTTGATCTTACTGCCGGACCTGTAACAGTTGGTTCTACAGGAGGCTTAGTTTTTTCCTATTTTACTGATCCGGGAGCTACAACAGTTTATGGTACACCCACTGTTGCAACAGCTGGAACATATTATATTGTGGGCACAACTGCATTCGGATGCCGAGATACAACTGCAGTTACGGTGACAGTTAATACTACGCCAAATGTTGTTACAACTCCTCAGGCGGCCTGCTCTCCTGCACGGGTTAATCTTACTTTGCCGGCAGTAACAGCTACCTCTACTCCACCGGGTTTAACGTTTACGTATTATACCGATGCAGCTGCAACGTCAGCCTACTTAACTCCTACGCTTGCTACAACAGGCACTTATTATATAGTTGGTACCCTTAGTGGCTGTGCCGATACTACAGCAGTAACGGTTACTATCAACGCTAAACCTACAGTTAATACAGTAAATCCTGCAACAGTATGTGCACCCGCAACTATAGATCTTACTGCAGCCGGAGTTACGGCAGGTTCTACACCAATACCTCCGGGCTTAACATTTACTTATTTTACCAATGCAGCTGCAACAAGTTCATATGCCACCCCGGCAACTGCTACATCCGGTACTTATTATATTGTTGGAACTACAGCAGCTGGTTGTTCTGACACAACAGCAGTTACCGCTTCAATCACACCAAAACCGGTTGTCAATACAGTTGCCCAAACGGCCTGTACTCCTGCAACAGTTAATCTAACATCAGGAGCGGTTACTGCCGGTTCCACCGGAGGATTGTCATTTACTTATTTTACAGATGCAGCTGCTACATCGCCTTATGGAACTCCTGGTGCAGCCACAACAGGCACTTATTACATTGTAGGTACTACAGCTGGAGGTTGTTCTGATACCACTGCGGTAACAGTTACCATTAACACTAGCCCGACAGTAACAACACATGATCCCGCATCAGTATGTTCCCCTGCCACAGTTGATCTTACAGCTGGTGCTGTTACAGCAGGTTCAGTAGGGGTAGTGTCATTTACCTACTTTACTGATGCCGGGGCAACCAGTGCTGTCGCCACTCCGGCAGCTGTGACTACAAGCGGTACATATTATATTGTTGGAACAAGTGCTGCTGGATGTCGTGATCTTGAGCCTGTTACTGTTATTGTTAATATTTCACCAACGGTAGTTACATCTCCAATAGCACTTTGTTTGGCAGGTTCAGCTGACCTTACAGATCCTGCGGTAACAAGCGGTTCAAGCGGGGTGGCATTATTTACATATTTTATGGATGCTGGGGCAACTACTACTGTTCCTGATGAAACCGCTGTTGGTCCTGGAACGTATTATATTATGGGTACAAGTGCTGCTGGTTGTACGGACATCACACCGGTTGACGTTGCAGCCCTTCCGGTAATTGTTACTGCACCCATAATGCAATGCCATCCCGATACCACAACTGATCTTGCTAATGGAATAATATCACCTGGTACAACTCCTGGCCTTACATACACTTACTTTACTGATGCCGGAGCAACGGCACCTTATTTACCATTTGCCTCAGCCGCACCCGGAACCTATTATGTTGTTGGTACAACCGCTGATGGCTGTACAGATACGGCCACAATCGTGTTTTCTGTTAATCCGAAACCTACAGTTCTTACTGTTCCACAGTCTATTTGTGCGCCATCTACAATAAATCTTACAGCGGGTGCTGTTACTGCTGGTTCTACCGGTGGTTTATCGTATACCTATTTTACGAATGCCGCTGCTACAGCCACTTATGCAACTCCGGCAACTGCAGGCTCCGGTACTTATTATATAGTTGGAACTACAGGCTTTGGTTGTTCAGACACAACAGCTGTTACAGTTACTATTAATGCACAGCCATCAGTGCTTACAACTAATCAGGCAGCATGTGCTCCAACTACTACTACTGATCTTACATTGGCTGCAGTTACTGCCGGTTCTGATCCTGGCTTAAATTATACCTATTTTACAAATCCAGCTGGCACAATTCCTGTTGGAACTCCAACAGCGGTAACGGCCGGTGCATATTATATCAGGGGTACAATACCTGGAGCTGGTGGTTGCTCTGCTATAACTGCAGTTATCTTCACGGTTAATCCAAAGCCTGCTATAGTTACAAATCCCCAGTCAACTTGCCAACCCGGAACTATTGATTTAACTGATTCTGCTGTTACAACCGGTTCAAGCGGTGGTTTAACATTTACCTATTTTACGGATGCCGCTGCTACCTCATCCTTTGGAACACCAACAGCAGCTGGTGCTGGAACGTATTATATTGTTGGTGTTACAGCGCAAGGGTGCTCAGATACTGCAGCGGTAGTAGTTACCATTAATCCGAAACCAACATTAATTACTGTGGCACAATCTGTATGTGCTCCTGCAACCTCGGTTGATCTTACTGCAGCAGGAGTAACGGCAGGTTCTGCACCAATTCCTCCAGGCCTTACATTTACTTATTTTACGGATCCGGGAGCAACTTCGCCTTACGGCTCTCCAACACTTGCCACTACAGGTACTTACTATATTGTTGCCAATTCAGGGGCAGGTTGCGCTGACACAGCTTCTGTAGCCGTTGCAATTAACACTAAACCATTAGTAAATACTGTTCCTCAGGCAATATGTAATCCGGCTACTACAGTAGACATTACACTGCCCGCTGTAACCGCTGGTTCTACTGGTGGTTTATCATATACTTATTTTACTGACCCTGGCGCAACTACAACCTTTCTTTCCCCAGGAGCAGCTGTTTCTGGAACGTATTATATTGTAGGGGTAGATCTTTTAACAGGATGCGCTGATACTACAGGAATTACTGTTACCGTAAATACTAAACCAGTTGTAACAACAAATGATCCGGCACCAATATGTTCTCCGGCAACAGTGAATCTAACATTGGCTGCTGTAACAGCGGGCTCAACAGGAGGTTTAACGTTCTCTTATTATACAGATGCCGGTGCAACATCCGTTTATGGTACTCCTGCAGCAGCAGTAGCAGGCACCTATTATATTGTTGGAGTTACAATAGCTGGATGCTCGGATACAACTGTTGTGAATGTTGTTTCAGACGCCATACCAAATGTAGTTACGGTGCCGCAATCGATATGTTCTCCTGCACTTACAGTTGATCTTACAGATTCAGGTGTTACTACTGGTTCTACAGGAGGTTTAACCTTTGCTGTCTATACGAATCCGGGTGCAACTATTTTATATGGATCCCCGGCAGCGGCAACAGCAGGAACCTATTATATTGTTGGATCAACACCTGGTGGTTGTACAGATACAGCTTCTGTGGTTGTTACCGTTGATGCAGGCCCTAATACAGGTACCGTTAGCGGAACATCACCGCTTTGTATAGGTGCAACAGCTACTTACACCAGTAATGGTGATCCGGCTGGAACCTGGAGCAGCACTGATCCAACAGTCGCCTCGGTAAATGCCGGGACGGGTTTAGTAACTGCTTTATTAGCGGGAACTACAGATATTACGTACACCTTAATTGGTTGCAATGGACCTGTAACCTCTATTTTAACACTAACGGTGAGTCCAAATGTTAATGCAGGAATAGTTAGTGGAACTACACCACTTTGTATCGGAGCAACAAATACATATACCAGTAATGGTGATGTTGGAGGAAGCTGGACAAGCACCAATCCTGCCGTAGCAACAGTAAATGCTGCAGGATTAGTAACTGCTATTTTACCTGGAACTACTGATATCACCTATACTGTAAATGGTTGTAATGGATCCGCTTCCGCATTTTTGACGCTCACAGTTAGTCCTGATGCCAATGCCGGTATAGTTAGTGGAACTACTCCCCTTTGTATTGGAGCAACGGATACATATACCAGCAATGGTGACATAGGTGGAAGCTGGACTAGCACCAATCCTGCCGTTGCAACAGTTAATCCTGCAACAGGTCTTGTAAGCGCTGTAAGTGCAGGAACTACAAACATAACCTATAGCACTGGTGGTGGCTGTAATAGCCCAATATCTTCATTCCTTGCCTTAACAGTTAGTCCTAACGTGAATGCAGGAGCAGTAAGTGGAAATTCTCCACTTTGTACCGGTGCCTCGGATACCTATACAAGTAATGGTGATATTGGTGGACTTTGGTCTAGCTCCGACCCATTGGTAGCCACAGTAGTTGCGGCAACTGGTGTAGTAACAACAGTTGCTCCAGGAACAGCAACTATAACTTATACAGTAACAGGTTGCGCTGGTCCTGCTGTTTCATCTTTGATACTAACGGTTGATCCAACCAATTCAGGTACAGTCAGTGGAACAACTCCGCTTTGTATAGGTGGCAGCGCTTTTTATTCCAGTAATGGTGATCCTGCTGGAACATGGGCTAGCACAAACCCTGTAGTTGCTTCAGTAAATTCTGGAACCGGAGAGGTAACTGCATTAACGGCAGGCACTACGGATATTACTTATACATTGATCGGTTGCAGCACTTCATCTCTATTAACATTAACAGTTAGCCCAAATGTCACTGGAGGCATAATAAGCGGAACAACTCCACTTTGTATAAATGATTTCGTCACATTTACCAGTAGTGGTGATGCTGGCGGAAGCTGGAGCAGTTCCGACCCCTTAGTTGCCACTGTGGTTGCTGGAACAGGCGTAGTTACCGCAGCAAGTGCAGGGACTGCCAACATCATCTATACCGTAAATGGCTGTAATGGCCCTGCTTCTGCACTTTTAGCACTAACAGTGAGTCCGGCTGTAAATGCAGGTATTGTAAGCGGAACAACTCCGCTTTGTATAGGTGCATCGGCTGCTTATACCAGTAATGGTGATATAGGTGGAACTTGGACAAGCACTAATCCTTTGGTTGCTACTGTGGTTGCAGGAACTGGTGTAGTAACTGCTGTAAACCCCGGAACCACCGACATTACTTATACAGTAAACGGTTGTGGCGGTCCTGTTTTTGATATTCTTACTCTTACCGTTGATCCCAATGCTAATACGGGTGCGGTTTCTGGTCTCTCACCACTTTGTATTGGCGCAACTAATGTTTATACCAGTAATGGTGATGGAGGCGGAAGTTGGAGTAGCAGCGATTTGTCGGTAGCGACAGTAAATGCAGGGACAGGTGAAGTAACCGCTGTAGGTGCCGGAACTGCCAACATTGTTTATACGCTTAACAGCGGTTGTAATAATCCGGTAACTTCGCTTTTAGCATTAACGGTTACTCCTAATGCTACAGCAGGAGTTGTAAGCGGAACAAGCCCGCTTTGTATAGCTACAACAGCAACCTTCACAAGTAATGGTGATGCAGGTGGAAGCTGGAGCAGCAGTGATCCTTTAGTTGCCACTGTAAATGCAGTTTCAGGATTGGTAACGGCTGTTAGCGCGGGAAATGCAAATATCACGTATACCGTTAATGGTTGTAATGGTCCGGCATCTGCTCTTTTAGCCTTAACGGTTAATCCAACTAATTCAGGAACAGTTAGTGGTGCTACACCACTTTGTATAGGTGGATCAGCCCTGTTTACAAGTGACGGTGATCCTGGCGGTACCTGGGCAAGCACCAACCCATTAGTTGCTACTGTAATTGCAGGAACAGGGGTAGTAACCGCTGTAAGTGCTGGAACTACGGATATCACCTATACTTTACCTGGTTGCAGTGTTTCATCTCTTTTAACATTAACAGTTAACCCTAATGTGAATGCTGGAACTATTACAGGCATTACACCACTTTGTATTGGTACCTCCGATACGTATACCAGTAATGGTGATATTGGCGGAACCTGGAGCAGCACCGACCCGGCAGTTGCAACTGTGAATGCTGTAACAGGGCTTGTAACAGCTTTAACCGCAGGAACTACGGATATTTCTTATACGGTCAACGGTTGTAACGGTCCTGATGTGGAAACTCTATCCTTAACGGTTGATCCTATTAACTCAGGAACAATAAGTGGAACTACCCCTCTTTGCATTGGCGCAACAGACTTATATGCTACTGATGGCACATTGGGTGGAGCTTGGGCAAGTACGGTTCCTGCAGTTGCTACGGTGAATGCAGTTTCAGGATTAGTAACAGCAGTAAGTGCAGGAACAACTGATATCACCTATACTTTAGTTGGTTGCAATGCTTCCTCCTCTTTAACATTAACAGTTAACCCGAATGTAAATGCGGGTAATCTTAGTGTGGTACCTTCGCTTTGTATCGGTGCATCCGACACCTATACAAGTGATGGCGATGCAGGCGGAACCTGGACTAGTTCCAATCCATTAGTCGCTACAATTATTGCAGGAACAGGTGTTGTAACTGCCGTAAGTGCAGGAACATCCACCATCACCTATACTGTTCTTGGTTGTAATGGGCCAGACGATCAGTTCCTTACATTAACGGTACTCCCAGATGCTAATGCAGGTGTAGTAAGCGGAACAACACCACTTTGTATTGGCGCGTCTGCCACTTATACCAGTAATGGTGATCCTCTCGGAACCTGGAGTAGCACCAATCCGTTAATTGCAACAGTAATTGCGGGAACAGGTGTTGTAACAGCAGTAAGTGCCGGAACCAGTAACATTACATATACCGTAAACGGTTGCAATGGCCCCGCTACTGCCTCATTATTATTAACTGTTGACCCTAACGCCAACTCAGGTATTGTTAGCGGAACTACACCATTGTGTATAGGTGCAACAGCTAATTATACCAGTGATGGTGATATAGGCGGCACCTGGAGCAGCAGCAATCCTGCGGTGGCCACAGTGGATGCATTAGGGTTAGTAACAGCTGTAAGTGCGGGTACTTCCAATATCACGTATACGGTCAATAGCGGTTGTAATAATCCTTTTTCTTCTATTCTTGCATTAACGGTTAATCCTGATGCAAATGCAGGAATTGTTAGCGGAAGCACTCCGCTATGTATAGGTGCAGCAGGTAATTTTACCAGCAATGGTGATGCACTTGGCAGTTGGAGCAGCACCAATCCTTTGGTAGCAACTGTTGTTGCAGGAACAGGAGTAGTTACAGCGGTAAGTGCCGGAACGGCAGATATTACTTATACGGTAAACGGCTGTAATGGACCGGATGCAGCATTTCTTACATTAACGGTTAACCCGGATGTAATTGCTGGAATTGTAAGTGGAACATCTCCGCTTTGTATTACAGCAACAGCTAATTATACCAGTACGGGTGATGTAGGCGGTACCTGGAGCAGCACCAATCCATTGGTGGCCACGGTTTCATTAACAGGAGTTGTAACCGCAGTCGCTGCGGGGACTACCAGTATAACATATACAGTAAGCGGTTGTAATGGCCCTCTTTCTGCATTCCAGGCCCTAACGGTTGATCCTAATGCAACTGCAGGTGTTATTAGTGGCACATCTCCTCTTTGTATTGGAGCCTCAGATCCTTATTCCAGCACTGGTGATGCAGGCGGAAGCTGGAGCAGCTCTGACCCTTTGGTAGCCACTGTTATTCCAGGAACAGGTGTGGTAACTGCTGTAAGTGCAGGAACAACCAATATTACCTATACCGTTAGTACAGGATGTAATAACCCGGCTTCGGCCTTCGTATCACTTACGGTAAGTCCGAATGTGAATGCAGGTATTGTAAGCGGAGTTTCACCATTATGTGCTGGTGCAACAGGTGCATTTACAAGTGACGGTGATTTAGGTGGAAGTTGGAGTAGTACCGACCCATTGGTAGCAACGGTAATTGCAGGAACAGGTATTGTAACGGCAGTTGGTGCAGGAGTTGCTAATATCACCTATACAGTTAATGGCTGTAATGGACCGGCTTCTGCATTCCAGGCTTTAACAGTAAACTCTACTCCGGTTGTTACTGCTTCTGGAACAAATTTATCATGCTTTAATACATGCACTGGTGTTGCCTTGGCATTGGTAGCCGGAGGTAATCCTCTATACGCTTACAACTGGTCAACAGGAATAAATGATACGATTGCGCTAACACTTGATTCCATTACAGGATTATGTGCCGGAGGATATACCGTAACTGTTACTGATGCAAATGGTTGTTCAGATGTTGATTCTGTAATTATAACTCAACCAACACAAATCAGCCCGAATGTTACAACAACCAATACAACCTGTAACGGTGTATGTGATGGTACTGCAAAATCAGTTCCAACAGATGGTACATCGCCTTATACATTTGCATGGAGTACCGGTTCAATTGATTCTGTAGTAACAGGATTATGTGCTGGCACCTATACCGTGATTGTTACTGATGCTTCAGGTTGTAGTACTACTTCTACAGTTATTATTTCAGAAGCTCCGGCTGTTTTAGCAAATGCCGTAATCACAAATGCTACATGCGGGCTGTGCAATGGACAGGCTCAGTTAGTTCCATCGGGTGGGGTAACACCTTACACTTATCTGTGGGGTAATGGGCAAACTACTGATACCATTTCAAATTTATGCGCTGGTTTATATTCTGTTAATATTATTGATAGTATAGGTTGTAGCGTAAGTTTCTCAATTCCTATAAGTAATCCAGGTGGGGTAACGGATGTAACTATAACTTCAACCAATGTAACATGTTTTGGTTTATGTGATGGTGCTGTTACAGCTACCACTCCTGTAGGTGGAACAGCACCGTATGTTTTTCTTTGGATACCTGGTGGAGAAACCACAACTACATTAAGTAATTTATGTTCGGGAACCTATTATGTGCAGGTAGCCGATTCCAGTGGGTGTGCGTTTATTGATTCAGTTATTATTGCAGAGCCTGCGCAAATGTTAGTTAATCCATTTGTAACTACCGCCTCCTGCGGTGTTTGCGATGGAAGTCTCACTATCGCGCCAAGTGGAGGTGTTAGTCCTTATACGGTGCTTTGGAATAATGCGTCAACAGCTGATACATTGCTTAATTTATGTGCTGGCCTATACTCCGTTCAGGTAACGGATGCTTCGGGTTGCGGCCAGAATGTTGTGTTACCTTTAAGTACACAAAATGGTCCAACTCTTACTACATCATTAACACCACTTTTATGTAACAATGCCTGCACTGCTACGGCCACAGTTGTTGCGGCCGGTGGAATAACTCCTTATACCTATTTATGGAATGATGTTGGAGCCCAAACAAATGCGACAGCAACTGCACTGTGTTCTGGTACATACTTTATTCAGGTTACTGGTGGAACATGTGTTTCGTTTGCCTCCGTTATAATAGATAATCCAGCGCCTATAGGTTTTGCTTTTGCAAACTCAGTTAATCCTTCCTGCAATGGAACTAGCGATGGTGCAATCACCGTGATACCTTCGGGAGGTACCTTACCTTATACTTATTCATGGACATCTAGTGCTAGTGTGAGCGATACTGCAAACACCCTTGCATCCGGAATTTTTACAGTGACAGTGACAGATGCAAATGGTTGTACAGGTACGCAGACAAACACGTTGGTGGATCCTGCTTCTTTAACAATTGCAGATTCTGTAACCAATGCAAGTTGTAACACCATAGCGGATGGGGCAATAAATATCACGGTTGGTGGCGGCACTCCCGGTTATACGTATCAATGGAGTGGTGGCTCGGGCTTAACTACGGAGGATTTAACAAATATATTGTCAAGAACTTATACCGTTACTGTGACAGATAATAATGGTTGCGTATTGGCAGATACTGTGACGGTAGGATCAACGGTGACAGTTGTTGCAAGTGCAGGGAACGATACTACTTTCTGTGAGCCAGGTACAGTATTATTAAACGCTGCTGGAAGTAGCGTCAATGTAGTGAATTATCAATGGTTTCAGATTTTAACTGCCGCTGATTCATTATTAGCAAGTGCTGTGAGTGTTTCTGCTGTTCCCCCATCAGATACTACAAGCTATTATGTGATGGTTGACAACGGGGCCGGATGCTCCAATACGGATACAGTAGTGGTTGTAGCTAATCCATTGCCTGTTGTTAATGCTGGTGCAGATGTTTCTATATTGCTTAGCGCTTCAGCTGTAATTGGAGGTAATCCTACCGGACCTGTTGGTTCAACTTATTCATGGACAGCTGTAACAGGCTTAGATAATAGCACCATTGCTAACCCAGTTGCAACGCCAACAGAAACTACAACGTATACGGTAACAGTTACTTCTGCACAAGGTTGTATTGCATCTGATATGATTACAGTAACAGTAGTTGCAAACATTACGTTTGCAAACGGTATTTCTCCTAACGGAGACGGAACTAACGAAGAGTGGATAATTGACAAAATCGACCTCTTCCCAAATTGTGTAGTGGAGATTTATAACCGATGGGGTGAATTATTATTCCAGTCGCAGGGTTATACAGAAACATGGAAAGGTATGTATAAAGGTGAGCTGCTGCCAGTGGGAACCTATTACTATATCATTAATTTAAATGATCCGTTATTCCCGGACGCGTTTACAGGACCAATTACAATTTTGAGATAATGTTTCTTCCGGAGAACACAGTGTTTCCTGAAGATTATAATAGAATTTTAAACAACTTTAGATGAAAAGCATAATCATCGTTTTTGTACTCATTGTTTTAACTCCTTTCGTTTGGATTGGAGGAGAAATGCGCGCTCAGCAATTACCTCATTACAGTAATTATATGCTCAATAATTATGCGATGAACCCTGCTGTTGGCGGAGCTAATCCTTATTTTGAAGCCATATCTAATAACAGGTATCAGTGGATCGGGATCACAGATGCACCTCGTACCTATATATTAAGTGTAAATGGGCCTACAAAATCATTAAATATGGGACTTGGCGGATTATTGTTTACAGATATCGTGGGTCCTACACGCAGAACGGGTTGTTATTTATCTTATGCTTATCATATTAAAGTAGCGGAGAAGATGAGGGTTTCGCTTGGTATATCTGGTGGTGTATTGCAATTTATGGTGGATGCTTCTAAAATTACATTGCGTGACCCTTCAGATCAAGTGATCAGCACAGGAATTCAATCCGTTTTAACTCCGGATTTCGGTGCAGGTATCTATGTATATTCAACGGATAAAAAAT
Organism: Bacteroidota bacterium; assembly: GCA_040387415.1. Classification (GTDB taxonomy): domain Bacteria; phylum Bacteroidota; class Bacteroidia; order 2-12-FULL-35-15; family 2-12-FULL-35-15; genus 2-12-FULL-35-15. Next base: position 542,111 of record JAZKDU010000004.1, read on the forward strand.
GGTATGCAGGGGCAAGTGTTCCGCAGATATTACAAAACAAAATTGTTTTTTACGAAACCACTTCTTCTTCACTGAGTAAATTGGCAACTCACTTTTATATGACTGGTGGATATAGATATACTTTAAATAATGATTTGGTTATAGAGCCTTCATTAATGGTTAAATATGTGAAGCCGGCACCAGTTCAGTTTGATTTGGGGCTTCGTGCTATTTACCGTGATAAAATATGGGTGGGAACAGCTTTCCGTTATTTAGATGCAGTTTCAGTGATGGTGGGTTATACAATGCAGCAAAATCTGACATTTGCTTATTCGTATGATTTTACAACATCAAATATCAGGAAATACAGTACCGGAACACATGAATTTGTAATAGGAATTAAATTCTTTAAGTCTGATAAAATTGAGCGGCCTGAGATTAAACCAGGTCCGGTTTTTGCTGCACCAGCCGATCCTTCGGGTAAAACACCACTAAAAAAATAAGATAGTTCAGTGCTGTTTATCCACCAATCATCTTTTTTATTTCATTCAGTTTCATCATTGCTTCAATCGGGGTTAGCGTATTAATATCGGTTTTTTGAAGCTCATCTTTTATATTTTCAAGTACGGGGTCATTTAATTGAAAAAAGCTTAGTTGCAAATTGTCTGTACTTGTGCTTACAATTGTATTTTTTTTATTTTTTGAATCTCCCGGTGCACTGCCAACTCCCGTTTCTTTCCCTTCACGTTCCCCTTCAAGCTGTGCTAGTATTTGATTGGCTCTGTCCAGCACTTTTTTGGGCATGCCAGCCATTTTTGCCACGTGAATACCAAAACTATGCTCACTGCCACCAGCCACCAGTTTGCGCATAAATAATACCTTGTTCCCAACTTCTTTTACCGAAACATTAAAATTCTTGATTCGGGGCATGGTATTGGTCATCTCGTTTAATTCGTGATAATGGGTTGCAAACAATGTTTTAGCTTTTACCCCAGGGTTTTCATGGATGTATTCAGCAATTGCCCAGGCAATGGAAATTCCGTCATAGGTGCTTGTTCCACGGCCAATTTCATCTAATAAAATTAAGCTTCGGTTAGACAGATTATTTAGAATGCTTGCTGTTTCGTTCATTTCAACCATAAAAGTGGATTCACCGGACGAAATATTATCAGAGGCCCCTACACGGGTGAAAATTTTATCTACCAAGCCTAAATTGGCATGTTTTGCAGGCACAAAGCAACCTATTTGTGCCATTAGCACAATTAATGCCGTTTGACGAAGCAAAGCAGACTTACCCGACATGTTTGGTCCAGTAATAATAATAATCTGCTGTTGCTCATTATCAAGATAAACGTCATTTGCAATATATTCTTCACCAATAGGCAGTTGTTTTTCAATCACGGGATGACGTCCATCTTTTATGTCCAATACATCATTTTCAAATAGATGTGGGCGAACATAATTGTTTTTCTGTGCGATTATTGCAAATGACAAAAGGCAGTCTAAGCGAGCTATTAGCGAAGCGTTCAGTTGTATAATGGAAATATAATCCATTAAACTCATGACAAGTTCATTAAACAACCGGATTTCGAGTGCCATAATTTTTTCTTCGGCACCGAGTATCTTTTCTTCGTATTCTTTTAATTCTGGTGTTATATAGCGCTCAGCATTGGAAAGCGTTTGTTTCCGCATCCAGTCACTTGGTACTTTATCTTTATGGGTGTTCGTTACTTCCAGGTAATAGCCAAACACATTGTTAAATGCGACCTTCAGTGATGTAATACCTGTACGTTCACTTTCACGCTGTTGTATTTGCAATAAATAATCTTTACCGGAATAAGAAATTTTGCGCAAAACATCCAGTTCATCATTCACGCCATCTGCAATCACATTCCCTTTTGCAATAAGGTAGGGTGGATCAGGCATCACTTCTTTTTCGATTCGTTCAACAATAGAGATACAGGGGTTTAGCTGCTCTGCTATTTTTTGTAAAGCTTTGTTATTGGAATTTTTGCAGCTGGTTTTTATTGGTTCAATTGCTATTAATGCGCGTTTTAACTGAACCACTTCTTTGGGTGAAATACGTGCTGTTGCTACTTTTGAAATGATACGTTCCAGGTCACCAATTAATTTCACCTGTTGAATTATATCATCATTTGTTTCCTGATTCGACAAAAAATATTCTACAGCGTCCAACCGCTCTTCGATAGGTGCTTTATCTTTTAAGGGCAATGCTAACCAGCGTTTCATCATTCTTGAGCCCATTGGAGAAACCGTCTGATCGATAACATGGATAAGCGTTTTGGCATTATCATTTTGTGAGCCGAATAACTCCAGATTTCTAATAGTAAAACGATCCAGCCATACGTATTTTTCTTCCTCAATACGGGAAATGGTAGTGATGTGTTTTACTTTGTCGTGGGCGGTATCAGAAAGATAGTGTAGGGCAGCCCCGGCCGCTATAAGTCCCTGGTCGAGGTTTTGAATGCCAAAACCTTTTAATGATTTAGTTTCAAAGTGTTTTAATAAAAGGTCATTTCCAAACTCGGAAGTGAAGGCCCAGTCATCCAATCCATAGATGTAAAATTTGTCTCCGAAAGTGTCAGTAAATAACTTCTTCTTGTTCTTTTGGAACAGTATTTCGCTGGGTCTGAAGCTTTGCAGCAATTTATCAATATACTCCAGATTACCTTGTGCAACTAAAAATTCACCAGTTGAAACATCAAGAAAGGAAACTCCTGAAATTTTTTCTTCCAGGTACACACTTGCCAAAAAATTATTCGATTTATGCTCAAGTACTTTATCATTGTATGAAACACCTGGGGTCACTAATTCGGTGACACCTCGTTTAACAATGGTTTTGGTAAGTTTGGGATCCTCTAATTGATCGCAGATAGCAACCCGCTGTCCTGCGCGAACCAGCTTAGGAAGATAGGTATCCAAAGAATGATGTGGAAATCCTGCCAGCTCAATAAAGGAGGCATATCCGTTTGCACGCTTAGTAAGTACAATACCTAATATATTGGAGGCCTTTATTGCATCGCTGCCAAAAGTTTCGTAAAAATCGCCAACTCTAAACAATAACAATGCATCCGGATATCTTGCCTTAATAGTATTGTATTGTTTCATCAACGGAGTTTCCTCTGGTGCTGTACTTTTTGTTGCTGCTTTACTTTTCGCCATTTTTGTAAAAGTACAAAACCTATTTGTAGTAGCTAATGCAAAGTTTTTAACACTTTTTGAGCATTTGTATTTAGCTTTGTCCTCATATTTTCAAAACTATTATATGATGAGAAAGCTAGCAAACGAGGAATTGAATCGCAAATCACTGGAGGAGTTCAGAAAGGCAGAAAAAACACCTGTTATAATTGTGTTAGACAATGTGCGCAGTTTGAATAATGTAGGATCTGTTTTCAGAACAGCGGACGCTTTTCTGATGGAAGCTGTTTATTTATGCGGCATAACGGGAACACCGCCCAATAAAGATATTCAGAAAACAGCGTTAGGCTCAACAGATAGTGTATCTTGGAAATATTTTAAAACAACGATGGATGCAGTTAATGAATTAAAGCAAAATAATTATGATGTTTATTCCATCGAGCAAACGGAATCCGCCATTATGCTAAATAATTTTTTACCTGACAAAGAGCGGAAATTAGCCATAGTTTTTGGGAATGAGGTAAAAGGGGTGGAGCAGGAGGTGATTGATGCAAGTATCAATGTAATTGAGATTCCGCAAGTGGGAACAAAGCACTCCATTAATATAGCAGTAAGCGTTGGAGTTGTAACCTGGGATCTGTTTCAGAAAATGATTCTGAGATAAATTGTCTGGAATTTTTATCGACTGAGCAAGAAAAGTGTAGGACACTCTAAACAGAAAGTAGTATTAAACAGAAAGGTCCCGCAAATTGCGGGACCTTTCTGTTTAATATATATTAACTACTAGTTAGTCATTGCTTTAAATTCTGCGTTGTCACGAAATTTAATGAATTCAGCATCATCTTTTGCCATTTGTTTAAAAGTAGCATCTTTTTGAATCGCTGTTTTTAAATTGCTGGTTAAAACATCAGCTTTTCCTTGACGGGCACCTGCAATAGCTTTTAAATAATAAGATAAAGCTGCATCTTTTTCATTTGAATTATCAATTGTGGAAATAGCGCCTTCGTTGTCTTTGTTTAACAATTTAGCCAAAGCAGCGTTAAATGTATTACTGCTGCCAAAATTACTTACTGCAGTAGCGTAGTTACCATTTTGAATTTCAATAATCCCCATATTGTATGACACTTCCGGACCTGCGCTTGTAGCTGATTTGTAAAGAGTCATTGCACCTTTGCGGTCACCTTTCCAACGGGAAACAATACCAAGGTTGTTTTTTACAATTCCATTGTTAGCAGATGCTGCGTCTGCTTTTTTTAAATGTGATTCAGCATCATTCAATTTGTTCTGTAATAAGTAGATATAACCAACATTGTTGGATGTTCTCCAGTCATTACCATATTTTGTCTCTGCTTTTTTGTAAATATCCAATTTAGTATTGATATCAGTAGTTAAAGTTGCAGCATAAAGTATTTCTTCAACTGATAAGCTGTCAGGAGCTGTAGCAGCTAAAGCTGTAATTTGCTCATCCGTACGGCTTTTCTCTTCTGCATTTAAAGTAAGTACCGATCTGCGCAATTTTGGTAAAATTTTATCAGCTACTTCAGTATACGTTTTTGATAAATTTTTGATTTCTCTTTCGCGGGTTTCTCCATCAGGATACATTGTTAAAACGCGAAGTATCAGTTCTTTATCAGGTATTGAAGAAGCTTCCATTGCTTTTTTAAAGCCATCCCAGTCTTCTGCAGTAGTAACTTTATTATAAAATGCATCGTTTGTAGCAGCTTCCACTTTCATCTTTTTATCTTTGAACATACCAGTCATTGATTTTGTAGATTCTTTAGCACGATTTTCTGCAAGATTACCATTTAATGTTAATTCTCCGTCAGGTGAAGCATAAGCGGAAACATTCATGTTCTTAAAATTATATCCTTTTGCGATACCATTTGTAACAAACTCTTTCAATGTTTTCATTTCGGCACTGTTTAGTTCAGTACCGCGAACTTGAGATTGGTTAATAACAAAGAAAATATTAGCCGTTTGAGAACGAGGTATTGTTTTTACGAAGTTGTCTTTTGCCATTAAAGGTTTTTCATCATTTTTTACCAATAATGGTGTAATGATCGTACCATCAGCTACTTTTTTGTCTGGTAAGTTTTTTGATTTTTTCTTTACCTGACCGGTAGCTCTTAAATCCAGAGTAGCTACCTTCATTTCTGGGATATAGGCAATTTTTTCAGAAGTATAAGAGAAGCTTCCACCTTTTGAGTTAGAAATCTTTTGACCACTTCCTTCTACTTTCTCTCCAATTAAAACTACTGGTTTTAAAGCTTTTTCTCCACCAGTATATTTTATAACAGGTATAGTAGTTACAGTCGCTTTTTTAGGGAATAATTTAGCAGGGTATGTGCCGTTAATACTAACAGTCATGCTGTCGCCATGCATTTCCATTGGGTTAGGCGTTACTGTATACGTAATTTTATCGGCATTTTTAACAAGTTTGGCAAGTCCGTTACAAGAAGTTAAGCCTGCAGCCGCGATTACCGCTAAACCAAGTGTTTGTAAAGTTAGATTTTTCATTTTATTTGTTTAGTTCTAATAAATTTTATTTCGTAATCCTACCCTATTAAAGCGCAAAAATAATTAAATTTTCAAATAAGTAAAGTTTTTATTCAATTATATTTAAAACAATAGCTACAACTAAAAATATGTGCCAGCTATTTAGGCCGTTATTCTTGATATGCCTAAATTATATGGCTGGTTGATTATTGTCAGCAATTCATTGTAATGCTCCTCATTATTTGCGAAATCTAGCTTATTCACATCCACTATTAAAATACGTAAATCGTTCAATTGTTTTATGAAATCGAAATAAGAAGTTTGAATTTTTAGCAAATAGTCATTAGTTATGCTCTGCTCATAGCTCCTGCCGCGTTTTTTTATATTGTTTTGAAGGCGCTCAACATCATGATATAGGTAAACAAATAAGTCGGGTTTTGGCAGTGAGTCGTTAATGATATGAAACAGCTTTGAATACAAACTGAATTCGTCTTCACTCAAATTAGCTTTGGCAAAAATCATTGATTTTAAAAAGTAATAATCAGAAACAATCGTTGGTTTAAACAAATCCTGGGCGCTTAACTCAGTTTTTAATTGTTGGTATCGTTCTGCCAAAAAGGAAAGCTCAAGCGGAAATGCATGTTTTTCAGGATCTGCATAAAATTTAGGCAAAAATGGGTTTTCAGCAAATTGTTCTAAAATAAGGCGGGCATTGAAATCAATGGTAAGCTTTTTGGAAAGCGTAGTTTTACCGGCACCTATGTTTCCTTCTATCGCAATAAAATTATACAATGCCTGCATATTAGCCATTCGTTGTTTCCAGCTTTGTTATTTTTAATGTATCCAGGCACTCTGAAAGTAATGTTTCCATACTTTTTCCTAACACGGGGTGAATCAACCTTGGTTCTAGTTTTGCCATTGGCACCAAAACAAATTTTCGTTCCTGAATAAACGGGTGAGGAATTGTAAGGTCCGTGCTATTGATTATAGAGTTGTTGAAAAATAAAATATCAATATCCATGGTGCGTTCCATCCACTTTTTTTCATCGCGAACCCGTCCAAGTATCTGTTCAATTGATAATAATGTTTTCAATAGATCCGAAGCTGTTAAAAACGTTTGAAGGCACAAAACCTGGTTGTAAAAATCCGGCTGATCAGTATTGCCCCAGGCTGCGGTAACAAAAACATCTGATTCCTTTTTAATCGTTCCGGCTTTTTCTTCAATTAATTTAAGGGCCTGCTTTAGATTAAAGAGCTTATCCCCTTTGTTACAACCTAATATTAGATACGCTGTGTTCATTTCGACAAAGATATGAAAACAATGTTTCAACAAACAAAAGTGCTTAGTATTCCAAAATTTAAAGCGCTTATTCCGGAAATCTTAATAGGATAATTTGATATATTTGTATATCCTAGATTTTATCCGGATTATGGTTTTTTTTGGTTTGTTTAAAGAGAGTGTTTTGTTTGCGGTTAACGCCTTGGTGGTTAATAAGTTGCGGACATTTCTGTCTTTGTTGGGAATCACAATAGGTATTTTTGCCATTATAACCGTATTTACTGTTGTGGATTCTCTTGAACAAAACCTTCGCAAAAGTGTGCAAAGCCTGGGAGATGATGTAGTCTTTGTTCAAAAATGGCCTTGGGCCTTTGATGGTAATTACCCTTGGTGGAAATATATGAATCGCCCTGTTCCGGACTATAAGGAACTTGACGAAATTATCCGAAGATGTAATGGTGCGCAGTCAGCCGCTTTTCTGGTTAATTCTCAAATAACCATTAAACATAACAGTAATAGCATTGAAAACGTAACTATTGTTTGTGCATCACATCAATATGATAAAGTTAAAAATTTCGAAATAGCTGACGGCCGCTATTTTACCGAAATTGAATCTTCAGCCGGCCGGCCGGTATCTATTATTGGTGATGTATTGGCAAAAGCGTTGTTTCCAAATCAAAATCCTTTAGGACAAACAGTGAAATTAAATGGTGCAAAAGCCACAGTCATTGGTATCTTTAAAAAGGAAGGTGAAAGTATCCTTGGCGGAAGCCCCGATACGCAGGTTCTTGTGCCAGTAAACTATGCACGCAGTTTAATTGATGTTAAAAATGAAAATCTGGACCCGCAAATAATGGTACGGGCCAAACCCGGTATTAGTAATGACGATTTGATTGCTGAGCTCACCGGATTAATGCGCACTGTTCATAAACTAAAACCTTTGGCAGAAGACAATTTCGCTTTGAATCAGACAAGTCTTATTTCAAAACAATTTGATAGTCTGTTTGATATAGTGGGCATTGCGGGATGGATCATTGGTGGGTTCTCCATACTTGTTGGAGGCTTTGGGATTGCTAATATTATGTTTGTTTCAGTAAAAGAACGTACAAACATTATTGGAATTCAAAAGTCACTTGGTGCAAAAAATTATTTTATTTTATTGCAATTCTTATTCGAGTCCGTTTTTTTGTCCCTGATAGGTGGTTTGATAGGTTTGTTAGTGGTTTATATAATTACATTAACTGCAGGTGATTCCTTTGGTATGGAAATTACATTGAGCAGGTCAAACGTTATTTTAGGATTTACTATTTCAATTTTAATAGGAGTGGTGTCGGGCTTTGTTCCGGCCTACAGTGCTTCACAGTTAGATCCCGTAGAAGCAATACGGGCAAATTAACCCTTTTGATAGTTTTTAATTTTAAATAGAACAGCACTATATTTCGTAAATTCGTAACAATTCGTTTATTCGTATCCAATGGAATCTGTTATAAGAAAACGTCCGAAGCTCATAACAGCGGTTTGTGTGTTAGGCTTTATTTGGATTGTCTTTAGTTTTCCGGCAGTTTTTTCTCCATCTGTAAAAAAGCTGGGTGACTGGTATCCCGCATTGTATGGGTTGATTGTAGCATTTAGCTTTATTGCTTATATTGGTGTTTGGCATATGAAAAGGTGGGGTGTTCATCTGTTTATTATTACTTTTTTTATTAAGGAAATGCTGTTGATTTTTATTAATGATTTGAATTATATAGGGTTGAGTATTTCCGCCTTTTTTATAATCGTCATGGTATACTTTTATAAAAAGATGGATGTTAATTTATAGGTAATGTGTTGTATTTTAGTGTTTTATGGTATTTAAAATATTTATTGGTGTGTGCAACCATTTTAGATTTGCAAACATCTTTAATAAGTGAAAAATGCCCCAAATATTATATTTTAATGAAATCGGTACCCTTAAATCATAAATTTATTTTAATATATTTGTCTGTTAATCAAAACGTAAACGAAATTGTAATGGTAAGATTAAAAAAACTACATAATTTATTTTTTGGATTGATTCTTTTCGTTTTGCTTTTAACCCCATACTCTATAAAAGCGCAACTAACAACAAGTACGGCCTTAACTCCAACTCAATTGGTACAAACCGTATTGCTGGGTAGTGGTGTGACGGCAACTAATATTACTTATAATGGAGCTCCCCTGTCTATTGGAGAATTCAGTGGAACTTCCAATCTTGGTTTGACTGGAGGGGTAATTATGGCTTCGGGAGATGTAGACAATGCAGAAGGTCCTAATAATACATCCGGTAGCTCAACAGGCAATGGTTTGTCAGGTGATTCTGATTTGGATATAATTATGAGTCCGACATTAAGCGAGGATGCAACAATACTTGAATTTGATTTTATTCCAACTTCGGATACCGTAAAATTTCGTTATGTGTTTGGTTCAGAGGAGTATATGGAGTATGTTAGCACTACTCCAGGGGGCATAAATGATGGTTTTGGTTTTTTTATTAGTGGACCTGGAATTAGTGGGCCTTTCAGTAACAATGCTAAAAATATAGCTTTAATACCAGGTACAACATTGCCTGTAACGATGTTTAATCTTAATTTAAACAATAATGGAACTTATTATTTTGATAATGGTGATGGTTTTGGCGGTGGAACAGCTCCTGATGGGCAATCTGTGCAGTACGATGGTTTTACGGTTCCACTTACCGCTATTGCTGGAGTGCAATGCGGACAGACATACCATATAAAGCTTGCTATTGCAGATGGTGGAGATGATATTCTTGATTCAGGTGTGTTTTTAGAAGCCGGCAGTTTTGCCAGTTCAGGAGGAACCACTATATCAACGGGTACAAATTTTGGAGGAGCTATTGTAGGGAATGATTCAACTATTTATGAAGGATGTGGTTTCGCATCTTTAATAATTGACAGAGGCGCAGGTAATACCGCTACTGCCCAATCTTTTTACTTTACTTTAACCGGTTCGGCTACAGAAAATGCAGATTTTACACCTGTTGGCGACAGTATTCATTTTGCTGTTGGTCAGGATACTTCCTCTGTTATTATTGCATCTCTTCCCGATGTACTGATTGAAGGTACTGAAACAGTCCTACTCACATTATACGTAACTCCGGCACCAAATGCGTCTCCTTGTGGCGGTATTTATGATACATTATATAAAACAATATATATAATAGATACGCCACCTTTAAAAGTGAGTTTGAATGATGATACCTCTTTGGTTTGTCCTTCTCAAAATTTATTTTTAACTGCGCAAACAGCCGGTGGTGTTGCAATTGGTGGTTACTCCTATACCTGGTCCAATGCATCCGGAACAAGCGACACACTGCATATTAACCCACAGGGAACTACCACGTATATTGTAACCGTGATGGATAGCTGTGGTAATACAGCTTCCGATACAACAACCGTTAATTTTATACCATATGTTCCAATGCAGTTAACCATGAATAATGATACCGTAATCTGTGGTGGAAATGAAGTGCTTTTGGATGCCAACATAACAGGAGGTTTACCAATTTATAATTATGCCTGGTCACCAAACGTCACCTCGCAAGATTCCGTAACTGTTTATCCTCCAACTTCAGCCAGGTACATACTTACCGTTACCGATGCCTGTGGCTATAACCTGTCTGATACCGTAGATATTACTGTATACCCTATAAATACGGATTTCGATTATACATTTAGCACAAACCAAACGGTAGCGTTTAATAATCTTTCCACGGGTACCATTTCTCATTTATGGAATTTTGGTGATGGCTCCGATGATTCCGTTTCTACTGAAACAAGTCCTCAGCATTATTATGTAAATGAAGGTACATATACTGTAACTCTTATTTCAGTAAATCAAAACGGCTGTTCAGATACATCCATTCAATCTATAGTGATTATACCTGATTTTTATTTCTATTTCCCAAATGCGTTTACACCATATAAAAATGATAAAAATGATTTCTTTATGGGGTACGGATCAGGAATAAAAACATACCGTATGCGCATTTTCGATCGTTGGGGACAAATGGTGTTTGAATCTAATGATATACTTACTGGCTGGGATGGTACTTATAAAGGAGCCCCAAGTGAAGCTGCCGTATATGTTTGCGTATTTGATTTAGTAAGTTTGCGTGGCAAAAAAATAAGGCGTATAGGTAATGCTACCTTGTTGCGGTAGTTTTATAAAGATGTTTTCGGCTATTATTTTTCCGTGAATGTTTTGTAATTTATGGATAACCGGAGGATCAAATCTATTACGTAATAGGTGTAATTAAGTTTAAATTAATTTATCATTAAAAAACTGTGCGGTTCACGGTATTATCATTTAAGTTTTATGAAAAATGCTCTTTTAAAAATCTCCTTAAGTCTTATCGTTTTATTAACCGTCTTTAAAGCTGATGCACAGTTAACAGTAAATGGATCATCAACACCTACACAATTAGTTCAGAATGTTTTGTTAGGCACTGGTGTTACGGCCACTAATATTACGTACAACGGAAACTCCTCTGCTATTGGGTCATTCAATGGTTCATCGTCAAATATTGGTTTGTCCGCTGGTGTTATACTTGCATCCGGTAATATTAGCAACGCAATCGGACCCAATAATACCGGTAGTGCAGGAACTAGCTTTAGTTTTTTTGGTGGATCCGACCCCGATTTGAACGCAATTTCAGCCAATACTACATTCGATCGTGCTGTATTGGAATTTGATTTCATTCCAACCTCTGATACAGTAAAGTTTCGTTATGTTTTTGGTTCAGAAGAGTATTTGGAATTTGTTAATTCCGGTGTAAATGATGCTTTCGGCTTCTTTATAAGTGGTCCTGGCATTACAGGCCCTTACAGTAATAATTCTAAAAACATTGCTATTATTCCGGGTACAACAACACCTGTAACCATTGATGATGTGAATGACAACTTAAATGGCATCTATTATTTTGATAATGAAAGTCCTGCAGGACAAACCATTCAGTATGATGGTTTTACAGTGCCTTTAACAGCAGTATCCGCTGTTCAATGTGGTCAAACCTATCATATTAAAATTGCTATTGCCGATGCTGGTGATGCTTCATGGGATTCCGGTGTTTTTCTTGAAGCAGGAAGTTTTAGCAGTCAAGGAGTAAATATTCTCTCTCAAATATCTTATGGAGGTTCCAATGATTCAACCCTTTATGAAGGATGCGGAGCCGCCTGTATTTATTTTGTAAGATCTTCAAACCTTTCAAATGCTGATACGGTTAATTTAATAATAGGCGGCACCGCTGTTAACGGCACAGATTATTATGATAATAATATAGGCCCCGGGACTGCAATTTCAGGCCAGATTATTTTTTCAATCGGGCAGGATTCCGCTTCTTTTTGTTTCAATGCAGTAGACGATGGTAGTTCTGAAGGAATGGAATCCATCGAGTTATCTGTAGCTTCAAGTGGTGTTGGCTTGTGTATTCAGCAAGGGTCATCATCAACCATTTATCTTAATGAATACTCGCCTTTAATACTTAGTACAAGTGGTGATACAACATTGTGTAATTTCCTTGCTCCTGTAACATTGTCGACTAGTGTGTCAGGAGGCGTTGAACCATATACTTATTCCTGGACAAATGGGGCAGGAACAGCGGCTAACCCTATAGTAAATCCAACAATTAGTACCACTTATGCAGTCACCGTAAACGATGCTTGTATAGGTTCTCCATTGGATCCTACTCCTGCTGTAGTTGACAGCGTTATTGTAACTTTGGTTTCTATCCCGGTAATCACCATCGATGCGAGTTATGGAGGAGTTAATGATTCAGCTCTTTATGAAGGATGTGGGCAAGCCTGTATCTATTTTGTAAGGCCTTTTGGAATAGCTCAGGCAGCTAGCTATAATTTAAACGTTACGGGCACGGCTACTGCAGGTGCAGATTATAACGCAGTATTTCCGCCAACATTAAATTTTGCTGCTGGTCAGGATTCATTATCGTATTGTATAAATGCACTTGCAGATGGCGCAGGAGAATCTGTTGAAACGATGCTTTTATCCATTTCTGTTCCCGGAATCTGTAATTTAAGCACTATTGCCGCGCTTAAAATTGAGGAACCTTTGCCATTGTTACTTAATGTAAGTAATGATACCTCCTTATGTAATACACTTGCATCCGTTTCAATAACAGCAAGTGTAACTGGCGGAGTTCCCCCATATTCTTATACATGGGCAAATGGTGTTGGAACAACGGCTAATTTAGTAGTTAATCCAATCACAACTACAACGTATATTGTGACCGTGAACGATGCCTGTAGCGCAGTTCCCGATGCAACGCCATCTGTAATGGACAGTTTAACGGTTTCTTTGGTTACCATTCCAGCCATTACATCTTCAGTTAGTTACGGAGGAACTAACGATACAACTTTATACGAAGGATGCGGTCAGGCTTGTATTTATTTTGTTCGTACACTTGATGTAGCTCAACCTGCCACTTATACGCTAAACATAGCAGGTGCAGCAACTAATGGTGTTGATTACACTCCCGTTTTGCCAGCACAGCTTGTTTTTGCTGCCGGTCAGGATTCATTAATATATTGTATAACAGCACTTGGTGATGGTACTGGAGAAACTGTTGAAAGTCTTTTGGTATCAATCAGTATTTCAGGAGCGTGTAATTTAAGTTCAAATACAGCATTGAATATAGAAGAACCCGCACCGCTTGAATTGGTAACAACAAATGATACGAGTATAAATTGCGTTCCAGGTCCTGTTAATTTATTTGTAAATGTAAGTGGGGGAGTTCTTCCGTATACATATAGCTGGTCAAATGGGGCAGGCTCAGTTTCTTCCCAAACAGTAACTCCGCTTACAAATACAACATATATTGTTACGGTTGCTGATGCGTGCACAGGTAATCCGGATGCCACACCTGACGGTTCAGATACCATACAAGTTAATCTAAATGTACCTGATCCTTTGGTTGTTAGCGCAGGGAACGATTTAACCGCGTGTCCCGATGATATGGTAAATTTGGGTGTAATCACTACTGGGGGAGCTCTACCTTTGACCTATTTATGGACTAGTGCCGGTGTAGATACTGTAAATTCATCATCTTCAGCAAATACCAATTCCATTGCTACAAGTAGTACGTTATTTACCATTTCAGTTACTGATAATTGTGGGAATAACCAGAATGATCAGGTGATGGTTAATGTGGAGCAAAGTTGTCTTTTAAATATACCAAACGTAATTACTCCTGAAGGAAAGGGTGCCGTCTTAAATGAAACATTTTATATTGATAATCTAAACAGATTCCCTGCCAGTTCCCTCGTAATTTATAACCGTTTTGGAAATAAATTGTTCGAAACATCTGATTATCAGAACAATTGGAGCGGGAGTAAATACTCAGACGGAACTTATTTTTATCTGTTAACCGTACCTCCCGCTGGCCCGGTAACAGCAAAAGTGAAACCCTCAAGCGAATCTGTTAGCCATAAGGAGGCTTCGGTGGGCAATGATAAAGTTTTCACAGGCTTTTTTCAAATCGTAAGGGCCAATAATTAAACGTATAAAATTGTAGTAGTCAGTTAATTAATCTACCGCAAAAATTTTGACGGCCATATTGCTACCCAAAAAGTATGGTTATATGTAGTTTGTTTCCTTTTTCCTTTCCGAGGATTTACTAGGTAAACTAATTTTAGAAATGTGTTTCTACATTATGCTTGATTTAAATAATTGATAATCAGGTGTTTGTTTTTTTTATATCCTTCTTGTGTTATTCACATTTGAATGTTGAAAAATTAGCTTTCCCAAAAAAATACTTTATTTTTCCTGGTAAATTACGCCTGAAATTATCTGTATTCTGTAGTAAAAATAAGGATTCGAATGGTAGGGTGGAGATTTATTGATGAATGAATTTTTAAGAATTAAATTCCGAACGTGTTTTTAAATTCGGAGTAATAACCTCCTTATTTTGGTTGATTATAGAAGTATTTTGGATGTTTGTCGAATAAGCCCCTCAGCTTTAGCAGTATAAGTATGCATTAGAGAATTTTTAAAAATCTTTTCTGTACCTTTGGCCCTTATAAATATTTTTGGTTGAATAAACCTTTTTTAAAAGACCTTACAAAGTCATGTATTAATTTAATAGGTATTGGATAATGTAAATTGTTGTAACCTTGGGGTTTACTTAAAGGTATAACAGATATTATAAGTACTGCGAAACAGTTAAAAAAAAAGGTTTGAGTACAATTAGACGTATAATTATTTCTTCAGTTTTGTTGTCAGTTCTCTTGTGGGATGTGACAACGAATGATATTTATGCTCAGCCTCAAAACGTTGGTATTGGAACAACTAACCCCGATCCTACAGCACGTTTAGATATATTTTCCAATAATCAAGGTTTACTTATTCCTCGTGTTAGTTTATTATCCACTACAGATAACGTAACCATTCTCAATCCGGCTGTAAGTTTATTAGTATATAACAATAACCCTTTTATGGGTGGTGGTGGATTAGGGATTTATTATTGGGATGGAGCACAATGGATCCAGGCATTTGGTTTGCCAGGTTATACAGGCTCTACAGGTAGCACAGGAATAATAGGTGCAACCGGCAGAAGTGGTAATACCGGTACAACAGGTTCAACTGGTTCAACAGGTGATACAGGGGCAACAGGCGATACAGGCTCAACAGGCGATACAGGTTCAACGGGTGATACCGGTGCAACGGGAGCTACTGGCGCAAGTGGTGCTACAGGTAGAACAGGGTTTACGGGTTCAACAGGCAGAACGGGTGCAACAGGTAGAACCGGTTCTACTGGAGACACGGGTTCAACAGGAGATACTGGCGCTACAGGAGAAACTGGTGATACAGGTTCAACAGGTGACACGGGTTCCACTGGATACAGCGGTGCTACAGGAAGATCCGGTGCTACGGGCTCTACAGGAAGAACCGGAGTTTCGGGTGCCACTGGTAGGACAGGCGGAACCGGCTCAACAGGCGATACCGGCTCAACCGGTGATACTGGCTCAACAGGTGATACTGGTTCAACAGGTTCTTCAGGTGATACAGGGTATACAGGTTCTACTGGTTTTTCAGGAGCCACTGGTAGATCAGGGTTTACCGGTTCAACAGGAGCAACAGGCAGAACAGGATTTACAGGCACAACAGGCAGAACTGGTGATACTGGCGCTACGGGAGAAACAGGTGCAACAGGGGACACCGGTGCAACAGGCAGCACGGGTGATACGGGTTCTACAGGTTATACAGGAATGACAGGAGCTACTGGCAGAACAGGAAGCACTGGCAGAACTGGAAATACAGGGACAACAGGTTCAACAGGAGATACTGGTGGTACTGGTTCAACTGGTGATACAGGCTCAACGGGCGGCACAGGTTCAACGGGAAGGACTGGATATACTGGATCTACGGGAAGAACGGGGCATTCGGGTTCAACTGGTTCAACAGGTGTTACCGGTTCAACAGGTGATACTGGTTCAACTGGCGATACCGGAAGTAGCGGAAATACAGGGACTTCAGGTGCTACGGGCCGCACCGGCTCAACAGGAAATACCGGCTCAACAGGAAATACTGGTTCCACCGGTGATACAGGTTCCACCGGTGATACCGGAACCACAGGAATGACAGGAGCTACTGGCAGAACAGGATATACTGGCAGAACAGGTTATACAGGAACAACAGGTTCAACAGGTTCAACAGGTTCAACAGGTGATACGGGTTCAACAGGCGATACCGGTGCCACAGGCGTGTCCGGTGTAACCGGTAAAACAGGTTTTACAGGTTCTACTGGTAGAACAGGTTCAACTGGTTCAACGGGTGATACTGGTTCAACCGGTGATACAGGTTCAACAGGTGTAACTGGTAGAACGGGTATGTCAGGTAGGACAGGTTCTACAGGAGATACAGGTTCTACAGGAGATACCGGCTCTACAGGTGCTTCAGGTGCTACAGGAAGAACCGGCTTTACTGGCTCAACCGGCTCAACAGGAGATACCGGCTCTACAGGTGCTACAGGTGCTTCTGGTGCTACTGGCGCTACTGGTGCTATTGGTAGAACTGGTTCTACAGGTTCCACGGGAGATACAGGTTCAACTGGTGATACCGGTTCAACGGGTGTAACTGGTAGAACGGGTATAACAGGTAGAACAGGTTTCACTGGCTCTACAGGTTCTACAGGTTCTACTGGAGATACAGGTTCTACTGGAGATACAGGCTCTACAGGAAATACGGGTTCAAGTGGGGCAACAGGTAGAACTGGTTTCACCGGCTCAACGGGCTCAACAGGCTCAACGAGTTCAACCGGTAATACGGGTAGTACGGGTTCTATTGGTACAACAGGTTCTACCGGAGATACAGGTTCTACGGGAGATACAGGTTCTACAGGTGTAACTGGTAGAACTGGTTTCACAGGCTCTACTGGTAAAACAGGTTTCACAGGTTCCACAGGTTCTACAGGGGATACAGGTTCAACAGGAGAAAGCGGTTCAACGGGTGCCACGGGCGCTATTGGTAGAACTGGTATTACCGGCTCAACAGGCTTTTCTGGTGCAACTGGAAGAACAGGTGCAACTGGTGATACAGGTGCAACTGGTGCTACAGGAGATACAGGTTCAACAGGAGATACGGGTTATACAGGAGAAACAGGTTCAACGGGTGTAACTGGTAAAACAGGTTTCACTGGTGCTACTGGAAGAACAGGTTATACAGGAATCACTGGTTTTACAGGTTCAACAGGTGACACCGGTTCAACGGGAGAAACAGGTTCCAGCGGTTCTACCGGTTCAACGGGTGTAACTAGTTCTACAGGTTCTACCGGTTCTACAGGAAAAACCGGTTTTACAGGCTCTACTGGTTCTACCGGTTCTACGGGAGATACCGGTTCTACCGGAAGTACTGGTTCTACTGGCTTTACAGGGATAACAGGTGCAACCGGCTCAACCGGCTCAACCGGCTCAACCGGCTCAACAAGTTCTACTGGTTCAACAGGTGATACCGGTTCAACGGGTGATACCGGTTCAACGGGTTCTACAGGGAAAACGGGTTCAACTGGTGTAACTGGTAGAACAGGTTCTACAGGTTCTACAGGCTCTACCGGTGATACAGGCTCAACAGGCGATACCGGTGCAACAGGCGCAACAGGTTCTACAGGTAGAACAGGTTTTACAGGTTCTACAGGTAAAACAGGTTACACTGGTGATACCGGTTCCACTGGTGATACCGGTTCCACTGGTGATACCGGTGCTACAGGTTTTACAGGTAGAACAGGTTTTACTGGTTCTACTGGTAAAACAGGTTTCACGGGTTCTACAGGTGATACTGGTTCCACAGGTGATACCGGTTCTTCAGGTGCTACAGGTTTTACAGGTGCCACCGGTTCTACAGGTAAAACAGGTTTCACAGGTTCAACAGGTTCAACAGGTTCAACGGGTTCAACGGGTTCAACGGGTTCAACGGGTGATACCGGTTCAACTGGCGATAGCGGTTCTACAGGCTATACTGGTTCTACTGGTTCTACAGGTAGAACAGGTTTCACAGGTTCTACAGGTTCAACAGGTTCAACGGGTGATACAGGTTCAACAGGTTCTACTGGCTCCACCGGCTCTACTGGTGCTACGGGCGCAATAGGTAGAACAGGATCCTCTGGTTCTACCGGTTCAACTGGTGAAAGTGGTTCTACAGGTGATACCGGTTCCACTGGGGCTACCGGTTCTACCGGTTCTTCCGGCAGAACAGGTTTTACTGGTTCAACAGGTGCTACGGGAAGAACAGGCTCAACAGGTTCAACAGGTTCAACAGGTTCAACAGGCGACACCGGTTCAACCGGTGATACTGGCTCAACCGGTGATACCGGTTCTACTGGTAAAACAGGTTATACGGGTTCAACAGGTAGAACAGGTTTTACCGGTTCTACAGGCTCAACAGGAGATACAGGCTCAACAGGAGATACAGGATTTACAGGTGATACAGGTAAAACAGGATTTACGGGCTCAACAGGTAAAACTGGTTTCACTGGTTCAACCGGTTCAACCGGTACCACAGGCTCAACAGGTGATACAGGTTTTACGGGTTCTACTGGTTCTACTGGTAAAACAGGTTTCACAGGTTCCACAGGTGATACCGGTTCCACAGGTGACACAGGTTCTACTGGTTTTAGTGGTTCTACGGGTTCTACAGGTAGAACCGGTATTACAGGTAGAACAGGTTCTACGGGTTCCACAGGTGATACAGGTTCAACCGGTGATACGGGTTCTACAGGAGCTACAGGTTTTAGTGGTATAACTGGTATAACGGGCTCTACAGGTTCAACAGGCAGAACCGGTTTCACTGGCGCAACCGGTTCAACAGGCTCAACCGGTTCAACAGGTTCAACCGGTTCAACAGGGGATACCGGTTCAACGGGCTCAACCGGTGCTACAGGTAGATCTGGCTTTACAGGTTCAACGGGTAGAACTGGCTTTACAGGTTCAACAGGTGATACAGGTTCAACAGGTGATACAGGATCAACAGGTGATACCGGGTCAACCGGTAAAACAGGATTTACAGGTAGAACAGGATTTACAGGTTCAACCGGTTCAACCGGTTCTACGGGTTCTACTGGCGATACAGGTTCCACTGGTTCTTCTGGTTATACAGGAGCTACTGGTTCTAGCGGAGCAACAGGAGCCACTGGGGCTATAGGTATAACAGGTACAACAGGTGATAGATATTCAACAACTTCTGTTACTTCAATGACAATTGCACTTGGAGCACAAACGTTTACCGTTCAAGGAGGCCTTGCATATTCTATAGGACAAACGGTTATTATTGCAAATGATATTGCAAATCAGATGATTGGTACTATTAGTGGCTATAATGCTCTAACAGGAGTAATGAATGTTAATGTAACATCAATTACAGGAAGTGGAGCGCATGCGGCCTGGTATGTAAACTTAAATGGTGCTCCTGGTCCTGCAGGCCCTATAGGGACTCAAGGTAATACCGGAGTAACAGGAACAGACGGAACATCCGGTACAACAGGAGTAACTGGCACAACAGGAAGAACAGGTGCAACTGGTAGAACAGGTGCAACAGGTGATACAGGCTCAACAGGTGATACAGGCTCAACGGGTGATACCGGTGCAACTGGTTTTACCGGATCTACAGGTAGAACTGGTTTTACAGGTAGAACAGGTTTTACAGGTTCAGCTGGTTCAACCGGTGATACAGGTTCAACTGGTGATACCGGTTCAACTGGTTCAACTGGTTCCACAGGTTCAACAGGTAGAACGGGCTTTACCGGTTCAACAGGCTCAACGGGCTCTACCGGCAATACAGGTTCTACTGGTGAAACAGGTTCTACAGGTGATACAGGCAGTACTGGTTCTACTGGTACTACGGGCTTTACTGGTATAACAGGTAAAACGGGTTCTACCGGTTCCTCAGGAAAAACAGGTTCAACAGGTGATACTGGTTCTACGGGCGATACCGGCTCTACAGGTGATACTGGATCTACCGGTATTACCGGTATAACAGGTAGAACAGGCTTTACAGGTAGAACAGGTTCTACTGGTGACACAGGCTCTACAGGTTCTTCAGGCGCAACCGGTTCAACAGGTAGAACAGGATTTACAGGTTCAACAGGTAATACGGGTTCTACAGGAGATACAGGTTCTACTGGTGATACTGGTTCTACTGGTTCCACAGGCTTTACTGGTAGAACAGGTGGAACAGGCTCTACAGGTAGAACAGGCTTTACAGGTGATACTGGTTCAACAGGCGATACCGGTTCAACAGGTGATACCGGTTCAACAGGTGCTACTGGAAGGACAGGTGCCACCGGTTCTACAGGTAGAACAGGCTATACCGGTTCCACTGGTTCCACTGGTGGAACAGGCTCAACAGGCGATACCGGTTCGACAGGTAGCACAGGTGATACCGGTTCGACAGGTAGCACAGGTGATACAGGATCTACAGGTAGAACAGGCACCACTGGTTCTAGCGGTAGAACAGGCTATACTGGTTCAACGGGTGATACAGGATCTACAGGCGATACTGGTTCTACAGGATCTACAGGTAGAACAGGCTCTACTGGTTCTAGCGGTAGAACAGGCTATACTGGTTCAACGGGTGATACAGGTTCAACGGGTGATACCGGTTCAACGGGTGATACCGGTTCTACAGGAAGGACCGGTTCTACAGGAAGAACAGGTTTTACAGGTTCAAGCGGCTCAACCGGTTCTACAGGATCTACTGGTTCTACGGGGGATACAGGTTCGACAGGTGATACAGGTTCAACAGGTTCAACAGGTTCAACAGGTAAAACAGGTTATACCGGTTCTACAGGTAAAACAGGATTCACCGGTGATACAGGTTCAACAGGTGATACAGGTTCGACAGGCGATACAGGCGCCACTGGCTTTACCGGTAGAACAGGTTTTACAGGTTCTACAGGTAAAACAGGTTTCACAGGCAGTACAGGTAGCACAGGTGATACAGGTTCTACTGGTGATACAGGTTCTACAGGTGATACGGGTAAAACTGGTTTTACAGGTTCTACTGGTAGAACAGGTTTCACAGGTAACACAGGTAGCACAGGTGATACAGGCTCTACAGGTGATACAGGTTCTACAGGTGATACTGGGGCTACTGGAAGGACAGGCTCTACAGGTTCTACTGGAGCTATTGGCAGAACAGGCTCAACAGGTTCTACTTCTAATACGGGTTCAACCGGTGATACCGGCTCAACTGGTGCTACAGGTGCGACAGGTTCAACAGGTTCTACTGGTAGAACAGGTGCAACAGGAAGCACAGGCTCAACGGGTGATACAGGCGCTACAGGTGATACGGGTTCTACCGGTTCAACAGGCTCAACCGGTTCAACAGGCTTCACAGGAAGTACAGGGTATACGGGTAATACGGGCCGAAGTGGTTCTACGGGATCTACAGGATCCACCGGTTCTACAGGTGACACGGGTTCTACAGGTGATACAGGTTCTACGGGTGATACAGGTTCTACCGGCAGGACAGGTTTTACAGGTGCTACCGGCAGAACAGGGTATACAGGTTCTTCTGGTTCAACAGGTAGAACCGGTTCCACTGGTGATAGCGGTTCTACAGGTAATACTGGTTTTACGGGTGATACGGGTTCTACTGGTGCTTCTGGTTTTACTGGTATAACGGGTAGAACAGGTTTTACTGGTTCAACAGGAAGAACTGGTTCAACGGGTGATACAGGCTCAACAGGAGATACGGGTTCAACAGGTGATACAGGTTATACGGGTTCTACTGGTGCAACAGGAAGAACAGGTGCTACGGGAAGAACAGGCTTTACAGGTTCTACAGGTACAACTGGTGCAACTGGAGGCACCGGTTCCACAGGTGATACCGGTGCCACGGGTGACACCGGCTCAACAGGTTCTACGGGTTCAACTGGTACAAGTGGTTTTACTGGTATAACTGGTAGAACTGGTTCAACTGGTAGGACTGGTTCAACAGGTGATACAGGCTCAACAGGTGATACAGGATCAACAGGTGATACGGGTAGCACTGGTTCAACTGGTGCTACAGGTAGAACTGGTTTCACTGGCAGTACTGGTTCAACAGGTAGTACTGGTTCTACAGGCTCTTCTGGTATAACTGGTTCAACAGGATTTACGGGTAATACTGGTGCAATTGGTTCAACCGGCTCAACAGGTTCAACCGGCTCAACAGGTTCAACAGGTGTAACCGGCTCAACAGGTGTAACAGGGTTAACAGGAAGGACTGGTTCAACTGGTGATACAGGGGCTACAGGCATTACCGGTTCTACAGGAATTACAGGAAATACAGGAAGAACAGGTTCAACGGGTTCAACAGGTTCCACAGGTTCCACAGGAGATACCGGCTCTACAGGAGATACGGGCTCTACCGGCTTCACAGGGATAACAGGTAGATCAGGTTCAACGGGCTCAACAGGCAGAACTGGCTTTACTGGTTCTACTGGTTCCACAGGCGATACAGGCTCTACAGGCGATACAGGTTCTACAGGTGATACAGGTTCTACAGGTGCTACAGGTAGAACAGGAAATACTGGAATTACAGGAAGAACGGGTTCAACAGGTTTTACCGGCTCTACAGGTGACACCGGTTCTACCGGTGATACTGGTTCTACGGGCGCTACAGGAAGAACTGGAAATACTGGAATTACAGGAAGAACAGGTTCAACCGGCTTTACGGGTTCCACGGGTACTACTGGTGCTACAGGTTCTTCTGGTGATACAGGTTCCACAGGAGATACTGGTTCTACGGGCTTTACTGGTATGACAGGTAGATCGGGTTCTACTGGTTCTACGGGCAGAACTGGCTTCACTGGTTCTACT
The DNA here is from genome assembly GCA_040387415.1 of Bacteroidota bacterium. Taxonomy (GTDB): domain Bacteria; phylum Bacteroidota; class Bacteroidia; order 2-12-FULL-35-15; family 2-12-FULL-35-15; genus 2-12-FULL-35-15. Next base: position 565,370 of record JAZKDU010000004.1, read on the forward strand.
GGTTCTACAGGAGACACTGGTTCTACAGGTGATACCGGTTCTACTGGTTCTACTGGATCAATAGGTTTTACCGGTTCTTCTGGTTCTACTGGTAGAACAGGTTCTACAGGTTCTACAGGTTTTACAGGTTCTACAGGAAGAACGGGCTCTACAGGCTCCACAGGTGATACCGGTTCAACGGGAGATACGGGTTCTACTGGTACCACCGGCTCAACTGGTGTAACGGGTAGAACAGGGGCTACAGGAAGAACAGGTTCCACTGGCGCTACAGGTTCAACAGGTGATACGGGTTCAACTGGAGACACGGGATCTACAGGTGTTACTGGCTCTTCAGGTGCAACAGGAAGAACGGGCTCAACTGGCAGAACCGGCTTTACGGGAGCAACAGGCTCTACCGGTGATACAGGTTCTACCGGTGATACAGGTTCTACCGGTGATACAGGTAGAACTGGCGCTACAGGTTCTACTGGCAGAACGGGTTCAACAGGCTCAACAGGCTCAACAGGTTCTACAGGTGCAACAGGTGCTGATGGAGCATTAAATGCATGGTCGCTTACCGGTAATACAGGAACTGTGGCTGGGACTAATTATATTGGAACGAATGATGTACAGGATTTTGTAATTAAAACCAGTGCTGTAGCCGGTACTCCGCTTGAGCGGATGAGAGTTCGAACTAATGGAAATGTAGGTGTAGGTACTGCGACACCTGGATTCCCATTAGAAACGTTTGGTACAATGGCCTCGGTTATAGCAACTGGAGGGACTTTACAATTAGGTAATGCTGCTTCAAGTCAAAATGCAACGTTTGTATTTAGCAATGGTGGAAGTAATAGTTTGACTATTAGTACAAATTATTCTGGTGGTGCAACCAATTATATTCGATTTAATCCTGGTGGAACGGAAAGAGTAAGATTTTTACAGAATGGTAATGTAGGGATAGGATTAACTGCACCGGCTTCATTGTTGCATTCTTCGGGTCAAATTAGCTCGGGTATTCCATTAGGCGGATTAGGTGGTGCTGCTGCAAATACAGGATCATTATTGCTTTACAATTCAGCAAATACCAATACAATTACTCTTCAATCAGGTGTGACTACTGGTACTTATAGCCTAACTCTTCCAGTCGCTCAAGGAGGTGCAACAACTGTATTAACTAATGATGGAACAGGAGTTTTAAGTTGGGCTAATGGTAATGCATGGTTAGTAGGCGGAAATGCGGCCCCAACTTCATCCATTTTAGGTACAACAGATAATACACCGCTGATTATTAATTCTGGAACTGGTGCGCTCAGTATAGGCTCAGATGCAGCAAAAATAATTAGTATAGGAACTGGTGCAGGTAATGCTAATACTATTGCAATTGGTGGCACAGGGGCAAACGTTATTACTTTGGGTAATACACAATCAACCGGCTCCATTTCTATAGGGGCAGCTATGACCACCGGTACAATAACTATTGGCGGTGCGGCTCAGACAGGCGCTGGAATTATTACACTTGGCCAGTCATCGGCAAGCAATACCATAAATGTTGGAACCGGTACTGGTGCAACGACCATTAATATGGGAACTGGTGTTACTAATGCAAAAACGATTAACATAGGTACAGGTGCTGTTGCTAATACGATTACTATAGGAAATACCACAGGAGCAACTGCGATTACTCTGAGAGCCGGAACGGGAAATGTTAATATTCCTGATGGGGTATTGTTAGATTTATCTGCAGTAGACAATTCTACATCAACAGAAGGTATGGAATTGCCTCAATCGACAGATAATACTGCAGCTACTGCTGAAGGCCAAATTGGCTGGGATACGGATAATAATGTGCTTACTGTAGGAACAGGTACTGTAGCACGTAATATTGGTATTCCCAACGGCATGCAGGTATTTACAGCAAGTACTGCTGCATGGGCGCATCCTGTAGGTGTAAAATATGTATGGGTTAAAGTTTGGGGTGCAGGAGGCGGAGGAAAAACAGCAAGTAACAACCAAGGTGGCGGTGGTGGCGGTGGCGGTGGCTACAGTGAAGGATTAGTTGATATTTCTGATGCCGCAACACATGCAATAGTAATTGGGGCTGCAGGAGCAGCGAATGGTGGTGCTGGGGGATCAAGTAGCTTTACTGCAGCAGCAATGACTGTTTCTGCTAATGGCGGTACAGGTGGTGGAGTAGGAGGCGGGGGCGCTGGCGGAACTACTTCTGGTACTGGAACTGTATCTTTGGCTGGTGGAACTGGTGGTACGGGAGAGAATTCAGACGGTGGAAGTGCAGGTTCAGGTGGTGGTAGTCCGTTTGGAGGTGCGGGAGGTTCAGGTGGTGCCGGAGCAAATACAAACAATCCAAATTCCAGCGGAACTGCAGGTACATTCCCTGGCGGTGGCGGAGGTGGTGGTAGTGCGGATAGTGGAAGTGGTGCGGCCGGTGCGGCTGGGTATATAATTGTTTATTGGTAAATCCGAAACCGAATGTTCTAACAACGTAGACTATTTAATAGTATAAAAGGCATATTTACGAAAGTAAATTTGCCTTTTTGTTTTATAAGGGGTGGGATAAATTTTTTAATTACTTTTGTGTATTAGAACTATAGGGAGGAAAGAAGAGAATTATTCTAATTCGCGTAAAACCGATGAAGATGTTTCCAAAAAGATAGAAATGATTTTGGTTTTATACAGGACGGTGATGTTTTTTTGAATTTAATATAGTAAAGACTACAAGAATAAAACATATTGAATATATAAAATGAAAATGAAAAAAGTATTAACTATAATAGCAATTGTTTTTTTTGTAAGCGGTTTTGCCCAAAAGCCACAGGTTACGCCTAGTGCTCAGGCTTCCGGAAAGCTAAATTCTGCATCAGACAGCTTGCAGTATACCTTAGGTGCATATTTGGGGCAATACATTATCACGAATAGCTTTGCAATCACTAATCCTGCATTATTTAAAAAAGGAATGGATGATGTAATGTTTGGAAAGCCACTATTGGTAAACGCTGATAGTGTTGCTTCGATGATGAATAATTATCAGAAGTTAACGGCTGTGGACCGTGGCAGACAGCAGGAAAAAGCATTGTTTGATAATGTTAAAAAACAACCAGGAATTGGCGTTTTACCTAGTGGGGTTTGTTATACTATCGTGAAATCTGGTACAGGCAAACGTCCTCAAATTAATGATTCAATTCAATTGCATTTAAAGGGCTTTTTGGCTACCGGACAGTTGTTTGAAGATACTTACCCTAAAAATACTCCTTATAACACATCTCCTGGGAATGTAATAGCTGGTATGAGAGAAATTTTACAAATTATGCCTGCCGGTTCATTGTGGCGTGTGTATATTCCTTCAGCATTAGCATTTGGTGAAAAAGGTGTTACAGGCTTAATTGCGCCTTATTCTGCTTTAATTTACGAAGTAGAGTTGTTGAATGTATACTAGATAGATGCCTCGATAATATTTGGTAGATATTACCTTGTCTTTAATATTATCTTTTGTTAAAGGTGTAAATTCTCAGTTTGATTCTTTCTATTTATTCCTAGGCGTGTAAAACGAATACTAATAAGCAATCGAGTGTTAGTAATTTTATTTTTCTCAAGCCATTATCGGAAAAGCATTAATTAATTTCGCAGGTCTATTAAGATAGCCAATAGTCTGGCATCATCCTTTTGGGTTAAGTAAGTATGTGGAAAAAAGTACTAATCGGAATTGTTGCTGCTGCACTTGTTGCAGGTGGTATTTATTGGTTTACATATACTAAGGAGCTGCGCACACCTGTAAGTGATGCTATCAATGCTATTCCTAGTAATGCAGCGATTATCTTTGAAAGTAAACAAACCAACAATTCATGGAGAAAATTATCGCAAAATAATGTGATGTGGGAAGGTTTACTTAGCGTAAAGACTTTTTCAAAAATCAATATCCAGGCTCGTTACATAGATTCATTATTGAATTCAGAACCAGCCGTTTCAAAGATGCTGGATAACCGTTCTCTGTTTATTTCGGCCCATGTTTCAGGTGCAAACACATTTGATTTTTTATATACCTTCAGCGTTCCCAACCTTACGCAACAGCCCTTAGTGGAAGCGTTTCTCAAATCAATAAATAATAATTTAGAACCGGGCTCTCGTGTGTATGATGGCGTTAAAATAGCAACTATTTACCCCAAACATGACTCGCTAAGCTATGCTGTAACTAACGGAATTGTTATAATTAGCAGTCAGCCAACATTGGTGGAGGATGCCATACGTCAATTAAGTTCAGGGGTTTCATTGGCTGCCGATAAAAATTTTAGTCGCGTTATTAATACGGCAGGAAAAAATGTTGATGGCAATGTGTATATACTGTATAAAAATTTCCCGAGTGTTCTTAATCATTTCATTTCCCCTGAATATAAAAAAGAAACAAATTCTTTAGCTGGTTTTGCAGATTGTTCTGGATGGGATGTAACGATAAAGCCAAACGCTCTATTATTAAGTGGTTTTACACAAGCAAATGATTCATCTGTTAATTTTTTAAATGTTTTTCAGGGACAAAAGCCGCAAGAAATTGAATTAACAAAAATAGTTCCCTCCAAAACTGCATTACTCTTGTTTTTTGGAATAAGCAATATGAAAATGTTTCATAGAAATTATAAAAGATATCTGAGTGCTGTGCAGCAGGGTAAAGCACAGAGTTATGAACGGTTTGTTGAAAATATGGATAAAACATACGCTATAAATATTGAGCAGGTTATGTTGGAATGGATGCAAAGTGAAATGGCGCTAGTGGTAACAGAGCCATCATCAGTAGATTTTACAAATAATTCATACGCAGTTATTCGTTCCAGCAATGTAGAAGAGACTTGGAATACATTAACCGGGCTTTCGGACTCCATTTGTAAAAAGGACAAAATTAAAAGAGAAATAACAGAGTATCGAAATCATATAATTACCCGATTAAATATAAATCAATTATTACCTCAATTACTGGGATCGCAGTTTAATAGGATTACAAATACCTATTTTACTGCTATTGAAGATTATATTGTTTTTGGCAATGATACGGAGTCGTTGCAGCGTTTTATTAATGATTTTGAAAATAATAAAACGTGGGCAAACGACAAAAACTACAAAATTTTCTCAGATAATATTTCAAACGAGGTTAATATTTATCTGTATTCCTCAGTTGCCAGGTCATCCGATATATATAGCAATATGGTGACCTCAGAATTAGCCAAGGAGATTGAAATTAATCTGGAGTTGTTTCATAAGTTGGAAGCTTTTGGGGTTCAATTTACGACCAATGAAAATAATAAATTGTTTTACAGTAATGCCTATTTAAAGTACAATCCAAAATACAGGCAGGAGAGCGGAACATTGTGGGAATCCAAGTTGGATACTACTGTTAGTTCCCAACCCAATATTGTGATTAACCACAATACTAAAGTGAAAGAAATAGTTGTGCAGGATGATGCGAATAAATTATATCTTATCAGCAACACAGGTAAAATTATCTGGTCCAAACAGCTTTCTGGAAAAATTATTGGAAGTGTTGTGCAGATAGATGCATTAAAAAATGGTAAACTTCAAATGCTTTTTAATACGGGTTCTGCTATATTTCTGCTTGACAGGAATGGAAATGACATGAGGGGGTTTCCTGTTAAATTGGAATCAGCAGCGACAAATGCAGTTTCTGTATTTGATTACGAGAAAAATCGGGAATATCGAATTTTTGTGGCTTGTGAAAACAAAAAAATACGCTGTTTCAAACCAAGTGGAGAAGAGGTTACAGCATTTAAATTCGGTAAAGCGAATTATTTGCTGCGTTTACCGTTGCAATATGTAAATGTTGATGGTAAAGATCATATTGTGGGCGTTGATGAAAAAGGTGGTATATATGTATTTAATCGGCAGGGAGAGGTAAAGGTTAAGATAAAAGAAATGTTACCAAAAGGCATTAAGGATTATTATCTTGAAATTGGGAAAGATTATAGTAAATCCTTTATTGTTGGTGCTGATACGTTAGGGAATGTTATCAAGATAAGTTTTGAAGGGAAAAAAGAAATTATTAAGGTGCATAATGTTCAAGCTTCTTCATCCTTTATGTATAAAGATCTTAACAATGATAAAATGAATGAATATATTTTCCTTTTTGAAAATGAGCTGCAGGTGTTTTCGCAGAATAAAAGCCAATTGTTTAATTATGAATTCAAAGAGGGCGCAAGCCAAGTGCCGCTTTTCTTTATTTCCCCTGATGGAACAGGCAAAATTGGTGTGCTTTCTGAAAAAACAAATGAGATATACCTGTTTAATAATAGTGGTTCCTTATGTAAAGGTTTCCCCCTTTCCGGGAAAACTCTTTTCAGTATTTCAGACTTGAATAATGATGGTATTTATAACATAATTACAGGCAGTGCAGATAATAGCATTTACGTTTACCACCTCGAATAACTACCATAACTGCTACAATAAAGAATAATCAGTTTGGGTTTAGGATTTTTGTATATTAGCCACTCAAAAAAACTAACACATGAAGATAATTAATCCTAAACTGACAAAACGAATTACATTTTTTCTTGTAACTGCGGTGCTTGTTTCATCCATAACGTCTTGTATTAAAGACAATTTTGAATTCGATAAGCTAACAGCAATAGAGTGGAATCCTAATCTGGCGGTACCTCTTGTATATTCATCGTTGAGTATAAAGGATATGTTGGCAAAAAATGCTGCTCAAGGGCTTATTGTTGTTGGTAGTGATGATTTTTGCACGTTGGTTTACAGAAGTAATCTTTTTTCCTTAGTAGCATCAGAGGTAATAACAATTCCTAATAACCAGCCTCCACCATTTTCAGCTGCGCTTAGCTCCGGGCAGATTTCGGCTTTTGGACTGGCAGGTACGATTACAGTGCCCTATAGCCAAACAATCACATTTGATTCTGGTGTAAATGGTCCCAAAATTGATTCTTTATTTTTAAAAACGGGAACAATTGACATTTCATTAAGTTCTGATTTTAAATATAATGGTCAAATAAAAATAATACTTCCTGCAGCGAAAAAAAATGGAGTGGTTTTTTCACATATTATTCCATTTTCGTACACAGGTACTGTGCCTGTGTTAGCGAATGCTACATTGGATTTAGCCGGTTATCGTTTTGATATGACCAATGGGGGTACAGCATTCAATGAGTTTGTAGCAAATTTTGAGGTGACACTTTCGGGATCGGGTACTCCTATTGCTCCTTCAGATCAAATTACCCTTAGCCAGTCGTTGAACAATATGACCTTTAGTAAAATTTTTGGCGATATTGGTCAAATTTCCTTGTCGCCTGATGTGGATTCTGTTGATATTGGGATTTTCAAAAATGTGCTGGGTACCGGCTCTTTCACATTGGCTGATCCAAAAATAAAAGTAATAATTTCCAATTCATACGGTGTACCTATACAGGCGAATATGTCCCAATTTGAAGGCTATACACCAGGAGGAATTGCAACTGCAATTACAGGAAGCCCTAATCCACTTCCAATACAAAGTCCAACGTTTAGCCAGATAGGACAGGTTTTAACAGATTCATTTTCTTTGAATAACACTAATAGCAATATTGCCAGTATTATTAATAATACTCCTAAATATTTAATTTATAAAATAAACTCACAAACTAATCCAGCAGGTGGAACTACTCATAATAATTTTGTGCTTGATACCAGCCGTTTTAACGTTGGTATGGAGGTAGAATTGCCGCTTCATGGAACAGCAACCAATTTTGTGTTGCTTGATACCATTCCTTTTGAATTTGGTTCAACGCTTCCAAAAGAAGTAGAATCCGCGTTGATCAGAACATATAATTCAAATGGTTTTCCGTTTGATGTGAATATGCAGGTGTATTTTACTGATAGTTTATATACAAAGCTTGATTCTCTTGTAATACCGAATCAATTGATATTACAGTCGGGTATAGTTAATTCTACCACAGGTATGGTTACTGCACCCACTTCAACAACTTATGACGCAGTGCTTACAAAAAGCCGATTGGATAATTTGGCAACAGCTAAATATTTACTTGTGAAAGCTATAGCAAATACAACTAATGGGGGTGCTACGAATGTGAAGATCTATACTCATTACAAAGTAGATCTTAAACTCGGCTTACAAGTGCAGATTAAAGCAAAGTTTTAAATCATTATTTTGAAATCTAAGATGCGAAAAGCGGACTAGACCACAATTGTAAATTCATTCTAAAAAAAATCTGAAATTAATTTTATGAAAAAAGTAATACTTGTAGCTTTTCTTTTGTTCAATTTAGTCATCAATCAACTATCTGCTCAGCAAAACCTGACAATGTACAATATGGAGGCTATCCCTCAGCGGATGTATGTAAATCCGGCTTTAACACCTTCTTATAAAGTTTTTATTGGGTTTCCTGTGTTGGCTTCCCCGTATTTGAATTTCAGTAACAGCGGTTTTAAATATTCAGATTTAGTAAAGCATAGAGGAGATTCGCTATATGTGGATTATGATAATATGCTTAGCAAACTTTCAAAAAACAATTATATTTCAGCTTCTATTAAAATTGATTTGCTTGCGTTCGGGTTTAGATTAAAAAAGAATTATTTCAGTTTTAATGCGACAGAAAAAGTGGATTTCCGTTTTCGTTATCCGAAAGGTTTTATGGACTTTATCTGGAAAGGGAATGGAGGACTTTTGGGTGAAGAAGTAAAATTTAATTTCGGTGTAAATTTTTCTCATTATCGTGAGTATGCGATTGGCTTTTCAAGAGAAATTAATGAAAAGCTCACTGTTGGTGGTAAATTAAAATATCTGTACGGAATGGAAAATGTTTGGACAGAGCGTGCCGATGTGTCATTAACCACTGATCCTGCTTATTATGCAATTACAGCAAAATCAGATATCAGAATTAATACATCTGGTGTGGATAGCAGCTCCACAGCAAATATCGTAGTGAAAGATTATCTATTTAAGAAAAAAAACAGAGGATTTGGGATTGATTTAGGCGGTTCTTATAAATACAATGAAAAATTAACCTTTTCGGCAAGTATGATCGATTTGGGTTATATTAAATGGAAAGATGGAGTTAGTAATTACGTAAGTGCTGACCCGAATGGAGAATTTACATACCAGGGTATGGATCTTAATCAGTTATTTACCGATGATTCTACTAGCAATACATCCGAAGTAATGGTGGATTCATTGAAGGAAGCGTTTAAAATAAATACTATTCATGAGAGTTATACAACTAAATTATCCACTCAACTATACTTGGGAGGGAATTATAATATTACAAAAAAAATAAATACTGGCCTTGTATTATATGGCCAGATATTCGACAAAACCATTCATCCGGGTCTTGCGTTATCGTATAATCAAAAAGTTGGAAAATGGTTGAATTTTTCACTTTCCTATTCTATGTATAACAGAAGCTATAACAATGTGGGATTAGGCTTTTCACTTAACGGACCTGTTCAGTTTTATGTGGTAAGCGATAATTTGCTGGGTGCAATTTTTCCACAAAACACAAAAAATTTACACATCAACTTTGGATTTAACATATTGATCGGCAGAAAAAGCTCCGACAGAGATAAGGATGGCGTATCCGATAAAAAAGATGATTGTGTTGACGTAGCTGGCTTAATGGAGTTGAAGGGTTGCCCAGATAAGGACAAGGATGGAATTGCTGACAAGGATGATAATTGTCCGGATGATTCTGGTTTTGTTAAATTTAAAGGCTGTCCGGATAAAGATGGAGATGGAATTATGGACAAGGAAGATGCCTGTGCTGATGTGGCAGGTGTAGTTGAATTTAAAGGCTGTCCGGATAAAGATGCTGATGGCATTAGTGATAAAGATGATCTTTGCCCGGATGATAAAGGAACAATTGAGCTGAAAGGCTGTCCTGACAAAGACGGTGATAAAATTGGAGATAAAGAAGATGAGTGTCCTGAAATACCGGGTTTAGTAAACCTTAAGGGATGTCCAGACAAAGATGGTGATGGGGTATCGGATAAAACGGATTTATGTCCTGATAAAGCAGGGGCTGTAAGCAATAAGGGATGTCCTGAAGTTAAATTAATATTAACGGATTTGGCTAACAATACGCTAGGTACAGCAGTAAGAGGTGCTGATGGACGTTTTAATTTTGACGGTTTACCATTTGATGAAAATATGTTATTCAGACTGGAAGGTGAAAATACCGATACAATAACAGTGCTTACTATTGTTGTTGGCGGTGAAGCCAGAACAGCAAGCCGTGTTGGTTCAGAAGGATCATTCCGTTTTTCTTTTCTGAAATCAGATAAAAACTTGTTAAAAAGAGAAGAAGAGCAGGATGTTGCAATTAAACTGGATCTAAAAGAAGCAGAAGTGCTTAAAAAAGCATTTAATAACCTGGAATTTGCAACTGGCAAAGAAGTGATTAAAGAAAATTCTTTCGCTTCGCTGGATGAGTTGGCCGGTTTAATGGCCAAAAAGCCGAACTGGCGATTAAAAATATCCGGACATACTGATAATAAAGGTGATGCTGTAGCAAATTTGAAACTATCAGAAAAACGCGCTACTGCAATTAAAAATTACCTGGTATCCAAAGGGCTTGCTGCTGACCGGTTTAAAGTGGAATGGTTTGGATCATCTAAACCAATTGCTGATAATAAAACAGAGGAAGGCCGTCAGAAAAACAGACGTGTGGAAATGTTAATTATTGAATAGTAATAGCTTTAAATTCATTCGATGAGATTATTATTTTTAATCATTGTTGTTGCTGTATCGTCTGCTTTTTATACTGATAGCAACATAAAAAAACGTTCTGAAGTCCACACCATTGGCGAGCATTATGGTGGCGGTGTTGTTTTTTATATTGACAGTACCGGACAGCATGGACTGATTGCAGCAACTGCTGACCAGAAAAAATCTAAATGGTACAACGGCTTCTTTATTGAAACAAAAGCTACTGGAGTGGCAGTAGGTACCGGTCAGGCGAATACCACTGCCATTGTTAAAGCTCAGGGAGCGGGCAGCTACGCAGCTAGTGTATGTGATGAGCTGGAGCTCAATGGCTTTAGTGATTGGTTTCTTCCGTCTAAAGGCGAATTAGCTTTACTTCGGACTAAGAAAGCCATAGTTGGCGGGTTTTCAAATCCTTTTTACTGGAGTTCCTCCGAAAATGGTTCTCATTATGCATGGGCTCAAAATTTTAATAATGGACTTCAGGATTATGGCAATAAAAATTCGGCTCCTGCTGTACGTGCCATTCGCGCCTTTTAGATGTTAGCTGTATAGTTCCCATTATGAATAGGTCTTTCCAGGAAACATTTTAAGTGTAAAAAATACAAAATAAAGCTTTGAAAATTTCTGAGATTGTAGATCTGATCAGGCTTACAAAGAATAAAAGAAAACTATGAAAAAAATAATAGGAATAATTTGTTCGCTGATACTATTAATCAGCTGTTCTCAGAATAACCCTGCTGAAAAGGGTTTGGTAAGTTCCAGCGATAGCGTGAAATTAAGTGCCGTTTCAGAAAATGTAGAATTATCGGGATTGTATGCTGATCGCCATTTTACTAATTGTGCCGGCAGTGAAGCGGCTATAGCTGTGGAAGGGGATCTAAAAAAGTTGGATTCTATCTATTCGAATCTTGTACCAAATGCATACCCCGGGCAAACTATTTTTATTAAAGTAAAAGGCGCGCTTGCAGGCACATTAACGGTTAAAGAAATAGTATCGGCAGAACAAAAAAATGATAAGAACACCTGTATTCCTTATGACTATTGGTGCATGGGCAATGAACCTTTTTGGAGAATACAAATTTCGGAGAAAGAAAATCTGATCGATTTTTATGATCCGATGGTTCCGAAATTTTATCATTTTAAATTTTCGGCTCCTGTAATTGCGAAAGGAACAGTAATTTATACCTCAGAGGACAAGGGAAACAAAATAAAAATTACTGTTATCAGCGCAAAATGCAGCGATGGTATGAGTGACCGTGAATATAAGTATAGTTCGGAAGTGATATTGAATGGTGCTGCTTACAAGGGCTGCGCTGTGAAGTACGGTGATAAATAAGGTTACTGATAAACGAATATCTTTCAAATTTACGAAACGAAGTTGGTAAGACTGTTTACGTTAGCTAGAACTGATAAATGGTTTGTTGTAAAATTTATTGAATTGTTAATTGATAAAACAAAATGAAACTACACGTAATAAATACCGGAGATTTTAAACTGGATGGTGGTGCGATGTTTGGTGTTGTTCCTAAGATGTTATGGAATAAAACAAATCCAGCAGATGCAAATAATATGTGTGACTGGACCATGCGTTGTTTGTTAATAGAGGATGGCAACCGCCTTGTTTTAATTGATAATGGAATAGGAGATAAACAGGATGCTAAATTTTACAGTCATTATTTTTTAAGCGGGGACTTTTCGCTTGAAAAATCCATAAAGAATGCGGGTTTCGGCATGGAGGATATTACGGATATGTTTTTAACGCATTTGCATTTTGATCATTGTGGAGGAGGAATAAAGTATAATAAAGATAGAACAGGATTTGAGCCCATATTTAAAAAAGCCACTTACTGGAGCAATGCAGAACATTGGGAATGGGCTACAAAGCCTAATCCGCGTGAGAAACCAAGTTTTATCAAAGAAAATATTATTCCGATGCAGGACAGCGGACAGCTTAAATTTATTGACTCATCACAAAAAAATATTTCGGGGAATAATGAATATCTTCAAAGTAAAGAATTGGGTGATGCTGTTTCCATAATGCTTACACGAGGACATACGGATGCAATGATGATCCCTCATATACAGTACAAAGGAAAAACAATTGTATTTATGGCTGATTTACTGCCCTCAACCGGCCACATTCCATTGCCTTATGTAATGGGTTATGATACACGTCCGTTACTGACACTTTCTGAAAAAGAGATTTTTATGAAGCGTGCTGCAGATGAAGAATTTATTTTGTTCCTGGAGCATGATGCCGTTAACGAGTGCTGCACGGTGCAGCACACAGAAAAAGGTATTCGTTTGAAAGAGGTTTTCACTTTGAAAGAGTATTTTGGTGAATAAATCCGAATGTTTAAATTTATATTTAGTCCATTCATTTAAAAATTTAGACCATAAAAAAGCCCTTGATAATATAATCAAGGGCTTCATTGTTTGCGGACATTGTGACGCTATGCCTCTTTTTTATCCAGCATAAGTACTTCGTTCACTTGAATTTCGGTAACATATCGTTTAATACCATCTTTATCGGTATAATTTCTATTGATCAGTTTGCCTTCAACAGCCACTTCGCTGCCTTTTTTCAAATATTTCTCCATAAGATCTGCTGTTTTACCCCATGCAATCAGGTTATGCCATTGCGTTTCTTTTACCAGCTCACCTTTTGCGTTTTTGTAAGACTCGTTGGTAGCGATGCTCACCTTAGCCAGTTTATTATCATTATTAATTACTTTAATTTCCGGATCCATACCTAAGTTACCGATCAATTGTACTTTGTTCCGTAGTGCGTTCATGTTGTTTTGGTTTTTATGGTTATTGTTTAGGTTAATTCTCGTCACTATAGTTTTGTTGTTTTTGACGATGCAAAGGTGTGGAGGTTTGGTTAGCCGATTCGGTTAGTAAGTGTTTATAGACCTAAAATCCGCAAGTCTTCTGAACCTAAATGTTTAATGGGGTTATGGCTACTAAACCGAAATAAGTCATTTATCTACAAATTCTGATCCAGCTAAACCTTTTCTTGGCTATTTCTCTGCTTTAATTTCTATTTTTGGAGAAAGTAGAAATTATGGCTAAAACCAGCAAAAAAAAAGTCGCAATAGAGAAATTGGACGAGTTTCTTGAATCGTCTTATGTTAAAGACTTACTTGATTTCATAGAAAATCAATTTTTGGAAAATGATATTAAAGTTGAAAATGAAGAACTATTGTATTATTATGCTGGTGTTAATAATAGAAAAGAACTAATAAATCAACAGTTCTCTCTAATTGCACAGCAGTTTTCCGGTGGTGGTAATACTAATCTGAAAATAATTGCTATCTCACAAAAAGAACTCCAAGTTAGCCCTCCAGACGAACAGATAATACAAAAGGCGTCAACTACTTTAATGAATTTTGTGGCATTTTTTATGGATGAATACATAAGAGATAATGACCCCGACATAAAATCTTTTTATGCAGAGTATATTGAATTACAAAAAGATATAAATCGAGATAGTCAATTTATATTGCAAAAGGATATATTTCCACAGCATTCGATAAAGTATTATGAAGATCAGCATAATAGTATAGAAGATGCGCCTACACTATTTTGGTTTGAGGACTTTAAGGCGAAAATTAAGCCACTGTACCAATTACTACTTGATCAGGAATTTATTTTAGAGAATCCTAACTTCTTTTTAAAGATTCAAAACTATGATGTTCCGAAAACACATAGAACTGTATGGAAAAAAGATAAAACACAGCTTGTCTTCTTAATATACAGACTGTGTAATGATAAATACGAATATAAAAGATCCTCAATCCCTGTTATAATAAATAAACTATTCGTGAATAAAAGCGGTGGTGATATTAGTATCGATTCTCTTAGGTCTACAATATCACAAATTCGGGATTCGATACAAAAGAAGTCTAGCCTTACTCCCAGATTAAAGCAAATTCAAGATCTACTAGATTCAATTTAAAAACCTCTCGTTTCCGAGAGGTTTTTTTTACTCCTATATTTAAAAACCTATCTGTATTAATATTTACAAGGCTTTCGGCTTTGTCGTGGAAATTTAAAATCCTCTCGTTTTCGAAATAGTTTGAAATAATTATCTGAAATAAATTTGACCCGTAAACAAAAGCCCCCGCTTTTGGCAGGGGCTTTTGTAAGGAAGAATTGTTATTGGTAAAACAAGTAGACTGAAACTCTACTAAACGTGTGAGAGCGTTTTAGGGGTTCGATTCCCCTTTCTTCCGCAAAGATACATCAAAAACAAAAAAAATAAAAATATTTTAATTTTTTTCATATATCTGCGTAGCGCCTATATGAAGGGGTTTTCATGGGTTATGGGCTGAAACCTTCTGTAAATACTGGCGTTGAGAAGGTGTAAATAAACAATAGCTATTGGGTCGGTCGGGAAACCTTTCCAATAGCTATCTAATATAAAAATAACATTTAAGTGCTAGCAAAATTACGACATATAAATCGTAATGTCAATCCTTATGGCGCTATTATATTTTGCATGGATGAAATCCGCAATTTAGGAATAGCAGACATAATTGATTCGCATTTAGGTAGAAGAGTTAAGCAGGCTAAGTACAGCTACAGCGATACACTTCTAGCATGGGTGTATAGCACGTTGTGTAATAGTGAACGACTAGAAGACACTAAACAACTACAAAAGTACTTCAAGGAAATACCTTCAACCAAGCTTCCTTCACCAGATATAATTGCTGGGCTGTTTAAAAAATTAGCGACTCCTAGCGTTAAATACACAGCTAAACTAGCCGACCATGAATTTAATATCAATCTGCCAATGAATAACCTGATGGTGGACATTGCATTAAAACTAAACATGATAGACTTTTCAAAATCTCATGTTCTGGATTATGATAACGTGATTATCCCGTGCGAAAAATACGATTCAAGGTATTCATACAAAAAGTTTGATGGATATAGCCCCGGAGTTGCCTTTATCGGTAAATGCCCTGTTTATATTGAAGGAAGGAATGGCAATACTCCAGCTAAATATAAAATGGCAGAAACTCTTCAAAGAGTATTCGACTTGACTAATTCAAAAGGAATTAAAATAAAAACATTTAGAAGCGATGCTGCTGCATATTCAACGGATATTGTAAAGGTACTGGAAGAAAATGATGTTGAGTTCTTTATCAGGGCAAATCATAATGGCAAAATGTTTGAAGATGCAATTGCCCTTAACGATTGGGAAGAAATAGAATTAGGGTATCAAAAGTGCCAAGTAACTTCTGTTGATCACAGGTACAATAACCAGATGTATAGGGTTGTTATAACAAAAACTCCAAAAGATAACGACTATAAAAACAAGTACACGGATGACAGCTTCATTTACAGGGGCATTATTACCAATAACGTTTCAATGTCTGATCAGGAAGTTATTCACTTTTATAATCAGCGTGGTAGCATAGAAACCAATTTTACACAGCTTCTAAATGACTGGAGCTGGAAGAGGTTGCCATTCTCATTTATGAATCAGAATATCGTATTTATGATAGTGGGAGCCATTGGGAACTTATTGTATCAGCATTTGATCCGGAAATTCAGTAAAAAGGTATCATTCGTTAAACCTAGCCATCGGCTAAAGAATTTTATCTTTCATTTTATAACTGTGGCTCTTGAATGGGTTATAGAAGATAATGAGAGGATACCGATACTATATTCTCCGGACAGGGATTATTCGGTTTTGTTGGAAACTTAATAAAGTTCCAAGTGCGAACCAAGTGCGAACCAAGTGCGAACCAAGTGCGAACCAAGTGCGAACCAAGTGCGAA
>JAZKDU010000004.1:581966-649295 GCA_040387415.1 Bacteroidota bacterium
CGTAATAAGTACGTAATAAGTACGTAATAAGTACGTAATAAGTACGTAATAAGTACGTAATAAGTACGTAATAAAAAGTAAATTGGAATAAATAGCAAAAGGCGACTGTCGGTAACGGTGCTATTGTTGTCGATAATTTAACATTAATTATCGGTAAATGCATTTTTTTTAACAGATTATTTAAAAAAATATATTGATATGGAACAAAATTTTAGTTTACATTTGTGTAAAGCAAACAATTATTTAATCCTACATTTGCACTCCTTTTAAAAAAATATTTAAAATGACAAAAATAAGTTTAGACGATTACAGAGTAGCTATTGAAAATTTAGCTGCTACTTCAAGTGATTTCGTATTCGCTAATTCAGGAGCCGAACATGCTTGTATTGTTATGTCAAATATTTTTAAAACTGCAAAAGGTAATGTAAATATTTTTGCAAAAAATTTAAAAGGGGATGTTTCAAAAGGCGAATACTTAATTCAAATGGAAAATTATTTAAAAACCCCCACAGGAAATTTAAAAGTTGTTCTGGAAGAATTAATTCAAGATGGAGCTTCAGAAGCGATTAAATTGATGCAAAAATATGCTCATAAGGTTTCAGTATATGTTATGAATCCAGATTATTTGTCATCAAGAACACAAATCAATCATTTTACTTTAGCTGATGATAAAATGTTTAGATATGAAACTGATACAGTTGCCTACACAGCTGTATGTAGCTTTAATGATACAAAAACTTGTTCACAATTGAATAATCTTTATAGCCTTTATCTAGATAATAGCACCAAAATACCTAAGATATAGATTTAGGTATGAATCTACTTAACCTTCAAACGCTATTTGAATTTTTTCTTGTATTATATGCTGGTTATATGGTTTCTAATGAAATCAAAAAAGTAATCGATTTAAAGGTTATAAATCTGTTAAAAGGTCACACGTACCTTATAAATAAAGCAAAAAAGGAATTATTAGAACTAATAGAGGGTTCAAGGGAAATCTGTGGTGTAATTGAAAGCTTTCCTACAACCCCTGAGTCTGCATTTAAAGTGAAAAGTTATTTGGCTAAAATGACTGTAAAACTGGATGATTTAGAAGCTGAAGTGGCTAGTAAATATGGGCACTCCGACCCCCATTTGCTTTTTGAGTCTGAAACTCAGTTTACAAATGTTTTTAAACCATACTCCTATTTTTTTACAATTTATTGCTTTCTTATATTGTTTGTCGGTGGCTACCCTCCATTATTAGAAAATAATGGTTTTTATGAATCTCTATTTGTTTTTAACTGCCTATCTTTTGCCTTTATTGTTGGCATTTTTGGAATGAGTTTTAAGAGTTCCCGTAGTTTAAAAAACCATTGGATTTTCTTAATATTTCTCAGCTGTTTTGTTATATCAACATGGGTTTTTAAAAGATATGATGAAACACTTTTAATTCCTTTACTAAAAAATTCTTCTATTATATTGTCAGTGATATTAGCCATTAGTCCTATATTTATTTATATACTGCGAATACAGTTTTGTGGTGCACAATTCAAAAACAGAATGAACGTAGAATGTGCGCAGTATCGTTCTAAAATAACAGTTGTTAAAAGCGAGATCCACAATACAACTAATGCTTCTCAGGCTTTTGCGGAGTTTAGTAAAATGAAGACGGAGCAATTTGCTACTACTCCTTAATCAATTCAACCGATCAATCAAAAATCAAATTCCATAACATCCTTTTTCAATAAATTTTTTTCTTGTTTTAATCCATCCGAGAGATTCTCATGGTCGTTTTAGGTAACATACCTTTTCATTCAAACGATAGATGTGACAAAAACTAAATTAATTTACGTCCCTGTGTCATATATAAAACTATATAGCTCAGCTTCAATATATTTTAAAGCAATTTACTACATTTGTTACATGAGCAGGTTAACATACATAGCGAAATATATCTGCATCATTCTATTTGTATATCCTACAAAGAAGCAATACCAGATTGATAAACTAAAACGTGAGTACAATGGTTGAGCTGTATCAATATTTGTTGCTAAACAAAGACGAAAAGGCCAAGTATTTGTGGGAGTACGGGAGCTTCATCATTAATCTAGTGGAAAATGACACTGCAAGTAATTTATACTCTCTGAATGGCTATTTCGTGGAAGTTATGCTGGCCGACAATATAATCGTAGAGATCACTGCATTCAAAAAAGGGGAAAGGCTTAATAAGTATCTTGATTTTATTGATGTAAGTATTTTTTAAAGGTGCGTATCGATTAAGATCCGCACCTTTAACGTTAATATATTATTTCAATCTAAAAACAATACCTACAGTGGAATTCATAGATCCTATTGACTGGTTATACGTATCGTATTCTGTATCTGATCCAGTCATAGATGTTTTTACATTTTTAAATTCTGGGTTCGATCCCATGTAGTCAAAGTTAAGATTCAATCCAACTACCTTGCTGAAATTCCATCTTAAACCAATACCGCAACTGTATGCAAAAGAGCTGGCTGATTTACTGAATGTTGTTAATACAATATTATCTGAACCATTGTTACCGGTTATTTTAATTTGCGGAGAGGTGGCCGATATTAACCCAACTGCACCTTTTACATCCATCCTTAGCTTGCTTTTACCTAACTGAAATGTAGCGAAACCTCCGGCCATAGATCCTATAATCTTCCATCCCTGAGTTTTAACCTTCCAACCCCAATCTGGGGATTCTTTATGCAAAGATTTTGCAATAGCTGTCGCATCAACATTGTTTTCTTGATACCTGAACAATACAATTACCCCAAAATGTTCAGTTAGCCTGTGTCCGAAATTAACATCTGCAACATAGCCACGTTGCGCCAAACCTGATGAGTTACTGTAAAAATCCTGATCTCCAAAATCACCAGTAGGTTGACTGGCTCCGGCAGACACTCCGATAAATCCTTTGTCATTTTCAATAGTTTTCGTTGTCTGGGCGAATGAAGCACTTGTTAATAGTAGACTTGCTAAGATAATTTTTTTCATGGGGGTTGTTTATTGTTTAGATGCAAATGTATAATTAATTTTCAAAATACAACGGATATGTTGTACAACATTTCGGTTGTTTAGTGTTTTTTTAGTCCGTGATATCAAAGGAGAAAATATTAAGTAAACTAGGTAGTAAAATTCGTTTAGTCCGGAAGGATAAGAATATAACACAAGTTGAATTGGCCAACTCTATTGGCAAGGATCAGCAATCAATACAGCGTCTGGAATCTGGCAAAATAAATCCTTCTTATTATTATCTGCTAGAAGTCGCAGAAGGTCTAGGTGTATCAATTGAGGAATTACTGAGCTGATTATTGTTTAGAAAATACGTATCTTAGTTTCTTAGTATCAACCAATAATAATCCTAATGGTATTAAAGAAAAAGGCAATAACAGCAATGAAGGTATTACCAGAACAGCCTCCAGTTAATGTGTCTAAAGAGAGCTGTATAGTTCTGCATTCTCAAATGGATGAAGAGTTAAAGAAAACACTCGCTAATTATCCCATATTTCAAGGTTATGACATTGATAAAGTACTTGAAGCAGTTAAATCGAGATTTAAAAAGGAAAAGCTAAATATTTAAAAAATTCCGTTTCTGTACTAAAAGGGATAGGTGCGAAGTTTTCTTCGTATATTTATTTGACCTCGCAATTTGGCGTATATGGTGGGTCTTATAAAATAGGCTAACTGTAGGGTTTATCGTTCTTTTATCACTCTTGGCCATAGCCGATAAAATCCTATTTGATACTCCAGTATCTCTGTGTTTTGACTCAGAAAAATAAGATTTGAAAAAAAAACACACTTCGTAACTAATTGATAGTCAATTAATAGACTTGCGGATTTTAGGATAGACGGATATATTTATTTGTAAGTGCTTGTTGTCGGAAAATTCGGTTGTATTTTCGCGCTTAATTATTTGTTTTTCAGCGATTTGTGTGCTTGTTACCGCTGTCAGTTCTTTTCCGGATTTTTTAAACAAAAAAAGGGGTGGAAAAGTTTTCCATCCCCTTTTTTTGTAGGTAATCGCTTTTATATTCCTAACAGCCCACCGGAAAAGTCAAGAAAATCATTTGTTTTTTTATTCGTTGAAATATACTTTTCATAATAAGGTGGCTCTGCCGAACTTTTTTGCTGAAAGTGTTGGCTGTTATCAGCACTTTCAACTTTAATTGGTCTATTAGTTGTTTTTTTCATTGTTCCTGCCTGTTTGCGTACAATTAAAGATGCCACTGCTACAATACAAGAACTTAAAATTAATGCTTCCATGCGATTTTAATTTTTATGAGTTTAACATTATTAATAGATTCAAAAACTATTAAGCGATTTTTATTTCTTTGGTTCCTTTTTTAAGATCGTTTTCTTTAGCCAAAAACACCTTTAAAACACCATTTTCGTATTTGGCATCAATAGCTTCTTCGTTAACTTCTTCCGGCAGGGAAAAACTTCTTTGGAAAGATCCATAACTGAATTCTTTACGGGAATATGTTTTTTCTTCCGTTTCTTTTTCCGTTTTGTGGTGACCTGAAATAATTAACATACCTTTTTTAAGCTCAATCTTGAAATCATCCTTCTCAAATCCCGGAGCGGATAATTCCAGATTATAAGCATCCTTATTTTCCGACACATTCACTGCCGGTACGTATGAAGCGTGTTCCCTTAAAAGGAAATCATCTCCTAAAAAGTTTTCCAATAATCCGGAAAGAGCTGAGTTAAATACTACCGGATTGTCTGTTACCCCATTATTATAGGGTTTTTTCCATTTTACAATTGTCATAATTTGGTTCTCCTATTTTTTAAGTTAAACATTAGTTTTTAACCAAATAATTGCAAACGATATTCCATTTCAAAATGATCTGGAAATTTCTGCCAAATTTTCATTTTTCCACCCGTTTTTTTGTTTTAAAAATGAAAAAATTTCAGATTCTAATAAATTTTGTCAGTCCTTTTCTAATCTCCTTATCTTTAGTACCTTATATCTTAAAAACGTTTTTTTATCAGGGTGGTATAAAACAATCACTATTTCCAATTACCTCCGAATAAAATATGTAACTTCGTCACCTTTTCAAACATTTCAAATATTTTTAGCATGTGGTCAGTTTTAGCTCGTAATATCTTACGCAATCGTTTAGTTTATCTGATAACTTTAGTAGTTCTGACTATTGTATTTGGTTTTTTTGCTTCCAAAATTGAGCTTTCCTACGATTTTCCAAAAATACTTCCTAGTGATGATAAATCGGAGATAGCCTATAACGAGTTCAGAAAAGTATTCGGGGAAGATGGAACGGTGATGGTGATGGGATATAAATCCGACAATTTATTTGAATTGAAAAAATTCAATGAATGGAGTATATTGGCCGATAGCATTAAAAAAATTAAAGGAATACAAAACGTCCTTTCTATTGACAGGGCTTATGGTTTAAGAAAAAACGACAGCTTACACAAATTCGAATATTTTCCAATTGTTTCTTCCAAACTTAAATCTCAGCAGGAATTAGATAGTGTAAAAAATTTACTGCTTTCCTATCCATTTTACAAAGGGCTGATTTATAACGATTCAGTGAATTGCACATTGATGGCCATCACCTTCAATAAAAGTGATCTTAACTCAAAAAACAGGCTGGATATTGTAAAGAGAATTAAAGCGATGGGCGATATTTATGCCAGCAGCAATGATATAGAGCTTCATTATTCCGGTTTACCGTATATCCGCAGTGAATACATGCGCAATATAAGGGGTGAATTGAGCCTTTTTATGGCTTTAGCCTTCCTGGTGACCATAATTACCCTTTGGATCTTTTTCAGATCATTTAAAGTCGTTTTTTGGTCTTTGGTGGTATGCGTAATTGGAGTAATATGGTCTTTGGGCACGCTATATTTATTCGGTTATAAAATTACAGTGCTTACGGGCTTAATACCGCCATTGATTATTATTATCGGTATACCTAATTGTATCTTTTTATTAAATAAATACCAGGAGGAGCTTCGTATTCACGGCAATAAAATCAGGGGTCTTGCCAGAACTATTGAAAAAGTTGGATTGTCGAATTTTTTGGCAAACGTGACCACTTCCATCGGCTTTTTCGTGTTTTATTTCACCAATAGTGAGTTGCTTACCCAATTCGGAATTGTGGCTGGTGTAAACGTATTGTTAACCTATGGGGTTGCCATGATCTTTATTCCTATTATATTCAGCTACCTAAAAACGCCATCGATTAAGCAAACCAAGCATTTGGATGGTAAAACAATAAATGTAGTACTTGATAAGATAGATTACCTGGTTCATTTTAAACGCCCGGCAATATATGTTTCCATTACCATTATTACACTTATTTCCATATGGGGATTAACAATGGTAAAGCCCATTGGATATGTTGTAGATGATTTACCTAAAAAGGATCCTGTTATTGAGCATTTACACTTTTTTGAGAAAAATTTTAACGGAGTTTTACCTTTTGAATTTTCTATTGATACCAAAAAAGCAAACGGAGTTTTTGCCGACAATGCGAAAACACTCTACAAAATAAAGGCGCTTGAAAAAGTAATAAGTAAGTACCCTGATTTTACACATCCTCTATCAACTGTTGAATTTGTTAAGTTCGCTAATCAGGCGTATAACGATGGTAAACCAAAACACTATATGCTTCCGGGAATTATGGAATTACAGAAGCTGACCGATTATACGGGCACTGTTGGCAGTGGTGACGATCGTTTTAAAGCCTTTATTGACAGTACAAAGCAACGTACCCGTGTGAGCTACCAAATGAAGGATGTTGGTTCGGTTGAAATGAAACGACTGGTTGCAGAAATTCAGCCAAAGATAGATTCCATTTTTAGTCCGGCAGAATATAATGTTGAAATTACCGGCCATAGTATCCGGTTTTTAAAGGGCAACGATTACTTGTTTCATCACTTGTTTATTAGTTTAGGCATCGAAATATTTATTATTCTGATACTTGGTATTATTTTATTCAGATCCATCGCCATCATTGTTTTATCAAAGCTTCCTTGTTTGATCCCATTGGTGATAACAGCAGGTATAATGGGCTTTATGGACATTTATATTAAACCAACCACTATTTTAGTATTCAGCATTGCATTTGGTATTGCCTCTGATGGTACTATCTATATTTTGGCGGAATACCGGAACCAGCTGAAAAGAAAAAAGGCAGGGGACATAGCCAGCGCTGTTTCTGCAACAATCAAAGGAACAGGCTTAAGTATGGTGTACACCAATATTGTATTGTTTTTTGGTTTCTCCATTTTTGCAGCATCTAATTTTGGCGGCACGGTGGCTTTGGGTATTTTAATTTCGGTAACGCTTTTGGTATCCTTAATCACCAACCTGTTGTTACTGCCATCCATCTTATTATCGCTCGAAAAACGCCTGGTAACAAAGGAGTTTTTACAGGAACCAATGCTCGAAATTTTTGAAGATGAAAAAGATAAGAGTCTTGATAAATTTGAGATAGACGACAATAAAGAATAAGAAATTAAAATCTGTCCATTGGCTGAGTGCTTCTAATATAAGTATGTGTAGCAGGTCAGTAAATAGTTTTTGTTAATCTTCTCCAAAGAGCTAATCAAAAAAAACCGCAAACAATTAATTAATTGTTTGCGGTTTTTTTTACAATGGGATAGTATATATAAACAAATACACTTGTTGGTCTTTTTTCTGGAAATACATCTTAAATGAAAAGTCCCTATTACTAATAGTTCCGGATGATTTCCTTTCCGGTTTTTACAAATAATCAGGGAAATGATTTTCCAGTATCTCATTTAGCATGTCAGCCGACAAGGGTTTAGTTTTGTACCCTGTCACATCTTCCATCTCTTGCGCTTTTCTTGCATCATCAGGATTTACAGATGTGGTAAGCATCAGTATTGTAATTCTTGCTTTTTGCTTCGGATCTAAATGTTTGTAATGTTCCAGAAATTCCCAACCATTCATTTTAGGCATATTAATGTCTAAGAATATCAGTTCAGGTGTAATGGCATCTTCTTTTTTTAAAAAGTCGAGGGCTTCCAAACCGTTTCTTGCAACCTCAATGCTGTTTGTAATATTCATTTTTTTGATTACAATTTGATGAAAGAAACAATCTTCGTGGTCATCATCCACTAATAAAATACATTCTAGTTTTTTCCTCATAGTATTGTTTTTTTTGGTAATGTAAAATAAAATGTACTGCCTTTGCCAAGCTCAGATTCAACCCAAAGCTTGCCGCCCCTTAATTCCACAATTTTTTTGCAGTGCGCAAGACCAATTCCGGTTCCCTCAAACTCTGATCTGTTATGCAGCCTTTGAAAAAGCAGGAATATTTTGTCGTGATATATTTTTTCGATTCCGATACCGTTATCCGTCACACTAAATAGCCAGTCTTTACCATCATCCTGTGCTGTAATACTAATAATGGGGATTGTCTCAGGTTTTTTGAATTTTATCGCATTACTGATTAAATTTTGAAAAAGCGATTTTAATCTTGAAGTATAACCGGTAATAACGGGCAGGTTATAAAATTCAATTTTTGCATTCGCATCACTGATTGTCTTTCCCATATCCTGAACAATATCTTTGACAAGAACATTCAGATCTAATTTAGTGGGGGTTTTTTCTGTCTCAATTCGGGTGTAATCTAAAAGATCGGTAATTAAAGTTTGCATTCGCCTGGAGGCTCCACTAATAAAATCCAGGTACATATCTGCACTTTTATCAAGCTTCCCTTTGTAATCATCGTAAAATAAACCAATATAATTTGTAATGGTTCGCAAGGGTTCCTGCAGGTCGTGGGATGCTATATAAGCGAACTGTTCTGTTTCCCTGCTTTTTTGTTCCAAAGCAGTTGTGTATGCTAACAAGCGTTCTTCGGCCAATTTTTTCGCAGTGATGTCCCTTACAATTTTTGAAGCTCCAACCACTTTACCATTTATGTCTTTTATAGGTGAAATGGTGGCAGATACTGCCAAAAAAGTACCGTCTTTTCTTTTACGCTCTGTTTCATACCCAATCAATGGGTGACCCGCTTTTATCTCCTTCAGGATGTTTACTTCCTCCTTTAACCGGTCTGTGGGGAAAATGATGGAAATATGCTGGCCTAATGCTTCTTCCTCCGTATATCCAAATAATGTTTCTGCTTGTTTATTCCAGCTGGTGATAATTCCTTCAAGTGTTTTACTTATAATCGCATCGTTAGAAAATTCAACAATTGTAGCTAATTTCAGGCTTTTTTCCTCCGCTTTTTTTAATTTGCTGATGTCCTGTGAGGTGCCTGTCATCCGCTCAATATCACCTGTGGCGCTCACATAAACATTTCCTTTACAGTCTAAATGCGCTATTGTTCCATCAGGACGCAGACACCGATGCGAAAAACTAAATGGAGCCTTTTCCTTAAAGGCCTTTTGGATAATACCGTTTACATATTCCCGGTCTTCCGGATGAATGCAAAGCATAAAATTTTCGAAGGTCGCAGCAAATGTTTCAGGAGTTCTTCCGTAAATTCTATATAATTCGTCTGACCAGGTTATTGTATTTTTTGGTACTTCCCACTCCCAGCTTCCAATATGTGATAAACGCTGTGCTTCTGATAACTGAATAAGAGTATGCTCAACTTTTTTCTGGCTGTTATTTAATTGGGTTATATACGTCTCTAACTCTTCACTAATAAGATTCAATCCAATAACAATAGAATCTATGTCATCACCCTCTTCAGATACATCTCCCTGCTTGCTAAAATCCGCATTCGCCAATCTAACGATCTGTTCGGCTATCTTACTTAAACGCTCCTCTCCCTTCATTATAGGTATTGTATTATCCATTGTTTAGCATCTACTTCATTTTCAAAAAATTTAACCGGATAGGGTTGTTTTTTTAATGAAAAGAATAGGTTTGCAGCCATTCGTCCTGCAGAAGACCTGGATATTATTGCAATGGCTTTTACTATTTGTGGAATTACTTCTGCTGCAAAATCGCGCATTTCTTTGTTTACTGCCGGAGAATCAGAACTGTCCGAAATCATGCAAACTTTTTTGCCGCCTGTTATTTTTAAAAAATCAGCCATTGAAGCCTTCGCTTCATCTATTGTTTGTGCTGGAATTTTTTTTGCTATAGAGTATAATATACCGTCTGAATCAAACCATATTATTGAAGCGGGAAGATCGTAAACCTCTGTATCTTTTGGTGGTGTCATATTTTATGATGAAAGTAGAAGGTTAAATATCTACAATTTAAATGTTTTTAGCAAATAATTTGTGTTAAAATTTTTTGTTAATTGCATTGAACGTAAGATTAGTAGGTTACATGGATAGGCTCTGATTCTTTAGGAGTATGATAATGGGTTATAAGAAAAAACTCGCCTTTTTAAGACGAGTTTTTTCTTGCAAAAATTGCAGCTAATTTGTTTTGACCTGGCGAGCAGGCAAATTCAGGTTTTAGCGGCCTGTTTGTTCAGGATTTATTATAATGGCTTCCATTAACAACAAGCTGTTTTTTTAGCAGATTCTGCGGTCAACGTTGAAGTTTGCACATTGGCATTACAGCCGCACGCTTGTTTAGTTGTTTCCGTTGAAACAGTACAACATGCCGTAGCTTCAGTCATTTCATAACGGGGGTCGTTAAATTCTGCATCCTCGTGAAAGTAATACACTTCCCATTGAACACCATCAGGATCGTTTGCCCAGAATTTGTCTTGCTTAGCATAACAGCAACTTGTACCAACTTCTTCTTTAGAAACGAGATTCAGGGCCTTTGCCTCCGCCAGTCGCTTATTCAGTTCTTCAAGAGTTTCCACCTGAAAGCCCAAATGACCAAAGTTTTGCTGCACTCGTTCCTTATTTTCAACAAATGAAATAATCAGTGAAGGCTTTTCTAATACGTACTTCGCGTAATTAGGCTTAACTTTGGTTGGTGACTGGCCAAAGAAAGAAGTATAGAAGTTTATAGACTTTTGTATGTCGCTAACATATAAGCTGACATGCATTCTTGGAAATGGATTTGTTTTCATTTTTTTAGTTTTTTAATAGTTAGTAATCGTAATATACCGATAGTAAAATTCAAATTTTTTTAACAGCAGCTTTTACCTTTTTGGTATGAATCGAAAAGAGTGTTTAAATACGTTTTTGCATTTTCCCATTCCTTTTCATCAATGCAATAGCAAACTTTAGCGCCTTCTGTTTCACCTTTTATTAAACCGGATTCCTTTAATTCTTTTAAATGTTGGGAAACGGTACTCTGTGACAAAGGAAGCTCCTCTACTATATCGCCACATATACAGGCCTGCTTTTTAATTAATACCTGAAGGATGGCAATACGTGCCGGATGCGCCAGAGCCTTTGCATAAGCGGCAATTTTGTTATCCTTAATGGTAAACTCTTCTGTTTTGGTAAGTCCCATAAAATATTTTATGTTGTATTATTATTTATCGTAAAATTACGATTAGTTTTTTAATTAGCAAATAAAAAAATTTAAAAATATTATAAACGAAGGGGCCTTGGTTTCATTAACAAAATAAAAATGGACATGTATCTGCTACCAGTGAAGAAGAGAAGGGGGCAGTTTTTGAAATTTATATGTCTGATAGTATTGTGATATAAAAGTAAAAACGGGATAAATGCACTTAAGTAGCTTTCGCTGGTAATTCAGCCTGTATTTCCTTTAATAGGGGTTTTAACTTTTCGATTATTTTGGAAAGCTTTCCTAAATCCCAGCTGCTTTGCGCTTTAACAAAGTGCGTGGATATTATTCCGAGAAATTCTTTATCAGCATTGATAATTGGTATGGATTTTACTGCAGCATAATTAGCTGATTTAGCTATTTTTCTAAGCGAAGCATAACCGCGATCAGAATGAACATCATTAATCATAACAGGGTTTCCAACAGCTATCGCCCTACCACAGGCTGAATTGTCAAAAGCGTTCACTGTTTCAAAATAATCAAGAAAATCTTTCTTAAATCCAACTTGTGCAATGATCTTTAATATTTTGGAAGAACGAAAATAGATCTGAATGTTTCCCATCTCAGCTCCATCAGCTAAAATTGCCTCTTTAAGCAGTTTATCTAATTTATTTGCGTGACTTTCTGATAGTTGGTTAAGCATGTTTTTTTGTTTAAAAATAAAAAATCGTAAACAGTTATTGATAAACTGTGTATGGTTTGCTTTTTGCACGCAAGAAGATTCACGTTTCATACCTTTTTGCCAAGACGTGGACAAAAATTATCCGGTTTTTGTGACATGGATAAATAAAAACCAATAGCATCTTAAAAAGAACGCTTTATTTTTTCTGGAAACTACAAAACAGAAAATTCTGAACCGTATTAAATGGAGTTGTATGATCTTCGGTGACACATTTAATTCGGTCAAATTTTACTTCAAAACGAGCTGACATGGAAGTTTCATTATACTGTTGAATTTGTAAGCCGCTACATTTTTTAGGACCATTTTCTGAAAATGTACCCAAAATCAAGTATCCTTTATCGTTTATTGCGCTTTCTGCAATTGACACGTATTTATAAACTTTATCCTCGGAAGTAAGAAAATGAAATGCAGCTCTGTCATGCCAAAAGTCAAATTTAACTGTCGGCTTAAACTCGGTTATATCGCTGACAATCCAGGTTACAGCATTAGCCCGTTCTCCAAGCCTCTTTTTCGCCTTTTCAATGGCGTTAGTTGAAATATCTAAAACGAAGACATTCTTATAGCCTTTATCCAATAGAGCATCAACAAAATGGCTGTCGCCACCACCTACATCAATGATATTAGCATCGAGAGGATGGTTGAATAACTCCACAAATTCTACGGAAGTTTTCGGATATGCCTGGAACCAGCTTACTTCATTTTCTGCTTTGGTAGCAAACACTTTTTCCCAATGTTCTTTTGGATCTTCCATTGTGTTGTTTTTTTAAATTTAGGGGTTTTACCAATAAAAAATGGTTATCCGGGTGAATAACCATTAATATGAATCAACAAGATTCAATAAAACTCAACGAAAGTTAATAAGCGGAGAGAGAGGGATTCGAACCCTCGGTACCGTTACCAGTACGACAGTTTAGCAAACTGTTCCTTTCGGCCACTCAGGCATCTCTCCGTTTCCTTTTTTGAAGGACTGCGAAGGTAGAAAAAAAATTTTCTACTGCAAAACAAAAACGCAAAAAAGGTTGTTCCTGAGTGGGAATGGCGGGAATTAGCAAAATTTCGGGTGTTTTTTTAGTATTCAGGACGTAAAAACGGTTTAGTATTGATTTTGAGCGCTTTTATCAATAAAATAGCGAAAAAGCAGGCGGAATGCTATATTTGTTCTTCTGTTTTGAACATTTAATATAAAAACAAACAAATGAATGTACATCTAATAGCAGTTGGTGGCAGCGCAATGCATAATATGGCAATTGCCATGCATAAAAAAGGGTTTAAGGTTACCGGATCTGATGATGAAATTTTTGAGCCCTCTAAGAGCCGTTTAGCAAAGTTGAATCTGTTACCTGCTAAAGAAGGCTGGGATATAACGAATATTCACACTGGGCTGGATGCTGTTATTCTTGGAATGCACGCTCGTATTGATAATCCGGAATTGATAAAAGCCCAGGAATTAGGATTGAAGATCTATTCCTACCCTGAGTATGTGTATGAGCAAACAAAAGATAAAACACGTATTGTTATTGGCGGCAGCCATGGTAAAACTACCATTACCGCTATGATATTACATGTGCTCAATTATCATAAAATGGATTGTGATTACCTGGTGGGGGCTCAGTTGGAAGGTTTTGATACCATGGTAAAACTGACGAAGGAAGCTCAAATAGCGGTTATAGAAGGAGATGAGTACCTGTCGTCACCAATTGACCGGAGGCCCAAATTTCATCTGTATAAGCCGGATATTGCCATTTTAAGCGGTATTGCCTGGGATCATATCAATGTATTTCCAACTTTTGATAATTATGTGGAACAATTTGAGATTTTTGTTGATCTGATAGAGCGGGAAGGTAGCCTTGTGTATTGCGAACTGGATAAAGAAGTGAAAAAAGTGTGCGAGAAGGCAAGGGCGGATATTAAAAGATTTCCATATGGTATTCCTGCGCATAAAATCGAGAACGGGGTTACTGTTTTAACGGATTGCTTAGCTGATACGGAAGAGGCAAACACTTGTCAATTACAGATTTTTGGAGAACACAATTTAATGAACCTGAATGGTGCCCGCCTGGGCTGTAATCAGGTAGGTATAAGTGACGCGCAGTTTTATGAAGCCATACAATCCTTTACCGGTGCCGCAAAGCGTTTGGAGCTGATAAAAAAGAATGAAAAAACGGCTGTTTATAAGGACTTTGCACATTCACCCTCTAAATTAAAAGCGACCACACAGGCTGTAAAAAAACAGTTTCCTAACCGCAAACTCATTGCCTGCATGGAGCTGCATACGTTCAGTAGTTTGAATGAAAATTTTCTGAAAGAATACGATGGTTCCATGTCTTTAGCGGATGAGGCCATTGTATATTTTAACCCGCATACCATTGAGCATAAAAAATTAAAACCAATCACTGAAGATCAGGTAAAACAAGCCTTTGGAGGGAATAATGTAAAAGTTTATACCAGTTCCGAATCTTTATTAGGTGATTTGCTTAAAATAAATTTTGCAGATAAAAACCTGTTAATGATGAGCTCCGGCAATTTTGATGGTATTGATTTTAAAGCCTTGGGCGAAAAGGTAGTTAATTAAAAGGAGGAAAGAATTTAGCAGAGCTCGATTTGAAATTAGGTTTGTTGCTACAAAGATAAAATTGTGGAAACCTGCGGTCGGAAATTATTTTAAATAAAATAAATTTAACAATTCTGAAAATGAAAAAAAATATTCTGTTTTCATTGCTATTGGTAGTATCTACCGGCTATGCGCAAAAAGGGAAAACATATTATTCATTGGCCGATGCGCTAAAAAATCCTGCAAAAGTGTATGTTCTTAATTTATCTAACACTCAGATGAAGGAATTACCCGAAAGCATAGCGAAGTTCAGCAATCTGACAGAACTGAATTTAAGCAATAATCAACTGACTGCCTTTCCTGAAAGTATTACCCAGCTTACAGAACTTACCAAGCTGGATATTAGTAAAAACCAAATTGGTAAACTTCCGGAAAGCATTGGTAACCTTGTTAATTTGGAATACCTGATTTTAAATAAAAATAAATTACTGGCCCTGCCGGAAAGTATATCTAAATTAATTAAACTGCAGGAACTGTCTATTTCAAATAACCGTTTAACGGCTGTTCCCGAAAGCATTGGTAAGTGTGCTACTATTCAAACGCTTAATTTAAACAACAATAAATTAACGGTGCTTCCCGAAGGTATTGCAAAGCTTAAGCTTCTTACAACGCTTGATCTAAAGGAGAATGAGCTTATTTCACTTCCTAAAAGTATTACCAGGCTAAGAGGCCTTACCACCTTTAATGTGGATAATAATAAAGAGCTTATTTTAAGCCCTGAGCAGGAAAAATTCAAAAAGAAAATTGCAAGTCCTCCACCAGCGAAATGATGCAATAATAAAGGAATCTGAGAGGTAATAGCCCGAAAAATTATTAATTCAAACTTATCGGATGCGGATTCTTTTTACGGAATATGCCACCTGTAATCAATGACATTATTACTCCCATAATCAGCGTGGACATAAATATGCGGAAGAAACCAAAATAGCTTGTTACAAGCTCAATGTTTTTAGGCATATCCGCTTCTTTTATTTTATCAGCAATCATCGATTTTTTTGCTTCACTTATAAAAAAATCGATCGCATCGGGAACTATAAATTTATAATACAGGAAGCTGAACGCGGATATAATAATGGATAGCGTAAGGCTGTATAAAATACCGCTTTTAGCAGCATCTTTAAATTCAATAAATCCGCCTTTTTGTTTGCGCTCCAGATAAATTGCAATAGAGATCCCAAACAGCAGCAACAACAGTGTCGTGTAATAACGGTACTGTTCAACACCAAAGGAATAATACTGCAAGGAGCGCGCAATCAAATACCAGGCAATGCAATTAATTATACCTGCAGCGATACCTATTTTTATACTTAAACTAATTTTCATACTAATAAATAACGGTTATGGGTAACGAATGCATACGAATTTACGAAATTGTGATTAAAATATTATTGATACTAATTGCAGATGGAGCATTAGTATCAATAATATGCTGAACTTGTTTCAGCATTTGGCGGCTCTCTTCCCAACAAGTTTGGGTTGATTGCCTACAGCAAAATTTTCAAATTGAAATTGCGATTACCCGTTCATCGATATCAAAAACTCTTCATTGGTATGCGTGTTTTTAATATGATCTCTCATAAATTCCATTGCTTCTACCGGGTTCATGTCCGATAAGTGTTTACGCAGAATCCAAACACGCTGCTGTGTTTCTTTGTCAATCAATAAGTCATCTCTTCTTGTGCTGGATGCAACAATATCAATTGCAGGGTAAATACGCTTGTTAGCGATTTTACGATCCAATTGAATCTCAGAGTTACCAGTACCTTTAAATTCTTCAAAGATAACCTCATCCATTTTAGAACCTGTTTCTGTAAGTGCAGTAGCAATGATAGTAAGTGATCCGCCACCTTCAATTTTACGTGCCGCTCCAAAAAAGCGCTTCGGTTTATGTAACGCGTTTGCGTCAACACCCCCGCTCAACACCTTTCCGGATGCCGGTTGTACGGTATTGTATGCACGCGCTAAACGGGTGATGGAATCTAATAAAATACAAACATCATGTCCGCATTCTACCATGCGTTTTGCTTTTTCCAAAACAATATTTGCAATTTTTACGTGACGGTCAGCCGGCTCATCAAATGTGGATGCAATAACTTCCGCTTTTACGCTGCGTGCCATATCAGTAACCTCTTCCGGACGCTCATCAATTAATAAAATAATTAAATACGTTTCAGGATGGTTCGCTGCAATAGCGTTCGCGATGTCTTTTAGTAATACCGTTTTACCTGTTTTTGGCTGAGCAACAATTAATGCACGCTGTCCTTTACCAATAGGGGTAATCAAATCAACAATACGTGACGATAAATTTTGCTGTGGATGACCTGTTAAATTAAACTTTTCGTAAGGAAAAAGAGGAGTTAAATAATCAAAGGGAACACGGTCACGTACAAAAGCCGGTTCGCGACCATTTATTTTTTCTACTTTAATTAAAGGGAAATATTTTTCGCCTTCCTTAGGCGGACGGATACTTCCACGTACTGTGTCTCCGGTTTTTAAACCGAATAATTTTATTTGCGACTGAGATACATAAATATCATCAGGGGAAGTTAAATAATTATAATCTGAAGAACGTAAAAAGCCATATCCATCCGGCATTGTTTCCAATACACCTTCGCTGGTAACAATACCATCAAAATTGTATTGTTCCTGCTGTTGACGCTGATTATTAAAACGGTTGCGGTTTTGATTGTCTTTGCGCTCTATACTGTGGTTTTCATTAGATTGCTCTGTAGGGTTTTCTGGTGGTTGTTCAGTGGTAGTGTGCTCTGCAACCGTATTTTGAGTTTGATTCTGATCTGAATTTGTTATCGGTGAAACCTCTGAAACAATTGGTGCAACTATATCTTCGTGTTTATTTGCATCTACTGTTTTGTGATGGTTTCCGGAAAAATCTTCATCATGAAAAAAAGAAGGTGTATGGGTTTCTTTTGTTTTCGGTTCCGTATCAATATTTTCTAATCGCACTTTGCGTGGACGTAACGTCTTATGCTCATCATGAGAAGAAGAGTGTTTCGTATCGTGCGCAGTATGCTGCTTGGGTGTATGTGTAGTAGTTGAAGTTTGTTTTGTTTCGTTAGCCGGAGGAGTGCTTTTTGTTTCTGTGGCAGACGTGGGATTTATTGCCTGATGATCAAGGATTTTGTAAATAAGCTCTTGTTTTTTTAATGCCTCATGCTTTGGAATATTCATGGTTTTAGCAATTTCTTTAAGCTCACCAACAAGTTTGTTGTTCAATTCAATAATGTCGTACATGTTTTTTTTGTTTGATTAATAAAGATCAATTAGGAATAATTGATAATCTAGGATAGTCTAATTAAATAGAGTGTTTGAGTTTTTGTTATTTGATAGAAAATAATGTGGTTTGATTTGTTACAAGAATTTGTAACAGCGGAAACGCACTGCAATAATACAACATTTTTTTTACATACAAACAAGATTCGTTCTAAATAAGGTGCTTTTTCGATGAAATGGATCTATAGTATTAAACTACTCTAAAAACAGGCCAGCGATTTAAAAGCAGCTTACTTAGTGATGCCCGTTAATTTTTCGCTGCTGTCCCATAATTTCTCTTTCAACCCAGCTGTTTCTGCATAACGCGAATACATTTTTGGTTTACAGTCCGAAAAATATTTCCCTGAAACATCTTTAACATTTTCTGAATGAGCTAAAAAGATAGATGTTTCGGCTCCTTTTTCAATACTTACGGATGAAAATACTTTGAAAAAATTCCAGGCTAATTTATATAATACACCTGTGTTTTTAAGGCCGATATCGGTTTTTACCCTGCCCGGATGCAGCACATTTACGGTGATTCCGCTATCCTTAAGCCTTTCAGCCAATTCAAGTGTAAACAATACATTTGCTAATTTCGATTGTTCATACGCTTTAAGCCCGCCATAATTCGCATTCAGCCCCAAATCATTTATATCCATTTTCCCGCGATAATGCGAATCAGAAGCAACATTTACAATTCGCGCAGGTGTGGATTTTTTTAATAGATCCAATAAAAGGTTGGTAAGTAGAAAATAGCTGAGGTGATTGGTTGCAAAAGTCATTTCGATATTATCCACCGAATATTGTTTCTGTTGGAAAACACCGCCTGCATTGTTAATCAGTACATCCAGCTTCTGCAGTTTTGCATTTACTTCCTCTGCCAGCCTGCGAACCTCCTTTTGTGAGGATAGGTCTGCAATAAAATAATCCACAGTACTATTTTTATTCTGGCTTTTTATTTCCTCAACTGCAGATTTCGCTTTGTCGGTATTTCGGGCAACTATATAAATATTTGCACCTTTTTTAGCCAGCACTTTCGCTGTTTCTAAGCCAATACCGGCCGTTGCTCCGGTGATAAGTACATTTTTATTTTGCATTGTTTGGATGTTTATCGGATGTGAAGTAATTGGTTAAAATTACTAATTTTTTATTCCATTAAATAATCTTGCCAATCTAAAAGTAAAAAAAATTGGCAAATGTGAAGAGGGAAAATGGGTAATATAAAATGTGTTTAATTTTAATTATATATTTTATTAATGAAGTTGTTCTTATTGTTAATTTTTGTAAAACTCTCTCCTGGTATGTCATCCCGAACTTTTTTGTGAGGGATCTTTTTAATTATGAATGATACAGCTAATGAATACAGGATCCCTCTTGGCGGAAAAGCCAATCGGGATGACATAGGCAATAAAACAGGCTCTTATAATTAATTGATAAATCTATGATAATCTGTGAAGAATAAAATTTACGATGCAAATTCCCACGCAGATGTATACGCATTGATACTTTCAGTATAATCAAGAAAATCCTTGTAAAAGGGGTGATTGGCTAAGGTTGCGCTGTCACCAATAACAACGAGTTTTTTCTTAGCTCTGGTAAGTGCAACATTCATTCTGCGAATATCATTTAAAAATCCAATTTCCTTCAGATCATTGCTTCTTACCAGGCTGATATAAATAATATCCCGTTCCTGGCCTTGAAAACCATCCACCGTTTTAATAGCAATTTGCGATCTGAAATTATCCAGTTCCTCATCTTCGGCTATTTTTAAGGTAAGGTATTGTACCTGTTCTTTGTAGGGAGAAATAATACCAATAGAAATTCGTTTTTGTTGTTTGTCATCCTGTGAATACTGTTCCAGCAGCAGTTTTAAATGTTTTATGAGTAGTTGTGCTTCTTCCGGATTGGCGATACTCAAACTTTCCGGATTA
The DNA here is from genome assembly GCA_040387415.1 of Bacteroidota bacterium. Classification (GTDB taxonomy): domain Bacteria; phylum Bacteroidota; class Bacteroidia; order 2-12-FULL-35-15; family 2-12-FULL-35-15; genus 2-12-FULL-35-15. The sequence goes on from JAZKDU010000004.1 coordinate 601,917, forward strand.
ATAATTTCATTGAATCCACAGCCGGCAGTGTCAATAAAATTAACTGGTGTATTCAATAATATTTCATTCGGATCAAAGCTTAGTACCGAATCTTTTACAGAGGTATCTGCAACTAATTTATTTTGATAAAATTTTTTGTTGGAAAAATTCATGATGTGCTCATGCATCCTGTACTGCGTATTCAGCATTACTGAAACATTTTCAATATGCATGCACTGTTCAAACAATGTTTCTTTCAATCCTTGTGTTTCCGCTAGTTTCGACTTAACAGTAGGTGGCAGCTGAAAGTGGTCACCCGCAAACACAACCCGGTCGCTTCGTGTGATCGGGATCCAGCACATGGGTTCTAATGCCTGTGCCGCTTCATCAATAAATACAGTCGTAAAATGTTTGTTCCTCATCATCTTTCCGGAGGATACAACCGGTGTGCAGGCAATCACCTGGGCTTTATTAAACTGGTCATCAAAAATATAATCTTCCAGGTTACGCGCTTCCTGTAATATTTTGCGTGCTTCCATGTAAAATAATTGCCGCTGTTCGCGTTCTTCCCTGCCGAATGTACGCTTGTATTTACCGGCCATCCGGAAATATTCTTCGGCCGTTTTACGATATTTTTTTAATTCTTTGTAAGATTCATGCGCAGCCATTTTTACATCCAGGGTATTCATCAGCACTTCTTCTGAAATACGCGCAGGATTGCCTAATCGGAGTACATTGATACCTTCTCGATGCAGTTTTTCTGTTAATAAATCAACAGCTGTATTGCTTGAACTGCATACCAATACCTGCTTCTCCGTTTTTAAGGTCTGGCGTATGGCCTGTACCAATGTAGTTGTTTTTCCTGTGCCGGGTGGGCCGTGAATAATGGCAATATCTTTGGCGGCAATAATTTTTTGTACCGCTTTATTTTGCGACTGATTTAATCCCGATAATTGGATAGATTCATCCGTTTTATCAAAGGCAGGAAGCTTTATACCATACATTACATCGCGCAATACAGCCAATCTGCCATGGGATGCATTCAACACTTTTTCCATCGCGATGTCCATTTCGCGATAGCTGCTTTCATCAAACAATAAGTTAATTCCTAATTTCCCATCATCGCACCAATCAGGCAACTCATCAATTGTTAAGGATAGTCTGATTTTGTTGGGGTTGATCACCTTAATGATCCCCGTAATGGGCTGTTCATCCTGATGGGTATTTGAAAAAAGTGAAGCGTTTTTTCCACCAGAAAATTGATGGGGTTCATTGTGATTAGTGGTGCGTTCAATATCGATGGAAAGGTATTCGCCATGCCCAATCTCCACATTGCTGATTACTATAGGGTACCAGGTAACACCGTTCTCTTTACGATGATTAATATTATTGCGGGAAAAATGTTGTTTGTATTGTGCAAAATCTTCGTCACGCTCTATTTTTAAAAGCTTTCGTAGCAGCAGTAAACGCTCTATTGGTTGATCCATTTTGTAATCGTTGATAGTGTATTCTGTTCTAATCTGCTGCAAAGATACCGTAATTCAATAGTTTTCCTGCTCTTTACAAATTTCCGGTCATCCATGATGGAATAATGAGCTCAAAAAACAGAATTCAACTTAGGTTTTAAACTAGGATTGAAAAAATGAAAAAAACAACAAAAATTAAACGGCTGAAATTCAGTCGTTTGTAAAGTGAATTAAAAAAAATCGATACATAATTTGCAAATACATAATATTCTTATGTATATTTGTCCTATGTATTCATCAGAACTAATAAAAGGGACTTTAAAAACGATTGTTTTAAAGTTATTATCCGACAACAAAGAAATGTACGGATATGAAATCACTCAACGAGTGAAAGATTTAACCGGTAATAAAATTCAGATCACCGAAGGTGCATTATACCCAACATTGCATGCACTCGAAAATGACGGAGTTGTAACTACTGAAATAGTAAACATCGGAAAACGTGTTCGCAAATATTATAAGCTTACACCAAAAGGTAAAATCAATGCAGAGGAAAAAGTAACCGAATTTGCCGATTTTATTAATACGATGAAATTTTTGTTAGACATTAACTTGCAATTAGGATAATGTACGCACTAAGTGATCAACAGATTGATTTTATTCTCAACGATATCAAACTTCGCGAAGTTGAGATGGAGGACCTGCAGCTAAACCTCCTTGATCATGTTTGTTGTATTATAGAGTGCGAACTAGAACAGGAAGGGGACTTTGACAGTTTCTATCAGAAAACGATTTCGAAATTTTTTAAAAAGGAATTGAAGGAAATTGAAGAAGAAACCAAATTATTATTAACCTTTAAACACTATTACGCCATGAAAAAAACAATGAACACTTTGGGCATCATTGCCTCAATAGGTATTGTACTAGGTGCAATATTTAGATTCGCACATTTACCGGGTGCTAATGTAATGTTGATATTAGGAGTTGTATTGATCAGTTTTGTGTTTTTGCCGTTGATGTTTACATTAAAGCTGCGTGAATCGTCAGAAAAGCGTGATAGAGTGATTCTTATTCTGGGTTGTGTGATAAGTATTTTGTTTGTTATTGCAGCAGCATTTAAGCTGATGCACTGGCCGGGAGCTAATGTGTTAATGGGCAGTGCTGTTTTAGGTTTGTTATTCATTTTTGTGCCGGTCTATCTGTTTACAGGTTTAAGAAATCCGGTAACAAAGGTTAATACTCTTGTAAATTCAATACTTATCATTGCCGGAAGCGGCCTTATAATGTCACTTTCTACCAATGGCGGAGGAGTGCCGCACGCAATAGTGAAGGGGATTGTAGATGTTCATGAGCGCTTGTTGGAGAATACAAAAAAGGTGAATCAGAGCAATGCTCTGGTATTACAATCTCTCAGCAGTGATAAGCTTCCTGCAGATGTTAACTATTACCTGGTTACAAGTAAATCTACTCGTGAATACATTGAAACCCTGAGAACAAACCTGGTAATGACAGCGGAACGCGTTACTGCTGATGAAGCTAAAGCGATGAAAGTGGAGGAGATTCGTACTATTGGAAATGAAGTGATTGGGACTTATTATATGCTGGGTACCGATCTTACAGGAGAATCAGGGAATGTAAAAGAATTGAAAGAAAAGGTTGCATCACTCAATTCTACACTTTCAAAATTAAAAGACGCGCAAAAGCAAAGCTGGAGCCTGAATGCTTCTGTTGAAAACGAGCAATTCAAATATGTTCCGGTAGGATTTGTGCTGCAGGAATTTGCCGAGTTGGAATATGAGCTTGCAAATGCAGAAAGACAGGTGTTAAATTATTATTCGGCTAAACTTTAAAGCTGTTTTTAAGTTTACAGGTACACTCATAAAAACAGCCCGCTCATTTTTAATGAACGGGCTGTTTTTGTATTCAGTTTAAATTAATATAAAAGCCCTCTATTATCCATTATTATTTTTTTTGACATATCCTTAAGTACAATTCCAGCCTGCAATAACATATCAAAACCTGAAGGGAAAGGCATAGGCCTGTTTCCTAGTCTGGCTTTTGTTTCCGGTGTTAATGCATTTATGTCGCCAATAGCAGAATACGAACAAAAATCAAAAAAGTGTTCACTCGTGATGGGAGCTGTTTTCATTAACTGTCCGCTGCTATTTGTATAGTCAATAGTTCCCGCGATGATTGCTTTTTTAGTTTGATTGGTTTCAACTACTGTACAATAAATCGTTTTTGTTCTGGCCTTTTTAATGTCGTTTCCTGCAGTATCTTTTTTTACATTTCCATTTGCATCCAACACATAGTCAAAACCATCCGGAATAATCTTTGATTCGATGCGACTCGTTTCTTTTATTAACTCAGGGGAAACATTAATGTTTTTCATGTTTACAAGAATGGTATAATCGTAATTCATCCCTGTTATTTCACGATTATGGTATTTGATCCATTCGCCATTCAGTTCGTTTAAACTTATTTTGGTTAATTCATCTTCAAAGGTTGGGGGAAGTGGAACTCCGGTAACGTTTTTCATTTTGAAAAGCACGTAACTTGTTCCCATTTCTCTGGCACGTAATAATTCCTTATCAACATCTTTATAGTTATTTGTCAAAGCCTTTACTCTTTTTAAGTCACCGTAGGCAAGTCTTGCATCGGCTATCGTGTTTTTGTCAAGCAACGAAAGTGCATGAGCATAAAAATATTCGGTAGCATTTTTTTTCGCCTGAATAATTTCTGCATCATAGTTCAGAATCTGAAATTGCGCATCTCTTCCTTGTTTTTCAATATGCAATGGCAGCAACGGTTTTACATTCTCCTGACGCTGGCTCATTCTGGAATACATATTAAAAATTTGATCCCAATTATCTGGTTTACCCTCTTTTTTTAAGAAAAGAATACTTGCATTGTCACGGTCATTTGCTTTTTGATAGGCTTGTTCCAGAACAATTACTTCTTTGTCATTTTGTTTTTTGCGTTTTAGCTTGGAAACTGATTTCCGGATGGCCGCATCGTAATTACCGCCATTCATCAGTTTTGAAGAACTTGAACATGACAGCATGAACACTGACAATAGTATGCAAACAGCGATTTGTTTAAGGGTAAGAAGTAGTGGTGATTTCATAAATTTAAGTATATAATAGTAAAAATAGTATTTAATTTTTGTTTAGAATAATAGTGCTTCTCTTTTAGCATTTGTGTTAACCGATTACCGAAATAACCAAACCGCGTGCCAAACCTTGCGTTTTTATGCTTTTGCTTACTGCCACAAAGGGTTTGAGCCTGTGGTGAAATCGTTTTTTTATATTTTTAAGCGGTTTAAAAATCAGCTAAATTTATGAAATATTCCTTTTTTGCTGGTTTTTTTCGTAACTTTGTTATTCAACAAAAATAGAAAAGACCATGTCAGAAATATTAACAGGAAAAAGCTTTGGAATAGAAGATGTTCTGAAAGATTTAGGAATAAAAGAAAATAATTACGGTGCCTCCACCGGATTAAAACATACAGTTACAAAAGGAAAAAAAATTGATTCATTTTCACCCGTTGACGGTCAATTAATTGGAAGTGTTAATGCTGCAACTGCAGAAGATTACCAAAAGGTAATGAAAACTGCAGAAGAAGCTTTTAAAGAATGGCGTTTGGTACCGGCTCCAAAGCGTGGTGAAATTGTACGTCAGGTAGGTGATGAGTTAAGAAAATATAAAGAACCATTGGGTAAACTTGTTTCTTATGAGATGGGGAAAAGCCTTCAGGAAGGTTTAGGAGAAGTGCAGGAGATGATTGATATCTGTGATTTCGCAGTAGGTTTATCCCGTCAGCTTTATGGTTTAACAATGCACAGTGAGCGCCCGATGCACCGCATGTATGAGCAGTGGCACCCGTTTGGTGTAGTTGGTATTATTTCAGCATTTAATTTCCCTGTTGCTGTATGGAGCTGGAATGCTGCTTTAGCTTGGGTTTGTGGAGATGTTTGTATTTGGAAACCAAGTTCAAAAACTCCTTTATGCGCAATAGCTTGTCAGAATATTATTGCTGATGTGTTAAAACGTAACCAGGTTCCTGAAGGTGTAAGCTGTCTTGTAATTGGTAATGAATCAGGTGATTTGATTAATAACGATAAACGTATTCCGTTAGTATCTTTTACCGGTTCAACACGTATTGGCCGTCACGTATCTAAAACAGTGGCAGAGCGTTTTGGTAATACTATTTTAGAATTGGGTGGTAACAATGCCATTATCGTTTCTGAACATGCTGATTTAAGTATGGTTTTGGTAGGTGCTGTATTTGGTGCAGTTGGAACGGCTGGTCAGCGCTGTACTTCCACCCGCAGATTGATTATTCACGAGAGTATTTACGATAAAACAATTAGTGTTTTAAAAAGTTCATATGCGCAATTGCGTATTGGAAATCCTTTGGATGCGCATAATCACGTAGGTCCGTTAATTGACCAAAACGCAACAAAAGATTATTTGAATGCGATTGAAAAAGCAAAACAGGAAGGCGCTAAAGTATTAGTAGAAGGTGGAGTATTGAGCGGAGATGGCTATGAAAGTGGGTGTTATGTTAAACCATGCATTATTGAAGCAAAAAATGAGTATCATATTGTGCAGGAGGAAACTTTTGCTCCGATACTTTATGTGATGAAATATAAAACGATTGAAGAAGCCATCGCACTGCAGAATGGTGTTCCTCAGGGCTTATCCTCATCCATATTTACTAACAACATGCGTGAAATGGAATTGTTCCTTTCACAAGCTGGTTCAGACTGTGGTATTGCAAATGTAAATATTGGTACTTCCGGTGCTGAAATTGGTGGAGCTTTTGGTGGTGAAAAAGAAACCGGTGGTGGACGTGAATCAGGCTCTGATGCTTGGAAAGCGTATATGCGCAGACAAACCAATACTATTAATTATGGTACCAGCCTGCCGTTGGCACAAGGTATTAATTTTACTATATAGTATTCGTTTTGTAAAATTTAAATTAAAAAATAATTACTACTATTTTCAAAAGCGAAATAATTTAAATTATTTCGCTTTTGTTTTTTATACTGAACAAAAATGAAAACAGATATAGTAACAGCGGAGGACATCAAAACGTTAGTTGATAGTTTTTATAAAAAAGTGGATAAAGATGAATTACTTTCACCTGTATTTAATTTGCAAGCGGAGGTTGACTGGGAGCATCATTTGCCTAAGATGTATGAATTCTGGGGTACACAGCTTATAGGTGCCGCAAATTATAAAGGTCAGCCTTTTCCACCACATATGAAACTCAGCATCAATACAACGCATTTTGAACGCTGGCAGAAATTATTTATTGAAACGGTAGATGAGCTTTTTGAGGGCCCCACCGCTGAACTGGCTATATACAAGGCAAAAAATATTGCCACCGTTTTTCAATATAAATTAGGATTGATAAAAGAGTAATTGCTTTATTCATATTATAAGTGATTTGTGAAAAAATTAATATTGTTTTATAATTATTGTATTTACAGGTTAAAGGCCGTTAATGAGCATGGTGTTCATTCACCTTTTGTGTTTGATTTGTTAATGAATGTTGTCTATAACCGAACAGAATACTATTCTTATAAAAGTATTGAAGGGATTAGAGAAGAGCTTTTGAATTCTAAGAAACTAATAAAGTTTCAGCAAGGTAAATCGGAGGCTCAAAAATCAGTATCTAAACTAACGGAACAATATGAAAGGCCGGCAAAATATGGGCAATTGCTGTTTCGTTTGGTAAATCATTTTCAACCCCAACAAATTATTGAATTGGGCTCCATTACAGGTGTTAGTACAAGTTATATGGCCGCAGCTAATTCAAAAATAAAAATTCTGATTATTCCGAATGATCCGTATACAGTGGAAATTGCAAAAGAAAACTTCCGAAAGCTAAAGCTGAAAAATATTGAAATGATAAGCGGTGATATAAACTCACTATTACCTGAAATTTTGTCGAAACCGGAACCTTTGGATTTTGTGTTCATTAATGGAAACAATAAGGATTACAGCATATTGAAGTGTTTTAACCAATGCCTTGAAAAAGCTAATGAATCAAGTGTTTTTGTACTTTGTGATATGTATAAAACTCCGGAGATGAAGGATGCCTGGGATCAAATAAAAAATAATAATCGGGTAACCGTTACCCTTGATTTGTTTTTTATAGGAATTGTTTTTTTTAGAAAGGAACAGGTTAAGCAGCATTTTGTAATTAAGTTTTAATACTTCAGATAAGCAATATCAGTCAGCTCCCTTGTCATCCCGAACTTTTTGTGAGGGATCTTTTTACACATTACTTTTTAATTGTTAATTTTATAAATTCATAGTCTTTAATTTAGTAAAGCAGATTCAGGGAAATTCATAGGATCAAGAAATGGAATCAATAATTAAATTATCAAATATTGCCAAAGCGTACAAAATAGGTACTGAAATTATTCATGCGCTCCGTTCTGTTTCCTTGGATATTTATAAAAATGAATATGTGGCATTAATGGGTCCGTCCGGTAGCGGGAAATCAACCTTGATGAATGTTTTGGGCTGCCTTGATACTCCATCAAACGGGGAATATATTTTGAATGGTATTTCTGTAGCGCAAATGTTGGATAATCAATTGGCAGAAGTGAGAAATAAGGAAATTGGTTTTGTTTTTCAATCATTTAATTTATTACCGCGCTCTACAGCTCTCGACAATGTGATGCTGCCTTTGGTTTACGCAGGCTATAGTAAAGCTGATCGATTAAAACGTGCTAAGGAAGTGTTAGAACAGGTTGGTTTAGGGGAGCGTATTATGCATAAGCCTAATGAATTGTCGGGTGGGCAGCGACAGCGGGTTGCCATTGCAAGAGCTTTGGTAAATAAGCCTGCAATTATTCTGGCCGATGAGCCAACAGGAAACCTGGATTCTAAAACGTCCGTAGAGATTATGGGTTTATTGGAAGAAATACATAGGAATGGTAACACCATCATATTGGTAACACATGAGGAGGATATTGCCCAACATGCTCATCGTATTGTTCGTTTAAAGGACGGTTTAGTAGAACGTGACTATAAAAACGAACATATAACAACTGTTCGTCCCGTAATTAATTAAATTATAAAAATGGCATTTAAAATATATACAAAAACAGGTGATAAGGGCCAGACTTCTTTAATTGGCGGTACCCGTGTTCCAAAGCATCATATCCGCATTGAAACCTACGGTACGGTGGATGAATTGAACTCTTACATTGGCTTAATCCGTGATCAGCAAATTGATGAACAAACTAAGCTGTTGTTGATTGAAATCCAGGATCGTTTATTCACAATAGGTTCATCACTTGCCTCAGATCCTGAAAAATCAAAAATGAAAATTCCCGATTTAAAGGAGGAGGACATTCTGTTGCTGGAACAGGAAATAGATAAAATGAATGAAACATTGCCGGAAATGCGCTCTTTTGTATTGCCGGGTGGCCACACTACCGTTTCTTTTTGCCATATTGCCCGTTGCGTATGCCGCAGGGCGGAACGTTTGGCAATTCATCTTTCTGAAGAAAGCTTTGTTGGGGATCTGGTAATAAAATATCTTAACCGCTTGAGTGATTATCTTTTTATGCTGTCACGGAAACTCAGCCAGGATTTACATGCCTCTGAAATCCCCTGGAAACCACGAATGTAAATAATTGTTTTATTTCATTTTGATTTGTGGAATAAATTTTTACTTTTGCAGAAAAATAGACAAATAGTTAACTTATCAGTTTAGAATAAAGCAATTGGCACAGAATTTTTGTTCTAGATATCAAAAATAAAAAAAATGTATTGGACACTTGAATTAGCAAAAAATTTAGAGGATGCCCCTTGGCCGGCAACAAAAGATGAATTGATAGATTTTGCAATTCGTTCAGGCGCCCCAATGGAAGTAATTGAAAATCTTCAGGAAATTGAAGACGAAGGGGAGATGTATGAAACAATTGAAGAAATATGGCCGGATTACCCGACCAAAGATGATTTCTTTTTTAATGAAGACGAATATTAATTTATAAGTTTTGTAGAAAAGCCTCATAATCAATCGTTATGAGGCTTTTTTTATGCGGTTTTAATTGCAAATAATTCAAAGTAATTTGGTTCAAAAACATTCAATCGTTTCATTTTTCACATTTTGAACTGCTAAATTGGCAGATAAAAATAAACGGAATAACATTTGACTAACTTCAAATACGGTTTTGTAATTCTTTAATTGTCTTTAACCTAATGGTGATGAGGCATATACCTGAATAAAAAAAATCCAAAAATAAAGCTAATTTTAGCTAAATTTGCATTCCTTTAATATTAACAAACGATTTACAATGTTAGATTTTATCACACAAAAAATTTCCAAAATTTTTGGAACCAAATCTGAAAGAGATTTAAAAGAGATACAGCCCATTCTTGACAAAATATTAGTAGAGTTTCCGAAACTTGCTGGTATAAGTAATGATCAATTGCGTGCTAAAACGATTGATTTTAAAAAACGAATCAAGGAAAATTCTTCCACAGAACAAAACAAGGTAGATGATATTCGTAAAAAAATTGAAACGGATCTAACGCTTAACATTGAAGCGAAAGAAACGCTGTACGAAGAGATTGATGAGCTGGAGAAGGAGATTGTTAAAAAAAATAAAGAGATTATAGACGAGATATTACCGGAGGCTTTTGCTGTAGTTAAAGAAACTGCCAGACGTTTTAAAGAAAATAAAAGTCTTGAAGTATCTGCTACTCAAATGGACCGTAATCTTGCCGCTAAGCGTGATTCTATCGTGATAAACGGTGATAAGGCAATCTGGAACAATACCTGGATGGCTGCTGGTAATGCGGTTACATGGGATATGATGCATTATGATGTCCAGTTGATCGGAGGGATTGTATTGCACCAGGGTAAAATTGCCGAAATGGGCACTGGCGAAGGGAAAACATTGGTAGGTACACTGCCAGTATACCTGAATGCCCTTTCAGGATTGGGAGTACATGTGGTAACGGTAAATAATTACCTTGCTAAGCGTGACTCTGAATGGAATGGACCGTTGTTTGAATTTCATGGTTTATCAGTGGATTGTATTGATAAACATGAACCTAATTCAGAAGAGCGCAGACAGGCTTATTTATCAGATATTACGTTTGGTACCAATAATGAATTTGGTTTTGACTACCTGCGTGACAATATGGCTCGCAGTCCGGAGGATCTTGTGCAGCGTAAACATAATTACGGGATTGTTGATGAGGTGGATAGTGTATTGATTGATGATGCGCGTACTCCGTTGATTATTTCAGGGCCTACTCCAAGAGGCGATAACCAGGAATTCGCTCCGCTTAAGCCGCGTATCGAAAGGATTGTAAATGCTCAAAAAACGTACATCAACAGCGCTTTAACAGAAGCGAAAAAGATGTTGGCAGAAGGTAAAGAAAAAGAAGGCGGAATGGCTTTGCTAAGAGCTTTCAGAGGGTTGCCGAAAAATAAAGCGACCATTAAATATTTGAGTGAAACAGGTATACGTGCCTTATTACAAAAAACGGAAAATTTTTATTTGCAGGATCAAAGCCGCGACATGCATAAGGTTGATGCGGAGCTGTTTTTTGTAATTGATGAAAAGCATAATTCTATTGAGCTTACTGAAAAAGGTTTGGAATTAATTTCTACTTCATCGGAAGATGCTAGCTTTTTCGTATTACCGGATGTAGGATCGGAAATCGCGACATTAGAAAAATCGGCACTTTCAGCTGAAGAAAAATTAAAAGTAAAAGAAGAGCTGATTCGTGATTTCTCAATTAAATCGGAACGTGTACATACCATTACCCAATTGTTAAAAGCATACACCTTGTTTGAAAAAGATGTGGAGTATGTGATTATGGATGGTAAAGTGAAAATTGTTGATGAGCAGACAGGCCGTATCATGGAAGGCCGTAGGTATTCCGATGGTTTGCATCAGGCTATTGAAGCGAAGGAAAATGTTAAAGTGGAAGCTGCAACGCAAACGTATGCAACCGTTACGTTACAAAATTATTTCCGTATGTATAGCAAACTGGCTGGTATGACAGGAACTGCGGAAACAGAAGCTGGTGAGTTTTGGGATATTTATAAATTGGATGTTGTTTCAATTCCTACAAACAGGCCTATTCAGCGTAAAGATGAAGAAGATCTGGTATATAAAACCAAACGTGAAAAATACAATGCGGCCATAGAAGAAATTGTAAAATGTGTGGGTGCCGGAAGACCAGTATTGGTAGGTACTACATCTGTTGAAATTTCAGAATTGCTAAGCCGTATGTTGAAATTGCGAGGTATCAAGCACAACGTATTAAATGCTAAGATGCACCAGCGTGAGGCGGAAATTGTTCAGGAAGCGGGATTGGCAGGCACTGTTACCATTGCAACCAACATGGCTGGTCGTGGTACGGATATTAAATTAGGGCCAGGAGTTAAGGAAGTGGGCGGTTTAGCAATTATTGGTACAGAGCGTCACGAGTCAAGACGGGTTGACCGCCAGTTGCGCGGCCGTGCCGGCCGTCAGGGTGATCCGGGATCGTCACAATTTTTTGCATCATTGGAAGATGATTTGATGCGTTTGTTTGGATCTGAGCGTATTGCTAAACTGATGGACAGAATGGGCATAGAAGAGGGAGAAGTAATTCAGCATTCGATGATTACTAAATCCATTGAACGTGCACAAAAGAAAGTGGAGGAAAATAATTTCGGTACTCGTAAACGTTTGATCGAGTACGATGATGTGATGAACTCCCAGCGTGAAGTAATTTACAAAAAGAGACGACATGCTTTGTTTGGTGAGCGTTTAGCAGTGGATATTGCGAACTCTGTTTATGATACCTGTGAATCCATTGTAAATGAGTATCACGATGTAAAAGATTTCGATAATTTTTCAATTGAAGTACTGCGAGTATTAGCTACTGAACCACCATTTACAGCACAGGAGTTTACAAGCTTGAAATCTCATGATATAGTTGAAAAATTATATGAGAAAGCAGAGGCTAATTATGTTCATAAGAATGAATACATTGCTAATAAAGCGTTTCCTATCATTAAAAATGTTTATGAGGATAAATCAAATACTTACGAAAACATTGTAACGCCTTTATCTGACGGGATAAAAACACTGCAGGTAGTAGTCAATTTAAAGCGTGCATTTGAAACTCATGGCCGCGAATTGGTGTTAGGCCTGGAAAAAGGTACAACTCTTACGATGATTGATGATGCATGGAAAGAGCATTTGCGTGAGATGGATGAATTGAAACAATCGGTACAGAATGCTGTTTACGAGCAAAAGGATCCATTGTTGGTATATAAATTTGAATCGTTCGAATTATTTAAACGAATGATTACGGATGTAAATAAGGAAGTAGTATCGTTCCTGATGCGTGCGAATTTACCTAATGAAACTCAAAATACAGTTCAACAGGCACGTGTACAGGCTCCAAGAAGGGAGCAGGTGCAAACAAGCCGCAATGAGGTGTCTTCTGATGAGGAACAGCCAAAGGCAAAACCTCAGCCGGTAAGGGTAGAGCAAAAGATTGGCCGTAATGACGTATGTCCATGTGGAAGTGGCAAAAAGTATAAAAACTGTCACGGACAGTAATATATACCTTTTGATAAAATGCCTCGTTCTTATTAAAAGAATGAGGCATTTTAATTTATGGATAGGGTTAAAATGTTTATGCGGATTCATTTCAACATTTTGGAGATTTGAAATAAGTTTGAACTTGCCAGAAAGAAAACTAACGTGAACTATTATATTTAATTGGAAAAACCCGAACACATACAAAATTTACTTCGCACAATACCTGATAATCCGGGTGTTTACCAGTATTACGATGCTGAGGAGAAAATTATTTATGTAGGAAAAGCGAAGAATTTGAAAAAGCGCGTTGCTTCTTATTTTAATAAAGATCAATATGAAAATGGGAAAACGCAGGTACTTGTAAGAAAAATAGTAGATATCAAATACATTATCGTTGATAGTGAAATGGATGCACTGCTACTGGAGAATAATCTTATAAAAAAATACCAGCCCAGATATAACGTCTTGCTGAAAGACGATAAAACATATCCCTGGATATGTATCACCAATGAGCCATTTCCCCGTGTATTCAGTACCCGCTTGAAGATCAAAGATGGTTCGCAGTATTTTGGACCATATACTTCTGTAAAGGTGATGAATATGGTGTTGGACCTTATAAAAAAGCTTTATAAGTTACGGAATTGTAATTTGAAACTTTCAGAGGAGAATATTAAATCCAATAAATTTAAGGTATGCCTTGAATATCATATCGGAAACTGTAAAGCGCCTTGTGTTGGTAGGGAAGAGGAGGTTCAATACAACCAGACGATTTCAGACGTTAAAGAGATTATTAAAGGAAACAGCACTACCGTTGCGCGGCATTTAAAAATGCTGTTGCAGCAACATGTTGATAAAATGGAATTTGAGAAAGCTCAAATAATCAAGGATAAAATTGATCTGTTGGAGAAATTTCAAAGTAAGTCAACAATAGTAAGCCCAACAATAGATAATGTGGATGTGTTCTCGATTCTTACCGATGAGAAAAGCGGATATGTGAATTTTTTGAAAGTAATGAATGGCTCCATAATACAAGGGCACACCATTGAACTCAAAAAGAAACTTGATGAAAGTGATGACGAGCTATTAACGCTTGCTATAGCTGAACTGCGGGAACGCTTTAACAGTGATTCGAAGGAAATTATAATTCCTTTTAAGTTAGAGACGGAATTTCCTGATATAGAATTTACTATTCCACAACGTGGTGATAAGAAACATTTGTTGGAATTATCAGAACGAAATGTAGATTATTACAGAAAGGAAAAAATAAAACAGGAAAGTCTTGTGGATCCGGAACGCCATACCAAGCGGATATTGGAGCAAATGAAAAAAGATCTTCATTTAAGCGAAGAACCCCGGCATATCGAATGTTTTGATAATTCTAATTTTCAGGGAGATTATGCAGTGGCTGCAATGACGGTTTTTAAGGATGCAAGACCGAGCAAAAAGGATTACAGGCATTTTAATATTAAAACGGTTGTAGGACCAGATGATTTTGCATCAATGGAGGAGGTGATTTACAGGCGTTATAAGCGTGTGTTGGAAGAAAAGCAATCATTGCCCCAGCTAATTGTAATTGATGGTGGTAAAGGTCAATTAAGCTCAGCCCTTGAAAGTCTTGATAAATTGGGCTTACGAGGGAAAGTTGGAATTATAGGTATTGCAAAAAGATTAGAAGAAATATATTTTCCAAACGATTCTATTCCAATGTATCTTGATAAAAGGAGTGAGACTTTAAAAATAATACAACAGATACGTGATGAGGCGCACCGTTTCGGGATCACACACCACCGTAGTAAGCGTGATAAAGGGACTTTGAAAACCGAACTCACTGAAATAAAAGGAATAAGCACAACCACCGCCCAAAAATTATTGTCGCATTTTAAATCAGTTAAAAAAATAAAAGAAGTTCCGGAAGTTGAATTGGCAGAAGTTATTGGTAAATCAAAGGCTGGGATTGTTTTTTCGTATTTCCATACTCAGCCAGCAGCCAGCTAGTGATAGATTATAAACTCCAGATTGTCATAATAAATAATCTCTTTGTTTTTATTCCACAAATAAATTTTTAGTTCATCTTCTGCATTTTTAAATGGTGGCAGTACAAATTGTAATTCCATTTTTTGCCATTTGCCAATTTGTTTTATCTGCTTATTTAAATCAAAGCTTTGATAATAAAGAGCTTCATTGCTATTGGATACGGAGGCGACACACTGTAAATCCGTTATCGGCTTGTCACAAAATATGTATGCAGTAACTAATATTTTAAGATTTTTTTGTTTTAGTTCTTTCGCCTTAAAATATAATGAAGTACCGTATTCAACAGTTTCATTTAATGCGCCAGCTTTAGGGGTGGAATAGGATTTTTCTTCTGAAGTATTGTCAGCAGTTTTAATATGCTCGTCATGCTGCGCAGTATCAAATTTAACTATTGAAGAATAAACAGTGTTTTCAGGGCTGATACTTAAGAAGTTTTTCAGCGTTTTTGATTTGATTACAGCGCTTTTTTTATAAAACGAAATTTTACCATTACCTGCTACCTTTTCTAACAGTGAATTGAGTATTGGATAATAGTTTAAAACGTCCGACACAAGGAATACATCTTGAATGGCCACATAGTCCCAATCGTATTTAAATAAGGGCATAAAGGCATCATCACGGTTGGTTTGATAAACGGTATACCCTTTTCTGTTCATTAATATTAAAGGGATGTTGGTGGAGTATGATTCAATAACTAATATTTTAGCATCTTTTGAAATGCCAATTGAGTCCATGTATTTATCTATTCCGGTAAAATTTTGTCTGGATGCCTCAACGCGGTCCCATTCATAAGTAGTATATCTTTCTTTCTGAACCTTAACCGTTCCTTTAAAGAAATATAAAACTGCAATTAAAAGGCAGATACTCCAGAATACTTTCTTGGCTTTGCTTTCAAGTTTAATATTGTTAATGGAGCAGATAAATAAAAACACAATAGGTATAAAAAGGGAATCCAGGAAATAGTAGTCGTGATCATAAAATTGACACATCATTAAAAGGAAATAAAGGGTGGCTCCAGAACCCATGATAAATAAATGGAACCAGTATTTTTTATCTTTTTCAGGGATGCCTCTGTGCCTAATAAATGTATAGAGCGAATAAAGTAGTGCTGCAAATAGTAAATAGTAATGGGCTTTTGTGAAATATTGAAATTTCCAGTATGTGTACATGTTGAGAAGAATATCCTTAAATTCTTTTATGTTTCTCGCGGGAAGAAAACTATCAAGGAACATATTTCCATACATTCTGCCAAGATGTACATTGTATCTGTAGTATGCAGCAAAAAGGCTGAAAGCCACAATAAATGCACTAATTTCAAACCATTTTATTTTTTTATGTTTTATAATCAACCATGCCTGGTGCAGTAGCGCGGAGAAAAGAAAGATTAAAAAGGGAATTCGTATTAATGCGGCAAGCAAAAAGAATGTGACGGATAAATAAAAATGTTTGTTTTTGTTAGTGTCTTTGTAAGAAAAGAAAAAATAGTACGCAATAAATATGAATGCGATTGCCGGAACACTTGGTATGAAGCCAGCCTGGTAATAAACATATACTGGAGACAAAAAAACAAACAAAACTACAAGCCAGGATTTTATTTCAGAAGAGGTAATTTTTTTTGTGAGAAGGTATAAAAAGATCAGTCCGGTGATGCTCAGAGATAAGGTATATATCCTGAATATAGCGGGTGAGGTGCTTGATATCAGTTTCATAATTATTGCAACAATATATTCATTGATGGGGAAATCAACCCGGGTTATTCCATCAATACTTTGCAGATTAAAGGTGCTTGGATGAAATAGGTCGAATCCATTGTGTAAAAAACCAAGTGCCAAGGCGTAGCGTTCGCTTTGTGTCCAGGAATGTGTAAATGCGGGGAATAACGTTATTGTAGAATGGTACAACAGGATGCTTAACACTGAAAGGGTTAATGTCAGCAGGCTTATTGATTTTATGTGTCCTTTGTTTTTTGTTAACATAATTAGATGGTAATCATCCTAAACAAGCCTGAACCGGCTGGGTTAGGCTTAAGAAAGTTCATCCGTTAATAATTTCATTTCGATTAATGGAGAAATTTTGTCATACAAAATATTGTATACTGCATTGGTAATAGGCATATCCACCTGGTACTGCTTGTTGATTTCATAAACACATTTGACGCCATAATAGCCTTCAGCAATCATATTCATTTCTAATTGAGCTGATTTAACGGAATATCCTTTTCCTATCATACTTCCAAAAGTTCGGTTACGGCTGAATTGAGAATAAGCAGTAACTAATAAATCTCCCAAATAAGCGGAACTCTTGATGTCACGATCAATTGGGTGTACTTTATCAACAAATCTTTTTATTTCCTGCAGAGCATTTGAAATTAGTACTGCCTGAAAGTTATCCCCGTATCCTAAGCCGTGACAAATACCACTTGCAATGGCAAATACATTTTTTAATACCGCAGAATATTCAGTACCATAGATATCATCAGATACCGTTGTTTTAATATATCTGCATTTTAATTGTGCTGCTAAAAACTCAGCATTACCCGTGTTTTGTGAAGCCACTGTTAAATAGGATAGCTTTTCCATTGCAACTTCCTCTGCGTGGCATGGGCCAGTGATCACACCAATGTTTTCTACGGGTATATTATATTCTTTGTTGAAAAACTCACCTACAATTAAGTTGTGTTGTGGAACAATTCCTTTAATGGCAGAGAATATTTGTTTGTTTTTAAAATCCTCTGCGCTTAATCCACTAAGTGCGTCCTTTAAAAATGCAGAAGGTACAGCCATTATCAGTACATCTGCCTTTGAAATTATTTCTTTTAAATCCGCGCTTAAAGCTAGTTTATGCGTATCGAATTCAACAGAAGTTAAATAACTTGGATTGTGTTTATGTTTTTTTATATGTTCAATTGCGGCTTCATGACGAATCCACCAATATATTGTTGGAACATTGTTGCAAAGCATCTTTACTATAGCGGTTGCCCAGCTCCCACCTCCAATTACAGCTATTTGTTTTGTACTATTCATTTTAATTTTATCAAAATTTAAATTCGTTTTGCTGAAAATTACAGTTAAATATTGCCTAATACAATGTTATTTAAAATAAATAAAAGCATGCGCTTCCAATTAATACCATCCATATAACAACTGGGGCCCAATAGTTTTTATTTTTTTTAATCCAGATAAAAGATAATATAATCAGTGCAATCAGGAATGAACCGTAGGAAATGATAGCAGCTGTAACTATTGCAGGATTTTTGTAGATAAATTTCACTTCGTGTTCTCCGGCTGGAATTAGAACTGACATGGTTAAGTAATTAGATACAAGTATTTTAGAATGATAATTGTCAATATACACTTCCCAGCCTGAATAATAACTTTGTAATATAGTTAATAGCTGAGTTTTTGGAGAGCGGATTTTTGTGTTTAATTCATTGGGATTAAATGATTTTATAAAAATGTTTTCTTCCGCTGAACCAGGGTTGTTGTTTTTAATAGTAGAGGCAATAACTGAATGATCATAATCGGATAAAACAATTGTTTTATTTGTGATATCAGATGAGTCAAGTTTAGCGGCTTCTGAATCGGAATAAATAACATCAGAAAAATAAAGCAATGGATTTTTTTGTATGGAATTAAACAGATTTGGAAATGAGTCGGCCAGCTTTAAATAGTTTTTGAATACATAAGAATTAAAAACATCAGCAGAAATACGTTTGTGAAAAGCGCTTGTATTTCTGTATAATCCGTGCTTTTGGCCAATTTGTTCGGTGTTTTCAATAATGTTGTTATTAGCAGGTACGGGAAAGCCTTTGGGTAAAGTTGTAAGGTAATCATGTAGTTCCTTAGGAGAAGCTGGTGAAACGCCTACATAGGCAATGTTCAATTGCATTGCTATAAATAGATCCAGAATAATTAATATACAGGTAATTTTAAACCAATGTTTTTTGACTGATGTTGTAATCACTGCAATGAATATCCCAATGAATAGAAGTTGGATGCTTCCCTGGAACAGTATGTTTTGGTAGAAGGAAGAGGTTCTTAAAAAATCAAAAATTGAATCGAATTTATTTAGGAAGAAAAACCGCTGACCCTGATTTTTAATAACTGCAATAACTATCAGTAAAAGTATGGATAGTCCAATAAATATAGCAATCCGGATAATTTTTTTATAGTTTATTTCTGTTTCTGCAATAAAGGCCGCCAATTGTTTTCCGGCAAGCAATAAAAAAACAAGTATAGAAAATAGACTGAAATAACTTGGAAATCGGAAACGGTTAATTAACGGAAAATAGTTAAATAAAAATTTATGTATGGGAGTATAGGCGCCAAAAGAAGCGAATAAACAAATAATGGCAAAAGTTAAAAGCACCTTTTCAAATGAAGTTTTTTTATTGGTGAATGCCAGTATTATAAATAGAAGCATTACAATACTTACATATATATTACACATGGATTGATCGGTATTAAAAAAATCCACACTGTTAACGGTTGAAAAGGGGACAAGTAGTGATAGCAGTGATTGAGGAGATAAGGGACAGACAGCGGCATCCCTATATATCATACCGCTTAATCGAGCTATGTATGGAGAGGTTTGATAGAATGCAACTAATACTACAGACGCAAAAAGGATTGTTACTGCTCCAAATGCGAAGTTTAGCTTTATATAGTTTATAACATTGTCTTTGTTTTTTTCTATTAGCGCGGTTACAATAAAATATCCAGAAATGATTGCGAATAAATAAATAAGAATTATAGAAAAAGTATGGTTACCACCTGTTAGATTAAAAAACATAAAAATGGAAGTATATAATGCTCGTAAATAACTTTTATCCAGATGCATTTTATAGTAATTCATTATAATGTAAGGCAGCCAGGCCGCGCCAATAATGGCATAAAAGTGCTGAACATGTGCCACAAAAAAGCCGCTTAACATATAACAGGCGCCAACTAAAAAAGCAACGGTTCTGTTGTTCTGGAATGCCAGCGATAGAAAGTACATTCCCATGCCGGCCATAAAAACATAAAAAATGAATAAGTAGTGTAAAGTGTAATTTGTTTGCCCTGTGGTGATGCTTAATAGAATGGATTCTAAATACCAGGTTGGTCCTTGTAAATCAGCATGGATAGGGTAACCTAGCTGCTGATATGGATTCCAGAATGGAAATATATGGTTTTGAAAACATTCAGAAATATAATAACGCCAGGGAATCCAGCAATTTATCATATCATGTGTAACGGAGTATTTTAAAAATGAAATCTGCCAATAAGCAAAAATAGAAAGTAAAAGCAACAAAAAAATGTATGCAAAATGTGGGGAATTTAATTTGGTTGTTTTAAACGACATATTTTGAATTATAGAAGTTGTTTAAGACTTTACATTATCGTAATACTACTTCCTGGAAATAGTCCTAATTAAAAAAACACGTCCCTAATAAAATACTTTTTCTTTTATTGATGTTAAAGTATTAAAATATCTTTCTCCTTAAAAAGACTATATAAATCAATTTAAATGTATTCGTAAAATTATAACCGAATGTTTCATTATTGTGCTATTATTAATGACACATTCGGTTATACTAAATTAGTTGTTTACCTGGTACAGAGGGCCTTCTCTTTTTACAAGGTTTCTTTCTTCTAATGAATTAAGTAGCTTTTGTAATTGATTTTTGGAGATACCCAAACCTTCACTAATAGTAACTAAAGTTGCTGGATTTTGTTTTTTTACTTCATCCAGAATTTTAATTTCTTCTGCTTTTAGTTCCACCACCACTTTCTTAATTATTTCCGGTCGCATTTGAGGGAAAAATAAGACATCTTGTATGGAATGTGAGTTGGTCATAATCATGGCTAATCTGTCAATACCAATACCAATACCGGCTGTTGGAGGCATACCATATTCCAAGGCACGTAAAAAATCCTGATCTATAAACATTGCCTCATCATCTCCTCGCTCCATCAATTTTATCTGGTCTTCGAAACGTTCACGCTGATCAATAGGGTCATTTAATTCAGAATACGCATTGGCTAATTCTTTACCATTTACCATTAATTCAAAACGCTCTACCAGTCCCGGTTTGCTGCGGTGCTTTTTGGTGAGTGGACTCATCTCAATAGGATAATCTGTAATAAATGTAGGTTGAATGTAATTGCCTTCACATTTTGCACCGAAAATTTCATCAATTAATTTCCCTTTACCCATGCTTGGGTTTAGCTCAATTTTCAATTCTTTACAAACGTCCCTCAACTGATTTTCGTCCATTTCACTTATATCAATGCCTGTGAATTCTTTAATGGATTCGAACATAGTTACACGTTTGAAAGGACGCTTAAAATCAATTATTTTATCTCCTGATGGAACAAGAGTTGTTCCGTTGAGATCCATTGCAATTTTTTCAATGAGTTCCTCGGTAATATCCATCATCCAATTGTAGTCTTTGTAAGCTACATACAGCTCCATTACAGTAAATTCCGGATTGTGCGTGCGGTCCATTCCTTCATTGCGGAAATTACGGGAAAATTCATATACTCCATCAAAGCCGCCAACAATAAGCCGTTTTAGGTATAACTCATTCGCTATACGCAAGTACATAGGCATATCCAGGGTGTTATGATGAGTAGTGAATGGGCGGGCTGTAGCACCTCCTGGAATAGCTTGTAATACGGGGGTGTCTACTTCTAAGTACCCCTTTGAGTTATAAAAATCACGAATGGTATTCACCATTTTCGTGCGTTTAACAAATGTATCTTTTACTGCAGGATTAATAATAAGATCAACATAACGTTGACGGTAGCGGAATTCAGGGTCTGTTACTTCATCGTATACATTACCTTCTTCATCGCGTTTCACCATTGGTAAAGGACGTAGCGACTTACTCAGCATTTTGAATGAAAGAGCATGGATGGATATTTCACCAACCTTAGTTACAAATCCGTATCCTGTAATGCCAATAATATCGCCAATATCTGTGTGTTTTTTAAATAATAGGTCAAAAGTGCTTTTGTCTTCACCAGGGCAAATATCATCTCTGCGGATATATACCTGAATTCTGCCTGTCCCATCCTGTAAACTCACAAAACAAGCCTTGCCCATATCTCGAACGCTCATGATACGTCCTGCAATACTTATGTTTTTATAATCCTCCGCCTTCTCAGGATTAAAGTTCTCAAGTACATTTTTTGCTGTAGCGTTTATTTCAAACAATGCTGCCGGATAAGCATCAATACCACTTTTTGTAATCTCCTCCAGTTTATTACGTCTTAGAATTTCCTGCTCGTTTAACTCGTTACTCATGATTTTTATATTATTTTTTGCAAATATAAGGTAATAAAGGATTTCTTATGCGAAAACACTTATTTTTGCTAGTAAATTTATTGGGAAAGGTCTTCGTAACACCTGTTTTTAAAAGGTTTTTATCATTTGTTGAAATATGACGAACAATTCACAAAACAGAGGGTGTAATATTGATTAAAAACACTATTTTTACAATCTTAAACTCTAGATACAATTCTATAATGAAAACACTGGTAGCCAATTTTTCAAAACAATTGTCCGAAGCAATTAAGATCGGTACTGACGCTAAATTAACTGAAGCGAAAAATAAAATTTCTAATGTGCTGATATGTGGTCTTGGCGGATCAGGTATTGGCGGAAGTATTGTTGCCGAGCTTGTTGCTGGTTGTGCAAATATTCCTGTAAATGTTTGCAAAGGATATTTTATTCCAGCCTATGTAAATGAAAATACCCTTGTGATTATTTCTTCCTATTCAGGTAATACCGAAGAAACCTTGAATTGTATGGAAATGGCTATTGCAAAAAATGCAAAAATTGTAAGTATTACTTCTGGGGGGAAAGTGTTGGAAATTTCTAAAAAGCAAAGTTTGGACCATATTGTTGTGCCGGGCGGAATGCCTCCAAGATCATGTTTAGGGTATTCATTAACCCAGCTGTTTTATATATTGGGCTTTTTCGGAGTTATAAATGACCGTTTCAAATCAGAGCTGGAAGCAGCAGTAAAATTAATAGATCAGGAAGAAATTAACATTATTGCGGAGGCAACAAGTATTGCTGAAAAGCTAGTAGGTAAACTTCCTGTAATTTATGCAACTACTTATTTCGAGGGAGTTGCAATCCGCTTTCGTCAGCAATTGAATGAAAATGCCAAAATATTGTGCTGGCACCAGGTGATTCCGGAAATGAATCATAATGAATTGGTTGGCTGGACAGAAAAAAATGATAATCTATCAGTGTTGATTTTTGTTGATAAAGATGAGTATTCACGCAACCTGGCAAGAGTTGAAATTAATAAAGAGGTAATAAAAAAATACGTATCTCATATTACAGAGATATATTCAAAGGGCAATTCTCCGATTGAAAAAGCAATTTATTTTATTCACCTTGGAGATTGGATTTCCGTAGTATTAGGCGAACTTAGAGGTGCTGATTTAATGGAAGTGAATGTCATTAATCACTTGAAATCCGCACTGTCTCAGATATAGACTTTAAATAAAAATGCAGCAGGTTAAATGTATTGATTTAGGGTTAATTGATTATAAACAAGCCTGGGACTACCAGGAAAATCTGTTTAATGAAATTGTACAGATTAAAATCAACAACCGTAAAGTTTCTGATAATCAGCCAGTAAATTTAAATTCGCAACATTCAACACCTGCCATAGGAACACAAACATCTAATTATCTTCTTTTTTGCGAGCATCCGCATGTATATACCCTTGGCAATAGCGGAAATAAAGACCATTTGCTGATAAATGAGCAGCAACTGAATCAAAAAAATGCGACCTATTATAAAATAAACCGTGGGGGGGACATTACCTATCATGGACCTGGGCAAATTGTTGGATACCCTATTTTGGACCTGGATAATTTTTTTACTGATATACATAAGTACCTGCGTTTTCTTGAAGAGATGGTGATCCGTGCATTAGCTGATTTTGGTATTAAATCGGGAAGAAGCAAGGGTGAAACGGGGGTTTGGCTGGATGCGGAAGACCCTTTAAAAGCACGAAAAATATGTGCGATGGGGGTACGTGCCAGTCGTTGGGTTACGATGCATGGCTTTGCATTGAATGTGAATGTGGATTTGGGGTATTTTGGCAACATTGTGCCCTGTGGAATTGTGGATAAGGCGGTTACCTCAATGGACAAAGAACTTGGAAGGAAGGTAGATGAAGCAGAAGTGAAAGAGCGATTAAAAAAGCATTTTTCGGATTTATTTGAATGCGTTTTAACAAATGAATAATCTGTTTCTTGATTGTAATTAAATTGTTAATATTTTAGTTTATAAGTAAAAACTGTTGTTAAGGGGCTCTTGTCGATTTATGTAATATATTTGCCGGGATAGAGTAAATTCAATGCTTTAAAATATAAATAAAAACACAACTGATTTTAATTAATAATAAAATGAAAAAAATTATCTGCTTTCTTTTGGTTCTTGCTTTGGGAACAAATATCGCTAACGCAACGTCAATTACGTTAAGCATTGCAAGAGAAGTTGCAGAAAAATTTTACAAACAAAATTCAGAACAGCTTCTCATATCCACCACATTGGCGCATGTTGAAAAATCAGCTACAGGAGAGATTCTTTTTTATGTATTTAATGTTAATCAAAACAATGGTTATATTGTTGTAACTGCAGAAGCGAGTACACCTCTTATTCTTGATTATTCAACTGACGGACAATTTGAAGCTCCTGAACACCAGAGTAATGTTGTTATTATCGAAAAATGGAATTCGAATAATTGGACTTCATATAAAAAGTCAGTATAACTCGTTTCGTCTACCTTCTGTAACGTTTCCTGAAACATATCATAGCGACTTCTGCATTAAAATTGTTTTTCAATTTATTAGAAAACCCTACTCTCAATAATAGTGTGCAGAACGCGCTGTTAAGATAAAGACAGGGTTTGTATAGTTTTGGCGAAATTGAAATATAATAAATCAATTAAATTAAATATCGAAACCGAGCAGAATTCAAATGAACTACTATATCATTTATAAACCTTACAAAATGATTTCGCAATTCACTTCTTCACACAAAAAAAAGTGTTTGGATTTATTGGATTTCAGCTTCCCAAAAGATGTTTATCCCGTGGGGCGGTTGGATGAGAACAGCGAAGGTTTATTGATTTTAACAAATGATAAAAGTTTAAATTATAAATTATTAACTCCTGAATTTGAACATAAGCGTATTTATTTAGTTCAATTGCAGGGAATCATTACATCAGAAGCCTTAAAACAAATAGAGAAAGGCATTACTATTGCGTTGGATGCCGGGCCATATACCACAAAACCTTGTAAAGTAAAACAGGTAAAAAAGCCTGAAAACCTTGCACCAAGGGCTCATCCGGTAAGCGAACTTCTTCCAACTTCATGGATTGAACTTATTTTAACGGAAGGTAAATATCATCAGGTGCGTAAAATGACTGCTGGTGTTGGGTTTCCGTGCATACGTTTAATCCGGATTGCAATAGAAGACCTAAGGTTGGAAAGCATGAAACCGGGGGAAGTTCGGGAGCTTAAAAAAGATGCGGTTTATAAGAAGCTACAGATTGCAATAGGTTAGTGTTAAACAGTTGAATCCCCACAATCTTAAATTTATCCAAAAAAGTATTAACATATCCCCTCCGTCCTTTAAGATTAAAGGTAATGGTTTTGCCTAAAAAACCCATCATATCTAGGAGAGTACTCTGTTAGTTGTTTTTTTTTCAAAAACAGGTTATTAACAATGCGCTTTTGCCGAAATACAGATTAAAAATTTCTTAACTTTGCAAGAAGTGATTAAAAATGCATTATGAGCGGATTAAAAAAGATAAAAAAGGCACTAATTTCGGTATATTACAAAGATAATTTAGAGCCGGTAATCCATCAGTTAAATGCTTTGGGAGTGCAGATTTTCAGCACTGGTGGCACTCAGGAGTTTATTGAAAAGCTTGGTGTCGCTGTTACTCCGGTTGAAACATTAACATCTTACCCCTCTATTTTAGGTGGAAGGGTGAAAACATTACATCCGAAAATTTTTGGCGGAATCCTTAGCAGACGAGAGTTACAGAGCGATACAGATCAATTGGAGGAATACGAAATCCCTGAAATTGATCTTGTAATTGTTGATTTATATCCTTTTGAAGCAACTGTTGCATCGGGTGCGGAAGAGGCTGCTATCATTGAGAAAATTGATATTGGTGGCATTTCTTTAATTCGTGCTGCAGCAAAAAATTTCCGTGATGTTGTTATTATTCCTTCGAAAAATGAGTACGGATCTTTGCTGGATATTTTAACACTTGCTGAAGGTGCTTCTACACTTGAACAGCGCAAAGCCATGGCTGGTAAAGCATTTAATGTTTCATCACATTATGACACTGCTATCTTTAATTATTTTAACGGTGATGATATAACTGTATTTAAACAGAGTATTCAAAACTCCCAAGTACTTCGTTATGGCGAAAATCCTCATCAAAGAGGTGTTTTCTATGGTAACCTGGATGAATTGTTTACTAAACTCAATGGCAAGGAGTTGTCCTACAATAATCTGTTGGATGTTGATGCAGCAGTAACCTTGATCGCAGAATTTAAAGAAACAACTTTCGCAATCTTAAAGCATAACAATGCCTGTGGGTTGGCATCACGCCCTGTTTTGGTAGATGCATGGAAAGATGCTCTTGCAGGGGATCCTACAAGTGCATTTGGTGGTGTGTTAATTACCAACACTACTGTTGATTTCACGGCCGCAGAAGAGATTAATAAACTATTTTTCGAAGTGATTATTGCTCCGGGCTTTGATGAAAAAGCATTGGGATTATTGAAACTCAAACCTAACCGAATCATTTTACAGCAAAATATAGTGGAGTTTGCCTCCAGATCATTCCGAACCCTGCTAAATGGCGTTATTGCGCAGGATAAGGATTTGAAGACCGAAACGCAAAGCGAAATGGAAATAGCTACAAAGGTAGCTCCTACAGCCACTGAATTCAGCGATCTGGAATTTGCTAATAAATTAGTGAAACATACAAAGTCGAATACCATCGTGTTAGCGAAAAACAACCAGTTGCTTGCGAGCGGGGTTGGTCAAACATCACGCGTGGATGCTCTAAAGCAGGCTATTTTAAAAGCAGAAACATTTGGTTTTAGTCTGAAAGGTGCTGTAATGGCTTCGGATGCATTTTTTCCGTTTCCGGATTGTGTTGAAATAGCTGACAAGGCTGGCATCACAGCTGTAGTTCAGCCGGGTGGATCTATTAAGGATAAAGAATCAATAGCATATTGCGACAATAATGGAATGGCAATGGTAATGACCGGAATACGCCATTTTAAGCATTAAAAAATTTAGGAATAAGGATTAGATGATTTAGGAGTTTCATCCTTACCCAAAGAAATATTAAATATTTATTTATAAAATTTCAGATTAGAGGGTGTTAAATCCTAAATCCTTTTAATCGTAAATCAAAAAATCAAACTATGGGTTTATTTAACTTTTTAACACAAGAAATTGCAATTGACTTGGGAACAGCCAATACACTGATCATTCATAATGATAAAGTAGTGGTTGACGAACCTTCTATTGTCGCAGTTGATCGTATTACCGGAAGGCTTATCGCTGTGGGTAAGCGTGCAATGTTAATGCATGGTAAAACGCATGAAAACATCAAAACGGTTCGTCCGTTAAGAGATGGAGTAATTGCGGATTTCTACGCTGCTGAGTTAATGATTCGTGGGATGATCAAAATGATTAATCCAGAAAAACGTTTGTTTACGCCTTCGTTAAAAATGGTTATTTGTATTCCTTCCGGGATTACAGAGGTGGAGAAACGTGCCGTACGTGACAGTGCTGAACATGCTGGTGGTAAAGAGGTTTATCTTATTCATGAGCCAATGGCCGCTGCAATTGGTATCGGTATTGACGTAGAAGAACCGGTAGGTAACATGATCATTGATATTGGTGGTGGTACAAGCGAAATTGCAGTTATTGCGCTAGGTGGTATTGTTTGCGACAAATCTATCCGTATTGCGGGTGATGAATTTACCTCCAATATTGAGGAGTACATGCGCAGACAGCACAATATATTAATTGGTGAGCGTTCTGCAGAGCGTATAAAGATTGAAGTGGGCGCAGCAATGACAGAAATTGATAACCCGCCACCTGATTATGCAGTTCACGGAAGAGATTTGATGACTGGTATTCCTAAAGAAATTTATGTGTCTTGTGTTGAAATAGCGCACGCTCTTGATAAATCAATTGCAAAAATTGAAGAAGCGATTATGAATGCGTTGGAAATGACGCCACCAGAGCTTTCTGCAGATATTTTCCGTACAGGTATTTATTTAGCAGGTGGTGGTTCCATGTTGCGCGGATTAGATAAACGTATTTCATTGAAAACAAAACTTCCTGTGCATATTGCAGAAGATCCATTGCGTGCTGTTATCCGTGGTACTGGTATTGCGCTTAAAAATGTAGAAAAATTCCCATTCCTGATGAAATAGTGATTGAGAATTAGAGAGTTGAAGAAAAGGAGAGTTAGAGAAGGGCAGATTTTAAGTAAAGCAGTATATATGTATTTAACGAGTTAATAATTAAGAATGACTAATTCTCCAAATCACTAAATTCAATATGTCTGATTTTTCGGATGAGTTTAAAAGAAGAACAAAGCTGTTTGCAATATCTATTATACACTTGTCAAAATCTTTTCCAAAAGTCGATGAAGCTTTCATCATAAAAAAACAGCTTTTACGTTCAACATTTTCCGTTGCTTCAAATTATAGAGCAGTTTGCAGAGCTCGATCTGATGCGGAATTTTTTTCTAAACTGTGTATTGTAGTTGAAGAGGCGGATGAAACGGTTTTTTGGTTGGAGTTGTTAGTTCAATCAGGAGTATACACGGGTGCTGAAATTGATAAAAATTTAAAGGAAGCGAATGAAATACTTTCAATTGTAGCTAAATCGAGAAAAACAATGAAGAATAAAACTATAAATGTCTAATTCTCTAAATCAATAAATCACCAATTCTTCAAATCTCTAATTCCCTGTTAATTTAAATGCGTAATCTCATAACATTCATTTGGAAAAATTATTTTTTCTTCCTGTTTTTGTTAATGGAAGTGTTATGCGTTTATTTAATAGTTCAGAATAACTATTTTCAGAAAGCCAGTTTTATTAATTCCTCCAATGCGATGTCTGCTAAGGTGTTAAAGACATCTGCTGACGTGGAAGAATATTTTTTTCTGAAAAATGAAAATGAAAAATTGGCTCGTGAAAATGCGGAACTCCGTTCCCGTTCAATGATCTCATTTTCTATGCTGGTGGATGATCAGTACCTGGTAAATGATACTGCGTATCGACAAAAATATAATTATACAAGCTGCAAAGTGGTAAACAATTCGACTAACAGGCGTAATAATTATCTTACCCTTGACAAAGGGTCAAAGCAAGGTGTTAAAAATAATATGGCGGTTATTACAAGTACTGGTATTGTTGGGCAGGTAAAGGATGTGTCCGAAAATTTCTGTACAGTAATGTCGGTATTAAATAGTAAAACTACCATCAGTTCGAAAATAAAAAAGGATGGTTCATATGGCCCGCTTACCTGGGATGGAGCAGATTTCAGATACGCAACTTTACATGATATTCCAACGCATGTACGTTTGGTGAAAGGTGATACAATTGTAACAAGTGCGTATTCGTTAACTTTTCCGGAAGATATTATGATAGGGACTGTTAAAAGCTTTGAAAGAAAATCGGGTGATTATTTTTATACAGTGGAAGTTAAACTATCAACCGAGTTTAAAAAACTCAGCCACGTGTACATTGTAACCAATATATTGAAGCAGGAGCAGGAAGAGTTGGAGAAGAAATCAGAAATTGACAGTAAAGATTAATAGAAGGTGTTAAACGAAATAATAAAAAATATTCTGCGTTATATAGTACTTGTAGGAGTGCAAGTGCTTATTATTAAAAATATTGAGCTGGGCCGGTTTATAAATCCTTTTATATATGTATTGTTTATTATCGGTCTGCCGTTTGAAACTCCTAAATGGGTGCTTTTATTCAGTGGTTTTATTATTGGTATTACTATAGATATGTTTTATGATACAGCAGGAATGCACGCTGCAGCATGTGTCTTTATTGCTTACCTGCGTCCCGGAATATTAAAATTGTTTTCTCCACGTGATGGTTATGAATTCGGAACGCAGCCAACCATACAGTATCTAGGTGTACCTTGGTTTCTTTCCTATTCAGCAATTTTAATTTTGCTGCATCATTTGGTTCTGTTTTATATTGAAATATTCAGGTTCTCCGAGTTTTTCTCTACTTTCTTCAGAGTTATCATCAGCACAATCTCTACGTTGGTTTTAATTGTCATTAGCCAATATCTTTTCAATCGTAAAAAAGACCAAGAATGAACCTGCTTTCCGATAGAAAATATGTTATAATGGGTGTCATTATATTCATTGGCCTGATTTTTATTTTCAGACTTTTTTATATACAGGTTATAGATGATAGCTATAAGATGGACGCCCGAAATCAGGCATTCCGTTACAATACAGAGTTTCCTGTACGTGGTTATATTTATGATCGTAATAATAAATTACTCGTATACAATGAGGCTGCTTATGATTTGATGGTGTTACCGAAGGAGATCAAAAATCTGGACACAGCTGATTTTTGCAGCCTGCTTGGTATTACAAAAGAAGTGTTTTTGAAAAAAATGAAAAAGGCGGTGCAGGCTCCCAATTCACCACGCAAACAATCCATTTTTGAAAAGCAATTGTCCCCGCGTGATTATGCTTCTTTACAGGAGCGCTTGTATCGTTTTCCCGGCTTTTATGTGCAGTCGAGAACATTGAGGAAATACCCGAAAAAAATTGCAGCGCATATGCTGGGATATATTGGTGAAGCCAGTAAGGAAATGACAGAAAAAAATCCTTATTATAATGAAGGGGATTACCTTGGTATCAGTGGTATTGAAAAAACATACGAAAAAGCATTGCGCGGTAAAAAAGGGATGCACATCATGATGGTGGATGTGAACAACCGTGAAAAAGGCAGCTATATGAACGGTTTGTATGATACATTGGCAATTCCGGGTAAACCGCTTACTTCTACATTAGATAGGGATCTGCAGGAATATGCAGAGTTACTGATGCAGAATAAAAAAGGAAGTGTTGTTGCTATAGAGCCTGGTACTGGCGAGATATTGGCTATTGTTACAAGTCCCACCTATGATCCTAACCTGCTTGTAGGTAGAGCACGTAACAAAAATTTTGCGGAACTTCTTGCGGATACTGTTGGGAACCCTTTGTTTAACAGGTCAACCATGGCATCGTATCCCCCGGGCTCTACATTCAAGCTGATTATGGCACTTATTGGTTTGCATGAAGGGGTGTTAACACCAACTACCCGTTATCCCTGCGCAAGAGGCTATCCACCATTGGGAGGTCGCCCAAAATGTCATCCCCACCCGTCTCCTATGGATTTGGTTGGTGCAATAGGTACATCTTGTAACTCTTATTTTTCGTTTGTTTTTAAAAGTGTAATTGACGACAAAACATACCACGATACCTATAAAGCCTATGCGAACTGGCGTGATATAGCCATGAGCTTTTGTTTGGGTGTAAAAACAGGATCTGATCTCGCGAATGAATTAAGAGGGAATGTACCCAGTATAAAGTATTATGATAAAGTATTCGGTAAAGGATCCTGGAAAGCAAGTACCGTTATTTCATTGGGTATTGGGCAGGCCGAAATGGGTATTACACCTTTGCAGAATGCCAACCTGGTTACTATTATTGCTAATAAAGGATGGTATTATACCCCTCACATTGTAAAAGCAATTGGTGGCAATCCCAATGATACCTTGTTGGATCGCTTTAAGGTTAAGCATAGTACGATGATAACAGATACGGCAGTATATAATGCCGTTATAATGGGTATGGCAAAAGCTGTAGAAAGTGGTACAGCGGGCGCACTTAAAATTGAAGGAATTCCTTATTGTGCTAAAACAGGTACCGCACAAAATCCGCATGGCAAGGATCACTCGGTGTTTGTGTGTTTTGCTCCTATTGAAAAACCTAAAATTGCTGTTGGTATTCTGATTGAAAATGCCGGATTTGGTTCTACCTGGGCAGGTCCGATTGCACGATTAATGATGGAAAAATATTTAAAAGATACGATTACGCGTCCTGATTTAGAAAAACGAATGATAGAAGGCGATTTGATTCACAAAGCAAAAATAAAACCCGTTGAGACAACAAAGCACCGCTAATAGTATTTTTCATAATATCGACTGGATAACAGTCCTTATTTACCTGGTACTTGTAATAGTGGGCTGGATGAATATTTATGCAGCGGTATATAACGAAGAGCATTATATTATTACCGATACTTCTCAAAAATACGGGAAGCAGATGATTTGGATTGTGACAGCCTTTACACTCGCATTCATTATCTTAATCATTGACGAAAATTTTTATACGGCCTTTGCCTACCTCATTTACGGAGTTTTTCTACTTGGAATTATTCTCGTCCCTTTTTTAGGTCGGGAAGTTAAGGGGAGTAGATCATGGTTCCGTTTCGGGGATTTTGGAATTCAACCAGCGGAATTCATGAAGTTCGCGACTAACCTGGCACTGGCAAAATTTTTAAGTAATCAGAATATAAAAATAGCTGATTATAAAAATACAATTATAACATTATTACTACTTGGCGTGCCCCTGCTTATTATTAAAGTATTACAGGATGAAACCGGTTTAGCAATCGTATTCGTAGCATTTATATTAATGCTTTATAGGGAAGGGTTATCAGTAAATTATTTGCTATTGGGTTTTGTTGCAGTTATATTATTTATTCTAGCATTGTTGATCAACAACCTGTATTTATTTATTTTTATTGGAGTACTGTGTGTGTTAGCTGTATTGTTTGTAAGACGTAACAGGAGAAATTTATTTATTATAGCTACCATTGGCTTAGTCGGATGTGGTATGGTTAAGGGAACAAGTTCCGTTTACGAACATATGGAACCTCACCAGAAAGTGCGGATTGATGTGTTATTAGGCCGTGGTACCGTAGATTTAAAAAAGGAAGGCTACAATGTAAATCAGGCTAAAATAGCTATTGGTTCCGGAGGTTTTTTGGGCAAGGGATATTTGCAGGGTACTCAAACAAAATATGACTTTGTACCTGAGCAGGATACGGATTTTATTTTTTGTACTGTAGGTGAAGAATGGGGTTTTGTAGGAAGCTCTTTTGTAATTATGCTTCAAATTACGTTGATTTTAAGGATTATATACATGTCGGAACGCCAGCGTTCACCTTTCAGCCGTATTTATGGATATGGTGTTGCTTCCGTACTGTTTTTTCATTTAACTATTAATGTGGGAATGACTATTGGCCTTGCTCCGGTGATCGGAATTCCACTGCCATTCTTCAGCTATGGAGGATCTTCGTTATGGTCATTTACCATCCTGCTGTTTATATTTATAAAGCTGGATTCACATCGCTTACAGATATTGAGATAGAGGTTTGTTTAAACTAATCCAAAACTTTATGGGTTGCGATCTCGTTTGTTCAATGATTTATCTATCAATGAAAAAACATCAGCTTTAATCCGAATCCAATAATAATAAGCCCTGAAATTTTATTCAGAACCTTTAGAAAAGGCGGTTTTATGTATCTCTTTAAGTGAAAGGCAGAGTAGCCCTTAAGAAAATCTGTGAGGAAGGAAACGCTTAACCCACTTATGAAATGTGTTAACACCAGGTTTTTATCGTTGCGATAAGTGCTAAACGCCAGCATCATCGCCCCAAACCAGAAAAATAAAATATTTGGATTAAGGCTGTTAATCATAAATCCTTTTAAAAATATTTTATATAAATCTTTCTGAGATGTTTCAGTTTGCTGGAGAATTACGGGCTCACTAAGTAAATTTCGAATTCCAAAATATATTAAAATCGCTCCGCCAATGTAATAAAGAAATTCTAATTGTTTTAATTCTGAAATGGCTCCGAGGGCAACGAAAAGCAACAATAATATAATTATTAAATCACTTAAAAATGTTCCGAAAGCAAGGTAAAATACAGATTTTGGTGTGCTGCTGATTCCTAAGTTGATTAGCATAAAAAAAATAGGACCACAGAATGTACTTAAAATTAAGCCCATTATTATCCCCTGTAAAACAGCTTCCGACATGGTATTGAACATTTAGCAAGTATAGCACTAAGGCACTAAGATCACTTAGTTTCACTAAGAAAACTTAGTGTGTTTCTCTGTGTCCTCAGTGCCTTAGTGGTGATTTTTTTGTCTTAACAAATCCGCGTTCCAATTTATCTACTGTACCGAATTTATTTTATCCAGAAAATCTAGCACAATCTCTTCCAGATCATCAGTTCCACTCAAAGCGCCCATCATTCCATACATTGCAGCAGTATTCTCTTTTTTTACTGAACCGCCTTTTTGAAGCTTGGCAATAGTCCCTGAAGGTAATATTTTACTGAGCCCTTTTACTGCATTCACCTGCAGGCTGTTTGCCAGAGATGATAAATTAAATTTTTTGGCTGTTTCAACACATTCTTGCAAGTCTTTGATAAAATCATCTACAACAAGTCGGTGAATATAATTAATTGTAAAATGCAAGCTCGGTGGTAACTGCTGACGTTCAAAATGCCATCCTTTTTTATTAAGCTCGTCAGCTAGTTTAAATACATCCAGTTTATCCGATTTAAAAGCCAAAATACTCATATCCGGATGTCCAATTAGTTCAAGCTCATCTGTAGAATTAATAGCAGCTTTTATTTTATTTGTAACATCCATTGTAGTGGTTGTCAATTCAAGATATCCGTCCATACCAATACCTTTTAAGGCGGCCCATGCGCCAGCGATACTGCCACCGGGACGTGTTCCTGTCATAGTTGGAGATCCGTAAACACCACCATTCCATTTGGTATATAAAGAAAACTGAAATTTACGAATCTCCGCATTTTTGTAAAGTATAACCGATGATCCTTTTGAAGAATAACCATACTTATGAATATCAGCAGAAATAGAGGTGACGCCATCTACAGAAAAATCCCATGCAGGAATGTTGTACCCAGCTTTTTTCATAAAAGGCAGCATAAAACCTCCAACACAGGCATCCACATGACAAAAAATATTTTTCTCTTTTGCAATTGCAGCAATTTCAGTTATAGGATCCATTAACCCGTGCGGGTAGGAGGGGGCTGATCCCATAATCATAATGGTGTCTTTATTAACTGCTGCACGCATCGCGGCTGGATTTGCCCTGTAATCGCTTCCAAGTGCAACTGGTATAAAGTCCACATTAAAATAGTGAAATGCCTTCATAAATGCAGGATGGGCAGAAGCAGGCAACACAACATTTGGTTTAGTAATATGCGGCTTATGTTTTTTTGCCCAGTCACGTGCAGTTTTTACAGCTAATAAAATACTTTCAGTTCCGCCCGTTGTAATATTTCCTCTTACATTTTCGTCTCCATTAAAAAGATCGGCACACATGCTTACTGTTTCAGCTTCAAACTCGGCTAAACTTGGCATTGCTGTTGGGTTTAAAGCATTGTCGGAAAAATAAAGGTTGTAAATTTCCTTTATCAGGTTAGCGCGTTCATCTCCCGGGTGATAGACAAGGCAGAATGCTTTTCCTTTTTTCCAATCAATATCTTTTAACTTTTTATTATTAACATAATCAAGTATTTCTTCTCTGCTGGAAGCTTTGGATGGAAAATGTATTTTAGGTCTATTCATCGAATGAATGTTTATTTATTATTCTGTTTGTATTGATTTTACTATTGTATGTTTTGATTATTTAAAATTTCGTTTTAAAAAATCCATTGCATTTTGAGTGAAAAGCTTATGTGTTAATTCTTGAGGTGTATAGCCAAACCAAAGCTCTGATTTGTAGTTGTTTTTTGTCAGGAAACGAATCAAATCTTGTTTTAGTTCTGGAAGCTTTGATACATCTTCATAAGTATCAAAATGAGAAATAACACCGTCAAAATCGGTACCAAGTGTCAATACATCCCAGCCTGACTTTGCGTTTATAGCAGAGATGTAGAAGAAAATATTATCACAAATTAATTTTAAAAATGATTCTTTTTTCTCTTCCGCATTTTGTAGTTTTTCAATAGATTTTAATAACTCAATACCGCTGTGACGGCCTTTGTCAAGAATTATTCCTGCAATCCCCTTCGATTCATGAATAGCAATGGCTTCTTCTGCTGAAATATTCAAACTCCAGGCACAATACGTAGTTGATTTTTTTTTCGCTTTAGAATCTTTTGTTTTGTTGGAATGTTCCATTTTTTCAAAACCATTTACTGCTGAATGACTTGAAATTAGAGGGATCAAATCATTAGGATTGGTTTTATTATGTTTTGCCACATAATCAATATAATGTCTTCTGGATTTAACACTCATGTGGCGGGTATCAATCAGTATTCGTTTTCCGTTTTTTGTGGATAATAATTCTTCCAAAACAAAAGACCCAAGGTTTGTGAATGCTATGTCAAGGCCTTGTTCCTGCGTACAGGCAATAGTTGTAGGAGCCGGTAAGGTAGTGGCATGGCCGCATAGCTGGTTCCAGAAATGATGAGCAAATGTTACAAAAAATGGTGGGTGTTCCCATTTTTTAACTGTATCTATATTTTTTTTAACCAGTTTTTTCAACTCTTCAAGTGGCATGTTTTCAGAAACTTTTCTTCCGCTTCCAAATACATGCGCCCCTTCAATAGTAACAATAACATTTACAGTATTTGTATTTTGTAAGGATGTTTCTAATTCGCTATAATTAGTAACAATCTTATAATTGTATTTACCGCAAGGGGAATCCCCTTGATTGCTGGCTAAAAAATTATACTGTTCGTTTAAGTCGCTGAAATAGTCATCCTCTTTTTGATATTTTTTGACCTGTTCAGCAGTAATTCCTGAAGCAATAACGGCAAGTGTTTCAAGCGTTTTTTTACCGATT
This sequence comes from Bacteroidota bacterium, assembly GCA_040387415.1. Taxonomy (GTDB): domain Bacteria; phylum Bacteroidota; class Bacteroidia; order 2-12-FULL-35-15; family 2-12-FULL-35-15; genus 2-12-FULL-35-15. The sequence continues at coordinate 638,963 of JAZKDU010000004.1, forward strand.
AAAAATTTAGGGAGAGATTTGAAATTAATAAACCCTCTTTCAAGTGGATACAACGAATCAAAAACCACCCTTGTTTTTCCATCAATACAATTATAAAAGTTGGATTGAGAAAACTTTGAAACATCCTTAGACATGTTCGAAGCCAATCTCCCTACAAATGTATCAATAACCTCATTTTGAGTACGATCCCATATGTTTTTTTTAGGGCCGATAGGCGTAGTATGAAGTGCCCTCATGGTTGGGTGACAGTGAATATCAACGTAAAATTCTTGCATTTGATGAAAGTTAAGGGTTATTTATTCCGGTAATAAAATTACTCTTATTACAAAGATAAAGTATATGTACAGAATTAGCCATTTTTGTTGGTAATAATTGCACTTTTTATAGGTTTTTAAACCTGAATTTGGGTTTTATTTGTCCGTTTGAGGGTGATTTGGAAATTGTATTGATTAACCATACAACATTAAGGTTTAAATGACACCAGAATTTCGTGAATTAAATCCTTTAATAATCTTTTAATATATTACTTCATTTCTATTGTTAAATTTGTGTTGATGTTTCATATAAGGTACATTAAAAAGTGCTTATGATTCATCTTCTAAATATATTTATACGTGCATGAAGGTGAAGAATATAATAATTATTTTATTTTTATTTTGTTGTTCCTCTTTGTCTGCTCAGGATGCAATGAAAGCTGGGCAGGCACTGACCCTTGAGGCCTGCATTGATTATGCATTAAAAAATAATATTCAGATTAAACAGTCGGAGTTAAATACGGAGCTCTCCCAGGTAAATTTGGACCAGAGCAAAGCTAACTTGCTTCCTTCCCTTAATGCCAATGCATCTCACAGCTATAATTATGGTCGCACCATTGACCGTTTTACCAATCAATTTGCAACTCAGCAAGTACTTTCTCAAAATCTTTCATTAAGCTCAGATATTACAGTTTTTAGCGGTTTTCAGAATATCAATAGCATCCAGCAGAATAAATTCAGCTATCTGGCAAGCAAATATGATGTGGAGAAAATAAGAAATGATGTGTCTCTTAATATCGCATCTGCTTATTTACAAATATTGTTTGCTATTGAAACACTTGAAATTACCCGGAATCAAATCGGTATAACCAATGCACAGGTAGAGCGTACAAAAATACTTGTAGATGCGGGTTCAGCAGCAAAAGGAACTCTTCTGGATATACAGGCGCAGCTTGCCTTAGAAGAGCTGAATTTTACGGATGCTCAAAATCAATTGGATATTTCTTATTTATCGCTTGCACAATTCCTCAATTTGCCAACACCAGAGGGGCTTAGTATTGTAAAGCCCGATTTGGAAATTGGTAACGATGTTCTGCTTACTGCAACCGCTAACCAGATTTATACTTCAGCGGTTACTAATTTACCCGAAATGAAAAGTGCAGAGTATAATGTCAAAAGCTCGGAAAAAGCTGTAGATGTGGCCTGGGGGGGATTAAGTCCTCGCTTATCGTTTAGCGCAGCTTACGGTACGGGTTATTCCGGTTTAAGCCAGCGGATTATTTCGGGGCCTTCTTTTCAGGGATATTATCCTGATGGAAGTGTTACATCAGGAGGAGATACCGTTTATTCACCAACGTTTTCGAAGCCCGGAACGGAAAAAATCCCTTTTGTCGATCAGTATAAAGACAATGTAAATAAATCGTTTGGCTTCTTTCTGACAGTTCCGATCTTTAACCGTTTTCAAACTAAAACGGCCATTGACAGGGCGCATATTCAGAAATTAAATGCTGAATTAGTAGTTGAATCAACTAAATTGCAAATACAGAAAAATATTCAACAGGCGTATGCGGATGCTAATGGCGGTTTGAAAAAGTACAATGCCTCCTTAAGAACTGTGGACGCTATGAAAGAATCATTTAAGTATACCGAACAGAAATTTAATGTGGGAATGATTAATACAAATGATTACAATGACGCTAAAAATAAACTAACAAAAGCACAAAGCGACTTGTTGCAAGCCAAGTATCAATATGTTTTTAAAACAAAAGTGCTTGATTTTTATCAGGGTAAACCTCTGAAATTTTAATAATTATCCAAGCTCCTTGCTAAGCAGAGGGATAGTATAAATACACATAAAAGATGAAAAGAATAATTTGGATAATTAGTATTGGCGTATTGATTTTGGTAGCAGCATTTAGTTTTAAAAAATGTTCCGGCAATAAAGAAATAGCGATTACTACTGAAACGGCCCAGAGAAGGAATATTGTTGAATCAGTTTCAGCTAATGGTAAAATTCAGCCTGAAGTGGAGGTGAAAATCAGTTCTGACGTAAGCGGTGAAATCGTAGAATTATTTGTCAAAGAAGGTGATCAGGTAAAAAAAGGAGATGTGTTGTGTAAAATTAACCCCTTGATCTATGAATCGAATCTTAGCCGGATGGTAGCAACATTGAATGGGGCAAAGGCAAATTTGTCGAATTCTAAAGCCCGCCTTGAGCAGATAAAAGCATCGTTTGTTAATATTGAAGCTTCTTATGCGCGGAATAAAAAACTATTTGAGCAAGGTGCAATTTCACAATCAGATTTTGATGTTGCGAAAGCTGCTTATGATGGGGCAAAAGCGGATGTGAAGGGTGCGGAAGAAAACATAAATGCCTCAGATTACAATGTAAAAAGTACAGAAGCATCATTGAAGGAAGCCAATGATAATCTTGCAAAAACTACTATTTTTTCTCCTGTAAATGGAACTGTTTCAAAACTAAATAGAGAAAAAGGAGAGCGCGTAGTTGGTACAGCACAAATGGAAGGTACCGAAATCATGCGCCTCGCGAATTTGAATGAAATGGAAGTGAGTGTGGATGTGAACGAAAATGATATTGTACGGGTAAATAGCGGTGACACTGCATTAATTGAAGTAGATGCATACATTGAAAGGAAGTTTAGTGGCATTGTTACCGAAATTGCGAACTCCGCAAATACAACAGGAGTAACAGCTGAACAGGTTACCAACTTTACTGTGAAGATAAGAATATTGCAGGAATCATATCAGGATTTGATAGCAGCCAATAAAAATGCTGCTCCTTTTCGCCCCGGAATGAGTGCAACGGTTGATATACAAACAAAAAAAGCAGAAAATATTATTACGGTTCCTATTCAATCGGTAACCACGCGCAGCGATAGTACAGGGTTTAAAGAAAAGGAAATGCAGAAGAAGGATAATAGTGAAGGGGATATCGTTGTTCAAAATGCCAATGATAATAGTAATAAAAAAGACTTAAAAGAGTCGATTAAAGTAGAAGAGTGTGTGTTTTTATTTAGTGATGGTGTTGCCAAAATGGTAAAGGTAAAAACAGGTATTCAGGATAATAATTTCATAGAAATTAAAGAGGGCATAAAAGAGGGTGATGATGTTATTTCGGGGCCTTATAGTGCAATTGCAAAACAATTGAAAGAAGGAGAAAAGGTGAAAAAAGTTGATAAAGCAGAATTGTTTAATACTGCAAAAAAATAAATTTTTGCAGCTTTTTTCAGTCCAGGTGTAATGCTTTGCTGTTAACTAAGCTGTGTTAAAAAGAAATAGTTTATTGAATTTCAATGGCTTTAATTTTAAATTTAGAAACCGCTACTACCGTTTGCAGTGTATCAATTGCTAGAGATGGCGTTTTGCTTGCTTTGAAAGAACAAAATGGAGATTATTCTCATGCAGAAAATCTTACATTGTTTATTGAAGATGCATTGCAGCAGAGTCATATAAGTTTTTCAGATTTGGATGCTGTCGCAGTGAGCAAAGGGCCTGGATCGTATACAGGATTGCGCATAGGAGTTAGCACTGCAAAGGGCTTGTGTTATGCATTAAATAAACCATTGATTGCGGTCAACACTCTTGAGCAGCTCACACTTGGTGTTTTAGAAAGTTTCAAGGCAGGAGATATTAAGAGTGGTAAAGCTACACCAGATGTTCCATCTTTTTTTTGTCCTATGCTGGATGCGAGAAGAATGGAAGTCTATTGTGCTTTGTACGATTCAGAATTGCGCAATATATATCCTGTTTCGGCAGAAATTGTAGATGAATACTTTTTTGATAAAATTATTGATCAGGAAAACAAGGCGAATTGCAGAGTCTACTTCTTTGGTGATGGCGCTTCAAAATGTAAAAAAATAGTTTCCGTAAATGTAAACGCTTTTTTTATTTCTGATGTAATTCCTTCAGCAAAAAATATGATCAGCTTATCGGAAAAAGCCTTTACAAATAAACAATTTGAAGACATTGCCTATTTTGAACCCTTTTATTTAAAGGATTTTGTTGCGGGCAAAAAGAAAATAAAGTAGATATTTATTTAAGAGAAAAGCGTGCAGCAGGTCATTTACCAGCTGCGCGCTTTTTTTATGTTAATGAATTTGATGGCTTTGCTTTGTTAGTTTTTAGCCCGGTTTTGCCGGAAATAATATCAATAAAAGGTGTACGAATATTTTACAATATCGATAGAAGAGTTTTTGTGGTCACGGTTAACCTCTGATTTAATAAGCGTATTTGTTTCATCATACAAATAGTTTATATCATCTGTAAGCACATCATTTTTAAATTTTGTTTCGGTAAGCAAAATAGCATTTTTTCCATATTCAAAAATCGAATATTCTTTTAGTTCTGCACCTTCATTGCTAACGAAAGTTCGTTTTAATAATTTTCCTGTTTCGTCATATTGGTAGGACTTTTCCTGACGCATCCAGCTCACAATAAATTCATAATTTTCAGCTAGTTTATTTCCTGCTGCATCATAATTAATAATCGCTTTTTTATATTCTCGGCCTTCATCATTTAAATAATGTTTTTTTATTTGGGTGGGCGTAAGTATTGCATATTCAATTGTTTCAGAGGATAATATTTTTTGTACTCCTAATTTAAATTCTTTTTTGTTTTCACTTATATTCGTTTCCTTACAATGCATTTCTTTTTTTATCATGCCTTGTTCATTGTATTCATAATAGTAAGCGTCATAGTAATCACCGGCCTTAACACGCTTTCCTCCAATGCGATTCAGTTTGTCGTAAAATATGTTTGTGGAAATGGTGTCGTTAATATATTTTGTTACAGTCCGTGTTCTTGCTGGGCGAATAATCCGGCCCTTCTTTTTTACTGCAGGTATTTCAATTTCTTCTGATTCTGTTTTGTTTAAAACGGTATAATAATAGCGGGTAACCTTACCGTTTGTATCAAACTCGTAGCCCTTAGTTTCACCTTTGTCAATGATGATGGCTCCGTCAGGCTTATCAACAATAACAATATTAATACTTTTTATTTTGTTTTTTTTGATTTCCTCAGCATTAAAATTAACAGGTCCTACAGAAATTTCTACAGGTTTATTGTTGATGATCTGCCCGGAGCACTTGCAAATAATGAGGGTGACTAAAAAGGAAAGGAAATGTTTTTTCAAAATGATTATTAAAATGCAAACGTAAATTTAGCGATAAGTAATTTGTTAAAATGCTGATTAAAAAAGGTATCCAAAGCTGAACCCGGGAACAACCGCTCTGCTTTTATAGGTGCCGCTAAAATTTGTTTCCATACTTGTGTCGGTACGCTTCATACCTTCAATAAACATAAGTGAAAGATCTAGATTGATTTTTTTTGTTACACGTAATGATGCGCCTGACGTAATCCCGATTTTGTTTACATCTGGTGTTTCGGGGCTTAAATAACCCGATTGAACAGGGGTCATGTCGTAATAAGCACCCAATCGTATTGTCCATTTAGTACTAAATTTATACTGACCGCCTACTCTGTAACTAAACACGTTTTTATACATTTTTGCTGAATGCAAATCAGCGAGCTTATCCGTATTTTGTTCGAAGTCAATAATTAGTGAGTCGTAGGATTGCCAGCCAATATAGTTAATGTCAACAGCCAGTTTTAATTTATCATTAAGAGCATAACCGAAGCCAAGTGTGGCCATTTGAGGCAGCCTTAATTGAGTAGTGAATTTAGTTTCAGGAAAGTATTCTGCAACGGAACCTGGAACATCAAATGTTGCAGTACCTTCGTCAACCGTAACATTCACTTGTGAACGATAATCCAAACCGATGGATAATTTTTCAGTGGCCTTAAAATAAACTCCTGCATTAAATCCATAGCCTCTCGCCTTACCGCTTAATTTAGCTTCTCCGTATTTCCCCGTACTATCCTGTAACTGCACCCCTTTGCGCAAACTGAAATCTCCTGTTGCAAAAACAAATCCTGCTCCAATACCTAATTTTTCGTTCAGTTTATAAGAAAGAGTCGGCTGGATAAAAAAAGTTTTCAAATTAATTTCCCTGATTAAAAACTGGCCTTTCCAGTTATCATCCCATTGCAGCCTGCTTCCGAAAGGGTTGTAAATACCAATACCTGCACTTAGATTTTTGCTTTTTTTAAATTTGAAAGCAGCATATAACATAATAGGTGTACCAACATTCGCTTCAGTGCTTGCTGTATATGTTCCTGGATGCGGCTCTAAATAAATCGTTCTTGGAAAAATTAAACTGGTACCGAATGAAATTCCTCTCAGTGAATCCAGAAAAGAAACTGCTCCCGGATTAAATAAAATGGCCGAATTATCCAGTAATAGTCCAGTTCCGGTATGACCCATGCCTGCTTGTTTTTGTCCCTGAAGATTGATTTGAAATCCACCGGCTAGCAGCAAGGTTGAATTTAGTGCGCAAATAATAAGGAAAATTGCAGTTTTTTTCACGTGGCTGTTTTCTAAAATTATTGAAAATTTTATAATTGATTTAAAATCAGGTGCAAAATAAATAAATAAAAATGGAAATCAAACTATATATAAGAAGAGTATAAAATTGAATCTGTCTATAATTTGGTCAGCAGGATAGTACGTTCAGGATCTGAAATCCTAATTCATCACTACCGCCTTAGTTTCTGTTAATTGACAATTTTAAACGTTATTTGGTAGAAAGTGCCTTTTTTTGAAACGTGACGTGTTTTTTTTTATGGTTTTTAAATGGTATTATATCATTATTTTTATAACTTCGAAGGTTACAAACCGTAAGTTCAATAGATTGATTTTTATAGAATTACGACTCTTCTGCTTTCTTTTTACTTTAAGAAGTTATGCGTAACTTTGTAGTGGGTTTATACGTAAAAAGGAATGCAGAAAATGTAGGCTGTATTTTAATTATTTCTTATTTTAATAGTTAATTACCGGGTTGTTGATTCAATTGAGTGAATTCCATTTATATCGTGACATATAAATGTGAAAAAAAAATTAGGTGTGAAAAAAAGGTACTCGTCCATTTGTAATAAAAATAAGAAGAAAATAGTTTCAGCTAGAGTGGTTTTTTTTATTGCCACTTTGGTGATGTCTGCGTTTTTTAATAATTCTTTTGGAGCGGTAACCATCACAGCACCTTCACTATCAATAACAACCTGTGCTTTTCCATCATCTTCTTCAACCCTTAGTAATATCGTAATAGCTGAGGCTGCAACAAACAATATATCGACTTTTGGAACACTCATTCTAACTGCACCAGCCAATTTTGAATTCACATCTGCAGGTACTGCTTCCTATTCTGGCACCAATGTCACTTCTGCAAATATAGTTCTTACCAACTCAACAACATTAACCCTTACCATTGGCGGAAGTGGAACAGACGCGCTTGATACAATAAGGCTTAGCAGCATTCAGATAAGAGCCATTACAGCAGCTGCGGGGCCAGGTACCGTCACAAGAACTGGTGGTACGTCTGTAATAAATGGTGATGCAAATGGTGCTGTTCATGCAACCCTTACTTCCTTTTTAAATTCGGTTACAGGCGGAACAATTTCCTCTGCCCAAACAATCTGCAGTGGTGGAAATCCTGCTCTGCTCTCCTATAGCAGTGCAGCCACAGGTTCTGGAGCGTTAACATATCAATGGCAGGCCGGTACTGATGGCAGTACGTTCCCCGTGAATGAGGTAACAACAAATACTTTTGATCCCCCTGCCGGCTTAACAGCAACTACATATTATAGAAGTATAACTACGAGTACGCTCAATAGCGTAGTTTGTACCGCAATTAGTAATGAACTGGTTGTAACGGTTAATCCTTTACCAGCAGTCACCAATTCTGCAAGTGCAAACACCTGCAGTGCTGCGGGACCAAATATTGTTTTAACCGCTAATATTGCCAGCAGTTTTGCCTGGACAATAGGCGCAATAACAGGCGGTATAACCGGAGCGACTGCGAGTTCTGGTGGTACAATTAATCAGACATTAACTAATCCCAGCAGTTCAGTAGTAGGTACAGTTCAATACATTGTAACACCAACATCTACAGTAGGTTCCTGTGCAGGTTCCGCTTTCACGATTACAGTAACAGTAAACCCAATCCCTGCATTAACCAATGCAGGAACAGCAAGTATTTGCAGCGGCACGAGTCCTAATATTTCTTTAACCTCTAGTGTAGCGAGCAGTTACAGCTGGACGATAGGAACCATAGTGGGCAGTGTAACAGGATCGTTAGCCGGATCGGGAGGCACGATTAATCAGACTTTGACTAATCCAAGCAATGCGAGTGCAGGTAGTGTTGAATATATGATCACTCCAACCTCCAGCACGGGCTCCTGTGTAGGTACACCTGATACGATTACAGTAACAGTTAATCCAACTCCTGCAGTCACTAATGCCTCCACAAAAAGTATCTGCAGCGGAGCTTCTACGAGTATTGCTTTAACATCAAGTGCAGCGAGCAGTTTCAGCTGGACGCTGGGCACCATTACAGGTAGTGTAACAGGAGCTGTAGCGGGTTCAGGTGCAGCCATCAATCAGAATTTAACAAATCCGAGTAACTCGGGTGCAGGCTCGGTACAGTATTTAATAACACCAACCTCTACAGTAGGTACCTGCGCGGGTTCAGCACATACCATAACCGTAACAGTAAATCCAGTTCCATTGGTTACCACTTCCGCAACTGCAAGTACTTGTAGCGGCACGGGCCCAAACATAGCATTAACAGCCAGTGCAGCGAGCAGTTTTAGCTGGACAGTAGGAGCAATCACAGGCAGCATTACCGGTGCCAGCGCCAGTTCCGGTGCAACAATCAATCAGACCTTAAGCAATCCAAGTAATTCGGTAGCAGGTACCGTTCAATATTTAGTCACTCCTACATCAACTACAGGATCCTGTGCGGGAGCAGCCTTCACCATTACCGTAACTGTAAATCCAGCTCCTGCAGTTACCAATGGTGTTACTGCGAGTGCCTGCAGTGGCAACGGTCCGAACATTACACTAACCTCAGATATTGCAAGCAGTTTCAGCTGGACAATAGGTACTATAACCGGCAGTATAACCGGTGCTAGTGCAAGTTCTGGTTCAACCATTAATCAGACATTAACTAACCCAAGTAATGCAAGTGCAGGTACTGTAGAATACATAGTAACGCCAACATCAACAACAGGAACATGTGCAGGGGCAGCAACAACTATTACCGTAACAGTTAATCCTATTCCGGTAGTAACCACAGCTTCCACAAAAACAATATGCAGCGGAGCAGGAAGTAACGTTTCTTTAACGGCCAGTGCAGCAAGTAATTTTACCTGGACCATAGGGACTATTACTGGCGGTGTAACCGGAGCAACAGCAAGTTCAGGTTCAACCATTAATCAGACTTTAACCAATCCCGGCAGCACATTGGCCGGCAGTGTAGAGTATCTTGTAACTCCAACCTCTACGGGAGGAATCTGTGTAGGTTCAGCATACACCATAACAGTAACAGTTAACCCTGCACCAGTAGTCACCAATGCTTCCACAAAAACAATTTGCAGTGGAGCAGGTACCAGCATTTCTTTAACATCAAGTGTAGCCAGCAGTTTCACCTGGACAATAGGCGCGATAACAGGCAGCATAACCGGAGCCAGTGCGAGTTCCGGTGGTACAATCAATCAGACATTAACTAATCCCAGCAGTTCAGTAGTTGGTACAGTTCAATACATTGTAACCCCAACATCTACAGTAGGTTCCTGTGCAGGTGCCGCTTTCACGATTACAGTAACAGTAAACCCGACTCCGGCATTAACCAATTCGGCAGTAGCAACTATTTGCAGCGGAACTGGTCCTAATATATCATTAACCTCCAGTGTAGCGAGCAGCTACAGCTGGACGATAGGAACCATAGTGGGCAGTGTAACTGGATCGTTAGCCGGATCGGGAGCCACGATTAATCAGACCTTGACCAATCCAAGCAATGCAAGTGCTGGTAGTGTAGAATATGTTGTTACGCCAACTTCGAGTACGGGTTCTTGTGTAGGCTCAGCCACCACAATAACGGTAACAGTCAATCCAACTCCTGCAGTCACTAATGCCTCCACAAAAAGTATCTGCAGCGGAGCTT
>JAZKDU010000004.1:649395-701699 GCA_040387415.1 Bacteroidota bacterium
GTAAATCCAGCTCCTGCAGTTACCAATGGTGTTACTGCGAGTGCCTGCAGTGGCAGCGGTCCGAACATTACATTAACCTCAGATATTGCAAGCAGTTTTAGCTGGACAATTGGTACAAATATTGGTAGTATTAGTGGAGCATTGGCTGGTGCAGGTACCCTTATTAATCAGACATTAACTAACCCAAGTAATGCAAGTGCAGGTACTGTAGAATATATAGTAACACCAACCTCAACAACAGGAACATGTGCAGGTGCGGCAACAACTATTACTGTTACGGTTAATCCTATTCCTTTAGTAACCACAGCTTCCACAAAAACAATATGTAGCGGAGCAGGAAGTAACATTTCTTTAACGGCCAGTGCAGCCAGTAATTTTAGTTGGACCATAGGGACTATTACTGGCGGTGTAACCGGAGCAACAGTAAGTTCGGGCTCAACAATTAATCAGACATTGACTAATCCCAGCACTACTAATGCAGGTAGTGTGGAGTATCTTGTAACTCCAACATCCACAGGAGGAACCTGTGCTGGGTCAGCGTATACTATTACCGTAGCAGTAAATCCAACTCCTGCGGTTACCAATGCTTCCACAAAAACAATTTGCAGTGGTACAAGTACAGCTATCTCTTTAACTGCCGGTGTAGCCAGTAGCTTTACCTGGACAATAGGTGCCATAACCAATGGAATAACCGGTGCAAGTGCAAGCTCAGGCAGTACAATTAATCAGACATTAACAAATCCGGGTAATTCGGTTGCAGGAACTGTTCAATACCAGGTTACTCCAACATCAACGGGAGGTTCATGTACTGGGGCAGCGTTTACAATTACTGTAACAGTCAATCCTATTCCTGCATTAACTAATGGAGCTACAGCAAGCACTTGTAGTGGAATCAGTCCAAATATTTCTTTAACGGCAACTGCAGCAAGCAGCTTTAGCTGGACAATCGGAACAATAACTGGCGGAATAACAGGCGCAAGTGCCAGTTCTGGTAGCAGCATTAATCAAATACTCATTGATCCTAGTAATACCGTAGATGGTACTGTACAGTATCTGGTTACTCCTACCTCCCTGTCAAATTCCTGTGTAGGTGCGGTAAGTACAATTACGGTAACTGTTATTCATGCACCGCTTGTAACAAATACAGCAAGCGCTAGCACTTGTAGTGGTACCGGTCCGAATATCGCATTAACAGCTAATGAAGCGAGTACGTTTACCTGGGCAATAGGATCGGTAACGGGTGGTATTACCGGTGCCAGTGCTTCTTCCGGAGCCACAATCAATCAAACACTTACGAATCCAAGTAATTCAAGTATTGGTACTGTTCAGTATCTTGTAACTCCAACTTCAAATGCAGGATCATGCGTAGGGCCTGTTCATACAATTACAGTAACTGTAAATCCACTTCCTCTCTTAACCAATGCTGCGGCTGTATACACTTGCAGTGGAAGCAGTCCGAATACAACGCTTACCTCAAGTGTTGCGAGCACTTATTCCTGGACCATAGGAGCTATAACAGGTGGTATAACAGGCGCAAGTGCAAGTTCCGGAAATGCGATCAATCAAACACTTACAAATCCAAGCACTGCAAATGCCGGAACAGTTGAATATCTGGTTACTCCTACTTCCACCACCGGTTTATGCGTTGGTCCGGTTGATACAATCACTGCAACAGTTAATGTAGCTCCTATCGCAATATTTACCGGAGGTACAAATCAAACGGTATGTTCTGGAGTGGCAATTCCAACAGCAATTACGCTTGGTACCAGTAATAGCATTGTAGGTACAACGTATACCTGGACAAGAAATGATACTACCAATGTTACAGGCACTACCAGTGGTTCAGGGAATATCACCGGTTTAGTTTTGACTAATGCAACAGGTTTGGCTCGTACTGTAACATTTACAATAATACCTACAGGACCAGCGCCAACTTTTTGTATTGGAGCAGCTATAACAACAACAATGGTGGTAAACCCTTTACCAGTATTTAACAGTGGCCTTGCACCAACTGGTATATGCAGCGGTGCTACTTTCGCGTATACCGCAACCAGCACAATTCCGGGTTCAACATTTACCTGGTCTCGTGCGGCAGTAACAAATATAAGCCCTGCAACAAATTCGGGTACGGGTGATATAAGTGAACCATTAACAAATTCAACAACTTCTCCTATCAGTGTTACTTACGTATATCAGGTTTCCGCAAACAGCTGCACGAATCCTACACTTTATAATGTTATAGTTCCGGTAAATGTGTTCCCATCATTGTCGAGTACATTAACTCCTACGGCAATCTGCAGTGGTTCTGCCTTCAGTTACATACCTGCAAGCGCAACACCAAATACCTCGTTTGCATGGACAAGGCCTGCAATTACGGGTATAAGCAATGTAACAAATAGTGGAACAGGTAACCCTGGAGAAATACTAAATGATACGCTGTTTGTTTCTGTAAACGTTAAGTATATTTATGCATTAACTGCTGAAGGATGTACTAATCCATTAAAAGATACAGTAGTAGTAACTGTAAAGCCAAAAGCATTGTTGAGCAGCAGTCTTACACCTCCTGCAATTTGTAGCGGAAGCATTTTTAGTTATCCACCTGCCAGTTTAACAGCAGGTACAACATTTGCCTGGTCTAGAGCAGTGGTAACAAACATCAGCAATATAGCAGCAAGCGGTGTGGATAATCCTGGCGAAACCCTTAGTAATACTTCAGCTGAACCGGTAACCGTAACGTATGTATATACCACAACAGCATCCAGCTGCAGCTACACGCAAAATGTATTAGTTGTGGTAAACCCAATTCCGGTTTTAACAAGCACATTACTTCCTTCAGCAATATGCAGTGGTACTGCTTTTAGTTATAATCCTTTAAGTTCTACATCCGGTGCGGCATTTGCCTGGACAAGAGCAGGGATAATTGGTATAAGTAATACTCCGGGAAGCGGGAATGGAAATCCTAATGAAATTCTTATCAATACAACAGGTTCCACTGTAATTGTAAGATATATATATACTGTTTCTGCTAATGGCTGCACAAACCCTGCAACGTACAATGTTGATGTTCCTGTTAGTCTGGTTCCTGCATTAAGCAGTAGTTTGTCTCTAACGGCTATATGCAGTGGCACCACTGTATCGTATACTCCAACCAGTGGAACTTCCGGTACAACATTTTCATGGACACGTGCTGCCATAATCGGTATCAGCAATATCGCGGGAAGCGGTACAGATAATCCAAATGAGCCCTTGATTAATACAACTTCCGCAACTATAAATGTTGAATATGTTTATACCTTAACTGCTAATGGTTGTACCAACCCAACCACTTATACAGTTGTTGTTCCGGTAAACCCAACACCAACGTTAACCAGCAGTTTAAACCCTCCGGCAGTATGCAGCGGCAGTTCATTCAACTATACGGTGGTAAGCCCTACATCAGGCGCAGCAGCAACATGGACCAGAGCTGTAGTGCCCGGAATTACTAATATTGCAAGCAGCGGTACCGGTGATATATCTGAGGTGTTAACAAATACAACCTCTTTACCGGTTGGTGTTACTTATGAGTATACAGTAAGCGCAAACGGATGTACATCTACTTTTTACGTAAATGTTACAGTAAATCCAATACCTGTATTAACAAGTACATTAGCACCAGCAGCTACCTGCAGTGGAGTAATTTTTAGTTATAATCCTCAAAGTTCAACTTTGGGCGCAATGTATACATGGACCAGGGCGGCAATAGCGGGTATCAGCAATCCTTCGGCTAGTGGTACGAGCAGTCCAAATGAAATACTTATAGATACAACGGTAAATCCTGTAAATAATGTTACTTATATTTATTCGGTATCTGCAAATGGGTGTATAAATCCCGGTACCTATAATGTAGTTGTTACGGTCAACCCAACACCTGGATTTACCAGCAGTTTAACGCCACCTGCAATATGCAGCGGTAATCCTTTTGCATATACCCCTGCAAGTGCAACCTCTGGTACTGCATTTGCATGGACAAGGTCACCCGTAACGGGCATAAGCAATATTGGTAGTAGTGGAACAGATAATCCAAATGAAGTACTTGTCAATACTACAGCGGATTCGGTAAAGGTTACTTACGTATATACATTAACCGCAAATGGTTGTACTAACCCTACTTCTTATAGTGTAGTTGTTACTGTAAACCCAACTCCATCACTAAGTAGTACATTATTCCCTTCTGCTATATGCAGCGGTTCTACGTTTTCATACATACCGCAAAGTTTAACAGCTGGTGCTGTATTTACCTGGAGCAGAACTGCAGTATCAGGTATCAACAATGTTTCTGCCAGTGGTACGGGTAACCCGAATGAAATACTTATTGATACAACAGTGGCGCAGAAAAATGTAACATATGTATATACAATAGCAGCAAAAGGTTGTTCAACAACTAACAACGTGGTGGTGACAGTAAACCCAATACCTTTGTTGACAAGCACCTTAACGCCTGCTGCAATCTGCAGCGGTTCATCTTTCAGTTATAATCCACAAAGTTCAACTGTTAGTTCAGCTTTTACCTGGTCCAGAGCAGCTGTAAGCGGCATTAGCAATATTGCAGGCAGCGGCACAGACAGCCCTAATGAGATACTAACGAACACGTCTTCTAGTCCTGTATCTGTTACTTATATTTATACGGTATCTGCAAATGGCTGTACGAACGCTTCTGCTTACAGTGTTGTAGTTTCTGTAAATCCTGTTCCTGGCTTTACAAGTAGTCTAACACCTCCTTCTATGTGCAGCGGCACCTCGTTTGCCTATGTTCCAACAAGTAACACATTAGGTGCAGCTTTCTCCTGGACAAGGGCTGCGGTAAATGGTATAAGCAATATAGCGGGCAGTGGTACAAACAATCCTAACGAAGTGTTATATAACACAACCATAAATGCGGTTAATGTTACTTACGTGTATACCGTATCTATTAATGGATGTTCGAACCCCGTTGTAAATAACGTGGTGGTTAGTGTAAAACCAACACCTACATTAACAAGTACTCCTTCTCCAAATGCAATTTGCAGCGGGGCTGTATTTCGTTATATCCCAACAAGCCAGCTTACCGGTGTAACTTTTACATGGACAAGAGCGGCTGTTCCTGGCCTTAGTAATATATCAGGCAGCGGTACTGACAGTATTCATGAAACATTGGTTTTGTCCGATACAATTCCTGTAAATGTGACTTATATCTTTACATTGTCAAATGGCACTTGTACAAATGGTATTACTTTTTCTGTTGTGCTTACTGTAAATAAACCTTGCTTGTGCAGCCATCCATTCACCAGTAATTTAAAACCGCCTTCTATCTGCACAAGCACTGCTTTTTCATATACACCAACCAGTTCAACAGCAGGTGCAACGTTTGCATGGACAAGAGCACAAGTAACAGGTATCAGTAATTTAGCAGGCAGTGGACCGGGTAACCCTAATGAAACACTTATTAATACGATAACGGCACCTGTTGATGTTACCTATGTGTATACGGTATCAGCTAATGGTTGCGCTAATCCTGTTACTTTTAATGTAGTGGTTACGGTGAATCCGAAACCACTAATGACAAGCAGTTTAACGCCCCCTTCAATATGCAGCGGGTCTTCTTTTATGTATGTCCCTTCAAGTGGTACATCGGGTGCAACATTTGCATGGACAAGGGCTGCAGTAGCAGGGATTAGTAATATAGCAGCGGCAGCAGCAGACGAAATAAATGAAACACTTACCAATACAAGTATGTTACCTGTAAATGTTATTTATGTTTACACAGTGTCTGCTAATAATTGTACGAATGCATCATCCTATAGTGTAACTGTACCCGTAAATCCATCTCCAACATTAAGCAGTACCACAACTCCTGCTGCAATATGCAGTGGGTCTACACTAAGTTACATTCCAACAAGTGCGACAACAGGTGCATCTTTTATATGGACCCGATTACCAGTAAGTGGTATTGGTGAACCCCCGATTTCAGGTACGGGCAACCTTAATGAAGTCCTTACTAATTTAACAACTTTCCCATTGTTTGTGACGTATCAGTATACGATATTAGCAAATGGATGTCAGTATCAACAAAATGTTTTTGTAACAGTGAATCCAAGACCGACATTGATCAGTTCTGTTTCTCCGGCCGCTATATGCAGCGGTACAGTGTTTGGTTATATACCATCCAGTGAAACGCCTGGAGCTTCATTCAACTGGACAAGACCTGCGGTAACCAATATTAGTAATCCGGCTGCGAGCGGTTTAAGTAATCCAAACGAAACATTGACAAATACTTCCGCAGCTCCAATAGATGTTACCTATCAATATACTGTTTCTGCGAATGGCTGTACCAGCGTGAATTCTTATGCCGTAGTGGTTACTGTAAATCCAAGGCCTTTGTTAACGAGTAGTGTAGCAGCTACAACGATATGCAGCGGTACAAATTTTAGTTATGTGCCAACAAGTTTAACCGCAGGGGCTTCATTTACCTGGACTCGTGTATCTGTAACAGGTATTAGTAACCCATCAGATAGTGGTACAGCTAATCCCAATGAAACATTAGTGGATACAATAGCTACACCGGTTAACGTTACCTATGATTATACTGTATCGGCAAACGGCTGTGCGGATACAACAGTTTATAGTATCGTTGTAACGGTTGATCCTTCCTACCTGGTAGTTAATGCAGGAGTTGATATTAGCGTGGAATTAGGTGGTTCTGTAACGCTTCATGCAACTGGAGCAACAACATATTCCTGGACACCGGTTACAGGGCTTGATAATCCTAATAGTGCAGACCCTGTGTTAACGCCCGAATTAACAACAACTTATATCCTTACAGGTAAGGATGGCAATGGCTGCGTGGATACTGATTCATTAATGGTTACTGTAATAACAGATCACAATCTGATTATATCCAACGTAATGACACCAAATGGCGATGGAAAAAATGATACCTGGATCATTGTTAATATAGAAAGTTACCCGAACACAGACATAACAGTAGTAAATAATCAGGGGCAGGAAGTGTATAAATCATCGGCCTACGATAATAGCTGGAACGGAACATTTAATGGAAAGAAATTACCTGATGGAACGTATTATTATTTCCTCAAATTTGCAGCAGAGGATAAAGTGTACTCGGGTTCGATTACAATTTTTAATGATTAAAATGGTGATTAGACTTTTAAGAATTAGGTACTAATAGAAAGATTTGAGCAGTTAAAAGGAATTATAAATGAATGTAAGATTAACACAAACGAAAAACTCAATAATCATTCCGATGATTATTTTCTGCACCCTAATATGGGTGGGGGATAGAGGGAGTCTGTTTGCACAGCAAATCTCGTTTAGCAGCCAGTATTATACAAATCAATTCATTATAAACCCTGCATTTACAGGTAATAAGATTTATAGTAATGCCTATATGGGACACCGTTCGCAATGGGTTAATGTTAAAGGGGCACCCCAATCAAGTTACTTAAGCATTGATGCACCCATAAAAGATAAAAATGTGGGATTAGGTTTGAAGCTTCATTCTTATTCTACTGATATTATAAGCCAGGTGGGTGCTTTTGCAAGCTATTCCTATGGGATAAAATTGGATAAAGATAATAGTAACCTGTATTTTGGGTTAGCAATGGGGATGCTGGATAATAAAATTGATTATTCAAGAGCTGTAATGAGGGATAAGGACGATCCGTTTTTTGCTCAGCAGCAAAATAATAAAACAGTTTTTAGCGCAGATCTAGGCTTGGCATACATCCGGAAAAAGATGGAAATAGGTTTTGCAATACCTCAGGTTTTAGGCAATAATATAAAATATGGTACCGACAGCGGATATATCCGGCAATTTAATCTGTCGCGCCATTACCAGGGTACTTTCAAATATGTATTTGATGTGCAGGAAGAAAAGCAGATTACGGCTTATCCTTTAATTATGGTACGCGCTGTAAAGGGGGCTCCTCTTCAATATGATATTAATGCTGTTGTTGATTGGAAAAAAATGGGCTGGGTTGGTGTTACTTACCATAGTGGTTATGCTGTGGCTGTTAGCGCAGGTGTGCGATATAAAAATTTCAGTTTGGGATATGCTTATGATTTGGGGTTAAATAAGGTGAAATCATATACAGGGTTATCAACTGAGTTTTTATTGGGATATGTATTCACTAAAAAACAATCAATAATGGTTGATTCATCAAAAAGTGATGTGTGGGCCGAGCAGGTTCAGTCGACTTCTCCAATGATTCAGCCTGTTGATTATGATGATGAATATTGGAAATCTATCAACAAGGGTGTAAATAGAAATTTAATATTTAACACCATTGTGGATGCCGTGCTCAGCGGAAAATTACAAGCATATGATATAGTTTCCAATACGCCTTTATCAATTTCTCAGGTGAAGTCCTCTTTGGTTCGTTTAGGAGATACGCCTAAGCTGATTACCAAGAGTGATATTTCAAAAATAAGAATGAATGAAAAATGGCTTTTTGATAAGAAATCATATAAGCTTACCAAACAGGTAACCCGTGTCGATTTGCTGATTACGCAGGTGGATGATGCCGGTGAAATTACCGGTAACGATAAGCCTTTATTTTTCGTAAAATTGAAAAATTAGGCCTCGATTAACTGTCAATTTATCAGAGTTTATCCCCCCTCGCTCAATATTTGTATTTCCCTTGGAAATAGTGGTTTTAATCAAAAAAAATCCCGAAATTTGTATGTCTTAACATGCTTTCGTTCTTAATTTGTTTGTTGCATTTTTGAGTATTGATTGTTTGGAGTTCAAGCTCTTTACAAACAAAATAAAATCTAAAAAACATAAAACTTTTAAGAATATATAGTTGTATAGGATTAACTTACAATAATTCAAATAATTCATAAATCCTGATTCTGGTGATCCCGGTTCTTGATTTTGTTCAATAAAGATGAGTGCAACAACAGAAATAAAAACAGACGTAGTTATACTATTTGCGGGTGATTCGGGTGATGGGATTCAACTAACAGGCTCACAATTTACAGCAACTTCAGCATTATACGGAAATGATATCAGTACCTTTCCAAATTTCCCTGCCGAAATAAGGGCTCCGCAAGGCACAACTGCCGGGGTTTCCGGTTTTCAGATTCATTTTGGAAGTGTTGAGATATTCACTGCAGGTGATGCTTGTGACGTATTGGTGGTGATGAATGCAGCGGCAATCAAAGCAAATTTAAATCAGCTGAAACCAGGTGGAATTATTATTGCCAATACAGATGGTTTTGATGCAAAAAATTTGAAGCTTGCGAAGTACGCACCAGGTATTAATCCTTTGCGTGATGGCTCATTAGCTAAATATACCGTTTATGAAATGGATGTTACCAAAATCACGCGCACAGCTTTAGCTGACTTGGGACTGGGTACGAAGGAAATGGACCGTTCCAAGAATATGTTTGTGCTGGGTTATATTTATTGGATGTACAATCGTTCTTTGGATAATACGGTAGAGTTTTTAAAATTAAAATTTAAAACACGTCCTGATCTGATTGATGCGAATATAAAAGTATTAAAAGCAGGCTATAATTACGGTGATACCATAGAAGCACCGATGAACCGTTTCGAGGTGAAACCGGCTCCTGTTAGCAAAGGGACTTATCGCAGTATTATGGGGAATCAGGCAGCTGCATTAGGTTTAATAGCTGCTGCGCAAAAATCCGGATTAACACTGTTTTATGGAACATATCCAATAACTCCGGCATCGGATATTTTGCATGAATTGTCAAAACATAAAAATTTTGGTATAAAAACATTTCAGGCCGAAGATGAAATTGCGGCAGTAACTTCCGCTATTGGTGCATCATTTGGTGGTGCCTTGGGCGTTACGGCATCTTCAGGGCCTGGTATTGCATTAAAAGGTGAAGCTATTGGACTAGCCTTGATGCTGGAATTACCATTGGTTATTTTAAATGTTCAGCGTGGCGGACCAAGTACAGGGTTACCAACAAAAACGGAACAAGCAGATTTGTTGCAGGCACTATATGGGCGCAATGGAGAAGCGCCTGTTCCTGTTATAGCGGCCCTTTCCCCATCTGATTGTTTTGATATGGCTTTTGAAGCATGCAGGTTAGCAATAGAATTTATGACCCCCGTATTCTTTTTGAGTGATGGTTATATCGCGAATGGTTCAGAACCATGGAAGTTTCCAGCAGCTGCAGAATTACCAGATTTAACTGTTACTTTTTCGAAAAATAATTTGGCAGAAGGAGAGAAATTTTTACCATATAAACGCAATGAGAAATTAGCGCGTGAATGGGCTATTCCTGGAACAAAAGGCTTAGAGCACCGTGTAGGAGGTATTGAAAAAGAAAACGAAACAGGTAATATTTCTTATGATCCTATAAACCATGAATTCATGGTAAAAACACGACAGGCAAAAGTGGACAGGATAGCTGATTATATTCCTCTTCAAACAATTGATAACGGTAAGGAGAAAGGTAAGCTATTGATACTAGGATGGGGATCTACTTATGGATCCATTAAAACTGCGGTGAGAGAAGCAATTATAGAAGGGTATGATGTTTCACATGCACACGTAAAGTACATTAACCCATTTCCGAAAAATTTAGCAGAGGTATTAAAGAATTTTGACAAGGTATTAATTCCGGAGATAAATAGCGGGCAGCTTATTAAAGTGATTCGGGATAAATATTTGATTGATGCTAAAGGCTTGAATAAGGTGCAGGGTATGCCTTTTACATCTGCCGAAATAAAAAATAAAATTATTGAAATGATTGGTGGTTTCGAATAAAGGAATGGGTACTAATTTACGAAATATGGATTTCATTTTGATAGGTTATTAGTAATTTGAATTTCAACTCGTAGCTTAAACCCCGCATTTCGTAGATTCGCAACCATTCGTTTATTTGTAACCGTTGTGAAGAAATGTTATCACTACGAAGATTTAAAAATTAAAATGGAAACACAAACCGAAATAAAATTAACATCGAAAGATTTTGTAACCGACCAGGAAATACGCTGGTGTCCAGGTTGCGGAGATTATTCTATTTTAAAACAGGTGCAGACGGTAATGCCCGAGCTGGGCTTAAAGCGGGAGGAAATTGTTTTCATCTCTGGTATCGGCTGTTCATCACGTTTTCCTTATTATATGGAAACGTACGGGATGCACAGTATTCACGGTCGGGCAACAGCTATTGCAAGCGGATTGAAAGCCACACGGCCTGATTTAAGTGTATGGATTGTTACTGGCGATGGAGATTCTTTGTCGATAGGCGGGAACCATTTAATACACTTGCTACGCAGAAATTTTGATGTCAATATTTTGTTGTTCAATAATGAAATTTATGGTTTAACAAAGGGACAGTATTCTCCTACCTCACCTTTTGGAAAGGTAGCGAAATCAACTCCGATGGGGTCTGTAGCTCATCCTTTCAATCCATTGGCTTTGTGTTTGGGTGCCGATGCTACTTTTGTGGCACGTTCAATGGACCGCGATCCTGTTCATTTGCGCGAAATTTTAAAACGTGCTCATCAGCATAAAGGCACTTCCATGGTGGAAATTTATCAGAATTGTAATGTGTTTAATGATGGTGCTTTTGAAGTGTTTACTGAAAAAGGAACAAAAAAAACAAATGCACTTTTTGTTGAGAATGGTAAGCCATTGTTTTTTGGAGAGAATGCTGACAAAGGAATTAAATTAGATGGTTTTAAACCTGTTGTGGTGAATCTTTCAGATGTGTCGGTAAATGACCTTTGGATTCATGATGAATCGGACCAGGCTAAAGCAGGCATACTGGCTCGCTTCTTTACTCATCCGGATGATGAAAATGCATTGCCGCGCCCTTTTGGTGTGTTTTATAAAGAAGATCGTTTTTGTTATGAAGATGCATTAAACGCGCAGTTAGCTGAAGCTATAGCAACTAAAGGGAAAGGTGATCTGGATGCACTTATCAGAGGTAAAAATACCTGGACGATAAATTGAAAAAAAAGATAACCTTATTTTGGTTTAGAAGAGACCTTCGCCTGGAGGATAATGCTGGGCTGTTTCATGCTTTGAAAGAAGGTGAAGTGCTTCCGGTTTTTATTTTTGATAAAAAAATACTTGACCGCCTTGAGAATAAGTATGATCGCAGGGTGGATTTTATTCACCAATCTATATTAATACTTCAGAAAAAATTAGTGGAAAAAGGCAGTTCACTGCTGGTAATATATGATTCACCAATTGCTGCTTTTAAACAAATTTCAGAAACATTTGAAGTAAAATCTGTTTTTACTAATCGCGATTATGAACCGGCCGCAATACAGAGGGATACAGAAATTCAAATATATCTTAATTCAAAAAATATTGAATTCAAATCTTTTAAAGATCAGGTAATTTTTGAAAAAGCTGAGGTGGTTAAGGCCAATGGAGAACCGTATACCGTATTTACTCCCTACTCCAATGTTTGGAAGCAAAAGTTAGATAATTCTGCATCTTCATTTTTTTCTTCCGAAAAACTCATCGATAATTTTTTTAAGACAAAACCGTTTAACATTCCTTCCTTAGCAGATATAGGTTTTGAAAAAACAGATCTTCAGTGGAAGCAGCCTGAAATTGATACTTCTATAGTTAGTAATTATCACCTTACCAGGGATATTCCATCTGTAAACGGAACTACTAAACTAAGTGTGCATTTAAGATTTGGTACAGTCAGCATAAGACAGCTGGCAGCTGTTGCATTGAAACTGAATGGACAATGGCTGAATGAACTAATCTGGAGAGAGTTTTTTATGTGCATACTTTTCCATTTTCCTCAGGTAGTGAATCAATCATTTAAAAAAAAATATGATGGTATAAAGTGGCGTAATAATGAAATAGAATTCGAAAAGTGGTGCAATGGTCAAACTGGCTACCCTATTGTGGATGCAGGAATGAGAGAGCTCAATGAAACCGGATTTATGCACAATCGGGTAAGGATGGTAGTTGCCAGTTTTCTTTGCAAACATTTATTAATTGACTGGCGTTGGGGAGAAGCTTATTTTGCTGAAAAACTTCTTGATTATGAGTTGTCTTCCAATAATGGGAACTGGCAATGGGCAGCAGGTTGCGGTTGCGATGCGGCTCCATATTTCAGAATATTTAATCCGGAAACGCAAACCAAACGCTTTGATCCGGAGCATAAATACATCCGTAAGTGGATCAAAGAAATAGATACATTTGATTACCCCGTGCCAATAGTAGATCATCGTTTTGCCAGAGAAAGGGCTTTGAGAGTTTATAAAGAGGGGATACAGGAAAAATAGATTCAGGTACTTTCATTTAAACTATTTTTTAACTTTGTTAAAGAGGAGAAATTTTTTTAAAATTTAATTCAGATAATTTGATGAGGTACATGTGTGTAAATTGCCTGTTTTCTGTTTTTTTAACACTTTCCGTAAATTTATTCTCACAGATACCATCTTCAACAACAAACAATATGGAAAATAACAACCAACAACTAATTACCAAATTTTACACCTCCTTCCAGAATAAGGATTATAGAGGTATGCAGGAGTGTTATGCTGACAGTGCAACATTTAGTGATCCAGTATTCGTTGGTTTAAACGCTGCAGAGGTTAAGGCGATGTGGGAAATGTTGTGCATCCGGGGAAAGGATCTGAAGCTTGAGTTTAAAAATGTACAATCTGTCGGAAATCAAGCTTCTGCGGAATGGATAGCCCATTATACTTTTGGAGCCACAGGTAAAAAAGTAGTTAATTATATAAAAGCAGATTTTATAATTGAAAACGGAAAAATTGTAAAGCATACTGATGTTTTCAATTTTTATAAATGGTCGAAACAGGCTTTAGGGGCTCCGGGGCTATTGTTAGGCTGGACAAATTTCCTGAAAAACAAGGTGCGCCAGGGCGCAATGAAAAGTTTGAATGATTTTATGAGTAAAAAACAATAAAATTGTTTCACTTTTGGAAAGGTTCATTTCTGCTAATTAAGTAGTTGGGTTTATTAAAAAAGCGTTGTTCAAAATTCAATAATCGGTCTATTTTTACGTTAAAATATTGGTTACCTTTGAAAGAGAGAAATTCTTCTCAATATATTTTGCCTTTTTTGGATATATTATGCAAAAAAGCTGAAAGGGCAAAAATTAAAAGGTAATATGTTATTTAAAGAAATAATAGGTCAACAAGCGGTTAAGGAACGATTGGTGCGCTCTGTAAAAGAAGGGCGTATCAGCCATGCGCAATTATTTCTTGGCCCTCAGGGAAGCGGCAGCCTAGCTTTAGCTGTTGCCTATGCCCAATATATTTCCTGCGGCAATAAACAGGAAAATGATTCATGTGGTACTTGTTTATCCTGTGTTAAATATAACAAACTGGTACACCCCGATCTGCATTTTGTTTATCCTGTAGCCCTTTCAAAAGATATTCGTGTAAGTACCGATGTTGCCGCGAAATGGCGCGAAGCATTTATAGACAACCCCTACATCACACTTTTTAATTGGTTTGAATCGCTGGATGCGGAAAATAAACAAGCCTTGATAGGAGTGGAAGAAAGTGGCGAAATACTTCGGAAACTAAGCCTAACCACATATGAAGCCGAATACAAGATAATGATCATCTGGCAGGCAGAAAAAATGAATCCTGCATCGGCAAATAAGCTATTGAAAATATTAGAGGAGCCGCCTGAAAAAACGTTGTTTTTATTGGTGTGTGAAAGTGAAGATCAATTGCTGCGAACCATAGTATCACGAACCCAGCTGATAAAAGTTCCAAAAATTAGTGAAACGGATCTTGTTCAGGCATTGGTGGATCGTCATGGATTGTCTTCCGAAGCTGCTGAAAGCATTGCTCATCTGGCTGATAATAATTATGCGGAGGCTTTACTTCTGATCAATGAAAATGAAAATGCGGGCCAAAATCTGGCAAGCTTTCAGAAACTGATGCGTGCAAGCTTAAAATTTGACGCGAAGGCGGTGATGGCCTGGATTGATGAAATTTCGACAGCAGGAAGAGAACGTCAAAAGAATTTCCTGAATTATGCACTGCATATCATGCGCGAAAGTTTAATACTAAATTATGCTGATGCGAGTCTTGTTAAGCTGGGTGCAGAGGAGCAGGGCTTCGTGAAAAAGTTTTCTCCGTTCATACATACAAACAATATTGAACGTTTTACCGATGAATTAAATAAGGCGCATTTTCATATGGAACGTAATGCAAATCCTAAAATATTATTCATGGATTTAGCGTTTAAATTCAACGAATTACTAAATTTACCAAAGCCAATTATTCAGTAGGCAATTATTCAGTAGGCAATTACATCAATGTAATGTCAATCTGAATAATTGTCTACTGTACAATTGTTAAATTATTTACAAATTATTTACAATAAGGATAAAATAATATGGGATGTACAGGGTGTTCAACCGGCACAACGAGTTTACCGGGAGGATGCAATAATAACGGATCCTGCGGTGTAGGAGATAGCGGATGTAAAAAGCTGAATGTGTTCGACTGGCTTGCTAATATGGAATTGCCAAGCGGTCAGGCAGCATTTGATATTGTTGAAATACGTTTTAAAAACAGCCGTAAAGATTTTTACAGAAATGTTAATAATCTACAACTTCATGTAGGAGATGCCGTGGCTGTAGAGGCTTCACCTGGTCATGATATTGGGGTGATTTCTATTGCAGGTGAATTAGTGCGTCTGCAGATGAAAAAGAAAGGGGTATCAATCACTTCTGAGGAGATTAAAAAAGTGTATCGTAAAGCTAAGCCTAACGACATTGAAAAATGGCAGGAAGCGCAGCATTTGGAACAGGAAACGATGTATCGTGCCCGAACCATTGCGATTAAGTTAAATCTGCAGATGAAGATCAGTGATGTAGAATACCAGGGTGATAAAACAAAAGCGATTTTTTATTATACAGCAGATGACCGTGTTGATTTCCGTGAGTTGATAAAGGTGCTTGCTGATGAGTTTAAAGTAAGAATTGAGATGCGCCAGATTGGTGCACGCCAGGAGGCAGGCCGTTTAGGCGGTATAGGCTCTTGTGGGCGCGAATTATGCTGTGCCACCTGGTTAACGGATTTCCGTTCTGTATCAACTAGTGCGGCACGTTATCAGCAATTATCATTAAACCCAATGAAACTTGCGGGTCAATGTGGAAAATTAAAATGCTGTCTGAATTATGAATTGGACAGCTATCTGGATGCATTAAAAGATTTCCCTGAAGTAAATAATGTAAAGCTTGAAACGGATAAGGGCAGGGCATTTCATCAGAAAACTGATATTTTTAAGCGTACCATGTTTTTCTCTTATACCAGTGAACCTGATAATTTTATTCCACTTTCTGTTGACCGTGTAAAAGAAGTTATAGAAATGAATAAAAATGGTTTAAAGCCAGCAGACCTGGGAATAAAGCCAGAGTTTAAAGTGATTGAGAAAAAACCGGATTACGAAAATGTGGTTGGGCAGGATAGTCTTACACGCTTTGATAAAACGAAGAAACCAAAACATAAAAACAATAATAAAAAACGCAATGGGCCAAATCCAAATAATGCGAATAAGCCCAATGTAAATGCAGTTCCGAACACCAATAAACCAGAGTTAAATTCTAATCCTGATTCTTCGCAAGGTACTGTGGATATTGTAAAACCGGATGCTAACGTTAAACCTGTTAATAAACCGAATAACAATCCGAACAGACAGCATAATAATCCGAACAGAAAACCAAATAACAATCCGAATAACAATCCAAATAGTAACCCGACTAATAAGCCGAATCCGAACAGCAATAATAGAAACAGGCCGAATCCAAATCAAACTAACAGGCCGCCTCGGCCGAATAACAACAACAATAAACAATCTAATACCCCTAATAATTCACCAAGCAATGAGCCAAATAACACACCGAAGGAATAATTCGGTGTGTTTTTAAAGATCGGTTTAGTAATTATAAATATGAAGCGCACAGATATGCTAAAAAAACATTTTTTATTTTCGACACTGGTGTTATTCGTATTGTTTTTTACTTCGTGTGACAAGGCGCGTATTTTCGAAGAGAATGAGGAACTTCCAGACAATGTATGGAACATTAAGGATACTGTAAAATTTGAAGTGGAAATCACTGATGTTGAAGCTCCTGCTAATTTTTACATCAATGTTCGTAATGCAGACGGATATCCTTACAGCAATATTTTTTTATTTATTAAAACATCATTTCCAAATGGGCAGATGTCGAATGATACATTAGAATGTGTATTGGCTGATGAGAAAGGGAAATGGCTTGGCAGCGGAATGGGTGATATTTATGATAACCAAATACCGTTTAAAAGAAATGTGCGTTTTCCTGTAGCTGGTAAATATACTTTTGAAATACAACATGGAATGAGGGTTGATAATTTGCCATTAATTATGGATGTGGGATTGAGGATTGAAAAAGCGGAATGAAAAATTTGTCAGTTTACACTTATGTTAGTTAATATTTATGAGGACTTTATCTAAATATTTTTTTTCTAGTAAACTTGTGGAGGGGGCCGACTTTTTTCTAATTAAAGGCCGGTTTAGTCCTTTTCCTTTTTATATCTGGTATATTTTTGGGGTATATCCTATTTTACATGTTTTATTATTTACCCCTGACTTTACATGGACATTTATATTATTAAATTCTTTGGCATTAATCCTCTTGATTTTCTTGAGGACTTTTGAGATCAGGATTGACAATATGCAAACAACAGTGACTAAGAAAATCGGATTGTTTCCTTATTATGTTATAAAAACCACAAGTAAATATCGAATAAAAAATCTCGAATTAAATGGCCGTAATAATACGATCTCTCAATTTTATTATATTGATTATAAAGACACTGAAAATAAGCTTGAATTTCATTTCGGTGACTCTTGGGATAGTGACGAAGTAGAATTCTATATAAAATACGATAACAAAAAAATTGGCTTTTTTATCTGTTATGCAGAAATGGCCTATGACAATTTGATAAAAGGATTGCAAAATCTGGATAATAAAAACATAGCTAATCGATTGAATTAAGTCTTTGGAAATGAAATCGAATAGTTTGTCAACAGTATTTGTATAACACTATTTCGCCAACAATGCAAACTTAATGCATGCATTGTCTAACTTTGAAGTATATTAAATAATTAAAAAAAATTAATGAGCGTACAAAAAGTAAAACCGAAAGCGGCAAAAGCGAATTATAAAAATTACGTAAAGTGGTTTTGGATTCTTTTTACGTTTCCACTTCTGGCTTTGTTTCTATTTGTAGCGAGTGTTCGCTTCTTTTCGGATTTGCCCGATACACAAGCATTACAAAATCCTAAAACAAATTTGGCAACCGAAATTTATTCGGGAGATATGAAAGTATTGGGCAAATATTTTGCTGAAAATCGTACGAATGTCAAATTCAAAAATATTTCCCCTAATGTTATAAATGCACTGATTGCAACGGAAGATGCACGTTTTCACAATCACTCAGGAGTTGATATCCGTGCATTGGGGCGTGCCGTATTTGGCGCATTGCTTGGTAGTGGCAGTAGTGGAGGAGGAAGTACAATTTCTCAGCAGTTAGCAAAAATGTTGTTTCCGCGTGAAGATCTGCATGGGTTCAGTTTAATATCCAGAAAAATAAAAGAATGGATCATTGCAGTGAAATTAGAGCGTGAGTATACAAAGGAAGAGATCATTGCTATGTACCTCAATAAATTTGATTTCGTGAATAGTGCTGTAGGAATAAAATCAGCAGCGCAAATTTATTTTAATACTACTCCCGATTCACTAAAAATTGAGCAGGCAGCAATGCTTGTTGGAATGGCGAAAAACCCTTCGATGTTTAATCCCAATCGTTTTGCTGAACGGTCAAAAGGCAGAAGAAATACCGTACTTCTGCAAATGAATAAATATGGCTATCTGACCGATCAGCAAACCGATTCACTTCAAACCTTACCACTTCAATTGGTTTTTCATCCGGAAGATCATAATGAAGGTCCTGCACCGTATTTTAGAGAGTATCTGAGAGATGTATTTATGAAAAAATGGTGCGAAGAAAATCTTAAACCTGATGGAAAAAAATATGATATATACCGTGATGGATTAAAAATATATACTACTATCGATTCCCGCATGCAGCGTTATGCTGAAAGTGCTGTAACAGAGCATTTGAGTGAACTTCAGGTTGCATTTGATAAAGAATGTAAACAGAAAAGAAATGCACCTTTCGCCTGGAATGTAAACAAGGAAGAGATAAAGAGTATTATGCATCAGGGCATGAAACGTTCTGACCGTTACAGGGCTCTTAAAAAGGCAGGATTGAATGACACAGAGATTGAAAAGAAATTTAAAATTCCTGTTGCCATGACTGTTTTTACATGGAAAGGCCCAAAGGATACTACAATGACACCATGGGATTCTATCCGTTATTATAAAGGTTTTTTGCAGACAGGTTTTATGTCAATGGAACCGCAAACCGGTTATATCAAGGCCTGGGTAGGAGGGATCAATCATAAATTTTTTCAGTATGATCACGTTCAGATCGGCCATGCACGCCAGGTAGGTTCAACACTTAAACCGCTTATTTATGCATTGGCAATACAGGAAGGGTATTCACCATGCTACCGTCTTCCGAACGTTAAAACATGTATTGATATGCCCGCTGGTCAGCCTCCGTATTGCCCCGACAATTCGGATACTAAACTGAATGGCCGTATGTTAACTCTGCAGCAGGCTTTGGCTAATTCAGTTAATTATATTTCAGCCTACCTGATTAAACAATTTGGACCAAATGCAGTTGTGGATATAGCGCGCAGAATGGGAATTGTAAGTCCTATAGAGGCCGTACCTTCTATTTGTTTAGGTACACCGGAAATTTCAGTATTTGAAATGGTTGGTGCTAATTCAACCTTTGCGAATAAAGGTACTTGGATTCAACCAACTGTTGTAACACGTATTGAAGATAAAAACGGGAATGTGCTTGCTGACTTTGTTCCACGGACGGAAGAAGTTTTGAGTGAAGAAAAAGCATATATAATGCTGCAGTTGATGAAGGGGGTGGTGCAAATCGGTACTGGTGTGCGTTTACGTTATAAATATAAATTAACAATGCCGATTGCCGGTAAAACCGGTACTACACAGAATAATTCTGATGGCTGGTTTATGGGTATTACACCTGATTTGGTATCCGGTTGCTGGACCGGTGGTGATGATCGTGCAGTGCATTTTGACCGCACTGATATGGGACAAGGTGCGAGTATGGCTTTACCTATCTGGGCAAAATATATGCAGAAAGTATATGCGGATAAAACAATTAAATTAACGCAGGAAGATTTTGAAAAGCCAACTAAAAAATTAGATATTGAGATGGATTGCAGCAAGTACAATAAGGAGCTGGAAAATGGTGTAGAAACGGATTCTAATGGTGAAGAAGTTTGGTAATAAGTCAATCCACAACTAACAATTTCGAATAACAAAGAAATAATAGGCAGTATGAATAAAACAGTAGCAAATGCTGACGAGGCAATCAGAGATATTCAGGATAATATGACCCTAATGCTTGGAGGTTTTGGTTTATGCGGTATTCCGGAGAATTGTATTGCCGCATTAGTAAGAAAAGGAGTAAAAGGTTTAACATGTATTGCGAATAATGCCGGGGTGGATGATTTTGGTATTGGTTTACTTCTACATACGAGGCAGGTAAAAAAAATGATTTCCTCCTATGTAGGTGAGAATGCTGAATTCGAAAGGCAGTTATTAAGCGGTGAGCTGGAGGTTGATTTAATTCCTCAAGGTACCTTAGCAACACGATGTCTTGCTGCAGGTTATGGCATGCCAGCTATTTTTACTCCTGCCGGTGTTGGTACTGAAGTGGCTATTGGAAAAGAAACCAGAAAATTTATTGTTGACGGTGCAGAAAAAGAGTTTTTAATGGAATATGCATTTGATGCGGATTTTGCATTAGTAAAAGCATGGAAAGGCGATACGCAGGGGAATTTAATTTTTAGAGAAACTGCGCGTAATTTTAATCCAATGATGGCTATGGCTGGAAGAACTACAATTGCAGAGGTGGAAGAGCTAGTACCTGCAGGGGAATTGAACCCTGATCACATTCATACTCCGGGAATATTCGTCCATCGTATATTTCAGGGAGAAAAATATGAAAAACGTATTGAGCATCGAACAGTAAGGAAACGATAATTTTAAAATTAATCTTAATCCAATAAAAAAAACTCCATTATGAAAACGTCTAATTTACTTTTGTTTACCATTCTTTCGGCACTTTTAATTATGTCATCTTGTTCAATAGAAAAAAGGCAATATATGTCAGGATATCATGTGCAATGGAATAAAACAGGAGATGTAAATGGTCATTTAAAAAATCAAGAATTGGTTTCTGTTGTGGAAGAAGAAGTCTTAGCACTACCACTTACTGAAAATGTTGATTATATAGAATCGGCAAGTATTGCTGCTGACGAAATATTTGTTCCTGAAAAAGATAAACCCTTTTTTGTTAAAAAAAGTAGAAATTCTGTGAGTGCAGTTAGTAGTGAAGGAGAATGTGACATTCTGGTGTTAAAAAATGGAGAGGAAATAAAGGTGAAAGTTCTCGAAATTCTTCCAACAGAAATAAAATATAAAAAATGTGATAATTTAACTGGTCCAACTACAACTATTTATAAATCGGACGTCTCCATGATTAAATATCCGAATGGTTCCCAGGATATTATATCATCGGTAAATGTGCAGAAAAATAACAATGAGGGTTCTCCTGCACCTGAAAATACAGGAAAAAGTATGAATGTCCTTGCTCTGTTAAGCTTAATTACCGGGATTTTAGGGCTTGTACCTGTTTTTGGTATTCTATTCAGCATAGGTGCAGTTATCATGTCAGCTATTGCACTGTCTCAGATAAATAAAAACCCTGGCAAGTATAAAGGCAAAGGAATGGCTATAACGGGATTAATTCTTGGTTCTTTAGGTATTCTGGTTTCAATGGGTACTTTTATTGTACTTCTTTTTTTCTAAATCTAAAAGTACTGTTTCAAAATGTACTTTTTTACTATATTTTAAATTATGTTAGATAAAACAGGTATTGCAAAGCGCATTGCAAAAGAGATAAAAAACGGTTATTATGTTAATTTAGGAATTGGGATACCAACCCTGGTGGCAAATTATATTCCGAAGGGAATGAGTGTTGTTCTGCAGTCAGAGAATGGTCTTTTAGGTATGGGGCCTTTTCCATTTGAAGGCGAAGAAGATCCGGATTTAATTAATGCAGGAAAACAAACAATTACTACAGTTGCCGGTTCCGCTTTTTTTGATTCAGCGATGAGTTTTGGAATGATCCGTTCAAGAAAAGTAGATCTTACAATTCTTGGGGCCATGGAAGTTGCAGAGAATGGTGATATTGCCAATTGGAAAATTCCAGGGAAAATGGTGAAAGGAATGGGGGGGGCAATGGACCTGGTAGCATCTGCAAAAAATATTATTGTTGCAATGCAGCATGTCAACAAAGCTGGGGAGTCGAAACTATTAAAACGATGTGAGCTGCCTTTGACAGGAGTTGGATGTGTTAAAAAAATAGTAACTGAACTCGCTGTGCTGGATGTTA
Organism: Bacteroidota bacterium; assembly: GCA_040387415.1. Classification (GTDB taxonomy): domain Bacteria; phylum Bacteroidota; class Bacteroidia; order 2-12-FULL-35-15; family 2-12-FULL-35-15; genus 2-12-FULL-35-15. The sequence continues at coordinate 671,981 of JAZKDU010000004.1, forward strand.
CACCTCAAGGATTTCGTTTGTTAGAACGTGCTCCGGGAATAAGTGTGGAGCAGATTATAAATGCAACAGCTGGTCGTTTGGTTATTGAAGGAGATGTTCCTGAAATGATCATTGATTAATAAGATGCAGCTACCTTCCAGCACCAGGAATAAGTATGTAACCTACTTACTATTTATTCTTGGTGCTTTTATTTTTTTCTATACGGTTATTCGTGCTCAATTACTTTCCATTACCTGGGATGAAGCGTATTCTTATCTGCAGTTTGTACGCCATAAAATTTTAATTCCTGAAAAGTATGAAGCAATGGATGCTAACAACCATGTGCTGAATACCTGGCTGAATATTCAGTCGACTAAATTTTTGGGTGTTAGTGAATTTGTTTTACGTCTTCCTTCATTATTCGGACATTTATTATTTCTTTTTTTTTCTTATAAAATTGTACGGAATTTTGAAAATAAAGCGCTCCTGCTTGCTTCATTTTTAATTATTAACCTCAATCCTTATTTATTAGATTTTTTCTCCCTGTCCCGTGGATATGGCCTTTCAATTGGGTTGATGATGGCAAGTATTTATTATTTGTATGTTTTTATTACTAAAGAATATAAAATTAAATATGCAGTATATACAACCATGTATGGCATGTTGGCAACAGTGGCCAATTTTGTTGCGCTTAATTATATTGTTGTTGCTACAGGGCTGCTACTATTACTGATGTTTGTTAATGCTGTGCAAGCAAACGTAAGCTGGAAAGGGAGGACTATTCAGTTTATTAGATCCGCTGCACTGCCATGTATTATTCTCATGTTCTCACTTTGGGTATTGGTTCCGATAGCACTTAAGTTAAAGGATTCAGGGGCCTTGTTTTATGGAGGTAATACCGGTTTCTGGAAAGATACTGTTGGTACCATTGTGGACAGATCTTTATACGAGGTTGGCTACAATTATTGGTTTCAAAGGGTTTTAAAGGGGCTTGTTGTTTTGAGTTTGTTGATGGCTGCTTGTTTTGTTGTGATTAACTTTTTTAAAAAGCAATTCACAAATATTCATGTATTTATTTGCGTTCTCATTCTATTGTTAGGGCTTACTGTACTTTCTACCATTGTTCAGCATTATTGGTTCGGAACACTTTATTTAATTGATAGAACTGCATTGTTTTTTATTTTGTTATTTAATTTACTGTTTGTGTTCTTAATAAATGAATGGGGTGCAAAAAATAAGCTGTTACCTTTAATCGGATATGCAGCAGGGGGATTGGCGGTGTGCCATTTTGTAATGGCTATGAACTTTACATATGTACTAGAATGGAAATCGAATGCGGATGTCAAACAAATGATTGCCGATCTGGAAAATGTGAAATCAATTCCGGTAGAAGCAGATAATGTAAGTATTGGAATGCCTCTCGCATTTAGTCAAAGTGTTAATTTTTATAGGGCTGTCGCTCATAGAAATTGGATAAACACGGCAGAGCCCACTAAGGAGGTTAACTTCTTAAATGATTATTTATATTTGGAACCATGGCAGTATGAAAAAATAAATAGGGATTCGATCGAGATAATTAAAACGTATCCGGTCACAAAAAACATTTTAGCTAAGCCGAGGCACACATTCAAATCAGCCACTGTGAGTCTAAAACAAGAGCTTGATTTTACAAACCTTCCGGAAGGCCGTTATATAATTGGGCCTGAAAATGAATATAGCCAAGGGTTTAATTATATAATTAATGATAGCCTTACTCCTGTTAATAATGCTGAGATTATCATTAAAGCAACTGTATCAGCTCCTGAAGAGTCAATTTGTTTTTTCAGTCTTGTATGCTCACTTGAGAACGAAAAAGGTACCTACATGTGGAAAAGAGCATTCGTTAAAGACTATATTGTTAAGGCAAATAACTGGGTAGACATCTACTATAAATGTTTAGTACCTCTTGAAACAAAAAAAGGTGATTTATTGAAATCGTATATTTGGAATACCGATAAGCGTAAGCTTCATGTAAGCCATATGGAGCTGAAATGGCTCAATTACCAATACTAATTTGGCATTGGTCCACGGTAAGTAACACAGGGAACCTGTTTCCACTTGCATTTATTCTGAAAAGTGATTGTGAAATTAGTTACAGCAGATTTAGTGACTGTTAAAACTGCATCTGGCGTTTTGAACCATTCAGCTAAGCACGTAGGGGATATTGCGGAAAAATTTTTTGTGTCGGTTTTGTATTCATTCAATAGCTTATCGTAGTTTTTTTTATCTTTTTTTAATTCCTCAACAATACAATATTCTCCAGGAGGAAGCGAAAAGGAGAAGTTGCCGGAAGAATCAGAGACAAATTCAAGAACAGGTTTTTTTTTCAGATCGTTCTTAGTCCCCTTTTTTACAAAAAGTTTTTTGTTTGCAAAGACTTTAGGTTTCTTTATTTCTTCCAGGCGCTCATCAGAAATTCTCATCCCACCACAAAAGACCCCTGTATGCATAACGGTGCCACTTACACTTACTTTTTTTGCACACTCCGTTTTTGGCTTCAGATTAAAAGCCGTACAAATACTAAGAATAGCAATTATTCCTAAAATAATTTTTGCTCTCTGCATGTAATTTTGTTTTTGTTTTAAAGGTGAAACTCCTCCTCCTGCAACAAAAAATTAATATCCCGCCTTAGCCGAACCAATGTTTTCAATAGGATGCCAAGTAGTTTTTATTTCCTGATTGTCAAAAATTAAATATGGATTTTGAGCTTTATCAGAAGTAAGTATAAGCTGATCATAAATACATATACGTTTCACATTTAAGGACGCATTTTCTTTGATGGTTTTTATTTCGGCTTTATCTTTACGGTAATAAGTCAATGCGTTTACATCCATGTGAGAGGAAAAATGAGAATATAATTCTGCACTGTTTCCTGTAAGAATATTTACAACTCCACCCGGTAAGTCTGAGCTGTTTAATACTTCAGCAAAGGTAACGGCACATAATGGTTTGCTTTCAGAGGCAAGAACAATACAGGTATTCCCACCTGCAATAACCGGTGCAATAGCAGTTACTAAACCTAACAGTGAACTATCCTCAGAAGCGATTATTGCAACAACACCCATTGGTTCAGGTACTGAAAAATTAAAATGTGAAGAAGCAACGGGATTAACAGAACTGAAAATTGCCTGAAATTTATCACACCATCCTGCATAGTACACCAGGCGGTCAACGGATATGGAAACTTCATCCTGTGCAGCTTTTTGTGTTAAGCCTTGCAGAATAAGTTCTGAAATGAATTGCTCCCTGCGTCCTTCCAGCATTTCTGCAATACGATATAAAATCTGGCTGCGGTTAAATGCCGTGCGGCTGCTCCAACCGCCAAATGCACCACGTGCAGCAACTACTGCATTACGGAAATCTTTACGTGATGAAAGACAGATATTTGCAAGAATATCACCTTTTTTATTTTTCAAAGGATAGAACCTTCCGGATTCAGTTCTTGGGAATTGTCCTCCGATATATATTTTGTATGTTTTTAAAATTTCCAATCGTTCCATTTTGTTTTTTAATAAAATAAATTTTTAATGTAAATCTGTTGTTAAAATTTTAAATATGGCATCAACCCATGCAATCCACCTTCACGGCCAAAACCACTTTCTTTATAACCACCAAAAGGTGAAGTAGGATCAAATTTATTATAAGTGTTTGCCCATACAACACCTGCACGCATTTTACTTGAAAGGTTGAATATCTTAGAGCCTTTATCTGTCCAAATACCCGCGGAAAGACCATATGGTATGTTATTCGCTTTTTCGATTACTTCCTCTATAGTGCGGAATGTCTGAACTGTTAATACCGGACCGAAAATTTCTTCCTGAACAATGCGGTGTGATTGAGAAGCATTTAAAAATAAAGTAGGACGGCAGAAATACCCTTTACTCGGAATGCTGCATGACGATTGATAAAAATCAGCACCTTCATTTTTTCCGATTTTAATATATTCCTGAATTTTTAATAATTGTTCCTTTGAATTGATAGCACCAATATCCGTGTTTTTATCCATTGGGTCTCCGACAATGAGAGTCTCCATGCGGTCTTTTAACTTACGGATGACAATATCGGCAACACTTTCCTGAACAAATAAACGGGAGCCAGCGCAGCATACGTGACCCTGATTAAAGAAAATACCGTTAATAATTCCTTCCACCGCCTGATCCAGAGGGGCATCTTCAAAAATTATATTTGCAGCCTTACCTCCAAGTTCTAACGTTAGTTTTTTGTCTGTTCCGGCAATTGATTTTTGAATCAATTTACCTACATCCGTAGATCCGGTAAATGCAATTTTATTGATATCCGGATGATTTACTATTGCAGCGCCTGTTTTACCTGCACCAGTAACAATATTTACAACACCATCTGGTAAACCGCTGTCACGGATCAATTCAGCTAATTTTAATGCCGAAAGTGAAGTGGTTTCCGCTGGCTTTAAAACAACTGTATTTCCAGCAGCCAATGCAGGTGCTATTTTCCAGGCAGCCATTAATAATGGAAAATTCCATGGAATTATTTGTCCCACAACACCTAATGGCTGAGGGTTTCTGTTTGGAAACGCATATTCAAGTTTGTCAGCCCAACCAGCATTATAGAAAAAATGATTGGCTGCCAAAGGCACATCAATATCACGACTTTCACGAATAGTTTTGCCGCCATTCATTGTTTCGATCACAGAAAATTCACGTGCGCGTTCCTGCATTAATCGGGCGATGCGGTAAATGTATTTGCCACGCTCTTTAGCAGAAATTTTACTCCATTTTCCAAAAGCCTGGCGGGCAGCTTTTACTGCTTTATCCACATCTTTTTCGTCAGCCTCAGCTACTTCAGCAATTTTTTGTTCCGTAGCAGGATTGATAGTGTCAAAATATTTTTTACTGTTTGGTTTTACAAATTTCCCATCAATAAAAAGATCATATTGTTTTTGAAGCTTAATATGTTTGGTATCTTCCGGTGCTGGTGCATAAGCCCAATCTGTAGTGAAATCCAATCCAGTTTTGTTTTCTGTTTTTTTGCTCATTTTGTTTTTTTTCTAATGATTTGGGTGAAATACATTCCAGGTTTTATAACCTGAAAGGTATATTTGACCGCTATAAATTCTGCATTTCCGATTCTAATTCTTGAACTATATTTTGGTTTATCTGCTGATGGTTATATTTGAAATTTTCAATTCCTGCAAATAAGTCCAACACTTCATTTCTTTTTAATTGTGTTACTTTATCCGAGATCATTGAATGGTAGGATGAATATTTCCAATCTGTAATTTTTTCCACAAACCCATGATGAACTGGATTTGTATGGATATAAAATAGTGTTTTTTTTAGCTGTTCCTCCGTAATGATTTGTTTTCTTTTAAAATTTTTCACGAACAAACTTCCCATCCTGTTTTCTTGTTTATTCAAGGATTTAGAATAAGAATTAAAAAAATTAGAGAACTGTCTGCTGATATGTGCGGAAAAGGGGTTGAACTCGGCTATGGATAAACCTGAAAGGTTTTTAAAGCCACTTAGGTTTAAAGAGTAATCTGCAATTTTTTCATTTTGTTGGAGCCATGAAAATATGCTTGTTTCATCGTTCAGTTTGATTAAAAAGTGAAAATGATTCGGCATCAAACAATAAGCATATGTTTCGGAAATAGGTGAAATATACTCTTTAAATTTTTCCAAAAAATATCTGTAATTAGCTTCGGAAAGAAAAAGATTATCCTTACCGTTTGAATGGTTATAAATGTGGTAAAAATGATCAGGTTCTAAAGGAATTGTTTTTGACATTTAATGAAAAATGTGTTAAATATTTTATAGACCTTCCAGGTTTTTAAAACCTGGAAGGTCTAGTTAATTCTACTAATTTAATCTTTCGAGAAATAATCAGAACTCTGATAAACTCCGGTAGCTTCTTTTGCTATCTGCATCAACACATCGTTTGCTAAGCTGCTGGCGCCAAAACGAAACCATTCATTACTTAACCAGGCCCCACCTAAGGTTTCTCTTACCATTACTAAATAATGTAATGCTGATTTAGAAGTAGAAATACCACCTGCAGGTTTCATTCCAACCATTCTTCCGGTTTTGTAATAATAATCTCTTATAGCTTCTAACATGACCAATGTAACGGGCATTGTAGCGGCCGGAGAGATTTTTCCTGTGGAAGTTTTTATAAAGTCAGCACCAGCATACATTGCGATATCACTCGCTTTGCGTACATTGTCCAATGTTGAAAGTTCACCTGTTTCAAAAATTACTTTTAAACGTGCTTTCCCGCAAGCTTCTTTGATAGCAGCTATTTCATCAAAAACATATTCATAATTTCCTTTTAAAAATTCACCACGTGAAATAACCATGTCAATTTCATCTGCCCCATTATCAACGGCATATTTTGTATCCGAAATTTTTATTTCACGTGTAGATTGTCCGCTAGGAAAAGCCGTAGATACTGAAGCTACTTTAACAGGTGATCCCTTTAAAGCGTCTTTTGCTGTTTTTACCATTGTTGGATAAACACAAACAGCGGCAACAGTTGGTAAACCCGGAATTACATCATGCAGATGTGTTGCCTTATAGCACATTTGCTTTACTTTCCCTTCTGTATCTTTACCTTCAAGTGTTGTAAGGTCAATCATACTTAAGGTCATTTTCAGGCCATACAATTTTGACGATTTTTTAATACTTCTGGTTGTAAACCTTGCAACGCGTTCTTCTACTCCTACCTGGTCTATCGTTGGTGTATTGCGGAAATCTGGTAAAATAATTTTTGTACTCATTATTAGTTGTTTCAAGTATATAAACAAAGATATTCAAAATAATCTTTCTAATGGAACAAAGGATCATTTTTCCTGCCTATTAATAATAACATTTTTAAGGATATTTGAATTAAATTTGAACATTGTTAAAAGAAATTGTTTCATGAGGATTTGGTTTGCTGTTTTATTTTTTTGCCTATCGAAAATGCAGGTCTTTTCTCAGGAAATAGACGCATCAAGGTTTATAGCCACTCTACAATTTGATGATAGGTATTGGGATTTTCTGGTTCCAAAAAGCGAGCAGTCTTTTCCAATTTCTTTTTCTTTTAACCTTACGCAGGATGGAAATGCTGACGGGGTAATTGATGTGGAAGATGCTTGTGAAAATATGGTGGAATATGCTATAGGTGATAGTATTTATGGGATTGGAAGGACCGGGTTAACTTTAAGAGGAGCCAATGATCAACGGCCTGCAGTTTATTTCCATTTTGTTAAGGATTCAGAGTATGATGTCTATCAATATTGGTTGTATTATAGTGATAATGATTATGTGAATGATCATGAACATGATTGGGAAAAGTATTTTGTATATGTTAAAAACGGCACTCCAGCATATGTCCGTATAAGTCATCATAAAAGATTTGATATATACAGATGGGATGAATTGTTTAAGGACGCTGACCATATCATTGTTGGAGTAAAGGGCGGCTCGCATGCTATGAATAATAAGCAACAAAAAGGCGTGCAGATTAGGTATAACGGGGATGTTTCAAAAAGGCTGGGGAAGCTTTGTGCAGGGGAAGGTAAAAACTTTCAATGGCAAATATTTTCTAATGATCCAAACGTAATGAAGGCAGTCAATTATATTCAAAAGCCTGATTGTTTTTATAATGGGGATCCTGTTTATCCAAGTATTCCAGGGGTTTCAATCAGCAAGGAATACAAAGAATGCAGTCCTGCCCCATGGCTTCGGAGCGAATGGAATAACCCGCCAAAACCCTAACCTGGTGTCTACGGTATTCGCCGCATTTCAATATGTGGCAGCATATCTTCTATGTACTCTTCACCTTCTGTTTTAAATCCAAAATCCGAATAAAATTTTATTAAATAGCACTGAGCCCCTATTCGGATAGGAACCGGACCGAATTGTTTGGAAATAAACTGTAAGGCGTTTTTTATAAGTTCTTTGCCGGCACCTGTTCTTCTGCCATTTTGTGAAGTAACTACCCTGCCGATGGAAAGTTCCTTAAACGCAATGCCTGCGGGAATAATTCTTGAATAGGCAATTAACTCTCCGTTGTTTGCGTATCCCATCAAATGAAACGATTGCTGATCCTTGCCGTCTGCATCCTGATATAACGCTTTCTGTTCAATTACAAATACTGCAATACGCAAATGGAAAATCTTGTAGAGCTCTTCTGCTGAAAGCTCATTAAAATGTTTTATTTCCCAGGTAAGATTCATTTAAAATAGTGGTGTTAAATTAAGAGCAGAATTTACCGTATTTAAAAATTAGCGAATTAGCTTAGATAAAAAATGTTTTTCCATCCATTGGTATGTTATTAGTCCTACAGCACTTCCGAAGGAGTTGGCGATAAAATCAGCCAGGCTGGCGCTGCGGTCTTCAAACAGGGTACCCTGCATTATTTCAAGCGAACCACCATAAATAACGCAGATTACAAATGCTATAAGTTTGGCATTTTTTTGTAAGGCAGCGAATTTTGTTTGTAGCAGAAAGCCCCTAATGGTAAGTAATATTAGCCCAAAGAAGATTCCCGCATGAACAAATTTATCAAAGCTAAGCAGTTCTAAAAAAGAAATATGCGGAATATCCTTACCAGGAATTCCGCATAAAATAAGTATGATCAAAGCCCAAAGCATTGACCATTTTGTATGTTTAAAAAACATTATTCTAAATTTATTAATACTGCAAAACGTTGACTTTTAAAATCAATGTCCTATTAATGTTCTATAGTCCTCAACACTTAATAAATGGCTAAGTTGAGCCGCATCCTTAATTTCAATTTTAATCATCCAGCCTTGTCCGTATGGATCTTTATTTACTCCTTCCGGATTTGACGTTAAAGCAGGATTAACTTCCAATACTTTACCTGCAATAGGCATAAACAAATCAGAAACAGTTTTCACCGCTTCTACTGTCCCGAAAATTTCATCTTGTGAAAGATCTTCGCCTTCGGTTTCAATTTCTACATAAACAATGTCACCTAATTCACCCTGCGCGAAATCTGTGATTCCAATATAGGCGTTATTACCTTCTATACGAATCCATTCGTGATCTTTGGTATACTTTAAATTTTCAGGAAAATTCATTTTATATGGTTTTATAATTTTTATTGAGCACAAATTTATAGTTAATTCTAGAACAAAATAATTATTTAATTGAAATAATTAAACAATTGAAAAGCGGGTAATTGATAATAAACAGGTTCTATTGAAATTCCTAATTAGATAAGGTTAATCTCAAGCTGATACCCGCATTGGTATTGGTAGTGGGGAAAGAGTTGGATACCACCGGTTTGTTAATGATCCGATCATAGAATAAGCGGATATTAATCCGTTCATTAATTACGTAATCAGCAGAAACTTTAATGGATATAATATTTGTTCCTCCGGTTGACTGGCTTACCTCCTCAACTATACGCCTGATTATCGTTTCATTTTTACGGAAAGATAAATCGCTTTTCAAATTCAAATCACTTTTAATCGGCTTGCCTTTAATCTGAAAACGTTTGCCTAAACTCAAATCTTTTATCCGGTAACCTAATCCTACCACCGCTTCGCGGCCGCCTACTTCCGTAACAGTTTTACTTGTTAATCCCAGCGATAAGTTTCTGTCTTTTTTGTATTCAAAATTTACCAATACACTATTATGAAGTGTTATATCTACTTTAATAAGCGGACTCCATTGTTCGGAAACCGTAACCGTGTTTATTAAATCCTTTGCCAGATAATTTCTGTTGCTTGATATACTGGAAACAGCCTCTTTGGTCGCTGTGTAGCCATCATTATCCGGGTCGGTGAATAATAAATTGGAAGTGTAACCGCTGACATTGTATGTTGAACGGTACGCATGACTTAATGTAATGGATTTGAAACGTTTTTTTATGGCTTCAATTTTTGATAAACCATCGTAAGTAATACGCCAATTAGGTTTAGGCAGTTTTGGAAATGCACTTAAACCTACAGAAATAGGGTTTTTATTAGAGTAGGCAGCAATAAAAGCCGGTATTAACACATCCTGGGAGGTTGCGTTATAACCTTCAGCATAACCGTTTATTACAGATTGCGAAGAATCATTTTCAGCACCAAGGCGGCTTGATACTTCCGCTCTGGCATCTAAGAATTTTTTGAAGGTAGCATCACCATCTTTAAATGAGGTACCAAATGTTAAAAACGACATGCTGAAATTACCTGTTTCCATAGGCGATTCAGACTTGAAGTGATCCGTTATAGTACCATCTGCCAGGGTATCGTTTGTTTTCCACCTGAAAAATTCATTTTGACTTTTTGAGCGCGTTCGCACTCCCGTAACTTCAATTTTAAAATCGGGCAGGGGCTCTACGTTTGCACGAATATTTAAATTCTGGCTGCTTGTTCTAACAAAAGGAATATTTAAAGATTGGGTTTTGACCAACCAGTTTTTTTCAACCGCCTCCTCACGAATGTCTTTCTGATCTCCAAATATAAAGCCAGGTGTAGGCCCGGCAAAATTGCCATCCATACCCATCATATTTGTAAATTGTCCATACCCCGGTAGAATAGTTCCCTGATTGGTTGCATAGGTTATATTTACATTTTTCAGACTCATAATAGTTCGCGCAACATACATCAATACCTGTGAAGGATCCTTTTTTTCTTTTTTGGTTGAATCCACAGGAGCCGCACCTTTGCCTTTTGCTGGAGGAGGAGGAGTTTTGCTGTTTTTATTGCTGGTATTTTTGTTCCCCTTTTGATTTATTTTTTTTAGATAAGGGATTTTATTATAGAGTGTTACCATGTTCATTTGCCCTGTCCATTGTATGGCTTGTGAATTTTGAATGGTATTACCTAATGAATCCGCATTAAACGGTGCACGCACCCAGTTGTATGTTCCTGTATACCTCACTGATGCTGTTGTGAAATCAAGTAGTGGGACCTTATTAATAGGAATGGCGTAATTTACGTTTGCCTGATGATTGTATTGAGTTGTTTTCCCTAATCCAAGGAAATTATTACGTAACGTATCTTTCTCTTCCCGTGTATCAATAGCCCCTTGCGGTTCTAAAATACGACCTTCGTTAGTTGCGGTAAAATCAAATTTAAGGGCTTTTGTAAGATCATATTTTAGGTCGTAATTTCGATTCATTGTAAATCGTTTGTTAAATGTGGGAATAACCAGCATCTCACCTTCCGTTATATCTCTTGTTTTTGCGGTGTTGTATCCTCTCTCTACATCCGTAGAAAAACCGAGCTTGTTTGGGAAAAGGTAAAAATTAACATCTTTTATCAGCAGTAAATATTTGGATTGTACCAGTTTGTTTTTTGCAAAAGGCTTAATGTTTTTTGGGGTAGGGGAATAGCTATAGATGATTCCCGCTTTGTAATTTCTGGTGGAATCATATTCCAGATTCACATTGCGTTTAAATATCTCATTAAATGAATAGGATGCTGCAAGATTTTCAATGTCGTAAATATGACTTTTTTTAGAGTTTTTTCCTTTCCCCTTTTTAACATTAGTAAAATTGATACTTCTACGCAACGTATAATCCTGCGTGATTTTTCTTATGGAATCGCGCACCGCTGCCGAAATTGTAGGGTCTTTTAACACAGGTGCCAGTAAAATGTCAGGATCAAGAGGGTTATATTGAGGAGTAAGAAACGTTTCGGAATAACCAACATACATAGGGATATTAATATTTGCCGCCTCCGGTAAAAACTTACCGAGCTCAAAGCTGGACGTAATATCGTATTGCTTTAATGTCGCTCTTTTGCGCTCGCTCACTTTGTTTTCTATACTACCAAAACCTGGAGCGTAATAATTACCTGAAAGCGATAAGGTACCAAAATCAGCTAATTTGGCGGTAACTCTGGCATTTGCAGCACCGCCTCCCTGTTCATCAAAATCGCTTAAGCGTAACTCATTAACCCATATCTGCCCGCATTTTGGCAATCCGTCATCTTCGTTATTAATACCCATCTTTTTCGGATTCCGGATTCCGATCATTAATGTTTTAACAGCGCTTAGATTTGGATTTCCTTTAATGGTTATTTTTCGGGATCCATCAAAAACCGTGTATTCAGAAGTAATATTAGCACCAGTAAGATTTCGCTGCTGTTTAGCCGCTTGTAATTTTCCAAATTCCAGAATCATATCATTCGCTTCCGGCCAAACGCGGTACTGATCATCAACGTTAGTTCCGTTGTAATAACCGGCAGGAGTGACTATTAAGGGTATTTCATATTCATAATAGTTGTCGGTATAGTCAGTTCCTAAACGAACAAAAACACGCAGATCATTATTGTTTAGGGCATCGCTTGTGTTGGTGGATGCTTCAGAGTGTATGTACATTTTTAATTTTTTGTACGAACGTACATCCAGGTCAGTATTTTTAAATGCAGCACGGGAATCACCATCTTTCAGGTTACAAACGGTAAGTGCAAGGGCCTGTTCATTTAATGCAAGCAAATTGGCGGATGCAGCGTTTATTTCACGGGTAATATTTGGGGGCAATACATAGTTTACGGGCTGCCTGCTGCCATTTTCTTCAATGTTTACAGCTGCAATGTTAAATAGGGTATTTGCTTCATCATTTGGAATGTAAATACCTGGTTGAATTAAATCAAAACCATATTTACGCCACTCACCGCGCACCAGCTCTAATCGTGCAAAACGTAATACAACCGGTTTATCTACATTCTTTAAGAACATACGTATAAAACGTATCGACTGGAAATTTTCAATAGATCCGATCTTGGCTTCCGGAGTTTTTATAGGGATTTTAAACTGATACCATTTAATGGGCTTGGAGGTACCGTTTTTAATATTTTGACCATTGGTGGAAAAAACATCTGTAATATAGTTGTAGCCTACCCCTGCTGCAAAATCATTTTGTTTTAAACTAATATGATACTGATAATAGCTTTCGGCAGTACTTAAATTGTTATCACGGTTTATATCTTCAATGTTTGGTGTTAAAGAGGCAGATGTAGGGTACGATTCAGGTGATTGTTCGGTGGTACGCGAATTGTTTTCCATACCATTAAAGTTTTTATAGCGCTCCAATGTTTTTACGTTGGCTCCATCAAAATCGCTTCCGCGGAAATAATGAAAATCATCAGCGGAAGGGTCACTGTTTATTGATGTAACACCTGCTGGTGAAACACCTGCGGCCGGCAAGGAACTAATATAACTGCTGAAAAAGCTTTGCTCGGTTACACTTGTTGCAGTTCCCAATCCATCCAAACCAACATCCTGAAAAGGGCGTTCTACCGGGTCATTGTTAAACGTATTTAATAGCGGCTGAACCGCGGGCACCTGTCCCCAATCAGTAGTAACAGTAGCTGCAGGATTTATGGAAGTAGGTAATCCATTTTCTGCACTTTTATAGTTGTCTCGCAAAATATCCTCGGAAACGTTACCAATATTAAAGTATAAATCACCTGTTGAATGAGGTGTGCTGTTATCACTGTTAAAAGGGTCCATCAGCCAAAACTGGATATATTCAACATTGGCAGCCTCAAAATCATTTGTTTGAATTGAACGCATAATTCCACCCCAGCGGGTTTCAGGATCATTTAAATTACCATTGGCATCTAGTCCTGCAGATATTCCGGGAACAGGGGCTGCATCATAATTGTAAGGGCCACGCTCATTCGGATAATAAGCCAAATCGAATGTTGCAATGTTTGGCGGAACGCCATTAGGCACTGGCCTGTTAGGGAACACCTCTGTTTCCGGCACTTCACGGGCAAAATTGTGCGACATGTCGTTATCAGAAATGTTGCCGGGAGTTAATCCGGTAGTTTGTCTTAAAAACAAGGGATCAATTACATACCATGCCAGTTTTGCACGGTTGTAACCATAAGGCAAACTATCGGCTAAATCACCTTCCGGAAATAAATTGCTTGTTCCTGGCCCTGCCTGACCTTGAGGAGTACTTGCAAGCACCCATGAACTTTGCGAACGGAGGTCAATTGTTGACTGGCTGCCTTCAAAATCATCAATATAGGAGTTTCCGGCTTTTCCGATGGCTTTGCTGTGGCCGGGAATAAGATAAGCATATTCAGCAGCAGCAGTAATCGTACTCATCTCTTTGGTATCAATGAAAGGGATTTTGTCGACAAAGCGGGTTAAAAATGGCGCTTCTGTTCTGTAGTTTCCATCCAATCCTACAATGGTATTGGAAATTGCCTCGTCACCAATATTTACTTTTTGAGTGATGGGACGTTCCGTTAAATTCATTACGGTACCACCAATATTAAAATCTTTGTTAATCATATAATCAAGATGTGTAGCAAGCAATGTTTTTTGCTGAATGGCAAACAATGCATTACTCTCTAAAGCGATCTTGATGGGGGTTCCGGAATTTAAAATCCCGTCATTAATAATTTTAACACGGCCTAATGTGTAGTCAACAGTATAATCCACGTTTTCAGCTAACTGGATCCCCCCAGCTGTAACCGTTACAGAGCCTTGCGGTACGTTTGGTGCCCCCAGCGAAATTTCTGAACTGGAGGAAGATTGGTACTGTCCTCTTAATTTAAAACGATTTAATTGCGGAAATTGCTGGGCAACTGTTCTGGTGGAGTCATATAACTGGTCAAACACGTAACTGTTTGCTAAAGCCGGATTGTTTTGAAATTTTGAACGAAGGAAGTCACCAAACGGTTCTACAACAGGAAAGATAACACGTCCGTTATTTGCATTGATAGTTACCCCATCTATAAAGTCGAAAACCCCATCCGCAATCTGATCGTTCTGTTGATTCAAGCGGTCGAGATTCAATACCTGAATAAGAGTTTTGCCCTGAATAGCAGTTTCTGCGGCTGGTACAGGCAAATAATTAATGTCAGTACCTGTTTGCAAGTTGTTATAAAGCACATTCAGTTTAAAATCTTTTGGATTTATTTGATAAGAACCAATAGAATAGACATTTTTCATCATCAAATTCCACATTGGATGCTTTGTGTTGGTAGCCGTGCTTTTTAGCATTTTGGTAAATAATGCCTGTGGCGCGCTGATACCACCGTCAGAAAATTCACCAACCTGGTACACCGATCCATTTAAAGTATATTGGTAAGCAACCGAAAGGGTTTGATCCGGATTTAGCTGCTGATTTAAGGAAATAAAACCTAATTTAGAATTTAAAGTATATTCTGAAGGCTGTAACTTTCTGGCAGAAGCAACTAATTCAAAGTTGATGGTCTGTTTTAATGTGTTTCCCGAAAGGGTATTGATTTTTGAAACGGTTGTATTTGTCGCTCTTACAGAAGAGTCTGCGATCATATTCGCATATAAATTGTTTTGACTGTTAAAAGGTAATGTAGTTGGTTGGTTATCAGTTATATAGCTTTGTTGGTTAACAGGTATATGTGCAACATCCTCTGCCAGTTCAGAAAAAGAAACTACTGCTCTGATATCGTTAGTGGATGTATTTGTGTTGGAAACCCATACCTCAATACGGTTAATATTTACGCCAGAATTTATAAATGGTAAACCCGCTAAGGCAGTATTAAACTGATCGCGGAAATATTGTGCAAGAAAAAAGTGTTTGTTGAATTCATAATTATCACCGGCAACTTCAAACTTACTTATTTGAGCACCTCCGGTAACTTCTACTTCTGATTTTTTACCTTTTTGCTGTGATATTAATCCCGTAACGGTTAGGCGGCCAAACTGAAGCTGTGTTTTTACCCCAAAAAGTGTTTGACTTCCGGTAATTAAAGACCCATTCAAGGGCATGCTCACGTTACCAGCTTCAATCTTTTTAATAATATCATCCTCTTCACCAGTATATGCCAGCTTCATTTGATTTTCAAAATCAAACATAGCCTCTGTGTTGTAACTGGTGGTTAAACTTAATTTGGTTCCGATTTTACCAACAACGTTTAATTGAATACGTTCATTAAAGTCAAAAGTGTTGACTTTTCGGTTTCTTACTGGTATTGCAGGGTTTTCTGTTTTGGTTCCGTTATAGGCAAATATTAATTCGGCAGAACCGTTTGGTCTGATATCCACTGTGTTACCACCAAATATTCGGTCAAAAATTTCACCTCCCACATTTAATTTAGGGATGGTAGGTTTATTTGAATTGTTTTGAGTTTCGGCATCCGATCTTGCATTCCAGTATTTTTTTACCTGCTTTTTAAACATGTAATCCTGGTATTCTTCGTTATCCATGTAAGTAGGCGGGCGGTAATTCATGCCTCCTACTGTTTGATTGATATTATAATTACCGGTGGCAGGGTCGTATTCTACATCCGTTTTAACGTTAGAAGGGTTATTAAGTAGTAAACCACCAGAATTTGGATAGTTTAAAGGATCGCCAGTAGATTGATCCTCAAACTGATACGGGAGAACAGTGGCTCCGTTTGTTACCGGGGTATCAAGGGCAATTTCAGGCAGGTAAGCATCAACTCTTGCAGCATGATTAAAGGAACTAACCTTCGCATCAGACCCAACAATGAGTGACAGCAGCCCAGTAGAAAGTCCTCCTACAACTATATATTTTGTTAATGTCTTAGTCAAAACGTATAAATACCCTGGTTTTGTAATTTTTCTATGCTAAACGCATAAGAATTTATAAAAATTTGACTATTTACACGTATTTCGACTCCTAAAAAACAAACAATCATAAGTATTAATTCGTTGATTTTTAAATAGTTGCTTGTTTTATAGGTTTTTAAGAGCTGATTTAATAAGCTGCTCTACTGTTTGTCCAGTACCTTCTGTTTTAATAATTTTATCGAGTGCTTTATCGGCAGCAGCTTTATTGAACCCTAACATCACGAGCGCAGATAACGCCTCTTCTTTTACAATATTGTTTGGTGAAACAAAAAATTCGGCTGATATATTAGATTTGCCCATTTTATCTTTCAGATCCACAATGATCCGTTGGGCAGTTTTTTCCCCAATCCCCTTAACACTTTTAATGAGGGCAACGTTACCCGTTACAATGGCATTTTGAATTTCTGCTGCACTTAACGATGAAAGCATCAGCAATGCGCTTGTTCCTCCAACACCTGAAACGGAAACCAATTGACGGAATAAATTACGTTCTGCCACGTCCGCAAAGCCAAAGAAACGAGGCATGTCATCACGTACATACAATTGTTCTGTGAATAATTTGCACTTTTCATTTTCGCCAATTTTGGTGAATGTGTTTAATGAAATCTGCATAACATATCCAACACCCCCGGCATCAATTACAGCATAGGTTGGTGTTTTTTCAACTAATTTCCCTTCAATGTGATAAATCATATACCAATTCTAATTCCTAAAACTTTAAACTCTACAATTTAACTGCTAAATATCTCACTTCGCAACCTAGTATTTTCTCGATTGTGCATCCACAACAGCGATGGTGATCATGTTTACAATTTCACGAACAGAACTTCCAAGCTGCAATATATGCACCGGTTTTTTCATCCCGATCAAAATTGGTCCGATTGCTTCTGCACCACCCAGTTCCTGCATTATTTTATAGGCGATATTTCCGGAAGCTAAATTTGGAAAAATCAGTGTATTTACTTTTTTGTCAACAAGCTCAGAGAAAGGGAACTGTTCTTTTAATAAATCCTTGTTTAATGCAAAATTGGCCTGCATCTCACCATCTACAATCATTCCCGGATAATTTTTATGTAATATTTCCGTAGCATCGCGCATTTTTTTGGGTATTTCACCTTCCGTTGAACCGAAATTTGAATATGATAATAAAGCGATTCGCGGAGTGATATTAAATTCTTTTACGCTGTTAGCGGTAAGTACAGTTATATCCACTAAGTCCTGTACCGAAGGATCAACATTCATGGTGGTGTCAGCAAAAAAGAAGGGTCCCTGCTTGGTATTCAACAGGTACATTCCGGCTACCCGTTTAGCACCTTCCTGCACCCCGATAATTTGTAAAGCAGTACTGATCGGGTCACCGTATTTACGTGTAAGTCCTGAAATCATGGCATCAGCAGCACCTGTTTCCACCATCATTGCACCAAAATGATTCCGCTCACGCATAATCTTTCTTGCTTCGTATTGTGTAAAACCTCTGCGCTTACGTTTGCTGAAAAATATATCACCAAATAGCATTCTCCTGTCGTCCTCTTCCGGACTTCTTGGGTCAATAATTGGTATGTCTGTTAAACCAAGGTTATGCTCTTCAATCAATTTTTTTATTTTGTCGACATTCCCTAATAATATAGGTTTTGCAACACCTTCATCGGCAACCTGCTGTGCAGCTTTTAGAATTTTATAATGATCGGCTTCAGCAAATACAACACGCTTTGGGTTTTGTTTTGCTTTGTTGGTAAGGCTTCTGATCAGTTTACTATCAAGCCCTAAACGGTTGATCAGTTCCTGTTTGTAAGCATCCCAATTGGTAATTTTATGCTGCGCAACACCTGATTCAATTGCTGCCTTCGCAACAGCGGGAGCAACCGTGTATATAAGCCTTGAATCAATTGGTTTAGGAATAATGTATTCCGGCCCAAAAGATATATTTTTTGAATCGTATGCTAAATTTACAGCATCCGGTACAGGTTCCTTTGCGAGCTGTGCAATGGCGTAAACCGCTGCCAGCTTCATTTCTTCGTTTATTTGAGTAGCTCTTACATCCAATGCTCCGCGGAATATAAATGGAAACCCAAGCACATTGTTCACCTGGTTAGGATGGTCGCTGCGGCCTGTAGCCATAATAATATCGGTACGTGCAGCCATTGCATCCGCGTAAGGAATTTCCGGATCCGGGTTTGCCAAAGCGAATACAATTGGCCGTGCTGCCATGGATTGAATCATTTCCTGATTCACTACGTTGCCTTTCGAAAGCCCCACAAATACATCCGCATTCTTCATGGCTTCCGCCAATGTTTTTACGGTTTTATTGCTGGTAGCAAAAAGCTGCTTTTGTTCATCCAGGTCGGTACGGTCATCACTCAACACTCCTTTGCTGTCGAGCATAATAATGTTTTCCTTTTTTGCACCTACCGCAATGTATAGTTTAGTGCAGGATATGGCTGAGGCCCCGGCACCATTCACTACGATACGAACCGTTTCAATTTTTTTATCTGCAACTTCACATGCATTTAACAGTGCAGCGGCCGATATAATGGCTGTACCATGCTGATCATCATGCATTAAAGGGATGTTTAATTCGGCCTTTAATCTGCGTTCAATTTCGAAGCATTCGGGTGCTTTAATATCTTCCAGGTTAATGCCGCCAAAAGTAGGAGCAATTGCTTTTACTGTATTTACAAATAAATCAATATCCGTTGCGTCCACTTCTATATCAAACACATCAATATCAGCAAATATTTTAAATAATAATCCTTTCCCTTCCATCACCGGCTTTGATGCCAAAGCACCGATGTTACCAAGCCCCAGCACGGCTGTTCCGTTTGATATAACGGCCACTAAATTACCTTTAGCGGTATATTTGTAAGCATCTTCAGGATTTTTTTCAATTTCAAGACAAGGCTCTGCAACCCCCGGAGAATAGGCCAATGACAAATCTCTTTGAGAGCTATGCGGTTTTGTTGGTATTACTTCAATCTTCCCGGGCCTGCCTTGTGAATGATAATCTAACGCTTCCTGTTTTCTTAATTTTGACATTTTTTGAAAATTTGTGGATTGCGAATATAGCAAATATTAGCACGAATTACGAATTTCAATTAATTACAAATTTGTACCTGTTTTTGATAATAAATTAATAGGATTTTCGAAGCTAAATTTTTTTGAATTCTGAGGATGATTTCTTGCTAATCAGCAGTAGATTTGTAGTGTCGATTAACATTTATTTTTATGATGAAACCTAAATTAGTTGTATTTACAGGAGCAGGAATAAGTGCCGAAAGTGGAATCAAAACCTTCCGCGATAGCGATGGTTTGTGGGAAGAATATAATATCATGGATGTGGCCACGCCAGAAGCCTGGGAGCGGAATCAGGAATTGGTGCTCGATTTTTATAATAAAAGACGGAAACAGGTACTGGAGGCACAACCGAATAAAGCCCATTACGCTTTAGTTGCGCTGGAACAGAAATATGATGTACACATTATAACCCAAAATATTGATGATCTGCATGAACGTGCCGGCTCAAAAAAAGTACTGCATTTACATGGAGAAATAGTAAAAAGCCGCAGTACAGCTGATCTAAAACTTGTTTATCCGATTATAGGCTCTGAAATATGTATAGGAGATACGTGTGAAAAAGGCTCACAGCTTCGTCCTCATATTGTGTGGTTTGGTGAAATGGTGCCTGAAATGGAAAACGCATACCGGGTTGCCGAACAAGCGGATGTTTTTATGGTAGTGGGTACTTCCATGCTGGTGTACCCTGCAGCAGGCCTGGTTGACTATGCTCCCTTACATATTCCTAAATATTTAATTGATCCGGCTGATGTGAAAGTAAATGGAATCAATAACCTGAGGGTTATTAAAGAAAAGGCAGGTGTTGGATTACCCATGCTGGCAGAGGAGTTGCTGAAATTTTCTGTTTAAAAGGAAATGCAATGGCGAATTTTAATAATCGAAATAGCTCGTAAGAGTAACGAAGCATTTATTCTTTAACCAGCCTACCAGTTAAAACAGTTCTTTCATTTATTGCTTTTATAAAATATGCCACAATTCACTTTACTGTAACTGTTTTGTAGGTTTTGGTAGTGTATTAGTAGAAATATGTTGGCACGAGCAAAATGCCACGCGTCTGCGGTATGTAAAACCCGTGAGGTTGGGATAAAATGTTTTATATGGAGGGACGCCCAATAGTAATAGGCAGGAGCAAAATGCTACGCGCCAGGGTGTAACACTCGCGCGGGCTGGATAATTATTTTCAATAAAGTACATGTATAAAACCCGTATATGTTTTGTTGTTTAAAGGATAGTCAATTGTATAATAATATATTCCTTCGCTCACACTTTTTCCATTCCAGTCATTGTTATATCCAGAAGACTCATATATCGTTTCACCCCAACGATTGTAAATTTTTATAGCAGCAATTCCCAGATGTAAATGTTCTATAAAAAATATGTCATTGATGCCATCACCATTAGGAGAAAACACATTGGGTATTGTGATATTATCATACTCAACAATAAGACAGTAAAATACACTATCTATACAGTTGTTTAAGTTGCTTGCAGTCAAAGTAATACAATAAGTACCTTCCTTTGAATAAATATGTCCTGGTGATAATAATGAAGAAGTATTATCTACAGCAGACAATGAATCATCGAAATTCCAAAAGAGAGAACTTCCCGCGGTAGAACCATTAATAAATAAAACTTCGGTATTAGGGTTGATAGCACCAAAAGGAAATACGCTGAAATTAGCAACTGGTATCGATGAAATATTTATTGTATCCATTACGGTATCTGTTACATATCCAGAATGAATGATTACTGAAACTATATAAATTCCAGCAGAAGTATAAATATGCTGGGGGGAAAGAAGAGGCGATGTGTTAAATACCGCAGATACAGGATCATTGAAATTCCATAATACAGAATCAATTGTAGTTGTGTCTGAAAGTGAAAAAAATGTTGTATCTGAAACGCAAGTATTTACATATATTATAGAAGGGGGATTAAAAAAAATGTAACTAAAATTAGGTAATCCTACTTTACTGATCTTTCCTGAAAGGTATACTGCACTGTCAACGAAATTACAACCCACACCTTGTGCATTAGGATTATTAATACTCCCCAATGCTCCGGAATTGTGTTTTGCAACATATATTTTGCCATCAGGCGCAGCCTGTAAAGCATACAGATATCCCGCATTTCCTGAAGTAGAACCAACTAAAGTAGCAGAAGCAATAATTGCAGATGTGGAACTAAGTGTCATATCGTATTGATAAATATCAAAAAAACCTTCAGCAGTAATATAAAGTCTTGTACCATTAGGAGAAAATTCGATTCCATAAACACCATTCGGACTAGAGAATGGTGTTGTAAAAGTAAAATCACTAGTAGCTAGCCCCGTAATATTACTAAAATTAAGTATGTCCACTGAGTTTGTAGAGCTGATAGCTTGAGCAAGTTTACTACCATTTGCAGAAGCTTTTAAATAACCTATTGGGAAGATACCAGGAGTCGAGCCAGCATTACTTATAATGGGTGTAGTATTAACGCCTGCAGAAGTAACGGAATAAACTAGAAATGCATTGGTTGTTAAATCATGAGCAATTACCCATATATCTATATTATTTGCATTTTTTACTGCTGTAAGTTTTTCTGTCACGGGTGAAGCGAGTGGGATATTTTTGTTGGTAGTAACATCACCTAATCCTCCAGCAAGTGCCATATTAACTTCTGAATATCTAAGTCCATTTGGGAGACCTAATGCTGTTACTGTGAATATATAATAAATATTAATATTACCAGGTTTTGGAATAATGAGTGCAGATTGTGTCGCTGAAAGATCTCCTGAAAGTGAATTTCCATTTGGCATAGGGGTATGAGTGTTATTCCAAACAGTAATACCATCGGTATAAAACCGGAGCATACCCGCGTTTGTAGATATAGTAGCACAACCTTCGATTGTTGAAAGTGCTCCATTAGTGAGAGCTACAGGAGAACTACCATTGAAATCAAGTCCAGCATGGTCACCAAAATACCAAATATTTCCTTCATTCTGTGCCATAGAAAAGCATGCAAATAAAAGAAGTAATGAAAGGAATTTTAATTTCATTTTATATCGACATTGACACGTTTATAAATAAGGATATAAAACAAAAAATATTATGAATTAAAAACCCTGTTTAAAAGTATATCCGCTAGAACGTTTGATTTTACTGCTTAACCAGCTTGCCAGTAAATACCGTTCTTTCATTTACTGCTTTTACAAAATAAACACCAGAGCTAAAACCTGTGGCATCAACTGTAATGTTACCAGTAGCGTTTTTATTATTATAAACTATACGACCAGTAATGTCAATAATCTGTAAGGTAAAGGTTTGTTGTGTAGGTAATGAGATATTAAAGATTTCGTTTGAGGGATTGGGGTAAATCAATAATGAGTTTGATAAAAAATTATGGTCAGAAATTCCAGTACCATCGCAATAGTTTTTATACTCTATATAATTATTTAATCCATAACCACTTGTTTTTCCTTGAAGATAAAAACCATTAGAAATATAGTTACAAGCCGTTCCTGCTTGATTTGGAGAATTAATGACCCCTAAATACCCTGATTGGTAGCGGGCAACATATACTTTGCCATCAGGGGCAGCCTTTAAATCTCCAAATATCTCCATAATTGGTTGAGAGAAAATTATTTTTTTGGAATTTGCGATTGTGAGTGAATCACCGCTTAAAAGGTCAAACTGATATAAGTAATTTGAATCTGCGAGAGTGAAATTAGATGCCTTCCATGTTGTTCCGTATAATTTAGAATTGTCTGGTGAAAAGGCTAAGCCATAATCTCCCCTGCTGTATGGCAAGTTAATTGGATTTGAAACAATTCCTGTTGTGTTATCAAAATCAAACAAAGCTAAGATATTTGTGCTGTCTGTATTTATTCCCCCACCAGGTCCAATGCCATTGCCATTAAATGCTATTTTGGTTCCATTCGGTGAAAATTTGATTTCTCCTCTTGCATTGGTATTATTACTGCATGGCATTTGAGCTGCTCCAACACTTGAAATAACAGGAGTTGAAGTTATACCTGAAGACGTTATTAAATATGCTAAAAAATGGTTGGAACCATATTCATGTGACATCAACCATATATCTGTTCCATTGCTGTGCAGTGTTGCTGCAATTTGCTCTGTGATATTCAAAGTAGAAAGAATATTATTTTTGCTGGAAACATCTCCTAAACCACTATTTAAACTCATATCAACAATATGGTATTGAAGTGTGAGTGAACCTTGAGCTTGTACTTTTGTTGTAATAACGTAATATAAAGAATTAGAAAGGGGTTTTGGAAGAATAATTACTTGACTTAGTGTTCCTCCCGAATTAATTAGTATTCCATTTGGCATTGATGCATTTAATTTATTCCATACGGTATCCGAGTTGGTATAAAATAAAATTTGTCCTGAGGTATCACTAATACATGAAACTCCCTCATACCCAGCATTACGGCCATTAGAAATATATGTTGGTGTACATGAATTAAAATCAATGCCAGCACCTTTTTCAAACTGCCATATATTACCATATTTTTGTCCAAAAATGTTTAAAGAAATAAGTAGTAATACTATGACGTTTGCTGTTTTCATGGGACTGAATTCTACTTTGTTAATTCAAAAATAATCTTTATAAGTTTCAAAAGCTAATAAAGCACCATCTACAATACATAGATGGTGCTTTATATTTATTTAATTTTCAATTTACTGTTTTACCATTCTCCTGCTGGCGCGAGTGTCCCACTCGTGCCGATTATTGAATGGGCGTCTCGCCCGTGTAGAATTTTAAATTAGTATGTTGATAATGTTTTAACTATAAATCTAATACCTTTATTTCACTAAACTCATTAGCGCTACTATATAAATAATCTTCTGGTTTGGCTACAATTCCCTGTTTAACAGGATTGTTATGTAAATAATCTATTTTGTGTTTAATTACTTCCGAACTCCACAGCCAAATTGAGTGATTACCATTTTGCCAAAATTGAACGTCTTGATTTTGACTGTTACCTTTGCCATAAAATTTAAACATATATAAGAGCCATTCCTTTCGGCTTTCACTTGAATTCTCCTCAATTTGGTTAATCAATTGTTTTGCTGTATAGCTTTTTAAATTACCAAGTAAAATGTTCAGTGGTTGGTTTGTGGCTTTTGCAATCATATGAACATGATTGCTCATTATCACGTATGCATATAGTTCAAGACCTTTATTTTCTTGACAATATTTAATGTTTTTCATTAGGTCGTAAACATATTCTTTACGGGTAAAAACATCAATCCACCCGACAACAGTCAGTGTTACATAATATAGTTTTCCTGCTTCTGTTTTGTATTTATCCGACATAAAAAACTGTAGTTTGATTAAAAAGGGGTGCGTATTGACGATCAAACATAGGAAATATTTTAATTGAAATATTATGATAGAAGAATAAACAAAATTGGTAATTTTTTTTAATGTTCTTTGGAATTAGTTAAAAGGGCGGGACGCCCTATAATAATCGGCACGAGCAAAATGCTGTGCGCCTGCTGGGTAGGGCAGGTGTTGAAATACCTATGTTGGCAGAGGAATTGCTGAAGAAGAATAAATGAATAAACTCAATTATTATTCTTCTTTAAACCATCCACTATACATCACGTAGTTATTGGCAATCCGGTTAATTTCACCGTTTATTAATTCGGGATTTATATCTTTTACTTTTTTTGCAGGAACTCCGGCATAAATTACGCCTGCTTCCACCTTTGTGTTTTCAAGTACTACAGCACCAGCTGCAATAATGGTGTTACTGCCTATTTCACAATTATCCATTACAATGGCACCCATACCTATCAGTACATTATCATGTATGGTGCAGCCATGCACCAGGGCATTGTGGCCAATGGAAACATTATTACCAATAGATACTTTTGTTTTTTCATAGGTACAGTGTATGACAGCACCGTCCTGCACATTTACCTTGTTACCCATACGAATGGAATTCACATCTCCACGCACTACGGAATTAAACCAAATGCTGCATTGGTCGCCCATAACCACATCGCCTACTATTGTTGAGTTTTCAGCTAAATAGCAATCACTGCCAAATTTCGGATGAATGCCTTTAACCGGTTTTATTAATGCCATAGCCTTGGATTTTAGATTTTTGTTTTTAATTACTAATGCTTGGCGGGTACCATCTTATCATTGCATACGGCTCCCTTTTTACAACATGCATCCAGCTTATTGTACGCTTTTGGGTTTGCTTTCACATCATCCGCATCATAACCTGCTTTTGATATGGCCAACCGAATTTTTTCAGGAGTCGTTTTGTTTGGATTATATACCACCGTCACAATTTTGGATGGAACATCCAGGGTTGAACGTTTTACGCCCTTTTCAAAAGCCAGCTCCTTTTCAATCGTTTCCTTGCACATGTCGCAAACGGCTGAAGTTTTTACTTTTAGTTCGGCAGTTCCTTCCTGGGCTTTCGCGGGACTAATAATCAGTATTGAAATTGATGCAATTCCAAATACAATCGCTTTTTTTAGTGTATTCATTTTAATATTTATTTTTTGTTATTCATCGGTGATACTTTGTTTGAGCACTTTTTATTTTATACTTATTCGTACTCCTGTATAAATAATTCGTCCATCAACAGGAGCATACACCATGGATGCATCAAAATTACTGCCAAAAGGTTTGTCGGCAGCAATAATTGGATTTTTTTGTGTATAATTCAATATGTTTTCACATCCCAGGTAGAGTTCAAATTTCCTGAATTTTTTTGTGATCTGGGCATTCATGGTAAAATAATCATTTGAACGACTGGGCCGCTGATATTGTTCAGGACTCATCAGTGTGTTTGGTATTCTGCTTTGGCCAAGCCAGTTGGTTGTAAAATCAAATTTCCAAATGTCCATATAGGTGGAGTAGGCCATATTCAGCATCACCCGGTGCTTCGGAACATAGGGTTTGTCAAGCAATTCGCCATTATAGGTTGTTTTAACATCATACCATTTATAAGCAAGCTTCACATCAAACATTTTAACAGGAGTAAAGCTAAAATCTACCTGTAAGCTATTGGAATAGGATTTTCCTGCCAGATTATAAAAAACAATTTTATTTGCATGCTGATCAAGGTCAACCACTACCTGATTTTGAAAGTCGGTTCTGAAAAAATCAATATTCACGAATGATTCGTTACCAAATAATTTAAATTTTTGGTTGACACTTATTCCATAATTCCATGCAATTTCGGGTTTGAACTTTTCACTTACTATTACTTGCCGCGAGCTTGCGAAAACAGATTGGTTTTCTACAAAAATATTGGACGTCCGAAACCCTCTTCCTCCGGATAGCCGCAGTGTTGTTGATTTAGTTGCATTGTAACGTAAGTGCAAACGGGGAGTGTATTGCATTCCAAACAGATTATGGTAATCGGCCCGGATGCCTGCTACCATAGAGAAATTGTCTGGATGGGTGTACGTGTATTCAGCAAATATTCCAGGAACGCTTTCTGTACGGGCGAATGCGGAATCGTTGTATTTTTCCGAATAATCATCTAGTAAATAACTTGCCCCTAATTTATATTTATGGTCGGTAGTATTGATTATATTGGCGAAGATGGCGTTTGCATAAAAATTTTTCTGCTCTCCGAAATAGCGTCTTAAGCCAAAATACATGTTCTGTTGCTGCCATTTACCAGAGGTTTGAATACCAATGCTTTTATAAGGAGTTGACGGAAATAGAATACCTGTTTTCGAAAAATATTCCATTGCATTTGTGTTAATGCCAATACCGTAGGCATTTGTAGTGCCGAAATCGTTTTTGTAATTAAAGTTTGTTTGTCCGCCCTGGCGGGTTTCCATCAAAGCTTTTACGCCAAACTGTGCTTCAAAATTTTTATGATTATGATAATCCCATCGGTTAAAAACATTGTATTGCCGTGTTAATGGCATATCCAGAAAGGAGTCCTTATTCATGTCATTTTTTAATCCAACATCACTTGCGTGTAAGAACAGGAGTGAACCCCATTTTTCACCAAGCTTTGGAGCGTAATGCACGTTAGCCTCTGTCCGCCCTTTGTGACTGCCGTACAGGTTAATGAAGAGCCGGTTTTTCTGTTCTTCCGGCTTTAAAAATTCCAGGTTAATTTGTCCTGAAATACTTTCATAACCATTCACAACAGAGCCCGTACCCTTAGTTACCATAATATTTTCGATCCATGTTCCGGGGATGTAATTTAGTCCGTAAGTTGATGATAAGCCCCTGAGCATTGGCATATTTTCGGATAAGATCTGGGTGTAAATACCATCCAGACCTAACATCTGAATTTTTTTAGCGCCCGAAACTGCATCTGTAAAAGCAACATCCACGGAAGCGTTGGTGCTAAAGCTTTCTGAAAGGTTACAGCAGGCTGCTTTCAATAATTCTTTGCCGCTTATAACTTCGGTATTGATAGAATTAAAGGTGGAATAAAGCGTTGCACTTTGATGTGCTTCTACATTTACTTCTGTAAGTGTAATGCTGTTTTTTAAAACAATTTGCAGCTCTTTTGTATCACGCTCCGATACGGTAATGGTATCGCTTACAAAGCCTATCATGCTTGCAATTAATTTCGCTGGTATAAATTCAGGTTCTGGAATTTCGAAATTTCCTAAGGAATCGGCAGCGCTTCCAATTGTTGTTCCCAGCCAATATACATTGGCTCCTGGTAAAGCTTCGCGTGTGCCTTTACCATTGATTCCCATTACTTTTCCGGTAGTACGTTGTGCGTATACGGGATAAATGAAGAATAAAAGGAATAGTAAATAAATTGATCGGATCATTGATTGTATATTGATAAATAACATTGTTTTACAGCGATATGAAATCGAGTAGTAAAGCATCATTAATCGGAACGGTTACAGAGGTTCCGGTATCAATAAATCAGATGATCAGTATGGAAATGAAAGAAAGTAGTTGCTTGCCATGCGGAGGTGGTGGCAGATCGGCAAAAAATAAATTGGTTGTTTCTTTAGTATAAATAAACGCTTCGGATTTTGCATGATAATATGGTAAAGCACAATCACTAATAACCGGGATTTTGTTTTCGGGTGATGGATTAAAATCGGTTAAGTGAAATGAGGTATTATTGACCACACAGCATGGTGCTTCTATACTGTATGCGGAGCTGCTTTTTTCAGGACAACAATCTTTAGCATGCGTTAAAGAAACTTTCACCTTGCCGTTTTTTAAACAAACCATTTTGTTTATTGTAAGGCCAAGACTTGATACCAGGAATAGTACCATTAAAGTTAAAGCTGCTATTTTTTGAATCGACTTCATTTGTATTACAAAGATAAGGAAAAGAATGTAATTACACCGAACTATGGGATGGCTAGTAAAAGCGGTTAGTTTTTAAAATCAAACATTTTATTTTTCATAAAAATGCATTTCTTGTATATAGCGGCCCACAGCTTCCGGCATATAATACCTAACGTCTTTTTTTTCGAGGATGGCCTTGCGGATACTGGTAGAGGATAATTCCATCAAGGGGGCATTTACAAGCTTTACCTGGGGATGGCTTTCAAGGCTGCTGCCTTTATTATCCGGCCGGGGGTAAACATATAGCTGATAGTGTTTTAAAATCTCTTCGTAGTTTTTCCATTTGTGAAAGCTTTCCAGGTTATCAGCTCCCATTATAAGGGCAAATTCATGCTGCGGATACTTTTCTTTTAAATAGGTTAGGGTGATAATGGTATACGAGGGTTGTGGAAGGCTAAATTCAATATTACTTGATCTTAACTTCGGATTATCACCAATGGCAAGGTTTACCATGTGTAGCCGTTGTTTTTCGTCCAATAAACTGTTTTTCTTTTTCAATGGGTTATGCGGAGAAACAACAAACCAAATGCCTTCTAGGTCGGTAAACTCTAACATATAGTTTGCCAGAACCATGTGTCCAACATGGATAGGGTTAAATGAACCGAAAAACAAGCCAATTTTCATTTGGTTATCAATAAACGAATTGGGTTACAAATAAACGAATTAGGTTACGAATAAACGAATCATACGAATTTACGAAACTCTAGTACTAAATTATATTAAACTCTCCACTCTCCACTCTCCACTCTCCACTCTCCACTCTCCACTCTCCACTCTCCACTCTC
>JAZKDU010000004.1:701799-741456 GCA_040387415.1 Bacteroidota bacterium
CACTCCCCATTCCTACTACTTAATCCACATAAAGATATTTGGATTGTTTTCATATTGTTCAATATTATCACTGAACATAATCACACAAAAATCTATCAAAGGCAAAATTCCGAAACATCCACCAAACGTGGCAACATATACAACGGGCACCCATGGCTTTGTTCCAAGCATAACACGATGCGCGCCTACAAAACCAAAAGGGAAGGGGAAGGCAAGAACTTTCGTAATCCATTTTATTTTTTCCTTTTTATCGTTTGGCTGTTTCGCAGGAAGTAATGATCCTTCCTGTTTCAGCTGCAGCGTTAATGTATCCGTTAAAATATTATTAAAAGCACTATCACCAGCAAGATATACCATTACAGATATTAAATTACTGTCCGGTTTAGAAAGCAGATTATCGGATTTTGCTGAAATCCTTGTTGATAAAGCAATTAATAGGGCCAGAAACGCAGTGGACAGGGTGTTTTTATTCATGCCTAAATAAAAAAGGATGAGTTGAACCTCATCCTTTTTTAGTATTTAAATTGTGAAATTCATTAAACTATTTAGCTTCTTTCAATAAAGCAGCCATTGCATTTTTATACAATTTAGTCACTTCGCTCCAATTTACAACATTCCAGAAAGCTGTAATGTAATCAGGACGTCTGTTTTGGTAATTCAAATAATAGGCGTGCTCCCAAACATCAAGTCCTAAAACAGGCGTACCTTTTACTTCAGCAACATCCATTAAAGGGTTATCCTGATTTGGAGTAGAGGTGATTGCTAATTTGCCGTCTTTAACAATCAGCCAGCCCCAGCCTGAACCAAAGCGTGTAGTGCTTGCGGCAGCAAATTGTTTTTTAAACTCTTCAAAAGAGCCAAAAGCAGAAGTAATAGCATCAGCTAATTCTCCTGTTGGTTCTCCACCAGCGTTAGGTGCTAAAAGAGTCCAGAACAAAGAATGGTTAAAGTGCCCACCACCATTATTACGAACAGGTGCAGGGTATTTTGAAATGTTTTTGCAGATTTCTTCAATAGATAATTTTTCTGCGTCAGAACCTGCGATAGCATTGTTTAGATTGGTAACATATGCCTGGTGATGTTTTGTATGATGTATTTCCATGGTGCGAGCATCAATATGAGGCTCTAATGCAGTGTATGCATAGTTTAATTTAGGTAATTCAAAAGCCATTCGTATAGTGGTTTTAAGTTAATATTTTATTTAATTGCCCATCAAAGGTAAGCAATTTTGGCAGCGAATGCCAGAAAAAGCCGGATTAATTGTTATTTAAGGGTGGTAAGTTTCAGTATGTCAGCTGGTTGCGCTTTTTGTTTGAGTGAGCTAAGAAAAGCCAAGTGCTTTTGCCATAGTTTTTACTGATAAAAACAAAAAGGATAATTTTTTAAAATTTTGGAATCGCTATGCGAGCAAATAAAAATGTTATAAAATTCATAATCAATACTTTGGTATTGATTTTATTGTTAAATTTGCGCCCAGACACTATTATTAACAAACAAACAAACAAACAAAAATGAAAAAAGTATTAACATTAGTTGCCGTAGCAGGTATGTTTACATTCGTTGCTTGCGGACCAAGCGCAGAAGAAAAAGCAAAAATGGAAGCAGAAGCGAAAGCGAAAATGGATTCTTTATTTAATGCTGCTAGCCAAGACATGACTACTGTAACTGATTCAGCTGCAACTCCAGTTGCTGAGCCTGTTGCAACTGAGCCTGCTGCTCCAGTTAAAGAAGAAGTGAAACACTAATACTGTTACACCAGTAAAATAAAAAAGCATTCTTCATTTGAAGAATGCTTTTTTATTTTAGACTGTTTTTTTTATTTCTATTTCATTAATTCTATTGCCTTTTTAAGAACGTTATCATTATTCTGCAACACAGGATAATAACCTTCGCTGCTCCATATATTACGGGCTATTAAGGCTTTTAATTGATTTTTTATCAATTCCCTGGAAGTTTTAATCTGATCAGCATTGGCAGTAACCTTGTTTTTTTTGCAATAATCAACAAACTCATTAAATACGGCATCTGTTATAACAAATGAAGAATTAAAATTCTGAAATGTTTTATACTCATTCAGTTTTTTGCGCTCCCTATCCGCATAATTGAAAGAAAAATCATTAATAAACCCACCGTATATTACTTCACCTAGATAGCGTGATCGTCCGGCAGTATCAAGAGGTACGAATACATCAGGGGTTACTCCTCCGCAGCCATAAACAATTTTACCTCCTGGTGTAACAAATTTAAGAGAGTCGGCTATTTTCATGCTGTCGGCATTTTCAAGCTCCCCGCTTTCAAAGCGTTTATATTCTTCGTTATAGTATGCTTCCACGCCTTCATCATAAGGCTTTTGAATACAGCGGCCTGTAGGTGTATAATAACGTGCAATGGTTAATCGCATAGCGGAGCCATCACTGAATTCGCTTTGCTCTTGTACAAGGCCCTTCCCGAAAGAACGCCTTCCAACAATGGTTCCTCTGTCGTTATCCTGAATAGCTCCTGCTAAAATTTCACTGGCGGATGCTGATCCATCATCAATTAATACAGTTAATTTGCCTGTTTCAAAGTTTCCTTTACTGGTTGCTTTGTAGCCTTTACGGGGACGAGCTTTTCCTTGTGTATAAACTATTTCTTTGTCGTCAGTTAAAAATTCATCGGCAATGTCAACCGCGGTGTTTAAGTATCCGCCACCATTTCCGCGCAAATCAACAATCAGTTGTTCCATGCCTTGCTTTTTTAATTTTTTAAACGCTTCCAGGTACTCATCGTAAGTGGTAGCAGCAAACCGGCTGATTTTAATGTATCCTGTTGTTGGAGTTACCATATAAGCCACATCAATGCTGTAAATAGGAATGGTGCCTCGTGTGATTGTAAAATCAAGCGGTTGAGACTTGCCCCTGCGCAAAATACTCACCTTTACTTTTGTGCGGCCTTTGCCTTTTAATTTGTCCAGAACATCTTTATTTGTGATTTTTATTCCTGCTATATTTTTGCCTTCTACTTTTATTATTTTGTCGCCAGCGCGCATTCCAACACCTTCAGCGGGGCCTCCGGGTATTGCAGCTATAACGCATATAGTGTCTTCAACAATATTAAATTCAATACCAATGCCTTCAAAATTCCCTTTCAAAGGCTCATTATTTGCCTGTAATTCAGCAGCAGTAATGTAACTGGAGTGAGGATCCAGGTTTTGAAGCATGGAAACAATCGTTTTTTCAGTTAACTGTTCCCTGTTAATGGTATCCACATATTCCTGCTCAATATAGCGAAGGATCTGTTCTATTTTATTGTATTTATTATCTGCATCAACAGTAATGGTTCCCGAAGAATTATTCAACTGGAAACTGCTGCCGATATAGATGCCCAGGATTAAAACAAGAGCAAATACAATAGGAAGATATATATAGAATTTAGGACGATTCATATTACAAATAGTAGTTAAGCAATTGAAATTTCTTATACAAAAGTATTGCTTTTACGATGAATAAGAGAATAAGATATGGCTAAAAGAGCCATTTTATGTTAAATTGGTTAGGGAAGAATGGTCTCCGTTTTTTTTGAATATTTTACCACGTCCACACCAAATTTTCTTAGGAAATCAACACCCTCATCGGTTGCCAGGCCTTTGAAATCGGCATAGGAATTCAAATAGTAAACTTTTTTGATTCCGATAGTAAATATAACCCTTGCGCATGATATGCAAGGAGAAAGGGTTACGTAAAGTGTAGAGCCTTCAATAGCAACGTTGCTTTTTGCTGCATATAAAATTGCATTTTGTTCAGCATGCAAGGCTAAAGAGCAGCTTCCTTTGCTGTCGCGGGGACAGCCTTCACCCGGCCATACTTCATCACAATTGTGGGTTCCGGCAGGAGGGCCATTATAACCCAATGAAATAATTCTGGTGTCCTTGGTAAGTACCGCACCAACTTTTGCTTTTACGCAATGAGAACGTTTGGCAAGGCTTTCTGCCAGGTCCATGTATATATCGTCAAAACTTGGCTTGCTCATTTTAAGTGTTTTTTAGTGTTGTAAAGTTACGAAGAATCCTGGTGGAATCTTAATTGAATATCATCCGCACATGAAAGGAACAAAAATAATTTTCAGTATTTTTTATTTGAGCATACTCATGCCTTCCAGGGCTGACTCACTCGAAGGTGAAATCAGTAAGGTTTTTTTGAATAATGTTTTTGCTTCCTTAGCTTTGCCCAATTGGTAATTGGTCCAGGCGTACATTAACAATGCATCGTATCCCATCGGGATCAGGTTCACTACTTTGTCAAAATAATTATAGGCAGACTGAAAATCTTTTCTTTCATAATAAATCAGCCCCATTCGATAGTTTGCGGTTGTATTCTGTGGGTCAATTTTTAAAATGTTTTTATATTCTGCAATTACCTGATCCATATTCCCCAAGACTATTGTTGGATACACATACCCGAATTTAGCTTCGATGGAATTGGGTTTTAAAGTGATTGCTTTTTTATAATATTGTTGCGATTCGATATTTTGTCCCGCCATATAATGCAGCCAGCCCGCCCGCATGTTGATTTCGTATGATTTTTCATCATACCCTTTTTTTATAGCCTCAGCAGCTTTGGTATATTCTCCGTAATACTCAAGATCGTAGCTTGTGTTAAAAGCTTCCTGTTGCAAATCTTGCGCAAGCAGCGGTGTGGAAAGGCCTGCAATAAGAATTGCGATGATGATTTTATTTATAGATTCCATTTTATTCCTCCTATTATAGCCTGAGTTTTATAACTAACGTACCTTGATTCTAAAGTCTGCACATTATTAATAAGATAATATGTGTTTATTCTGTTAAAGCAATCATATCGTATGGATAATTCGAGGTGTTTCGAAAGCGGTGAAGTTAGCGAAACGCCATATTTATATTTGATTTTATCACCGGTATTAAAAACAACAAACGCATTGTTTTCTGAATAATTCTGGAGATTTCCATAAGTTATTCCTGCTTCCATCCATAATTTCGGTATCAGCTTTAAACCAATTTTTTGAGATAGAATAAGCCTGTTGGTGTTGTTCTCATTTAAATAAATTAACGATGAAGTTCCATAGTAATCCGGAACACCGAGTGGAAAATATGCAATAGAAAGTCCGGTTTGTATTTGTGTAAGGCCATTTAATTGCGAATATCCGGGAGTTAAGGTGTAGGTGTAAATACCGCAGTTTTTAGAAAGTGAGAATGATGCTGCGTAATTAATAAATGATGTGTCTTTTTTACTAAAAAAATATTTATACGTATTTTCATTGTATTGACTGTTTAGTTTTGCAAAACTTACATTAATTAAATGTAAGGCTGGAGAAAAGGCAAAATGTTTAAACTGCAGGACCGTATTGATGTAGTAGTCATGCTGTGTCAGCTTAAAGCTATCAAATGTATCTTTATTATTGATCCTTATTTTTCTTAACTGATCAATGTTGATGTTGTTATATCCATGGTAAACAGACATTATGGAGCTTAATTCGTGGTTTACTCCAATATGGAAATACCGCATGTTTTTGGTAATTGTGGTTTCTCCGTATTTATTGAATGGCCCATCTATGTCAATTGCTCTGTAGGTTTCATCCAGGTTACTTGATGCGATTCCACCTTCGGTATAAATACCTTTAATAAATTTATTCTTAGGGTATTTAATCTTTTCTTTTAATGAATAAGGAAATGTTGCAGCTAATGCTCTTGCCTGGGTGCTTCTGCCTGAAAAAAGATAGCTGTAATAGAGGTATTCAAGTGCAAGAGGATCGGAAGAATTGAATTGCAGCGCTTTTTCAAAATGGCCAATGGCCCTCATGAATTTTTTTTGCTCATAACAGGCGATGCCTACCCTAAGCTGCAAATAATAATAATTATAGCCGTCTTTAATGGCTTGTTCGCCATATTTAATAAGTTTCTGCCAGTTTTTACTGACGAAAAGTTCAGCTGTAGTTTGTTCTACAATTGCTGAATTGCTCACCTGTTGAGAAGCGGCATCGAAATAGCATGAAAATAAAAAAACAAAAAATAATAACTTAGCTATCCGCATTTTATATGACGTTCCAATTAATTAAATAGTACAAAAGCTTATTTAATTAAACTCAATCCTTCTAAAGCTGATTTATCATTAGGGCTATACAATAATGTTTTATTAAATAGCAATGCAGCTTCTTTTTTATTGCCCAGAAAATAATTGGTCCAGGCGCTCATTAACATATTGTTGTAGCCAAATGGAGCAAGGTTTAAAGAAACATCCAAATGTTTTTTTGCGTTTAAATAGTCCTTGCGGTAATAGTATATTAAGCCCAGGTTATAGTTTGCAGAAGCATTTTTAGGATCAAGTTTTAAAATAGCAATATATGTTTTTTCTATCTCTTTCCAGTTTTCCTGCTTAGTGTAAGGGTTGATAATAGCCCATAACGGCTCTGTTGAAGCCGGCATCAATTGTATCGCCTTCTGATAGAAGGTTACGGACTCTTTAAATTTACCAGGAAGGTAGTTTAACCAGCCCATGCGAAGATTAATTTCATACGAAGTAGCATTGTAAACTGTACTGATTGCATTTATTGCCGCATCATATTTTTGTATTGCTTCATAATCGTATGATTGACTGAAAGCGTTCATTACTGTTTTGTCTTGGCCTTTACTATTTAAAGCAGATATAGTAAGTAATACTGCAATTGATGTTTTGAAAAATTTCATAGTTTTTTGAATTAGGTAATTATGATATATAAATGTATGATTCGCTTTTATTTCTATTATGAACTGTGAACCGGTGTATTTTATTATCTTTTAGTTCCAGTTCATAATTAATTTTTTTAAAAGTATAGTTAATAAACTTGGTTTCAATATCTGTGCGGATAATTAATTTCTGTGGCGCGTATACATTATCTGCATAAGTGAATGTTGAGGTGTGATTAGCTTTTGTAAACAAATAAAAAGGTGCGAGAACGTCCTGAAATGGTTGCAGCCATTTGCTGTTGAAATGTATTAGGGGGACATTGTCTTGTATCTTAATGTTTTCATAGTATCCAAGCAATTGTCTGTAGGCTGCTAAATAAAAATGAAATAATAGTGATTTATGGTCTCCTTCAAAATCCGTGAAATAAAGCATAGTGCCATCATTAACGAAGTAAGCATAGGAATTGCTTTGGGCGCAGTAAATATAAGTCCTGTTCCAGGCATCAGTAAACACTTCCCAGTTAATAAGGTCAGTGCTGTTTTCTTTTTGGAAGCTCATTTTGTGTCCCGGATAAAATGAAAAACTATAAATTAATAATTCATTTACCTGCACATTACTAATAAAAGAGCCTTCCTTTGGAACTTCCGAAATACGTAATGTTTTTTGCTGACCGTTACGTTCAATAAAATAAGAAATAGGGTACGCCAGTGTTTTTGCACCAACTGTTGGAATTGTCTGTAGCTGAAAATGTATATGAGGCTCCGGTGAACGACCTGAATTACCGCAGGTTGCAATAAAAGTTCCCTTGGTAATGTATTGACCAATAAATACATTAAACGAATCTTTTTTGATATGGCTTATCTGAGAGAATAATCCATTCAGATGGTTCAGAATAACCGTATTGCCCCAATTATGTTCAGTGTCCATTTCTCCAACTTCATTTTCTTCAACGGTATTAATTATGTCGTATACATATCCATCGTAAGGAGCGTAAATTTCTTTGTTGTAACAATAAAAATATTCTCTTGAAAAATATTCACTTCTGGTGGTTGGTTCACGATAGGTATGAGATTTTGAATCTACAATTACGAAATCCAATGCTTTGCTCCAATCTCCTAAATGGGTTATTTTTCCATCATATCCCTGACTTACGTTCCATTCTCCTGCAAAGGGTAATGCTATTTTAAAGAGGTGTTCGTTTTTGAATCGCTGTGCGGAGTTCAGGAATTTATAAATAGTTTTTTCGGCAGAGAAATACTGAATAGTCACAACATGTAAATATTTTTGTAACCACCGCTGATTTAATGAAAACAGAAAAGCAGTACAGACAACACTGAACGAAAGTGAATACGCTTTGAGTTGGAATACGGCCATTATTTTATTCAATGATAATAATATCAGCATCAATACCGGTGTAAGTATAAGAACGGTCAAATAACTGTATATATTGGGTATTAGAAAAAAGCATCCTATTGCAATAGCAAGAAAAATAAAATTGGCGCCTTGTAAATAATAATTCAAATCGTTCACATCTGCACCAAATATGGAATAGCAGAAGTAAACAAAAGAAAAGCCGATAATGCTGAGAGAAAATGCAATGCGTGAGAAATAAAGCAGTCCAAAAGCAATAAGAATTCCTCCTAATACGCTGCTTTGAAAGAAAGTTCCTGCAAGGGTTTTAAAATAGATTATTGCAAAAGGAAAGATAGGAATGTTATCTGCGGCATGCACAAACTGATAAAAGGAGGAGGATTGATTACGAACCATTTCGTTAATGACATAGATATGGTCCTGGTCAAGAGAAACATTGATCAGGTTTGACCCGGCAAGCGAAATGATCCAATAGGTTATAAGGAAAGGAAAAGATAAAAAAGGTAAATTGTAAATTGCAAATAATCCCTTTAACCATACGGTAGTAAGCAGCAGTATTAAAACGGCTGTAACAAACAATGCTACGAATGCGATGCTGAAGGAAAATTCATAACCTAAAGATAAACCTAAAAACAAGGCATTGAAACCAAAAATACCTTTTTGTATTTCATCCCTGTTAAATCCAATAACGTACGCCAGTAGATTGATTAGGGCAATTGCGAGTAGCCCACCTAGCCCTACTGCAGGTGAAAAAAATGTTACGATCAGGATAATAGCCGCAAAAACATTATTTAATGAAAAAAACATCAAACTGTAACTGTTCAAAATACATTGAACCCAATAATTTGCAATTGTTTTTTTTAATGTGGCTTTCAAAATAATGATTAATGGTAAAATAGTAAACTATTGAAACAAGCGAATCTGTTTTCTTTAAAATCGGTTATAAATTTAGAGTTTTATTTGAATTAATAGCATATAGAGTGGTTATAAAAAAAACGCTAAATTTAGTCCGTATTTAATATAGAAGCACGATATTTACGTTATTGTCAAATTGAATAATAGAATTTAATCTCGAATATTATGGGGTCGACTGTCAATCTAAAGGAAAAGATCAAAGAAGCCAAGTTGCAGAAACTAAAACCGGAATCTGTTTTTAAAAATTTTGTAACCTGGTTTGAAATTCCGGCTTATAATCATTATAGATCAGTTGCTTTTTATAATTATATCTACGGTATTGATATTACAACAGTAGAGCTAAATGGTTTTGCTATGGGCTTTTTTCCTGCTGAAAGCGGTATTGGTGGAGCAATAGTTACGGGGAATGGTTGTGTTCCAAGTGAAACAGGCCCCCTTCTTTACCTGAATGGTGGTGAGGATTTGAATAATGTATTGTCAAAAGTAAATGAAGCTGGTGGAAGGGTGGTTACCGGCAAAACGTATTTAAGTGATACAGCAGGATACTTCGCGTTATTTATCGATTCGGAAGGTAATCGCCTTGCACTGCATTCAAAACAATAGAAAAATTATTCTCTTTGATATAATATCTCTCATCTAAAAAATCTCAAATCTGTATTAATAGGCATGACTTCAAAACATTATAATATAAATCAGTTGAGAATTGATTTATGGAATGAACTGAAAGAAAAAACGAACGCAATTACACGCGGACCTTTGGAAGCAGATGTATTCAAAGAACGATTGACGGAGATAAAAGAAGTACTGCATAATTTGTTAAGTATTGAGCAATATTTTGCTTTTCCTGGTTCAGCCCTTGTAAGTCGCATTATTGCGGCTGTTAAGAAAAGCGAATTAAAAGCGGTTAGCAACCATGTGGCTGAAATAGTTCATATGCTGGTAAGCGACAGTTACCGCACTCATCCGGAAGTAATTGATGAGCATTTTGATGACAGATTTAGAAATGAAAGTGCTGCCCCTAAACACCAAGGTACAACCAGAAAAAATTATTTTGAAGTGCTGTACGTAGAGGATTTATCATCGAATGAAGAGGTGCTTATTAAAAGCAGACTCAAGGAAATAATAAATCCGAATAATCCCTTAACCTATGATTTAGTGGTGCAACGCTCGTTTCAGGATGCTTTGATCTGTTTGTTTTTTAATTACAATATACAAGCTGCAGTTATCAGATATGCACCACTGCATCTGTCTTCCAATATTACCAAACTTATTAGACCCTTTATTCAAAACGTTTTAAAGATAGATTTAACGGATGTTCCCAATGCCGATTTGGGCCCATTGCTTGGCAAATACATTCATCAATTCAGGCCGGAGCTGGACATTTATTATATAACTGATTCTTCTTTAACACATTTGGAAGATACTACGCTTAAAACGTTCAAACGTATTTTTTACCGAATGGAAGATTTGCAGGAGTTGCATTTAACCATTATCAGCGGTATTAACGAACGTTTTGAAACCCCATTTTTTAGCGCCTTGGTAGAGTATAGTAAAAGGCCTACCAGTGTATTTCATGCGATGCCTATTTCAAGAGGTAATTCTGTTTTTAAATCACGCTGGATCTCTGACTTAGGCGATTTTTATGGACGCAACGTGTTTTTAGCAGAAACTTCTGCTACCAATGGCGGGCTTGATTCGTTATTGCAACCCCAAGGCACATTGAGAAGAGCACAGGACAAGGCGGCAAAGGCTTATGGGGCTGAGCATACTTTTTTTGTTACTAACGGAACATCTACTGCCAACAAAATTGTGCAGCAAGCGTTAATCCGCCCGGGAGATGTTGTTTTGGTAGACAGGGATTGTCATAAATCACATCATTATGGTTTAGTCCTTGCAGGTGCTTTTCCTGTGTACCTTGATTCATATCCTATTCAGGAGCATTCCATGTATGGCGCTGTTCCATTAAAAGTGATCAAAGAGAAATTAATCACGTTAAAAAATGCAGGCAGGTTAGATAAAGTAAGAATGCTATTGCTTACCAATTGTACGTTTGATGGGCTTGTATATAATGTTGAAAAAGTGATGGAAGAGGTGCTTGCCATAAAACCAGATATGGTTTTTTTATGGGACGAAGCTTGGTTTGCCTTTGCAAGCTTTACATACTCCTACAAGCAACGTACAGGAATGTATGTGGCACAAAAATTATTTAATAAATATAGAAGCGAAGAATATAAAGCGAAATACGAAGAACATATAGCAGGGTTAAAACCGAACGAAATCCCTTCTATGCCTGATCCAGCAAAGGTGAAGATCAGAGTATATGCTACACAGAGTACTCATAAAACATTGTCGTGTTTCCGCCAGGGATCAATGATTCAGGTATGGGATGAAGAGTATAGCCGCAGAGTTGCGGATAATTTTCAGGAAGCGTATATGACACATACTACTACGTCTGCCAATTACCAGATATTAGCATCCATGGATGCAGGCCGCAGGCAAGTTGAGTTGGAAGGATATGAATTGGTCGAAAAAAGTATTGAAATGGCAATGGTATTGCGTTCTAAAGTGCAGAACCATCCCAAGCTAAGTAAATATTTCCATATTTTATCTGTGAAAGATATTATTCCTGCTGAGTTCCGCCAATGCGGCCAAAATGAATACTATTCTGTTGAAAATGGCTGGGAGCGAATGGAAGATGCATGGGAAAAAGATGAGTTTGTATTGGATCCAACTAAAATTACACTTTCGGTTGGAAAAGCAGGTATTACGGGTGACATGTTTAAAAATAGTTACCTAATGGATCGTTTCAATATCCAGGTAAATAAGACGTCCCGAAATACGGTTTTACTAATGACAAATATTGGTACAACAAGAGGTAGTGTTACATTTTTAATTAACGCTCTATTACAGATAGCGGATGAATTGGATGAAAGCAATCGTTCGTTAAATAAAAGGGAAGCAGAAATTTCAAAACAGCATATCAATTCTCTAATACATGATGTGCCGCCATTACCTGATTTTAGTTATTTCCATAGGTCGTTTCAGGCAACACCGGGTGTGCCGGGAGGGAATATCCGTGAAGCTTTTTTCTTGGCCTATGACGAAGATATGTGTGATTATGTGCCTTTAAAAGTATGTTTATTGGAATTGAAAAATAACAGGGAGCTGGTATCCACATCATTCGTTATACCATATCCACCGGGCTTTCCGATATTAGTACCGGGCCAGGTGGTGAGTGAAGAAATTCTTCGGTTTATGATCGCTTTGGATGTAAAAGAAGTACACGGCTACCGCGCGAATCTGGGATTAAAGGTGTTTACCGATGAAGCCCTTAATCGCAAGAACACAATTTCTGCAATGGGTTCAATGCCGTTTATTGAAGCGAAGAAGCCTCTTCCATCATCACCGAAAGGGAAGAGAGCTGGTGAGAAGTAAATGATTAAGTCTTATCTTTTCTTTATTAAAAGAGGGGTTTATAATAAATAATTTTAACTAAAGTCTTTCTCCTCCCGTGGGAGAGCGGCAGGAAATTTATACTATGGCAACATTAAAAAGTATAGCTGATATAAAGAATTTTTTCAAATCGAATGAAACGCCAATTTATTTCATTAGCGCCACTAATTTTAATTTATTAGGAATGGATGAATGGGTTAAGAATTTTAAATACATCAGTCATATTGATTCTTTTGAAGGTGCTCATCCGAACCTGTTTTCCCCAAAGGAAGAAGTTGCGCATGAAGAATTTCAAAGCATTGAGGATATTAATAATTATTTGCTTGTACATCCGGAAGTAATCGAATATATAAAATCACGGAGTGTGAACGGTAAAGCAGGTAAGGCTTTATTTCTGATGTTTAATGAAAAAACAGAAGAGCTTGCTAAAGCTCTTGGTCTTGATGTTTGCTTTCCTTCAGCAGAGTTGAGAACGTTTCTGGATAATAAAGTAAATACCAACCGGGTTGCAGAGAAAGGCGGTGTAGCTTGCGTTCCATATGTATTGGCTCCCGTAGGTGATTATAAAGAATTGCGTAAAGTTTCTGAAAAGCTTGGTAAGGATTTGGTTGTTCAAACTCCCTATGGAGACTCAGGCCATACCACTTTCTTTATTTCTAATGAAGAA
The DNA here is from genome assembly GCA_040387415.1 of Bacteroidota bacterium. Taxonomy (GTDB): domain Bacteria; phylum Bacteroidota; class Bacteroidia; order 2-12-FULL-35-15; family 2-12-FULL-35-15; genus 2-12-FULL-35-15. The sequence continues at coordinate 714,880 of JAZKDU010000004.1, forward strand.
GAATTTGATGTTTACAAAGAGGAAATTATTAAGGAAAAAGAAGTAAAAATAATGAAACGCATTAATTGCTTTGGTTCGGCAATTGAAGGGTGTGTTACGAAGCATGGTACTCTTGTCGCTCCGTTAATGACAGAGTTGGTTGGCTTTAAAGAGTTGACACCGTATAAAGGCGGATGGTGCGGAAATGAAGTATATCCAAATGCCTTTACTGCCGATATTCGTGAAAAAGCGAAAAAGTATACGCAGCTATTCGGGGACCAGCTTCGCAAAGAAGGATACAAAGGGTATTTTGAGCTCGATTTTTTAATTGATAAAGATAATGGTGAAGTATACCTGGGTGAATTAAACCCCAGAATTTCTGGGGCCAGTTCTATGACCAATCATGCGCTGTTCGCGATGACTGATGTGCCACTGTTTTTATTTCACCTGCTGGAGTGGATGGATATTCCATATCAAGTAGATGTAAATGAATTAAGCAACCGTTGGGCAAAAGCAGAAAGCATGGACAGTTGGAGCCAGCTCGTGATCAAGCATACAAAGAAAACGTTGGAATTTACAACAGAAGCGCCAGCCTCCGGTATCTGGGAAATGCAGAAAAACGGCAGAATTAAATTTAAAAAGATGGATGCCCACCGTCAATCAGTTGTTGGAGATAACGAAGCCTTTTATTTACAGATCACTCAAAAGGAAGACTACTTATACGAAGGTGCTGATTTAGGAATACTTGTATTAAGAGGCCGTTTGATGTCAGATGATTTTCAACTTTCTGAGCGCGGTAAAAGATGGATTGCCGGACTACGAGGGCAATATAAAGCCGATATGATTGATTCGAGTTTATTGACCGAAGAGGAATTGATTGAGGCAGGGGATTTTAAGATATTGTAGGTAATTTTGGAGTGTTTATCCAAGGACAAGCAAATTTTCTTCAAACAATTGAAATAAATGGAGGAGGAATTGAACAACCTGCAGAGCAACAAGGTTCGCTTGGTTTAGGAGCTGGATTGCATTATGGATTTTAATTTTTAACAGATGAAATATAATTTAAGCTTAGTTTCATTTATCTTATTTACTCAAATAAGCCATGTTTTGGTATCTCAAACCTTATATCAAAAGGGATATTTTGATTTTGAGAATGGAAACTATTCATCTGCTATTGTTTGTTTTTCAAAATCTATAAATAATAGAGAACAAATATCCGAATCCTACATGATGAGAGCAGCATCTTTTTGTGAGCTAAAAAAATATTCAAGCGCACTTGTTGATATCGATTCTTCAATAATTTTAGACTCTACACAATACAAAGCCTATTATTATAAAGGCAGAATATATTTGCTAAATGGATTTAGTTCGCTATCTATTAAAAATTTGAATAAAGCAATTTCAATTAATCCTATCGATTCTAAATCCTTTAATTGTAGAGCAACTGCAAAAATGATTTCATTTGATTCTATTGGTGCTTTGCAAGATGTAAATTTTGCTATAAAGCTAGATTCCACAAATTCGCTTTTTTATCTAAACAGAGGATTTATCAAATCAAACCTATTTCGCTATTCTGACGCAATAGTAGATTATAACAAGTCTCTCCAAATTAAAGAAAGCCAAGGAGCATTTGCTGATAGAGGATATGCATATTTTAAACTGAATCAGTATGATAAAGCTATTAAAGACTTTAATGAATCCTTATCCATAAATGCCAAAGATTGGGAAATTTTATATTATAGAGGATTATCCAATCTTGCCATAGGAAAAAAAATCGAAGCTTGTAATGATTTTTCATTAAGTTCAAATTTAGGAGGAAAAAATGCAATTAAAGAATACAAAAAAAATTGTGGAACCAAATAAATTTTTAAAATGTACAAATAAATTTTTCTTTTTGCTGTTTATTTCTTTTTCATGCAATACTTATGGACAAGATAGCTTAATATCCGATAAAAATGCAATTTTTGGTGAGCTTTTTGGAAATGCTCAAACGTTATTTTCTGCACATTATGAAAGAGTATTTGATTCAAAAAAATGGAATTATATTCACTATTCTAGTGGAATTGGAGTTGGCATTCAAGGTAGTCAGTATGATGGAAACACCTTTTTCAGTTTTCCACTCGAAATGAATACATTTATTGGAAAAAAGCATAACTTAGAAGGAGGAGTAGGTTGTACTTTTTTCTTCGGTACTAGTAATTTGAGTGATTCAAGAATCCCTTCTGGGTATAAGACTAATTTTAATTACAGTTTTTGTATTCGTCTTGGTTACAGGTTAATAAAAAACAATGGGATTTTAATCCGATTGGCTCCATTATTACTTGTAAAAAAAAATCCCCCCCTTGGCAATAGCTATAAGCTTGAGCCAATTTTCGGAATTTCTTTAGGAAAGTGCTTCTAGACTAGTAGCCGTGTATCACATGTCGCTTTTAGAAAAACAGCAATAACAAAGCGCGGATTCAGAGTAAATTAATATCTATAGCGTTTTAAGTTTAGCGGCTTTAATAAGATTATCCAGCGTATAAAAAATATTTTGCTTGTCGTTGTCGGGTAATTTTTCAATATCTTCCAAACGCTTCAATGTTTTTTTGTCTTTGACAAGCAAAGACGATTTACCCGCAGGCGCGAGTGTCCCACTCGTGCCTTTTATTAGCAGGCATCCTGCCATAATGTATAATTCATAACTCTAATACCTTAATTTCACTAAACTCTTTAGAGCTACTATATAAATAATCCTCTGGTTTGCTACAATACCTTGCTTTACTGGATTATTATGGAGGTAATTTGTTTTTTGTTTAATAATTTCTGAATTCCATAATTCAATTGAATGGTTTCCATTTTGCCAGAACTGTGTTTTATATTTATCAGACATAATATTTCTGTTTATATTCAAAAGGAGTATAATAAATAATTAATTTTAATCAATCAATCATTAATATTAAGCAGGATGCTTGAGAATAATCGGCACGAGTGGGACACTGGCGCCAGTGGTAACATTGTTGTGAGGAATATATAGTTTAAGACAATAGAAGATGAAGCAAAATGTATTCGGGATGTTTTTGATAATTTTTATAATTAATTCTATAAAAGCACAAGCTCAACCCGATTGGTGGACGATTAAAACAAATGCTACCTTCATTGTGCCAGATCCAACGTATGAAACTCCATACATACAACCTTTGAATGTAGGAGGTTGGGAGGATGGATTGTCTGTTTCACGCGATGGGCTTATGCTTTATGCGTTATACATGCCTGTCGATGTATTTTCTTTATTCTCTGATTTTGCGTTAAATCCTGTTTGTTTTGATTTTCATCCGTATTACCGCCCACCTTTATTTGGGATAGATACCCTTACAAATCCCTGGGGCTGCCCTAACTTTTTTCAGGCGGATATTGTTTATTCCTTTAGAATCAGTATTTATGAGCCATTTATTGCCTGGTTTCCTTCCAATATGGCAAGGTCTGTGAGCACGGAAGGCGCTCCTCAAGCAATATCTAAAAGTGTGGATTCTGTTGATCTTTTCGTTTATACCAGAAATGGTGATGGTACGCAGGATATGGATATTATGTTCATGAAAAATGTAACTAATAATCCCAACCAGACAACAGCTGTTCCTATTGTTCAGAGTCCGCAGAATGAAGATAATCCGCATATAGAACGGATTAGCGCCACACAATTGGTATTACTTTTTGATAGAGAGAGATACATTTATTATTCACTTAGCAATGATAACGGGCTTACCTGGCAGACTCCAGTGCAAGTTACGAATGTACTGAATGACTATGCTCCTTATGATGTGCAGCCACATCTATGGAATGATGGGACAGACTGGTGGGTATATTATTGTGCTCAGAATTCCGCGAATAAACGTTGCATTTATAAATCAAAACAACAAATTGCAAATGATTGGAACAGCTGGGGCTTGCGTGAATTAGTGATTGAGCCAAATGAAATAACCGGAGGTTCAGGAATAATAGCCGGTATAGGCGAACCCACGCTTACAGCCAGAGGTGATCTTTCGTTTGTAGTGATATACGGTGATCCTAATTCAACAGATACAACGGATGTATATGATGCAGATCCATGGTTTTTACCAAAGCGTTGGACAGGTATTTCTGAAAGTGATGTAAAACAAAGAAATATTATTAATTGTTATCCAAATCCTGCTTGTGATTTTCTGAATATTGAATTGCTAAGGAATGAAGAAATAAAATTAAGAATGTATAATCTTTTAGGTGAAAAAGTGCTGGAACTTGAGTTGAATACTTCCCGAAAAATGGATGTTTCCGGGTTAACTGATGGTGTCTACTTTATAAGAGCAACAAGTGAATCTGGAATTCTTTTTACTCAAAAAGTAATTATTTCTAAGCGTTAGTGTTATAAACGGGTTCCTTATTTTAATCCATAATATTGCACTTTACAGCCTATTTCAGATAACTTAATAAAGTGCAACAGTCTGAACTGGTGCTAAATAAATAGGGTTTCGCTGCCATTTAAAAAGCCTTCCCACAGTTTGCTCGTCTAGAATTTATTTATATATTTGTTAAGCAACAAAAGTTGAGCTTAATAAATAGAAATAAAAATTTCTACAGTTGCACGCTTCATGTTTCTTATTAAACAGGAGGTTTCAAGGTTTAAACTGTTAAAATTAAATCCAGATTAAATGAGACAAGAAATTATAGCTCTTACGAAGAGCTTGTTTTTAAACGTTTTTATATTAATTTTTGCAGGTTTGCTTTGGCAAGGTTCCGTAACTGAAATTTCAGCTCAAAATAACGTAGGGATAGGAACTATAAATCCTGATCCTAGCTCCGTATTAGATCTTACAGCCACTAACAAGGGGTTTTTACCAACGCGTATTACCGATACCGCTCTTATTGCTGCCCCTGCAACGGGTTTGTTGATTTATTTAAGCCCCAATAATACGTTTTATTATTTTAATGGTACCTATTGGAAAGCCCTTATAGCGGGTGCAGGTTTAATCGGTTCAACCGGCTCAACCGGCTCAACAGGAAGTACTGGCAATACAGGAAGCATTGGTTTAACTGGCGGTACGGGATCAACAGGTAAAACAGGGAGTACCGGTTCATCCGGGGAAACCGGAAGTACTGGGACAACAGGTAGCACGGGGTCGACAGGTTCAACGGGAAGTACAGGAAGTACAGGCTCAACTGGAAGCATTGGTAGCACAGGTTCAACAGGAAATACAGGATCAACGGGTTCTACAGGAAGTTCTGGGTCTACCGGTTCAACTGGTTCAACAGGTTCAACTGGGAATACTGGTAGTACAGGGTCAACTGGTTCTTCCGGCTCAACAGGTTCTACAGGGAGCACCGGAAGTACTGGTTCAACTGGGGCTACCGGAGCTACAGGGTCTACAGGTTATACAGGCTCAACTGGTTCAACAGGCAGCACGGGTTCTACGGGAAGTACGGGGGCAACGGGTTCTACAGGCTCAACTGGTTCAACAGGCTCAACAGGTAGTACGGGTTCCACAGGTTCTACCGGAAGTACGGCTTCAACAGGTTCAACAGGTTCTACGGGAAGTACGGGGGCAACGGGTTCTACAGGCTCAACAGGTTCAACAGGTTCAACAGGCTCAACAGGTAGTACGGGTTCCACAGGTTCTACCGGAAGCACAGGTGCTACAGGTCCAGTTGGCTGCGCTACTGCAAATTATGTTATGAAAACGAATGGTACTGCTGCAATATGTACTGTTGCCCCAATTTTTGAAGATGCGAGTGGTAACGTAGGTGTTGGAACCATAACGCCAGGTTCAGCCTTAGTTGGATCTGATTTTACCACACAAGGAGGAAAGTTAGAAGTTAAAGGTTCTGTTAGAAGTGGTGTTTACGATTATACGTTAGGGGATGTGAGGCAAATTGTTAGAGAAGATATGGTCGATGGGGTTTCTGCAGTCAGTCCTGTAGGTTCATTTATTTGGACAACAAAATCAAATGGTGCAAATCTAGGACCCAATTTTTTATATCAATTAAAGAGAAAAGCTGTTGGCTATCTTGAACAGGAAATACTCACAATAAGAGGCGATGGTAATGTAGGTATCGGAACCAATGCTCCTGTAGCAAAGCTTTATTTAAATGGTTCTGATAATAGAGCGATTACATTATCTCCAGGAACAACATCTCAGGAAATTAATTTTGTTCATAACGATAATAGCAATATAAATGCCCGGTATGTCAATATTACAGGGTTTTTATCAGATGGCTCTGTTGGCCATAACTATGGCCATTTATACTTTTCCACAGCTCCTAATACTGCTGGTAATCCTGCAACTATTGAAAGAATGCGAATTACCGGAGATGGTAATGTTGGCATTGGAACAACTATTCCTGAATCCATTTTTGAAGTTAGCGGAACAACTGATAAATATGTAAAAATAGGAAATGTTCCCTGGAGTATGAGGTTAGGTGCTTTGCAGGCAGGTCATCAATTTATTAGTTTAGGTGTAAACAGGACTATAGCTGATAACAACTACATAGCAAATACAGGAAATCAAATAGCTGTTAATCACTTAGTGATGGAAATGAATTATGCCAATACAAATGGAGGTTTTAATTTTTTAGGTCAAACTCATGTGGTTGATGGAACAACATTAAGTAGTATGACCAATATTTTGCATTTAGATGTTGGAGGTAATGTAGGTATTGGAACAACAACCCCTGCGTATAAATTAGATATAAGAACTACGGGTGCAGAAGATGCTCAAGTTGCTATTCGTAACACAACGACAGGAAACGCAAAAGTTTATTTTGATGCTTCAGATGGAGACTTGATTGGTGCTGATTATGCGTGGCTTGGTCAGGATAACAATTTAAAGTTTGGGATTACTACTGATGCTAATGCAGGAGATATTTATTTGATGGCAAAAAATGGAGCCGGAAATGTTGGTGTTGGAACTGCAACACCCCAAACAACTTTGCATGCGGTAGGTTCCGTGCTTGCTGAAGTATATGCAGCCAATTCGGGAGGAACAAAGGGAATATTTTTCCGAAATGGTTTTACTTCCTCAGATTATTATAATTTGTCAGTATTAACTTTTGCACACGGTGGAGGTGGAGATTCTTCGGATGATGGCTTAAGTATTAACGGTTACGATGGAGTAAGTTTTTGTACTGGAGCTAACACTCGTCAAGAGAGAATGAGAGTTAGTGCAGCAGGCAATGTCGGTATTGGAACAACAACACCTGATGCAAAATTGGAAGTTGAAGGTTCCGTTATTCATGATGGAGTTACTGAATTAAATTGGACAGGTTATACGGGAGGCGACCAGGTAATAAGCGCTACTTTTACTCACAATGAGGCCAGTGTTTTTGAAATTACGGCAATGTTTAATCATTACGGATATCAAACAACATATGGTGCAACACGTAAATCACTGGTATCAAATGGTAGTGGTGTAATTGAGAGTAATGATCTTTTAAATATTACTTCTGCAGGTGGAGGTGGCTGGACATTTACGCGCAATTCATCAACATCAGTTACCATCACAAAATCAGCGGGTTCTTATGTAGGCGCAGGAAACTATTTTATAACGGTAAGAGGAAGCGCGAACTTAAGTAAATAAAAACCGACAGGCTTTGCATCATCCTGCATTTTTCTTAATTTGAATTTCTTTGTTTAAGTACTTATTGGAGATATTTATTCCTAAGTAACAAAGTATACTTGAAATGGCTAAAACGCCAATGAAAGAAAGAATTAAGTAAAAGGGGTTAGAAACTGTTTTAAATATGGCAGTAGCCGTATTACCAATAAGTATCCACTGGATAATGTAGATTGCTGTAATATTAGTCCCCAGCCATTTTAAATAACGGAATAAGATAGAGTTTCCCAGCTTGCTCTCCATTTCATTTGCAAAATAGGCATATCCGGATAAAAATATCATTGTCCATAAAAAGAATATCGTTCCATGATAGTAGTATACCTGGAGGTCCGATGAAATAGTAACGGCATAACTGATGGTAAATGTCAGAAAAGCAAGTAAGATAATACCAGCCAAAAATTTTATTTTTAATTGCTTTAATACCCCGAAATTATATTTGTTTCGGATTTTGTAAAATAAAACACCTGCTAAAGCATAAGCCAGCCAAGGAAACAAGGGGAAATAGGACCACCATGCAGCACCGTAAATAAAGGATAATAGGTATTGACTTTTTTGTTCATCTGGAATGTAATTTAGTAAAAATCCGCCTAAATAGGCAGTTGTCAGCGTAAGAGCAACTATAAGAATAATATTTTTATCAAGAATTTTCTTTAATAAGGCAATGCAGATAATACTCATCCCGGCTAAAGGCAGAATATCCACACCCAAAATATAAGGCCAGATATCAATATTGTAAAGCCCTTTATTTACGGATATAATAAGGTTAAGATTTAATGCAATATTTAAAAAAAATCCCAGGATGATAATTTTTAATCCTCGGATTATTAATTGTATTGTTGTTTTATTTGATTGGGCAATAAAATAACCCATGAATAATATAAATAAAGGCGCTACAGGCGGTCCGCCCAGAAACATCAAAATTTTCCCGATGTAACTCTCCGAAATAGCATTGGTTGCAAATAATTCAATGATGTGCACTTGAATCATTAGTAATGCAGCTATTCCCTTTAATAAATCTGCCGTCTGGGTCCGTAGGGGCATTCAGTTATTATTTATTTTGGTTTAATATTGGGACTCTACAAAAGCAAAACACCCGAAGATTGCGCTTCGGGTGTTTGTGTTTTATTGTTTTTAATTTCCAAATTCACTCATAAACCGTATACGCATCAGGCGGATCTCTTCTTCCGTATAATCATCTTCACCTAATTCAGTTATTGCAGCGTCAATAGAGTCAGTAGCAGATTCTTTAAAGTATTCTAATGCTTCCTGTTGCTTATCCTCATCCATATTATCATTGATATAATAAGCAATATTCACTTTAGTTCCGGAGTGCACAATACTTTCAATTTCAGTGATCAGATCAGCCAGGCTCATTCCTTTTGCGCTCGCAACATCTTCTAAAGGAAGCTTGCGATCAATGCTCTGGATGATATGAACTTTTAATCCAGATTTGTTGACAATTGATTTTACGACCATATCCGATGGACGTTCAATTTCGTTCTCTTCAACGTATTTGGTAATAAGGTCAAGGAATGGTTTGCCGAATTTTTGTGCTTTGCCTTGTCCAACACCAGTAATATTAACCAATTCATCCATTTTAATAGGATACTGAATGGCCATTTCTTCCAAGGATAACTCCTGGAAAATAACGTAAGGAGGTAATTTTAATTTGTGTGCAGTTTGTTTTAGTAAATCTTTAAGAGCAGCAAACAAAGCTGGATCAGCGCCTGAACCGCCTTTTGCTCCACCTGGGCCACCAGCATCATCATCATCCGAATCAGACCCCTCATAATCATGGTCTTTGGTAACCATCATGCTGTATGGCTCATCCATAAAGGTTTTACCTTCGGGAGTAACTTTTAGAAGACCGTAATTTTCAACATCCTTGGCTAAAAGACCCGATACCAAAGCCTGACGAATTACAGCGTTCCAATATTTTTCATTTTTATCATCCTCCGTTCCTTTTCCAAAACATTCCAGCTCATTATGCTTGTATGATTTTGTAGTGGAATTGATAACACCCAACAAAATGTTTATAATATCTTTTGTCTTAAACTTTTCTTTTACATCCTGTACGGCCTCAATAGCAAGTGCTACATCATCCATCCCTTCAAATTTTTGTTTAGGATTGCGGCAGTTGTCGCACATTCCGCCACAATTGGCCTCTTCAAATTCTTCACCAAAGTAATGAAGCAAAAATTTTCTTCGGCAGCTGGATGTTTCAGCATAAGAAACCGTTTCATGAAGCAATTGTTTACCAATCTCCTGCTCGGAAACAGGCTTGCCTTTCATGAATTTTTCCAGTTTTAAAATATCGTCATGGCTATAAAAAGTAACGCAATTACCTTCACCGCCATCACGTCCGCCACGGCCAGTTTCCTGGTAATATCCTTCTAATGATTTTGGAATATCGTGGTGTATAACAAAACGAACGTCCGGTTTGTCAATACCCATACCGAATGCGATAGTAGCAACAATCACATCAATATCTTCCATCAAAAATAAATCCTGTGTTTTGGCGCGTTCTTTCGCTTCAAGCCCTGCGTGATAAGGCAACGACTTAATGCCATTCACACGTAATGTTTCCGCAAGCTCATCTACTTTTTTACGGCTCAAACAATATACAATGCCTGATTTGCCCTGATGTGCTTTTATATATTTAATAATTTCTTTTATCGCATTTTGTTTCGGACGAATGTCATAATACAGATTGGAGCGGTTAAAAGAAGATTTATAAAGGTTGGCACTTGTCATGCCCAGGTTTTTTTGAATATCCTGTTGTACTTTCGGAGTAGCAGTGGCTGTTAAAGCGATAATAGGCACTTTACCTATCTGCTCAATAATCTGGCGCAATCTGCGGTATTCAGGGCGGAAATCATGTCCCCATTCAGAGATACAATGCGCTTCATCAATAGCAAAAAATGAAATTTTAATTTCTTTAAAGAAGGCCACATTAGCTTCTTTGGTAAGGCTTTCAGGAGCTACATATAATAATTTGGTTTTACCATCGGTAATGTCCTTTTTTACTTTTGTTATTTCAACTTTCGATAAAGATGAATTAAGAAAATGGGCGATACCTTCTTCGTTGCCGAAGTTACGCAAGGCGTCCACCTGATTTTTCATTAAAGCAATAAGCGGTGAAATAATAATTGCAGTACCTTCACTTACGAGTGCCGGCAACTGATAACACAATGATTTACCACCGCCTGTTGGCATAATTACAAAAGTATCTTTACCTTCCAGTACACTTGTAATTATTGCCTCTTGTTGTCCCTTAAAGCTGTCAAATCCAAAAAATTTTTGCAAGCATTGCTGAAGGGATGTTTCTACATCGAGCATTGTTATAGTATTTTGATTTTATAAATTAAATTACTGTAAAATGGATAATCAAAGAAAAAAACTAATTTTATACCGTTTTACAGACAATAAATTTCTTTATTGATACGTAATGTAAATATATAATAAAATTTGTTGTGATCACAAACAGTTCTCTACTTTATTTTAAAACTCCTACGAAGTGAATAAATCTATCGATAAAATAATTGAACTAGCCAAAACAACTTTAATCATTGAAGCAGAGGCGGTTCGAAATTTGCAAAATTATGTAAATAATGATTTTGCAGCCTGTGTTCAATTGATATATGAATCCAAAGGAAGGGTTATTGTTACAGGTATTGGAAAGAGTGCTATTATAGCACAAAAAATTGTGGCAACTTTTAATTCGACCGGTACACCGGCCATATTTATGCATGCTGCCGATGCAATACATGGTGATTTAGGAACATTGCAGCGGGATGATGTGGTAATCTGTATTTCCAAAAGCGGAAATACTCCTGAAATTAAGGTGTTAGTTCCACTTTTAAAAACCGGTGGAAATAAATTAATTGCTTTGGTTGGTAATATTGATTCTTACCTTGCTTTACAATCCGATTACATTTTGAACTCAACAGTGGAAAAGGAAGCCTGTCCTAATAATCTTGCGCCTACTTCCAGCACCACTGCTCAGTTGGCGATGGGGGATGCACTGGCTGTTTGTCTATTAGATTACAGAGGGTTCTCCAGTAAAGATTTTGCAAAGTATCACCCGGGTGGGGCATTGGGCAAAAAACTATATTTAAAAGTGGGCGACATTTCTTCACAAAATCAACAGCCTCAGGTAAAACCGGGAGATTCAATAAAATCGGTTATTATGGAGATTTCATCCAAACGTTTGGGTGCTACTGCTGTAGTTGATAATAATGAATTGGTTGGTGTAATAACAGATGGAGATTTACGTAGAATGCTTGAAAGGGTGGATACTACTTCTGATCTGAAAGCTTCGGATATCATGAATTCGAATCCCAAACGTATTGAAGCAGATGAGTTAGCAGTAAATGCAATGTTGTTATTAGAACAAAATAATATCACACAATTGATTGTTGTTGATAAAGGGAAATACCAGGGTTTTGTACATTTGCATGATTTGCTGAAAGAAGGTATAATTTAAAGTTAGGTTACGGAAAATTAAAATACTAAATAATGAGTATAAGAATAGCCGCTATAGTTCCCGCATTTAATGAAGAAGCAGCCATAGGGGCTGTTGTGAGGGATATTAATGCGATGGCTAAATCAGAGCAATTATTGATTGATGTTATTGTTGTAAATGATTGTTCGAAAGATGATACAGCCAAGGTAATTTCTGATCTGGAATGTATTCCTCTGAACCTGCCTATTAATTTAGGTATTGGAGGTGCTGTTCAGACTGGTTTTAAGTATGCTTATAAAAATGGATACGACTTTGCAATACAAGTGGATGGGGACGGGCAACACCCTGCCTCTGAAATCCCGAAAATTGTAAATGCGGCTGTTAGCAATGGTTTTGATGTTGTAATAGGTTCACGTTTTATTTCGAATGAAGGGTTTCAGTCTTCTGTTTTTCGAAGAATGGGAATAAATTATTTTAAATGGCTGAATCGTTTATTGCTTGGAGTTGTTGTGCATGATAGCACATCGGGATTTCGCCTGGTTAATAAAAAAGTGTTGAAAATTGTTTCGGAATATTATCCGGATGAGTACCCTGAACCAGAAGCAATTATTGTTTATTCATTAAATAATTGTAAAATAGGAGAAGTTGCAGTAACCATGAAAGAGCGTCAGGGAGGAGTTTCCTCTATAGGAAGCGGTGCTTCTGTTTATTATATGTTTAAAGTGACACTCGCAATTATTTTCACTTTTACAAGAATGAAATTTAAGAAATAATTTGTGGGTATATGGTATTACATTGGTACTAATAGCGACTCGATAAACTAAACTAAAAGAATATGGCAAAAATTCAGATAATAGCAATTGCAGTCAGTCTGCTGTTCTTACTCTATATTGTGCGCTTAATTGTTAAAGGGAAATTGCGTGAAGAATATTCTATCGTATGGATTGTTTGTACTATCGTATTGATAGTTTTTTCACTTTGGAGAGAAGCGTTAGAAGTGATTGCTAATACTTTGGGCGTATACGAAGCGCCAAACCTGGTGTTTACAGGTGCAATTTTTGCGGTGTTTATTTATTTGTTGCATCTAAGTATAGTTGTTTCAAAATTACATTCTCAAAACAAGCAGCTGGCGCAGGAAATAGCGCTGCTGAGAGAAGAATATTCTAAAAGAAAAGAAACAAAATAGTAATTAAAACAAACAATACCAATTGAAAAAGCTTGCGGTTATAAACGGTTTAAGAGGGTATGCTATACTGGGAGTAATTTATTTTCATGCTATTGGCGTGTTTATTAACCATCCGGGTTCGGATATTTATTACATCGGAAATATCCCGATTTTCCCATTAACCTTTTTAGGTCATGGCTGGCTGGGGGTGGATTTGTTTTTTATCCTATCGGGTTTTGTGTTGTATTTGCCTTATGCAACGGGCAGGCGCGAATTGAAAACACAAAAAGAGCTTTGGGCCTTTTATAAGAACAGGGCCGAACGCTTGTTGCCATTGTATTATACCGTAGTTATTATTTCAGTTGTTTTTATTGTCAGATGGTCAAATGTGCATGAATGGGTGTTCTGGAGAGAGATGCTGCTGATGTTTACTGTTACGTTCAATTTCACCAAAGGATCCTTTATTCCGCAGTGTAATTATGTATTATGGTCCCTAGGAATAGAAGTGTTGTTTTCTGTGGTATTCCCCTTTATAATATGGGCAATGGTAAAGAGGGGTGTAATAAAAACCTGTTTACTTGTATTTTATTTCAGTTTTATTGTGAGGATGGTTTCGTGTTTGTATCCTGAATATAATGTGGCCCCCCACCTCAATATGATTAAAGACAGCCTGTTTGGCCGTTTGGATGATTTTATTGCTGGTATGCTTCTGTGCCATTGGTTTATAACGGGATGGAAACGAGCATGGTTTGAAAAATACAGCGTAGGAGCTTTCTTTGGAGCAATGGTTATTATTACGTTGGGCTGCTATTTTTCAGATTATATTTCAATGCCGGTGCCGATTTTACCTTCTTATTTTGAACCAATTATTAATACCGTATTTCAGCTGGGGTTTGGGCTGTTAATATTGTCATTGCTGCACATGAAGCAAAATGCATTGAGCTATCTATTTACTAATAAATTTTTGCAGCTGACAGGGATGATGTGCTATAGCTTATACGTGTGGCATGCAAACATGCAAATGGTGTTTTTGTACCGAGACTATACTGTGATGCACATAACCAGCTATTGCCTGTTTTTATTTGCACTTTCATTCCTTACATACAGGTACATTGAGTTTGGAAATAAAAAATTGGAAGAGATACTACCGAAATAAATTGCTTACAAATTTAGCCTCAGCATCTTTAATTAATACCGGTACTGTTTTATCATTGGTTTAAAAGCTGAGGCATCATTCTCTCAGCAATGCTCGAAATTACTGTATACACGGTAATTTCGAGGGGTTGATTTATGAATAGAAGAAAGGCATTATAGCGGAACGCTATCAATTCAAGTAACGAATTTCAGTTGAAATCATTTTTTTGATTTCGCTTTTTCGTCCTTGGCCCAATTCAGATTGCCTTTTGCTAATTTATGTTCAGGATTGATTTTTAAAGCTTTGTTGCAGGCTTCGATGGCTTTGTCCCATTGTTTTAACTGGTTGTAGGCTGCTCCCATATTACTATATGCGTCAGCGTAATCAGGCTTTAATTCAATCGCTTTTTTACAAGCCTCAATACTTTTTTCGTATTGTCCTCCCTGATAATAGCTTAGGCTCAAATCCAGCTGGCTCTGCGCTGTAGGATCTGTACTATTAGCAATGGTTTCTGTTTGTGTGGCTTTATCACGTTGGTTTATAGCGTCTGCCAGGTTATTTTTCGCAAGCTGAAAATCAGGATTAATTTCTATCGCTTTCTGGCAGGCAGCAATACCTTTATCAAACTGTTTCATTAATGTATAAGCAGACCCCATGTTGTTATAGGCATCATCATAATTGGGCTTTAATTTTACAGCTTCCAGGTAAGCCTCCACACATTGTTCGTATTTACCGGCCGAATAATACATCAAGCCCAAATCAAAATATTTTTGAGCGGTTGGCGCTTTTTTTACTTCTTCTGCAGCCATTTCAATTTTTCCTTTTCTGTTCTGGCTGGCTTTCAGGTATTCCATTGCCTCATTGTTATTGGGCATTATCTGTAATGTTCCTTGAGCAATGGTATTTAATTTATCCCATTCACCGGTGTCGTTGTATGCTTTCATTAACACACTTCGCGCGCCAATACTTGCAGGGGAAAGTTCAACACATTTTGCAAGCATTGGTATTGCTTCAGTATAACGCAACTGCTGAGATAAAAAATTGCCATAGAAAAACCATGGGTCAGGGGAATTTGGTGAAAATTCTGTTGCGCTTTTAAAATATTGTTCCGCGCTTACTTTATCGCCTGTGGCATTTTTCAAAACGCCCATATTTATGTGCAGGGAATAATAGTAAGGCCACATGGCAATAGCTTTAGTAAAGCATTTCTCAGCCTCTACATAATCGCCTTTCCCCATTCTGCTCAGCCCATAATTCATTAAGCCTCTTGCATTTTTAGGGCTTTTAATTGTTACATCACGCCATAAGCTTTCTTCTGTATTCCAAACTTTGTTACGTTCATGTGTACCAAACGCATATCCAGAAAGGCATACTAAAACAGCAGTAGCAGCTATTATTTCATACTTAACCGGAAGATCAGTGAAATGTTTTTTATATTTCAGTATCAATAATCCAATTGTCCAGCAAACACTAAGTACAAGGCCTACATAAGGAAAGAAAATCCTATGGTCATTCAGTACTTCGGCAAATGGGATTACACTTGAAGAGGGCACAAGAGCCAGGAAAAACCACAGAATACCGTAACTAACCGGGCGAAGGCGTTTATCCTTTGAAAAAAGAAATGCTATAAAAACCAATAATAAGATAAACGCGGAACCAATAAAAAAGCGGATGTCCCAGATGTTTTGTAAGGGCTCCCAGTCAGTATCGGCACTTAAGCCAAACGGGAAAAAGAAAGTTGTAAAATAGTGGACAATTACAAAAGGCTGGGTTATCAAATAACTAAACATTGATCTGCCTCCAGATTCCCATGTAGCAGGGGTAAAGCTTTCAATAAAGAAATATAATACAACACAAAAAATAAAGGAAGGAATTGTTTTTTTTATAACGTCAATCAACTGTTTTGTGTACTTTTTATCAAAAATCTGGTACAAGCTCATGTTTTGTTCAAACAATAGGATGTAAAAAAACAGCATAGGGGCAAACATAACAGTGGTAGGTTTTGCCAGCCCGCCTATACCAACAGGTATCAAATAAAGGTATTTCGCCTTACAATAAGGTGAATACATATAAAGAACAAATCCCAGAATAATGAAAAAGGTGGATTGAAGGTCTGAGCGTGCAATAATGTAATTGATTGTTTCGGCATTGGCCGGATGAAGGAGGTACCAGGCAACAGCAGCAGCAGCAATGTAAAAATTCCAGCTGTTTTTGTAAGAAATGTTGAAGAATTTAAAGATAAAAAAGAACATTAAAATTCCCTGCAATAAAAAAATGATAAAGGAGGAGAGGTGGAAATAAAATAAATTATAACCTTTCCCAAGCCAGTAATCAATAGCCAGGGATGTACTTACAATAGGGCGGTACGATTGGTTGCTCGGTAAGGAACTAAACGTTGTTGCATCCTTAAAAAATAGCGGAATGTTTTTTACATCCTGAATGAATAAATTGTTTTCTATAGCATGGGAATCATCAAAGTGGAAAGCATTATTAAAATGATTGGAATAGACGAAAATAACGACTGCAATCAGCAGCAGGAAAAAAGCCAAAGTTTTTTCTTTGGATAATCCTTCAAATAATTGTTTAATCATGGTATAATCAGACTTTTGTCCAGATTGTATAGTAAGTTAATATTATTACAAATATAAGTAATTGTAAGGAATTTAATTGAGGTTATTCAAAGCTTCTGTAGTTTTTAGCAAAAACCGATGGCAGTAATCAGTCTTTTTTCGATTGATTTTTAATTTCCTCTTTTTGCCAGTTGTGAAGAATACATATCATTTTATTTTTTTTGAGTTGTAATAGAAAAGGAACAAAGTATATATTTGCATCAAAATATTTTAATGACCCCGTCTAACCCTGCGTTCGCTTTAATTGTATTCTTAATTGCGTTTTTAACGGCATATCTTATAAAAGCAAAGTATAGTATTAATTATTCCTCTGGAAGATATGAATGCATTGATGGCCTGAGAGGTTTTTTAGCCTTAAGCGTTTTTATTCATCATTCAAACATATGGTATACGTTTCTTCAGACGGGTGTTTGGGATGCTCCACAATCCAATCTCTATAATCAATTCGGTCAAACAAGTGTGAGTCTTTTTTTTATGATTACAAGTTTTTTATTTATTTCAAAGCTTTTAAACACTGAGACTAAGAGGTTTGACTGGATCTATTTTTTTGTTTCCAGAATGAATAGATTAGTTCCTATGTATTATTTCTCGTTGTATATAATTATCGTCATAGTGATGATAATCAGCCAATGGAGTATAAATGACGAATTAATAAATTATTTCACATCAATTATGCACTGGAGTTTATTTACCATAGTACAATCCCCTGTTATTAATAATTCGGGCTTTACTCATTATATAAATGCAGGGGTAGTTTGGTCGCTTCCCTATGAATGGTTGTTTTATTTTAGCTTGCCCTTGGTTTCAATATTATTATTAAGGACTTTTCCTCCTGTTAAATATATTGTGCTAAGTGTTATTTTTATTGCGGTATTTTATAATTTTCATGGAATAGTAAGATATCCGGTCTATTCTTTTATTGGCGGTGCCATCGCACCTTTTCTGTTAAAATTCACCTCATTAAATAAATATGTAAAGGGTATTTATGGGAGTGCTATTGTTATAATTTGTCTCTTTTTAATTGGGAGTTTCCATACTGCAAATGATACACTTTGTATATTGTTAATTGCTGTAGTTTTTACCACTATCGCTTTAGGAAATTCAATGTTCGGACTGTTAAAGAATTCAACCTTAAAACTTTTGGGTGAAATTTGTTATAGCACTTATCTTTTGCATGGTATAGTCCTATTTATTTTATTTTATTTTGGTTTCGGTCTTGATAAAATTAAACTTTTAAGTCCCTTGGAATATAATTTGGTTATATTTTTAACAACCCCCGTACTTGTTTTTGTTAGTTTTTTAGGATTTAGATATATTGAAAAGCCTTTTATGGACAAATCAAAAAAACTAACTGCAAAAATAAAAATTAAAACCAGGTTGAATCTTTCGTAAAAGCTAAATAGCTAATAAGTAGCTTTTTGCTAGTGTTTTTAAAAGGCTTAGGCATTAATGTAATTTATTGAATATCAGAATACTTTTTGTCAATTAATAATTTTTACTAATTTTGAGCAGCGAAAGCAGGATAATCTAAAATATAAATAATAAAATCATGACAATCCAGGAAGAAAAAAACGAGAACAATTCAGTTGATATGAAAGAAACGGTAGGCAATAGTGAAGAAAGCCAAAGCTCAGGAGATAATTTTGATGTTGAAGAAACGTTAGATATTGATCAAGAAAAAAACGTAGAAGGTGAGCCTGTGGGAAAACAAAATCTTACAATGAGAACTATTGTAATTGTGGTATTATTGCTACTTCCTGTAATATATATCATATACAAAACTATGGGAAATTCCGATAAAGCTCAGGAATCTACTGCAGCCTCCAATCCTCAGGCTGATCTTGCATCTTATGAAAATACGGCAAAGGCTAATCCTACGTTTGCCAATTTGCTAAATCTTTCGAATGCATATATTAATCAGGGTATGGCGGGTAAAAGTATAGAGCCTTTGGAGAAAGCCATAGCCTTGAATCCTCAGAGTGCTATTGCTTACAGCAATTTAGGATTTGCTTATACTGTAATGCAACAATTTAAAAAAGGGATCGAGTATGGAGAGAAGGCTGTTCAACTTGATTCAACCTTTCAATTGGCAAAAAATAATTTAAACTGGGCTAAAGATGAACAAAAGAAACTTCTTAAAGCTATTCAGGATATGGAAAAAACATCTGAAGACAAAAGAACCACAGAGTTTTATGTTCTTTTTGGTTTAGGTTATTTAAAATTAGAAGAGTATAATAAAAGTATTGAAGTATGGAATAAAATATTGGTTTATGAGCCTCAAAATGTCGCGGCTCTTAATAATATTGGCGTAGCGAATATGTCTTTGCGTAAATATGATGATGCCATATCTAGTTTTAAGAAAGCAACAGAAGCAGCTCCGAACGATCAATTATCAAAAAACAATCTTGCCTGGGCTACAGATGAAAAAGTAAAAGCTGATAAGGAAAAAACTCAAAATAATAAATAACGGACACTTTTAACACCTTAGGGTTTTTAAATGAAGTAGAGGCTATAATAAAGGAATATGAAATATTTAATAAAAAGTTATAGCTTCTATTTTAGCGTTATTTTCTTTTTTTCGTTATTCGTTTCGACTGTTTTAATTGTCAATTCTTTCCCTGCAGATAACGAGTATTACATCAATGGTGATGAAGGGACTTATTATAAGCAGGCAAAACAAATAAATGAGCAAGGGTTAAGTGGATTCGAGGCAAATGCGGATGTGTTTTTAAAAGATTCCTATCTCAGTTTATATCCCCCTCCCATACGGTTAGTGCACGTTTTTTTGGCTTCCCTTGCCCTTAAATTTAGTGATACCATCTTTTCGCTTTCCTGTCTATCTCTGGTTTATTATATAGTCCATTGTATAGTTTGCTTTTTTTTTATAAAAAAATATTGGGGTGTTGAGGCTGCTTTACTTGCAGGGATCTTCATTTGTTTTTCTCCTTTGAGCTGCGGTATGGCAGGGCGGGCGCTTACCGAATCTGGATACTATCTGTTTTTTACCCTCTCTTTGTTTTCACTTATTGATTATTTGACTATTAAGGATACAAAAAAAGTAGTGCTTTTTGTTCTGTTTTTCTGTATCAGTATATTAATAAAGGAAAGTGCCATTTTTGTTTTACCTTTTTTCGGTGGCTTATTAATTACAGAAAAATATTTTCTCAAAAAAAACATACCGTTTTTTGATATTGTTGTAATGACCGTGAGTCCTGTTTTATTATCTTTTCTTTCATACATATTTGTATTTGGAGGTATAGATAAAGTAATTGATGTATTTCTGGTGATCAATAAAATAAACATGGCCGAACCCCATTTATATATCAAATTATATAATTCCGGGCCATGGTATCAGTATTTTGTAGATTATTTTATGTTGTCAGCACCAATCTCGCTTTTGTTTCTTTTGTTTGCAGGGTTTTATTTGACAAACCCACAAAAACGAACATCTCAATTGAATATTTTATTTTTATTTTTTGTTTACTTTCTTTTTGTGTTTTCTTTCCTTCCGCAAAACGTTCGCTATGCTCAGCCAGTCGACTTGATATATAGAATTTGCGCTGCTCTAATGGTATTACAGATGTTTAAAAGTGTTTCTCTTCCAATCATTGTAAAAAGGGGAAGTCTGATTATTGTTTTTTTATTGATAATATCAAGTGATGTTTCCTCTTTTCACAATTTTTTTATGGTCAATAAAATATATGATCCCATTTCATATAGCCTATTCCTTGCAGAAAAATTCTTTACAATTTGGCAATAGCAGAGTTGGTTTATGAATGCTTTTATTGAATGCTCTCTCCTGTGTTAATCCACTGATGTACTCTGTCTGCTATCACTTTCTTGTAACACGCTATAACGTCTGGATTTACAAAAAACTGGACAGTAATCCGGCAGGTGTTATCAATTATAAATAACCAAAAGCAAAATCCAACTTTGAGATTAACTGAATTGTTTTATTGGCAGTTTTCTTTTGAGCGCAATAAAATATACAAAAATGAAAGACGGGAATAATTGAAAAAACAGCCTGTGTATTGATGAAGAAAGATGGAAAGTTAAATCTAAAGGGGTAATAATATAAATAAAGAAAAAACCAGCCAGCATTATTATCAGCAATATTGAATTGCTGATAACACCATTGTTTTTATTGAAGCTAAGGCCATTGGCTAAAATTCCAATAAGAAATAGCCACCAAGGATTTAATACCCACTTTCCAAATGTTCCAAATTGAGCTATATACCAATTTAATACTGTTTCGTATCTGGAGTAATCTGTGAGTTTAGCCCAAGTAGTTGCTCCCTGTGCTTGTATAATATCATTAGTTGGTGCAATTGCTAGTTTATGGTATGCAACTACTATTAAAACGGGTAACATTCCTAAAAAGAGATATTTTAATTCGGCAGCTAATTCGCGAAAATTTTTAAAGAACAATCTGGTAAACTGAGAGATAATTAAACAGGTGATAAATAATATACCTTCGTTTTTGCTCCAGGCGGATAATCCTGCTGTAATTCCTGCAAGAATTAATAAACGAGGCTTTAGTGATGTATGACTTTGTGCAAAAGTTAATAAAACGATTGTTGCAAGGTAGAAGAAGCCAACAGTATTGTCTGCATATTGTGAATCTCCCATTATCATGAAAAACGGAGTGCAAAGAAGTATTAATCCGGCAATAAGCCCTTCAGTTTTAGTGGTAAAAAAAGTAATGGAGGAATATAAAAGACCTATGGTACAAAAAGCGAAAATGAAAGCTACAATAGCTGGGATATAGGTACTTTCATTGCCCATTAATAACCAGGAGCGGGCTATAAAACCCGTTTGTAACAAAGGGTAATCTATGTGAAAACTATCCATATTCATTTGGCCAAATAAGTCAGGCCAGTTATAAGGAGCTTGGCTTATGACTTTTGCTTTCATGTTCCACATCGCCCAGGCATCCCATAATCCATTAGGTTCTTTAACAGTATCGAAAAAGAAAATCCCTGCATCCATAAGCCATGAATAGAGATAGATTACAGTTGTGAAAAGTAATACAGGGTTTAAAATTAGCTTGTTTAATGAGAAATGTTCAAATTTAAAAAAGCTTCTTTTGACTTTTTTAAGTTTCACTAGTAAAAGCGCTGTTAGTCCTATTTCTATCAATAAAATTAATAAATAATGAAAATGAAGCAGGTTGAAAGAAATAAATATTAATGAGGAAATACCTAGCCCAATTGGAAAAGACAGGTTAATTAAAAAACGGGAATCAGAAAGAGTACGTTCTTCAAAAATGAATAGACAGGTTAGGTAACCAAGTAAACAAGAAAGTAATATAGGAAATACTAGCATCATTTCGAAAGAATAATTATTCCGTTATTAAAATTTTTTGCAATGTGCCAGCCATTATTTAAGTGGAAATTAGTTGCAATATCCACCTGTTTTGAATTATAAAGATTGTATATAATTGCATCGCAAACGGTATTACGATTTAAAACAATATTAGGAGCTAAATAATATTGGGCAAGATAGTAGTGGAAAGTACCAGATGATGGGTCTTCATTAGCTTCTCCGACATATTGAAGAATTGTAGGTTTAGTGAAAAAGTTCCTTGCCTCTTCAAAACGTTTTCCATATTGAGAGATGTAATCATTTCCATAATTGTTCCTTGTAAACTCAACAGGGGCAAGGAATTGGTCCTGGTGCGCTGAGAACGTGCTCCATTGCTGCCACACAAGGATACACAAAAGAAATACAAATAGAATTTTTCTTACCTGTTTAAAGATATATTGAGTGTCATACATTTATAAAGGCTTTATTCAAGAGTTACAAATATAGGATTCTTATTTGTTCAGGTAGCCATCATTAAATTAATTATAATCAAATGGATCTGATATAAACAATGAAATACTCGTTAAATCTATGTTTGCCAAAAAACGAAAAATCATTATAGTAACATTTGGCATTGCGTATATTTTGACTTACAGGGTAAAATGTTTAATTTTGAAGAATAACAATTGCTTTCGGAGCTTGTCTTAGGTGCATTGCGATAAACATTGCATGATATCAAGCATTATAATTCAATATGCAAATCAGCTTTGCATTATTAATTAAAACAGGGAAATAAAAAACGGTAGACTTTATTATGGGGGTACTTAACATCGATGAACATTTTTTTAAGCGTGCCGCAGTTGTTTTTTTTATTAGTCTATTTGTTGTAGGATGCTTTGTGTTTTCTGATTACGGAATATCTTGCGATGAAAGAGATTTTTCACGATTAAACGGTGAGGTTAATTATAATTTTATTAAAACCGGTGACTCCAAGGAGTTACTTGCTTGTGATGAAAAATATCATGGACCTGCATTTGAAATATTTTTATTCTCTGCCGAAAAACTATTCAATCTTTCCGATACTCGCAGTATTTATTTGCTTCGGCATGGATTGAATTTTCTTGTCTTTTTTATTGCAACAATTTTTTTTTATTTATTGGGTCTTAAGTTTTTTAAAACCCATAGTGTTGCATTATTATGCAGCGCCATGCTTGTATTGTCACCACGTATATTTGCGGAAAGCTTCTATAATTCGAAGGATATAATAATGCTTTGTTTTTGCGTTATAGCAAGTTACACTGCATTTCTTTTTGTTGAGCGTCAAACATTATGGTATGCCTTTATTCATGCTTTATTATGTGGTTTTGTAGTTGATATTCGGGTGATGGGAGCAATTTTACCAGTTATTACATTGTATTTATTTGCGATGCAAAAACAGAAAAAAATTATTCCATTATTGATGTTTGTAGTGTACACAGTTTTTTTTACGGTTATTTTTTGGCCGGTCCTTTGGCTCAATCCGATACATCATTTTATGGAGGCACTTAGGCAAATGAGCCATTTTCCAACTCCTGGAGTGGTGTTTTATCAAGGTGAATTTATTTCTGGAGGGAAGCCATGGCATTACATACCTGTATGGATTTCCATTACCACTCCATTCGTTTATATTATTTTGTTTCTGGTCGGATTGTTTTTTGCTGTCAAAAGTATATTCCGTGATTTTTCGGGTACGCTTCCTATCCAGTTTTTCATGTTTATGTTTGCAACACCTATCCTTGCAGTTGTTATTTTAAATTCTACAATTTACGATTCTTACCGTCATATATTTTTTGTGTATCCTTTTCTTTTGCTTATTGCTGTGTATGGGTTTACTGAATTGATAAAGGTTGTAAAACAGAAATTGGCTGTCACAGTTATTTCATATTCAATTATAGTATCCATGCTAGTCATATCTATATTTATGATTATGAATCACCCTTTTCAAAATGTATACTTTAGTTTTTTAGTAGGTAAGGACGCAAGGCAGAAATTTGAATTGGATTATTGGGGGTTGTCATATAAGCAAGCGCTCGAATATATCTTAGCAACTGATAAATCTGGCAGTATAAATATTGCAGCAGATCTGGAAGAATGTCATTTGAATTTTAGTATTATACCTGTTGAGGAAAGAAAACGGTTGGTATGGACGTATGAGCCCCAAAGCGCAGATTATTTTTTAACTAATTTTAGATATCATCCTGCTGATTATAATTATGGAACTCCGGTATTTTATATTGAGGTTAAGAAAGAGCGAATTATGGAAGTGCAAAAAGTAAATAAATTTTAAAATGGTAAAATTATCAAATTAAGCCCATTCAATCGTAACTATAAAATGATCAATCCTAAAGTTTCCCTTGTAATCCCTCTTTATAATGAAGAAAAATCGTTACCTATTTTGGTCGAAAGACTCAATAAACTAATACAAGGAAGTGATATTACTTTTGAAGTAGTTTTAGTGGATGACGGCAGTAGTGATGCTACAGGTGATATGTGTCGACAGATTGCATTGGCAGATGAAAAGTACCATTGTGTATTTATGGCTAGAAATTATGGTCATCAAATTGCATTGTCTGCCGGAATATCAGTAGCTACGGGAACTGAGGCATTAATGATTTTGGATGGTGACCTTCAGGATCCACCGGAATTATTTTTTGAGTTTTATAATTATCTTAAAAAAGGATATGATGTTGTTTATGGAATTCGGCAAAAAAGGAAAGAGCACTTTTTTAAAACGGCATCTTATTTTATTTTTTATCGTTTGTTAAAAAAAATCTCCTACATCAATATTCCTTTGGATAGTGGCGACTTTTCCTTAATAAGCAGAAGGGTGGCTGATATTTTAAATAAAATGCCTGAGGAAAGCAGATACATCAGGGGAATGCGCTCCTGGATTGGGTTTAAACAAATTGGAGTAACTTATGAAAGAGATGAACGAGTTGCAGGCGAATCAAAGTATAGCCTGTCAATGTTGTTCAAACTTGCATATAATGGTATATTTAATTTCAGCGAGATACCGATTAAATTTATTACTAAACTCGGAGTTTTTTCGGTTTTAATTTCCTTAATATATTTTATCAGTGTAGTAATTAAAAAAATTATACATGTTGATGTACCTGTAGGATTTACGGGTTTATTATTTGTAATGATTTTGTTTGGAGGAGTTCAACTCATCTCTTTGGGTATCATTGGTGAGTATATTGTAAGGATTTTTTTTCAGGTTAAAAACAGGCCTTTGTTTATTATAAAAAACCGGATAAAGGAAAAAAATTCGATTGATAATTGAGAAGCAGAGGGATTAGTTAAAATTGGGAACTGATCTCCGATAAATTTAAAAGTGTTCAAGTAATTATATAATTACAGAAAATCATGAGAAAAGTAGAGCTTATTTCCGAATCAGCATCTGTATCGATGGGTGAGGCGTGGTTTGATATAGTAAATTCCGATCATTTTTGGATACAATGGAGATTAAATGCGCTAAAAAAGATTTTGCGTTTTTTTCCTAAGAAGGGAATGGCGTTAGAGGTGGGTTGTGGAAATGGTTTAGTAATGGAGCAAATAGAGCAATTAGGTTATATTACGGATGGCTGTGATTTAAATAGGGTGGCATTGGAAACAATAAGCGAAGATGTAAAAGGTAAAGTAATGCTTTATAATATTTATGACAGAAGCAAAGATTTACTTGGTAAATATTCTATGGTGTTTTTGATGGATGTAATTGAGCATATTGAAGATGATGTCGATTTTTTAAAAACCTCCGCAGAATATCTTCAATCGGATGGAATTGTAATAGTTAATGTTCCTGCCTACAATTCACTATTCAGTAAATATGATAAAGAGGTTGGACATGTAAGACGCTATACTAAAAGGCAGTTAGCAGAAACGCTCAATAAAGCCGGTATTGAACCGTTAGTTGTAAGCTATTGGGGAGCATTTCTTTTTCCGATAGCTGTTGTTCGAAAAATGACAATAGGTTTTACACCAAGCTCAGGAATAATAAAACGAGGCATGACTCCTCCAGGAAAACTGGCACATTTGTTTTTAAAGGCTTTGATGAAAATGGAATCGATACTGCCTTTTGCTGTTCCTTTTGGAACTTCTGTAATTGCAATTGGTAAAATGAAAAAATAATTTCTCAGCTTTATTTAATGATCTAAATGGAGTTTCAATAATGGTTTGTTCAATAAAGGTAATGGTGCAAAAAATAGTTGGTGGATTTTCCCAGAATAAAGATTAATTTG
>JAZKDU010000005.1:0-167681 GCA_040387415.1 Bacteroidota bacterium
TCTACATTATCATGTAAAAAAGAATTGTTTGGTTTGATCTCTACTTTTTTATCATCACCTTCAGACAAAGTATAACGAGATACTTGCGATTCGGAAGAATGAGGAGTTGACTCCAAATTTATATTTCTTCTTTTATAAGCAGGCTCATTTTCCAATTCCGTCAAGCCGTTTGGAGATTTTAACAATTTAAAGTTCAATTCTTTCAAACGTGCAACACGTCCTTGTGCTTTTTTCATCTGTTCCTCATTCTGAACTTTTGAAATAATATTATTCTCTTCATTTTCATTTACAGACTCTGATTCAAAAGAATTTGCAGATGAATTAGTAATAATAAAAGGCTCTTCAGAAACTACATCATCAAAATCATTCGTGATTTCGAATTCAAAAGAAGACTGTTCTGTTTTTGTTTCTGCTACAGGCTCTTCCTGCTTAAAAAATGAAAAAGGTTCCATTGATTCTTCTTCTTTATTTTCAACAGGTGTATTCCATACAGTGTCATTTGTTGTCCAATCATTAACAGGAGTAACTTCATCATCCTGTCTGATAAAAGAAGTCATTTCATCTACTTTAGGAGTAACATCAACAGGCGTAACCGGAGTAACGTTAACCGGAGTAACATTAACAGGTACTGCTGGAGTAAATGTTGTTTCGGTTTTCTTCGACTCATCACCTAATATGTGCATGATACGCTCTGGAGCTTTTTCAAATTTACCCGCAACTTCACCTTTTGCATCAAACCCAGTCGCAATAATAGTAACGCTTACTTTATCACCTAAGGACGGATCAACGCCATACCCTTTAATAACCTCAGCAGTCATTCCTGCTGCCTCTTGTATATAATCAGTAATTTCACCTAACTCATCCATTGTAATCTCATCCTCACCACAAGTGATATTTACTAATACGTAACGTGCACCTCTGATATTGCTGTCGTTTAACAATGGAGAAGCCATTGCTTGTTCAACAGCACGCAATGCGCGGCTTTCACCTGATGCAAACGCAGAACCCATGATCGCAACACCACTGTTTCTCATAACAGTTTTAACGTCATTTATATCTGTATTGATTTGTAATGTGGTAGTGATAATATCTGCAATACCTTTTGCTGCAGTTGATAAAATATCATCAGCATGACCAAAAGCTTCTGTAACTTTCAGGTTACCATATATCTCACGTAATTTATCATTACTGATCACTAGCAAAGTATCCACATTTTGTTTCAGTGCTTCTAAACCAGCATCTGCTTGTGCTTTTCTTTTTTTACCCTCAAAACCAAAAGGTATAGTAACAATACCAACAGTTAAAATACCCAACTCTTTTGCAGCTTTAGCAATGATTGGAGCCGCACCTGTTCCAGTACCACCACCTAAACCAGCTGTAATAAAAACCATTTCAGTATTATTCGCCAAAATCAATTTTATTTCCTCGATGCTTTCAATAGCAGCATTTTTACCAACTTCTGGTAATGATCCTGCACCACGACCTCTGGTTAATGTAGCTCCAAGTACCATTTTCAAAGGCACAGGACTAATATCCAATGATTGCTGATCGGTATTACAAACAATAAAATCAACACCTTTGATACCTTGTTTGTACATATGGTTGACAGCGTTGCTTCCGCCACCACCTACTCCAATTACTTTTATAATTGCCGAATTGTCTTGGTTTAAATCGAATTTCATCATTTTTAAATTTTATTTATAACGTTTGGTATTAGTGGTTTTCCTGATAGTATATTATTTCAAAGCATAAAATTGAAGCTTTTTTTAATGTTCTTATGGCACCTGTATTATTAGTTACTAACTGCATACTGTTAATTTCTGCGCATTTTCTAAGCTATTGTTGAGATGCATCCTCATCAAAAAAGCTTTTTAATTTATCAAAAAAGCCGGAAGATTTATCTTTTGAATGCCCCTTGATAGTAGTTGTTGTTTCTGGAATAGCAGTGGTTGTAACATTCTTTCTGTTTTGCTTATCAAGTGTCTCTAAGCCTTTCATAATAAGTCCTACAGAAGTAGCAAACATTGGGCTTGTAATGTCTTCATTACTTTTTGCAAGATGCTCGTTCGGGTAACCAATACGGGAATCCATTCCGGTTATATATTCTACCAATTGTGTAACGTGCTTCAATTGCGCACCACCACCAGTGATTACGATACCTGCAATTAATTTTTTCTCGTAACCGGAATTTTTAATTTCATAATATACGTGTTCAATGATCTCTTCCATTCGAGCCTGGATGATCGCTGATAAATTACGTACAGAAATTTCCTTGTGTGGACGTCCTCTTAAACCAGGAATTGACACTATTTCATTTTCCTGATTTTCACTAGCAAGAGCTGAACCGAATTTTATTTTCAATAACTCTGCCTGTCCTTTGATAATAGTACATCCTTCTTTAATGTCTTCTGTGATAACATTCCCACCAAAAGGAATAACAGCAGTATGACGGATAATTCCATCTTGGAATATTGCCACATCTGTTGTACCGCCTCCAATATCAACCAATACCACACCAGCCTCTTTTTCTTCATCACTTAATACTGCGTCTGCAGATGCCAATGGTTCGAGCATCAGTTCAGATACTTCCAAGTGTGCTTTGTGAACACATTTGTAAATATTACGTGCAGCAGCAATCTGGCCTGTTATGATATGGAAATTGGCTTCCAGACGGATCCCTGACATACCGATCGGATTTTTAATTCCCTGTTCGCTGTCGATAATGTATTCCTGTGGAAGCACATGGATAATTTCTTCCCCTGGTTGCATTACCAAACGGAACATATCGTCAATCAACGCATCAATATCTTTTTGGGAAATCTCTTCATCAACACTAGCACGGGTTTTAATACCTCTATGCTGCACACTTTTAATATGCTGCCCTGCTATACCAACATTCACCACTTTAATATCAACACCTGATTTTGCTTCAGCTTCGGCCACCGCAGCACGAATCGCTTCCACTGTTTTATCAATGTTCTGTACAACACCACGGGCTACACCAAACGATTCGGACTTACCCATACCAAGGATTTCAATTTTTCCGAACTCATTCCTTCGTCCAACAATTGCTACAATTTTTGTTGTTCCGATATCTAAGCCAACTACAATTTCTGATGGTTCCATGGTGCTCTGTTTTTTAGCTTTTATATTTCCAGTTTAGAAGGAAACTATTTGTTAATTAATTTTCGTGTTTACAATTGTTTTTTTTGTGCAAACAATCTGACTTTTAAATTTCAGGTTGATTGTTGAATATTTATCCCACCAACCGGTAGTATTTAAGCCTTGCTGATAAAAGGTCAATAGCTTTTTAAATTTCTCATCCATCGCTGAAGTGTCACCAAATATTATTCTTTGACTACCAACCATCGGAACAAGTTCCATATCCTTATCTTCATTTACATATATCTGCTGTACCTGGGCTTTCCAGAACTCATCGGCATTGATATAAGCAGCCATTGCATATACCTCATCAAGCATACTATTATTTTTCACTTTATTATTTCTAGACATTTCATTAATTGAATGTTTATAGTTCGCAGCATAGGACTCTGAAATATCACCATTCGCAACCAAAACCTTCACTGTGTATTTATCCGAAAGCGGCATTAATTTCCCCTCATTATCCAAATAATAACTATCTCCATAAGAATTTATTATCCTTACTAATGGTTTACGTTGTTTCACTTCCACTTTCAACCTGCCATCAATTGTCATATACACTTCAGCATTTGCAATGTCTTCATGACTGTTTAATGCATGCTCTATTTCAACAATGTTCACCGATGCTTTAGGCTGGCCAACAATTGAATCCCCTCTTTTATGAATCAATTTTGCAATGTCCATTTTATCTAAAAAGTACAATTCATCATCTTGATTAACTCTGATATCAAGACTTTTACAACGTAGGGCATCCTGCTCCTTATTAACAAAGCCCATACTTACCAGTAAGCCTGCTACTAAAAGAGACCAAAGGGTTATTAATGCTATTTTTTTTACTTTTTTCAATTATTATTTTTTCTGAAAAGATTTCATCAGTTCATTTTTTAATGGTCCTACCATTGTATCGATATCACCAGCCCCCATTGTTAACAATACACTAGGGTTACTCTTACCAACTTCTTCCAGCAAATCCTTTTTTTGACAAATACGTTTATTCGCGGATTTCATTTTATCCAATAACATTTTGGAGTTTACACCCTCAATCGGAAGCTCCCGTGCAGGATAAATTTCCAACAATATACATTCATCCAATAAATCAAGGCTTGCAGCAAATTCATCAGCAAAATCACGGGTACGGGAAAACAAATGTGGTTGAAATATTCCGGTAATTTTTTTTCCGGGATACATTTGTTTTGCCGAATTGATACAAGCCTTCAGTTCTTCGGGATGATGCGCGTAATCATCTATAAAAACCAATTCTTCCGTTTTTATCTGGTAATCAAAACGTCTTTTCACACCGCGAAATGTTCTTAATGCTTCACGAATAACCGACTCTTCAATATCCATCAAACAAGCTACAGCAACGGCTGCTATTGAATTTTCAACATTATGTAATCCGGGCAACCCTAGCGTCATATTTTTAAATACGCCAGCAGGTGTTACCACTTCATATTGATACGCAGCATTTTCAATCCTTATATTCTGCGCAAAATAATTGGCTGCTGTATCACTCACAGAATAGGTAATTGCCGGAGTTTCAGAAACAATTGTATCGACAATACTTTTTTTCAAAACCAGCTTGGATTTTACCTGTCTTGCAAACAAGGAATAGGATTCTTCTACATATCTTTTATCTCCGTATATATCCAGATGATCTGCATCTACCGAAGTAATCACTGATATTTCAGGGTGAAGCGTTAAAAATGAACGATCGTACTCATCTGCTTCAACTACAACAAGTCCAGAATTCTGAGTTTGAGATTCTGAGTTTTTTAAATTACTGCTTAAAAGTAAATTGGTGCTGTAATTTTGCGTTATACCACCTAAAAAGGCAGATGGATCAAGATTCGCAGTTTTTAAAACGTGAGCAATTAATGAAGATGTTGTTGTTTTTCCATGAGTGCCTGCAACACCTATTGTGTAAGAGGCTTCAGTAATCATCCCCAACACTTCCGCTCGTTTTTTTATCACAAAATTATTGCCTCTAAAAAAATTCAACTCCTTATGGTCACTAGGTACTGCCGGTGTGTAGACAATTAAGATCTGAGCTTTCAGATCCGCATCCTGTGATTTAAAGTTATTGGAAATTAAATTTGTATCATCCTCAAAATGGATATCTATGCCTTCAGCAATTAATTCATTTGTAAGCTTGGTAGGCGTTTTATCATAACCGCTTACTTTTTTGCCCATTGCATTGAAATAGCGCGCAAGCGCACTCATTCCGATACCACCGATCCCAAGAAAATAAACATTATTAATTTTACTTAATTCCATTACAAACTTAATTCCTATTTACTATTTATTAAATTCAATACCTCATTCGCAATTACATTTGCAGAATCCTGAAATGCCAGTCGAGATATACTTTCAGACAATTTTTTACATTGCTCTTCATCCCTTATTAAACTTAATGTTTCATCACAAAGTTTATCTCTTGCCTCTGTATCTTTAATTAAAACTGCTGCATTATATGTTACTAAAGCCATTGCATTTTTTGTCTGATGATCCTCTGCCACATTGGGTGAAGGAATAAGAATACATGGCTTTTTTACAAGGCACAATTCGGACACAGAACTTGCACCGGCACGTGAAATAACAAGGTCTGCAACTGCGTAAGCATAATCCATTTTTTGAATAAAATCAAACGCTCTAATTCCTTTGTCCTCATATTTAGCCACTGCTTGTTTTGCAGTTCCATAAAAGCCCTTGCCAGTCTGCCAAACCAGCTGAATATTATTTTTTTCAAACGCTTCAAGACATTTTACAATACTCTCATTTATAGTGCGCGCACCTAGACTTCCGCCAATTACCAGAATAGTTTTTTTATCCGAACTCAAACCAAATGTTTCCAAACCTCTGTCGCGCTTACCTTCTAAGCTCAATATATCCTGACGAATAGGATTCCCGGTTAATAGAATTTTTTCCTTCGGAAAATATTTTTCCATACCAGAGTATGCCACACAAATCCTGTCCACATTTTTCGACAGTAGCTTATTGGTGATGCCTGGAAATGAATTTTGTTCTTGAATAACCGTAACAATACCTTTTTTAGCCGCAACCTGCAACATGGGGCCACTTGCAAAACCACCGGTACCAATAACCGCGTTTGGCTCAAATGTTTTAAGAATTTTTTTTGCTTTCATTAAACTGCTGATCAGTTTAAATGGAAATGCCAGATTGGACAACGTTAACTTACGTTGCAAGCCACTAATCCACAAGCCTTCTATTTTATAACCTGCCGCAGGAACTTTTTCCATTTCCATTTTACCTTCCGCACCTACAAATAAAAATTCAGTATCCGGACGTAATGCCTTAATGGCATTCGCAATAGCGATTGCAGGGAAAATATGACCTCCTGTTCCTCCTCCACTCACAATAATTTTAAGCGGTTTCAAGTGTACCTCCTTCCTCAGCAGTTTCATTTTCGCTTTCGCGACTAACACTTAATATCATCCCAATAGCAATGCTGGTAAACCATATAGAGGTACCACCCATACTTACCAATGGTAAAGGCTGACCCGTTACCGGAAACAAGTTTACTGCAACTGCCATGTTAATCATTGCCTGGAACACCAAACTAAATGTCAATCCTATCGCCAGAAGACTTCCAAATGTTCGTTCCGTTTTATTTGCAAGCCGCACTCCTCTAAATAATAAAATGAGGTATAAAAAAACAATGACAACAGCCATAATCAGGCCCCACTCTTCTATTACAATTGCAAAAATAAAATCGGAAGAAGCCTGCGGTAAAAAATTACGTTGCATGCTATTCCCCGGACCTTTACCTATCAAACCTCCTGTTGCAATAGCTATCTTAGCTTGTTCTGCCTGAAAATTACTTTCACTATCTCCGCTGCTAAAGTTTTCTATTCGGGCTTTCCAGGTAGCACCACGAGGAATTGCGTTGGGAAATTTAAAAATCAACAGTATTAATAAGCCGCCAATAACAATTCCCGAACCTACCAAGAGCAATAAATGCTTCGAATTCATTCTACCAATGAACATCAATACAAAACAGGTCATAAACAATAAAGCCGCTGTGGAAAAATTCGCAGGAAATATTAATGCACAAATAATCCCTACAGGGAGCACTATCGGTAAAAA
This sequence comes from Bacteroidota bacterium, assembly GCA_040387415.1. Classification (GTDB taxonomy): domain Bacteria; phylum Bacteroidota; class Bacteroidia; order 2-12-FULL-35-15; family 2-12-FULL-35-15; genus 2-12-FULL-35-15. Next base: position 7,267 of record JAZKDU010000005.1, read on the forward strand.
TGCCGTTTTAAAATCTTTTATCTGATTTTGTTTAATTGATAACATACGTGCCACATATGTTATCAGCGCAAGCTTTGCAAAATCTGATGTTTGAAATGTTAATGATGTTCCGGGAATAGCCAGCCACCTGCTTGCATCACCTGCGCTTATACCATTAATCAACGTATACAACAACAAGGGTGCGGCTAAAAATATGGCCAGCTGTGATATTCTTGAAAAATAAGAATATTTTACTTTATGAATAAAATACATTAATAGAATTCCAGACCCTACAATAAACACGTGTTTGATCAGATATGAACCGGTATCGCCTCCTTTATAGCGATACGCCAGTGCAATAACTGAACTGTAAACAACAAGGATCGATAAAATGGAGAGCAGCAACACCACTGTCCAGATCACTTTATCGCCTTTTATGTATTTAAATAAATTCATGTGTTACATTCTACTCTATCTTCCCCTGCTTTTATTTACGAAAAGTTCAAGTAAAGACTAATTTAATTTTAACAGTTTATATCACTCAAAAAACAAACTTAAAACAATCAACACAGTACAGAATTAACTCTACAATGCTCTAACAGCTTGCTTAAATTGAGTTCCACGATCTTCATAGTCCTCAAACAAATCGAAGCTGGCACAAGCGGGTGACAATAAAACAGTATCCCCTTTTTTACCAATTTTGTATGCGTGGTTTACTGCTTCTTTAGCAGATCCCGCTTCTACAATAGTATCAACCATTCCACCAAATGCTTTGATAATTTTATTATTATCAGCACCCAGACAAATTATTGCCTTTACTTTTTCTTTCACTAAAACATTCAACATTGAATAATCATTTCCTTTATCAACACCTCCAAGGATAAGAATTACAGGGTTGTTCATGCTTTCCAATGCAAACCATGTTGAGTTTACGTTTGTAGCTTTTGAGTCATTAATAAACTCTATGCCATGTACATTACCTACTAACTCTAAACGATGCGCGATGTTATGAAAGTCAGACATACTTTCGCGAATAGTTTCTTTTCTTATTTCTACCAGTTTGGTGGTAACACCGGCAGCCATAGAATTGTAAATGTTGTGTTTGCCTTGTAGTGCAAGTTCTTGAATTGTCATAAATAAAGGATTTGTGTTGTTTGTGTTTATTACTAGTTGATTGTTTTCGTTTAAGTACGCACCTTGTTCTACTTGTTGTTTAATTGAAAAAGGATATTGCTTTGCTTTAATTGTTCTTTTTTTTAATTCTTTCGCTATCTCTTCATCATCTATGCAATACACACATGCATCGTTCTCTGTTTGATTCTGCATAATTCTGAATTTTGAATCCACATAATTTTGCATTTCATAATTATATCTGTCCAAGTGATCTGGAGTAACATTGAGTAACACCGCTATATCTGCCTTAAACTCAAACATTCCATCCAGCTGAAAACTGCTTAATTCAAGTACGTAATAATCAAAATCCTTCTTATCGGGGTCACATGCGTTTTCAGCTACCAGCATTGCAAAGCTCTTCCCGATATTACCCGCCAGTGCCGCATTCACACCCGCTTTTGTAAGTATGTGATGAATCAGCAAGGTGGTGGTGGTTTTGCCGTTGCTCCCTGTTATACATATCATTTTTGCGTTTGTATAACGTCCTGCAAACTCTATTTCAGATATTACCGGAATGCCTTTTTTATGCAGTGCTTTTATCAAATCCGCTTTATCAGGGATTCCTGGACTTTTAACCACTTCATCCGCATTTAAAATAAATGCTTCCGTGTGCTTTTCATCCTCCCACTTAATTTCATATTTTGAAAGAACGTCTTTGTATTTATCTTTTATTTTCCCTTTATCAGAAAGAAAAACATCAAATCCTTTTTTTTTCGCAAGCACTGCCGTACCTACACCACTTTCGCCACCACCAAGTATTACCAGGCGTTTCATCTTATCTTAATTTTAATGTTACAATGGTTAATACCGCCAGCATAATTCCAATAATCCAGAATCGGGAAACAATTTTTGATTCATGCATTCCCAATTTCTGATAATGGTGATGAAGGGGGGCCATTTTTAAAAAGCGGTTTTCACGGGCATATTCAATCCCGAACTTTCGCTTTCGCCATTTAAAGACATACACTTGCAGTATAACAGAAACATTTTCTACTAGAAATACACCGCACAGAATAGGAATTAGTAATTCTTTACGGATCGCAATTGCAAAAACAGCAATGATACCACCCAATGCAAGACTGCCTGTATCACCCATAAATACCTGGGCCGGAAATGAGTTATACCACAAGAAACCGATACAACCACCCACAAAAGCTGCTATATAAATTACCAACTCGCCTGAATTGGGGATATACATGATGTTCAGGTAATCTGCAAAAATTCTATTTCCTGAAACATAAGCGAGTATCCCAAGTGTAACGCCTATAATTGCTGATGTTCCGGTAGCGAGGCCATCAATACCATCCGTTATATTTGCACCGTTAGAAACCGCGGTAACAATAATAATGACGATAGGAATAAATATCAGCCAGGCCCATTTTTGATACCCATCACCTAAAAAAGCAAGTAAGGATGAATAATCAAATTCATTGTTTTTCACGAATGGAATTGTTGTTTTCATCGACTTTGTTTCTTCTGCCGAATACTCCGGCATTAAAGCAAACTGTGAAGCATCATTAACAATTTCAATTGGGTTGGTTGCTTTACCGCTGCTAAGAACTCTGTCTCGAACCACTACACCATCATGAAAATACAGGGTGATACCAACAATCAATCCTATTCCCACCTGGCCCATCACTTTAAATTTACCCGCTAATCCTGCCTTATCTTTTTTAAATACTTTGATATAATCATCCAAAAAGCCAATCGCACCTAACCATACGGTAGATAATAACATTAAAAGGATATATACATTATGTAATTGTGCAAACAATAATGTTGGAATCACTATAGCGGAAAGTATAATTAAACCGCCCATTGTAGGGGTACCTTTCTTCTGAATTTGTCCATCAAGCCCCAGATCACGTACCGTTTCACCCACCTGCTTTTTATGCAATAAGTTAATAATACGTCTCCCTAACACCATTGAAATCAAAAGGGAAACAATCAATGCCATTGCAGCACGAAAAGAAATATATTGAAACACCCCCGCACCCGGGAAATCAAAACGTCTGTCTAAAAAATCGAATAAGTAGTAAAACATTATATTTCAAATAATTTAAAATTTTCCTTTAACACCAGCATATCATCAAATGGATGCTTTACTCCTTTTATTTCCTGATAGTTTTCATGCCCTTTACCCGCAACCAGTATAATATCGCCAGGTTTTGCTATCGAACAGGCTGTTTTAATCGCTTCATTCCTGTCGGTAATAGATAATGTTTTTTTATAATTCACAGCATCCACACCTTTTTGCATTTCCTTGATAATCGCATCCGGATCTTCACTGCGTGGATTATCTGAAGTAAGAATTACTCTGTTACTCATATCACCTGCAATCTTTGCCATTAATGGACGCTTAGCCGAATCACGGTCTCCCCCGCACCCTACAACACTTATTACCTGCTCATTTCCGGTACGTATATCATTAATTGTTTTTAATACATTTAACAATGCATCCGGAGTATGCGCATAATCAACAATTCCAATAACACCATTATCTGAGCGGATATATTGAAAGCGGCCTTCAACCGAGTTTAATGTACTTAGCGTAGTAAGAATATTTGTTTTATCTTCTTTTAATAAAACAGCTGTTGCGTATACTGTTAAAAGGTTATAAGCATTAAAATTCCCAATCAGTTTACTCCACACATCTTGATTATCAATATTCAGAAGCAGGCCGCTGAATTGGTTTTCCACAACCTTACATCTATAGTCAGCCATCCCGCGCAACGAATAGGTCTTTTTGCCTGCTTTTGTATTTTGCAGCATTACCATTCCATTTGCATCGTCCTTATTGGTAAGCGCGAAAGCGTCTGAACCCAATGCATCGAAAAATCCTTTTTTCGCTTTTATATACTCATCAAATGTTTTATGATAATCTAAATGATCGTGTGTAATATTTGTGAAAACTCCGCCCGCAAAATGAATCCCTGCAATACGGTTCTGAACTACCGCGTGAGAGCTTACCTCCATAAAGCAATGAGTACAGCCTTTATCAAGCATTTGGCGAAGCAGTGCATTTAACTGAATAGCATCAGGTGTTGTATGCGTAGCCGGAATAATTTCATTATTAATCTGATTCTTTACAGTTGAAAGCAAACCAACCTTATACCCCATTTTCTTAAACAAGTTGAACAGAAGGGTTACTGTAGTTGTTTTTCCGTTAGTACCTGTAACGCCAACTAACTGAATACTTTCAGAAGGATTATCATAAAAATTAGCGGCAACAATTCCCAATGCAGCTGTTGCATCATTTACCTTTAAATAAGTAATCCGATCATTTAATACTTCTGGCAGCACTTCACATAATATGGCAACTGCACCTTTGGTGATCGTATCATCTATATATTTATGACCATCACTTAAAGTCCCCTTAATAGCCACAAATAAACTATCCTTCTCAATTTTTCTGGAATCGAAACTGATCGCAGTGATTGCTACATTAGTAGAACCAACCACTTCAACTAATCCTACTTTATATAATATGTCTTTTAATAACTTCATATTTATTTATTGCTGTAAGCTTATGGTAGAATCACTTTCATTTTTTTCTTAAATCAACTGTAATACAATCTGTGTTCCTTTTGTAAATACGCTTCCTGCAGGTAACGATTGTGTTGCAACTGCACCGCTCCATGCATAAGGGCGTGCTTTATCAGCACCAATCATTTTCACCTGCATTCCATTGTTTTCAAGCAAATACAATACATCCTGAGCGGTCATCCCTACCAGGTTTGGCACAATACCACGTTTTAAAGCCTCTTCAGTATATTTTGAACTTAAACTAATTGAGGTAGAATCCATTATTGCTCCTGACACCCACTCCGCATTTTTATCTTTTACTTTCACCGGCACTTTAAGTGTTTTCAATACCGTGGCAATGTCACGCTGCGAACCTTCTTTAGTTACAGGTGCTTTACGTGCAAACTTGGGTTGTACTGCATTAATTTCTTTATGAATTTCCAGACTCGTAGAATAAACTTTATCGGCTACATCTTTAAATACAGGGCCTGCTACAGCACCTCCATAATACACATCTCCGGTAGGCGCACTAACAACAACAATGCAGGAATACTTTGGATTTTCCGCAGGAAAATAGCCCACAAATGAAGCCAGGTAAGTAACTCCACCACCCTTATAAGTTCCGTTTTTCGCAATCTGAGCCGTTCCTGTTTTACCAGCTACTGTATAATCAAGGCGTTTTAAACTTTTTGCAGTACCATTGGTAACAACACCTTCCATCATTTTTCTTGCCTTATCTATTGTTGGCTGCGAACAGATAGAAGGATTAATAATTTCAGGCTCAAAAGTTTTAACAGTCTTCCCTCTTCTGCGTACTTCCTTAACAAATAAGGGTCTCATCATTTTACCATTATTTGCAACAGCATTGTAAAATGTAAGTGTCTGAAGCGGAGTAACGGTTATTTCATATCCTATACTCATCCATGGAAGCGTAGTTCCCGACCAATCTTTATCCTTTGTGTTTTTAATATGCGGAGTAGCTTCACCCGGAAGACTTATCATCAAAGGAGAATTAAAATTCATTCTGCACAAACGGTCAACAAACTTCTGCGGATCCTTCGCATAATAATGTGTGATAATTTTTGAAACACCAACATTAGAGCTTTGTTCAAACACTTCCTGTACAGTAACCTCACTTTTTTCAGGACGATGAGAATCCTTCATCGTGCTTGAATAATACTTATGCGTACCATCTTCAATATCAATTTTGTCATCCAGATCCACATAGCCATCTTCCATTGCTGTAATCAATGAGGCCAGCTTAAACGTAGACCCTGGCTCTGTTGCATACCCTACCGCATAGTTCAGGTTCTCAACATAATTGGATGAATCTTTTCTGGTGAGGTTAGCAATCGCTTTTATTTCACCGGTTTTAACTTCCATTAAAATCAGACATCCATAGGCAGCACCGTTCTTTTTCAAACAATTTTTCAGGGAACTTTCTGCAACGTCCTGTATGTTTATATCAATGGTAGATATAACATCTGCGCCATCTTCCAGCGCTATTTCGTTTTCATCATTGATTGGCTTCCAAACACCACCTGCAATTTTTTGCATTAATCGGTGTCCGCTCTCACCTTGTAAATAACTATTATAGGCCGATTCAAGTCCGTAGGATTTACCTGTACCCGCTTCATTGTATTTACCGATGGTACGTGCAGCTAAATTTTGGAAAGGACGCTCTCTTTTATTTGTTTGGATATATGTAAAACCACCCTTATTACGGCCTTTACGCAGCAAAGGGAATTTTTTAATGATTTGCAGTTCCGTATAAGATACCCCACGCTGAAGCGTTACCCAACGATCGCCATCTTTACGGGCCCGTACCAACACTTTTTTGTATTCCTTTTGCGTTTTATCCTTAAACATTTTAGAAAACGAATAGGCTAAAGAATCTACATTATCATAAAATATATCATTCGTAATAGCATCCGTGTTTACATCCATACCCACTTCATAATAAGGCAGAGACGTGGCAAGCAAAATTCCGTTTTGATCATATATATTACCGCGAATAGCTTCTACGTCAAATAACTTTGTAGAAAAATGACTGGATTTTGCTATCCATTGTTCTCCTTCAGAAAACTGAATAACACAGATTTTGTAAATGATAGCAACACCAAAGAGGCATATAAAAAAGTAGATCAGGTAAACCCGCCACAATATGTCCTTTTTTGCTTCCATGTCATATCTTCCTTACATACTCTTGCGGAGTATTACAGGAATTAAAAATTTAGTTTATGAATTTATTTTTGCTTGTTATTCTTTGACTACACTATCCGGAGCTACCAGTATCTTCTTCGGTGGCACAACACTCTCCACTATCCCTGTTTGCTGAACCGCCAGAGCTTTTGCAACTTCTGTCTGTTTACTTTTTATTACCAGCGAATCCTTTACTACTATATACTGAGTCCTTAATTCCTTTATTTCATTTGTCAGATTATTCACTTTTCTCACCTGATCATCCGCATAATAACCGTTAGCGATGTAACAGATGGCCAGGAACGATAGAAAAAAAACAAAAGGAAATTTATTTATTGCAACTTCCTTCGACAAAAAACTCCCACTCACTACACTCGCCACAGAACGTACAATCTTATTCTCCTTTGCAGGCGCCTTAGGCTCTTTAGGGGCTTCGGGTATTGCTTGTTCTTTAAATTTGTTTCCCATTTTTCAGTTTGCAATTGAACGCTGTCCATTCGCAATTGATTCTATATTTTTTAAAACTCCCTCAGCAACAGCATACCATTACAGCAGCTTCATTTGATTATACTTTTTCTGCAATCCTCAACTTCGCACTCCGAGCCCTGTTGTTTTCTGATATCTCTGCGTCACTTGGTATAATTGGCTTTCTGGTAATTGCGGTAAATGGCGTAAGCTGATTCCCAAAAAAATCTTTTTCAACTTCACCTTCAAACTTTCCACTTCGGATAATATTTTTAACTAACCTATCTTCTAAGGATTGGTAAGAAATTACTACCAAACGCCCCCCTGGCTTTAATACCTCCATACTCTGCATCAACAGATCTTTCAACACATCCAGCTCTTTATTTACTTCTATCCGTAACGCCTGAAACACCTGCGCATAATACTGGTTCTCACGGCCTCTCTTTACGCACTTTTCAATTGTCGATTTCAAATCAGAAAGGGTTTCAATCTTTTTGTCTTTTTGCGCTTGAAAAATCACATAAGCCAATCTGCCCGCATTATCCACTTCTCCGTATAATTTGAAAATACGCTTCAACTCCTCCTCTGTATATGTGTTTAAAATATCAGCCGCGGTAAGCTTTGAACTCTGATCCATGCGCATATCCAGCTTAGCCTCAAACCTGGTTGAAAAACCTCTATCCGCTTCATCAAACTGATGGGAAGAAACACCCAAATCCGCAAGCAAACCATCTATCGGCAAAGCGTTGTACATTTTTAAAAAGTTTTTCAGATACCTGAAATTCTGTTTTATCAGCACAAGACGGTCATCATCAATTTTATTTCTTACAGCATCTTCATCCTGATCAAAAGCATACAGCTTACCTGTAGTTAAATGCTTTAATATTTCTCTGGAATGCCCGCCACCACCGTAGGTTACATCTACATATATTCCTGCCGGATTAATATTAAGCCCCTCAATACACTCTTTTAAAAGAACTGGCTGATGATACCCCATTACGCTTCCTGTTCTGGATTAATACCACCCATTACATCTTCCGCCAATTTTTCAAAATTGACAGTACTGTCATTAATAAATTTCTCGTACGCTTTGGTATCCCATATCTCCACTCTATCTCCTGCCGCAGCCATTGTTACGCTTTTGCTGATACCGGCAAAAACCATCATATCTTTTGAGATCAACAAACGTCCCGTAGCATCTAACTCCACCGGCACCACACCGTAATTGAACATCCGTATAAACTCAACATTCTTTTTCACAAACTTGTTCAACTTGTTTACATCCTTCACCATTTCATTCCAGGTTGCCATCGGATATAATTCCAAAGACTTGCTAAAAATGCTGCGTTTCATCACAAATCCGGCCTTAAGCTCTTTGGTAAGCTGCTTTTTAAATGCAACAGGAAGCATTACGCGTCCTTTCGCATCTGCATTGCATTCATATACTCCAAACAGGCTGTTCATTGTGTTTTCTACTTTGAGCTGTAAAAGTAAAAACAATTTTCCCACTTTTTACCACAATTTACCACTTTGTTGAAAACTTTCTGTTTATCGACATCAAAACAGATAAAAAATGATAAAATAAAAGAGCTGAAAAATATTTCAGGAGATCGTCAAAACGATTTTAAACAAAGGGATTTGCAGAATTTAAAATTTAAAAAAAATATTTTTTTGTGCTTGGTGGGAAAAATTTCAGCGCTGATAACTCTCGTCAGATTAAAAAAACAATCGTTACAAAAACTAAATGATCTGTTTTCAGTTTTATTTTTAAATAAAAAACATTTTCAGAAACGTTCATCCACTTCAAAAGCTTGATATTGAAAGGTTACATAGAATGCAATAAAACAAAAGGAAAACTTATATTTGTACGTGCTAAAGAAAACAACACATACAATCTCCGAAAGCAATTTCAACGTCAATATTGAAATCTTAAACAGATACTTTGAACGTATTTGTGTTTTTGATTCCAATGCACAGGCAAATAAAAACCAACATACGCAGAACGATAAAACCATTGCTATTGGGGCCACTCAGGAGCTTACTATTAAAAACTCACAGAACGCCTTAGAAGAGCTGCAGGAGTTTTATGATAAAAAAAAAGGCTGGCTATTCGGTTACCTGACGTATGATTTAAAAAATCAGACTGAACAATTAAGTTCTGAGAACGATGACGGATTACAATTTCCACTACTGCACTTTTTCATTCCGAAAATAGTAATCCAAATAAAAAAAAATAGTGCGATTATTTTTTATGATGATGATGTAATTACAAAAGAGGAAGCTGACAACATTTATAATTTATGCAGCACTCCTCCTACTCCTCTTTCCATGGGGGAATCACATGTACCGGCTCCATTCAAGAACGAGCAACAAAAAATTATTATTAAATCTAAAATTTCAAAACCGGATTATATTAACGCTGTTAACCAATTAAAACAGCATATCCACAAAGGGAATATTTACGAGGTTAATTTTTGCCAGGAATATTTTGCAGAAAATACTACCATTAATACTGCTGCCATTTATACCAAACTGAACACAATTTCGCAGGCTCCATTTTCAGCCTATTGCAAATTCGGCTCACAGTATGTGATGTGCGCAAGCCCGGAACGCTTTTTACAAAAGCGCGCCAACCATTTGATTTCACAGCCCATTAAAGGTACTGCCAAACGGTCTGCCAATAGCGAAGAAGATGAACAGCTTAAACAGGAATTAAAAAACAACCCAAAGGAACAGAGTGAAAATGTAATGATTGTTGATCTTGTCAGAAATGATCTTTCACGCATCGCAAAACGCGGAAGCGTTAATGTAGATGAGTTGTTTGGCATATACAGTTTTAAACAGGTCCACCAGATGATTTCAACCATAAGTTGTGATTTAAAAGAAGATGTTTCCTTCACTGAAATTATCAGGAATACGTTCCCTATGGGCTCAATGACAGGTGCACCTAAAATCAGCGCAATGAAGCTGATTGAAAAATTTGAAAGCACCAAACGAGGCCTCTATTCAGGCGCTATAGGCTATATTGATCCGAATGGGGATTTTGATTTCAATGTGGTTATCAGAAGTATTTTGTATAATGAAGATAACAAATACGTATCTTTTATGGTTGGCAGCGCTATAACCGATAAGTCGGTAGCAGAAAATGAGTATGACGAATGTTTGTTAAAAGCAAAAGCAATGTTTGAAGTATTAGAGAATTAATAATTACCAATTTATTATAACATCCGTGGTTACATCATTCTTACACTACATCCAAAAAGAAAATCTTTTCAAAATTGATGAAAAGATACTGCTCACTGTTAGCGGTGGTATTGATTCCGTTCTTATGTGTGAGCTCTTTCACAAAGCAGGATTATCATTCGGAATAGCACATTGCAATTTTCAGCTTCGTGCGGAGGAAAGTGATACGGATGAAGAATTTGTTGAAGCGCTGGCAGAAAAATATGATGTTCCGTTTCACTGTACTTCCTTTGACACAAAGGCTTTTGCAAAAAAAAATAAATTATCCACACAGGTTGCTGCCAGGGAACTGCGCTATCAGTGGTTTGAAGAGATCAGGGAACAATACCAGTATCAGTACATCGCAACAGCGCACCATCAGGACGATTCCATTGAAACCTTTTTCATCAATTTTATTCGCGGTACGGGTATTTCAGGACTTCATGGTATTTTACCAAAACAAGGAATTATCATACGCCCAATGCTGTTTACTGCTAAACAAGAGATTGAAACGTATGTAAAAAAACACAAAATAAAATACCGGGAAGACAGCAGCAATGCATCCGATAAATATGTACGCAATAAAATCCGGCACCAGGTTATTCCTGTTTTAAAAGAGCTAAATCCAAGCCTCGAAAACACCTTTACTACTACAATAGAGCATTTACGTGCAGTTGAATCGATTTACAAAAAAGACATTGAAAGTAAACGTTTAAAAGCAGTAAAACAGGGGGAAACGGGAATTACAATTTCCATTGAGCAGTTAAAAAAATTACAGCCGATCAGCACGTATCTGTACGAATTTTTAAAACCCTTTCATTTTAATGCGAGCACTGTTAATGAAATAATTGCAGCATTGGATGGGGAATCCGGAAAACAATATTTTTCAGCTTCCCACCGCTTAATAAAGGATAGAGCGCTTTTGCTGATAGAACCCATAGTAAAAAATGGGGCAATAGAAGGAGAAAGCCCTCGCGCATTTCCCATAAAAAAAAGCCAGAAAGCCTTTATTAATGAGGAATTAGAATTGAATTTCAAAATACTGAAAAAATCTCCTGATACCGTACTCCAAACTCCAAACACAATTGCAGCCTTGGATTTTGATAAGCTTGAATTCCCGCTGCATGTCCGCAAATGGCAGCAAGGGGATGCTTTCCACCCCTTAGGAATGAAAGGAAAAAAGAAGCTGAGCGACTTCTTTATTGATAAAAAACTGTCCCTAAAACAAAAGGAAAATACCTGGTTACTCACTTCAGCCGATAAAATTGTTTGGATAATAGGGTTACGGATGGATGAACGGTTTAAAATCACAGAAAAAACACAAAAAATTTATTTTGTAGAGTTGGTATAGTACCTTATCTTTGATTCGTATGCAGGACAATATTCTTTTTGAGGAAAAACAATACATGGGCTATAATAAATGGTCTATACTTTGGCGGACCGTATTAGCTTTATTTTGTTTTATCCTTTATTACTGGAGTGAAAACCCTAAACCTGTAGATATTTCAGGGATTCCCATTCCCTCATCACCCGTAGGGGAAGACTCGGGGCAGTTGTTCTTTTTAATGGGCTTGTTTCTTATGCTGCTTTCGCTGATATTGATTTTTGTATTGCACATCCATACTAAAGTAGTGAACAATAACCTTATTCTGGACGGACTTTGGACTTCCAGAAAGGTGAAAATTGATTTAAACAGCATTGTTGACGTTAGTAAGGTAAAATACAGCGAATATTTGCTGAATGCCCCCATTTACAACCTGCATTTTAAGGGGAAAATCCGTTTTTTCACTCAAGGCAATGATGCTGTAGAGCTTACAGATAAAGACGGACTTAAATATCTTATTGGCAGTCAAAAAGCAGAAGAATTAACTTCAATCCTAAAACCGATGATTGTTGAAAACAAAATATAAATGTTTTTGCATTATTTTGTAACGCTGCCTTACATTTGTTCGTATTAACCTTTACTTTATTTTCTGTATTCAATAACTTTTAATCATTAGCAACATGACAAACGCTACCAACATAAACAAACCTCTTTCAATTGAAAAAGAGAGCATACGGGACTTAAAATTCCCAGACAATGAGGTTTTGGCATCAGCAGATGATATAAAAAACCGGTTGGCTAATCTGGAAAGGGCGCTAACATTAGGAAATTTAGAGCATAATAAAATAAAAATTGTGTTTGAAGATTCCGAAGGTTTAAAACAAGTAGAAACAACTGTTTGGGGCGTAACTGATAAACGGGTGATCCTGAAACAAGGCGTTCTTATTCCTATTCACAGAATACATGATATTAAATAAGTTAATATTTGTTATAATTTGAAGATAGCCCCTGTTTTAGGGGCTATTTTTTTATCTTTACACCAATGAACCCTCCAATGAGGTTTATCTTGTAAACAAAGATTCATAACATTACCTGATTTTTATGAAACATATTTTCAGATTGAGTATACTGCTGCTTGTAGCTTTCAGTATTTTAAACAATGTGAATGCGCAGATTGTTATTCCTATAAAATGGGATTTCAACGCTAAAAAAGTCAGCGAATGTGAATATGAATTGATCTTAAAAGCTCAAATTGAAGCCAACTGGCACTTGTACGGCCAAAAACTGTATGGTGATGAAGGCCCTATCCCCACCTCTTTTCGTTTTACAAAAAGTCCGGATTATGATTTAACGGGTAAAACCTCAGAAAGCAAACTCATTAAAAAGTTTGAACCGATATGGAACTTTGAATTGGAATTTTTTGAACACGAAGCTGTCTTCAAACAAAAAATAAAGGTTAAAACCGATAAGGCTTTTGAAATAAAAGGCGATCTGGAATATATGGTATGCAATGAAACTCAATGTTTACCGCCTACTACCGTTAATTATACGTTTAAGGTACAAGGTGCCTCCTCCTGCATTGCCTCTAGCCTCCCAACTTCAGTTAATGCGGCACTACCCAGCCAATGTGATTCAAATGCCATTTTTTTAGCCAGCGCGAAAAATAACGCTGCTGTTGTTTTACCTGTAGATACGGCATCAACAAGCATTGCTTCCGTAGAAACCAAAACTGAAACAGAAACACCGGAAACTACCAGCGGCAGAAGCTGGTGGGCCATTTTCATAACAGGCTTTTTGGGCGGATTGGCTGCCCTCCTTACCCCTTGCGTTTTCCCGATGATCCCGATGACGGTAAGCTTTTTCACCAAAAGCAGCAAAACACGTGCTAAAGGAATTTCAAATGCATTGATTTACGGAGCATCCATCATCGTAATATATGTACTGCTGGGATTAGGTGTTACCAAGGCTTTTGGCCCTGATGCCTTAAATGCCCTTTCCACCAACGTATGGTTTAACCTTGCTTTTTTTGTGTTATTAGTCGTTTTCGCTATTTCATTTTTGGGCGCATTCGAAATTGTTTTACCGTCCAGCTTTATTAATAAAGTAGATGCCCGCAGCGACAGGGGCGGAATGATCGGTATTTTCCTGATGGCTTTTACCTTGTCATTGGTCTCTTTCTCCTGCACCGGGCCTATCATTGGCACCCTATTGGTAGATGCTGCTGTTAATGGCGGGCTGGAAGGCCCTTTTTGGGGCATGTTTGGCTTCTCTGCTGCCTTAGCATTACCGTTTGGTTTGTTCGCAGCCTTCCCGGGATGGTTAAATACTCTACCGAAATCAGGTGGATGGCTGAATTCGGTTAAGGTAGTACTTGGCTTTTTAGAATTGGCATTAGCATTAAAGTTCGCGTCAAATGCGGATTTGGTGGTACAAGCAGGAATTCTTACACGTGAAATATTTATTGCCATCTGGATCGTTATTTTTGGGTTGATGGGTATCTATTTAATGGGCTGGATCAAACTCTCACATGACAGCCCATTGCATCACTTATCCGTTACAAGGCTATTTATGGCAATCATTACCTTTTCATTTACACTTTACCTGATCCCCGGCTTATGGGGCGCTCCATTAAAGCTTATCAGCGGTTTTCCACCTCCCGACTTTTACAGCGAATCTCCGCAAGGATTTGGTGCACAAAACACCAGCACGGTACCCCTTGCACTTACAGATAATAAAAATGAGGCTGGTCACGCCAAAGAGCATTGCCCTAACAATTTACCGTGTTTCCACGATTACGATGAAGCATTGGCTTATGCTAAAAAAGTAAACAAGCCCTTAATGATCGACTTTACCGGATGGGCATGCGTTAACTGCCGAAAAATGGAATCACAAGTATGGACAGATCCGGAAGTGGACAAACGCATTCGTAATGAAGTAGTTTTGGTATCACTTTACGTGGATGACAAAACAGAACTACCTAAAGATCAGCAGACTACAAAAAAACTGGGCGATTTGGAATTTAACATCAAAAGCATTGGTAATAAATGGAGCTACCTGCAGGCAAATCTTTATAAAACCAATACACAGCCTCAATACATCTTAATTGATAACAATGAAAAGATGCTTACCAGTAAAACGGCTCATTATGATTCAAATATTCAGAAGTATGTGAACTGGCTGGATGAAGGGATTAATGAGTTTAAGAAGCGGAAATAGTATATAAACCGCTGACTGTTATAAAATTAAAGCAAAAACTAATCTCCTTTACTAAGCGATGAATCCTCCTCAAAAACATTTAGAATTCGGCTTGCTTTATTATTCTGTATAACATTCTGTTCTAAGCGAGTCCAAGGGAATGAGAGTTTATGAATATGCTTGTAAACCGTCACCCAGTTGTCCTTGTCAGGTCTCTGCAAAAATGATTTATATACTTTATTTATTTTCACAAATTGAAGCACCCTATAATCGCCAGCTATAAGTCCAGTAACAGCATCGGTAAATTTTTGTACTACTTCAGAAGAGTCTGCGGAAAAAAATTGACACCAAATAAAATTTGTCGAAATATGAAGTTCATCCTTATTTTGCAAATTTAAATTTACGTCAAAGTCTAAGCCATCTTGTTTCGAGATATCCATGCGAAGATCTACATTTTTGTCGTTATAGTCTAAAGTCATGGTTAAATGCGGAAATTTTTCCTTCACTTTATAAAAGGTGTCTTCGGCAATTACTATATATTTTCCTGTTGTCGTCATTTATAAGCCAAAGCGTCAAGGTTTCAAAAAATTCTCGTTTTGAAAAACTACCGAAGCATTCTTATTAATTCAATTCTTTGATAATAAAAAAGTCTTTTCTTTTAATGATCAACATTGAAAAGAACGTTAAAAACAATAAGTCTGAAATATAAAAGAAAACTTTACTTTCAAAAAATATTGAAATTGATAAAGCAATGGAAAACACTATTTGCGCTGCTTTAAATAGATTCCCAAACTTTACTGAAATTTCTATTTCTTTTTTTACATCCATCCTAAAATCTTGAATTGTCGATGAAAAGAACTTCGATTGGACTTGTATTTTATGACTGCCGAAAGAAATATCTGGCTCGATCCTATCTTCGTGCTTCAAATCACCTATTTCTTGGTTGTCGATAAAGAGTATAACGTTTTTCGGCCCGGCAAAAAAGGATTTCGTTTTGTAAATTCTCAGTCTTGGCATAATTTATTGAGATAATAGTTATTGGGCTATATTCAAACAAAAAGGTGTGAATCTGCAGTAAATACAGCCTCACACCTTTTTTAATACAAATAGTATCTTCTATTGATTTTTATACAATAAATAATGTTTCACCAAAGTAGCAACACCTTCTTTGCTTGGTTTAATTTCTAATTTTTCGTCAATGGTTTTATAACCTTCTAATTCAATTTTAACCTGGTAAGGTTTAGCAGTAGAAAGTGTAAAGAAATAATCACCACTGCCGGAGTTTGACATAGAACTGCCCACTTTAGCGCCTGTAGCATCATAAATTACCACTTCAGCTTCCAAAGCGCTTCCATCGGTAGCATTAAACACAGTACCTTTCAAAACACCCATTGCAGGAACGGTATCAACAACTTTACGTTTCATGTCTTTTTCAAGAATCGCGTAATTTGATAGATTCACTTTATAAACATCTAAATCACCTAAACCACCTTTTCTGTCACTTGCAAAATACCCTGTTTGACCATCAAGCGCTAGTGTAAGACTCATATCGTTACCCAACGTATTGATAGGGTAACCTAAATTAACTGGTTTCGTCCATTTACCGCCTTCGTTAACGGTCTTAAAAATATCGTAACCACCCATTGAATTGTATCCTTGTGAGGTGAAAAACAATGTTTTTCCATCAGCCGCCAAGAAAATACCACCTTCGTCTTCTGCTGTATTTACATCGCCTCCAATATTAACCGGCATATCCCATTCTGTACGGCTTTTACGTTTTGCCATGTAAATATCTGCACGTCCAAATCCGCCCTGACGCTCACTTACAAAGTACAAAGTATTACCATCCGGTGCAATACAAGCACCACCTTCAAAATAAGTGGTATTTATTGGTTTACCAATGGATTTTGGAGCACCCCATTTTCCGGAAGAGCTCAATTTTGAGGTATAGATATCACCACCGCGTGATTCACCATCTATGTCATTTTTATAGATAAAAATTTCTTTTCCGTCAGGAGAAATACTGCTGCAGGCATCATGCCCTTCGGTATTGATAGTACCCGGAAGAAGCTCAGCAGCTGACCATACTTTGCTTACGGAATCCCATCTGGAGATATAAACATCTTCAAAATATTTTTTATCACCTTCTACATCCAATGCGCTTGATTTACCTGGTCTTCTGGAAGTAAAAATAAGTGTTCTTCCATCAGCAGTAACGGATGGAGATTTTTCGTCATACTCAGAATTAATTATTTCTGTTGCATTATCAATTTGAACGCTAACAGGAGCTGCCATCAGCACTTTGGCGGTATTTAACTGAGCAATATATAAATCAACATCACTTTCTTTTGCTTTTTTTCCATCACCCACAATCGCTTTATAAGCAGTATATTCAGCAAGTGCTTCATCTAAACTGCCTTCCGCCTGATTCAATTTACCTAACAACAGGGAAATCTCTTCATTGCCTTTTGCATCAATACTTTTGGATTTTTTTGCATTTTCAAGGGCCTGTGGCAACTGCCCCATTTTGTAATGACATTCAGCGATATGAAAAATAACATTTGCATCATCCGGCTTGGTTTTTAACACATCATTATACATGTTTAATGCTCCCTGATAGTCACCAGCAAAAAAACGCTGTTCTGCATTAAACATTTTTATCATGTCCTCACTTTTTTGAATTACTGCTTTTTGAGCAGATGCCAAATGCATGGAGAACATCAATAAAACCGACAAATACGTTATTTTTTTTATCATAACCGAAATATTAAATGTAATTGAGCTGAATACTATTTAAAATAATAATTATTAAACCGTATAGTTTAAATGCAAACTTAATAAAAAAAGCCATATACCACATATATTTTTGATATTCCTCCTGTTTTTTGAGTTAAGCCAATAATTTCAATGAAATTAACCCGCCAGCCTTGAAATATAACTTAAAAACAAGTAGAGGGCTTTTTTTGAAGCATCGGTATAGTTAAACTGAATATTCTGGTTCAGATAGGTATCAATATCAGTATGATACGCTTTTTCCTTAATCAATTCGGCAATCAATATAGTACGGTTATCCAAACCATATTTTAAGGCCTTATTAAATTCATTTATAAAGCTGTCCGGTAGCTTTTTATTTGCTACCCAGCAGGCAAAAACAAATGGCAATTGTGTGAATTTTTGCCATTCTTCCGCCAGATCATAGGAATAGGTGTATTTATCTTCCAGTCCAAACGTGCGGTCGCCAATAATAACAGCAGCAGTAGTTCCCTGTATGTCGTTCTCATAATGAGCTTTAGCAGGAACCCATTCCGGGTTTATTTTCCAGAAAAAATGAGCCAGCACCTTTACCAGCATTACGGATGTACGCGACTGATAATCAAGCAGAACCGTTTCAATTTTATCTAAGGGGACATTACTATATAACATTACGGAGGCTACCTTTCCTTCGGCACCGATGCAATAATCGCTGATGATGTGATATTCATTTAATTGGGGTAAAACAGCAACAGGAATTAATCCGATATCAACATTGCCTTCCATTAATTTTCGCGCACATTCCGATGGAATATCCTGTTGCAAATCAATTTGATTCATTATTTCTGAATGATGTAAGCCATAAATAAACGGCTTGGAATTCAAATAGGAAACTACCGACACCTTGGTTTTACTCATATTTATCTCAATTACACTTAATAAATATACCAAATTGGCAAAAAAACAATGATTATTTATAAAAACACAGCCTTTTTGACTAAAAAAGTATTAAAAACGAACTATTTTGACCAAAAATACATTTTTATCTGTTTTTATTACCAGAATCTATCAATCGTATAAATTCAGTACTTTTCAAAATGCACTATTGGTTGAATCGGCAAAATTAATTTTAAATATCAGGAACTGCGCAATAAAAGATCAAAAGACCTACTTTTGCGTTGAAAATAAAGAAAAATGCACAAAAAAATTGCTTTAACTGCCTGCCTTATTTTTTTGTGCTGCATTGTAAATGGGCAAACAACCTACACCCAAACGCTTCGGGGCAAAGTTATTGACACCGATTCTAAATCACCTTTATTCGGGGCAAATATTATTCTGTTAAACAGCGATACCTTAATCGGTTCCACAACGGATGTGGACGGAAAGTTCCGACTGGAAAATGTACCCGTTGGAAGGCGCTCTATTAAAGTGAGTTCTATTGGTTACGATGATGCGGTACTGAGCAATATTATTATTACATCGGCCAAAGAAATGGTGCTGACGATTGAATTGCGGGAAAAAGTATATTCTGCTGAAACAATAGAAATTGTGGCAGAAAAAGACAAAACAAAAGCAAATAATGATCTAGTAAGCGTAAGCGCTCGTAATTTCCAGGCAGAAGAAACCAATCGTTATGCGGGCAGCCGTGGCGACCCAAGTAAAATGGTGGCCAATTATGCCGGAGTTTCCTCGGGTAATGATGCAAGAAATGATATTATTGTGCGTGGTAATTCACCACTTGGAGTATTGTGGCGTTTGGAAGGTGTTGACATTCCTAATCCAAATCACTTTTCCTCACAAGGTGCTACTGGTGGGCCTGTGAGCATGTTAAACAACAACTTATTAGGCAACTGCGATTTTTTAACTGGAGCATTTCCTGCCGAATATGGTAATAAAGTAGCTGCTGTTTTCGATTTAAAACTACGCAATGGGAACAATGAAAAAACAGAATTCACAGGCCAGATAGGAGTTAATGGTATTGAATTAGGCGCAGAAGGCCCTATTTCAAAAAAACAAGGAAGCTCCTACCTTGTCAATTACCGCTACTCTACACTGGAAGTATTTAACAGACTTGGAATTAATTTTGGTGTTTCTGCAAGCCCTAAATATCAGGATGTATCTTATAAAATAAATATTCCAACAGCAAAAGCCGGTATTTTTACTTTTTGGGGAGTAGGCGGCAGCAGCAGTATTTCCCTGTTGGATAGCAAACAAAAAACAAGCGATTGGTCCTTTACTTCAAAAGGTGAAGACCTTGTATTTAATACCAGTATGGGTGCTGCAGGAATCTCCAATACTTATTTTTTTAATTCTTCAGTATCCGGGAAACTCTCATTATCTGCTTCCGGAAGTAAATTTTTAGCAACCATTGATACACTTTCGCCAGTTGATAAATCAAAATTTTTATTTGTTAAAAACAATTCTACAGAGGCCAATATTATTGCAAACTATACGCTTACCGCTAAGATAAACGCCCGGCATTTAATTAAAACCGGAGTTACTTATCAGACTATTTATTTTGATGCGCATGCCTTTGAATATGTCCCTATATACAGTAAATACATTCATAAACTGGAAGTAAACAATTCTACGGCAGGTCTGCTGCAAAGCTTTGTTCACTGGCAATTCAGGCCAACCGAAAAAATCACACTCAACAGTGGTGTACATTATCAAAACTTTTTACTGAACAACACCTGGGCTGTAGAGCCCCGACTAGGCCTGCGTTTTCAACTATCTCCAAAACAAAACCTGAACTTTGGTTATGGAATGCATAGCCAGATGCAGCCTATTATTTATTATTTTTATGAAAATTACATTCCTGCTACAGACCAGTATTACAGGAGCAACCGCGATCTTGACATTTCCAAAAGCCATCACGTTATTTTAAGTTATGATTATAATTTTGCTAAAAATTACAGGTTTAAATGTGAAGGGTATTACCAGTATGTTTACAATGTTCCCGTTCAGAAAAACTGGAACTCTTCCTTTTCAATGATCAATGTTGGCAATGCACTCGAAGGTATTCCACTTGTGGATAGTTTAGAAAACAAAGGGGATGGCGAGAACCACGGTGTGGAATTTACAATTGAAAAATTTTTCAGTAAACATTTCTATTTCCTTACCACTACTTCTCTGTATCAGTCGACCTACAGGGGCAGTGACAAAAAAACATATCATACCAGTTATGATGGCGGATATGTTTTAAATACTCTTGCCGGTTACGAGCTTACCTTGGGAAAGAGCAAAAACCGTGCGCTTTCGCTGGATTTGAAGTATACACAAGCAGGGGGAAACAGGTATACACCTATTGACCTGGAGAAATCAAAAGCTTTAGGAACGGCTGTATATGTTGACAGTGAAGCCTTTTCAAAAAAATTAAAAGATTATTCCCGTTTCGATCTTAAGCTTTCGTACAAAACCAACAGAAAAAAAACTTCTCAAAGTTTATATATAACAATTGAAAATATTTTTGATATGCAAAATATTTTGAGACAAACGTATGACCACGATAAACAAGCCATTCAGACCGAATATCAATTTGGTTTATTTCCTTATGGAGGGTATCGGATAGAGTTTTAAAAGATTTATTTCTAATTTTATACTAACCCATTTTGTGTATTGATGGTCATTCCGAACTTGTTTCGGAATCTTACAGATGCTGAAATAAATTCAGCATGACTCTAGGGCATCATGTTTAACTTAACACTGGTTTTATTCCTTATCCCTAGTATCAATTATAATTGTTACCGGACCGTCATTTAACAGGTTTACTTTCATATCTGCTCCAAACTGGCCTGTTGCAATAGGTTTCCCTAAATCATGCTGTAATTGAGCTATCATTTTTTCATACAATGGAACAGCAGTATCTGGTTTGGCGGCTTTTATATAGGATGGTCTGTTCCCCTTTTTAGTAGAGGCATACAGTGTAAACTGAGAAATAAGCAAGATATCTCCCTCCACCTCTTTCAATGATAAATTCATAATACCATTGGCGTCATTGAAAACTCTCAGATTAATAATTTTAGAACTTAACCAACTGCAGTCCTCTTCTGCATCAGCATCTTCAATACCCAGTAAAACAAGCAATCCTGCACTTACTGATCCTTTAACTGTTCCATCAATGGTAACAGAAGCCTGGGAAACGCGTTGTATAACAGCTCTCATCTAGTACGTAATTTTGAGTTCTTCACCACTCACAATACCCAGGTAACTATTGTACCTTGAAACAGCAATCTCCCCTTTCTCAACAGCTTCAATAACGGCACATTTAGGTTCATTCAAATGCAGGCAATTATTAAATTTACATTGATTTTTCAAAGCGCGCATTTCCGGAAAATAACCGGAGATCTCTTCCTTCTCCATATCAACAAGCCCCAGCTCCTTAATACCTGGGGTATCAATTATAAATCCACCATAATCCAATAAATGCATTTCAGCGAATGTGGTGGTATGCTTGCCTTTTGAGTGCACATCTGATATCTCTCCTACCTTTAATGTTAGGTTAGCATCCATTGCATTTACGAGTGTGGATTTACCAACACCGGAATGCCCTGCTACCAAAGTGATTTTATCTTTTGTTAACCGTTGCATCAAATCAATATCCTTATTTTCTGTTGCGGAAACCTTATAACAGGAATATCCGATTTTCTGATAAACAGCAATGAATTCATCCAATTCAGCCATCATCTCCTGATCATTTTCAAACAAATCCACTTTGTTAAAAATAATATTGACTGGAATATGATACGCCTCTGCAGTTAGCAGAAAGCGATCAATAAAACCAGCTGAAGTACGAGGAAAAGCAAGTGTTACAATTAAAAATGCCTGATCTACATTAGCTGCAAGAATATGTGATTGTTTCGACAGATTAATTGATTTTCTGATAATGTAATTTTTACGGTCTTCAATTTTATGAATTACACCCTTACCATCATTTTCAATTTCAAATTCCACTTTATCACCAACAGCAACGGGATTAGTTGTTTTAATACCTTGTATGCGAAACTTCCCTTTTATGCCGCATTCCACCACCATACCGTTTTCTTCTAAAACGGTATACCAGCTGCCTGTTGATTTTAATACGACCCCTTTCATGTTCTGCTCCTAATCATATATTTATAAATCATTAAATTTCTTCCTGCCAATTTCCAGGGAAATTATTAACGATTTTTACAGCCTCAAATTTATTAAAAAGAATTAGCTTTGCCGTATAATTAACGAGCAATCTAAAAACCTTACAACAACTTCTATTACGTAAATTCGTAACAATTCGTTTATCTGTAACCAATAAAATTATTACAGTCGTAATTCAAAGGTAATAAAATAGAGATGTCAATAAAAGTAAGCAATATAACAAAAACGTATGCAAAACAGCGGGCATTGGATAATGTTTCGTTTGAAGTTAATGCAAGTGAAATAGTTGGTTTTCTTGGGCCTAATGGCGCAGGTAAATCCACCATGATGAAAATTTTAACATGCTTTATTCCACAAACATCCGGCACAGCATCTGTATGCGGCTATGACGTAGCGCAGGAAAGCATGGAGGTAAGAAAAAATGTAGGATACCTTCCAGAACACAATCCACTTTACCTGGATATGTATGTGAAGGAATATCTTGAATTTATTGCAGGTTTGCATCACGTAAAAAATGTAAAGCAGCGAATCGATGAAATGATTGCTATGACCGGCTTACAGGTGGAGCAAAAAAAGAAGATCGGTGCTCTTTCAAAAGGTTATCGCCAGCGGGTTGGCTTAGCACAGGCCTTAATACATGACCCTAAAGTGTTAATATTAGATGAACCTACAACAGGTTTGGACCCCAACCAATTGGCTGAAATACGCAACCTGATTATAGAAATAGGTAAAGAAAAAACCGTTTTGCTTTCAACGCATATTATGCAGGAAGTGGAAGCTGTTTGTAACCGGGTGATTATTATTAATAACGGACAAATTGTTGCGAACGAAGCTACTTCTGTTTTACAAAACTCCCAAACGGCAAATAAACAATTGATTACCGTTGAATTTGACAAAGAGACCACACGCAATTCTATCAAAAATATTGAAGGTGTATTTGATGCAAAACTTATCAAAGGAAACACATGGCAAATTGAAGCACATACAGAAAAAGATATCCGTACGGATATTTTCCAATATGCCGTAAAGAATGGTCTGGCAGTGCTTACACTGCATAAAGAAGAACAACGCCTGGAAGACGTGTTTAAACATTTGACAAAATAACCACACATAAAAACAATACATTTTAACAATATATTATCTATGAAAAACGCCTGCATTTTATTGAGTACCCTGACCATTCTTTTTGCCTGCAACAATTCCAATCAAAAAACAGAAAAAGAAACAACGCTAAAAGACCCTGTAATTGAGCATATTGACTCTTCCATCAGTCCTGGCCAAAATTTTTTCTTGTTCGCCAACAACAGCTGGTTTAAACAACATCCAATTCCTGCATCCGAAAAAAGCAACGGGATATTTCAAACCATTCAGGATACTATCAATGAATCTGTGCGTAAAATATGTGAATCATCGGTTTCAGATACCGATGCTAAAAAAGGAAGTAACAAACAAAAAATCGGTGACTTTTATTTTAGCGGAATGGACACCGCAACTATAGAAAAACAAGGCCATTCACAGCTAAATGATGAATTTACAAAAATAGACGAAATAAAAAACACAACAGAACTATTGAACGGTGTGGCTTATCTGCAAACCATCGGTGCGCCTGCCATGTTTGGATTTTTTGTTACTTCTGATGAAAAAAACAGTGCCCAACATGCAATTTATTTAACCCAATGCTCCTTAGGTTTACCTGAACGCGATTATTATTTAAATACCGATGACAGAACAACTAATATCCGCAATGAATACGCAAAGCATATAGGCTCTATGTTTCAACTGATAGGTATGGATGAAAAAACATCTTCCCAAAACAGTGAAAACATTTTAAAGCTGGAAACCGCCATTGCAAAGGCCAGTAGAAAAATGGAAGACTTACGTGATCCTTATAAAAATTACAATAAAATGACAATTGCTGATTTGAATAAACGGACACCTTCTATCAAATGGGCTGAACTAATTGGTACTCTAGGCCTACAAAATGTGGACACTATTGTAGTTGGCCAGCCTGAATTTTTTACTGCTCTGGAAACAAATTTAAAAAAAATCAGTCTTGCCGACTGGAAGCTTTATCTTAAATGGTCATTATTAAACAGCTATGCAACTTGTTTAAATAAAAAAATAGAAGATCAGAATTTTTATTTTTATTCCACCGTACTTGAAGGCGTAAAGGAACAGAAACCACGTTGGAAAACCATTGTTGAGCGCACCAATGAAAGTTTAGGTGAATTGATAGGACAAGTATATGTAACGGATTATTTACCTGAAGGGACGAAAGAAAAGCTGCTTGAAATAGGTAATAACATTCGTGAGGTATATGCTGAACACATAAAGGCATTGGACTGGATGTCGGACATTACCAAACAAAAAGCATTGAGCAAATTAAATAAAATTAATATGAAGGTTGGTTATCCTGACAAATGGAAAGATATGTCGGACCTTGAAATCAATAGAGACAGCTATGTAAAAAACAATATGAATATCAGTAAATGGGAGTATCAATTTATGATCAATAAATATGGTAAGCCTGTGGATAGAAATGAATGGAGCATGTATCCTCAAACCTACAATGCATATTACAATTCTACCAACAATGAAATTGTGGTTCCTGCCTGTAACATTATTGTTCCGGGTTTCGAAGGCAGAATGCCTGATGATGCTGTTTTATATGGCATTATAGGAGGATCAACCTTTGGACATGAAATAACGCATGGTTTTGATGATCAGGGTAGTTTATATGATGAAAATGGAAACTTAACCGACTGGTGGACCAAGGAAGACCGGGAAAAATTTGTTGCTAAAACAAAGTTAATTATACAACAATTTGATAATTATACCATACTTGAAAACATGCATGTAAGAGGCGAAAATACACAGGGGGAAAACATTGCTGATCTTGGCGGTGTTATTATGGGATATGAAGCCTTCAAAAAAACAAAGCAGGGCCAGTCAACCGAAAAAGTGGATGGGTATACTTCCGATCAACGTTTCTTTTTATCGTATGCCTATGCATGGATGGTTAACCGTACGGATGAATCATTAGCAAAACAAATAATGAGCGATGTGCACTCCCCTGCTGAATTCCGCATAAATGGACCACTTTCAAACATCGACCAGTTTTACACTGCGTTTAATATTAAAAAAGGCGATGCGATGTACCGTGCAGATAGCTTAAGAGTTAAGATCTGGTAGGTTACGAGCTTACGGATAAACGAATGGTTACAGATTTACGAAATATTAATTAAACAAACAATAGGAACTACTTAAATTCTTAATCAAAGCATACCATATCCATCCCTCCACATATTTCGACAAACTCAATAGGACCGTGCGCTGTCAGGCTGAGCCTGTCGAAGACTTTGCGAAGGAATAATAAAACAAATGAAAATTATTTAACCAATCTGAAATCCAAACAGAGTTTCGTAAATCCGTTAAAATCCGTTTATCCGTAACCCTAAGTATGTTAACACAACGACAACTTTTTTTTAATCATCTCGCACAAACAAGTGCAACACCTTTAGCTCTGGAAATTGAAAAGGCGGAAGGCATCTATTTAACAGACGTTTCCGGCAAACGTTATATGGATCTTATTTCAGGAATTTCAGTCAGCAATGTTGGTCATCGCCATCCAAAAGTATTAAAAGCAATTCATGATCAGCTCGATAAATACTTACACCTGATGGTGTATGGTGAATATATACAAGCCCCTCAGGTAAAGCTTGCTAAAGCAATTACAGACCTCCTTCCAGAAAATCTTAATTCAGTATACTTCGTTAATTCCGGTAGTGAAGCCATTGAAGGCGCCATGAAATTAGCAAAACGTTTTATAGGCAGAACAGAGATCATCTCTTTTAAAAATGCTTACCATGGCAGCACACAAGGCAGCTTAAGCATTATGGGAAATGAAGAATTTAAAAACTCATTCCGTCCATTGCTGCCGGACACGCGGCAAATTGAATTTAACAACTTAACGCATTTAAAATATATAACAAATCGCACAGCGGCAGTTGTAGTAGAAACTATACAGGGAGAAGCAGGGGCTGTTATTCCAAAAAATGATTTTCTGAAACAATTACGTGAACGTTGTAATGAAACAGGTACATTGCTTGTAGCAGATGAAATCCAAACCGGATTCGGAAGAACAGGGAAATTATTCGCTTTTGAACATTACAATTTTATTCCCGACATTATCTGTATCGCAAAAGGAATGGGAGGCGGAATGCCTATTGGGGCTTTTATTTCATCAAAAGAAATAATGGATTCGTTATCGCAGAATCCTATACTCGGACATATTACGACTTTCGGAGGACACCCTGTGTGCTGTGCTGCCAGCGAAGCAACGCTTACAGTACTATTGGAAGAAAAATTAATTGAACAGGTTGAACAGAAAGAACAATTATTCCGCAGCCTGCTGAAACATCCTAAAATAAAATCAATACATGGCAAAGGATTATTGCTGGCCATTGAATTTGAGAGCTATGAGCAGAACAAAATTATAATTGATAAATGTATTGCAAAAGGATTAATTACCGACTGGTTTTTATTTAATGCCCAATCCATGCGTATTGCGCCACCATTAACGATAACTGAAGAAGAAATTAACATCGCATGTAAGATTATTTTACAGTGTATTATTAATTAACATTCAACATTCTAACTACTGCTATAATGAAATGTATAGTATCTTTTATACTACTTTCTATCATCTTCATAGTGAAGGACGGGACTTGCTTCGCTCAAAATAAATATATTGACTCCCTTATCATTGTTATAAAAAATGACCAACCAGATACAAACAAGGTAAATCATTTAATTTCTCTAAGTAATATTTTCAACCATTTTGAACGCCATGACACAGCTTTACAATGCAGCAATTTAGCCCTTCAATTAGCACAACAGCTCAATTTTAAAAAAGGAATAGCCGAATCTTACAGAAGCCTTGCAACTGTGCAGAATTATTTAAATAACACTTCCGAAGCACTATCTAGCCATTTAAAAGCGAAAAAAATATTTGAAGAAATTAACGACAAAAAACAAATTTCATCATCTTATTTGGCAATTGGTAATATTTATTTGGATCAGGGGGATGTATTACAGTCTCTTAAAAACATGTTTGCCGCATTAAAAATTTCACTCGACATTAAAGATAAAAAATTAACTTCTAGTCTGTATACCAATATTTCTGCTGTTTACGTATCCCAGGATAATTACCCTGAGGCATTGAATTATATTTTTAAGGCGCTCAAATTAAAAGAGGAGCTGGGAGATCAAAAAGGAATGGCAACGATGTACAGCAATGCAGGAGCCATTTACAGCAGTCAAAAAAATGATTCCGCTGCATTAAAAAACTACATGCTTTCTTTAGAGATAAGAAAAAAAACTGGTGACAGGAAAGGGCTTGCTACCAGTTATAACAATATCGGTCTTATCTATTATGAGCAGGGCAATTACTCTGAAGCATTAAAAAAATTTTTCATTGCGATAGAATACGGTGTAGGTTTCAATGAACTTATTGTAGCTGAAGCTTCGAATAATATCGGTTCTATTTATATTCAGCAAAACAATTATGCAGAAGGTCAGAAATTCATTTCTCAAGCCTTATCTATTTATAAAAAAAGAGATTATAAATATGGCATAGCAACCTGTTTAGTGACCCTTGGGAGGGCACACATTAAAATGAATAATTTAAAATCAGCAAAAAACTATTTGAATCAAGCATTACTATTTAGCAGAGAAATAGGAAGTAAGTATTATATCCAATCCAGCTATAATGGTCTGGCAACTATTGACAGTATTCAGCATGATTGGAAAGCAGCTTACGAACATCACAAATTATTTGTAATCTATAGAGATAGTATTAATAATGAAGAATCTGATAAAAAAATAACTGAAATTACGCTAACAAACCGTTTTGAAAAACAACAGGATAAGCTTAAAGCCGAAAATGAAAAGCAGCAAGCCATTGCAGCAGAAAAAACGAGAAAACAAAAAACTGTTTCATGGTCAATTGCTGGTGGGTTACTATTAGTTCTTGTGTTTTCAGGGTTTATTCTTCGCTCGTTACGGATAACACGAAAGCAAAAAAGTGTTATTGAATTGCAAAAAAATGAAGTTTCAAAACAAAAAGAGATTGCAGACAGCCAGCGTATTATTGCTGAAGAGTTACGTGAAATAGCAGTAAAACAAAAACATATTGTTGAAGAAAAACAAAAAGAAATAGTAGATTCTATTACCTATGCGAAACGTATTCAAACTGCCTTACTAACAAGTGATTCCTACATTAAAGAACATTTACCTGCTGAACATTTTATTTTATTTAAGCCTAAAGATATTGTAAGCGGTGACTTTTATTGGGCATTAAGTATTCCTTTTTTGCCGGGTTGGGACATGGGAACCAATAAAGTAAAGTTACCAACGGATCATACCAGACATAACACTTTTTATTTGGCTACTGCAGATTGTACCGGACATGGGGTTCCCGGAGCTTTTATGAGTATGTTAAACATTTCCTACCTGAATGAAAATGTAATTGAGCGTGGCATACGTTTGCCGCATGACATATTGAATGCACAACGAACTGAAATTATAAATGCACTGAATCCTGAAGGAAGCACTGAAGTTTCCAAGGATGGAATGGATTGTATACTATGTGTTTATGATTTTGACAAAATGCTATTGCACTTTGCAGCAGCTAACAATCCTTTATGGCTTGTCCGAAACAACGAACTTATTGAATACAAAGCGGATAAAATGCCGGTAGGAAAATATAGTGAGAATACGACATCCTTTGCCTTACAGACAATAGAACTTCAAAAAGGAGATACGGTATACACCACCACCGATGGTTTTGCCGACCAGTTTGGTGTTAATGGTAAAAAATTGATGAAGAAAAAATTTAAAGAAGAATTGCTGAAAATTCATTTACAGCCAATGGCTGAACAAAAGCAGCACCTGGATAGTTTTTTTGAAGCATGGAGAGGAAACACAGAACAGGTGGATGATGTATGTGTGATTGGTGTGCGTATCTAGGTAATTTAAAACAATTCTTTATATTCGCTGCTATTCAGCACTTTTTTGGCATAGATGTTGGATTAATCGGCTAACTAAAAACGATAACAATGAAAAAATTAAGCTTAATAATTGTCAGTATTGGAATTGTTTCAACGGCAGCCTTAGCACAAAAAGCAGAGAGAACACAACCGGCTCCGCCTCAAAAAGCGGAAACATCTCAACCGGTGCAACCAGCAAAACCCACAAAAGTGGATGGTCCAGGCAATGCTGCACCAGCTGCAAATACACAGCCCAACAAACCGCTTAAACCAACGCAAACTTATTCAAGAAAACCGGCAAGAAAAAACAATTTAAGTACACCGCCACCTTCACCTCCTCCCCGTACAAAAGAGCAGGAAAAATAAAATACAAAACACGCGTGTTGGCCAGATTGCCCAACACGCGTTTGAAATCAATAGTTGCCTATTGAAAGCATTATCAGTGTACAGGCTTCTAGTACTTCAATTTTATTTTTTAGTAAAATTTCTTGAAATTCAGGATTTTCAGTTCCGGGATTGAAAATCACACGCTTTGGATGCAGCCCGATAATGTAATCATACCAATAGGGTTGATTCTTCGGGCCAACATATAATGTTACGGTATCCACATCAGCTATATCAACCAAACCATTAATAATTTTTATTCCATTTATTACCCCATCTTTAAGGCCTACCGGAACAACTTCATGATTACGTTTTTGCAAAGCTACCGTAGCCTTATAGCCATATTTTTCAGGCTTATCTATCGCCCCAACAACAACTGTTTTTTTCATTTCTTTACTTTTTTCAATTCATTTCTTTTTATACAGAACCTCACCAAATTAGATCGTTTACCAAATGGTGCTTTAATCTACTTCTATATAATCTAAATCTTTGCCATGGCTCTCCTGTAGAAAAAACACCGCCAAAATAGCAAGAAGAAATACCACCACACCTACAATAATGGCAGATTGCACTATGCCCATTCCAGCCGACATATAACCCCACCAGATAATCATAGGCACTACGGCCCCTCTTACAAAATTTGGAACTGTAGTAGTTACCGTTGAACGGATATTAGTACCAAATTGCTCGGACGCCACCGTAACAAAAATACCCCAATAGCCCATTGCAAGCCCAAGCACAAAAGTAATGACGTAAAATAACCCTGGTGAAATACCTGTTGAGGAAAAATACCAGGCGCAAAAAACGCCTAAACAACTAATAGCAATTAATAATGCTTTTTTTCTGGATTTTAATTTTTGACTGACAAAACCAATGATAATACTTCCAAAAGCTGCACCTATATAATGATACATTACCGCTTTACCCGGACTTATTGGACCAGTGACGCCCAACGCTTCTCCGAATTCTTTTGAAAATGTTATGAGGATACCTACTGTGAACCAAACAGGCACTCCAACCAAAATACAGCAGATGTATTTTAAAAAACGTTTTGCATCCTTAAACAAACTAAAAAAATCACCTCGTTTCACATCTGAAGTTTTGAGTTTATCAAACATTCCAGATTCATGAACATATACTCGCAGTCCTAGCAGTAGCAGACCTAGTCCCCCGCCTGTCCAATACGCTTCCCTCCAGCCCCACTCAGAAACGTAAAAAGCTAGTGCCGCACCCAAAATACCTATCCCCGAAACAATACTGGTACCCCATGCACGCATTTCCTTTGTCATCACTTCCGAAACCAGCGTAATACCTATCCCTAATTCTCCTGCAAGGCCAAATCCGGCTATAACACGCAGCCAGGCATACTGATTAAGATTTTGAACAAAACCATTTGCAATATTCGCAATTGAATATAACAATATAGTCAAAAACAAGGTAGATAACCTTCCCTTTTTATCTCCTAACACACCCCAGACAATACCACCCAGCAACATTCCCACCATTTGCATATTAATTAGAAAAACACCTGCATCTTTCATCTGATCTGGCTGTATACCAATAGCTTGCAGACTTGGCACCCTTACAATACTAAAAAGAATTAAATCATAAATGTCAACAAAGTAGCCCAATGAAGCTACTATCACTACTATATTAAACGGATTGCTGTTACCTTGTTTAAGCATGGATGGTTAAAATATGATAAATCATGAGATAAAAAATTTCCGAATTGTATAAAAACAGCTGTAAAACGACAAAAAATAACTGTTTTTTGAATTAAATACAGTTTTGTTAGTAAAATACCGGTTCCGATTCATCTTAACCCAAATTAAAACTCATAGAACCTTTATTTTGAATAAGTTAGCTTTAAAAAAAATAAAATCCAAAATGCAATATTGAAACAAAAAGCTGCCAGTTAACAAATAAATTAAAGACTTTACTACAAAGTTATTAACAATCTTGTAAAATCTAAACCATTTTATTATATCTTTGTGGCGCTAAAAATAAGTTTCGTCTTAAGAATTAAAAGTATAATCTATAAAAAAGATGATTTTATCAAACTTAATAAAAGCATAAAATTAAGATAACATAGTTTCTTTATCTATTTTATATCATTGCCACGAATTCACAAACAACCAAAATAAAACCAAAAAAATGACATCAGAAAAATTCACTACTGCATCGGAAACATTTACGAAAAATGTAAACGACACAATGAAATGGTTACAGGATACTACAACTACAATCCTGGAAACACAAAGCAAACAAATGAAGTCTGCTAGTGACATTTACACAAAAGCAATGAATACTGCCTGGGGTACTATTAATAAAGAAAATTTCAATACTTCATTTGGAGTTTCTGAAACGATTGTTGAAATATTACAGAAAAATATTGAAACAATTTCTAACATGGCAAAAGCTTCTTTGAAAACGGCAATGGAATTTGGTAAACAAGCAGATTCAGAAAAATTTTCGAAAGAAACAATGACAAAAATTATTGAATCATACAAAACGCAAGTTGAAGAGATCACTGCATTCAATAAAAAATCATTTGAAGCAATCACTAAACAAGTTGATACTACAAAAACATCTTTTACTCCATTGGCTGAAAAATTCAAAAAAGAATTTGAAACAACCCTTACTGCATCTAAAGCAAAAGCACAGGAAATAATTGATACATACAGCAAACAAGCTGCTCCCTCAGTTGAAGTAAATAAAGAAATATTTAACAAACTGAACAAACAAATGAATGCAAGTGTTACAGACAATTTGAAACTTTGGTCAGAATTTATGAATGAATATTCTACAAAAGCTTCTGAAACAAAAGATGCAGCAGCTTTTTTCAAAGCTCCTTCTTTCAATAGCAAAAAGAAAGAAACTGTAAATAATAACTAATTTTTCAACTATCGTACTTAATCATTAACAACCCCTAAACCACGTAAAATGAACAGCACATTAAACGAAAAAGCAGAAAAGATCAAAACCAGCATTAAAGGAACTGCTGAAAAATCAAAAGAAACAATCCGTGAAATCATTGTTTCTAACACTAAACACATTGGTGATGCTTTGGATAGCAATAAAAAAATTGTTGATTCTATTAAAGAAAAATTCAATCAACAGGAAATGGAAGATTCTGTAACTGATAACCTAAAAAACACATTTGGAAAATCAGTTGAACTAGCTGAAGATGCTCTTGATAGCATTATCAACGCATACACCAGACAAATGGAATTAAATGTTGATTTCAACACAAAATTAGTTGATGCAATTAAAGAAACGAATACTGAAAATCACGAAAACGTGTTAAAACTGATTCATGAAAATTTCGAAGCTTCACATCAGCTGACAATCAACAACACAAAAGAAATTCTTGACTTCTATAACAAACACACCAACCTGGCAGTAAATTTCAACCAGAAATTTGGCGAAAGCATCAATGCTCAAATAGAGTCGCTGTTTAGCTTACAAAGCAAAGGATTAAACAAATTTACTTCTTGGGCTTCTGAATGGTGGAAACAAGAAGATAAAAAAAACGCTAACTAATTTTTGTATATGCAAACAAAGGGTATTAAAATTTTAATACCCTTTGTTGTTTTATTTAAACTCATCACAAAAAACATAAAACTATGAAGCTTACATCAAAAAATAATTTTTTATTTTGGTTTTCAACTCCGGTTGTATTGTGTTTGTTAATGTTATCAAATAGCGCATCTGCACAAAAAAAAGCACCGGATAAACTTCTTGCCAATAAAACATATACTGTTGAACTGGTTGAGCAGGGAGGTAAAAAAGCGGCAGAGCCGGAGCCGGATGAAATAAACTTTAAATCGGATAAGTTTACATCAAAAATGATGAAAACAGAAGAGCAATTCGCTCCTTCCGCTTATACCGCAAGCCTTGATTCAGCCAATACCGAAAGTAAAGTAATCGCTTTTGAAACCGAAGGAAAAAACCCAGGTGGCGAAACTTTAAAATGGACAGGAACAATAACGGGAGAAGATGTAGAAGGTACCGCTGTTTGGACCAACAAAAAAGGTAAAGTAAAAAGAGAATATAATTTTACAGGAACTCTAAAAGGTAAAAAGAAAAAATAATTTATTAAAAAATAGTGTTGATCGTTTTTAGTTAAACTACTAACCAGACCGCAGTTTATGACAAACAAAGAAAAAAATCCAATGGAAGAATTAACAGAAAGCATTACGAAAGCAAGTCAAAAAATCATCCAGAACTATTTTGAAAATAAATCTGGTTATAATCATGATAACAGAGATATTACGCAAGCATATACCCAGTTCGGTACTAAGTTGATGAACGAACCAAAAGAAATGGAAAAAGTGCAGGAACTGTACAAAAGCTTTTTCAGTTCTCAGCAGGAATTATGGAAACGCATAACAGACCGCGTTTCTAAGCCTGAAGGTGAATATACACCTGTAATTAAACCGGCTGATGGAGATAAACGTTTTAAAGCTGCTGAATGGGATGAAGCACCATACTATTTTGATTTTGTGAAACAAAGCTATTTGCTTGTTTCAAAATTGATGAAGGAAATTATTGAAACATCTGAAATAGATGAGAGAACAAAGAAAAAATTAAACTTTTATTCTCAACAATATATTGATGCACTTTCTCCTTCCAATTTTATTGCAACCAATCCGGAAGCACTTAAATTAGCACAGGAAACTAAAGGCCAAAGTTTAATTGACGGCTTTAAAAACTTATTGTCTGATATTGAAAGAGGCGGTATCACACAAACAGACATGACTGCCTTTGAACCAGGCCGTAATATTGCCACTACCCCAGGAGCTGTTGTTTTTGAAAACGAATTAATGCAGCTTATTCAATACACACCTTCCACTAAAAATGTGTTTGAAACGCCATTGGTAATTATTCCGCCTTGGATTAACAAATATTATATACTTGATTTACGTCCAGAAAATTCTCTTGCAAAATTCATGGTAGATCAGGGTTTCACTACTTATATGATTTCCTGGAAAAACCCAACTGCTGATATGAGAAATATCACATTTGATGATTATGTGGAAATGGGCGCTTTAAAAGCGTTTGAAGTAGCGCAATCAGTTTCAAAATCTAAAAAAGTAAACACGCTAGGATATTGCCTTGGCGGAACATTGCTTAGCACCAGCCTTGCTGTTATTGCTTCACGTAAAGAGGAAAGCCCCGTTAATACAGCAACCTTCCTTGCTACAATGATTGATTTCTCGGATGTAGGACCAATGGGTGACGTAATTGACAACGCATTAATAAAAAAATTAGAGCGTGGTGAGCTTTTAGAGCAAGGTGTGATGCTGGGCCATGATATGGAAAAAGCATTCAACCTGATCAGAGCAAATGACCTTGTATGGAGTTTTGTAGTAAACAATTACCTGAAAGGTAAAGCACCAGCTCCATTTGATGTAATGTACTGGACAAATGATAATACCAACCTTCCTGCAAAAATGTATCTTTTTTACCTTAAAAAAATGGTATTTGAGAACAAACTAAGCAGAAAAAATGCGTTGCGTATCTGCAATACTCCAATTGATATTGGAAAAATTGATATTCCGGTTTATGTAATCGGATTGCAGGAAGATCATATTGCTCCACCGCAAACGGCCTTTACAACTACAGAACTTGTAAGCGGTCCGGTTGAGTACATCCTTGGCGGATCAGGCCATGTAATGGGTGTTGCTAACCCACCATCAAAAAAGAAATACGGTTATTATTTGAATGGTAAACTAGGAGAAGGTTTTGAAGCATGGAAAGAAACAGCTAAATTTAATGAAGGAAGCTGGTGGACTGCATGGACGGAGCGTCTTTCAAAAAATGCAGGCAAACAGGTTCCGGCAGCCAAAAATCTGGGTGGCACTAAATTTAAAGTTATTGAACCTGCTCCAGGCAGATATGTGAAAGAAAAAGTTAGCCACGGTCACGAAAACGGCCATTCTTAACATAATTATCAGCTTATCACATTAACGAATGGTTACGTTTTATTAAATCCGATTTAACAGTCTGGATTTAATAAATTAGTAACCATTCGTTATTCATAAATCATCCTATTTCGTATATTCGGTCCCGAATAAAATTTTGAGTATTAAATACATCTCTTTCAACATATTTTTATGACAGCAAAAAACAACAAGGTTGCATTAGTTACAGGTGGTACAGGTGGTATGGGTACTGCTATCTGCGAAAGATTATATAAAGACGGATACACCGTAGTTGCCAACTATAAAGATTTTACCAAAGCCATGAAATGGCGGGAAGAGGCTAAAAAATGGCGGGAAGATCAATTGAAAATGGGTTTCGACCTTAAAATTGTTCAGGGAGATATTGCAAATTATAAATCTGCTGAAAAAATGATGAAGCAGATTTCCGATGAAGTTGGTCCTGTGGATGTATTAGTAAATAATGCTGGTATAACAAGAGATGCAGCGCTTCACAAAATGTCACCGGAGCAATGGTATGAAGTAATTGATACTAACCTGAACAGCGTTTTTAACTGTTCACGCCTTGTGATTGAAAGTATGATCGCCAAAGGATGGGGACGTATCATTAGCATTTCTTCCGTTAACGGACAAAAAGGACAGTTCGGGCAAACCAACTATGCTGCTACAAAGGCGGGTATGTACGGCTTTTCAAAATCACTGGCTTTAGAAGTTGCTAAAAAAGGAATTACTGTAAATACAGTTTCTCCTGGTTATATTGGTACTGCGATGGTAATGGCCATTAAAGAAGAAATACGTGAAAAGATTGTTGCACAGGTACCACAAGGCCGTTTAGGTACACCGGAAGAAATTGCTGGTGCTGTGGCTTATTTGGCTTCTGATGAAGCACGTTATATAACAGGTGCTAACATTGCCATCAATGGCGGACTGCATATGTTTTAATGGTTACAGATAAACGAATGGTTGCGAATATACAGAACAGGAGTCGCAATACTTATTTGTAAAGTGCATATCAAGTTGACATACGAACAAACACAGCGTTTCGTAAATTTGTTTGTATTCGTTTATCCGTAACCCGTAAATTTGTAACCTTTCGTTTATCGTAGCCCATAAAAATTCATAAACTCCTAATCCACAGGACATGTATTATAAAACTTCCGACAACCTTAAACTTTATTATGAAGTTCATGGAAATGCTTATTCAACTAACTATTTGATTTTTCTGAATGGCTTATCTCAATCTACAGCCGCCTGGCAGCTGATGATTCCTTCTTTTACAAGTGATTACCAGGTTATTTTATGTGATTTTATTTTCCAGGGACAATCGGATGCTACTGGTGATTCCCGCAACTTTGATCAGCATGCAGCGGATGTAAATGGATTAGTAAGCTCCTTGGGGATTGAAAAATTAACGGTTATTGGAATCTCCTATGGCTCCCTGGTAGCACAGCATTTCACACTTAACTACTCTGAAAAGGTAGATAAGCTAATCCTGCTTTCTTCCTTCGCACATAAAACCTCTTATTTTGATGCCATATCATTTGCATGGCAGCGCGCATTGGAAACAGGCGGATACCCATTGATGCTTGACATTATGCTTCCTACTGTTTTAAGTGAAAAATATTTTGAGCACCCTTTAATACCAATTAACATACTCAAAGCTTCGAGAAAAAATGTGAATACAGAAGCTGATTCACTTAAAAAGCTAATGGAGGCCACCTTTAACCGTGGTGATTATCGTAAAAAATTAAAAGCAATCAAATGCCCTACGCTGATCATTCATGGTGAAAAAGATGGTTTACTGCCGGTTCACATGGGTGAAGCAGTTGGTGATTCCATTGCCAGAAGTAAATTTGAAGTTATTGCTGGTGCCGGTCATACACTAAACCTGGAAGCAATAACACAAACGGTGGAGTTGATCAAGGAGTTTATTGA
The DNA here is from genome assembly GCA_040387415.1 of Bacteroidota bacterium. Lineage (GTDB taxonomy): Bacteria > Bacteroidota > Bacteroidia > 2-12-FULL-35-15 > 2-12-FULL-35-15 > 2-12-FULL-35-15. Next base: position 45,549 of record JAZKDU010000005.1, read on the forward strand.
ATAATTTCTTAGTTAAAAGTTGAGAATTAAGAGTTGAGAATTAAATAATAGCGTTCAAATTTAGTCCCTTCCCCCCTTATATAAAGGTCTCTGTCACAGAGAAGGAGTGCTAGCACAAGTTCAGCAGGGCATATAAAAAGGCGGAGTTAAAAAGCAATTAAGATTTAGTTTCTCTTCTTACAACCATGAAAACAGCATTAATTACAGGGAGTACGAGCGGGCTTGGATTAGGCATTGCCAAAACCTTCGCAAAAGCAGGCTATTCCATTATATTTAATGGGCTTGAAAAGGAAGGTCCTGCAATTGCAGATTCTGTAGGGCAGGAATATGGGATTAATACATTTTATTCTGCAGCCAATATGCTTAATCCGGCCGAGATATCAGAAATGATTCGGAAAGCCACATCTAAGCTTGGAACAATTGATGTGCTCATAAACAATGCCGGCATTCAACATGTAGCTCCTATTGAAGAATTTCCAACAGAAAAATGGAACAATATCATTGGTATTAATTTAACAGCGGCCTTTCATACTTCCAAAGGTGTTTGGCAGGGCATGAAGGATAAAAAAGCCGGTCGTATCATTAATATTGCTTCGGCTCACGGCCTAGTTGCTTCCGAATATAAATCCGCTTACGTTGCAGCAAAACATGGTTTAGTTGGATTAACAAAAGTATTAGCCCTGGAAGGTGCGCCATTTGGTATCACCGCAAATTCAATTTGTCCGGGATATGTTAAAACACCATTAGTAGAAAAACAAATTTCAGAACAGGCAAAATCACACAACATTCCTGAACAGGAAGTGATCCAAAAAATAATGCTTGTAAAACATCCGATAAAAGATTTTGTAAGCATTGAATCTATAGGTGCAATGGCATTGTTTCTGGCATCTGATGCTGCTGCTATGATTACAGGAACTGCTGTTCCTATGGATGGTGGCTGGACAGCACAATAAACGGTTTCCCCATTTTAACCGAAGTTCTATTTTTTAGTGCCTGCGTTTAGCTGATAAACATTGTTTTACTATCTGTCATCTCGAGCTTTTCGCGAGAGATCTTTCTTCATTTAAGAGATATAGCCCGCAATGAGCAAGTTCCCTCTCCCTAAAACGGGTTCGGGAGGACAGCCTTTTTATATTAATAATAAAACTCCGCTTTTTACTACACTGGGCGTATTTAATCCCTCCATGTGTTTTATGTATTTAACAACAAAGCCCCCTAAACATCTTTGTTTAGGGGGCTTCCTGGTGGTAGCGTATTTTGTTAATTCTACTTCGCTTCCGGACTTGCCATAAATTTAACAGCATTCGGGTATTTAGGATCCAGTTCCAATATTTTCTGGAAGTAAGTTTTAGCGGTTTTAAAATCTTTATTGTTTAAATAATGTACGCCCAGGTAGTTATTAGCCTCAATCAAATCCTTTTTACTTCTTTCAGTTTCCTCAGGTTTAATTTTTGCTATAAACTGCTCGTAATAAGGTTTCGCAGCCCACCTTTCATTTTTAATATCTAATTGTACATTCGCCTTTGCTCTCCATAAATAACCTATCGTCATATCAGGCTGTAAACGGATCATCGCAGCAGCTGCAGAATCGGACTTTACGAAATCTTTCGAAAAATAGAATGCACGCGCTAAACCAAAATAATCATTGATGTTGGCCTTATTGGCCTCAATTTTTTTATTGTAAGTTGCAATTGCTTCATTGTATTTTTTCATTTTAACGTATAGCGCTCCGATATCGCTATTCAACTCTATTTTATCAGGCTGCAGTTCCAATGCTTTCATGAAATCAAGTATCGCTAATGAATCCTTTCCGCCTTTTGCTAATAATTTAGCACGGTATTCGTAGTCCTTTGTAATAACTTTTGTTTCTGGTTTTACTTTTGAAAAAAACTTATTACTGTTTTCAAGACCGCCAGCATAATCTGCTGGTATTACTTCATAACTCGCATAGGCCAGGTAACGGTATAAATAAACATTATTACTATCACATTTTAACGCCTCCTTTGCAGCTTCAATTGATTCAGTATAATGTTTTCCTTCCAATTGAAAGCCAGCATAAAAAGCACGTGCGCTGCAATCATTATTTAATTCCAGATAACGTTTGTAATTAGCAACTGCATTCGTGTACTGTCCTGCACGGCCATAAATTTCAGCCATCTCGCGATAAGCAGGAGCAAAAGTAGAATCAATTAATTTCGCCTTTTTATAGTAGTCCAAAGCTGCAGTATAATTTTTAGCTCGGTTCCACAACTGACCAATACTTAAATTAGCATCAACCGACTTCGGATTTAATTTTGCAGCCTGCTCATAAAAAGCAATTGCTTTTGAGCCGTCATTACTTTGTTCCAGCACCGCATCACCTTTTAACAAAAACACTCTCGGATTAGTAGGCTCCAGCTTTTGAGCCTGATCTAATAATTTAGTTACCTCTGCAAAATCTTTCGCTTCTGCTTCAATATATGCTTCAGCTATTAACATTAATACCGTTGCATTTTTGCCAGCAGCTAAGGTTGTTGCTTTATAAAAATTCGCTTTCGCGTCCGAAGCCATATTCTGATACCATTGTACTTTCCCTAAACCTACGTATGGAAAAGGATTTGTAGCATTTACATCCGCACCTTTCTGGTACATCGCTTTAGCCATTTCCATGTTGTTATTTTTAAAATAGTTCTCACCATGATAAAAATAAATTTCACCGTTAGCTGGCTGAGTTGATAACAGATTTTTAAATGCTGCATCTGCTTTTTCAAACTGCTCATTGGTGGTTAACTTTATTGCATCCTGCAGTGACTGTGAGAATGCAGACGTGGAAATAATAATCAGAGAAGAAATAAAAAATAGTTTGGTAAGTTTCATAATACGCTGTTTTATTTTTTAATTAAATTATTTTGTATTGACCTCAATTAATCTAACTGGAGCCACTGCAGGAACCAATCCCGACTTTAAAATCATGATTTGACCTTTTTCACCCGCCACAAATGCTACAAATCCCATACCAAGACCTGCACGTGTTTGCCTGTTGATCATATAAACGCCCCTGGTAAAGGGATAGTCTTTTGTTTTTATGTATGCCTGATAAGGCTTTACAGCCTTTGTGGTACTATCCTTTGCCAATGCAAGCAATTTAATTTTTTTCATAAAATTAACAGTTAAGCTATCATCGCTGTCACTTATCCAGTTTACACTTAAAACGCCAATTGCATTTTTATGCTGGCTCACATAGTCAATCACTTCAGGATTTGATTTTACTGCAAAAGCGTTTTTTGGCAATTCCTTCCCATGCAGCACTGTATCCCTTATATAGCTGGTATTTGCTGATCCGTTATTATCAAATACAATATTGATCTTTCCAAGTTGGGATTGCTTATTTACCTGGTTCCATAATGAATCATTTCCCTGAAGAATTGCTTTCAGCCTTTCAACCGTTAAAGTAGTATCTGTGTTTTCATTATTTACAATAAAAGCAACAGCATCTTCAGCAATTTTAGTGGATATTGGAAAAATATTGGCTTGTTCGAATTGTTTACGCTCGTTTGCGGTTAGGTCACGACACATAACAACTACTTTGCAGGAATCATTTATTAACCGCTGAATAGCTTCATTTTCAGGCAGATATAACGCATGAACTTTTGCATTTTTATACAGTGATTCAAATGTATAAATCTGGGTATCAAACAGCTGCTGAAAAGACTCATCCACTACAATATTTACTTCACCCGAAGTTGGAGTGTCGGAGGGTTCGTTATTACCACCTGAACAGCTGCAGAGAGCAATTATCAGGGTGAAAACGGGTATATAAATTAACTTATTCAGTTGTAGCATTTTCTGGTTCAGATGTTTTGTGTTTTCGCTTTTGTTCCTTTAATACTTGAATTTTAATATGTTTCGCCTTAAATCTACGATATGCAATGTAAAACCTCAATACACTGTATAAAATAAGCACTAATCCAACTATTTCCCTGCCTTCTGTTAAAAAATGAGACCAAATATCGGAAAACAAAAATAAAAAGCCTACGGTTAAATAAAAAACCAAAAGTATAAAGCTAAGATATAATCTTAATTGATTCCAAATATGCCTTATTACCACCTTAAAACCCATACTAAACAGCTATTATCAAACAAACTTATTCATTTCAATCCAAAAAAACAATTTCAAACCAGCTATATAGGCATATAACTCTGTAAAACAACAATTCCACCTCCAAGCCATTGGTTGGGGGTGGAATATTGCTGAGCGATTAAAAGATTATTCAAATTTTACAGGAGCCTTTTTCTCCGGTGCTTTTTTAGCCGGAGCCTTTTTTACCGGTGCTTTTTTAGCTGGCGTCTTTTTTACTGGTGCTTTTTTAACTGGCGCTTTTGCTGCAGGCTTGGTGCCCGAATTAGCCGGTGACGACACGGATTTTTTCGCATTTAATGCCTCAACAGCCTTTCTTTCCGCCTCTTTTGCTTTTGCTAATTCCACTTTTAACCTAACTATTTGAGCTTCGCTGCTGTCAGATTTCTCTTTTAAACGTTCCACTAAGCTATTGCTAGTATTATTTGTTTCGGAATTTAAATTTTTCTCAGAATTCAAGGCATTTATTGCCTTCGTTTCAGCATCTTTTGCTTTTGCCAATTTAGATTTCAATTGATCTACCTGAAGCTGATAAAGCGTGCTTGGAGTTTGTCCGCTAGGTTCTTTCAGCTTGTTATCTAAAGCAGTTTCTGCGTTTTTAACACCTTCTTTTGCTTTTGCAAGATCATCATTTAATTTCTGATTTTGAGTTCCAACAGATTTAATTGGGGTTGTTTCAGGACTCTTGATAGGTGGAGCAGTTGTTGTTCCACCAGGTTTTTTCGCAAGTTCTGATCTCAATCTATTAATCTCTATCTGACTGCTATCGGTTTTTGCTTTCAATTGTGTAATGTAAGCCTCTGTAGTTTTAACATATGCTCCAACATCCTGCCCGGAATTTTTGTGCAATTGTTCTATCCATAAATCCGTTTCGGTTTTGCCAGCAGCATTAGTTGTTGTTGCTGTTCCGGCATTCTTCGAATTTGCAAGCTCAGCTCTTAATCTGTTCACCTCAACCGCATACGCATCCGATTCTGCTTTTAATTTCTCAATCAACTCATTGTTTTGAGAATTCGGCTGCGTTTTTTGTCCCGATTTCGCTTTTGCAAGTTCTGCTCTTAAACGCTCATTCTCTTCAATCAATGGATCTTTTCCTTTATTTGCAAGTGAATTAGCAATAGTATCGGACGCTGTTAAAACAGTAAATTTAGAATCTATTCTTGTAACTTTAAATTCGGTTCTGCGATTAAGTATCCTTCCTTTTTCTGTAGTATTGCTGGCTATCATTTGGCTTGGTCCATAGCCTTTATAGGTCAGGCGGTTTTTATCAGCACCCTTTTTTACAAGATAATCTCTTACCACTTTAGCTCTTTGTTCAGAAAGTTCCCTGTTAAATTCCGCTCGTCCTACATTATCTGTATGCCCAGACAATTCGATTTCCATGGTTGGTATATACTCCATTAGTTTCACAACACGCTCTAATTCCTGATATGATTCTTTTTTCAAATCAGCTTTGTTGTTATCAAAAAACACATTATTAAGTACAATTCTTCTTCCTGTTTCAAATTTAGGCACCGTTATGTTTTTAAGATCTTTTTCAAATCCTGGAGTTTCAGGAACCGCTACAGTAACTGATTTATACATATTAGGAGTTTTGCTAAAAACTATATCATATGTTTTTCCGGAAGGAACAGAGATGCGGAAATAGCCATCATTATTGCTTTGAGTACTTGCAACTACTTGTTTAGAAATACTATCCACCACTTCAATCTGAGCATTTCTAACCGGAGTTCCATTATCGTCAAGCAATCTGCTATATATTACACCTACAGGCCCACTATTGGTATTTTCTTTAATACGAACTGTATCACCTTGTGTTTTCACAATATCCGTTGGAACTGGTGCGGGTAAATAAACTGTATCTATTCTGGTCTTCACCACAGCAACAGGTTCATTGTTGGTAGATGCGGCCATAAATACAGTATCCTTCTTTATTTTTGCCATTTTGGTATTCAGGTCTTTAATTTGTGCCTGCAATTGCTGAATTGAATCAACTTTTGCTTTAGATGCCTGATCCAGTGCTTCTATTTGTTTCTTTAATTGTTTGTTCGTATCCGTTTTAGCAACATCCGCCACTGTATCCCTCTTTACCGGCTCCGGCTCAATTATCTTAATATCTTTTTTAATTTCTGCAAACGTATAGCCAATTAAAAATTCGGAAGAGGAACCTGTATATGATCTTACTTTGTTCAATCCCAAATCATAAGCATATCCAACACTAAAATTTTTATATCTTAAACCTGCGCTAATAGCCATCGCATAATTACTATGGTAGGTTAAACCAGCCCAGCCAATTTTTTTCCAATCTACTACAGCATTAATATCATATTGAAAAGGAGCACCCTTAATACTTCGGAACATAATAAGCGGATATGCTGTTATCCCTTTTTCTTTTACCACGTCAAATACATATTTTATAGAACCCTGGTAATGGCGTGTTAAATTATAATAGCTGTTATCACCATTCAAAATAGGGTACTTTATTCTGTTACCCAATACCTGCGGCACTGCAAATCCAAGAGACAATCTCTTATAAATATAAGCAACACCTAAATCAGCACAAAAAACAGTTTTGTGCTGTGATTGGTTAAATAAAAACGGGTCATCCGTATCTTTAATTATCGCTTTCGAAAAATCAAGCTTATTATCAAGGATACCAGCTGCTATTCCAAAGTATAAATTATTTGAGTCACTGATATTTATTCTGTAAGAATATTCAGCGAAAGCGCCTACACGGCTAATTATATCAGTTACATCCGTATATACTTTCAAACCCAAACCACTGTTTTTTTGTATCGGGCCGTCAACTGTTAAATAACTTGTTTGCGGAGAACCTGCTAAACCGGTCCATTGGGAACGATGAGATAAATAAGCATTTACATTTTGACCGTTTCCAGTAAATGCCGGATTAATAACAAATTGATTTATATAATACTGACTGCTAAAAGGCAATTGTTGCGCAAGAGCTTTAGTACCTATATTAAAAAGAGGACAGAAAAAAAGCATCGCTGAGATGATAACCACGCCCTTCATTTGTAAAATTAATTTAGTCATTTTATCTTTTTTTTATGCCTCACTTATTCTTCATCAGAAATAAGTGATGTGTTATTTTTATTGAACCAAGTAGTCTAATCTATTTCCGGTAAATTTCTAACAATTAAAATCCCTGTTTTAAAAAGCCCGGCTTAATCTTATTTCTTTTCGTTTAAAATTGTAAGCGGACCTTTATTCACTTTATCCGTATTTGGGAATTTAATGAAATAATAGTAAGTACCATCCGGCAATGATTTCCCATTCTTATTTAAGCCCGTCCAACTATTATCATAGGATGAAGAGTAAAACACCTGCTGCCCTTCTCTATTTATAACAATAACTTCGGTACCCGGAAAACTTTCAACATTGGTCACAATCCATTTGTCGTTATAACCATCACCATTTGTTGTTAGTAAATTGGTTACTACCACTTCATTTATATCTGTTACAACTGTAACTGTTACCGAATCCACATCAACGCATCCATTAATATCGGAAACAGTTAATTGATAAGCAGTGGTTACTATAGGGTTTGCAACTGGATCAGCAACAGAGGTATCGCTAAGGCTTGAAGAAGGCAACCATGAATAAATAACCCCTCCTTGTCCATTTAGCTCTACTGAATTTCCAAGAATGATACTTACATCATTACCAGCGTTTGCTACCGGAGATGGAAAAATAACAACTGAAACAGATGATACATTTGAACATGAAGTAGCAGGATCTGTCACCATAAGCTGATAGCTGCCCGATGCCAAACAATTAGAAACCGTAATACTCTGAGTGGTTTCGGAAGATGCCGTCCATAAATAAGTTAGTCCTACATTGCCCGATAATGTAACGCTTCCGCCACAACAAAATGATAAAGAGCTGGCAGCAACAATTTGAGCGCTTGGTAATGAGTGGATTAGCACATTCACAATGGCAGTATCCAAACATCCAAAATCACTTACAGTTGTTAAACTAACTGTTTTTAAACCTGCAGTAGAATAGGTATGTGTAGGGTTCACTAAAAAAGAAGCTGCATTATCGCCAAAATTCCACTGGTTAAACTGAATAGTACCAGATACTACAGAGGACGTATTTACAAATGTGGTTACAGAACCTAAACAAGCTGTATCAGCTGTAAATGCGGCTAATGGTTTAGGATATACCAGTAACGTTTGGGCAGCTGAAGTATCAGCAGCACAACTTGCATTCTGAACAATTACTCTATACATTGTAGTATCAGATAAATTGGAATAAACATAGGTATCAGTTGTATTAGCTGAATCCAGCCATGTTGCTCCAGAATCTGTGGAATATTGCCAAACCGTAACAGCACCTGAATAACCTGAAAGCATAAGTGTACCGCCATTCGCGAATGCACAGCCTGGCTGAGCTCCAATGATAGAACCGCCTTCAGAACCAATAACGGTAAGAGTAAAATCAGATGAAACTGCAGATCCGCAAATAGTATTTTGTACTACTGCATGAAAGATAGTAGTTGTTGTAAGATTAGTATAAATATACATATTTGTGGTGTTATTGGAAGCTATCCAGGTAGTACCGCCATCAATTGAATATTCCCATCTTAATACCGCACCAGTTTGACCCGTTAAAGTTAATGTATCATTATTTGAACCGCGGCAAACAGTATCGATTGGTGAAGAAACTACCCCACCCGCAGATGAAGCCGAGGTATCAACTGTAATCCTTGCCTCTTCAGATATAGCCCCGGTACAGGTTGTTGCCATCAATGCTCTATACCATGTTGTAGTGGTTAAATTTAAATAGGACTGCTGCGCAGTAGTATTTACAATATCGATCCAGGATGTACCCTGATCAATGGAATACTGCCATTTTTGTATGGTACCTACATAATCAGTAAGAATCAGTGTGTCGCCATTCGAACCAGGGCACACGGTGGTATCTCCCTCCACCACACCGCCTACTGCGGGAAGGTTAACAGTAACTGTAACAGCTGTTGTATCGGAGCATCCTAAGCCTGTTAATCCAACAATATAATAAGCACCGGATGTTGTAACAGCCGATGAATCTACTGTATGAGTAGTTGCAGCCGCATTAGTAAAATAAGTAAAAGTGAGGCCCGCTGTTGAACCCGCTGTTACCCCAGGCAATGTAAGATCTATTGTTGCTGGCGCACATACTGTTGCAGGATCTGTGGTTATTACTGTTGGTTTTGGATTTACAGTTACAGTTAAAGTAAAAGTTAAACCTGTGCAGCTACTACCAGAAATAGGTGTTACGGTATAGGTTGCTGTTTGCGGAATATTTGATGGATTGGTAAGGGTTTCACTGATGGATGCCTGAGGAACTAACTGTGCAGTACCACCGGTTATACCTCCGGTTACCACTGGGGCTGTCCAGGTATAACCTGTACCCGCAGGCACAATACCATCTATCCCATCAAGAGGCGTAACCATAAATGCTGATTCGCTGCAGGTTATATCCGTAAGGGCATTCACTGCCGGTTTCGGATTTACCGTTACAGTAACCGTAAATGCATTACCTGTACAGCTTCCAGATGTAGGTGTTACTGTATAAGTTGCTGTTTGCCCTGCACTTGTTGGATTGGTAAGTGTTTCACTAATTGATGGCTGCGCTGTTTGTGCACCACCACCTGTAATACCACCCGTTACAACCGGAGCTGGCCAGGTATAGGTGGTTCCTGAAGGTATTATGTTACCACCACCATCTGCAGGCGTACCATTAAATGCAGTTTCGCTGCAGGCTGAAGGGGTTTGAGCTAAAGCTGATGGCACAGGATTTACAGTAACGGTAATAGTAAATGTTGAGCCGGTGCAGCTGCCCGCAACCGGAGTTACTGTATAGGTTGCCAATTGATCTGCACTGGTAGGGTTAGTAAGAGTTTCACTGATAGACGATTGTGGAACAGCCTGTGCGCTTCCACCGGAAACACCACCTGATACAATAGGTGCCAACCAGGTATATGTTGTTCCGGCAGGTAAAATACCATCTGTTATATTTACCGGAGTAATTGTAAACGCTGTACCGCTACATATAACAGGTATTTGATCCGTAACTGAAGGTGTGGGATCAACTGTTACAGTAACCGTAAAAGTCGGGCCAGTACAGCTGCCAGAAGTTGGAGTAACAGTATACGTTGCCGTTTGTGCTATATTGGTAGGATTGACTAGTGTTTCACTGATAGATGACTGCGGAATAGCCTGTGCGCTTCCACCAGTAACACCACCAGTTACCAACGGAGCTGACCAGGTATAAGTTGTACCAGCAGGAACTATACCATTTGTTCCATTAGCAGGAGAAGCTGTGAAGGCTGTTCCACTGCAGGATACTGCTGTTTGATTTGTTATTGAAGGGAGCGGATTTACTGTTACTGTTACTGTAAATGGTGACCCTATACAGGTTCCTGCTGTTGGAACAACAGTATAAGTAGCCGTTTGAGCCGAATTGGTAGGATTAGTAAGCGTTTGGCTGACAGAAGCCTGACTGAATTGCCCACTACCACCGGTAACACCACCGGTAACCACTGGAGATAACCAGGTATAGGTTGTACCGGCTGGTACTATACCATCAGTTATATTCACTGGGGTAACAGTAAAAACTGTTCCGCTGCATGTTATTGGTGTTTGAGCAGTAATTGCAGGTCTTGGATCTACCGTTACCGTTATTGTAAAGGTTGCACCTGTACAACTTCCAGACAAAGGTGTTACCGTATAAATTGCTGTTTGTGCTGTGTTTGTTGGGTTTGTAAGTGTTTGACTAATTGAACTCTGGGCAGAACCCTGAGCACTTCCTCCCGTAAGGCCGCCTGTAACTACCGGAGATGACCAGGTATAGGTTGTACCGGCAGGTACTATACCATCTGCTCCATTAGCCGGAGTAACCGTAAAGGCTGATCCACTGCATATGGTAGACGTTTGAACTGTTATTGCCGGGGTAGGATTAACTGTAACTGTTACAGTAAAGGTTGCTCCCACACAAGAACCTGCTGCTGGTGTTACCGTATAAGTAGCTGTTTGTGAGGTATTGGCAGGATTGGTAAGTGTCTGACTGATGGATGGCTGTCCGACTGCCTGAGCACTTCCACCTGTAAGCCCACCTGTAACTACCGGAGCCGACCAGGTATAAGTAGTACCGGCAGGTACTGTGTTACCTCCTCCATCAACCGGTGTAACTGTAAAAGCTATTCCACTGCAAGTGATTGCTGTTTGAGCTCCAACAAATGGATCTGGAGTTACTGTTACAGTTACTGTAAAAGTAGAACCAACGCAGCTTCCTGATGTAGGCGTAACAGTATAGGTTGCGGTTTGTATTGTATTTGTTGGGTTGGTAAGCGTTTGGCTGATAGATGCCTGACCGGCTCCCTGTGCACTTCCACCGGTAATTCCTCCGGTTACTACCGGACTAGTCCAGGTATAGGTTGTACCAGCAGGTACTATTCCATCTGCTCCATCAGCGGGAGTAACTGTAAAAGAATAACCACTGCAAGCTGTAGGTGTTTGATTTATAACAGCCGGCTTTGGATCTACGGTTACTGTTACCGTAAAGGTTGCTCCTGTACAACTCCCCTGTAAAGGAGTTACTGTATATGTTGCTGTTTGTAATACACTGGTTGGATTAGTAAGTGTTTGACTGATTGATGCCTGACCAACAGCCTGTGCGCTTCCACCGGTGATACCGCCTGTTACTATGGGATTAGTCCAGGTATAAGTAGTTCCGGCAGGCACTACATTTCCACCTCCATCGGCAGGAGTAACGGTAAAGGCTGATGCACTGCAGATTGTTGCTGTTTGAGGAATAACTGAAGGCTTCGGATTTATTGTTACTGTAATTGTAAATGTAGAACCTACGCATCCTCCAGCTGTTGGGGTTACCGTATAGGTTGCTGTTTGTGGTGTACTTGTAGGATTAGTAAGTGTTTCACTAATGGCTGCTTGTCCAACCGCCTGTGCATTTCCACCCGTAACCCCTCCAGTAACCACTGGAGCTGCCCAGGTATAAGTTGTTCCAGCTGGTACAATACCATTTGTTACGTTAACAGGTGTAACAGAAAAGGCAGTTTCACTGCAGGTTAAGGCTGTAATGCTGGTAATAGAAGGTCTTGGATTTACAGTTACGGTAATGGTAAAGGTACTACCAACACAAGTTGCCGCTGTTGGAGTAACTGTATACGTTGCGGTTTGAGCTGTATTTGTAGGATTAGTAAGCGTTTGGCTAATAGTGGCCTGAGGGGAAGCTTCTAAAGCCCCTCCGGTTACACCTCCTGTTACCACAGGTGCACTCCAAGTGTAGGTAGTTCCTACTGGGACAATACCATCTGTAACATCAACAGGGGTAACAGAAAAAGCTGTTCCACTGCAAACACCTGCTGTTTGCGCTGTAATGGAAGGTTTTGCATCTACCGTTACAATAACAGGTTGAGCTGTTCCTACGCAAGAATTTATAGTGGATGTTGGGGTAACGCTATAAGTTACATTCTGCACAACAGATGTATTATTTGTTATTGCATTGCTTAAAGGACTTCCGGATTGTAAGGTAGTGCTTTCACCTGTAGTATTTGTATTATTTGTTGCAATCCAGGAATAGGTTGCAGAAATGTCGCTTGTTAAAGGGATACTCACCGTATTTCCGCTGCATATTGTTGCAGCATTTGAACTTGTCATGGTTGGTGCTGCATCAACAGTAACATTTGCTGTTATAGGTGCTGAAGAGCAAATATTTGCAGTTGCAATAATGGAAAAGGCTGAAGTTACTGCCGAAGTTGTTGAATTTGTTAATGTTCCGTTAATAGTGGAACCTCCACCACTTGCAGCCATACCGGTTAGAGTAACATTATTATTCCTGGTCCAGCTGTAGGTAGTGCCGGTTACAGCATTTGGATTCGAAAGAGTAATAGTACCAATTGCTACTCCTGAACAAACGGTTTGTGCGTTAGGAGTTGCAGCAACAGTTGGAATTCTTCTAACCGTAACGGGAACGGAAACAATATTGCCTGAACAACCTGCAGCAACGGGGGTTATGTTATAAGTAGAAACACCGGTTGATGCACCGGTTGTAGATAGTGTCTGGATAATATTTATTCCACTTCCTGCTGTTGCTCCGGATGTTCCAGAGTTAACAGTTGTCCAGCTGAATGAAGTTGATGCAACATCACTTGTAAGGGCTATGGATGTGGCAGAACCTGTACATATTGCCTGAGAGGCGGGAGTAGCTGTGGCTGTTGGCTTAGGATTTACAGTAATAGTAACGTTAATTGAAGGCCCGCCTCCTGGACAACCTGCTGTAAATGGTGTAACTGTATATACTGCTGAGCCTGCAAAAACTTCCACTGCGGTTAATGTATCACTGATAGTAGACCCTGCGCCATTTGTGGCCCCTACCACATCCGTTTGAACAAAGGTCCATGAATAAGTTGTAAACGGCTGATCGCTTGTTAAAGCAATGGAAATAGGCACACCTGAACAAATAGTTTGAGAAGGCGGTGTGGCGGTTGCATTTGGACATTGCGCATGGACTCCCGTGCTAAGTGCAAAAAATGCTAAAACTGATGTAATTCGAAGTAACCATTTTAACTTGTTTACTGAAGTTTCAATGGTATTATTTGTAAATTTTTTTTTCATTTCTCTAATATGAGATTGGTCAAGTAAAATATAGAAACGGAAATGTAAAGGTACTATTTTTTTATTTGTTAATAAATAATAATAAATAACCCAATAAAATCAGAATTAAATTCAGATAATGGGGACGAAAATAATAAAGAATAAGTGTTTTAGCATTGGTCACATTCAAATTAAATGAACAACAGAATGTTAACATCTAGCAACCTACCAAAAACACACCACCTTGCTAATCAGGCAATTACAAGAATAAATACTATTGTTGGGTCTCCTTTTCATGAAGATCAATAGCATGCATTTTAAAGAAAGAAAAGTTCACATTACCATATTTTCGGTGTTCCACAAAACATTTATGGTCCGATAAAACAGTGCGCTCACCGTGTTCAATAATTAACCAGCCTTCTGGCTTTAGTAGATTTTTGCTGAATACCAGATCACGAATTGATATAAACTTTTCCTGTTCCATATCATAAGGAGGGTCGGCAAAAATAACATGATAGGTGTTGGCCGTTTTTTTCAAAAAGCTAAACGCATCTGATTTTATAACCTTTACCTGATCCATTTTAAAGGCTGAAATTGTTTTTTTCACAAAATCACAGCAATGATAGTTATCATCAACACTGGTGACATCTGTACTGCCTCGGGAAGCAAACTCAAAAGTGATATTTCCTGTACCACAAAACAGATCCAACAGCTTAATCCCCTCAAAATCAATATGATTATTTAGTATATTAAAAAGGCTCTCCTTTGCAAAGTCTGTAGTTGGCCTTACGGGTAAATTTTTTGGTGGATGGATCACTCTGCCTTTATGTTCACCGCTAATTATGCGCATTTTTAATAGTTTTTAGTTGTGATTTGTGAACTTAAAAAAACCGGATCGATTTACCCTTTAATTAAATATCCATTAAAAAGAGTAAAATATTGATGTTTTGGTAATGTCTGAAGTTGGTAACTATAGTCCGAATTATCGAAACGTTCACCAAATTTCAGATTACGGATATACTTTTGGGTAATGGAATAAACCTCTGAGCTCTTTTCTATATCTCCTAATAGTATTATTTCTATATTTTCCGGATTCAATTGCAGCTGTTCACACACAAACAGCAAATAATAAATAAAATCTTCTGCAGTCTGGTATTTAAAAGTATTGTAAAAAAGTAAACTTTTGCCTTCAATTAATACAGCTTCAAAATTTGCAGGTTGAATGTGTACAAACAATTTTTTATTTGCCTGATTTTTATTTTGAATCAAAAGGCCTTCCATCAGCGCACTTGAAAAATGATGATATGTAACGCTGCTATATAAGGATTCGAATTTCTCCTTCAGCAGTAACGGCAGGGCAAATATATTTTTTGCATCTAAACTTTTTAAATCGTCAACCATTACCAAATGTTCTTCCTCTTCAATGGCTGCGTTAAACTTTAAATACATTTTTTTTTTACTATCTTCAAAAAGCGGAGTTGGAATAATGGTGGAAAGATTATTAACCATCACACAAGCTACCGTTTTATACTTGTATGCTAATAAGCGGCTTTCCTTAAGAAGTAAATCTATAACATCAACCATTAAATTATAACTTCCAACATTCTCAAATTTGTAATTTTCAAAAGCGATGTATTTATTTTTTAATTTTTCATTTATAGTGATCCATACACTTTCTGTACCTATTTGAATTGACAAATGATACTCCAAGCCTTTTTTAGGATCAAAGGATTCATCAATAAATGAGTTAACCTGGGCTACTTTATTTTTCAGTTCAGTTGTCATACAGAAATGCAAAGATATAAATTATAATGCAGTGCTTCCCTACCCTTTCATCGCTTTTATAGCTATAGGCATTCTAATTAAATTTCAACAATTTTTAACAAATGGTTTTATTATCTTTACAAGCAATGACACAAGAAGAATTCGGCCTTATTTTATTGAAACACTTTCCGTTTGAAACAACAAATGGACAACGCACCTTATTAAATAAACTTTCCGAATTTATTGTAGGAAATAATTCCAGTCAGCTTTTTGTAATTAAAGGTTATGCCGGTACCGGAAAAACTACTATTGTCCGCTCACTGGTGCAAAGCCTGCCTTCGGTGAATGGTAAAACGGTACTGCTTGCCCCTACAGGCCGGGCAGCAAAAGTGCTTTCCAATTACACCAAACAACAAGCCTATACAGTACATAAAAAAATATATTATAAAAAGCCAACATCCGAAGGAGGAGTTGCTTTTCAGCGGCAGCAAAACCTGCATGGCAATACTATTTTTATCATAGACGAGGCCTCTATGATTTCAAATAGCGGTGGATTGAGCGATGGCGGCATGTTTGGTGGAGGCAGCCTGCTGGATGACCTTGTGCAATATGTATTCAGCGGCATTAATTGCAAACTGATATTTATTGGGGATACAGCCCAGTTACCTCCGGTAGGCTTAGATGTAAGCCCCGCATTAGACATTGAATACCTGAAAGCTTCTTTTCACTTCCCGATCGATTCATTTGAATTGACTGAAGTGGTGCGGCAAACAGAAAACTCCGGTATCCTTACCAATGCCACAGATATCCGAAACCAGATTAAAGCAAACGAAAACAGTAAACCACATTTTAATTTGGCCGATTTTAAGGATGTTATCCGAATTGATGGCAGTGAACTGGAAGATGCTTTAAACAGTGCATATGACAATTATGGTGCAGAAGACTCTATGGTGATTTGCCGTTCAAATAAACGAGCTAATATTTTTAATCAGCAGATACGTGCGCGTATCCGCTGGCAGGAAGATGAGTTGTCATCAGGTGACTACATGATGGTAGTCAGGAATAACTATTTCTGGCTGCCAGAGGAATCAAAAGCCGGCTTTATTGCCAATGGTGATATTATACAGCTAATGCGTGTTGGAAATATCCGGGAAATGCATGGTTTCCGCTTTGCAGATGTGAGGATGCGATTGATTGATTACCCGGATGAACCAGAATTGGAAACACGTTTGCTGTTGGATACTATTTCCAGTGAATCACCCGCATTATCCCAAGCGGATAATAAAAAACTGTATGAATCTGTAGCACTTGATTACAGTGATGTTGCCGACCGAAGACAGCGATTAAAAAAAATAAAAGAAGATGGCTTTTTTAATGCCTTGCAGGTAAAATTTGCATATGCTGTTACTTGTCATAAAGCACAGGGCGGGCAGTGGCCATGTGTATTTGTAGAGCAAGGGTATCTAACAGATGAAATGATTAACACTGAATATCTGCGATGGCTGTACACCGCTGTTTCAAGGGCTACCCAAAAGTTATATCTGGTGAATTTCAATAAGGATTTTTTTGATGGTTACGGTTAACGATTTGTTTAAGAATCGTTAGTGATTAAAAACGCCTTCGCTCTTCGAATTAGGCCTTAGCCACTTTACATCTTTACCGTTAATTTTTTTAACCATCCATTATAAACTTGTCAGACTTTAATATTTACCAAATTATGGATTTCGGTACTTATCCTTAATCGTTTCTATAGTTTGTTGTCTTTCGTTAATTATTTCAATTAACTCACTTGCTTATTTTATATCTAAAACCAATTTTTATTGTGTCTTTAGTATCTTCATTTATTCCATTTAACAATTCCCAATTTGTAAAAGGAATTGTTTGTGGCCTCTCAGGAATTTTTAAATTCTGTCCCGGTGTTTTATAACCACCCCATGTCATATAAAACATTCTGCTGGTTTTTGTATAGAAAAGCATTTATAATTGTAAAAACAACTGCTATAAGAAATAATATCCCGAGTCCATAAAAAAAGGTTAGCCCTTCTGCCATTGCATTTCCAGCAGGATCACTACCAGTAAATTGATGGCCCAAGTAAGTGCAACACATAACTACTAGTATGATAGTATATAAAGTTACGGAAACAATGATGAATTTTTTTTGCGTCATATAATTTTTTAATATTAAAATAGCAATTTAAATGAAAGAAGAAAATTACACCAGAAGGTTAGAGGATTTAAAAAACTAACCGCAGAAGACAGGAAGAAAGTTGTTAATATATAATATACAACGAATGGATTCGGATTTACTAAACCTCGGGGGAGGGGCATTTTCTTCTATAATTTCCAAGGCAAAATATTCAACCGATTTAGCCCTATATAATCATTCATTATTCTCTTCAGAATATCCAAATGCGTATTGAAATTTAGGCATGTCTAGTATAGTACCATTCTTATCCTTTGCTTTAATTTTATCAAAAATTATTTTCGAAGTCTGATCGCATCTGGCTAATAACTTCTGCATATTACCGCTTAAGTATTGCCCTGCTGTTTTTTCAGAATAAAAAATGCCACGAATAGTTACCGACATTTCAAATTCAATAACTGCCGAATCCAATACATTACCATATTGATCAATTCCTACGAGGCGGTAATTGACGTTATCAAACTGAATTTTTGAAAGATGTCCCCGTTTCTGAACCTTTATCGTCCCTTTCTGCTCGTTATTAGCATCCTGAGCAGAAACTTGAACAGCCATCAAAGAGAAAAAAAACAATATGAGAATATGATTTTTCATTTGTAGTTAACAGGCAACTATTACGCCAAATTTTATTTTTTCAGCAAGTCCCTGATCTCTGTCAGCAACAGCTCTTGTGCCGGAACTACAACTATTACAGGGGCAGCAGCCTCCTCTTTCTTTTTGGAAGCATTCATTGCCTTAATAATTAAAAACAATGCAAATGCAACCAAAACAAAAGAAATAATCTGGGAAATAAAGTTACCATATTTAATAGCAGTGCCCGGAATCACAAGCTGACTCAAATCAGCAATGTGCGCGGCTTCCAAAGCAGGAGTTAAAATTGCCGGTGTAATAATGTCATCAACCAATGATTTAACAATATTACCAAAAGCGGCACCAATAACAACCCCTATGGCGAGGTCAATTACATTGCCTTTCATGGCAAATGTTTTAAATTCAGTTACAAATCCCATTTTTTTCTTTTAAATTAGTTTTAACAATGAATCAATTAGTATGCCATTGGTATTAAAAACGAAGATTGGCATTTTAGTACAAAAATGCCAATCTTCATAATTCTATTCTACATAATTAAGCTGTTACTTTCTTGGCAAGTTTTGCTTGTAGGTTACTATCCAAAGCGGATAAGAAATCTTCCGTGTTTAAATAATGTTCACCTAATTTTACTTTGTTACCATGAATACAAACAGCCAAATCTTTGGTCATTTTACCTGACTCAACCGTTTCTACACACACCTGCTCTAATGCGTGGCAGAAATTAACTAAGTCCTGGTTGTTATCTAATTTCCCACGGAATTCCAAACCACGTGTCCAAGCAAAAATAGATGCAATTGGATTTGTTGAAGTTGGTTTCCCTGCCTGATGATCACGGTAGTGACGAGTTACTGTACCATGTGCAGCTTCTGCTTCCATTGTTTTTCCATCAGGAGTAATTAACACAGATGTCATTAAACCCAATGAACCAAAGCCTTGTGCAACTGTATCTGACTGAACATCTCCATCATAATTTTTACAAGCCCAAACAAAATTTCCATTCCATTTTAATGCTGATGCAACCATATCATCAATTAGACGGTGCTCATAAACGATACCGGCAGCTTCATACTTCGCTTTAAAATCTTTCTGATAAATTTCTTCGAAAATATCTTTGAAACGTCCATCATATTTTTTCAAAATGGTATTTTTTGTGGAAAGATACAACGGCCATTTTTTCTGTAATGCTGTATTAAAGCAGGAATAAGCGAATCCGCGGATACTCTCATCTGTGTTATACATTGTTAATGCAACACCATCACCTTTAAAATTAAATACTTCGAAAGATTGAGGAGCGCTTCCATCTTCCGGTGTAAACGAAACCGTTAATTTACCTTTACCTTTAGTAACAAAATCAGTAGCACGATATTGATCACCAAATGCGTGACGACCAATACAGATAGGGGCTGTCCAGTTTGGAACCAAACGAGGTACATTATTACAAACAATAGGCTCACGGAAAACTGTACCATCTAAAATGTTACGGATAGTACCATTTGGTGATTTCCACATTTGTTTTAATTTGAATTCTTTAACACGCTCTTCGTCTGGAGTAATAGTAGCGCATTTAATACCTACACTGTATTTTTTAATTGCTTCAGCAGCATCTATCGTTACCTGATCGTTAGTAGCATCACGATGTTCAACCCCAAGATCATAGTATTTAATATCCAAATCCAAATACGGAAGAATTAATTTATCTTTTATAAATTTCCAGATGATGCGTGTCATTTCGTCACCATCTAATTCAACCACCGGGTTGGCTACTTTAATTTTGCTCATTGTTAGAAAAGTTTAATGTTATTGGTTAATTAATATACTGGTTTAATATAATACAAATATAAGCTTTTAGTTGAAAGCTGATACAATAGCAGACTGGTTAATACCCAAAAACATCCTGCAGTGTAAGGAAATTCAATTTGCCATATTTTTCAAGTGTTTTAAGATCCAGGCTTTCCTTTTTCCCTATCACCAGAACAGTGTATTTCTGATTTTTTAAATGATCCAGCTCAAACTTTTTTATTTCTGGTAATGTTAAGCCGGCTACATTTTTATAAATATCTTTTCTAATATCATAATCCAGGCCCAGGCGCTGAGCATTTTCATAATTGAATAAAACAGCGGCTTTGGTTATTCTTTCCGAACGCATTGCATTCAAAATAGATTCCTTAGAGGCTTTAAAATTATTTTCTGACTCTGGCATATTATTAATCAACGCCATCATCCCATTCATTGCTTCCGGCAGCTTATCTGCCTGGGTTCCTATGTATGAAAACACATAATTACATTCCGATTTTTTTCTTGGAGTACTGTATGAACAATAAACTGAATAGGCCAATGCTTTTGATTCTCTCATTTCCTGAAATACTACAGAGGACATTCCTCCGCCAAAATACTCATTAAACATGCGCGCCATGGCTGCGTTATCCTTATTATATGCTCCATCCTTTGATAAAAAAATGACTTCCGCCTGCTTCATATCATAGTCAACTATATATACATTATTATTTGCATCCAGTTCCGGAAATTTAACCGCTGCAGGAACAGGCTTTAATGCAGGTACGTTATGCTGCTTGTTTAACATCGAAACAAGCTCGTCAGAAGTATTGCTGCCATAATACAACACCCGATGTTCAAATGAGGTTATTTCATTTATAATTGTGATTAACTCCTGAGAACTTAAATTTTTCAACTCTTCAGTTGAAAGAATATTTGTATAGGAAGATTTCGGACCATATTTACCGTAAGATGATAAAGCGCCAAATAAAATTTCCTCTTTACTTAATTTAGCATCTTCCCGCTTTTTCAATATATCTGACACCAGATTTTGCAAGGCCTCTTCATTTGGTTGTGCATTCTTCAAAAGATCCTCAAATAATTTGGTTGCCTTTTCAATATTTTCGGTCAATCCGGTCAAACTTACCCATAGCTCATCATCCCCAACGTAAACATCAAAAGAACAGCCCAGCTTATACAACTCCTCTTGCAAAGCGGTTGCAGTTAATTCTTTTGTTCCAAGGTATCTTAAATAATTAATTGCAACGCCCAGCTTTTTATTATGGTCAGTTCCCATATCCAGCACATAATACATATCAAATGTTTTATTCTCACTATTTGATGTATACAGCACAGGGATACTATTATTTAATTTTATTTTTTTAATATCAGTACTATAATCAATAAATACAGGATCTATTGTTTTTACTGCTGTGCCATTTACATTTTTTAAAAAAGCGCTTTCCGCATCCCGGTTTACTTCAACAGGCGTAATTTCCGGTTTCACAACTTTTTGAACGTTGCTATCTTCGCCAGTACGTTTGTAAACTACTACATAATTATTTTTATAATTAGCCTTAACAAAATCAACTACCTCTTGTTTTGTTATTTTCGACAAACGATTAATTGTATTAATATAATCCTCCCATTTAGTACCGGTAATAAATGCATCAACGAAAGCATCTGCACGGGAACTGTTACGTTCATACATTTTGGTTTCCTCCAGTTTCATATCTGTAATGACTGCACTTAGCAACCAATCAGGAAAATCAGCTGCTTTAATTTTGTCAACCTGTTCAAGCAATAAATCCTTTACTTGTTCAAGTGTTTGTCCTTCCTTGGGACTAGCACTAAAAACATGAGCAGAATAATCTTTAAATTCCATATCAAATGAACTAGCCTCCAGTACTTTTTGCTGCTGATTTAAGTTCAAGTCGAACAAGCCTGCTCTTCCATTCGATAAAATTTTATTAACGAGCATAATCATATCAGCCTCTTTACTTCCGACACCAGGAAAACGGTATCCAATTGAAATATTTTCAGCGTCAGGCCCTATTACTTCTTTAATAACCGGTGACACAATTGGTTTTTCAATATACGGCTGATAAACCGGAATTGGTTTCTGTTTCCAATTTTTGAACTTTTCAGCAATTATTTTAATTGTGGCATCTGGATCAAAATCACCAGATAAGCAAATAGCCATATTGTTGGGCACATAATACGTATTGAAATATTTTTTTATCTCCGTTAAGGAAGGATTTTTCAAATGTTCTATTGTACCCAATGTAGATTGCGACCCATAAGTATTTGTTGGCCAAAGACCCTGTAACAAAGCCTCCCAGGATTTGCGTCCATCGCTATCCAATCCTCGGTTTTTTTCTTCATATACCGCTTCCAATTCGGTATGAAACAATCGTAATACAGGGTTTCTAAAACGCTCCGCTTCTATAGTCGCCCATTTTTCAAACTGGTTGCTTGGAATATCATTTACATATACTGTTTGTTCCAACCAGGTATATGCATTGGTTCCTTTGGCACCAATGTTTGTTAACATTTTATCATATTCGTTCGCAATTGCAAATTTGGAAGCATACCCAGAAATACTATCGATTTGATGATAAATCTGTTTACGTTTTTCTTCGTCCTTTGTTTTACGGTAAACTTCAAACAATGCTTCCACTTTATCCAGTTCCACTTTCTCTTTTGCATAGTCTTTACTCCCATATTTATCAGTACCCTTAAAAAGCATGTGCTCTAAATAATGCGCCAACCCTGTTGCATCTTGCGGATCATTCTTACTTCCTGCCCTAGTGGCAATATACGTTTGAATGCGGGGTGCATTTTTGTAAACAGTCATATAAACCGTCAAACCATTATCTAGCTTATAAATACGCGCATTTAGCGGATCATTTGCTACGGTTTCATATTTAAGGCCTTTAGCAACAGGTTGAGCCTTAAAAGCAGAAAGGTTAATAAAGATGAGCAGTAACGCGGTTGCGAAACTTTTTGCAATGATATTGTTTTTCATTTTTTAAAAATTTATGTTTTGTAAAAATAGTATAATTTGTGAATATTCAAGGGGGCGTTACTAATAAACTAATGCTGTTTTATCATTGAATACACTGTTTCATCCCAGAATTTTCCGTTATGAAAAATATAGTCTTTAAAATATCCCTCTCTAACAAAACCCGCCTTTTCAATTAACTTAATTGAACCTGTATTTTCGGGACGAATAATCGCTTCCACGGAATGCAAATCCATGCTATCAAACCCATAATGAAGCACTTCTTGTAACGCTTCATAGGCAATCCCCTTCTGAGTATTGTCCTCGTGTAAAACATAACCTACTTCTGCGCGTAAGCTTTCTGGCTTAATATTAACATAACCAATTATACCAATAAGTTTATCTACTCCCTTTTCAGTAACAGCCCAATTAATCCGTTCATTTCTGGCTGTAAAACCTGTTATCATTTCTATAACAGAAACCACATCATCAACTGTTTTAGCAAGTGGCCTTGGAATGTACTGCATTGTAGCTGGATTACTACGAATCTGAAATACTTCCTGTTTATCATCCATCCTCAGATTACGTAGAATCAATCGTTCTGTTTCCAAAACAGGAAAAGGATTAAAGTTCATTTTTAGCATATGATGTAAAACTTTAATAGTTGTTAAGGATTTGTATCCATTAATTAAGGCCAGATTTCAAGCCATTCAAATAATTTTCATCTACTGCATACCCAAGGCTTTTCGCTTTCAATGCATCGTTCAAAGCATCTTTCAATTTACCCAATGTTTTATTAATTACCGACCGGTTAAAATAAGCGGCACTATATGCAGGATTTAACTTAATAGCTGTGGTATTATCGACAATTGCCTGTGTTGCATTTCCCATTTTAAAATATGCATAGCCACGGTAAAAATAATTAACCGAATTATTTACGTCACTCAATATCAATTCATCCAAATCATTAATAGCCTTGTCAAAATCACCATTATCAACGTATACATATGCCCTATTTTGTTTTGCAACAATTAAATCAGGTTTCATCTGTAAAGTTGTTGTATAATCTACAGCAGCTTTATCATATTGTTTCATTATACTATAAGTAATGGCTCTGTTAAAAAATGTCTGAGGATCGGTTTTATCTAATTCTATTGCTTTTGAGTAATCTCTTAACGCCAAATCAAACTGTTGTTTTAACCCATATATATTTGCACGATTAATATACACCTTCGCATTGTTCGGATTCATTTTTAAAGATATGTCAAAATCAGAAAGCGCTCTGTCATATTCGTTTTCAGCAACTCTTTTTGCGCCTTTATCATACGCCACTTTGTTTACCAGATAACTTCCTCTATTGCGGTAGGCTTCACTACTCGGGTATTTATTAATTGCGTCCGTCCATAAGGTATCGCTGTTTTTCCACACTTTCGTTCGTTCGTATGTCAACCATAAAGACAAAACAGCAACCAGGCAGAGGATCGCTGTTACAAGCATTTTCCAAACATTTAATTTTTTTGATGTTTGTTGCTTCAGCCATTCATAACCCATAGCAATGGGAAATAATAAACCTATAAATGGAACATACGAATACCTGTCGGCCATAATTACCTGCCCTACAGAAATAAACTGCAGTACTAATGCGATGGTAATGAAGAAAAAGAAAAATCCAAAAGCAAGAATTTTGTTTCGTTTTATCGTAAAGAATACCATTATAAAAAGTGCTATAATAACAATAAGCAAAACATAGAATACCAATGGCAAATGACCTTCAATAAGGTTGGGATATGGGTAAAAGCAAGAAAGTTTTACTGGAATAAATAAATTAAAAATATAGACCGCCATTCCATAAGAAGCAAATGCTAATCGCTCCATCCAGGTAAATGTTTCCAGATCAGCAATTGCATCCGATTGTATTCGAGAGGCCAACACTCCAAAAATTAACGATAAAACAAAAAATGGAACCTTTTCTAAAAGAACATATTTATCAAATTTACGGCCTTTATAATAGTCAATCAGTAGTAATATCAAGGGTAATACCACTGCCATTGCTTTTGACAAAACAGAAAACAAAAACAGCAAAAGTATAACCACATAAAGCAGAATTTTATTTTTCCCGATAGCGTTAATATATTTATAATAGCCTATTAAAGCTGCCACAAAAAAGAAGGTATACAGCACATCCTTCCGTTCCGAAATCCAGGCAACTGATTCAACGTGCATTGGATGTATACCAAAAAAGAAAGCAACGATAGCCGCAACCTGCACTTTATTACCACTTAATAAATAAATAAACCAAAAGACCAGACCGGTATTTAATAAATGGAATAGCAGATTGGTAATATGATATGTTTTAGGAGTATATCCCGATAACTTATAATCAATAGCCAGGGAGAGAATAGTAATCGGATGATAATTATTTGAAACGCTATTTTCCGGATTGAACAACTTCTTTAAATTCTCTCCGGAAAGACTTGTAATCATGCTGTTTTCAGCAACGTAAACATTGTCATCCCAATTAGTGAATCCATTTTTTAAAGAAGGTGAAAAAGCGATATACGTTAAGATAATAATTCCTGCAAGCCATAGCCAAAGAGTTTTACTATCGGTTTGAGTAATTGTATCTTTTGTTACACTCGGGTTTTGAGATTTATCTTTCTTATTATTTCGCATAGATGAAATTAATTAACCAATTCTAATTAATATGCAATATAGTCCAGTACAAAAAGGTTTTACCATGCAGCCCTTTCAGCCAACTTTCTTCTTTTTTCGAAATATCACTGGAATAATTCATTACTAAATAATCTGTTTCGTTCAATGGAATTTCACCAAATCCAGATTGTTGTTGCTATTTTAAAAATGAACCTGTTTTGGCATCAATGCCTGATCACTGAACTTTTGCCATGCATCAAAAGTGATAATTTGTGAAGACAAACTGCCGATAAAGAAAATAAACAACAGGCAGCTTAAAATAAGCTTTTTAAAAAATGAAAAGTGCTCAATAATCCAAGAAAATAAATTCATTTTAATTATTAGCATTACAAACTTTTCAATTGCAATTAATATAAAAACTATCCAAGATTAAAATGAGCTGCTGCCATTTCCTGAATTGCCGTACCTATTGCTAGCGAAGAGGTTGCTGCAGGTGAAGGAGCATTGAGTACATGTATTGCATTGCCATTTACTTCAATTTTAAAATCATCTATCATTTCCCCTTCCGGAGCCAATGCCATAGCGCGCACGCCTGCCCGCCCCGGCTTTAAATCATCCATCTCTAATGTAGGAATAAGCTTACGCAGACGTTTTAAAAAGAATGTTTTTGAAAATGCTCCACGATATTCATCTATACCAAATTTCATATTCTTCGCAAAAAATTTCCAGGTCCCGCCATAAGAAAATGCTTCGGCTGTATCTTTTAATGAAAAATCGGTTTTACCATATCCTTCGCGTTTAAAAACAAATACTGCATTTGGCCCACACTCTGTTCCCCCATGAATCATCCGTGTAAAATGTACACCTAAAAACGGATATTTCGGATCAGGCACAGGATAAATCAAATTACGAACCTTACTCAATCCTTTTTCTGTCAAATCAAAATAATCTCCACGAAACCCTACAATAGCAGTATCTATTTTTGCACCTTCTTTTTTTGCAATCCTGTCGCTTTGAAGGCCCGCGCATGTAATGATGTATTTCCCCCTGAATTTGCCTTTTGGAGTAATTACATCCGTATAATCTGCATGCTTTTCAAAAGCAGTAACTTCGTGTTCCGTAAGCACCTTGCTTTGCGGAAATTTGGCATGAATTATCTCTACGTATTTACGTGAAACATCAGCATAATCAATAATCCCGGTGCAACCTACCCATAAGCCTTCAATGCCAACGCAATAAGGCTCAATTTCCCTTATTCGTTTTGCATCAATCTTTTCAATCCCTTCAACACCATTCGCAATACCGTTATTATATACCCTGTTCATATGAGCTAATTCTGATACATCGCTCGCCACTACAATTTTACCGCAAATATCATGCGGTATCTTATATTCCTTTGCAAATGCAACCAGCTCTCTTCTTCCTTCAACGCAGTTTTTGGCTTTATAAGATCCCGGTTTATAATATAATCCGGAATGTATTACTCCCGAATTATGGCCCGTTTGATGAAATGCTACCTCTTTTTCCTTTTCAAGAACAAGAATCTTTTTATTTGGGTATTTTAAATTGATTTTATACGCGGACGCTAATCCCACAATACCTCCTCCAACAATAATAATATCAAACTGACTACTTTCCATACAGAATAAATTTTTTTTGCAAAAATACGAATTAGTTGGGAGTGGAGGCCTAGGGAAGCTAATTTTCAGCTTATTTACAGATCCGATTCACTTCTTCTTTGAAAAAGGCTGTAAAAACATTAAATTTGTCAAAATTAATCTAAAAAAAATGAGAACAATCGAATTTCGTGAAGCACTTCGTGAAGCAATGAATGAAGAGATGCGCAGAGATGATAAAATATTTTTAATGGGTGAGGAAGTTGCCGAATACAACGGGGCTTACAAAGTAAGTAAAGGTATGCTTGCTGAATTCGGTGAGAAGCGTGTAATTGATACGCCTATTGCAGAGTTAGGTTTTACAGGTATTGCCATTGGCGCTGCAATGAACGGGCTTCGTCCTATTGTTGAATTTATGACATTTAACTTTTCATTGGTAGCTATTGACCAGATCATTAACTCTGCTGCTAAAATGATGAGTATGAGCGGTGGGCAGTTTCCTATTCCAATTGTTTTCCGCGGAGCAACAGGATCAGCTGGGATGCTTAGTTCTCAGCATTCTCAATCTTTTGACAACTGGTATGCAAATTGCCCGGGATTAAAAGTAGTTGTGCCCTCAAATCCATATGATGCTAAAGGGCTATTAAAATCAGCTATCCGTGACAATGATCCTGTAATTTTTATGGAAAGTGAACAGATGTATGGTGAAAAAGGGGAAGTACCGGAAGGTGAATACCTTATCCCCATAGGTGTTGCTGACATTAAACGTGAAGGAAAGGACGTTACCATTGTATCTTTCGGAAAGATCATTAAACAAGCTTTAAATGCCGCTATTGAATTAGAGAAAGAGGGCATTAGTGTTGAAGTTATTGATTTGCGCACTATCCGGCCGATTGATTATGCAACAATTATAACTTCTGTAAAGAAAACCAACCGTTTGATCATTGTTGAAGAAGCGTGGCCATTGGGTTCTATAGCGACTGAGGTTGCATTTAAAGTTCAGAAAGAAGCATTCGATTATTTAGATGCTCCAGTATTACGCGTAACTGCAGCAGACGTTCCATTGCCTTATGCACCAACATTAATTGAAGCTTCATTACCTAATGTTGCCAGAGTAATTAAAGCAGTGAAAGAAGTAATGTATGTTGTTAAATAATTATTATTGAACAAAAATTGCAAAAAAAAATGCCCGGATAACAAATTATCCGGGCATTTCCTTTTGCAATTTTCCGCTTTTATCTCAAGAGCGTAACATTTCCGGTATATTGATACCTTTCATTTTTGTTATCTTTTACCACAATATCATAAACATACACATCCTGTTGTGAAACCCCCGACCCTTTATTTGACAAGCCATTCCAAGGTTCATTTATATTTTTCGTGAAAAATATTTTATCTCCCCACTGGTCATAAATAGACATTTCGTATTCTTTAATATTTTCACCTCTACCATAAAATTCATCATTTTTACCGTCCGCATTTGGTGAAAAAGAATTCGGAATGTAGAATGTAAACTCTGGTTTTATTACAAAACAAACCTGACTGGTATCCACACAACCTGCATTATTACTAATTGCAAGCGTTGCGCAATAGTCACCTGCTTCTGAATAGGTATGGACAGGGTTTTCTAAAACGCTTGAATTATTTATTGAATCGAACGAATCCCCAAAGTCCCAATTCCAGGAGCTTGCACCAAAGGAATTATTTACAAATGATACATTCGGATCAAGAATACCGATGGTAAGAGGAATTGTAAATTCCGCAACAGGGAATGGCTCCAGAACAACCATATCGGTAATTGTAAAACTAGCCGAACAGCCCAAATCAGAACTCACCGAAAGTGTAATTGAATACTGCCCAGGAGTACTGAAACAATGCTGCGGATGCTGGATATCTGATACTCCATTTCCTCCAAAATCCCAATGCCAGTTAGTAATAATCCCTCCGGTTGTACTGGAAACATCTGTAAAGTCTGTACAAAAGGGTTCACAACCAGAAAGAATATTCCCATTAAATGCCACGTCCGGTAATGGATTAACAGTAATTACTCCTGTTGCCGAACCAGAACATCCGTTGTTTGTTCCGGTAACCGTATATGATTCAGTTATAACTGGCGAAATTATAATTGAATTATCTGTTGAACCGGTTGACCAAATGTAGGTTACACCTCCACTTGCGCTTAGTGTTGCGTTTTGTCCTGCACAAATGGTTTCAGAATTAACAGTAATCGCCAAAGCGTTTCCAACGGTAACCGTACCAACGGCAGTACCTGTACAACCTCCATCTGAACCAGTAACCGTATAGGAGGCAGTTGCTGCCGGAGAATCCGTTATTGAATTTGCAGTTGATCCGGTAGACCAAACATAAGTAACACCTCCACTTGCGGTTAATATTGCATCTTCTCCAGCACAAATGGTTGCAGAATTCACGTTAACTGCTAAAGCATTTCCAACCGTAACCGAAGCAATAGCAGTACCAGAGCAGCCTCCATTGGAACCAGTAACGGTATATGAAGTTACCGAAGAAGGAGATACTGTTATTGAATTTCCGGAAGAGCCTGTTGACCAAACATAAGAAGTTCCGCCATTCGCAGTAAGCGTTGCCGTTTGGCCGGTACAAATAGTTGCTGAATTAACAGTAATTGTCAAAGCATTTGCAACAGTAACGTTAGCAATAGCAGTGCCCGAACAGCCCCCACTAGTACCTGTTACAGTATAAGAAGCTATTGAAGAAGGAGATACAGTTATTGAATTTGCGGTAGAACCCGTTGACCAAACATAGGTAGCTGCGCCACTAGCGGTTAACACAGCGGTTTGTCCAGTGCAAATTGTTGCAGAATTTACTATAATTGTTAAGCCGCTCCCAACAGTTACAGTAGCAACTGCAGTACCTGAGCACCCTCCGCTGGTTCCTGTTACCGTGTAGGAATCAGTTGATGCAGGATTTTCCGTTATTGAATTATCTGTAGAACCAGTTGACCAAACATAAGTAGTTGCCCCGCTTGCGGTTAATGTAGCGGTTTGTCCCGAACAAATGGTTTCTGAATTTACCGTAATTGCTAAAGCTCCTCCAACAGTAACCATGGCAACAGCATTACCGGAACACCCTCCATTTGAACCTGTAACCGTGTAAGAAGCATCCGAATTGGGTGATACAGTTATGGAACTTGTTGTAGCGCCTGTTGACCACACATAACTGGAAGCCCCTGTGGCTGTTAACGCAGCTGTTTGTCCGGCACAAATAGTTTCTGAATTTACGCCAACAGTTAATCCTGATCCGGCTGTAATTGTTACTGATGCTGTTTGTATACATCCGCTTGCACTGCTTACTGTTACAGTGTAGGTTCCAGCACATAAGGCTGTAGCTGTTGAAGTTGTCCCTCCTGACGGAGCCCAGGAATAAGTATATGGCCCATTTGAGCCGGAGGCCGTTACTGTTGCAGTACCATCGCATGAGCAGGTTGCATTTGTTGAATTTGTTGCAAGCACTAATGGAGTTAATGCGGTGCAGGAATTGTTCATTGAACTTATCCATGCTGCATTATCTGAGTTATTAGCTGCCCCGGGAGTTTGATTTCCAGCAGTAGCTACCCTGGTCCAATTGGATTGACTGTTTGGGTTATCATTCACTGTATTCGCCATGTAAGAAACAGTAGCGGACGAAGTTCCACTAAAATAAATAATAGGGTTTAATGAATTATTACCCCAACTTACTGAAAACACAGGGGTACCCGTTGGAGTAATTGTTTGGAAGGAATCATCTCCATTTGCCATTGCAAGATTTGACCAACTGCCACAAGCCGCAAAACCCGTAGTTGGATAGGAAGCATCGGCAGTGCTTGGTAAAGCTGTATTAACCTCAAAAAAAGTACAA
Organism: Bacteroidota bacterium; assembly: GCA_040387415.1. Taxonomy (GTDB): domain Bacteria; phylum Bacteroidota; class Bacteroidia; order 2-12-FULL-35-15; family 2-12-FULL-35-15; genus 2-12-FULL-35-15. The sequence goes on from JAZKDU010000005.1 coordinate 76,759, forward strand.
TTACTAACAGGAATAACCAATTTACAATTACCATCCGTTATTGAAATATCATCAGATGGAATTGAAGCATTCATATCGGCATCATTATATATCACTATCAAAGTACCAATAGGAATACATGACCAGAACGAAACATTTTTAAAACGAACACATCCCTGAGCTATCCCCGTACCTGTACCCGTTGCCTGATTTCCATTGTTATCATCAATATAATACCCCCTAAGATCCATGCATGGAATAGAACTACAGCCCGGTGTTCCCACAACCAGAAGTTCAACATACTCCTGAGCCCCAGAAGGCCCCTGAGAAATTTCATTAATAATTAATTGTGCGTACGAAAAGAAAGGGAAAAGAATAAAAGAAAAAAAGAATACTACTTTTTTGATTTTAGAAATCATTATAAATTCTTCGGTTATGGTAAAGAATAATCGCAGCCCCAAATTTACCCTTTTTTGGTCAACTGAATGGAAATTCAGATTATAGTTTTGTTAGTTAATTATTAACTTTTGAATAAATTCTATCAACCATACACTTGATTCTAAAATCAATTATTTGCTACAATTAACCAATTTGCTCCATCGCTTACTACTGTTACAAAATCATACTGAAGTGTTAACGATTTAGTTGCAACACCATCAATTGTTTGGCCACCAGTGGTGCTAACAGTAACTGTTCCAACACCTGTATTTTTTATTGTATATTTCCTACCCGGTATACCTAAAGCAGTTGGTAAGGCGATGTTTGTAATTCCTGTAACTGACACAATGTCATCGGTTGCAACAAGCGTATAATCAGCGGCCTGGTTACTAAATGATGTACTATATCCATTTGCATTCATCGTACCATTCGTTCTAACATCAGTAACATTAGTATTACCGAGTTGTACGGTATTGTCAGCTGTAATTTGAGCTTTATACCCTATAGCAGTTGAATTTGTATATGATGCACCGGTTTCAAAAGTCTGATACCCAACAGCAGTATTATAATTCCCTGTGGTATTTGAATAAAGTGCATCCTCTCCAATTGCTATGTTATAGGATCCTGAAAAATTATTCTTAAGAGCATTATTACCGGTGGCTACGTTCTTCTTTCCATCATAATTAGAATAAAGTGCACCTGCCCCAGTTGCAGTGTTTTCAAATCCTGTGCTATTAAAGCCAAGAGCGCCAACCCCTATGGCTGTATTATAATTTCCTGTTGCATTATAATGAAGTGCGCCACCTCCAACAGCTACATTGTACTGACCACTTGTATTAGCAAACAAAGTACTTACCCCTACCGCTGTGTTATAAATTCCAAATGTATTATAATACAATGCACTATCACCCACTGCAGTATTAAAAGCACCGAATGTATTGGTATACAAAGCCTTAAACCCTTGGGCAGTATTATTGGTTCCTGCAGTATTTGAATATAGTGCCTGATAACCTGTGGCCGAATTTTCAATACCCGTAACATTAGATAATAAAGTTTGATAGCCAAGCGCGGTGTTATAATTTCCAATATTAGCAGCAGCAACAACTGAACCACGAAGCGCTTCGAAACCTACTGCAACATTGTAATTTGTGAAAGGAGTGGAAGTGCTATTAGAGTAATACATTGCATTAGTACCAATGGCGGTTGCGTTACTTCCCGCCACATTGGAATAAAGTGCTTCATAACCGGCAGCGGTATTCTGCGTACCAACAGTATTAGAATAAATAGCACGTTTACCATTTGCGGTATTATTGCTACCTGTGGTCGTATTTTGGAGCGCACTCCGGCCACTTGCAGTATTATAACTCCCGGTAGTATTAGAAAAGAGAGCTCCTCTTCCATTCGCAGTGTTTTCAATTCCGGAAATATTATTAGCAAGTGCAGTACTGCCTGTTGCTGTATTATCAATACCTACTGTATTAAAAATAAGCGCCTGGTAACCACTGGCTGCATTATTTGATCCGGAAGTATTATTTTGAAGCGAATATGTTCCGATTGCAGTATTGCTAGCCCCGTTGATGTTGTCTTTTAATGAATTTACACCGTTCGCCACATTATAATTACCAACTGTATTGCTATTAAGCGCACCATCACCAATAGCTGTATTTTGGTTACCGGTAGTATTATACTGAAGCGCTACCATTCCAATTGCAGTATTTGATGTTCCTCCACTATTAGAAAATAAGGCCTGAAATCCATCGGCAGAATTCCTACTTCCAGAAGTATTGGTTCTAAGACTTTGAGATCCGTTGGCTGTATTATAAATACCAGTAGTATTACTTGCGAGGGCCTCTGCACCTGTAGCTGTATTATAATTCCCCAATGTATTGGAATACAGCGCATAATATCCAACTGCAGTATTAAAATCTCCTGTATCATTAGAAAAAAGGGAATAGCCGCCCAGCGCTGTGTTTGACTTCCCTGTTGTATTAGTATAAAGTGCCTGAATACCAATGGCAGTATTATAATCTCCAGTGGTGCTAAAACGAAGCGTATTCATACCCAAAGCCGTATTCTGTGTACCAGTTGTATTTGCATATAAGGCTTGTAAACCAATGCCTGTGTTAAAGTTTCCGGTAGTATTGAAATAAAGCGCATTAAACCCGTTAGCAGTATTATAAATCCCTGTGGTATTGGAATAAAGTGCATTACCTCCAATAGCCGTGTTGCGATCTGCAGTAGTATTAGAATACAGAGCATTGTAGCCATTAGCAGTATTATTAAATCCTGAAGTGTTGGAATGCATTGCTCCTACACCAACAGAGGTATTCAAATATCCTGTTGTGTTGCTATACAAACTTGTACCGCCAAACGCAGCATTTTGGTAACCGGTTGTATTTGAATAAAGCACACTATCACCCATACCGGCATTTCTATAACCGCTGGTATTATTTTTTAACGAAACCGCACCAACAGCTACGTTTCCACTACCATTTGTATTTGACTCCAATGTAGATGTACCTATTGCGACATTACCGTTACCAGTTGTATTCGAATATAGTGAGCCCTCTCCAATTCCTATATTGCTCCAACCAATTGTATTTGAAAAAATTGATTGTGAACCAATAGCTATATTTGCTCCTCCCGTTGTATTTGAGAAAAGCGCCTGCTGGCCGTTTGCAATATTCCCATTCCCTGTTGTATTTGCCAAAAGAGCCTGAAAACCGCTAGCAATATTATAGCTCCCTGTAGTATTTAAATACAGTGCCTGAACCCCATTTGCAATGTTATTATTACCAGTAGTATTATTATAAAGAGCTTCGTTTCCAATAACAACATTTTTTTCACCTGTAGTATTATTCAATAAGGCGGCCAAACCTATACCCAGATTTGCATTCCCAATACTACTATAGTATAACGCGCTATCACCAATTGCAATGTTCGCCTCTCCTGTTGTGCTTGAATACATAGCAAAGGGTCCCATAGCTATATTGCCATTTCCAACAGTACTTGAATAAAGTGCCTGTGCGCCAACAGCAATATTAGCTGCTCCAATAGTATTAGAAAAAAGTGCATTTCCGCCAACCGCCAAATTACCAATGCCTGTGGTGTTTGAATAAAGCGTTTGCACGCCTATGGCAGTGTTAGCATAACCTGTTGTGACAGAGTACAGTGCCTCCTGACCAATTCCTGTATTATATGTACCTGTAACAGTTGCAAAACCTGAGCGATGTCCTAGAAAAACATTACCCAGCAACGGATCAATTTTCCCAGCCTTTTCATTATTTACCCTAAAATTCAAGGGGATATTATCTGTTGTCCCTATAAAATTTACATTATCAACAGTTCCGGCATTTCCTGTAAGTGACCAGGTAGAATCTGTTGGTACACTCCCCCAAACTCCTGTTCCAAGCAAAACCTGATTTGCAGTACCTGCAGTAAGCGGAACAAGCGTTCCATTAAGATCCGCCTGAACCATTCGGGTTCCCGTGCCTGCTAAGCTGGATATTTTAGTATTTCCTATGATTTCAAGCTTTTCAGTGGGGGTAGCAGTACCAATACCTACGTTGCCGGTATTGTTATTATTTATGTCATTCCCGGTAGCCGTCCAAACACTATTAATTGTTGAGCCGGTCAAAGATAATCCTGTACCCGCGATATACACAGCGGAGGAATCTGACCGCCAACCCGGATTTCCCGAAGCATCCGTTTTCCAAACCTTATTAAAATTGATGCCCCCAGCTGTAACAACACCATCACTGGTTAAAGAATTCACTGCAACTGAAATCTGAGGACTGCCACCGCCTGTGGAGATAATGGGTGCAAGAACTGTTATGGTGTCTACACCTGCTGCAGTTGAGGACTCCCAAGTTGCCAAACCTGCCGCATCAGAAGTCAATACCTTACCTACTCCGGGAGTACCACCGGTAATTTTTACCTGGCCGGCTACTTCAAACTTTGCACTTGGAGTCGCAGTTCCTATTCCGACATTACCTGTTCCATCTTGAATAATTAATCTTGCATCAAGTCCATCTTCATAAATACCAAAGTCCGCAGGCACACCGCTGCCTGTCCCAAATTGATATAAATTCCAGCGTGGGATTACAGAAGAATTTCCAATCTGAATTCCTGAAAAAGTTCCATTTGAAGTAATCACTCGCAAACCAACTGCATCAGCAGATTCTACATCTAATTTAAAAGCAGGACTTTCCGTTCCCACACCAGTATTTCCATTGTACAAAACAACAAAAGAACTATCATCTCCGACCAAATCGTTTTTTATATGCAGCTTCCCGGAAGGGAATGCTGTACCAATACCAACGTCACCATCCCCGGTGATCCGCATTTTTTCCTGAACAGCCGTATTCGTTTTAAATATGATGGAACTATTGTCGTTTTGAAAAATAACAGCACCAGCACCGGTAGAGCTGATCTGTAATCTGTTACCGGTGTTTCCTGCTTCTGAAACACCTAATGTACCTGCCACAGAAAGGTTTACTCCAGGAGCTTCAGTACCGATACCAACGTTACCAAGAGGGTCAACGGTTACACGAGATGCACCATTCGTTAATAATTTGACTGAATTCCCTGACCCTATATAGAGTGAGGAATCAGAATACACGTTAGCGCTATCGCCCGCAGCTACAAACAGAAGATCGTTGCCAGGTTGTGTTTTAATAGTTAACGGAGCAGTTGGAGAACCGGTACCAATACCAATATTACCATTCGCTGCTACCCTCATTCTCTCGGTATTATTTGTTTTAACAACAAAATCAACTGAATCATTAGTACCGATAAAATTTGCAGCCGCATTTGTAGTATCATTACCTGATAACAGCCAAACCGAACCTGCAGCTGCTGAAGGAGTACCACCGTTTACAGAATAAAGGGCTGTGTCCGCTTTTGAAGCGTAAAAAGTATAAGGCACCGCCATAAATTTTTGAACGCTTGTAAGCTTATAATTACCATCGTTTTTAATATCAATCTCCACTTTTAAAAACTGATTGGCTTTTGCCCAGGGAACCTCTGTAATAACTGTATGTAAACCCAAACCTGTTAAAGCTCCCTCTCCAATAACTACTGAAAACAAACCGTATGGATCTGTATTAACTGAATGTGTTTCCTGATATAATATGGTATCTAAAGTTCCATTAAGGATAGAAAATTTCACTCCAATAGCTTTTGAAGCATAGGCCTGCCCGCTAATATCCATACCTGGTATGCCTTTACCATTCTCATCAATAGCTACTGCCTGATAATTTATCCCGGTTAATTGTGCGAAGCTGGCTTTACCGATGAAGAATAAAATTAACCAGGCAAAAAGGGTTATTCGTTTTTTCATTTTATTGTTACATATAATCAGTTAATGAGTATTAATCTAATCTTTATTTAGAGGTTACATATTTGTATTTTATTAATGCAATAGACACCCCTATATTAATGGAACTCCCCCTATTATAGGACTTTTGGCCTCCCGTATTTTCTAAATTTTGTAATCCTATAATTTCTCTGTATTCAAAAAAACAAGAAACGGAGTTTGTTAAGGATACTTTACAACCTGGTGAAAGATAAAGTCCAAAATCAGAGGCAGCCATGGATTTATTTTCCTTTATATCATAATTATCCTGTCCTATTGTTTGTTCAGCTTTGAGCATCATGGCATAGTATGGTGACACGGAAAAATAAGGTTTTATCCGCCATTTGCTATACATATACCCCACACCAAGGTTGGCATCAGCATATTGAACCTGCCAGCTCACTTTCAGATCATTGTAGATTAAAGAAGCGCCACCTTTTCGCATACCAGCATTTACACGTATAAATACTCCATTATCAATAATATATTGATAACCGATACTGAAACAACCTGTAATATTCCTTGAAAAGCTTTTTTCATCTCCTAAACTGTCAGAATATTTATAAGTTGAAAACACCTGGCCCGCATCAAAGGTTACATTTGATTGGGCGAAAGCGGGTTTAAATAAAGCGATAAAGGCAATTAATACTATGAGCCTTACCCAAAGTTTATTTTGTCTGATTGAATTCATATGAAGCAGAGAAAAATGAACGTCCATGTTTACTATTTTGAAATAATTAATTTTGATGAATACAAACTGCTTTTACCGTTAGACAATACTATGAGATAAGTCCCGTTTGTCCAAGCGTTGCAATTAATGGTGTGCTTTTGAAAAACACTTACTGTTTCATTTAACAAATATTTTCCGGTAACATCCATCACCTGAATACGTACATTTTCAACTATTTCGTCTGTTTCAATTGTTACCTGAGATGCTGTAGGATTTGGAAATACTTTTGTATGAATACTTGAATTTATAGTTTGTAATTGAAATACCGGTTGTTGAAACCCGGGTGTATATCTTATTCCATTACTATAGTAGGGCGAGGTACCATAGGGCTGTCCAATTGTCTGATTAACAAGTACGGAATTCCCTATTATTCCATTGCCAGAACTAGCAAGACACTGACGGCTCACTGTCTGCGCATTTATGTTCAACAGAGGAATAAATAAAAGGAATAAGAGCAAAACGGTTAAAACCAAATTGCTTTTATTAATGAATTCCTTTATTTTAATGTATTTGTTTACCATTTAACAGCTTTAGCGTTCTAAATAGAAATCCCCATTACCAGAACATCATCTGTTTGATCATGAACTCCCTGCCAGTTATTTAAAGTTTCATCCAATATTTCCTTTTGCTCTAACATTTCACGCTGATGAACAGACTGAAGTAAATCGCGGAAAGGCTGGGCAAATATTTTTTTATTTTCGGGACCGCCAATCTGATCAGCGTAACCATCTGAAAACATATACAATACGTCACCTTTAATCAACTCAAACACGTGGTTTGTAAAACCTTCTTCTTCATCCTTTTTATAGCTTCCAATAGAGCGTTTATTCGCTTTTATGGTTATACACTCCTTGTTTCTATATATTAACAAAGGGCTATGAGCACCTGCATATTGCAACTTATAACTTGTACGAGTATTTTCGCCAGAAGTTGGATTTGACAAAACAGCTTCCTCATTTTTGTCATTTAAGCCCATTTCACCTTGTTCCAGGCTAATTAGCGCTATATCCATTCCATATTTAGCGGTGGTATTTTTGCTATTTTGATTTAAAGTTGTCAATATTTGAATATTCAGTTCGTCAAGAATATCGGAAGGTACAAATTTCCCTTTTACCTTCACAATATCATTTAGCAAATTATTACCCATTAATGACATGAAAGCACCTGGTACCCCATGGCCGGTGCAATCAACAACTGCTACTATAACCCTTTCTTTATCTTCGTATATCCAATAAAAATCACCGCTGACAATATCTTTAGGTTTATACAATATAAAGGATTCAGGAAGATGTTTTTTTATTTCTTCTATTGGAGGCAGCAAAGTTTCCTGTATCCTTTTCGCGTAATTAATGCTATCAGTTATCTTTTCATTTTGTAACCTGATATTATCTTCTGCCCTTTTGCGATCAGTAACGTCAATATCAATCACTACCCATCTTATAATGTTTTCCTTTTCATCCAGGATTGGAGTGAGTGAACTTTGCAACCATATTTCCTTACCTGCTTTTGTTACATTTAGTGCCTGATATATGGATGATTTTTTGTTTTGAATACATTCGCGCACGAGTCTCTCTATATCAGGATTATCGCTTATTTTCTCTATGGTATTGCCTTTTTTCTTCAGGTCTGTTAAGTCGTAACCCTGTAATCTGGTAAACGCGGCATTTACCCACTCTATCTCGCCATTGGCATCAAAAATAAGGACACCGTTATCAGTTTCACTTGCAACAATGGATAATCGTGCCAATTCGTCTTTCTGCTTTTCGATCTCCAAGGTTCGCAATTTAACTTTTTCCTCAAGATTTTCATATAACCGGGCGTTTTCCAATCCATTTACCACATAAACAGCAAGATTTCTAAGTATATTTAGTTGATATTCTGTGTATGCATTCTTATTGAAACTCTGAACAGTAATTACGCCTACTACTTTATCAGAAGTTAAAAGCGGAAGGTAAATAATCGACTCTGTCTGCTCTCCGGCTTTTGGAACGGGAATTTCCCTGTCAGGAAAATAATTATTGTATTCCTTACTAAGATCATTAATAACAAATTCCTTTTGATTTTTAAAACTCCACACAGCTGGGCGGGTTTCATCCTTTATTTCATGATAAAAAAACGGAAGTTTTTCGCCCTTTTCAATAAACCCCGAAAAATTCAACCTGTTTCCTGCTTTATTTAAAACTCCAATGCCAAATGCTGATGCATCCATCAGTTTATTTACATTTTCATACACTTTATTGATAATTTCTTCAACCGATAAAACGGAGGTAATTTCCCTGCCAATATTGCTAAGAAGCTTTGTATTCTCAAGCGATTTTTCAATCGCTTCACTTTGTTTAGTTACTTCAATGGTTCGTTCTTTTACTTTTTCTTCGAGGTTTTCATACAATTGCGCATTCTCCAAGGCAATGGCCACATATACCGCCAGGTTTTTTAAAATATCCACATGATATTTTGTGTAGGAATTTTTTTCAAAACTCTCCACATTAATTACTCCTATTATCTTCTTTTTGTAATACAAAGGTAAAAATATAAGAGCTTCGGGGCGCTCTCCTGCAAGGGGTTGTGGGATTTCTGCTACCGGAATAAATGTTCTAAATTCCTTTTCCAAATCATTAATCAAAATTTCGCGGCCCGTATTAAAACATAAAATAGGAAGCCTGGTCGGGTCATCCAAGTTATAGGAACTGTTATACTTTTTTCCTTTTTCAATAAAGCTAGGAAAGTCAATTGAATTATTTTTTTTATTGTGAATTCCAATACAAAAAACATCGGCAATCATCAACTTATTTACATTTTCGTATACTTTTTCAATTATTTTTTCCACGGATAAAGAAGAAGTGATTTCCTGCTCTATTTCACTCAAAATAGCAATATTCATGTAGGATCTTTCAAGCTCTTCCTTTTGGGCAGTGATACTGATATTCGCCTTTTTTTTATTACGGTACCCTCTGTAAATGTAAAAAGCAAGGGCCAGCAATAATACAAAGCTAATTATAAGTGCATTCCTCTGAATATACTGACGTTGAGTTTCAGCCTGCTGCTGAGCAATTTCAGCATCTTTTTTTATCAGTTCCTTATCCTTTTTTTCACTGTCATATTTAGCACTGATTTCTGTTATTTGTTTACTTGATTGCTCTTTGAGCAGCTCCTCTTTCATATCAGAGTAACGTGTATGATATTCGTATGCTTTTTTGTAATCTTTTAATTTCGAATAAATAGTGGCATAACTTAAATAAATATCCCGGATATACCCATTATTGTTGACAGCCTTTGCGCCCTCATAGCACTTATCGAGATATTCGAGCGCCTTTGTGTAATTGCCTTGTGCATGATATACATCCCCGATAGTACCATTAAGGGAGGCTTCCATCTCCTTATTATTCATCTGTTTGGCTATCTCCAAACCTTCCAAACCATATTCCACCGCTTTGCCAAATTCACCCTGCCCTGCACTGATATATGCTAAATGATTATTTGCTGAGATCAGTCCATGTTTATTATCGATATTTTGATATAATTTCTTTGCTTTCTGTACATATTCATGAGCTTCCTTGTGCGCACCTTTAAACACAAATGTTTGGGTTTTATCATTGTTACTTCTATCGTAATAGACAATACCAATAGCAAGCGATAAATCCGCCATGCCTTTTTCTTCATTTAAATCAGAATAAATTCTCAGTGCTCTAAAAAAATATTTTAAGGATCCATCATAGTTATTTTGGTTTTGATAGATCTTTCCTATTGAATAAAGCAGCTTCGCCTGTTGTTTTTTATTCTCGGTTTGTTTTTCAGGTACCGCAGATGTGTTTCCTTCGGATAATTCAAGCGCACTTAAATAAAATTCTATTGCTTTGTCATAATTCCGTTGAGATCTGTATATATTTCCAATGCCCGTTTTTATATTAATAATTTCTGTTCTATTTCTTAATTCCTGATAAATTTTTAACAATTGTAAATTGTACTCCGCAGCCTTTTCAAAATTATTATTTACCATATGGTAAAAAGCAATATTGGAAAGTGATTTTGCCATTCCTAATTTATATGGTAATTTTTGGGACAGCCTAAAGGCACGCTCAGCATATTCAAGAGATTTTTCAGGGGCCGTTTTTCTTATTTCTGCAAACAATGCGTTTAAAACTGTCACCTTACTGGTATCTTCTTTAGATACTTTCAGCAGATTCTGGAGCGAATCAAGGGAGGAGATAGATTGAGCATTAATTGAATTAGAGTGGGCAGAATAGAACAGATTTCCTAAGATAAAGAACAAAGTAAAAAAGTATTGAATCAATCGCTTTTTAACCTTTCCCTTTCCTGAGAATAAAGGAGTTGAATAAACATTAAGATGAACAGCATTTAACAGTTCCTTCATTCCTAATTGTTTTGCACCATAAATTTATTAAAATGAATTCCTCCCTGCTGATCTATAGATTTTATAATGTAAAAGCCGTTATGTAAGTTACTAATATCTATAGAAAATGAATTTTTATCAATTTTATTGTCATTGAAAACCTTTTTACCATTCACATCTGATATCTCTATTCCTTCAATTTTAAACTGTCCGCTAATTTCAATACGATCAGTTGCTGGATTGGGAAACATAAGCACGGGAGCATGGTCTTGAATTTCAGCAAGGCCATTCAAATTATTACAATCCGTCCTAAAGGTTTCAAACCAGTTTCTAACATACTTAATTGCCGGGGTAAAGCAGGTAGAATGATTCCCGTTCTGGTTAATTTTCACTGCTACCACATCTGCAGACCCCATACTTGTCATGCTATCAGCCGCCATTGTACTATTACCAGGCAATACTAAATCATCGTTTCCGCAATAACATGCACGTATTGGCATTGATGCATGCCAGGCATAATTATCATTTAACTTTAAATCATGACGAAGCGTGGTTGAAAAGGTAACTGTGTCAGCAATAAAATTATCCAATACGCTATCGTTCATAAAGGAATAAATATTGGTTGGCAAACTTGAATTTAAAGATGTAAAGGTGTGTGTACCATCAAGGAAAGGAGGGATTGAAGCATTGTAAGGTGAATCATAATATTGATTTATATCGGTATATAAATTGCCATACACGTACTGATAACTATTAATTACGTATGGAGAAAAACCATTATATCCATAAACAGAATCATAAATGGTTGCAGGCTGTACCCTTGAAAGTGAGTAAGGACCTGACATCGGGCCACCGGCAACAATATTAAACTCTGAAGTTAAACTGCTGTCCTGAATATATTTCATGGTTGCCATTGCAGCGTGACCACCCTGTGAATAGCCGGTAACGAATACTTTACCATCGAGGTGTTCAGTTGTACCCGCAATGTATTCTCTCATTGCACGCATCAGATCTATGGTTGCTGTTGCTTCCGTTTGAGAATGAAGATAAGGATGGAAACCGCCATTATCGCCTAAACCAAGATAATCAGGCATTGCAACCACATAGCCTTTTGATGCAAAGAAGAGGCCTTCATAATTACTATCATACTGAGCGGAGGGCACCTCTGTTTTGCGAAGTACTGTTCCATGACAATAAGCCACAACTGGCATGCTGTCGCAGATGTTAGTTGGTATAAACACCGCCCCGCTGGCAATTGTATCATTATTAAATGGATCCTTTGTTTTGTAACGCAACTTGTATATTTTCACGGGATAATATGGTGCGCCTAAAGACCCTAAAACGGAAGTGACCTGGGAGGTTGTTTTAGAAGCTATTTCAACGGCACTCACTAATACCTGGCTTGTAACCTGGCTTTTCACAAATAATAAAACAAAAAAAAGTAAAACGTTTCTCATGGTTTCTTTTGATTAGTTATATAGTATGCGAATATAGTAAATTACTGCTGAATATGAAATGTTTAGATAAATAAGACAAGGGGATTTAAAATATAAATTAAGGTTTTAAAACTTTACATTCGGGACCAGAATCCCAACAAAGAAACTTAATTATGATTTAGCCGTTTGCTCTATACTTTCCCAAAGCGCTGCAGCAGTTTTATCCCAGTTAAAATCAAGCCTACGTTTTTTCCCGTTTGCAATCAGGGTATCCCGCATACTTTCATCCTTGTAAATTACAGTCATGGCTTCAGCAATAGCGGCAACCGAAAACGGATCAACCAGCAGAGCCGCATCACCAGCTACTTCCGGCATGGAGGTTATATTACTTGTTATTACTGGTACATCACAGTTCATTGCTTCAAGTAAAGGTATTCCGAAACCTTCAAAATAGGGAACATAGGTTACTGCAAGTGCTGCAGCTGTTACATTTACCAGATCTTCCGTTGACAAACGCCCAGTAAAAATCACTTCCTCTTTAAATTCCATATTTAAAAAGGTCTGTTTTATTTCGCTTGTCCAGTAATACTTTTCCCCTACAATTAACATTTTCACATTACCTGATTGCGATTTTTTAAATTCATCAAATGCTTTTAACAAACGTGCTATATTCTTACGCGGATGGAGGGAACCTACAAATAAAAAATAATCGCATTTTTTTGAAAACTTTTCTTTTGTCTGTCCCTGAATCTGCTTTGTTGCTGGTTTAAATAGGGGATTACAACCGTTAAACACCACATCAATTTTTTTTGCAGAAACGTCATATTGTTCTTGAATATCTTTTTTTGAAAACTCAGAAACAGTTGCTATTCGGGTTGCTTTGCGAGCAAATTTTGGAAAAAAATAATTGTAATATTTGCGAACCAGATAAGGTACATCGTTTGGATAATGCTTAAAATTCAAATCATGTATTACCGCCAATTGTTTAACATCCGCTTTCAGTGATAAATAACCATCCGGAGAAACAAAAATATCGGGTTTGTATTTATTTAGAAAAGTAGCCACAGAAAATTCAAACCACCAATAGAATAAAAACGGATGCCTGGCTTGTGGTGACAATATTACAGGTGTTACATTATCTGAAAAAATAAATTCTTCATCAAAATCACGGTCGAATAAAAAAACAAAATGATCATTGGGATGATTTATTGTGATCCGCTTAAGGGTTTCGTATGTAAACCAACCGATACCTTCCAGCTTATCTTTTAGCAATAAGCGGGTATTTACAACTATTTCCACCGTTTTTTTTTATTTACTGAAACTTAATTATTTGCAAACAGCCCATCCAATAACTCTTCAAAAACCCGTTATAATGGATTGCTGTTTCCAATATTTTATTAGCCTACCATGATTACTTTCAAAGGCCAAAATACTGTTTTTTTGTGAAATGCTTTTTTTGCAATAGCTATTCTATAACAGTTATTTTTTAATCATAAGTAAAACTACAAAGTATTTTCAGCAAAAAATAATACTTTTACAATTCAGATGAAAAGTACAATCAAATACCTGCTTCATAATTTACTAGGATTTAACAATTATCTTTTTGTTTTTTCCTTGTTTAAGATTTATACACTTAAGCGTGATAAAAATGAAAAAGACTTTTTTCATTTTTTACGCATGATCCCGGAAAACACAATTGTGCTTGATATTGGTGCAAACATTGGAATTATGTCTGTACACCTTGCACGATCCGTTAAAAACTCTATTGTATATAGCTTTGAGCCCATACCGAATAATATAAAAGCTTTTAAACGAATTATTAATTACTTTAAATTAAAAAACGTCCGGCTTTTTGAAATAGCCCTAGGGAATTCAGAAGGTCAGGTGGAAATGGTAATGCCTGTGATCAGTTCTGTCAGAATGCAGGGATTAAGCCATGTGGTACACAGCAGCATTACAGAAAATAATGAAGGAGAACGATTTAAAGCCCCTCTTAAAATGCTCGACAAAATAGAAGCCTTACAAACCGCAGCACAGCGTATAAGTGCAATTAAAATTGACGTAGAAAATTTCGAATATTTTGTATTGGATGGGGCTCGTGAACTTATTACTAAAAACAAACCTGTTGTTTATGCCGAATTGTGGGAGAATGAGAATAGGGAGAAATGTTTTGAGCTCTTTCAACAACTCGACTACAACACATTTGTAGTGTTCGATAATAAATTGGTTAAATTTGATAAAACGAGAAACAAAACTCAAAATTTCATATTTGTACCTGTTTAAATCTGTATTTTCGCCTGATGCAAAAGAAATTTGTCACCAACCTTGCCTTTTTACTTATTCTGAATCTTTTCATAAAATCCATTTATATTCTTGGATTTGAAACCCAGGTTCAGAATGAAGTTGGGCCTGCCAGCTATGGTATTTACTTTGCTATTTTTAATTTTTCTTTTTTACTGACTATTATCCTTGATTTTGGGATCACCAATTTTAACAACAAGAATATTGCCCAAAACAATCATCTATTAACCAAACATTTTTCAGGCTTATTTACCCTAAAATTACTACTCGCCATAATTTATATTGCCGTAGTAATCGTATCCGGTTTTATAATCGGCTATGATACCCGATTAATGAAACTATTGCTGATACAAGGGTTCAATATGTTCCTGCTCTTTTTTATCAATTACATGCGCTCTAACCTGGCGGGACTGCATTTGTTTAAAACGGATGCGATTGTTTCAATATTGGATAGGTGCATTCTAATTGTACTCTGTATTATAATGCTTAGTAACGGCATGTTAAAGGGGCCTGATGGAATTATGTATTTTGTGTATGCACAAACATTTGGTTATCTGGTAAGCGCGATTACTGCTTTTGTAATCATTTTAAATAAAACCCATTCCTTCAAACTAAAATGGAATTGGGCATTTTCCGTGATGATATTAAAAAAGAGCCTGCCATACGCAATCCTTACTTTACTGATGTCATTTTATAATCGTATTGATACGGTAATGATAGAGCGTATACTGCCAGCGGGTGTAGGCGATGTACAATCAGGTATTTATGCCCAGGCTTTCCGATTGCTTGATGCGGCTAATATGATTGCATTTTTAACAGCGGGTATGTTACTGCCCATTTTTTCAAGAATGTTAAAACATAAGGAATCTGTGGAACCTTTGGTGAAACTGATTTCCACCTTATTACTCACTCCCGCAATAGTTGTAGGGGTAGGATGTGTTTTTTATTCCAAAGAACTGATGGGCCTTTTATATAATGTTCATGTGGAGGAATCCGCAAAGATATTTAGTTTACTTATGCTAAGTTTTGTTGCCGTTTCCACTACTTATATATTCGGCACTTTGCTGACAGCAAATGGCAATATGAAACAACTCAATATTATGGCTGCTTTTGGTATGGTGCTAAATATTACCCTAAACCTGGTTCTTATCCGGCAGTTAGAATCATTCGGTTCAGCCATTTCAAGTATGATTACTCAATTTTTAACAGCCAGTATTCAAGTGATAATAGCTCAGCGTATTTTCAAATTCAGAATTAACTACCGGTTAATCAACACGTTAATCATGTTCACGATAGGTGTTATCGGCATAAATTATGGGTCCAAAATGCTTCATTTTAACTGGATGTTCAATTTTGTTATGATGGTTGCTGCTTGTGGCTTATGGGCATTTGTGTCCGGAACGCTAAGCATT
The DNA here is from genome assembly GCA_040387415.1 of Bacteroidota bacterium. Lineage (GTDB taxonomy): Bacteria > Bacteroidota > Bacteroidia > 2-12-FULL-35-15 > 2-12-FULL-35-15 > 2-12-FULL-35-15. Next base: position 92,762 of record JAZKDU010000005.1, read on the forward strand.
AAAGCTATTTTCCGGATCCTCAAATATGGATAGACTATCATTATTCCTACGCAAGGCCATCTAAACCAATATATTACGTATGACGCATCCCTCCTTTTAAGGGAATTAGCAAAACTTATATAAATTGGGGTGGTTACCCAATTTTTTCTATTTTTGTCACCCAATTAAATTTTATTTTTATCAAAATGGATAATAAAGCAACGGAGGATTTCAGCTCACTGAATATATTATACTTTATATACAAATGGCGAAAACCATTAATTATTATTGGAGCTGCAACTGTGATCATTTCCAGTATAATTGCTTTAACAATACAGGAAAAATATAAATCAACGGTAATATTATTCCCGGCAACAACAAGTTCTATCTCCAAGGCACTTTTAAGTGAAAACAATTTTAAACAGGATGACGTTCTTGAGTTCGGTGCCGAGGAAGAAGCAGAACAAATGTTGCAGATCCTTAACTCAGACGAAATACGAAGCAAAATTTCTGAAAAATACAATTTGCTTAAGCATTACGACATTGATGCAGATGATAAATTTAAACTCACCAAGTTATACGATGAGTTTCAAAGTAACATTACCTTCAAGCGGACAGAATTTATGTCGGTAAAAATTGAGGTGATGGATATCAATCCTGACACAGCAGCATCTATAGCCAATGATATAGCAGCTTTGCATGACTCCACTAAAATACGCATGCAAAAGGAGCGCGCGCTGCAAGCCCTCCAAATTGTAAAAAAAGAATATTTTGAAAAGGATAATGAGATTAAACGGATGACGGATTCTATCAAAATACTAAACGGTTTCGGTCTTTATGATTATGAATCTCAATCGGAAGTGACAACTGAGCAATATGCCATTGCCATTGCGAAAGGTGATCAACGTGCAATGAAAGCGCTGGAAGAAAAATTAAAAATTATAGCCAACTATGGAAGTAGCTATGTATCATTACGTGATGATTTAGAATTACAACGGAAACAATTGAATTTACTTAAAACCAAGTATGAAGGCACAAAAGTGGATGTGGAGCAAATACTTCCTCAAAAATTTATTGTCAGCAACGCCTTTCCGGCAGAAAAAAAATCATATCCGGTTCGGTGGATTATTGTTGTTGTTTCTACATTGGCTGCATTACTTGTAGCTATTATTGCAATGTTATTGATTGAAAATATTAAACAATTTAAAGTTAAATAAAGAGCCGATTTTAGTAATTGATGAATACCAATAATCATTAAAAGCCTTGTTTTTCTAATCACTAATACTACAGGTATGAACGAGTACACGCAAAATAATTACAGTATACTTAAACTGATTAAAAAATGGAAAATCCATTTTTTAATCGTTACAATTGTTTCAATTGTTTTGGCCGTAATTTTGTCTAGTTCTTATTTTATTTCACCAAGGTATAAGTCATTCGCTCTTATATATCCTTCTAACATAATCCCTTACAGTTCTGAATCCCCTTCAGAACAATTATTACAGCTGCTTGAGTCGGCAGATATCCGGAATTCGGTTATTAAAAAATTTAATCTGGGAATCCATTATGATATTGATACAAGCAATGAAACCGGTTACTCTGATTTAGTTAATGAATACCTATCTAATGTAGAAGTTAAACGAACTCAGTTTAATTCAATTGAAATCAGTGTATTTGACACTGACCCAAAAACAGCCAGTAAAATGGTAACAGAAATCATTCATTCTTTAAACCTGAAAGCACGCAGCCTTCAGCGGGAAAAAACAAAAGAAGTGGTGGTGATTTTTAAAAATCAATTAATAGTAAAAAAGCAACAGGTTGATTCAATTAATACTATTTTACAAGAATTGCGGGTAAAATACCAGCTATTGGATTATGATGTACAGGTAAAAGAAGTTACCAAAAATTATCTTAAAGCCCTGAGCAGTGGTGCCCGTAAAGAAGGGTTAAAAGACATTGATGTAATGATGCGAAATTTGGAAGAAAAGGGAGGGGAATATAATGAAATGAAACAAACCTTCGATGTGATACTGGAAAGTTACAATTCTACCAAGCTGGAATATGATAAAGCGATAAGTGACCTGAATAAGGATCTTACCTATACCAATATAGTGAGTGAGCCTTTTCCGGCCGATAAAAAATCTTATCCTATTCGCTGGCTAATAGTAGCGGGAGCAGTATTTTCAGCTAATTTGTTTCTGCTTGCCGTATTAATAATAATGAATAGCAAAAAGGAATTATAACAACTGCCGCTCAACCGGCCAGGTTATTTGACTTCATAAATTTAAAAAATTGCCAGAACAAAAACAAATAAAGTGGGTGTATGCGTTAAGCATATTATTTATATTGATAAATGCGGTATGCACTTTTTTTGAATTTTACTATTTCAACCTATTACCTGCAGTATTACTTATTCTGCTGCTTGCATTCTTCTCCTTAGATAAACTTATTTTATTTGTTGTTTTTCTAACTCCTTTAGCGGTTAACCTCCAGCATTTGGATGGCGGGCTAGGGCTTAGTCTACCAACAGAACCTATTATTTTCGGGATAATGCTTTTGTTTATTCTTAAACAGCTGCATTCGAATTCAATTGATGTCAAAGTAATGAAGCACCCTATAACCATTGCTATCATTATAAATTTAACATGGATCTTTGTCACTAGCATAACAAGTGAAATCCCTTTAGTTTCTTTTAAATTTCTTATTTCACGCTTATGGTTTGTGATTACATTTTATTTTATAGGGATTCAATTATTTAAAGAATTCCGAAATATAAAACGCTTTTACTGGCTATACATAATTTCATTTATTCTTATCATCTTTTACACTCTTTACAGTCATTATTTATTGGGGTTCGCTGAAGAACCTGCTAACTATGTAATGTCGCCATTTTATAATGATCATACTATTTATGGTGCAATGCTTGCCATGTTTTTCCCTGCTTTACTTTTTTTCACAACCAATAAAAATTATACCCCAAGCATCAAATTTGCTGCATTTTTATTTGTTGTAATCTTCACCATTGCTTTAATATTTTCTTATACCCGGGCAGCATGGTTAAGCTTAGCAGTGGCAATAGTAGCATATATTGTGCTGCTCCTGCGTATAAAGTTCAGCACTCTTTTAATCATATTTTTAGCAATAGGCACCGTTTTAGTGGCATACCGAACGGAGATAGTAATGAAACTTGAAAAAAACAGGCAGGATGCTTCACAGGATTTCGACAAACATATTGAATCTATTTCTAATATTTCAACTGATGCTTCTAATCTGGAACGCTTAAACCGTTGGAATGCGGCATTCCGTTTATTTGAACAACGCCCTGTTTTGGGTTGGGGGCCGGGTACTTACAGCTTTGTTTATGCTCCGTTCCAACATTCACAGGAAAAAACGATTATCAGCACGAATATGGGTGATAAAGGGAACGCCCACAGCGAATATATTGGTCCTTTATGTGAATCAGGAGTACTGGGTTCTTTAACGTTTATTGCTATTGTAATATGTGTGCTGTTTACCGGCTTCCGGTTATTTTATACGGTAACGGATTATGACACAAAAAAAATGGTACTGGTTACCCTCCTGGGCTTTATTACCTATATTGTTCATGGTGTATTGAATAACTTTCTGGACACAGATAAAGCATCAGTTCCCTTCTGGGGCTTTATTGCTATGCTTGTTGCCGTGGATATTTACCATCAAAAAAAAGAAGCGGAACAACTGCCTGAGCCACCCACTTCTGGTTAGTTCAAATTAATTTCCCAAGCACTTCTGAAATATTTCGACATACTTCTTTTGCGTCCATATAACAACTTTCAAATATCATAAAGGGGGGCAAAAACTACAAGACAGGTAAGTAAGAAAGGACCAATTTACTTGGAGATACTAATAGCCTATTATTATAGGCAGGTAATTAATTAAAAAAATTATTAAAAAATCCTCAAACTGAACAAAGCAATATCGTCTATATAAGGTTTACCCTGTTTATATCTGAAAATAGTTTCCATGATCAGTTTATTCAGATTCTTCATATCAAGCTCCGGGTTGTTTTTAATAATCTCCTTCAACGCATCCATACCAAAATCCTGCTCATCATCATTTTCCAGTTCTACTAATCCATCTGTATAGCAAACAATTGTGGTTCCCTGAGTAATATTGATAATCCCCTCTTTAATCTTCCCAATCTCTTCAAACATCCCTAAACCAGTACACCCTGTCTTTAAGGCACTAATGGAATTTTTTGTGGATAATAATGGTGGATTATGAGCAGCATTTACGTATGTAAGCGTACGTGTTACCAAATTATATTTGGCAATAAATAAGGTGATAAACTTCTCCCCTTTTGCACTTGCCATTACTTTTGCATTTAAGTCCTGGATAAGTTCGGTTAATGAAGTTGTATGATTAAAAAGAATACGCAGATTCGCTTGAAAATTAGACATTAGCAAAGCCGCGGCCACCCCTTTACCGGAAACATCGGCAACACAAAAAGCGAACTCATTTTCATTCAGCCAAATAAAATCATAATAATCGCCTCCAACCTCCTGATGAGGCAAATAAAAAGCAGCAGTATTTAATTTAGCATCATTGGGCAGTGTACTTGGGAACAACATCGACTGCATTTCGGAAGCGAGTTCTAGCTCCTTTCTCATTGCAGCTTGCTGTAGACTTTCCTTCGCAAGCTTTTTATTCTCAATAGCAACTACAATAATATTTGCTAATATTTGTACAAAATTCAAATGTTTAATGGCGGGACTAACTTCCACTTTATCCTCTATATCCCCTATTAATACATAAGCAAGAGGCTGTGATTTATGATAAACGGGAATTAAAATTTCAAAAGATTTTTCGAGCGATTTTTCAGAAAAATTAATTGTACCAATATCCTTAATTGGCAACAAATCACGCTCTACATTAATGTGATTGTATTCATCACCAACACCATATTTAAGAATACACTGCCAGGAATTTTCACTGTTGCTGAAAAGCACCAGTTTACCTATCATCAATTGGGTTTCCAAAACTTCCTTGAAAATTTCCAATAACTGAGTGGTAGAAAAATTATTGTTAATAGCCTTAGTGATCTGAAGCAAGGAGTTCAGTTTTATATCCTTTATTCGTTTAGAGCTATTTTTGTTTACCTGCGTGGCCATTTAATTTTAATTGAAATAAACGTTCTACAAATCCTTAATTAAATCCGGTAATCTTTTCAACGCAACAAATTCTCTCATTTTAGTTCTTGCTTCTCCTGCAGGGGTTCCAAAATAAGTTTTCCCATCAGGTATACTTTCTGCCAAGCCAGCCTGAGCCAATAATACAGAACCTTTACCAATGGTAACATCACTTCTCACACCAGCCTGTCCCCACAAGGTTGCTCCATCACCAATAGTTACTACTCCCGAAACACCAACATGAGAGGCCATCAGGCACATTTTCCCAACAACTGTATCGTGGCCTATTTGTACATGGTTATCAATTTTGGTTCCTGCACCAATCACTGTATCGCCAGAAACCCCTTTATCAATGGTACATAAAGCACCAATCTCCACATTATCCTCAATCACAACTCTTCCACAAGAGATCATTTTATCATATTTATCCGCACGTTTTTTATAATAAAAAGCATCAGCCCCAATTATAGTTCCGGCATGTATTGTAACTCCATTCCCTATATGGCAGTTATCATAAATAACAACATTTGGATGGATCACACAATTGTCGCCAACTGTTACGTTATTACCCAGATAAACACCCGGTAGTATTACTGAATTTGAGCCAACCTTTGCAGAATCGCTTACTGGTTTTAACGAATAATTTACTGGATAAAAATGTCTTACCAGCTTATTATAATCCCGGAAAGGATCCTCAGTTATGAGTAGGGCTTTCCCTACAGGGCATTCTACCTTTTTGTTAATTAAAATTGTTGTTGCCTTTGAATTAAGAGCTTTATCATAATACTTAGGATGATCCACAAAAACGATATCACCAGCTTCGACCATGTGTATTTCGTTCAACCCGCTAACTATATGGTCTGGACTACCTTCAAACTGACAATTAATAAGGGCTGCAATATCTTTTAACTTATGCGGTGACGATAACTTCATAATTTTATAAAATTTTGATCTATGATTCAAATATAAGATAAAAAAAATGCTCTGCCAAAATTATTGACAGAGCATTTATATTTATTCGTTCTCAAAACATTTCAGAATTCAGTACATTCTGAATATTTCAACATTATTTATTTTACTCTTTCGGTATATTCTGCAGTACGGGTATCTACTCTTATTTTTTCCCCTTCGTTAACAAAAAGAGGAACTCTTACAATGGCACCTGTTTCCAAAGTAGCAGCCTTTAATGTATTGGTAGCAGTATTTCCTTTTTCACCTGGTTCAGTATAGGTAATTACCAATTCAACAAAAACAGGGGCTTCCGCTAATATTGGCTCATCGCCTTCAAACGATATTTTTACTTCCATTCCTTCTTTCAGGAATTTCAAGCCTTCACCAAATAAAAATGAAGGCACATATACCTGTTCAAAGGTTTCATTGTTCATACATACAATAAAATCTCCTTCAGGATAAATAAATTGCATTTGTTTGTAATCCACACGAACCACTTCAACGCTTTCACCTACACGAAAACGATTTTCAACGATTTTACCGGTTTTTAAATTACGCATACGCGCCTGATAAAAGGCACGTAAATTACCCGGGGTACGGTGTATATATTCTTCAACTCTACAAAGTTCCCCGCTGAAACGGATTACAGAACCTACGTTTAAATCACCTGAATTTGCCATGTTAAATATTGTTTTTTTGAATTAATGAGGTTACAAAGATAAAATTAATGAGGGTATAAACAAACAGTTCTTATAATTACTGTTCGGGCGTTAAACTTCCATAAAAGTTTAATTTTTATTTAAAACGAAGGGCATTTGGAATTGCTATGCTTACGGACTTTCGTTTTTTTCTTAGCCATACGCTCCAATTTCCGTTTTAGCTTTGTGCTTTCTACTTTTTCTTTGCCATCTGGTTCTGCTTTTGCACCTTCCTGAGAAGTAGCAGCAACCGTAACAGATTTTTCTTTTTCTGAAGAATCATTCAATACCACCGGGCTTTCAACCTTAGCTGTTGAGCTTTTTTCTGATTTTGTACTTTTAGTGGGTTCCGTTTTTGAAGAACCTGAGGCATTACTTTTAGCAATTACATCAACAGTGGATTTTTCTTCTTTTTTAGGCTTAACGGAAAGTTCCACAGTACTTTTTTCTTCCTCAGATTGTTTTACTTTTTCATTACGGCTAGACTTTTTCGCTTTTTGTGGGTCCGAATTTGGTTGTATCTTTGGATTGGTATTATAAGTAGCTTGCGTCCCTGATTTTTGGGTGGTTCGTAAAGATTGGAAATAATCTGCTTTACTGACTTTCTTACTTTTTTTCCAGGTAGGACAATCTATAGTTGAAGGTTTGGCAGCAACAGAAGTTTTACTTTCCTGCGCTAAACAAAAAAATGGAAACAAAAGAAAAATGAGAATAGAACCCTTCATAGTTTTGTTTTTTTACCAATAACGCAAGAAATGTACCAATTAGTATTGAAATAAAAAAATAATCAGGTTCGAATAGCAATACTTAACAGCACAAATGCAACTTAAAATAAATAAAAAAGCAAAATTAACCGGCCATAACGGCTCCATATACGCTATGGACAGAGGCGCCACAGACCAGTTTGTTTTTTCAGGGAGCAGTGATAAATTTATTGCATTGTGGAATTTAGAGACACTCCAAGCTGAAAAATTTGCGGCTACATTCCCTTCCCCTATCTATTCTATTTGTTACGTTTCTGAAAAAAACATATTGCTTGCAGGAACATCAGGAGGCAAAGTACACGTACTTGATTTAAACAAAAAAGAAGAAATTAAAGTTCTGCAAAATCATACAGCACCTGTTTTTGATATCCGCTACTCCTTAATAAACAATTGCTTTTATACTGCCGGAGGCGATGGAAACTTTGCTGTCTGTTCGCTGGAAACGCTTTCTGTTATAAAATTAAAAAAGCTCTGTGAGGAGAAAGTACGGAGTATTGATTTTAATTATACTACCCAGGAAATAGCCGTTGCATCTGGTGATTGCGCTATTCATATTTTTGATTTAGTAACACTAAAAGAAAAAAAGACATTTACGGCACATACACTTTCAGCAAATACTGTACAATTTTCACCTGATGGATCCATTCTTTTAACGGGCGGAAGAGATGCCCATTTAAAAATTTGGGATGCGAAAAATTATGAATTGATAAAATCAATCCCTGCACATAATTTCGCTATTTACGACATTGTATTTAATCCGGAAGCATCTTTATTTGCCACAGCAAGCCGTGACAAGACTATTAAAATATGGGATGCCAAAACATTTGAAGTTCTGGTACGCATTAACAAGGAAAATTTCGATGGTCATTTGAATTCTGTAAACAAATTATTTTGGAGCTCTTATAATAACTACCTGGTTTCTGCAAGTGATGACAAAGCAGTTATGGTGTGGGAAATTAATCAAGTAAAGAATCATCACAACTAAGGAACAGGCATAATAGTATCATACGTACAGCCGAATCCTCCCCAAATACCTAACGCGCCACCATTTATATTGCTTATAATGCTAGTTGGGGATGAAAAAGGGTTTCCATTACTTTGTAAAGCTGCCTCATAAGTAGTATAGAATTTCGCTGTATTGTTATCAATCGTGCAAAATTTAATATAAACAGTATCGGTATTTCTATAATAACCATCGTCCTCACTATCTTCTTCAGCAGCAGCTTCCACATCGTATGGATCTGTACCCCGGTTGTATGCGAAATCAAACGTTTTCCCATCAATAAATTTATCATCAAAAGTAGAACCATAAGGAGCAATAAAACGTCTGTCCTTTGTTGGACGTTTCGCAAACCATTTGTAAGCATTGCCGCTTCCCACAGGCTCTGATATGCGTGCCCAGGCATAACCCAAACTATCCTGAGGCGGCTGTTCTTTCCACCATACAGAATCCAAGGCAAGCGGTTGAGGTATTGTTGTAATAGATGTGAATGTTTTTCCATCAGCAACAACAGTTAAATAATATGTTTGTCCGGCAGAACCAATTACTGTGGTGCCTTTGTATACAAATGGAAAAGACGCGGTAGAATCAACACCCAATATTAAAGTATCTGTAAACATCCCGTTCGAAACGTATACTTTCGCATCAGTAACTAATATACTATCAAAATCTATCGTTTGCGATATAGGGCTGCTGCGAGTAATGGCAACCTGAGCAGCCTTTCCATTTTCAATACTTCCTTCTATCACCACCTTTTTATCTACACCAATAACACTCAGATTTACATCTTCTGTACAGCTGATAAGAAAAGTGAATAGTATGATGGATACTACAATTAATTTTTTCATTTTATAAATATTTTATTCAAATTAAATTCTGCCCTGCATACACGCTGTTAATAAAGCGAAACAATATGCCAATTTTTAAAATTTAAAATTCCATGTTACAGATGGAAGCGTTGGAAATAAATACACTTGCTTTGCTTTCGCTTTATAATCACCGGTAGCTAAGCTTCCTTCGCTTGCAAAATAAACGATATAAGGATTGTGTCGATTATATACATTAAAAACACTAAAGCTCCAGCTTGATTCATAATCTTTTGCCCATTTGCGGGGAACAACAATGGTAGAAATGTCTTTCCCTGTTTTTTCATAGCGTTTGATTAAACGCTGTTTTCTTCGTTCAATTCTTTTGGTACGATCCGGAATAAATGTGGCTGAAATATCCATACGATGGTAGGGAGGCATCCTGAATCCGTTTCTATCACCATATTCCGTCACAAAATTCCCATCAATAATATAATAAGCAACGGGCACTGTAATTGCATTTCCGGTCCCATACACCCAAACAGCTGAGAAGGTCCACTTTTTATTTAATTCATAACTTGAAATTAAAGAGATGTCATGCCGCCTGTCGTACTTAGCATAAAATTCCCTGCCGAGATTGAGATCCGCAAATTTACGTGTGGTGTAGGATAATGTATACCCAATCCATCCATTAAATTTACCATACCGTTTCTTTACAAAAAATTCTGCACCATATGCCTGCCCTGTTCCAAAGGTAAACTGATTGTCTGCATTATCATTCACATCTGCTGCAGGCAAAGAGCCGTCCTTATATTCAATCTGGTTTTGCAAATCCTTGTAATAAATCTCCACAGAAGTTTCATATTTATTTTCATTGAAATTTCTGAAATAACCTAATGAATACTGATTTCCTTTTTGAGGCTGAACTAGTTGTGAACAGGGCACCCAGGTATCGGTTGGGAGAGAAACAGCCGAAAGAGACGCCAGATGCAGGTATTGCAGATTGTAGGTATACGATGCTTTAACTGACGACTTCGAATTGAGCTGATACCGTGCACTTATGCGAGGTTCAAGCCCGCCATAATCTTTCACTTTTTGGTTGGAGGTGTAATGTATAATTTCACTGGTTTGACCGTTAACGGGATCTTTAATATAGCGGTCAAAAGGGCCTATCTGCATAAAGTAAGAATAACGCAGACCTGCATGAACCTTTAGTTTATCCGTTACATCAAAATCGTCAGAAAGATAAACAGCTGCCTCATGCGCCTTTTCCTTTTTTATTTTTCCAAAATCAAATACCACGTCCCCTTGTTTTGCCGATACACTTGAAGGTGTGAACGTATGAAAGATATAATTAAGGCCAAACTTAACTTCATGACGGATACTTGGGAAATAGCTAAAATCCATTTTCGCATTCCAATCCCGTATTCCCGAATATAATTTAAACTCAAAACCGCTCTGCCCTGCTCCAAAAGAAAAATTGTAATCACTAAAAATGGCCGAGGTATTCATAAATAATTTATCGTTGAATAAGTGATTCCAACGCAGCACGCCAGTAGAGTTTCCCCATGCAATATTCAAATCAAACTGAGCTGCCTTATCTACAAAATTTAATATATCCCTGCCAAAATAGCCGCTTGCAAAAATGCGATCCTTGTCGGATAAGCGATAGTTAACTTTCGCATTCATATCATAAAAATAATAGCCGGAGTTCTTCAAAGGCTTACCGGGCTTAACAAATGGCTTAACAAGCACATCAATATATGTTCTTCTTCCGGAAATAATAAATGATCCCGTATCCTTTTTAATTGGCCCTTGAATGGTTAGGCGGGAGGCTATAACACCAATTCCGCCTTCCGCATGATATTGTTTGGTATTACCTTCTTTCATTGAAATATCCAAAACAGAAGCCAATCGGCCTCCATACTGTGCGGGCATTCCGCCTTTTATTAAATTAATGCTCTTTACGGCATCACCATTAAACACAGAAAAAAATCCAAGTAAATGAGAGGCGTTATAAACAACTGCTTCATCTAATAAAATCAGATTCTGATCCGGCCCGCCTCCACGCACGTAAAAGCCTGTATTGCCCTCTCCTGCTGACTTTACACCGGGTATTAACTGAACAGTTTTTAAAACATCTACTTCACCCATGAAAGCCGGGATTTTTTTAATTTCTTCCATATCCATCTTTACTGAACCTACGGTGGTGCTTGACACATTTTTATCAGTCCTTTCGGAAACTACTTCAACTTCCTGGGTAGTAATAATTTCATTTTTCATGTCCACATTCAAACGGAAATCCTTATCAAGTACAATTTCTTTAACAAAATTTTGATAGCCCAGATAGGATACTATTAAATGATAAGTGCCCTGTTCAACCGTAATGGAGTAAAACCCGTATTGATTGGTACTTGTGCCTTTCAAAATCTCTTTGATGTATACCGTTGCACCAATGCTGTATTCACCATTAGCGGCATCTTTCACATAACCGCTAATTGTATATTTAGACTTATCCTGCCCATACATTACAGAAAATGAAAAACTAAATAAAATACAAAAACAAATAAAACAGTTGCGAAGTTTCATAAATACGTATTAAAATAAGGCCAACAAAAAAATAATCAGATTTCAAAGCAGCACAAATACAGCTATGTTGCCATTGAATTCTTAGAAACAAAATTAGGTACTTTTTTCAGCTTTACCGGAATTTACATTTTATATTTAAAAATGAAAAATGAAGGCATGGAATCGATGAAAGATGTAACTTTAATAAATAATAGTCATTTTAGTCTTTTAAATGAACACTAGGCTCCTCTCCTTTAATAAACAGCTTGCGTATGCTTTTGGCATGATGGGATGGAGTGTGATGATTAATCTTATCAGCGTTATTCTGGTGTATTTATATCTACCTCCAGCCAACAGCGGTTTACCTAATCTGATTACACAGATTGCAATATTCGGGGTTTTCAATGCAATTGCGATTATTACAGCCAGCGGCCGTTTAGTTGATGCTTTGTACGATCCATTTATAGCACAGTTTAGCGATAGCAGTAAAAACCCAAAGGGACGAAGAATACCGTTGATGAAACTGGCCATAATTCCCTCTTTCATTTTTTGCTGTTTGGTTTTCTGGCCCATAAATCATCAGGAAAGTAACGCTAATATTGCCTGGCTGGTTGCTATGCTCATTGGTTTTTACATTTCATCCACTACCTATATTATTCCATATAATGCCTTACTGCCTGAACTGGCGCCTACTTCTGAGGACAAGATCCGTTTAGCAACATGGCAATCCATAGGTTATGTAGTAGGTATTGGCATTGCATCCAATGCGTTTAATCTAACAGATTTACTTCAGCGGTCGTTTGATATAGCATCCAGACTTGAGGCATTACAATGCACTGTTTTTATAATGGCTTTGCTCGCTGCTGGTTTCATGGCAATTACGGTATTTGCAATAGATGAAAAAAAATATTGCACCACTATCCCCATTGCCGTTCCAATGAAACAAGCATTGCGCCAAGCTCTTTCCAATAAACAATTTCTTTTTTTTATAGTTGCTGACTTCAGTTATTTTATTGCTGTAACTATTATCACGTCCGGATTAATGTATTTTGTTACTGTATTGCTCGGTTTACATGAAACAATTGGGAACAAACTGATGATATTGATGGTATTGGTTTCATTTCTGTTTTACCCCGTTGTAAATTATTCTTCCAGAAAATTTGGAAAGAAAAGGATTGTTGTTTTTTCGTTGCTGTTATTAGCAACTGTATTTTTAGGAATTTATTTTTTAGGAAAAGGCAGCATTGATCCCACAACACAGATATATTCATTGATTATAGTAGCTGCAATCCCATTAGCTTCTCTCAATATATTGCCCAACGCGATACTTGCGGAAATTATTGAAAAAGACAAATTAGATACAGGTGCTAATAAGGAAGGTATTTATTTTGCTGTACGTTATTTCTTTGTTAAAATAGCTCAAACATTCGGCATCGCATTGTTTGCAATGTTCCTGCTGTATGGAAAAGATCCTGGAAATGATTTTGGTATTCGCCTAAATGGAATTCTAGGATTTAGTTTATGTTGTTTAGCCGCAATTATTTTCAGTAGGTTTAAAGAAAATAAATAATTACATCTTACCCTTTAACGATTGGTATTATTGGGGCGCGAATACACCATTTGCATCACATTGATGTTACGGGTTCTGAATGCAGCTTCACAATAATGAAAATAATAATTCCATTTACGTATAAAACGTTCATCAAATCCCATTTTTTTAACTTCAGATAATTGCTGGTTAAATTGCTGCTGCCATTCTGATAATGTGCGCGCATAATGTAATCCCATATCTTTCAGATCCACCATTGTCATATCAGATGTTTTATTAATCACTTTATTAATTGTTCCTACGGAAGGCAATAAAGAACCCGGAAAAATATGCTTTTGAATCCAATCAACTCCATTACGCAGACTTTCATAGCGGGAATCCGGACAGGTGATAACCTGAATGGCAAGAATACCGTCTTTTTTAAGCAGGTTATTGCATTTTTTAAAATACGCTTTCAAAAATTTATGACCAACTGCTTCCAGCATTTCAATGGAAACAATTTTATCAAACTTACCTTCAATCAAACGATAATCTTTGAGCAATACATCTACTTTGTCAGATAAATTCTCCTTGATTATACGTTCCTTGGTCAGTTTATATTGTTCCTGTGAAATGGTTACTGTTGTTACCCTGCATCCATACTGCTTAGCCATATGAATTGCATTTTGTCCCCAACCGCTTCCTATTTCAAGAACATGATCAGTTGCTTTTAAATTCAACTGCTGACATAAGCGATCATACTTTTCAATTTGTGCTTGCTGCAGGCTCATTTCGCCACTTTTAAAATAAGCGCAAGAATAAGTCATTGTAGGATCAAGAAAGAGCGCAAAAAAATCATTATGCAGATCATAATGCTCCGAAATATTTTTCTTTGAGCCATTGATGCTGTTTTCACGCTTTTTATGATAAATGGTATTAAATAATTTTAGCACATTTAATGCAAATGTTTGTGTCTGGCTTCCGGAAGCGGTTGGTGCATTTTCTACATTCAACAAAAACCATTTGATTACATTACCAATATTATCTGTTTCCCAATCACCATCAACGTAAGCTTCTCCAAAACCGATATCACCATACAACACACAACGTTTAAAAAAATAATTGTTCTTCACCTCAATGGTTGCTACAACTTCATTGCTTCCCCCAATTTTTATATGTTCGCCATTTGGCAAAATCAAATTCAAAGTTCCCATTTGCATTTTAGAAAGCAATTGAATGATGATCTTCTCATAAAAACTACGCTTCGACTTAACTATTGATGTTTGTGGCATGGTTCAATCGGTGTATTTATTCTTAAAACTATTTAATCCTTTTTATAAAAATGCTCAATACTAACTATATTTACGATATACTTCCCTTTGCAGATTCTGGTGTGCAGATTTTTTGTGATATGGTATTTTTTTTAACCAAAGCTTAACCGCATTCCAGTGAATCAAAGTTATAATTTTTAATGTAATAAATGGAAAACGTAGGCTATACCATAGCAAATTTAAATTATTCAATGCTTTACGTGTCCCTGTAAGCGTACTGATAAAAAAGCGTTTTTCATCTTTATAATCGTCAATTCTAACATTTAATTTTTCATTCGGAACTACTAAATTAAAATCGAAATTTGTATCATGATCAATGAAAGGAGAAACGTAGAAATATTTTGTGGTATTTAAATGGAATTTATTCTGGTTGAAATTATTTTTATCTAATAAAAACAATTTCATTTCTCCAAAGGTATTTTGGATTTCGACAACAACACAAAGTGGTTCATTGACTTTATCAAAACAGTAATAAAAAGAAACCGGATTAAAATTATATCCCAGCACATTCAAATTAGTAAGTAACATAATTTTCCCAGTGCCAATGGCAATTCCATTTTGCTCCAGATAATCAGTGATATGTTGTTTAACTGTTTTTGTTTTATCAGGATTTTCCCGTGGCAATTGCAAATGTTCATTATCTTTAAAACTAAAGTAATTAAAGCGGTTACGGCTAATCAGCCACATTTTTTTACTCACAAAATCAATTTCATCAAGGTCAATATAAAACATAAACACATTGTAATGAAAACGATGTTTTTTCGGTTCCAGTCGATTATGCATTACAGTTGCCTTATATAAACAAGAATTCATTTTTATAATTTTTTGCATAATTCTACCGCGGACGCATATGCATCTTCATGAAAACCATACTTAAAATAGCTGCCGCAATAATAAAGTGGTCCTCCTTCATTTAATTTATGCAGTTCCTTTTGTGCCTTCATTGCATTTACATCAAACAAAGGATGTTCGTAATCAATAACTTTCAGAATCTTTTTTTTATCAATACTATCAGGAATTGCACTTATGGATACAAAGTAATTTTTATTTTCCGAAACCTGCTGAAGCCTGTTCATCCAGTATATAGTAGTTGGAACCTGCTTGCCATTTATATTCTCAATCCGATAATTCCAGCTGCTCCAGACCTTTTTATTTTTAGGCATCAGGGATTCATCGGTATGAATTGTTGCACTGTTATACTGATACTTGAATAGCGACAACAAACGTTTTTCATCCATTGTTGGTTGATCAAGCAACTGCAATGTCTGGTCAGCATGAGATGCAAATATCACTTTGTCAAATTCCTGTATGGCACCGTCAGAAGTAGTTACAAGCACCTTCGTACCATTACGTGCTACATTGGTTGCCGCCTTATTCGTATGTATTCTATCCTTAAAAGGCTTGATTAATAGTTCGCGATATGATTGACTGCCATTATGCAGTGTGTACCATTGATGTTGTGTGTTCAAGCCTAAAAACCCATGATTTTTAAAAAAGCGTATTAAAGCTACGGCAGAAAAGTCAAGCATTAATTCCATTGGTGTAGACCAAACTGCCGAACTCATGGGTACAAGGTATTTCCAGAGCATATCTTCACCATAATTAAACTCTTTGATGTATTGTCCAAGGGAATAATCAGCATATTTAGGGTCATCCAAAATTTTAACACTTTCTTTATTGAAGCGTGTAATCTGCAATAACATTTTTATATACCTAACATTAAAAATATTTTTTCGCTGAGCAAAAACACCATCAAGGCCTGAACCACTATATTCTAAACCTGTTTGAAGATGCTGCACACTGAACGACATATCCGATTTTTTTACCGGAGCTTTTATTTCTTCAAATAACTTACATAAATGCGGATACGTTTGGTAATTAAATACCATAAACCCTGTATCTATATGTATTGGAGTGCCCTCTTCATCAACGGTAATGGTATTGGTATGACCACCGATATAATCATTCTGTTCAAAAAATGTAAGATCATATTTTTGATGCAAAAAATGTCCGCAGCCCATACCTGCAACGCCAGTCCCGATAATTGCTAATTTCTCCATCCTATTTTTTTACAAGGGAATTAATAAATCGTTCAATTGTATATGTAGTAATTTGTCCACTAGGCCCATTAATATTATAATCACAGCCATGTGTAGCCCAGGGTAAATCAAGAAAATAATTTTTTACTTGAAATTTGTTCAATCGTTTTTGAAGCCTTCTGCTGTGCTCGAATGATACCATGGCATCATTTTGACCGTGAATGATGAGCGTTGGAGGTGTGCTTTTATTTACAAATTGCGGTGCTGAGCAGGCTTTATACTTATCAGGAAATTCATAAACACTTCCACCCACATAATCACCCAATACCTTGTCAGTATTCAATACCCAATGATTCGTTTTAATTTTTGCCCCCCATTCCATATCTGCAGGCGCATAAAAAGAAATTACACCTTTAATATTTTCATTATTGAGCGTATACCCTGCCATTAAAGCTATTTGTCCACCTGCAGAACGGCCCAGCAATACAAAACTAGAAGTATCTATACTCAGTTCTTCCGCATGTGAGCACAAATACGAAATAACATCTTTTGTATCTATTACCGGAGATGGATACTTATATTTAGGTGCAAGTCGGTAAGTGATAGCGGCCACATTATAACCCTTATTCGAAAGATAACTATTCAAATCCGGCAGCTGCTGGCTATCCCCTTCGGCCCAGGAACCACCATGAATAATAATTATACATGGAGCCTTTGCAATTGTAAGCGCTTTGTAATAATCCAGCGTAAGCGATTTTTCCGGTAAAACTTTATACGTGATTGTTTTATACTCAACAGCTCGTATTCCAATACCCGTGAACATCTTGATAAAACTAAACGGGCTTTGAAGCTGAGTGGTTTCATTCCCATAAGTAAATGCGCCACTTAACTCTTCTCGCAAATCGGAACTGCGGAGATATACTCTGATCACCGGTGACAAAAATAGCAGGAAAGAAATTACTCCCAATACAAGAACCGGCAGCTTATATTTTTGTGCCCAATATGCTGATATCAATAAAATTAATGAGCTAAAAAAAAACAAATAAGGAAACTCTGTAACTGCAACCGACAGTCTCCATGTAAAATTTGTTGGAGCCTTAAAAATTGCTAATAACGAAAGTAAAAACAAAAGAATAGCAAATATTAACCGTAACATAAATTTATTTTTTCTTAAATAAATAATGACTTACTATCCATTCATTTCCATCATTGTAACGCCACAATTCAGCGCATGCCATATAAAATATACGCCAGTAAACCCACCATTTCACAGCCTGATCTTTACCGTACGTTTCTTCAAACAAAGGCATAATTTCTGCCTTATTTTTGTCCATATTCTGTAACCAGGCTTCAGAGGTTTTACTATAGTGGATTCCATTCACATTCCAATGCTGCTCAATGTTCAGATGTTCATTGAAATATAAAAGCAAATGATCACTTGGCATGATACCGCCCGTAAAAAAGTATTTACTCATCCAATCACTTTCATCAATCACCTCAAATTTGTAAGCATACTCTTTATGAGTAAATATGTGTACAAACAGCTTCCCATCCGGTTTAAGCAAGGTTGCTACTTTGTGCATCAGTAACTGATAATTGCGCATGTGTTCGAACATTTCAACTGAAACCACTCTATCAAAGGTTGTATCAAGTGTAAAAACATTTATATCCGTGGTAATAACCATTAGGTTATGAATACCCCTATTTTTAGCCTGTTCATCAATATGGAGTTTTTGAGTGCGTGAGTTTGAAACAACGGTAAAAGTACTTTTCGGGAATTTTTCCGCCATAAAAAGTGATAAAGAGCCCCAACCACAACCTAGTTCCAAAACATTTTGACCATCTTTTAATTCTGCCCGCTCACAGGTCAGTTCCAGCATATCTCTTTCTGAAGTGTCAATATCTTCAACTCCATTTTTCCAATACCCGCTGCTGTATTTTAAATGTTTACCCAAACAATACTGATAAAATTTTGTGGGAACTTCATAATGCTGCTCATTCGCATCACTAGTATTTACAGCAATTGGAGACTGTTTTAATTCATCTACCAACTTTATAAGATGTGCTTGCTGCGCTTCTGCATTACCTTTATTTTCCTGCTGAAGACGCTGTTTCAACAAGCCCCGAATACCTTTACGGATAATAAAATCAGGAATTGTATCTTTTTCTAATAAGGAATTATACCACATTAATAACTTAGGATTTTTTTAATTAAGGATTAATTACATACTGAATTATTGTCTAACTGCGCTTAAACCAGGGAACAAATGAACTTGTTGTTCTCTGGTATTCTTTATACGCTTCACCTTTTGAACGTAGAGATTGCTCTTCAGTCATAGGTATTCCGGTAACTTTAAACAACAAATACAGCATTGATATAGGGCAAATAATAGAAAGCCATCCATACGGAGAAGAGCAGGCAAATATAAAATAGCTCACCCAAATCATCCATTCGAAAAAATAATTTGGATGCCGTGAATAATTCCACAACCCTACATTACACACTTTACCTTTATTAAATGGATTCTTTTTAAACACTTGCAGCTGCCTGTCCGCAAGGGCTTCCCCACTAATTGAAACTAGCCACAAAACAGTTCCTGCTGTTTCAAGCAAAGTAAATTCCGGTGAAGGATTTATACAGGCCAATAAAAATGGTATGGATAAAAACACATTTGAAAAAGCCTGCATTTGAAAGAACCAAAAGAATTTACCGTTAACATTTGGTGCCCATTCAATGCGGAGTTGTTTATACCGGCCATCTTCCTCCTTAATATGCCCTAAAACGCGAACAAACAGATAAGTGCCAAGGCGCGCGCCCCAAACACATACCATCAATAAAACAATAAATTTTCTGGGCTCAAAACCGTTTCCTAAAAAATAATAAATAATTGCAATTACCGGAAAATTATACGCCCAGAAAATATCAACTATACCTGCATTATTTATTTTAATCGCCCATAACCATATTATTATCATAATAACGCTCACAGCTGCAAAGGCAGCAAGGGGAAGCAGTAGAACCTGGTTCATAGTTTTCGGATTTTAATAATACCTGTCCAATTTAAAAGAACAATCACCGGAAATGTAGGATCAAACTCATACCATTTCTTCGCAAAATTGATACTATTAGGACTTTTGTGATGATTGTTCTGCATCAGCTCGCCCATCAAAAAAATATCAATGGGTATAGTATTTTTACTGTGATCCTCATTATTATAATTCGCATATCCGTATTTATGTCCGCACCAGTTAACAATAGCACCATGCACAGGCCCCATAAAAAGATGTACGGGTAACAATAAAAACATCCACCATGCCGCAGCAAACTTTACATAAAACAAAATATAAAGTACTGCAAATAATATGCGAACCACCCACATATCGCTGATTTCATCCAATATCTTCCATTCCGGATAATTACCACGGAAAGCCTTTTCTGGTTCAATTTTATGTTTCGCATAATTGACGTAAATGTCTTTTGTTTTCAGGGTCATGTGCCAAACATCCTTAAAAAAATGCGGTGAATGGGGATCTTTTTCGGTATCACTGTAGGCGTGATGCATACGATGCATTATGGCATATGCCCTGGGATTAAGGAATGACGAGCCTTGCGTAACAAATGTAAGGAGATAAAAAAAACGCTCCCAGAATTTATTCATTGTAAACATTTTATGTGAAGCGTAACGGTGCAGGTAAAATGTTTGACAAAACAATGATAAAAACCAATGAGCAATAAAAAACAAAAATATAATCATGGTAATTCAGATTAAATATTAAGCAATATACGAAAAAAAATAATTTTAGATTTACAGCTAAAAAATTATAGATGAAGCCATAAAACATAAAAAAGACTCATTTATTCTATCCTTTGTTTACCTATGCTTTACCAATGATATTTCTTATCTTTACCATTCAAATCAATTATTACTAATCAATGGATTTAAGTAAATTAAAAAAACGGCCATCATACCCATTCGAAACCATTGCCGTTGCTGTTTCATTTTCTCACCGTTGCTTACCGGTACTGGCAGAGGCTAAACGTTTATCGGACGTTTGCAGCGCTACCTTATTATTAATACATATCGGTGAAAAAACGAGCGAAAAAGAACAGCATTTAGATGAACTTATGAATAAGCTCGGAATGGATGACAGCCATTATCGTGTCATCTGGATGGAAGGAGACCCTGTTGATACTATCTTAAAGCTTTGCAAGCTCAACATGGTTGACCTATTGGTATTAGGAGCGCTTGAAAAAGAAAATGTTTTGAAATTTTATTTAGGCTCCATTGCCCGCAACATAAGCCGTAGAGCAAAATGCTCCGTATTGCTTCTTACAAATCCTTCAGAGCAAGCCCGTAAGTACAAAAAAATTGTTGTTAACGGGGCAGAAAACCCCAAAACCGTGCATACCATCAGCACCGCTTTTTATCTTGCCAAACATATAAAAGTAAAAGACATTACTGTTGTCAATGAAATGGATGTGCCCGGATTGGCTATGGCTATTGCCGATGACAGTACTGCTCCGGAGGCAAAAGAGATAAAAAAATATCTGAATGAAGAAATGGAAGAAAATATTCATTCCATTATAAAAAAATGCGACACGAGTGATATTAATGTAATTAATAAAAACATTAAAGGAAAGCCTGGCTATGCAATCAGTAAATATGCAAAAGACAGAAGAGCTGATTTGTTAGTTATTAATTCTCCCGACACACATTTGAATTTGCTTGATCGTATTTTCACACATGATATAGAATATATTCTTGCTCATTTACCCTGCAATTTGTTAATCGTACATTCGAGAGTATAAAAATTATATGCTGAAATTAGTACATAACGATATGATTGTTTTGCTTGCCAGCATTGGCGGAATCTTAATACTTGCCCGTATTTTTGCGGAACTGGGCAAGCAGATAAAGATGCCAATAGTGATGGGGGAAATTTTGCTGGGTATTATTTTAGGTCCAACTGTTTTTGGCTCCTTATGCCCTGATTTATCCGCATCGTTATTTCCTAATGCAGGTGCGGCAAAGATTGCAATGGATGGAATCACCAGCCTTGCAGTTGTAATGCTGTTATTTGTTGCTGGCATGGAGGTACAATTACAAGTGATGCTTAAACAGGGCAAAACAGCTATCTATACAAGTTTTACAAGCATGATCATTCCTTTCATGCTCGGCTTTGCAGCGGTATGGTTCCTTCCCGGCTTTTTCACTTTTACTCCCGACCGGAAATTAGTGTATGCCCTGTTTTTTGGTATTGCTATGGCTGTATCTGCTTTACCGGTGATCACACGTATTTTGATGGACCTCAATTTGTTTAAAACAAAAGTAGGAATGGTTATTATTGCCGCTGCTATTTTTGATGATTTAACAGGCTGGATCCTGTTCTCGTTTGTTTTAAGCCTTATGGGGCAGGCGGGTGAAATAACCAGCATTGGCTTCACTATCGGAATGATATTGGGCTTTGGTTTATTTATGTTAATCATTGGCCGATATATTATAAACCAGGCTCTTCCCTGGATACAACAAAAGCTTTCCTGGCCTGGGGGGGTACTTTCTATTGCATTCGGACTTTGTTTTTTAGGTGCTGCATTTACTGAATATATTGGACTGCATGCCATCCTAGGTGCGTTTATTGTTGGGATCGCTTTTGGTGATAGCGTGCATTTACAGGAAAGGGAACGGGAAATCATTTATCAATTTGTAACGAATGTTTTTGCTCCTTTATTTTTTGTTTCCATTGGATTTAAAGTGAATTTTATAGAGAACTTCGATCTTCCATTGGTATTACTAGTATTCTTCCTTGCCGTTGGCTGTAAAGTATTTGGTGCTGCCTTAGGGGGCTATATGGGAGGACTTACCAAACGTGAGTCATTAGCCGTTGGTTTTGGATTGAATGCACGAGGCGCGATGGAAATAATTTTAGGAACGCTGGCATTAAATGCCGGACTTATAGATTCAAAAATGTTTGTTGCGCTGGTAGTGATGGCATTAATTACCAGTATGATGAGCGGGCCGTTAATGAAGCGGTTCATTGATTAGGCCAGAACAGATTCAATAACTCCCAAAAGAACAAAAATTTTTACAGCATTTTGTCTTGAAAGGATAATGAACAAGGTATATCTAACACATGCAAACAACTTCCAATATACTTCTTGTTAGGCCAGCGAATTTTGCTTTCAATCCTGAAACAGCTCTTACCAATACCTTCCAGAATGAAATAAAAACGGAAGATATTGAATCTGTAAAAAGGCATGCAATTGAAGAATTTGACTTGTTTGCAGAAACGTTAGAATCAAAAGGAGTAACTGTTTTTATTATAAATGACACGCCTTCACCTGTAAAGCCCGATGCAATTTTCCCGAACAACTGGATTACTTTTCATGCAGACGGAACGATTATTCTTTACCCGATGTGTACCGAAAACAGGCGTCTGGAAAGACGAAATGATGTTATTGATTTAGTAAGAAAAACATTTAAGATTACAGAAAAACTGGATCTTTCAGAGTATGAAAAAGAAAACAAATTTCTGGAAGGCACTGGCAGCATCGTGTTTGACCATATCAACAAATTCGCTTACGCCTGCTTATCTTTACGGACGAATAAAGAGCTTTTCATAAAAGTATGTGAACGCCTTCAATACCAGCCGGTTTGTTTTAATGCTTCAGACAAAAACGGCCATGAGATATACCATACAAATGTAATGTTGTGCATAGGCCAAAAGTTTGCGGTGGTTTGTCTTGAAAGTGTTGCAAATCCTCAGGAAAAAGCCTATGTTAATAAATTACTCACAGAAACAGGGCATTCTGTAATTGACATTACATTTGAACAGATGAATTCCTTTGCAGGTAACATGCTTGAAATTCACACAAAAGAAAATAAAAGTATAGTAGTATTATCACAAAGTTCATTTGATAGTTTAACAGAAACTCAAAAATCTGAAATAAGCAACTACAGTGAACTGGTGCCTGTTTCAATAAAAACAATTGAAACAATTGGTGGCGGCAGTGCAAGGTGCATGATGGCAGAAATATTTTTAGAACCAATAAATAATTGACAATTAAAATCACAGAATAAATCTATGTTAGGACTAAAATTAGCAACCGACCCACATTGGGTAAATATTGTAGAAAGTAATATCGGTGAAATATTAACAGATCATGCCTGGTGCGAGCAAAAAGCAGCTACCAATGCTTTATCATTAATAATAAACAACCCCAATTATACGGAAATGGTTACCGCATTAATTGGAATTGCAAAGGAAGAATTAGAACACTTTGAACAGGTTCATAATTTGATTAAAAGCCGCGGATTAACCCTTGGAATTGAACGCAGAGACAATTACGTGAACGAGCTATATAAATTTATGCAAAAGGGCGGAAGCAGAAAATCTTCGCTGGTTGACAGATTACTTTTCTCAGCAATGATAGAAGCGCGCAGCTGTGAACGTTTCAGAATACTTTCAGAAAACATAAAAGATGTAGAATTAGCAAAATTCTATCGCGACCTGATGATTAGTGAAGCCGGACATTACACCATTTTCATCAGCTATGCCCGCAAATATGGTGATGGTATTGATGTTGACAAACGCTGGAAAGAATGGCTAGAATTTGAAGCGTCCATTATTACCAATTATGGTAAAAGTGAAACGATTCATGGGTAAAAACAAGAAACAACGCATTAAGTGAATTAACGCGTTGTTCAAAAAGGCAAACAATTTTTTTTATTGATTAAGCTGTATTACTCACTCACCATTTTCGCTTTCCAAATTTCCGGAATAGCTATTGTCTGGTTGGCTTTGTAATTAAAGCATACAATTACAGCAAGTCCTTTTGCAGCTTCCACTTCTACCCCATTAATTACACGAACGATAGAACAAGCCATATCAAAACTCTTTGAACCCATACGCGACACCCACGTATATACAAACACTTTATCCTCAAGCAAAATAGGCTGTTTATATTCCATTTCAATTTTCGCAAGAATCACTCCTTCATTTACCCAGTCAATACGAACACCTTCCTCTTTGAGTGCTTCAAAATAGGTTAAACGAGCCAACTCAAAATAGGTAATGTAATTGGCATTGTTAACATGCCCCATCATATCAATGTCTTTAAAACGAATCTGTACCTGTGTTTTCTGTTTAAATGCTGCCATGCTGTTATGTAATATTTTATATTTATACGTTTAATTGCCTGCTGCTGAATTGCCTAATTGCTAAATTAAACAGTTCTAATCCAGTGCTTCATATACTGAATTATTACTCTTAAACTCAGGCACCAGCAATTTCATTTTTTGTACAATTGATTTGTTGTCCTGCTTATCAAAAAGAGCGATTAATTCATTAGTAGTATTAGTTATTTCATCAAAATTATATTCCTTAACCTGTGCTGTCATAATTTGTTTATGATGCGTTGGCACCGTGTTTTCCTTATCTGCGAGCAATTCTTCGTATAACTTTTCTCCAGGACGCAATCCTGTAAATGAAATTGCAATATCCTTGTCTAACACAAGTCCTGAAAGCTTAATCATTTTTTTTGCGAGGTCGACAATTTTTATGGACTGTCCCATATCAAAAATAAATATTTCAGAACCTTGTCCCATCGCGCCTGCTTCCAGCACCAGTTGGCAGGCTTCCGGAATTGTCATAAAATACCGGGTGATATCCGGATGAGTAATTGTTACAGGGCCTCCATTTTCTATTTGCTGCCTGAAACGTGGAATAACAGAACCATTTGAACCCAATACATTTCCAAAACGCGTTGTAATAAACTTAGTACCGGAAACCTTACCGAGTGACTGTGTGTATATCTCTGCAATACGTTTACTTGCACCCATCACATTTGTTGGGTTTACTGCTTTATCTGTTGAAACCATTACAAACTTTTCAACCTTATATTCTACTGCAAGGTCTGCTAACGTTTTTGTACCTAGCACATTTGTTAAAATAGATTCTGATGGATTATTCTCCATCATGGGGACATGCTTATATGCTGCAGCATGAAAAACCAACTGTGGACTAAATGTACGAAACACGTTTTCCATGCGGCCCTTGTTTCGTATATCTCCCATTACCACTTCATAAGCCTGATGCTTATATTTATCAAAAAGCTCTAACTCCAGATCATACAAAGGCGATTCCGCCTGATCAACCAAAATAATTTTCTTAGGATGAAAAGGAATGATCTGACGTACAATCTCACTCCCGATACTTCCTGCAGCGCCTGTTATTAATACAATTTTACCCAACAATTGCTTCTCAATATTTTCTTTATCAAGTAGAATAGGATCACGTCCAAGCAAATCCTCTATTTGAACTTTTTTAATTTGTTTAAAACTCAACTCCCCGTTAATCCAATTGGTTACGGGCGGCACATTCAGCACTTTGGTGGAATAGTTCAAACAAAGATCAACAATTTGTTGTTTTCGCAAAGGCGGTAAGTCCTGCACGGAAATAATCACATGCGCAACCGTATCATTCTGAAGCAATTCATTTAACCTATCAAATGCATAAATACTAGTACCTTCCAGCATTTTGCCCTGCTTCTTTTTATCATCATCAATAAAAGCAAGTACTTTATATTTTGTTCCGGCATCACGGTCAAGAGTTCGTTTAGTAATAATTCCTGATTGTCCTGCACCAAAAATTACGACACTCCTCTTTTCCTTATTGGGACTGGTCAATTCAAAATATAATGCCTTAAACATCACACGAAGACTAATCATTAAAAAGGTAGTTGCCATGTAATCTATGATAATAATAGAAAACGGAATAAGATATTTTCCATTAATAAAATTGGCATTTAAAACATTAACAAGCACGAATACTAAACTACCTACGGAAATGGTAATAAAAATACGCTGGGAATCCTTAGATCCGGTATATTTAACAATACCCTGATAAATTTTTGAGAAATAAAAACTCAGTGCCCGCAGGCCCAAAACCAAAGGAAAAACGATAGGGAATGCGTCTATTTCAACTTGAGGAATTGAAAAATTAAAACGTACCAGATAGGCCAGCACTAGTGAAAATAAACAGATACCTATATCAATGAAAAATATAACCCATCTGGGCATATTACGCTGAAATAGTATTTCAAGTGTTTTCATAAACTATTTTAATAGTGCCCAAAGATATGAAAATGATAGTATTTTAAGCTGTTTCAATCTTACATATATATTAATTTGGAATTCTCAATTGAATCCAATTTATATTTTACACCCATATTATTTATCGAAAACTATAAAACGCTACATTTGTGTAACAAATTAGGGAGAGGCACTTCTATTAAAAGCAGCATTTTAACAAAAACAAACCGAGTCTAAAAAATGGAAACAACAACTGAATTAAAAAATGTAGCACTTGTAGACAAACATATTTCACTTGGCGCTAAAATGGTTCCTTTTGCAGGTTATTTAATGCCTGTGTCGTACAGCGGATTAAATGATGAGCATTTAACGGTGCGCAATGCGATGGGAGTATTTGATGTGAGCCACATGGGAGAGTTTATCTTAAAAGGTGAAAATGCATTGGATTTAATTCAGCGTGTAACCTCCAATGATGCATCTCTATTGACTGATGGTAAAATCCAATACTCCTGCCTGCCAAATGATAAAGGCGGGATTGTAGATGATTTACTGGTATATCGGATTGATGCAAAAACATATATGCTGGTTGTTAATGCTTCTAACATTGAAAAAGACTGGAACTGGATTCAAAAATACAATACTGAGAATGTGGAGATGCACAACATTTCTGATAAAACTTCCTTACTTGCCGTTCAGGGTCCGAAAGCAATTTTAGCACTACAGAAATTAACAGATATCAACCTTTCTGAAATCCCTTATTACAGCTTCAAAAAAGGCAAATTTAATGGTGTGGACAATGTAGTAGTTTCTAACACAGGCTATACAGGCGCTGGCGGTTTTGAAATTTATTTTGAAAATGAAGTGGCTGATAAAATGTGGGATGCAATTTTTGAAGCAGGCGCTGAATACGGCATAAAACCTATTGGTTTAGGTGCCCGCGATACTTTGCGCCTCGAAATGGGCTTTTGCCTTTATGGAAACGACATAGACGATACCACTTCACCTATTGAAGCAGGTTTGGGCTGGATCACTAAATTTTCAAAAGATTTCACCAACAAACCTGCGTTGTTAGAACAAAAGGAAAAAGGTGTTTCAAAAAAACTAGTTGGTTTTGAAATGATTGACCGTGGTATTCCACGTCATGATTATCCAATTGCTGATGCTGCAGGAAATATTATTGGTAAAGTAACCTCAGGAACTCAGTCCCCATCGCTAAACAAAGCACTAGGCATGGGCTACGTAACAACTGCTTTTTCCAAAAGTGATACTGAAATTTTTATTCAAATCCGCGACAAGGCTATCAAAGCAAAGGTGGTAAAACTTCCATTTTATAAACCATAAGGTTAAAAACTAAACACCTACTTTTAAGAACTGTTTGGCATTGCCACATAAATTATGAAAAAAAAATTAGTTGTTGATGTTTGTTTGTCGCCTTACCTGTATCCGGTCTATCACAAGGAAGATACCATTGTAGTAGTTATTGATATATTGCGCGCAACCTCTGCAATGTGCACCGCTTTTCATTATGGGGTTGATAAAATAATTCCGGTTGCAACAGTTGAAGAGGCTACAGAATATAAAAAACAAGGTTTTCTTGTGGGGGCCGAACGTAATGGAATTGCACTGGATGGATTTGATTTTGGCAATTCACCTTTTTCATATACCACCGAAAAAATAAAAGGACAAACCATTGTTATTTCCACTACTAATGGAACACAGGCCATTGAGGCCGCACGCAATGCTTACAAGGTAGTTATTGGCGCATTTACCAATATTACTGCATTGTGTAACTGGTTAAAAATTCAGGACAGAAGCATCCTGCTTTTGTGCTCCGGCTGGAAAAACCGTTTTAACCTGGAAGACACTTTGTTTGCTGGTGCCGTAGCTGATAGACTATTAAAAAATACGGAACTTTTTATTTCAGGAGATGGTGCCTTAAGTGCCAGTTATTTATACCAGGCAGCTCAAACTAATCCTTACAAATATCTACGTAACTCATCACATGCGGAACGTTTGGCCGCAATGGGTTTAAAAAAAGACATTAAATATTGTTTTTCTCTTGATCAAACAACTGTTATACCTGTGTTAGAAGGTAAATATTTAACAAAAATGATTTAAGCTGTGTTTTAATTCCTACACTCTGTGAATTAAAAAATGTTCAATACCGGGGCGGGTGGTTTAAGAAATCTAATAATTTACCCCTGAATGCGTAAAAGCATATTTATTTTTTTAATACTATTTTCGGCAATCCTGATTCCGAACAGTGAACGTGCTTATTCCTGGGGATTTTTCGCCCATCAAAAGATTAACCGTATGGCAGTATTTACGCTGCCTGATGGAATGATTGGTTTTTACAAACAACACATTGAATATATTTCACAACATGCCGTTGATCCGGACAGACGCAGAAACGTCACTGTTGATGAAGCTCCCCGCCATTATATTGATATTGATCATTATGGAACACATCCTTTTGATTCTGTTCCAAAATTTTGGAAAGCTGCAGTAAAAAAATATTCAGAAGATACTCTAAAGGCGTATGGCATTGTGCCTTGGCATATTGACAAAATGGTATATCGCTTACAGATAGCATTTAAAAACGAGAACCTCGATCTTATACTGCACTATTCAGCAGACTTAGGCCATTATATTGCCGATGCCCATGTGCCGCTCCATACAACCGAAAATTATAACGGCCAACTGACCAATCAAAAAGGCATACATGGCTTTTGGGAATCCCGCATTCCCGAATTAAAATCAGAAGGTTATGACTACTGGACAGGCCGCGCAGTATATATTGACAAACCTATTAATAAAGCATGGAGCGCTGTGAAGGCGAGCCATGCTGCCGTTGATTCAGTTTTAAAATTTGAAGCAGAATTGAATGCGAAATATTCACCGGATAGAAAGTATAGTTTTGAAAATCGAGGGGCAACCTTAGTAAAAGTCTACTCTATAGAATACACCAATGATTACGACAAAATGCTGAACGGAATGGTTGAACGCAGAATGCGTGAAGCCATTATAACCGTTGGTAGTTTATGGTATACCGCCTGGGTTAATGCCGGCAAACCAGATTTAACCAGGTTTGGGGACAAAAACATTTCTGATTCATTAAAACGCGTGCAGAAAGCAGAAGAGGATCTTTGGAAAAAAGGGAAAGTGCCCAACGGAAAAGGGCATGACGATTAATTTAGAATTTTTATAATTATTAAATTAAAACAATTTTATTTTCCCTTTTAAATACAAACAACCTGCAAACAGTAAATATATTTTATAATTTTGCAAGCTATGGCAAATCAAGAAGATATTTTTAAAAATATAATTTCCCACTCAAAGGAGTATGGATTTATTTTTCAGAGCAGTGAAATTTATGATGGTTTAAGTGCCGTTTATGACTACGGTCAGATGGGTGTTGAGCTCAAAAAAAACATACGTGAGTATTGGTGGAAAGCAATGGTGCAAATGCATGAAAACATTGTTGGTATTGATGCTTCCATATTTATGCACCCAACCACATGGAAGGCTTCCGGACACGTAGATGCCTTCAACGACCCCCTAATTGACAACAAAGACAGTAAAAAGCGTTACCGTGCAGATGTTTTGATTGAAGAGCATGTTGCTAAAATTGAGGGAAAAATTCAAAAAGAAATAGATAAAGCGAAAGAGCGCTTTGGTGAGTCTTTTGACGAAACCCAATTCCGTGCTACTAATGCGCGAGTATTGGAAAATCAGGCAAAAGCAGATGCTATACTTGCAAAATTTAAGGATTCGTTAGAAAAAAATGATCTTGAAGCGGTAAGGCAGATAATAATTGATTGCGAAATTGTTTGTCCTATTTCCGGCTCAAAAAACTGGACAGAAGTCCGCCAGTTTAATTTGATGTTCAGCACAGCAATGGGTTCTGTAAGCGAAGATGCGAGTGTGATCTACCTTCGTCCGGAAACCGCACAGGGAATATTTGTAAATTTTTTAAATGTTCAGAAATCAGGAAGGATGAAAATCCCTTTTGGTATCGCTCAAACAGGAAAAGCCTTCCGCAATGAGATTGTGGCACGTCAGTTCATTTTCCGTATGCGTGAATTTGAACAGATGGAGATGCAGTTTTTTGTTCGTCCGGGAACCGAAATGGAATGGTATAATTTCTGGAAAAATACACGTATGAAATGGCATAATTCATTAGGATTGGGAGAAACAAATTATCGTTTTCATGATCATATAAAATTAGCCCATTACGCAAATGCTGCCTGTGATATTGAATTTAATTTCCCGTTTGGTTTTAAAGAACTAGAAGGAATACACAGTCGTACCGATTTTGATTTAAAAGCGCATGAGCAGCATTCAGGAAAAAAATTACAATATTTTGACCCTGAATTAAATCAAAATTATGTACCCTATGTTGTTGAAACCTCAGTAGGTCTGGACCGTTTATTTTTATCCATACTTTCTAAAGCATACGTTGAAGAAAAACTGGAAGATGGTACAACCCGTGTAGCTCTTAATCTGCCGGCATTTCTTGCTCCCATTAAAGTAGCTATATTACCTTTATTAAAGAAGGATGGCCTGCCGGAAAAAGCAAGAGAAATAATGAATCTATTAAAATTCGACCATGCCTGTGCTTTTGATGAAAAAGATACTATTGGTAAACGTTATCGCAGGCAGGATGCTATCGGCACACCGTTTTGCATCACTGTTGACCACCAATCATTGGAAGACAATACCGTAACAATCCGTTACCGCGACACCATGCTTCAGGAACGCCTTGCTATTGATAAATTGCAAGAAATAATTGACAACAAAGTAAGCTTTAAAAAAGCATTGCAAAATCTGGCGTAAGGGCCTACAACACTGATACACCAAAAGGTTTTATAGCTATCTATAAAACCTTTTGGTGTTTTAAGCGGTTAATTATTATAAAACGTAAAAATAATAATTTACCCTTATTGCCTTCTTTAGTGTAAACTATTTCCTTATTCGCGCTTTCCAATTTTTATTCTATTTTTGATAGATAAATTAAAAAGAGAAAAGATTCAAAAACTTCCGCAGGAAAATATTATTTATGAAAAAAAGCCCTTTTCTTTTTTTATTACCGCTAGTATTCCTCGCTATTGGATCTTTTGTAATGCCCATAATGGCATTATCTCTTTTATCTTTTTTATTACTCGCAGTTATTTTTACTGTATTTGTTTACAAAAATTTTAAGCAGAAGCAGCTATTAAACAAAGAGCTGGAAAAACTTTCTATTGTAGCAAGCGAAACAGATAATGGAGTGCTGATCTGCGGGCCCAATGGTGAAATAGAATGGGCTAATGCCGGCCTTACACGTTTGCTTGGATACACTTTTGAAGAGATGAGAGAGCGCGGAAAAACAGTATCCGAACTCAGTTTCAATCCCAACATAAAATCGGTCATACAAAAAAGCATAGAAAATAAAAAGTCCTCTACTTATCAGGTACTTAATATTACAAAAGCAGGCAAAAACTTATGGACCCAAAGCACCCTTACTCCCATCCTAGATAAAGCGGGTAACATAAAAAAACTGGTAGTAATTGATACTGATATTACTGACCGAAAAAAAATAGAAAAAAAGTTAAGCAGACAAAATCAGGAGCTGGAAAAATCCCATAAAAACATATCTATTTTAAATGAAATAGGTAAAGAAATTACCTCCTCTTTATCGATAGAAAAAATAATAGAAAAGACGTACGGGAATATCAATAAACTAATGGATGCGGATGTTTTTTGCATCGGTATTCACAACAAATTAAACAACAGCATTGATTTTCCTGGATTTCTTGAAAAAGGGAAGCGCTTCGACAGCTCGTATGATCTGGATGACGAAACCAGGCTTCCCGTATTGTGTTTTAAAAAAGGTTCTGAAATTCTCATAAATGATCTGCAAAAAGAATTTAAAGAGTACATTCCATTTATCCCTTCCCCTAAGGCAGGTGAGCATCCTGAATCATTGATTTATTTACCATTGTTTTCTGGCGAAAAAATAATTGGTGTTATTAACGTAGAAAGCTTTAAAAAGAATGCGTATACCACCTACCATCTGA
The DNA here is from genome assembly GCA_040387415.1 of Bacteroidota bacterium. Taxonomy (GTDB): domain Bacteria; phylum Bacteroidota; class Bacteroidia; order 2-12-FULL-35-15; family 2-12-FULL-35-15; genus 2-12-FULL-35-15. The sequence continues at coordinate 125,744 of JAZKDU010000005.1, forward strand.
ATATACTTAAAAATATGGCTGTTTACGTTTCCATTGCGATTGAAAACGCTAAACTCTATGAGAATCTTGAAGAAAAAGTAGAAGCGCGAACGGCCGAATTAGTTAAGAAAAAGGAGGAGATAGAAAAAACATATAATAACATACGAATATTAAGTGAAATTGGTCAACAGCTTACTGCTACCTTAAATTTTGAAGAGCTTTTCAGTAAACTCCATGAAAATGTTAACCTTTTAATGGATGGTGAAACATTTGGCATTCGTATTTACCACCCTGAAACAAACAGTGTGGAAATTAAATATGAATACGATAAAGGAATTCGACAGCCATCGTCATTCTTTTCTATGGACAATGACAATAATTTTTCTGTCTGGTGTATTAAAAATAAAAAGGAAATATTTTTAAATGATAATCAAAACGAATACAAAAAATATGTTGACGAAATTGTTTTACTTGACGGCATATTCCCCCATTCGTTAATGTTTTGTCCAATGATTTTAAAAGATCAGATACTTGGTGTGATTACAGTACAGAGCTACAAAAAAAACATGTACACAAAACAGCATCTTGATATTTTAAGAACCCTCGCAAACTATACTGCTATTGCATTTGAGAACGCACTCCTTTATGATAATATGGAAGGGGAAGTAAAAACGCGAACGAAAGAAATTGAAAAACAAAAAACGCTGGTCGAAGAAAAAAATCAAAAAATAACCGACAGTATTAATTATGCATTACGGATCCAACAAGCTATTTTGCCAACAGAGCAGATGATAAGCAGTTTACTACCCGATTCATTTATTTTGTTTAAACCGAAAGCTATTGTCAGCGGAGATTTTTATTGGGCACACGCTATCGATAAACACCAGGTGCTTGTTGCAGCTGTAGATTGCACTGGACATGGAGTTCCTGGCGCATTCATGAGTATTATGGGCTATAATCTGTTAGAGCAAATTGTCAAAGAACAAAAAATACATGAACCCGCATTAATTCTCAACGAATTGAGTAAATTAGTAGTTGATTCATTAAAGCAAACCAACGAGGTGGGATCTATTAAAGAGGGCATGGACATCGCGCTGTGTAAAATAAACTATCGTGATCTGGAACTTGAATATGCAGGCGCACACAACGCGCTAAACTATATTAGAGAGGGTGTTTTAACAGAAATAAAAGCAGATAACAGGGCCATTGGTATAACATTGGCAAATTCAACACCATTTACAAACCATAAAATGGAATTAAAAAAAGGTGATTGTCTGTATATTTTTTCTGATGGATATGCCGATCAAAAGGGCGGTCCAAACAATAAAAAATTTTACTACCAGTCCTTTCGGCAATTATTATTAGATACTCATTCCTTAAGCATGGAAAAGCAAGGGCAAAGGCTGGAAGAGATTATTCAGGAATGGAAAGGTGAAAAAGAACAAATTGATGATATGCTGATAATTGGATTACACATCTAATCGATGGATATCTTGAGTAAACAAATGTAAGCAGACGTCTACTTATTAAACAACATCAGACCGTGAAACAAATATTAATTCTTACTTTACTTTTATCTCACCTTTTATTCAGTGGCCTTTTCGCACAGCCCTCTGGTAAAAACGCTCAAAATTCAACTATTGACTCTTTACTTCAGGTTTTAAAAACCGCTAAAGAAGACACTTCCAAGGTGAACACATTAAATCAGCTTGGTTTACAATACATAAGCATCAGCTCAAATGATCTTTCACTACAATATTCACAACAAGCCCATAAACTGACTGAACATTTAATTTCAATTAACACGAAGGATACCGAATTACGTGTTCTTAAAAAAGCGAATGCGCTTGCCTATAACACCATTGGCAGGGCGAATCTGAACGTGGGCAATTATGAAACAGCACTCGATTGCTTTTTAAAATCTCTGAAACTGAAAGAGGAAATGGGCGATCAAAAAGGAATAGCAAATGCTTACAATAATATTGGTATCATTTATTATTACCGTGGAAACTATGAAAAATCATTGGAGAACTATTTAAAATCATTAAAGATCAGAGAAGATATAAATGACAAGCCCGGTACTGCTATGACTTACAGTAACATTGGCACCGTTTATATAAATCAGGAAAATTACGAAAAGGCATTGCCAAATTTTTATAAATATTTAAAAGTTAGTACAGAAATTGGTGATAAACAAGGCATGTGCAATTCATATAATAACATTGGATTGGTGTTTTATTTTCAAGGTATTTTGTCAAAATCAAAAACTATTGCCGCAGAAAAAATGGCGCTGGCATTAGAAAACTATACAAAATCGCTAAAACTAACGGAAGAAATTGGAAACATACAGGGAGTAGTTACCTCCTATAATAATATTGGAAATATATACGAGCACCAGGGTAATTACGAAAAGGCATTATCCACTCATTTAAAATCGTTAAAAACCAGTGAAGAAATTGGAGATAAAAATGGCACCTTAAATTCTTATCTCAATATAGGTAATATAAACCTTAAGCAAAATAAGCTGAAAGATGCCGACAGCTTCCTCAACAATGCATTAACCCTATCCAAAGAACTAGGCAAAAAAGATGGTATAAAGGCTTCCTACGGTGCATTATCCGATTTATACGAAAAAAAGGGCGATTATAAACAGGCCCATTATTATCATAAATTATATTCTGAAATTAAGGATACACTTCTTAACGAAGAATCCAGTAAACAAATGACAGAAATGTCTGCGAAGTATGACAGTGAGCAAAAAGATAAGGCTATACAGTTATTGAATAAAGACAAAGAAACACAAGCAAGCCTGGCTATTGAAGAAAAAAGAAGACAACAGGTTATTTTGTATTCCGTTTTGGGATTCTCCATACTCGTTATTGTTTTTTCATTATTTATTTATCGGAATCTCCGACAAAAAAAGAAGCTGAACATAGAATTGGAAAAACTTTCTATTGTTGCCAGGGAAACCGATAATGGTGTATTAATCTGTGGCCCTAACGGAGAAATTGAATGGTGCAATACCGGCCTCACCCGTTTGTTAGGCTATACATTGGAAGATCTCAAACAAAAAGGCAATACCTTAGAAGAAATAAGTTCAAGCTCCGAAATTAAAACCATTATTCATCAAAGTATTGAAAACAAAAAGCCCTCTACTTACCAATCATTAAATATTTCAAAAGATGGAAAAGCAAGGTGGATGCAGAGTACACTCACACCTATTTTGGACAATGCCGGCAACTTAAAAAAGTTAGTGGTGATAGATATGGATGTTACGGACCGTAAGCAGGCTGATGACGAAATACGTCAAAAAAATCAAAATATCACTGACAGTCTCAATTATGCAAAACGAATACAGCAGGCTATTCTTCCTTCACGTGAATTTGTCAAAACATTTATTCCTGATTCCTGTATTTTATTTAATCCTAAAAATATTGTAAGCGGTGATTTTTACTGGATTCATCCTATTAATGAGCACGAAGTACTGATTGCCGCTGTTGATTGCACAGGACATGGGGTTCCCGGAGCATTTATGAGCATTATGAGTTTCAACTTATTAGAACAGCTGGTAAAAGAGCACCAGGTGTATGAACCTGCATTAATTTTAAATGATTTAAGTAAAGCGGTAATAAAAGCGTTAAAGCAGACCAATGAAATTGGGATGGTAAAAGACGGGATGGATATTGCTTTATGCAAAATAAATTACAAAACCCTTGAACTGGAATATGCAGGCGCGCATAACGCCCTGTATTTGATCCGCAATGGTATATTGATGGAAACGAAGGCCGATCAAAGGGCCATTGGTATTTCAATGGCTACCAATGATTTTTTAAATCACAAAATAAAACTGGAAAAAGGAGATTGCATTTACATTTTTACAGATGGATTTGTGGATCAAAAAGGCGGACCCGAAAACAAGAAATTTTTTTACCGCCCTTTTCAAAAACTGTTGATTGATATGCACCACCTGGAAATGCAGGAACAGGAACTAAAATTAGAAAAAACAATTTCCGAATGGAAAGGTAAAAAAGAACAGATTGATGATATACTGGTGATCGGTGTGCGAATCTAAATTCTTAAATCGGGTTTTCTCCTTATTCGGCCAGCCAAAATCAAATTATAATTGTAATTTCGTCAGCAAATTTGTCAATGTATCTTCTTTACAAGGAGAGTATTAAAAATTAATTAATTATTTCAACGTTGCAGAATATGACAGAAGAGAAAATAATTGTTGGAATTTCGCAAGGCGATATTAATGGTATAGGTTTAGAGGTTATTATAAAAACATTTCTCGATCCTCAGATGCTTGATGTTTGCACACCTGTTATTTTTGGCTCTAACAAAACATCCTCTTTTCATCGCAAAGTATTGAACATTGAAGATTTTAGCTTTAATCTGATACGTGACCTTTCGGAAATAAACCACAAACGCGCCAATATTATTAATGTGTATGAGGAAGACATTACAGTAGAATTGGGCAAGCAAACCGAAGCTGGTGGAAAATATGCACTAAAATCGCTGGAAGCTGCTGCCGAAGCACTTTTTCAAAAAAAAATAGACGTTTTAGTTACCGCCCCTATAAATAAAGAAAACATTCAATCGCCTGACTTTAAATTCCCCGGCCATACGGAGTATCTTGACGAAAAATTTGGAAAAGGCAACAGTCTCATGTTTTTAGTAAGTGATACACTACGGGTTGCTGTAGCTACAGGACATATCCCTGTTACACGGGTGGCACAAGAACTCTCTGCCGAAAAAATTCTCCGTAAAATACAAGTATTAAATAAATCCTTAATTGAAGATTTTGGCATTCGTAAACCTAAAATTGCTGTACTAGGCTTAAACCCGCATGCGGGAGATAATGGCGTTATTGGCAATGAAGAGCAATTGCTGGTTATTCCTGCCATCAATAAAGCGAAGGAAGAAGGCATGCTGGCATTCGGACCCTACCCGGCTGACGGCTTTTTTGGTAACAGCACTTATAAAAATTTTGACGCAGTTTTGGCAATGTATCATGATCAGGGATTAATTCCTTTTAAAACCATTTCTTTTAATTCAGGTGTAAATTATACGGCAGGCTTGCCAATTGTAAGAACCTCACCGGATCATGGCACCGCTTACGACATTGCAGGTAAAAATATTGCTTCTGAGGAATCTTTCCGCAGAGCGGTTTATGCCGCTATTGATATTTACAGAACACGAAAGCAATATGCCGAGTTAACAGCCGATCCATTAATGATCAGTCCTAAAAAGAGAGATCGTTAAGCGGTTTTTATGGCAAAAAGGGTCAAAAACTGCAATATTGAGCCTTTTTTTGACACTTTAAAGGCTTTTTAACCGAAAAAACACCCATTAAATTAATATTCCATTTTGTTATAAGGTAGAATTGTGTACCTTTGTCCTCCTTCTTAAAAAAAAGGATAAAAATGCAGACAAGAAAAGAATTTATTATTCAGTTTGTAGGTTTAAGTGCAGGAGAACATTTGTACGAGTATGATATAGATGGAAAGTTCTTTGAAGACCGTGATTATTCAGAAATTACAGAATCCGATCTGCAGGTAAAATTATACCTGTTAAAACAATCAAGTATGATGGTTTTAAGGTTTGAGATCAGTGGAACAGTGAAAGCTGTCTGCGATCGCTGTACTGCAGATTTTGACTTACCGATCAGTGGAAATTATAAGCTGATTGTGAAAGTTGGAGGCAGTGATACCGGTAATGAAGACGATGATATTATTACAGTTCCTGCTAATGAGCATCAACTGGATATATCACAGTATTTATATGAATATATAGCACTTTCTTTACCTATTAAACGTATTCATCCGGAGGATTCCGAAGGTGAACCTACATGTGATAAGGAAATGTTAAAGAAATTAAATGATTTTTTAATCGAGGAAGAAAAAGAAGAACCTTCAGACCCCCGTTGGGATGGACTTAAGGATATTTCATTAAACTAATAAAACAATTAAGCAATTTATCAATGTTGCAGTGGACAATATAAGTACAACAACAATTTTAAAATTCAACAAATCTAAAAATCAACAAATCTAAAATTAATAACAATGCCACATCCAAAGCGAAAATTATCGAGATCCAGAAGAGATAGCCGTAGAGGCCATGACAAAGCTGTAGCATCAACACTTTCTACCTGCTCAAATTGCAGTGCACCTACTTTATATCACCGTGTTTGCGGTGGTTGCGGTTACTACAAAGGTAAACTGGCAATTGAGAAAAAAGTTTCTGCTTAAATTGGTTGCGTATAAACGAATCCAGTACGAATTTACTAAACTGTGCGCTTAATGTCCCCACATTAAGTGGCAAGCAGTGTTTTGTAAATTCGTTTTTTATTCGTTTATCAGTAACCCATAAATTCATATAGATTCGTTATTTGTAACCATTATGAAAATTGGTATCGATATTATGGGCGGTGATTTTGCACCTGAAGCAACAATTGCAGGTGCTGTTTTAGCCTATAATGAATTACCCGAGAGCGTCCGTCTTGTATTGATTGGCGACCAGGAACAAATCCTTGCAGGCCTTATCAAGCATGGTGCTGAAGCATCCAACTTTGATATTGTTCATGCCAGCGAGGTAATTAGTATGGGAGAACACCCTACAAAAGCCTTTACACAGAAACCCAATTCTAGCATTAGTATTGGGTTTCATCTTTTAAAAGAAGGTAAGATTGCAGGTTTTGCCAGCAATGGTAATACCGGTGCAATGCTTGTGGGCTCTATGTTTAGCGTTAAAACTATTCCCGGAGTTATACGTCCCTGCATCACCTCCATATTACCTAAAGAAAATGGCGGAGTAGGCTTAATACTTGATGTAGGCATTAATGCTGATTGTAAACCTGACGTTTTATACCAGTTTGCAGTGCTTGGTTCTCTTTTTGCCGAACATGTATATGGAATAAAAAATCCTAAAATAGGCTTATTAAACATCGGTGAAGAACCGGAAAAAGGGAATCTTGTTTCACAGGCTTCACATGGTTTAATGAAGGACAGCAAGGATTTTAATTTTATCGGAAACGTAGAAGGGCGTGACATCTTCAATGATCTTGCGGATGTAATTGTGTGTGATGGATTTACCGGTAATGTAGTTTTAAAACAGGCCGAAGCGCTTTATACCATGATTAAAAAAAGAGGCTTGAAAGATGAATATTTCGACCGTTTTAATTATGAAAATTACGGAGGAACGCCTGTACTGGGCATCAATTCAACCGTAATGATCGGACATGGAATTTCGAATGATATTGCTGTAAAAAATATGTTATTGCTAACTAAAGACATAGTAGAAGCAAAGCTTTCCGATAAAATAAAATCCGCATTTCAATAATGACTAAAATAACTGCTGCCATCACTGCTGTCGGAGGATTTGTTCCTGATTATATTCTTACAAATGAGAAATTAGAAACAATGGTTCCCACCACTTCGGAATGGATTGAAAGCCGCACGGGTATTAAGGAACGCAGAATATTAAAAGGCGAAGGATTAGGCAGTTCGGATATGGCAGTACCTGCTATTGAAATGTTATTAAAAAAACGCGGTATCACTGCGCTCGAAATAGATTTGATCATTGTAGCTACTGTTACACCTGATTATGTATTTCCTTCCACCTCCAACGTAATATGCGATAAAATTGGTGCCACTAACGCCTGGGGCTTTGATTTGGCTGGAGCGTGCTCTGGCTTTTTATATGCACTTGCAACAGGTTCACAGTTTATTGAAACCGGAAAATATAAAAAAGTAATTATAGTTGGTGCTGATAAAATGTCGGCAATAATGGATTATACGGACCGTTCCACCTGCATCATTTTTGGTGATGGAGCTGGTGCAGTCCTGTTGGAGCCAAATACGGAAGGTTTAGGGGTTATTGATTCCCTGTTAAAAGCAGATGGATCAGGGCGCAAATATTTACATCAGAAAGCGGGAGGGTCGGTAAAACCGCCATCCCATGAAACTATTGATGCAAAAGAGCATTATGTATTCCAGGACGGACAGCCGGTGTTTAAACGTGCTGTATCAGGAATGGCAGATGTTTCAGCAACTATTGTAGAACGAAACAATTTAAAATCAGAAGATATTGCATGGCTGGTGCCTCACCAGGCAAATAAACGTATTATTGATGCCACTGCGGAACGTGTAGGCTTACCACCCGAAAAAGTGATGCTGAACATTCAGAAATATGGTAACACTACAGCAGGAACACTTCCGCTTTGCTTATGGGATTACGAAAAACAGTTAAAAAAAGGAGATAATTTAATTCTGGCTACATTTGGCGCAGGATTTACATGGGGAGCCATCTATTTAAAGTGGGGCTATAATAGTTAGAGAAATAGAGAAATAGAGAATTACAGAATTACAGAGTTGGAGAGTTGGAGAGTTGGAGAGTTGGAGTTATAAATTAAAGAATCAGTACCTGGCGAACAGAGAATTAAATAGTAATATTCTCTAAATCAATAAATCTCCAGATCACCAATTATATAGTTAACAATTTAAAATTATATCAGATGAAATTGACAGAAATTCAGGATTTAATAAAGTTTGTAGCAAAATCGGGGGTAAGTGAAGTAGAGCTGGAAACAAAGGATGTAAAAATCATTATAAAAACACCTGCAAGTAAAAATAAGGACCAGCAGGTTTTTGTACAGTCTACACCGCAAACAGTTACTCATATTACGCAGCCAACTATACAGCATCTTGAAACTGCGCCTGCTTCAGAAGCTAAAACTACTGAAGCTGCAGCAAAAGCAGAAAATGCAGCCAATGATGCTAAATATATTACTGTTAAATCTCCAATGATTGGTACGTTCTACCGTTCATCATCACCGGATAAACCTTCATTTGTAAATGTAGGAGATGACATCGCTCCGGGCAAGGTAACTTGCATTATCGAAGCAATGAAACTGTTCAATGAAATTGAATCGGAAATTAAAGGTAAAATAGTAAAAGTATTGGTAAATGACGCTACTCCAGTAGAATACGATCAACCATTATTTTTAGTTGATCCTGCTTAATTAGAGAATTAGTTAATTAGAGAAATAGAGATTTACTAAGTTCATCAAATCTCCAATTCTCTATTCCAACAAATCATCAATTGAAAAAGAATGTTTAAAAAAATACTTATAGCAAACAGGGGTGAAATTGCCTTACGCGTAATCCGCACCTGTAAAGAGATGGGGATCAAAACCGTAGCTGTTTATTCAACTGCTGATAAAGATTCATTACACGTTAAATTTGCAGATGAAGCGGTTTGTATTGGACCACCACCAAGCAAAGATTCCTATCTGAATATACCAAATATCATTTCTGCTGCCGAAATAACAGATGCGGATGCAATCCATCCAGGATATGGTTTTTTGTCGGAAAACGCCAAATTTTCAAAGATCTGCCAGGAGCACAATATTAAATTTATTGGCGCTTCCCCCGAAATGATCAATTCCATGGGCGATAAAGCATCTGCTAAAGCAACCATGATTGCAGCTGGAGTACCTTGTGTACCTGGTTCGGACGGTTTATTGGAGAGTTCGGAACAAGCGAAAGAATTAGCCCCTAAAGTTGGTTACCCGGTAATCATCAAAGCTACTGCTGGCGGTGGTGGAAGAGGGATGCGTATTGTCTGGAAAGAAGAAGAAATGGATGCCTTATACGCCTCTGCATTTCAGGAAGCGGAAGCTGCCTTTGGAAACGGTGCCATGTATATGGAAAAATACATTGAAGAACCGCGCCATATCGAAATTCAGATTGTTGGCGACCAGTATGGAAAAGCATGCCACTTATCAGAACGTGATTGCTCCATACAAAGACGTCATCAAAAATTGGTAGAAGAAACTCCTTCTCCATTTATGACCGATAAGTTACGTGACGACATGGGTGCTGCAGCCATCAAAGCGGCATTGGCGGTAAGTTATGAAGGTGTTGGTACGGTAGAATTTCTTGTTGACAAACATCGTAAATTCTATTTCATGGAGATGAATACCCGTATTCAGGTGGAACATCCTATTACGGAAGAAGTAATTGATTATGACCTGATACGTGAACAGATATTGGTTGCAGCTGGTGTGCCTATTTCCGGAAAAAATTATTTTCCGCAATTACATGCCATTGAATGCCGTATCAACGCGGAAGATCCTGCGAACAACTTTCGTCCTTCACCGGGCAAAATTATCAATCTGCACACTCCGGGCGGACATGGTGTACGTGTAGATTCACACATCTATGCTGGTTATACTATTCCACCGAATTACGACAGCATGGTTGCTAAACTGATTACCGTTGCACAAACCCGTGAAGAAGCGATTGCTAAAATGCACCGCGCACTAAGCGAATACGTTATTGAAGGTATTAAAACCACTATTCCTTTCCATTTAAAATTAATGAAAGACGAGGAATTTATTAAAGGGAATTATACTACTAAATTTTTGGAAAGCTTTGATTTGAGCGAGTAGAATTTAGTTTGGATTAAAAATAAAAACGGTGTCGGAAAATAATTTTCTGACACCGTTTTTATTTATATAATACTGCCTAATTACCCCCACCCTAATAGGTTTTTAAAAACCGTTACATTTAATTTTTGATTGATGTTGGAAACTATTGGAAAGAATTATTTTTGTTGCGTTCCAGAATTTGAAATCTGTTTATCCTTATACAGATAATTACTGAAGTTAATAAGTCGTAAAGTTATCTCCATTCCACCTCTGAAACTGCTGTATGGAGACAGTCTAGATACGTTAATATCATACGAAACACCAAACATACAGTTTTTTATTTCCATTTCTGCAACGGGAATAATAGCATCTTTTATTCTGTATAATAACCCAAATGATACTGCCGTTCCTTTTCTATACCCAGTTATTTGGGAAGTTTGGCCAATAGTATAGCGGCACAGCGTGCCGAGGGTTATTTCACCTAAAGTATTTTGCCTGTATACCAATACAGACGGTTTTAAAGAAAGATTGTTTCTTAGATGTATATTACCCTTACCAAATAATACATGTTTTATAATCAACCTGTCACTTGTACCTGATATAGAAATGTCGGGACGATTGATGTGATTGATACTGTAACCGAAAATAAAAGAGGTGGTAGTATTTGCAACAGTCGCTACTTGTTTTTTATTATACATACCCGCTATACCTGCAGTTAAATCGGGAGCTACTTTAGATGCGCTATTAAAGCTTTCTCCTTGGTTAATAGAGGGATCATAAGCCTGTCCGTCAAATTGCGAACCCCATGTAAAATTATTCACTTGGAGTGAACTCTGAACCATATTGCATCCAAAACCGGCTCCTACCCAAAACAAGTTGGTGGCTTTTACAAGACATGAAAAAGTTAAGCCACCATTGATTATACGATAATTTCCATTTCCGGCTGTATAGCTATAGGCTAGTCCCCCTGCACTTAATGAAATATTCTCCTGCTCATTTTTGCCAAACCGGTAATCTCCACCAATAATGTAAGATTTAAAATTTGTATTCACGGCATTCCACTGATTGCGGTAGGCTGTATTTAAACTGAATTTATTATTAATTCCTGTAAATGCTGGATTTTGGTATAATAGTATGTTTGACGATTGCGACCAATGCAAGTCTTGGGCAGAAAGCTCTGCGAGAGTACAAATAAAAAGAAATAAACAAATTAATTTTTTTTTCATTTTACCTAATAATTGTAACGTTACCAGTTCGGGTGATTTTTTTTCCAGAATATAAAGTTGCACTTAATGTCCATGCAAATACAGCATTATCTAATTGTTGCCCCTTATACTTGCCATCCCAGCACTCCGACCTACTCTTCGTTTTAAAAACGACCTGTCCCCATTGGTTATATACGACATACTCCAATTCCTTAATACACAAACCATACACGCAGTCATAGTCATCAATACCATTATTATTGGGTGAAAAAGCTGTAGGCACAAATACCTCGCATTCAGAATATTTGTCTGCACAAAAAACATCAGCTGAATAGTCGGCAACATGAGTACAACCTACTGAATCCACAACAAGAAGTGAAACAGTATATTGCCCTAAGGCCGAATAACTATGACTGGGATTTTGTAAATTTGATATAGTCTCATCGCCAAAGTTCCAGCTCCAGGAAGAAGGATGGAACAAAGAAATCCCTGAAAATTTACCATCGCTTCCCGAGCATAATGTATCGGGGCCATCAATTGATAGTGTATTCTCAAAATCATACTTACCATCATATCCCAGGAAGAAAGAATATCCGTCATATTGACCGAATCCTGCAGTAGAAGCATAAAAACCGCTGTCTGAAATAAGTGTGTGTGAGCCTACACTTAATGGTAAAATCGCATAAGAGAATTCGGAATTCGATACCGAACTAAATGTAACAGGATTATTATCTAGATATACGGGCACCATGTTGACTGAGCGGACAACAATATTCACACTATGCTTTGTATACGGGTCCGCTGAAACAATAGCAGTTTGTAAGGCAGGAAAAGATACATGTTTCGAACAAAAAGTAGCCGGTGCATGTATCATAAAAGTACAATCTCCAAGATATGTACACTCTTGTCCCATTTTAAATTGCCCCACAGCTACAGGATGTGATGAAGTAATACGAAAAGGAACATTCGATTGAAAATCATGGTATTGACCTCTATGCAGTAATACTGGCGTTTGACAGCCATTATAGACCAGTGTGCTGTCTTCCTGGGCAAGTACCCTAAATACATCAGCGTAGCCGTAAACAAAAGGTATCAATACATACTCATTGCCCCAGCGACTAACTGGAAAATTCTGATCATACAGATGACTTGTATGGTTACATTGTACCGTACCAGAATTTGTTCCCGAAAATATCGCTATTTTTTTTCCAGCCCTCGCAACAACACTTGTACCGGTCAAATCCTCGTACGATTGCATCTGATAAACCTCTCCTTTTTGCAGAGTTATTGTTATAGAAACCCCTGGAGGCTTCAGCATCCTTGTAAGGACTGAGGGTACAATATCGACAGTAGTGTTATTTTGTGTCGCTACAATAATAAATTCCGACAATCCTCCGCCTCCGGAGTCATCCTTATGCGTAATTACACTATATCGTGAATCTAGCTCTGTTAAGGGCAGAACACTGCTGGCATCAGAAAAATATAAACGGTGATGCTGAACACCAAGTGTTATAGGTTCTTGAGATGTGACCATGATACCAAAGTGTTCAACTTGTTCTGATCCTATGGGATAAAAAACTCCCGCAGGAAGAAATATTTGTGTCACCTGGCCAGCAACAGCAGTAAAAGGCTGTGTATAACCGGTTGCAGGAAGTGAAATAGCTCCGCTCGTTGTTGTTTCACAAGAAACAAAAAATGAAAACTTTGGTTGTCCATTACCTGAAAGATCAAGGTTCTCTACAAACCCTAGCCAAAACTCAGTACCCCTTGTTGTAGGCGATTGTGCTGAAATTTGCAGATCACAAACTAAACATAAGAAAATCATACAGAAATATGTAAACGCATTGATGCGTACCTTCTTATATGGTTTCATTTGTTGACATCTTAGGTTCAAAGTGTACTTTTTCGATTTATAATCTATACAAATGTAATAGAAAAAGTATATCTGTTTTATGAGGTTAGAATTTTAGGAGGCGAACTGGTTGACTCGCCTGTTGCCTATAAACAAGAATGAAAAATATAATTTTTTCATAGCTATTTAATTCAACACAATTTTCTTTACTTCCCGTTTGCCATCTGCAATTATTTCCATAAAATAATTACCTTTTGATTCGTTGCTTAAATCAACTTTCGGATTACTATTGTTCATGTACTCTTTATTCCATACGCATTTTCCAAACACATCACGGATACAAATATTCATACTTGAATAGTGTGTATATTCGATTGTAAAAATTCCTGAAGATGGATTCGGAATAATTGACAGGTCTTCTACTTGCGAAGATTCATTGGTAATATGTACAGAGGTACAACTTAATAATATAGATGCATTGTTTGAGATATTATCTGCTGTTGCTATATCAGTTAGTCCATCTCCATTAAAATCTCCGCTAGTTAATGTATAACAAGTATCTGTTGGGAAAACAATTAAAGGATTAAAGCTACCTGTACCTAATCCTAATGCTATTTTCACATCTCCAAATCCACCAATTGCAATATCTGCTTTACCATCAACATTAAAGTCTCCACTAATTATTGGACCATTTACACCATAACTAATAGGTGAAGTGAAATTCCCTGTGCCGGTATTCAGTAATACAATAAAATGATCAAAGACAAGATCAGGCTTTGAATCCCCATTGAAATCGGCACTTATAATATTAGAAGGATACGGTCCTACAGAATAATATACACTAGGTGCAAAACTCCCCGAACCATTACCTAAAAATACAGATACATTACCACCATTATAATTAGCAATGGCCAAATCAGCGATTGAATCTCCATTATAATCTGCGCTTGTTATTGAAAGTGGCCCATTAAGTGAAGCCGAAATCGTTGAAGAACTAAAACTTCCTGTACCTGTACCTAATAAAATTGACAAATTATCTGTCCCCAAATGAGGTTTCGCTATATCCGCATTTCCATCACCATTAAAATCAGCGCTTAAAATGGAAGCAGAGCCTCCATTTGTTCCGACAAAATAGGTTGATAAGCCAAAACTTCCCGTACCAGTACCTAATAATAATGATATGCTGTCGGAAGCATAGCTAGATAATGCCAGATCAAGTTTTGAATCATTGTTAAAATCTGCACTAATTACACAATGTGGCCGGTAGGATGTCATATAGTTAAATGCAGTTCCAAAATTACCACCACCCGTACCCAACAGAATTGACACACTCCTGGAACCATAATTAGCCATAGCCAAATCTAGTATTCCATCTCCATTAAAATCCGCGCTAATTATTGACTTGGGGTCTGCACCTACACTAATGTTTATATAAGGATCAAAGCACATCTGGGCGTTTATATTAATGTAAATACAAGTACAAATAACCAAAAAGAGAGTGGCAATAATTTTTTTTATCATCGATTATCATTTTAGGGTGAAATTTATGGAATCTCCTTTCCTTCAAAAATAACAACAACCTAAATTATTATAGATTCAAATCGTTGGTTTGAAGGTATTAATAGCTAAAACAAAAGAATCCTTTAGTAGGTGAATTTTCGGAAATTTGCCTTTGATAGGAGTGGTAAATGAAACAAAGTTTAAACAAAAAAAACTGTACTGAAAAAAAGTCAGCACAGTTTTAATTATGATATTATTGGAGGTGCTCAGAACGAGAGTCGAACTCGCACGTCTTACGACATACGCCCCTCAAGCGTACATGTCTGCCATTTCATCACCTGAGCAATGCTGTAAAGTTAATTGTATTAAGGCATTTTGCAAAAAATAAATTAAGAATCGCTTCGTACCATAAAGCGTAAAGCTTCATTTACCTCTAACACCGGCTTTTGACACGTATTACCGGAACAAACATAAATAAAGGTTTTGTCTTTCACAAAGCGGTTTTTAAGCAAGGGTAAATCATTTTCCGTTGTACTCCCTGAGAACACTATATTAGGAAAATAATAATTATTAAACTCCTTTCGCTTTTCGGCAGCTTGCTTACCAACTATTGCTATTTCATAAAAGGAGTCCGTAAAATACAGCAGCAACATGGCCCAATTACTATAGCCTGCCCCATAATTCACAATTTCGTCAAGTACATTATTAAGCATAGTACGGCTCATATCAATGTATTGCTGGTTTTCAAAATGATGGCCCAGGATAAATAATGATTTTGCAATACTTGAATTAGAAGCAGGGATCACATTATCAGATAATTCCATTTTCCGGCTAATCAGCGCCTTATCCTGATCAGAAGTAAAATAAAACATACCACTTTGTTTATCATGGAAATGAGCAATACAATACTCCATTAACTCTTTGGCCTTATGTAAATATTGGTCTTGAAAAGAGGCCTCGTACAGAGTGATCAAAGCTTCAATGGTAAAACAATAATCCTCCAGATATCCATTAATGGTTGACTTTCCATTTTTATAATTGTGATTTAAGCCGCCATCATTACGCAGTTGTTTATTTAAGATAAAGTCTGCATTTTTAATAGCAGCATCTAAAAAACGCTGCTCGTTAAAAACAGAATAGGCATCAACAAAGCCTTTTAACATCAATGCATTCCATGATGTCAGTGTTTTGTCATCCAAACCCGGTCGAATCCGTTTATCACGGATGCGAAGTAATTCCGTTTTAATTTCATCGATCGTTGATTGAAGAATTTCAACACTTATACTATGTTTTGCCGCAATACTATCATCTGTTTGATCACGTACTAAAATATAATTATCATGCTCCCACAAACCCAGAGAATTAACATTATAATAATCGGAAAACAAATCATAATTTTGTTGTAAAACAGTTTGTAGTTCCTCCTTTGTCCACACATAAAATTTGCCTTCCACTCCTTCCGAATCGGCATCCAGTGCTGAACAGAAAGCACCTTCCTCAGAAGTTAATTCCCGTTCCACAAATGCAAGCGTTTCATAAACCACTTGTTTATAAAGGGGATCTTTTGTTGCGCGGAATGCTTCGCTATAAAGGGTTACCAGCTGTGCATTATCATACAGCATTTTTTCGAAGTGTGGTACTTTCCAGTAATGATCAACCGAATAGCGTGAAAAACCTCCTCCAACCTGATCATAAATACCACCATAAGCCATTTTCTGCAATGTTAGATTGACATGTCGCAACAACTCCTCTTTATCCTCTTTTGATAAAGTAGAAGAAAAGGCATAACGCAATAAAAACTGGTAATTATTCGGCAGCGGAAATTTTGGCGCGCGGTCAGGGCCCCCTTCTACCTTATCAAAGCGCGGTTTCCATTTAGCATAAGTCTCCTGCAGTGTATCTATCGTAAATTTCTCCTGCGGTTCTTTTCCTTTAACAAGCTCTGCCATTTTAATGCCATCTGTGAGTCTTACTGCATATTCAAGGGCTTTATCACGATCATTTTTATATACATCAGCAAGATTAAGCAATATGTTTTTCCATTGTTCTTTTGGAAAATAGGTGCCGCCATAGATAGGCCTTCCATCAGGCAAGGCAAAACAATTGAGGGGCCAGCCGCCCTGCCCTGTCATCAGCTGAACAGCCAGCATATAAATCTGATCAATATCCGGCCGTTCTTCACGATCAACTTTAATGCAGATAAAATGGTCGTTCATAATTTGTGCAACAATTTCATCTTCAAAACTTTCATGCTCCATTACATGACACCAATGACAAGCGGAATAACCAATACTGATTAAAATAAGCTTGTCCTCCTGTTTTGCTCTTTCAAGCGTTTCATCATTCCAGGCATACCAGTTAACGGGATTGTGAGCATGCTGCAACAAGTAAGGACTAGTTTCATTTGCAAGTGCATTTGTATATTTTTTATGTAAAGTTTCCATTTTGTATTTTTTGTAAAGATATAGATAGATACAGTATAAAATTTTATGCCCTAAATAAACGTTAAAAGCCATGCAACTGTTGCTATACATCCTGCATCTTTATTAAGGAGCTTACGTATTACTAAAATAGAGGGCTAAACAGCCATTTTTGTATCTTTGAAGAGCGAACAATTAGAATATGCTGCATAATCTACTCAAACAAAAGAACCCCTACTATTCAAATTTGTCCGAAAACGGACAAAAAAAATTTGAACAGCGTGTGCTTGAATTTATTCAGACAAAAAACTTTGTTGGACGCCAGGACCTTGTTATTACAGATGAAATAAGGATTCTTATTTCAGCCGCAGCAGTACAATTAACATTTGGATTAAATAATTTCCTGATTACTAATTTACATACTATCAATGTATTTCCCCAGATATTTTTCTCGAAGATGTATAATCTTTCCTTTAAAGGTTTAACTACCAGGGATGGAGTTTTATCTCTTTCATGGGATGATTTCAAACAGGGGTACGCCAACAGCACCGACAAGCTAAATCTTGGGCTGCATGAACTTGCACATGCATTGAATATTGATCTGGACGAAAGAAAAAAGCACGACACCCATTTTTCAACACACTTAAAAAACTGGAAAAAGCTTGCTATAATTGATTTCCACAAATTAAAAGCAGGTAAAAATCCATTTTTAAGAAGCTACGGCAGCACCAACCTTTATGAATTTTTTGCAGTATGCATTGAACACTTTTTTGAGCTGCCGATAGAATTCAAAAAAACGCTGCCCAATTTATACCGGCAAACTGCTTTATTGTTAAATCAGGATCCAACCAATGTTACAGAAGATTATCTGATAAAAAAAGAATCGCCATTTTTCAGACCTTCTGAAGAAGAAATGAGGCTGCTTACAGATGGTAAACGTAATCCTAATGAAAGTCCAGATCTTATACCTGACAATAAATTTCAACATTTAATACGTCACAAAGGAGTGTATGCTGCAATGGCAATAACCGTATGTGGTTTTATCGGCATCCCTATTCTTTTTTGGTTTTCCTCTGTAACTGTTATCAGTGTTGGCACTATACTGATTTTACTTTTTGGTTGCGGAGTACTAGGTCTCTTACAATGGAATTATGTAAAAGAACACATAGATATGGCGTATCATCAATTTACAATGTACGCCTTTGTTGGGTTTGGGGTATCTCTGATGAATATTATATTACTTTTAAATTATAGCGTAACTATTAGCAGCTATACGAAAACCTATAGTCTTTCCAGAAAAGGATTTTATAACCAAATAACACTAAAAGGAGAAAAACGAAACAGTCCTTTGGAAAGAGTAGTTAATAATTACAATGAACATCCTGAAGATGCCTTATTGGCAAAGGAAGTTTCTATTAGATTTGACAAAGGATTACTAGGCTTTGATATTGTACGCGAATGTATATTTGAATAATTAAGAAATCAATTCGATTCAAGATAAATGACCTATTAGCATTCCGAAATACAACACAACCCTCGCTAGCAGATAGCTTCAGCTCATAATATCTAATCAGCTAATACTGCCTAAATAACTATAATCCTGTATAACAGTGCTTAAAAATTGAGTGTGAGGCAGGTTGGTAGTAATACCCATTGCACTTTTAGTTTTCAAAGCAAGTTTTTCAAGCGCCTGATAGTTATGAGTACGTAAATATACCTGAACCACATCTTTAATAATGGCAATATCATTATCGGACAGCCGCGATACTTCCGGAAAAACCATTGTATAATCGGGTATTACTTTATTCAGTATTGTATCACTCAACTGTATTTTTTGCTTCATTTTAATTACTGTTGTCCCTGCAGCCATGTCACCAACACGCTGCCCCTTTCCATTAACCAGAATCGCGATAAGTGCAACCGCTCCGCCAAACAAACGGGTATCGATAACACGCAGCAACCAACGTAACATGTATGCGCCAAAATTGGCTTGGGTGCCATCCATTTTTACCACTTTTATTTTCATAATCATTTTACCAAATGATTTTCCCTGAAAAAATATTTCGCAGAAAAGATCATACAACAATATGGGTAAAACAAGAAGCGATATTACGGCCAGACTATTAAAGATAGCCCAATTGGTGAGGGAACCAATTAATAAGATTAACAAACCATACGCTAAAAAAAACAGGTAATCTAAAAGCGTAGCCAATATACGATCGCCAATACTGGCAACCTCATATTCAATATCCACATTTTGGGTAGTCTGTATTCGAATATTATCCATAATAACAACAGTCAACGACTGGCCTTTCTTTCAATTTAATATTATAAAAATAACCATTTAAAGTATTTAAAGCAATCTATTTTTTAATGATTTTTTTGTATAAATTTACAGATGTGCTTCAAACACTATAACAGATTAAAAGATAAAAATTGTGAAAGAAATAACTTTTCTTAATCAAAATGCAAAAAAATGGCAGCAGTTTGAATCGCTTATATCAACCAAAAGCAATTCAGACCCTGATTTAATGGCTGAACTGTTTATTCAGCTCACCGATGATTTATCTTATTCAAAAACCAATTACCCAAAATCAAAAACAACGCAGTACCTCAATTCCATTGCTGCACGTGTTCATCAGGAAATATACAAAAACAAAAAAGAGAAAAGCGGACGAATCATTACGTTCTGGAAATATGAATTGCCTTTAATTTTTAAAAATTCACATAAACAGTTATTTTATTCTTTTCTTATTTTCTCAATAGCAATGTTTATTGGCGTAATTTCTGCTGCGAATGATGATACGTTTGTAAGACTTATTCTTGGCGATTCTTATGTAAATATGACTTTAGAAAATATTGATAAAGGGGATCCAATGGCGGTATATAAAAGCATGAACCAGGTGGATATGTTTTT
Source organism: Bacteroidota bacterium (assembly GCA_040387415.1). Taxonomy (GTDB): domain Bacteria; phylum Bacteroidota; class Bacteroidia; order 2-12-FULL-35-15; family 2-12-FULL-35-15; genus 2-12-FULL-35-15. Next base: position 146,049 of record JAZKDU010000005.1, read on the forward strand.
TGGTATCACTATCAATAATATCAAAGTAGCTTTTGTGTGTTTTGCGTTAGGAATATTATTTTCTTTTGGCACAGGCGTTATGCTGCTATACAATGGAATAATGCTGGGTGCATTTCAATATTTTTTTTATTCCAAAGGTTTGTTGCTGCAGTCCGTTTTAGTTATCTGGATTCATGGAACACTCGAAATTTCTGCAATTATTATTGCCGGATGCGCAGGCTTGGTAATGGGTAATAGTATTCTATTCCCGAAAACCTATTCACGTGGCGTTTCCTTTATAAACGGTGCTAAACAAGGTGTAAAAATTGTTACCGGGTTAATTCCTGTATTTATCATGGCTGGATTTTTAGAAAGTTTTATAACCCGCTATTCAACTATGCCAATGTGGTTAAGCATAACAATTATAGCAAGTTCCTTATCTTTTATTGTTTGGTATTTTATTATTTACCCGATACAATTAAACAAAAACATAGCAGGCGTTAATCTAAACAGCCCCAACATCAAATAAAATGAACAACACAGAAAAAATAAATTTCCGTCAGAGTCGCGATTTTGGTGAAACATTTAATGTTTCCGTAAAATTTATACGGCAGAATTTTAAACTTTTTTTTAAATCACTTGCTTTAATTGCAGGCCCTTTTGTATTAATAAGTGCGGTTGCAGGAGCGTTCTACCAGTCCAGTTCTATTGGTCTGCTTTCCTTAAAAGGAGGATTTCAGGAAAATTATTTTTCACAGTTTGGTTTAACGTTTGCAATATTCATATTTGCTAGTGTAATAGCAAACCTTATGCTAATTGGAACTACGTTTGCTTACATGATCACCTATATGGAAAAAGGCACTGGCAATTTTACCATTGCTGATATAAGCAGTACGCTGCTTAAAAATATCGGTAAAATTATTCTCACCTTTTTAGCCATGTTTTTAATTCTTGTTTTGCTGTTTGCTCTTGTAATAGGATTAATTGCATTAATGGCGACCATGGGCGCTGCATTCGCAATTCTTGTTGGTTTTATACTATTCATTGGGATATTAATTATGATGCCGCCCTTAATATGGCAGCTATCGGTTATTTATTTAGTAGCCATGCAGGAAAACAGTGGCGCCTTTCAATCTTTTAACCGCACCCGCGAAGTAATGCGTGATAACTATTGGTGGACCTGGGTAATAGTTGTTTGTGCCGGTATGGCTGTGGGATTAGCATCATTGGTATTTACAATGCCACAGATGATATACCAAATGGTAATTATGTTTAGTCATTTTAAGCCCGGGGCCGTTAATGAAGGTGTGTCTATACCATTTATAATTGTTTCCACTATATGCACTTTTTGCAGTACGCTATTATATTCTACATTATATATTATTTCCGGCTTCCATTACTATAGTCTTGCTGAACAAAAGGATGGCATTGGCTTAATGGAGCGTATTGATGAAATTGGAAACACACCAGATAACAATGTGGAGCAACACTATTAAATTGTACTGTTTTGTTTTCTATATGCTGTATACCTTGGTATGCAGCATAAATAGCCACGCCCAAACAGATTCAATCAAAATCAAACCATTAATTGTGTTTGATTCTTCCCAGATCAAAATCCGCAACCCTATAGCTGATAAGCAAAAGGAATTATTAAATAACCCTGATTACAAGTACGATCATGTCGGGCCTTCACCTAAAAATATGTGGGAGCGATTTAAAGAATGGTTTTACCAAAAATTAGGACAAATTTTTGACAGTAAAGGAGGTGCTGTTGGCCTTCAGATTTTAAAATACTTACTTATTGCTGCAGCTATTTTAGCAATTATACTATTGCTATTAAAAAACAATGTACGTGCTTTGTTTTATGGAAAAAGTGCGAGTGTTTCTATTGACTTTAAAGAATTTGAAGAAGACATACATAAAATAAATTTTCAGGAACTAATTTCATTTGCACTATCCGAAAAAGACTTTAGGCGAGCAGTGCGCTTACATTTTTTAAAACTTTTAAAAGAGCTGACCGACAAAAATTTAATCACCTGGAAAATTGACAAAACAAATAATGATTATTCCATAGAACTCTCCAACACCCTTTATATAAACAAATTCAAAGAGCTTTCCATTCTATATGAATATATATGGTATGGCAGTTTCGAACTAGATGAAGCAAATTTCAAAACTACTCTTGAAAAATTTAATTCGTTCTCAATCTGATGCTGAAGGGAAATAAAAAATACACCCTTTTTTTAGCTATAGCTTTTATAGCCCTTATTCTGCTTCAGATATATGCACCAAAACCTATTAACTGGGCAATTTCTTATACGAAAAAAGAAAAAATTCCATATGGGACTTCTGCACTCTATACTATTCTTCCGGACTTATTTAAAGGACAAACTATTGTAAACACTTCGCTTCCACTATACAATACCTTAAGTAATGTGGATATTGAAAACCACAACTATATTATTATAAACAACACTTTCGATCCTGACACACTTGACACAAGAGAGCTGCTAAAGTTTATAGCTAATGGCAACACCGCCTTTATTTCTGCCAACAATTTCAAAGGAAAATTTGCCGACACTATGAAATTAAAAACGGATAATCATTTCAGTTTGGAAAACCTTACGCAGTCTGACTCATCTATATTATCAAGCATTTACAAGCTAAGAGATACCGTAAAGATTAATTTCACTAACCCTGCATTACAAGACTCTGCTTATACTTACACGAAAGGAGTTAAAGGCACTTATTTTAACTCCTTTGATACTATTAACAGTATTGTTTTAGGGTGCAACGAACAGAAAAAAGTGAATTTTGTAAAAATGAAAGTTGGCAAAGGACAATTATTTATTCACACTGTTCCGGAGACATTTAGCAACTACCATTTTGTTGGCCCTAACAATGAATATGTTTATAGAACACTTTCTTATTTACCTGATCAAGCCATAACCTGGGACGAATATTATAAAGCTGGAAACGATAAAAGTGACAGTCCTCTGCGGGTTATTTTTAATAATCCATTATTATTAAAAGCATACTATCTGCTTATTTTATCAATCATTTTATTTATCATTTTTGGTGCGAAGCGAAAACAAAGAATAATACCTGTTATTGAACCTTACAGAAACACTACATTGCAGTTTGTAGATATTGTAGGCACTTTATATTACCAGACAGGAAACCACAAAAACATTGCGGAGAAAAAAATAATTTATTTTTTGGAATATATCCGCACTACCTTTCAAACTAAAACGGTTATTTATGATGATCATTTCATCCAGCGGATAGCTAATTTATCGGGGATCGATCAGCAGGAAGTCCATACCTTATTTTATTATTTTTCTGACATTAGCATGAAACAAACAGTAACACAGGAAGAACTTTTAAAACTGAATTCAATAATTGAAAATTTTCACAAACAAAGCAAACGATAAATTACAATTTCGATATTATTAAACATACATAAAAAATGGAAGAACCAACATTTAAAAACCGTACTGATTTAAGCCTCCTGCAACAATCTGTCAACAGCATAAAGCAGGAAATTAATAAAATAATTGTAGGCCAGGACGATATGATCGAACTGCTTATAGCAGCTATACTCGCGGATGGTCATGTACTGATTGAAGGTGTACCAGGGGTAGCCAAAACATTAACAGCCAAATTACTTGCAAAAACAATAGCAGTGGATTTTTCACGCATCCAATTTACTCCCGACCTTATGCCTTCGGACATTATCGGCACCAGTATTTTTAATATCAAAACATCCGAATTTGAATTTAAAAAAGGGCCGCTATTTTCAAATGTTATATTGATTGATGAGATCAACCGTGCCCCGGCAAAAACGCAATCTGCATTATTTGAAGCAATGGAGGAGCGCCAGATTACTGTAGATGGAACAACATATCCATTAACGGCACCTTTCATTGTTTTAGCCACGCAGAACCCTATTGAACAGGAAGGCACTTATCGCCTGCCAGAAGCCCAGCTTGACCGTTTTATTTTTAAGATTGAAGTAAACTATCCAACGCTTGATGAAGAAACCAAAATTATTGCAGAATACCATTCGCGTAAAAACACTGTAGATATAAGGAGTATAAACGAAGTAATAAATGCAGCGGAAGTTAAGGCTTTCAGGGAACAGGTAAGTGCTCTTCACATTGATTCAAACCTAATCTCCTATATCGCAAAAATTGTGAATCAAACGCGTAACAATTCAGCATTATATTTAGGAGCATCTCCTCGTGCATCATTATCAATACTATCTACCTCCAAAGCTATTGCCGCTATGCGAGGTCGGGATTTCGTTACTCCTGAGGATATAAAATTTGTGGCAACGCATGTATTGAAGCATCGGGTGATGCTTACACCTGAAAAAGAAATGGAAGGAGCTTCTTCAACGGATGTAATAAAACAAATTATTGAACAGATTGAAGTTCCAAGATAATTAGGTTTGTTTGGTGTTCATCAATAAAATATATTTCTTTTTCTGTGAAACAAAATAATCATACTGAAAATACTTTCAATTCTACATCACAGGTAGGGAAGATGAGTTATTTTTTAAAATCTCTCTATTTTAATAATCTGCTATATTTCATTGTAGCTGCAGAAGTAGTGCTACTTGTGCTTGCTTTTCTCTTTCCTGATCTAGAACCTTTTTCAGAATACGGATTACTTATTATACCTATACTATTAGCAACAGATGTACTTATTCTATATGCCAATAAAAATGGCATTTACGGAAGGCGTAATACAATGAACAAATTATCAAACGGAGATGACAATCCAATACAGATAATTATTGAAAATCGTTATTTATTTCCCGCACGCATTAGTATAATTGATGAAATCCCTTTCCAGTTTCAGGCACGTGATATAGAATTTAATTTAACAATTGAGTCTGGCAAAGAAAAAAAAGTAGAATACATAGTGCATCCTGTTAAACGAGGCAAATACAGTTTTGGAGCGTTAAATATTTTCGTAAAAAGTCCAATAGGATTTATTCAAAAAAGATATAGTTTCTCACAGGATAACACAGTGCCAGTGTACCCTTCCTTTTTGCAAATGCGCAAATATGAATTAATGGCAATTTCCAACCATCTAACAAATGCCGGAATAAAGAAAATACGAAGGATTGGAAACAATTCCGAATTCGATCAAATCAAAGAATATGTTTCTGGGGATGAATTCCGTACCATTAACTGGAAAGCTACTGCCCGTGAAAACAAACTGATGACCAATCAATTTCAGGATGAAAGATCACAGCAGGTTTATTCCGTTATTGATATGGGCAGAGTAATGAAAATGCCATTTGAAGGTTTAAGTTTACTGGATTATGCAATTAATGCAAGCCTGGTAATTTCAAACATTGCGATGCTGAAGCAGGATAAAGCCGGTATTATTACTTTTTCCAATACTGTACAGTCCATCCTTCCTGCTGATCGAAAAAAAACACAACTGCAAAAGATATTGGAACTACTGCACAATCAAAAGACGGGATACCTGGAAAGCGACTTTGAACGCTTATACATCACTTTAAAAACAAAAATAAATCAACGCAGCCTCATTCTTCTATATACCAACTTTGAGAGTCTATCGGGCTTGCAGCGACAATTAAAATATTTGCGAAGATTAGCTAAAGATCATTTATTGGTGGTACTATTTTTTGAAAACACAGAATTAAAAAAATTTACAAATACTCCCGCTTCTACAACAGAGGATGTTTACAACAAAATAGTCGCAGAAAAATTTATTTACGAAAAAAAATTAATAACAAAAGAGCTGGAGAAATACGGTATTCACAGCATTCTCACGGATCCTAAAAAATTGTCGGTAAATACAATTAATAAATATCTGGAGTTGAAAGCAAGAGGTTTGATATAAAATGGATTTCGAAACAAAACCAAAAAAAAAGCTAACACGTGCCCAGGCGATGATAAGGGCACAAGCATCCTGTGCCTACCAGGAGCGCTGTCAGCAGGAAATGCGCGATAAGCTATATGAGTGGGGCTTACATTCTGCTGATGTAGAAAATATTATTGCAGAATTAATCACCGACAATTTTTTGAACGAAGAACGATTTGCAAAAACATTTGCAGGAGGAAAATTTCGAATAAAAAAATGGGGTAAAATAAAAATAAAAATAGAACTAAAAAGGCGGAAGATATCTGATTATTGCATCAGAAGAGCAATGCTGGAAATTAGCGACATGGATTACATTAAAACATTACAACAGTTAATTATTAAAAAATCGAAGGATATAAAAGGCGGTAAAACTCAGGTTAAAAATTACAAAATAGCACAATATGCTATTTCAAGAGGGTTTGAAGGAGATCTGGTTTGGGATATTTTAAGGGAAGAATAATCTGGTTCAGTAAAGTATACTTACGTCATCAAAATATTATTATTTTTCAGCCACTGGCAAAGGGGTATACAATCCAGTCTTCTGCAAAACAGGCAATGCCTCTTTTTTATACAATATTGGAATAATTTTCCGTAATACCTTCCCTTCTGGACCTTCAAAATAAATCACCAAACGTGGAAACGAAAAAATAGGTGTTTTAAGATAAACAGATTTAATACTGTTCCGTTGTATTGTTGGTGTACTGCTGCCCAAAAATCCATTTTTAATACGGATAAGAGAAATAAACAAAAGAAAAAGTGCCCCATAGTTAATAGGCTCTTTAAAAAAATAAGCGCCATAATAAGAAACAGAAATTCCGGTATACACAAATAAAAAAGTAAATAACAGATAATTTAAAATACTCATAACACCCCATCCATCGCCCAATTCATGCTCCAGCGGAATACGTTTCACTTCCTTTGTATTAATAATAAAAATAACATCATCCGTAATATGGCAATATTCTTTTTTGCTGATCCTGAAATAGTCTGTTTGCATTGCTTATTTAAAAATTAAACCGAATGTAAAAATACATTGAATTTATGTCTTAATTCCTAATAATTATTAACTTTGCACTTATGATTACAACTGACCAACTAAAAGACCTTCGGGAGCGCACGGGTGCGTTAAGGGGGCATCTTTGACCTCGATCGTAAATTGCTAGAAATAGCCGAAGAAGAAGAAAAAGCACTTGCTCCAAATTTTTGGGACAACCCTAAAAAAGCAGAAGAGCTGCTCAAACAAACCAAGATTAAAAAAGACTGGACAAAATCCTATGCCGCTTTATCAAGCAGTGTGGACGATGTTATGCTTATGTACGACTTCTACAAAGAAGGCGAAGCCTCTGAAAATGATGTAGAACAGCAGTTTCAAACCACATTAAAAATGCTGGAAGAAATTGAGTTTAAAAACATGCTCAGCGGGCGCGAAGATGTTTTAAGCTGTGTTGTACAGATTAATTCAGGTGCAGGTGGTACAGAGAGCTGTGACTGGGCCGAAATGCTGATGCGCATGTACATGATGTGGGGCAATAAGCATGGTTATAAAATAATCGAAACAGATAGAACAGATGGCGATGCAGCAGGAATAAAATCGGTTACACTTGAATTTATTGGAGACTTTGCTTTTGGTTATTTAAAAGGTGAAAATGGAGTTCACAGGCTTGTGCGTATTTCTCCGTTTGATGCCAATGCCAAGCGTCATACATCATTTGCATCTGTATACGCGTATCCTTTGATTGATGATACTATTGAGATTGATGTTAATCCCGGAGATCTTGAATTTGAAACATTCCGTGCAGGAGGTGCCGGAGGACAAAATGTAAACAAAGTAGAAACCGCAGTGCGTTTATATCACAAGCCATCCGGTATTATTATAAAAAACCAGGAATCACGCTCTCAATTACAAAATAAAGAGAATGCAATAAAGCTTTTGAAATCGCAATTATTTGAAATTGAATTACGTAAACAGCGTGAAGCCATTGATAAAATTGAAGGAAATAAAAAGAAAATTGAATGGGGTTCGCAAATAAGGAATTATGTTTTCCAGCCATATAAACTCATAAAGGATATCCGTACGGGCTACGAGACCTCCAACGTTCAAGCAGTAATGGATGGCGATTTGGATGCCTTCATTAAAGCCTATTTAATGGAATACGGGAATAGTTAGAACTGCTTGGAGGAAACAGAGGTATACATTAACAGCTTTTTTACATTAAAAAATGATACAAGTCTATCACAACACACGCTGCTCCAAAAGCCGGGAAGCATGCAGCATTTTGCAGGAAGAAAATTTAGAATTCGAAACAATAGAATACCTAAAAACACCACCTACGCAAAAGAAAATCAAAGAGCTTTTAAAAATGCTTGGGATTAAAGCGGAAGCGTTGATCCGAAAATCAGAACCTTTATATAAAGAAAAATATTTATCCAAAAAGCTAACAGAATCGCAGTGGATAAAGGTGTTGGCAGAAAACCCAATATTAATTGAACGCCCAATACTTGTAAAAGGTACAAAAGCAATCATTGGCCGGCCAATTGAAAAAGTATTGGAATTTATAAAATAAAGATCCTTATTTTCAACCCTTTTGTTGATAAGGAAACTATTTTCTTGAAAACAGAATTAACTAAATCCGGAGTAGCCAATTGCAATTAATTTTAACAATTTTATCGTAACTTCACGGCAGGATTTCGAATCTAAAAACATAAAATTAATATTAAAAAAAATGGAATACAGAATTGAAAAAGACACTATGGGTGAGGTAAAGGTACCTGCCGATAAATATTGGGGAGCTCAAACAGAACGTTCCCGTAACAATTTTAAAATAGGACCAGAGGCATCAATGCCAAAAGAAATAATATACGCGTTTGGCTATTTGAAAAAGGCCGCAGCAATGGCTAACCACGAGTTAGGTGCTTTGGCTGCTGACAAAAAGGACCTTATCTCAAAAGTATGTGATGAAATTATTGCAGCGAAATTAGATAACGAATTCCCATTGGTAATCTGGCAGACAGGCTCAGGCACACAATCAAACATGAATGTTAATGAAGTGGTTGCTAACCGTGCTCATGTGCTGCAAGGCAATAAATTAGGAGAGGGTAAAACGTTCATCCATCCGAATGATGACGTTAACAAATCACAATCATCAAACGATACGTTTCCTACCGCCATGCACATTGCAGCATATAAACAAGTGGTTGATATTACTCTTCCCGGTCTAGAAAAATTGCGCAATACATTACAAAAAAAATCGGAAGACTTTAAAAGTATTGTTAAAACAGGCCGTACCCATTTTATGGATGCAACGCCTTTAACACTTGGTCAGGAATTTTCCGGCTACACACAACAAATCACAAACAGTATCCGTGCGGTTAAAAATGCATTGGAGATGGTTCGCGAATTGGCATTAGGCGGAACTGCTGTTGGTACAGGGTTAAATACACCTGAAGGATATGATGTATTGGTAGCGGCTAAAATTGCTACTCTTACTGGTTTACCCTTTGTAACGGCACCAAACAAATTTGAAGCACTTGCTGCACACGATGCTATGGTTGAATTATCAGGCGCTTTAAAGCGTTCAGCAGTTTCATTAATGAAAATTGCAAACGATATTCGAATGCTGAGTTCTGGACCTCGTTGTGGAATTGGTGAAATTATTATTCCTGACAATGAGCCGGGATCATCCATTATGCCGGGCAAAGTAAACCCTACACAGCCGGAAGCGCTAACAATGGTATGCGCACAGGTTATGGGTAATGATGTGGCTGTATCAATTGGAGGTTCAAACGGACATTTTGAATTAAATGTATTTAAACCATTAATTGCCGCAAACGTTTTGCAATCCGCAAGATTAATAGGTGATGCATGCATTTCATTTAATGATAACTGCGCTGTTGGTATCGAACCTAATTTACCGGTTTTAAAACAACACCTTGAAAACTCTTTGATGCTCGTAACATCATTGAATACACACATAGGTTATGAAAACGCGGCTAAGATTGCAAAAACGGCACACAAAGGAAACAAAACTTTACGTGAAGCAGCATTGGAACTTGGTCTTGTAACCAATGAGCAATTTGACCAATGGGTAAAACCGGAAGAAATGTGCGGTTCACTTAAACATGCATAGTACTGGTAAAATTAATTTCAGTACAACAAAATAATCTACCAAGAGTTATAAGTAAAGAACCTGACAGACCTAAAAGCCTGTCAGGTTTAAATTATCAATAAACATATACACGAACAACCTCTCCTATTGCTTGAAAAAACACTTTTCCATATTACTATTTTTCATTGCAATACTTTCTATTGTTACATCCCGCTTAACGGCCCAAACAGATACTACTGAAACCGAAGAAACTCCGGATGAAGTTATTATTAACGGGAAACGTTATAAAGCTGTTGATGACAAAACACATCAACCTTCAAAACCTAAAAGGAAAAGCAAACCGCTCGATAGTACTTTTGTAATGGAAAATAAAAAATTTCAATATTATAATAACTGGATGAGCTTTGGTGGAGGAGTACAACAAAACATAACCTATAAGCGGGAATTGGGCTTTGTTGCTGCAGTAGATGTTAATTTTCATATAAAACGAAATTATTTACAGGCTGGTGCACTTATTTCCGGTGAACGTTTCGCCCACTATAATAACTATCAACTTCACTTCGGTTATGTCAGAAGATTCGAAGATAACGACTTACATTACTCAGCAGCAATTGGGCCTACTTATTCGTGGGGATTTCAGGTAGTACCAATTGATCCGGTCAAAAACACAATCCGCTCCTATAACGAGCCTGGTTTTTACATACAAGGGGAAGTAATAAAAAAGATAAGCTATGATGTGGGTATGGGAGCCTGTTTATTTACTGATGTGAATAAGGAACAAAGCATGATTGGATTGCGATTCACATTATACTTTTCTGGCGCATATACTGGTAAAAGAAATAAATCATACGAAGACTATTGATCTTTAAATGATCACCGGTTCTTTATTACTTCAACCGCTTTCTCCAATAGTTCATCTCTATGTTCTGTAATCCCTTTAATTGTTGGATAAACAACAACATCTGGCACAAGTCCAACACGCTGTGTTTCCCGGCCATCCGGATAATAAATACCTATACCGCTAATCATAGTTCTAATTCCCCCGGGCAAATATACCTCTGACAAATTTCCATTTGCACCTGCCGTTGCACTGCCAACTAGCGTTGCATTCGGTGCCATCCGAAAAGCCATTGCATGATACTCCGCAAAGCCTTGGGTTGTTTCATTTACAAGCATTACAACTTTCCCTTTGTAATACTTTTTATTTTTTAATCCTACCCATTGTTTATCAACAAAGGTAAATAACCCCGGAAGCATCATACTTCCATTTGTATACTTTACAAAACTAACAGGGGCAGGTAAAATATATTTACTGAAGGTAGAAACAATAGATTCAGAAGGGACACCACGCAAATCAACAATAATTCCATTGGCCTTCAAAAAGTTTGGCATTGCTTTTTCAAGATATTTATTCTTTATAGTTCCTGTATAGATATATACTACATCAGGTGCGGGGTATTTAAAACACGTATCTTTTTTCTGACGATTTTTAAGTTTATATAAAAAATCACGCGAATAACATTTAACAACAGTTGATTTAATTTCAGTTTCACGCTGATACGTAATACTAATAAGGGAATCATTTGTTCGCAACAAATCCATAGCCACATTTCTTAACAGCGTATGAGAATTAGATGATGGTATATATTCTTTTTTTTCATTTATAATATCAACTATGCTCTTATCGTTAATCTTAAGAATAATATCTCCTGCTTGCAGGTTTGTACTTTCAACAATACTACTTTCGGCAATCCTGGTAACAACCGCCTTATTTTCAATAATACTCAGATCAACAACCGGCTTGTTATTACCTTTTAAAGTGCTAATAATCGGATTAGGAGCCATTATATTCGCATTTGCATCCTTAATCCGTCCTATCAATAATAATACGGCCTTCTTATATTCCAGCTCATTGGTTGCATTTACAAATTTTGGTATAAAATCCAGTAGTGCATGATCCCAGCTTTCATCAAACAAATTTTTATACGGATAATAATATTGGATTATATTCCAATAACGGTACAAAGACAACAACTGAAAACCGGCATCCGGATAATGCAATCTTGAATAAATTTTTTCTTTAAATTCCGGATCGCCAATTTTTTTTGAAAGGTCTACATAATAATGCTCATCTGGTCTTTTTGCATTTTTTATAATCCTTAATTGTTCTGATAATATAGTACCCATCGAAGAATCGTCTATCCATTTTAAATCAGGATATAACTTAACTTCTGAACTATCAATTTTTATTTTTTTTGCTTTGGAGAGTATTCCGAGGTCAGTTATCCATGAAGATAAAATAGCATTTCTTTCTTTTTCATCTTTGATATTAATCACTTTAGGAAGAATTCGGAAGAGTTCATAATCCCAGTTATAATTGCCTTTCGCAACTTCAGGATGATAATACTTTAAAAAACCCCACACCTTACCTAAAACTATAAGAGTTTGAATTTTTTGAGAATCCAACGGTATTGAAGCTATCCCTGAAGCAGAATCAAATTCAGTATCTCTATCCGCCTTAAGCTCTATTTTTGCTTTTTGTTTTGCATCACCTATTTTTTTTCCATCTATCAGCACCTGAAAATCATCCACCCATAATTTACCTGTACCCGTAAGTGAAGCACCTATGTATATTATTTTTGCTTTGGCTGGAAGAGCCAGAGATACTGAATAAAAACCCCAAGGGCCGGACCCGTGTATGTTTTTCTGGTGTCCATCTTCAAGCTCTAATATCCGTTGATCTTTATCATCAATCCGCATTAAAAGCCCTATCGATCCATCACTAACATTTTGGAACTTCATGTAAGCTCTTAATTCTATTTCCTTCCCCAGATAATTTGCAGGGATGGCCATTGCAACACAGCCGAATGATTTTTTAGAAGTATTTTCTGCGGATTCTATTGATACTGATACATTCCCATTATGTTTAACGGCCGTATCAATTTTCAGGGTGTAATCTTCTGTTCCCCACTTAAACCATTTGTCAGGTAACTTCCCATTATTGTTTAATTTCTCAAAGCCAAAATTAAAACCAGAATTCGTGCTTTCATTTTGGCTAAATACACTGTGAATATGGGTAAACAGACAGAAAAGAAATATTATTTTTTTCATTGATACTGATGTAATCTGCAAGGATGTAAATTAACAACACAGGTTCTCTATAATGAAAAGAAGAAAACGTGCCAGATGCACGCTTAAAGCAATAAATAAAGCAGAGAAGTATGGTTTACCGATTACTCGTTATCTATACAAATCTTTCGCCTTTTGTAATTTTCACATCATTAACGAAATTTTTAATCTGTTGTTCATCTTCTTTTTTACAGATTAACAATATCCCGTCCGATTCAACCACAATGTAACCATCGAGTCCTTGCAATATTACTAATTTATCTTTCGGAACATTTACAATACAATTTTTAGAGCTGTATGCAATTACATTTTTCCCAACAATTGCATTTTTTTCTTCATCAGGTTGAATATGATCATACAATGAACCCCAGGTACCCAGGTCACTCCAACCAATCACGGAAGAACGGACAAACACATTATCTGCCTTTTCCATAATCGCATAATCAATTGAAATACTTTTACAGTGGGTATAGGCCTCATCAATAAAAGCCGCTTCTTTAGGCGTATTGTAAACAGCATTTCCTTCACGAAAAAGAGCTGCCATTTCTGGTGAGTGCGTTTCAAATGCTTTTATAACGCTTTTAACACTCCATATAAAAATACCGGCATTCCATAAAAAATCTCCGCTTTGCAAAAAGAATTTCGCCATTTCCAAATCAGGCTTCTCCGTAAAGGTTTTCACCTTTTTAATACGTTTATCGGTTTCCGGTAATTCAGATTCTACATATTGGATATAGCCATACCCTGTATCCGGCCTGCTCGGACGAATACCCAATGTTACCAGGCAATCTTCTGAAGCCGCCTTTTTAAAGCATGATTTGATTGCCTTTACAAAGGTATCTTCCTTGGTTATCAAATGATCTGAAGGTGCAACTACTGTTACAGCATCGGGATTTAACTGGGCTATTTTATAGCATGCATAAGCTACACAGGGAGCGGTATTCTTACGCATAGGCTCACTTAAAATAGCGTCATCACTAATTCCTGCAATCTGCTCTTTTACAAGTCCAACATAGGAATCATTGGTAACAATAAATATATTTTCTTTCGGACAAAGTCGTAAAAAACGATTATAGGTCTGTTGCAATAATGTTTGTCCTGTTCCCAAAATATCCATGAATTGCTTCGGGTGTGCAGTTCTGCTCATTGGCCAAAAACGGCTTCCGATACCGCCTGCCATTATTACACAATAATTATTTTTTAAGCTTATTTCCACAAATAATAGGTATTTAGTGTTTAAGATACGAATGTGTTTAAAGGACAATTTTTTTTACCCCAACATTAAAAATTTATGCTAGCTTTTTTAATGCTGTACGCAAATTCTCAATCACTGTAGTTACATCTTCCAATTTACAAGTGCCCACTGATAGCCTGTACCAGCTTGAATCAGGAGATGCACCAAACGCATAAAACGGAACCAAAGCAACCTTTGCTTCGTCTAAAATATATTTGGTAACATCCTGAGTTGAATGCAATATCTTTCCTTCTGCTGTTTTTTTACCATGCAATGCAAACTGAACAGTCAAGTAAATTGCAGCTTCCGGAACAATAGCATCCACTTTAAAGCCTTCTGTTTTTAACGTTTGAAAACCTTTATAAAAACCAACCAGGCGATCATTAATTTTCGTTTTAATGTCATCCAGAAAAACATCATAATTTTCCAGATTATTCAAGTACACAGCTGTAGCAACCTGTTCCGCCTTAGGAGCCCAGGCACCTACGTGGGTCAAAATCATTTTTATTTTTTCGATAATTTTTTTCGGCCCCATTGCCCAACCAACACGTACGCCTGTGGCAGCAAGTGATTTCGAGATCCCATCAACAAACACCGTATAATTTTTCATTTCAGGGCGAAGGCTTACTGGTTCATAATGAATGGTTGTACCATGTGTCAATGCCCAATATATTTGATCGTACATAAGGTATAAAGGTTTTACTCCTTTAGCGGTACGTATTTTATTTTCCTCCAAAATCAGATCACAGATTTCTTCCAGATCATTTTTGCGAAAGGTAGTGCCTGTTGGATTAAGCGGTGAACATAATGCGATAAGGTTAGCAGAACTGATATGCGGCTTTAAATCCGCTGCAGTAGGCATAAAATTGGTTGATGGTGAAGTTTCAATCAATACCTGTTTTGCATTGTTCAGGTAAGTGTAATGATTGTTATTCCAGGATGGCACAGGGAAAACAACAGTATCCCCTTCATCAACCAAAGCTTTAAATATAGCATAGATAACAGGACGTGCTCCACCTGCAATCACAATCTCATCTGATTTATAATCCAGGTTGCCGCGTTCCATTAATAATTTAGAAACTGCCTGACGCAGCTCTAACATCCCATCAGCTGCAGGATAATTAGTTTGATCATCAATATAGGCATCAATAATAGCCTGTTTTAATTCTGACGGAATAGGAAATATCTTGGAATTAAAATCACCTATTGTCAGGTTATGTATTTTTTCTCCCTTTTTTATTTTTTCGTTTACTTCAGCAGCAAGCTTTATAATTTCCGATCCGATAATATTCTCCGCAAGTTTTGATACAATCATATCATTCTTTTTATCAAGGGTAGTAGCGCTCATTTAAAATAGTTTAATGAATCATTATGTTGAAAAACAAATTTAAAGAAAAACCATGTAACGAAGTGGTTTGTTTTCGTTAATTTTCAGTTAATACTCGCTGAAATCAGCTAATTTGAGTCAGGAATTACTTCTGTGACTTCTGTAAGTGGATTAAAAAGATACATTCGGTTGGTACCGAGCTCTTTACATTTGATACGTTTCCGATTTTGCTCCCCCTTAATGAAATTCCGGCTCTTGTTATATTGAAACATTGCTCCCACTGGTAAATCCTCCAATAATACCGTATCCTGGCGAACATCATACCGTTTTAATACTCGTAATAAATTAATATCAGAACAACTGGATGCCGCAGGATTATTCATGTATTTACGTAACGCAGTTATTACATCAACCGGAAAAATATCGGGAACCAGAAATTGCTGCATTAACAGTTTATAGTGTAGTTTCCATTCCTCTCCATGTGGTTTAACAGAATTTCTATGCTTATTAAAATTTGATAAATGTGCTACTTCATGAACAAGTGTGATTAAAAAAGCATACTTATTCATATCATAATTAATAGTGATCTGGTGATTCTCCCCATTATAGGGAGGACGGTAATCCCCATATTTTGAAGACCGGCTTTTTTTGATTTTTAATTTAAAATCAAATTTCAATATCCATTCAGATATCACTGGCACCGCCTTATCTGGAATGTATTTGTAAAGAATAGACTGGTTACGTTCGAGTTGATTCACTTTTCTCCCTCTCTGCGAAAATTGCTAATAAATATGGAATAGAATTTCAAATACAAATTTACGTAATCCTTGTATTCATACTTTCATTTGCATTCGATTGTTGACAATTTTTTCAAGTAAAATGTCTCTGGACTACATTCTTTAAGAATGAATAGTTTGCAATGGTCACAAGCTTTACTAGCTATATGACTAAGAAAGAGAACGATCGAAAAATTCAGGATAGAAAATATTATTTAAGCAGCTGATAAACAACAAAACTAGACAAATAAGCAAGGGCGCTCATAAAAAAGAACTGAATTAACGGCCACTTCCAATGTTTCGTTTCACGATATACTACTGCAAGTGTACTCATACATTGCATTGCAAAGGCATAAAATATCATTAAGGAAAAACAGACTGCAATTGAAAACTGTGGCTGCCCGGTTGCAGGGTTCACCTCCGCATGAAGCTTTTCACGCAATGGAAGCGGATCATCCGAATCACCTGCACTGTATATGGTAGCCATGGTGCCAACAAACACCTCACGAGCCGCAAACGAAGTAACCAAGGCTATCCCAATTTTCCAATCAAAACCCAGGGGAGCAATGGCTGGCTCGATTGTTTTACCAAGTATTCCCGCATAAGAAGCTTCCAACTGTTCGGATGACACTCTTGATTGTATTTCCTCTTTGCCATACATATTAACCATTTCCGGGCTTTCATATTTTTGTTGGATCTGCTCAAAACGGTTGCCTGGCCCATGTGATGATAAGAACCAAAGTATGACGGATATCGCCAGAATAATTTTACCAGCATCCAGTAAAAAGGATTTTACTTTATCAAAAATAGTAAGCCCTACTGTACGCCACTGAGGTGTGCGGTAAACAGGCAATTCCATAATAAAATAACTTTTTTCACGAGCTTTCAGAATAAACTGCATTATTAACGCAGCTGCCATTGCTGCTATAAAACCAATCAGGTATAGGCCCATTAAAACAAGACCTTGGTAATTAAAGAAACCCAGTGTTTTATTGCCTGGAACAACCAATGAAATAAGTAAAGTATAAACCGGCAAACGGGCTGAACAGCTCATTAACGGAGTAACCATTATAGTAATAATGCGCTCCTTCCAACTGCTCATAGTACGTGTACTCATAATTGCCGGAATGGCGCAGGCGATGCCGCTAACCAAAGGAATCACCGAACGTCCATTCAAACCGAATTTACGCATCAGCTTATCCATAATAAAGCTTACACGGGCCATATACCCTGTATCCTCTAAAACTGCAATGAACGTAAAAAGTAAGGCTATCTGCGGTACAAATACAACAACACCGCTAAGGCCTGCCAAAACACCATTAACCAACAAATCAGTAAGCTGTCCGGGAGGTAATGTGTCGGTTGCAAAAGTGGAAAAACCCACAAACAGCGCTTCAATCCACTGCATGGGAAAGGCAGCCAAAAAGAAAATGGTTTGAAAAATAAAAAACAAAATGCCTAAAAAAATAAGATAGCCCCAAATGCGATGCGTTAAAATACTATCGAGCTTATGGGTGAACGTTTCTGTTTTTATTGCTGATTTTTGAGTAATGCATTCTTCAACAATACGATTGATCACTTTGTACCGCTCAACAGTTTCCTGAGATTGCAGTTTGTTTGTATCAATTGTTGATGAATTTAAAACGGTTGCAATAGCGGCCTTTTTTACCGGATCCTTATCAAAATAATGTATTTGATTAAAATTATTAATGATCTGAAAAGCAGCAAAATCACTCTTCACTTTCACAACAGAAGAAATTTTTTCTATCAGCTCGGGTGATAATTTTTTAATATCAATAAAATCATATTGAGGAACAGGAAATGGCTCCAACAATGATTGTTTTAACGCTTCTACCCCTTCTTTACTTCTGGCACTTATTCTCACAACTTTAACTCCCAACCGTTCCGAAAGTCGTATGGTATCAATCACATCGCCTTCCTTTTCCACCAGATCCATCATGTTTAACGCAAGAATCACGGGTATTTTCAGGTCAATTATTTGCGACACCAAAAATAAATTGCGCTTTAAATTACTTGCATCTGCAACTATGATAGTAACATCAGGATGGTCTTCATTGTTTGAATCGCAAAGCACTTCAAAAGCCACACGCTCATCCAGTGATTTTGGATAGAGGCTGTAAGTACCTGGCAAGTCAATAAATTCAGCGGTTACAGTATTATTAATCTTTGCAAACCCCGATTTTTTATCAATAGTAACTCCGGGAAAATTCCCCGTCTTTTGATTCAAACCCGTTAAAGCATTGAACAGTGTGGATTTACCGCTGTTGGGATTTCCAACCAGGGCTACTTTTATAGATGTTTTTTCAGAAAAACTTACAAATGATTGATTCACCTCCACCAGCAAAAAGATTTAAATATTAGCTGGCTAGCAGAGATACCAGTACGGTAGAAGCTTCGGACTTACGTAAACTTAATAAATATCCGGAAACAGTAATGGCTATGGGATCTCCCATAGGAGCAATGCGGTCAAGTTTTACCACTTCACCGGGAGTACAGCCCATTTCGAGTAATTTAAGGGCCATGTGCTGATCCGTAAATGAATCAATAACAGCACTTTCACCTATTTTTAGCTCCGATAAATTTTTAGACATTACATTCATATTTATACAAAAATACGACTTTCTTTAACCAGAATGAAATGAAAACCATACCTAAAAGAAGGTATATTGTTCCATTTAAGATTAAATATGCTTTTGAGGATTTTCCAACGTTTTAATTGCCCCCCACTTTGGACAATCGGCACAGCGGGCCTTTTTATTGTGAACGCATCCTGTGAGCAGTGTTATTGAGAAAGCTAACACTGCTACCACCAAATACTTCTTTTTTAAGATTCCCATAGCAGATAGTTTAATAGAATCAAGGCTTTAAATGTTAAAGCCTTGAAACACAATCTAGTTTTTCACCAGACTTAAAATGGAATCAAAAATCCATCGGCCATCAATATTACTTAACTGTTTGTCTGTCGCACGCTCAGGATGCGGCATCATTCCAAATACATTTTTATTGGCATTACAAACCCCTGCAATATTTTGACTTGCACCATTTGGATTTGATTCATCAGTAATAGTGCCGTTTTCATCGCAATAGCGGAAAAGTATCTGCCCGTTAGCGTTTAGCTCTTTTAATGTATTATCATCCGCGTAAAAACGACCTTCGCCATGAGCAACAGGTATTTTAAGCGCTTTGCCTGCTGGAACCTCAGAAGTAATAAGTGTATCGCTGTTTTCGGCCTTTATAAATACATTTTTACAAACAAATTTACGATCCGTGTTATGCAATAAGGCACCTGGTACTAATCCTGCTTCACACAAGATTTGAAACCCGTTACAAACCCCAAGCACATAACCTCCTTTATTAGCAAATTCAATTACCTTTTCCATGATCGGGGAAAAACGTGCAATTGCACCTGAGCGCAAATAATCGCCATAAGAAAAACCTCCTGGAAGCACAACAAAATCAACCCCTTTAAGATCTGTGTCTTTATGCCATAGCTCCACTACTTCCTGCCCCATGATATCACGCAGCACATAAATCATATCCTGATCACAGTTTGATCCCGGAAAAATAACCACCCCGAATTTGCTCATATTAATTGATTGATTTTACAGATTTTTACTCCTACAAAGATACTAAAAATAACAATAAAACAGGCTGTATTTTATAACTAACTAACCTGCTACCCGGTTAATAATAATGGATAAAAGCAGCAACATAAACAGCAATTCTCCAAACCATGCTTTTTTTATTTTCAAAAAATAATTAGCACAAAATACAGACATTGGAATACTAAAAATTGAAAAACTTCTGAAAGAAAATTCCGGTGCTATTACTATTGAAATAAGGGCAAACGCTGTAAACCATAAGAGTAAAACAATACCTTTTTTGTTTTTTTGAGTTGCATCCAGAAATCCTGTAAACAGCTTCCCAAATGATACTAAAATAATCAGCATGCAGATACCTGCCATAAAATAAAATGCCGGAGTAACCACTAAACCCGTACGTTCCCTAATACCAGGAAAAAAGGCATCCGCATTCCACCAATATCCTAGCTTATCATTCCAAAAGTAATAGGTAAATACAAACAAGTAAGGAACAAGCACACCGATAGATGAAATTACCCATTCATGCCAGTTGAAAGGCCTGAAAAGAATAAAACCGATACCCAGTAATGGTAAAAAAACAACGCAGGGAAAATAGAAAAGGGTAGCAATGGATAGGAGAATTCCCGCATCAAAAGCGTTTGAAAACGCAATATCTTTCCGATAAGAGCTTACTAATTTAAAAATTGCCATTATTATAAAAAAATTGGCAAACAGTATTGGAGAAAACACCAACTGAGCCGCCTCACTGCTCATAAAAACGATGTAAAGTAATGCAGGTAAAAAAGAAGGTTTATTTAGTATCTCATTTTCATTAACGATATAATTAAGAAGAAAAGCTTCACCAACTATCAATAAAAAGGCGACAATAGTTCCAATTATATTATCACCCAGCGGTTTCATCAACAGGTCATAAAGAGGCATGCTGTAAGTAACTCCTGCCTGTTGACCCCAAAAGGCACTTCCCCATAACAACAAAGCAAATGCTGGTAACAGAATAAATGAGGAAGGGCTATTATTTTTAAAAAAACGTATTAACATACAAGAATTGAAAATGGGGTGCACGAATTTACAAAACTACTATTTAGCGGACGAATAAAAGAAACTAAATTTCCGAAATTTGCTTCCTCTTTTTAAATGAAAGCAGTAAATTTTAATAATTTTAATTAATTCCACCTAAATACTTCAAAAAAGTATGTGGTATAAATAAAATTTGTAATTTTGACACATCACTAAAAAAGTTTACGAAATATGAATATGACAGATATTTTTAATGGTACAGGAAGTTTTTTTCAATGGACCTTTAAGTTTATAGAAGGGTTTGGTAATGCGCCAAACATTTTTTTCTGGTTGCTGATTGGCGTTTTAGTTATTGTTTGGCTTCGCATGCAGGCTAATTATAATAAAGAAGCAAAAAAGAACAATACTCTTCAATAAATCCCCATTTTTTTATAATTTAAAAGCCCGATCGGAAATACCGATCGGGCTTTTAAGTATATACTATTGCCTCGTCCTGAAATAAGTTGACACAAACTTGAACTTATATGAGAACAACAAG
>JAZKDU010000006.1:0-94524 GCA_040387415.1 Bacteroidota bacterium
AGTATTTTATTTAAGTTTTAATTAACAATTGTATCTTAGTTGCGCAACAAGCACACAGGTCTGGCGCCATTTGGGTATTTCGCTCCGCAAAACAAATTATATTAACTTTGAAATTAGGCTTCGCAATTAAAAATATAGTACGAAACCCAAACGAGCGCCAGGCCTAGGAACGTTAGGCGCAATTGGATAAATCAACTAGTAAAATGACAAAGTAATTGTGACAATTATAGGATATAATGAGATTTTAGACCACTCGCTCACCTTCTTAAAGGATGACTTTACTGAACTTTGGATTATTGCAAAAAAAATTCAAGATTTGAATCCTGAATATAGTTCTACTGAAGTATTGGAAGCAACTAAAATCATTGCGGCTGATCTTGTGACCAATCATAATGCCGCACTCGTGGACACAGAGGCTGTGAAACCAATAATCAAACCGACAAGTGAGACAATTGAAATACTAAATAAACATTTAGATCAATTTGACAAAATTCCAAGCATTGGGGACGGACTGTGGCTTACAATTGAATATAAAAGCGCATAATACAAGTTTTACGTTTCAGGCGGGCTGATTTGCAAACATTGAGCTTTGTGCTTCTTGCCCCACCTTCCTGTTAAAAAGAGCGGGGAAACAAAGGCTGAATGTTCCAAGCCAGCCCCTACATCACCTTAATAGTCTTCCCCGGCAGTAAATTATACTTATCACCAAAATTATTCAAGCGTTTGATCTCTGCAACTGTAGTATTGTGAGCAAGGGCTATTTTATACAATGAGTCTCCTTTTTTAATGGTATAAAATTTACTCCCGGCAACGGCTTTACCCTGACTTATTTCAGATACTTTTGCTTCCTTCACAGCAACGTTAACCGGTGCAACGGCTGGTTTAGTGACAGGCGCTTTACCTTTCATGTAAATTGTGAGCTTTTTGCCTGGTTTTACGGTGCTTGTAGTGATGTTGTTCCAGCTTTTGATCTCAGCTACTGTACAGCCATATTTTCTCGCCACAGTGCTTAAATGCTCCCCTTTTTTAATAACGTGTATTTTGGTCGTTTCCTGGGCAGCCAGAATAACCTGGCTGTTAAGCGTATCTTTTTTTATGTAACTGTATATATTCGCTTCATTATTTATGAACTTGCCTATTTTATTGGACGGTAGCGCAATAAAGCTTTTTTCACCTGGTACTACCGGTATCACATTCTTGCGATAGCTTGGATTCATATACTGCAATTCATCTTCCGAAATATCCAGTAATGAAGATACCTGGCTGAACGACAGCTGGTGTGTTACAGCAACCGTATCCACATCCAAAAATGTTTTTTTCGGAACTGCCGAATGAATATTATGCTCCGAAGTATGGTTCATCACATAATTTACTGCAATAAATGCCGGTACATACCCTTGTGTTTCTGTAGGTAAATAAGGACGAATCTCCCAATAGGTATGTTTTCCGCCACTTCTCCGGATCGCTTTATTTACTGTTCCCGGACCTCCATTGTATGCTGCCAGCACCAATTGCCAATCACCAAACATTCCGTACAGGTATTTAAAATACTCACAAGCTGCAATGGTTGATTTATATGGATTACAACGGTCATCTACATAAGAGGATACATTTAGTCCAAACATTTTACCGGTGGGATACATGAACTGCCACAAGCCCATTGCCCCTGATTTACTTTTCGCCATTGGGTTTAATGCCGATTCGCAAATGGCCAGGTACTTTAATTCAAGAGGCAGGTTATACTTATCCAACATTTGCTCAAACATGGGGAAATAAAGCTGAGAAAGTGCCATCATGCGGGAAACCTGTTCACGCCTGCGGGAGGTGTACATATTAATATATTTTTGAACATACTCATTGTATTCCAGATCAAAAGGAGATACGGCATCGAGCTTCGCCAGCCGAGATTCATACACTAGGTCATCGTAACGGGGAACAGAATCTGGTCCAAAATTATATTTTGGGTTAATGGAGTAATTTACTTTCGCATAACCTCTTTCAAAAAGATCCAGTTTAAAAAGACTGTCTAATGCAGCAACAATAGGATCATCCTGCATCATATCGGGCGCGTATCCTACCTGGGAAAACATTTTTGTTCCTCCCTGATTAGCAAAAAGAGCAATAAAACAGAAGGATATAATAAGGAGAATACGGTTTTTCATAATGTTGTTAACGAAACCATCCCGAAAATGTTATGGTTATTAGACAAATATCGCCAAAATACAATGGAAGTTTAGGTAAGTGCTGGTATTTTATCAACAAAGATTGGTTGAAGAGCCGGATTTTGGGGTTTTGAGTTAGCGTTCAGTTGATTAAATCCAGCGTGGGAGCCGGATCAAAGGCATTCCTTTTTTCCTTAACCGATGACCTTTACATGAAATTTTTGCTTGCTTTGTTTCAAGACAAAAGAAACAGAAACCTACTTAATAATCAGGCTTTTATCGTTGTAAAACACCAGAAAAATTAATACTTCTCCATCAATTGCTTAGAAAATGACAACAATTCATTTTCTTCAAAATCTTTTGCAATCACCTGGATTCCAAATGGTAAGCCGTTGGAGTGCTTCCCCATCGGAAGTGAAATAGCGGGTAAACCTGTAATATTGGCCTGAACCGTGAAAATATCCTCTAGATACATCGCGATTGGATCTGCACTTTTTTGTCCGAATTCAAAGGCTGTTCCAGGAGTAGTCGGTAACAAAATAAAATCGTATTTATTAAGGATATCATTCGTTTTATCTTTCAACAACCTGCGCACCTTTTGTCCTTTTGAATAATAGGCATCGTAATAACCGGAACTTAATACAAATGTACCCAGCATAATCCTGCGCTTCACTTCAGCGCCAAAACCTTCCGAACGCGATTTTTTATATACTGCTTCCAGGCTGGAATCCCCCGTAATATCTTTACTGCGGTAACCGTAGGTAATTCCATCATAACGTGCCAGATTAGAGGATGCCTCGGCCGTTGTTAACACGTAATACGTTGGTACCAGGTAATCAAGATACGGGAAATCAACTGCTTCCACCTTATGGCCATCAGCCTGCAACTTACTGATAATCTCTTTAATACGTGATTTAATTTCAGGGTTAAGTCCTTCGCTTTCTATACAATCTTTTAAGTAGGCTATTTTATATTTTGGAGTGTTCGCTATTCCTTTAGAGTATTCAGAAACAGGTTTTCTTGAAACAGTGCTGTCAAATTCATCTGCACCGGAAATCACTTCCAGGATCAATGAGGCATCTTCCACATTTTTGGTTAAAGGACCAATCTGATCAAATGAAGAAGCATAAGCGATGGCACCATGTCTGGAAACCCGGCCATAAGTTGGCTTCAAACCCACTACACCGCAAAAAGAGGCCGGCTGACGAATGGAACCCCCTGTATCGGTACCAAGTGCAGCAAGGCATAAATCAGCGGCTACCGCTACAGCAGACCCACCGGAAGAACCTCCTGGAACGCGTTTAATATCCAATGAATTTAATACTTTTCCGAACGCAGAATTTTCATTGGAGCTCCCCATTGCAAATTCATCACAATTAGTACGGCCAATAATAATGGCATCTTCGGCCAGTAAACGTTCCACAACAGTTGCGCTAAAAAGCGATTCAAAACCCTCCAGTATTTTTGAGGATGCGGATACTTTATGGCCTTTATAGCAAATATTATCTTTCAGCGCAATCACCATACCTGCCAGCTTTCCGGCAGTTTTCGATTTTACTTTTTCATCCACCAAAACCGCTTTTTCAAGCGCAGACTTTTCAAAAACCTCTAAAAACACATTCAAATGCTGATTTGCATCGATACGACTGATATAGAATTTTGTAAGCTCCACACAGGAAATTTTGCTGGTAAACAAGTCGGATTGTACTTCTGATAGGGAGTTGTATGTTTTCACAGGTTACGGATAACAGATCTATACGAATTTACGAATCTGGGATTAAAGAATAAATCCAGAACAAAAAAACGAACTTACAAATCTGGCATACTGTGTTTGTTCAGCAGACAGATCTATAAATTCGTATGGATTGTATTTGCTAAAAAATTAGTCTTTTTTTTCAGGAGCTGTAGCAGCGCTGTTTTCGCCATCAGTCCCTTTTGATGCGTCTTTAAAGTCTTTTATACCTCTTCCAAGACCTTTCATTAACTCAGGAATTTTTTTACCGCCAAAAAGCAATAAAACAATTACTAAAATAACAATTACTTCAGTGCCACCTAAGCCCAAAAATCCAATTAATACACTATTTAACATGATATTCTGCTATTAAATTTATATACTACAAAGATAAACAATTAAAGCCATACAGGGTTTATACACCAAAAGAAAAATAGTTAATTAAATGTAATTCAGCAGGATAATAGCTTATTTGTTGCCGTTTTTTTATACTTTGGTGTTTTCTACCAAAAACATCCCCTTAAAATGGCAGAACACAATGATACTGGTACCAAAGGCGAAAAGCTTGCCTCTACTTTTTTGCAGGATAAAGGGTATGCCGTTCTGGAGACCAACTGGCGTTTCAAAAACTTAGAAGCTGATATTATCGCCACTATTGCTAAAACACTTGTTATTGCAGAGGTAAAAACCAGAAAAAGCAATTATTTCGGTGAACCGGAAACATTTGTGAACAAGCAAAAACAAAAAAATCTGATCAAAGCAGCCAATGAGTATGTTCTTCGCAACAATCTTAACCTGGAAGTGCGCTTTGATATTATTTCAATTGTGATGGGAGACAGTCAAACGAAGATCAATCACATTGAAGATGCGTTTTATCCTACTGTATAGGAATTATACTTTGCGATTGCTTGCACACCTTTCTCGACTCCGCTCGAAATGACCGTGCGCTGTCATTTCGAGCGGAGTCGAGAAAGAGCGGGAGGATAATTTTCAAATAAAATTTAACAGATATAATAATTGGGATATAACTCAATTACTCTTTTATTTCAGTTTATCTTTGTAAAAACAAATACATATGAAAAAAATCAAAGTTGCTATAAATGGGTTTGGAAGAATCGGACGTGTTGCATTTCGCGTAATGCTCTCACACGAAAATATTGAGATTGTTGCAATCAACGACCTTACCGACAGCAAAACACTTGCACACCTTTTAAAATACGATTCCATACATGGAATAATAAATGCCGATGTTAAAGCGGGAGATAAAGCAATAATTGTAAACGGTAAAAGTGTAACCGTTTTTTCTGAAAAAGACCCTGCAAACTTACCCTGGAAAGATTTAGGAATTGATGTAGTTATTGAATCTACGGGCTTTTTCCTTGATAAAGCATCAGCAGGAAAACACATTACTGCCGGAGCAAAAAAAGTAATTATTTCTGCACCGCCTAACACAAACGATATAAAGGCAGTGGTACTTGGCGTAAATGATGATATTTTAACAAACGATGACATCATCATTTCCAATGCATCCTGCACCACCAACTGCGCTGCACCAATGATTAAAGTACTTGACGAAAACTGGGGACTGGAAGATGGTTTTATTACTACTGTTCACTCCTACACAGGTGATCAGCGTTTGCACGATGCGCCCCATAAGGATTTGAGAAGAGCACGCGCTGCAGCCCTTTCTATTGTACCAACTTCAACTGGTGCTGCGAAAGCAATCACAAAAATATTTCCGCATTTGGAAGGCAAGCTTGGAGGATGCGGAATGCGTGTTCCTGTGCCGGATGGCTCTTTAACGGATATTACCTGCTTATTAAGCCAGCATGTTACTGTTGAAGATATTAATGCCGCCTTTAAAAAAGCAAGCGAAACGAATTTAAAAGGTATCCTGCAATACATGGAAGACCCTATTGTATCCGTTGATATCATTGGTAATTCACACTCCTGCGTGTATGATCCGGAGTTTACTTCGATTGTAGGCAATATGGTTAAAATTATCGGCTGGTATGATAATGAAGCCGGGTATTGTAACCGTTTGGCGGAATTGATTCAGAAGGTTGGGTAGTTTAGATGTAAGTAGTGAGATATGAGTATTGAGATACAATAATTGGAAATGGTTTCTCAATACTCATATCTCACTACTCAAATCTACCCTTTATAATATTTCAATTCCAAATTATTACCATCAAACACCGCATAGCTCTTGTAGTTTATCCATTCGCCCAGATTAACGTATCGGCTATTTTCCGGCAGTTTTATATCCAAAGGTAAATGACGGTGTCCGAAAATAAAATAATCGAAATGTTCTTTTGTTAGTTTTTCTTTTGAATAAATAAACAGCCATTCATTTTCTTCACCAGCAAATTTTTCATCAAGCGGAGCATTTGATATGCGGCTTTTTCTTGACCAAAAATTTGCCATGCTCATTGCAAAATTCGGATGCAAGCGCTCAAAGAGCCATTGACAAACAGGATTCGCAAATATTTTTTTAATGAATTTATAGCCATTATCTCCAGGGCCTAAGCCATCACCATGTCCCAAAAAGAATTTTTTTCCATTATAGGTTCTTACAATAGGTTCCCTATGAACAGTAACACCTAACTCTTGTGGTAAATATTCAAACATCCACATATCGTGATTACCGGTGAACAGCGTAACAGGTATTCCCGAATCCACTATTTCCGCTATTTTACCCAGAAGACGCACAAAGCCCTTAGGGACGGTATGCTTATACTCGAACCAAAAATCAAATAAATCACCCATCAGGTAAATTTCCTGCGCATCGTGTTTGACTTCATCCAGCCATTTAACAACAAGCTTTTCACGCACGAGACTCTTTTCGTGATCCGGAACACCTAAATGAAAATCAGATGCGAAATATATTTTTTTGTTTGCGTTCAATTATAGTATTATTGAGTTAAAGACCAGTCAGTCTCAACCATTTTTATAAACTTTTTATTATATCAAAAGGGTTCAGTAAATTCAAATTCAATGTAAACCTTATTGTTTCCGCATACTCTAAGTTATTCACGTCTTTATAATCCTGAAGGTCTTTTGATAATATCAACGGGAAATAGATTTCAAAAATATTTTTTGCAAAAGAAATACAGACACCTGCATTATAAACAGGTTGGGTTTTGTTTGACCAATTGTATGCTGTTAATCCCAGGTCGGCATAGAGCTTTAAAGGCAATTTTAAATTTCCAATAGAGGACTTAATGTTTAACGCTGTAAGCCATTCGGAGGTTTGCCCTACTGTTGAATAAAATTTGAATCCTCCATCCGTTTCGGTAAATTGATTAGCAAGAACACCTGTGGTTTCGGATCGACCTAAAAAAATGTTGTCGTACAAATAATCCTGGCTTCCGGTTTGTCCGCTTAAGCGAAAAAGGTATGGAGATCTATCGAGATATTGTGTAATTGAGCCCCATACCGTTTTGGGAGGCGACAATTCAACAAAGGTGCCGGCAAAAAAACGGATATCTACTCCTTTATTTTTATTTTTAAAGTTGTAAGTATAGTTTGCTGTGAGTGATGTTTTCATGATACCTTCACCTTGCTGTACATTTACATTTACGATATACGGTGTAAGTGTACTTTTTTTGTGAAACTGATAGGTAATATCATTAAAGTTTACATAATTATATGAATATATGCTCTGTGGGAGGTTACCATAGTAATCATTCTTAATAATACTGATATTACGATACCGTAAAGTATGATTATTGGTACTTTTTGCATACTTCTTTTTAAACTCAATATTTAATTCCGGTGCAATTTTATTAAAATTACTAAAGGGTGCGTTGTCAAATGCATAACGGGCACCTGCTGCACCAATGGAAATGCGCTGAAACAGGCTTCCCTCAGGAAACATATTATACATTACCTTTCCGCTGCCTGCAAAATCATTTGTGCTGTAACTCAACATCGGCATCAATACAAACTCGAATTTTTTTTGAGGAACACTATTGTTATAAAAAGCAAAACCGAGCATCCACCTGTTATAATTGTTCCATCCAACAGCAGGAGTAAAAAAGAGCTGCGTTTTATCCGGATTATCAAGACTTCCGAGAAACTGTAGTTTTAGCGGCTCCACTTTTTTAAATACACCGCGTGCCCGGATAGTGTTATTATTCCTATTGATCTCGGGCATATCCTGTGCGTAATCAATTTTAAAATGATCAAATTCTCCCGAAGGAAAACTAAGTGTTTGCTTCCCCTCAAAACCTTCGTACATGGCTTCTTTTACAACTTTTTTATCCTTTATACCCTGCAGAAAAAGAGTGCCCTTTATATCCGCTTTATTCTTAACACCAATATTCCAGGAACCATCCCCTTGTTTTTTGCTTGAAGTTATTTTATAATCCAGTTTTTTTGTTGAATTTATCAAATCGTCAAAAAACCAACCTAAATTTTTACCTGTGGACTGTTCCAATACTTTCCTTAAGTCTTCTGGCTGCGGGTGTTTGAAGTGCCACTCATCAAAATAACGCTGCATTGCTTTATCCATTTCCTTTTCACCAACAATGGCCATTAAATAGTCGAACACAATTGCAGTTTTTGAATATACTATGCCTCCATAATTTACACCTGTATATTTATACGCAGGTAATTCTATTGGTTGGTCTTCATTTTTTGCCGCTGAAAACAAATAGGATAATTCATATTGCGCTTTCTGTTTGTAGGAGGACAAATCAAATGCCTTTCCAACAGAATTGTCGCCAAATTTTCCGATTAATTTTCTTTCCGAATACTTTGTTTTAACGTAGCGAAGTTCGTTGAAAGAGTTCATTCCTTCATCCAGCCAGGGGTGTTCACGCTCATTAGAGCCCAGCATCCCATAAAACCAGTTATGTCCTACTTCGTGTGCAATAACCATTTCCAGCAAAAACGCATTCTGCGATTTTCCAATCACAGTAATATTCGGGTACTCCATTCCACCACCCGCACTGATAGTGCCATCCACAGCAGTGCAGTGATTATATGGATAATCACCATTCCAAAGTGAATAATAATATATTGCATCGTTTACATAAGGGATACTTTTTTTCCACAAATCGCCCTCAGAATTGGTAAACATCACCCAGGTAGTTACTTTGCGCTTGGTGTGCGGTGTTTCTACTTCTCCCTTTAAAACATGATAACGCTTATCGCAGAACCAGGCAAAATCATGTACATTGCTTTGTTTGAAGCGTAGTGTTTTTGTTTCAGTATCAGAAGCAGGAAATGCAAGGTCTTTGCTATCGTATGAAGTAATTGCTTCCGTTTCTTTCACCTTATGGTTTAGCCATTCAAGTTCCTTTTCTCCATCCACCATATCACCAGTTGCACCAAGTACATAGTTTTTAGGCAATGTAATACTTACATCAAAACTGCCGAACTCCGAATAGAATTCACCCTGGGTCAGATAAGGCATATAATTCCAACCATTTTTATCATATACAGCAGGCTTCGGATACCATTGTGTTATCTGATACGATTGGCCAATATGGCCTAGCCTTGAAAATTCACCGGAAGGAATTTTAACATGAAAAGGCGTGGTGATTATAATCTTGGAACCGCTTTTTAAAGGAGCATTCAAATATAATTTACAAATATCTATACTATCTTTCAGGAACTCCCATTTTGCGGGCTGTCCATCAATCTTAAATTCAAGTTGATCAATGAAGCCCCTCTCCTCTGCCTTTGAATGATAGAAGCTATTATCGCCATTAATTAAAAACTCTTTCGCCAGAGGTGTGGTATTATCCTTGTATGCATTTGGCCATAAATGCATGTAGATAAAAGTAAGTTCTGAAGCAGAATTATTAATGTATTCAATACGTTCATCCGCAGTAAGCTCATTTTTTACATCATCCAGCGTTACGTGAATCGTATAATTAACCTCCTGTTGAAAATAGGATTGCGTGAATCCCGAAAGCGGAAACAATAAAAATGCAAAAATGTAAACTACTTTTTTCATGAAATAAATTTAGTAATGGAAACGAGCTTATTTATTTAAAAATGTCTGCCAGCTTTTTCTCCAAATCCGCTCCCCTTAGGTTTTTCGCGATTATTTTACCTTCTTTATCTATCAATACGTTGTACGGGATACCTTTAAAGTTGTATTGCGCAACTACAGGTGATTGCCACGCCTTGAAATCAGAAACATGGTTGGTCCAGGTTAAATTATCCTTTAGTATCGCCTGTTTCCATTTTTCAAGATCTTTATCAAGTGATACGCTGTATATGTCAAATCCCTTTGCCTTATAAGTGTTGTAAGCCTTTACCACATTCGGATTTTCCTGTCGGCAGGGTCCGCACCAGGATGCCCAAAAATCAATCAATACCACCTTTCCTTTTAAGGAGGAAAGGGCTAATGGTTTTTCGTCAGGAGTATTCATACTTATTTCAGGGGCAGGAGAACCATTTGACAATTTCTTTTTTACAAGCACATCCTCGTGGAACATTTTAACATAGCCTGAATTTGGATACTTTGCGAATAATTTTTCATCCACTTCTATGTATGTTTGAAAATACTCTTCGTCCGGCAACTGCTGAATTGCAGCTAAGGCCGCAAAAGAACCGGAATTTTTTTCAACTAAATTATTTAAATATTTATTGTGATCCGCAACAACATTATTGAATTGCATCTCAATTGTTTTACTCAAAACACCCAGCTGGGCCGGGTCATTTTGCAAGGCAGCCGAATTCGACTGAAAAACACTTTGAAGAGAATCACGCTTGCGATAATTTTTTGCAGATGCCTTATCAATTTCCCAGAATAATTTTGAATCCGGTGAACCCTCTACCGTATAAGTATTGGACAGATCTTTCGCATCACCTGTAACAGTAACCTTTTGACCATTCTCAAGCACAAGGGTAGCCATGTTTTTATCTGAAATTTTTAGCCGGTAAAAACCGGGCTCTTTAATTTCCGGTGTCATAGTAAACTCCCCTTTTGCATCAACAACTGCTGTATCAATACCTTTTAGGCCTTCAGGGGACATCAGTTCAAGATAAACTGTTTCACCGTTCGGGTTGCTCAGCTTGCCTTTTAATTCTATTCCGTTGGAAGATTGAGGATTTGTATTTGAACAAGCGGCCAACACTATAATTGGAAGTGCCAGTAGTGCACCCTTCTTGATACCGCCCTGAAATGGAGAAGCAAGAGATCGGTTTAAATAATTGAATACTTTTGAAATACGCATAGTTTTTAAATTTTTATGTTTTTTAATGCTGATTTATACTTTGTTGATATAATCTTACCTCAAAAAGAAAGACCAAAAAATTATTTTTCAAGCATTTCTTTTACTAATTCAGTAGTTACTTTCGGGTCAGCTTTTCCTTTTGACAGCTTCATCACTTCACCCATAAACAAGCCCAGCAAGGTCACTTTCCCATTTTTATATTCTACCACTTTTTCAGGATATTTTGCAATGGCTTGTTTCACAAACTCTGTAAGTGCGCCACCATCACTTTCCTGGATCCAGTTATTTTCTTCCGCAATTTGTAAAGGAGATTTGTTCAACTCCGACATCATTTTTGGAAATATTTTTTGGATCGCAATTGTATGGCTTACTTTGCCACTATCAATAAAATCAACAAGTTCAGCAATTCGCGCTGCAGTAATTTTAAAGTCGGATATATGCAGTGCGTTTTCGTTCAGATATGATTTTACCTGCACTGTCAACCAGTTTGCGGCCGATTTTACATTTTTTGTCTTCGCAATAATATCTTCAAAGTACAATGCTATTTCTTTCGATTCCGTTAATACACCTGCATCATAGGCTGATAGCCCCAGTGATTGATACTTTTTATGCAAGTCATTTGGCAAAGGCGGCAAGGTGCTTCTCACTTTTGCAATGTATTCCTGACTAACAACTACCGGCTGCAAATCCGGTTCAGGGAAATAACGGTAATCGTTCGCCATTTCTTTACTCCTTAATACAAAGGTTGCGCCTGTTACTGCATTAAAGCTGCGTGTATCCTGAAAAATTTCTTCACCGTTTTCAATTGCTTCAATCTGGCGCTTTGCCTCAAACTCAATTGCCCGTTGAACATTACGGATGGAGTTCATATTTTTCACCTCTGTGCGTTTACCAAAAGTACTGGAGCCTTTCAAACGTACAGAAACATTGGCATCACAACGTAAACTGCCTTCTTCCATATTACCATCGCAAATTTCCAAATAGCGGACAAGCTTACGAACTTCCGTTAAATATTTATATGCTTCTTCTCCACTGCGCAACTCCGGCTCGCTAACAATTTCCACCAAAGCAACACCTGCACGATTCAAATCAATAAGGGTATCAAAAGGGTCGATATCGTGTATGCTTTTACCGGCATCTTCCTCCATGTGAATGCGGGTAATGTTAATGTTTTTCTCGGAACCATCGTCCTGCTTTATAGTGATGTAACCACCGGTGCATATAGGGGTTTTATCCTGTGTTATCTGGTAGCCTTTCGGCAAATCGGCATAAAAATAATTTTTACGCGCATACTCATTCAACTCTCTGATGGTACATTTACAAGCAAGTCCTAAGCGTACAGCATATTCAATTACCTTTTTATTTGTTTTAGGTAAAGTACCTGGATGCCCCAATGATATCGGGCTTACATTCGTATTTGGCAGTACACCAAACTCAGTAGAGTCGCTGCAATATGCTTTACTTTGGGTGGATAATTGGGCATGGATTTCCAAGCCTATTACTGTTTCGTATTTATCGTAAATCGTCATTTTATAAAAATTTCAAAGGACCCGAAAGGTACAAAAAATATAGTTTATAGAGTTAATGTGGGGCTATTTATGGATATAAGTTTTTTCCTTACCTTTACATTTCAAAAACTGTTTCTACAGGCAGATCTGAAGGAGATTGAAATGAACAAAACAGGCAATAATTAAATTAAAATGACTGATTTACAAATTAAGGTTGAGGAAGCATTAGAACAAATTCGTCCTTATTTACAGGCCGATGGGGGTAATGTATCATTGTTGGAAATTACAGATGACAAAATTGTAAGACTGGAATTGCTAGGTGCCTGCAAATCCTGCTCTATGAGCGCGATGACGTTGAAGGCAGGAATTGAAGAATCCATTAAGCGTATTGCACCGGAAATTATTGCGGTTGAAGCAGTGAATGTTACTCCGGCTTAAATAAAAATATTTTTTTTACTCGTGCCTTTTATTTTCAACCAGATCAAAAATTCGAAATAAAATGAATCGTTCTGTATACCTTATACCTGTTATTGTTTGTTACTTATTTACCGGATGTACCCCCAAAATAGATATTCCTGAACCTAGCCCCGGAACTGCTGATTTTTCTAAAACAGTTGCCATAGGAGGCAATTACATGGCCGGATATCAGGACGGAGCTTTATTTCAAAAGGGACAGCGCTTATCTATACCTTCATTACTGGCAGAGCAATTTGAATTAATTGGGGGAGGAGCATTCAACCAGGCGTTGATGCCCGATAACAGCGGTTTGGGATTAAACAGCAAAACCTGGGAAAGCTGGTTTATAACCCCTAGCCATTTAGGTTTCAAAACAGATTGTAAAGGTGTTTCTGCGCTATCACCATTAAAAAACATAATTTTAGAAAGTGCTGCGACACCCTATTTGTCGGGCGTTTCGGGAAACAACATTCAAAATCTGTCGGTCCCCTTTGCTGCTACTGCTGATTATTTTAACCCTGCGTTTGGTACCAGCTTTTCATCTACAAACAGAAATCCTTATTATAACCGTATTGCAAGCAATCCCGGAACATCTACTATTTTCACCGATGCCAAAGCACAAAACGCCACATTCGTGACCGCATGGCTGGGTATGGAAGATATTTTTAATTATGCCAGCACGGGTGGAACAGGAAGTCCAATACCCTCTCCTGCTAGTTTTAGCGCCTATCTGGATACACTTCTTGGAGGGTTAACTGCCAATGGTTCAAAAGGAGTTATTGCTACCATCCCTGATTTCAGAACATTTCCTTATTACACGCTGGTTGCATGGGACAATGCCGACTTAAGACAAACCCAGGCCGATTCATTAAATGACATATACGTTCCTGCCGGATTAACACATATTCATTTTGTTATGGGGCGCAATGGCTTTGTAATTGAGGATCCTGCAGCAAACGGTGGTGTTCGTCAGTTGCACAAAGGCGAATATATTACACTTTCCGTTCCTCTGGATTCTATGAAATGTGAAAAGTACGGTTTAGTATATAAAACAATCAGCGACCGTTATTCACTTGACAGTACCGAAGTTTTTACCATTGATCAGGCGATAGTCGCCTACAATGCTATTATTGCTCAAAAATCAGCTCAGTATGGCCTTGCGCTTGCAGACATGTATTCATACTTTAACTCTGTAAAAACAGGTATTAAATGGGATGGAGTTGATTTTAATGCAACTTTTGTAAGCGGAGGTTTTTTTAGTTTAGATGGTTATCACCCTAATCAGAAAGGATATGCGCTGATCGCAAACGAATTTATCAAATCTATTAATATTAAATACAACGCTATTATCCCTACCATTAACTGTGTTGAATGTAATGGCGTTTTATTTCCTTAATTTTATTACTGACTATGTGTTTTTCAGCAGAGGCTAGTTTTGGTGCAAGTGTAATTCTTGGCACAGTAGGTGTTTTTACGTTAAAAAAAGCAAACACCACTTCTGAAAAATTTTTCGCAAGTCTGCCTTTAGTATTCGGTGTCCAGCAATTTGTTGAAGGCTTTTTGTGGATAGCAATTGAAAATAATTATGTTCAATTACAAAACATAAGCACTCATCTGTTTATAATCATAGCACAGATAATATGGCCCGTATTAGTACCTTTTTCTATTATGCTAATGGAACCAGAGAAAAAACGAAAAAGCCTGTTAAACATGTTTTTATTGTTCGGGGGAATCGCTTCTGTTTATTTGGCTTATTGCATTGCTATTTATTCGGTAAAATCAGAAATAGACCGTCACCACATCTTTTACGCTCTTGGTTTTCCCCATGTAAATAAGGGTGCTATCGCTTTGTTTTATGTAATTCCAACAGCAATTTCCCCGTTTATTTCCAGCATCAAACGAATGAAAATTTTAGGAGCATTAATTTTAGGGACGTTCATTTTTACTCAATATTTTTATACTAAACATGCTATTTCTGTATGGTGCTTTTTTGCTGCAATTATGAGCGCAGAAGTATGGGTAATTATGAATCGTTTGAATAAAGACAAAAATCAAACAACCAGCCCGGAGATGAATTAAAACTGAAATGTCCCGTTCATTTATCAATGCGCTTCCCTATTACATAAACTTAAAAATTATTACACAATAAGCCTCTGCTAATTGACAATCACCTTTTGTAAACTCTCCCGTTTATCTTCTGAAGTAATTTTTATAAAATAAATACCTTTGGGTAAACTAAAACGTTTAACCGTACTATTCTTTTCCGAAAGCACCTGCTCTCCTAAGAGATTAACAATATCAAGGCTATAATTTTTATTGGTACTCTCAATAAAAAAATCGCCACTGTTAGGGTTCGGATAAATAGTATAACAATTAATTTTGCCTGTTTCATTTATACCCACACTGCCAAATTCTGAAAAACGTTGTAAAAACTCTTCAGTATATTGGTTTGCAATAATTTCGCTATTGATTATTAAAATATTCTCATCATATTCATCTTCTGCAGAATTTGACCAATTGTGAGAACCAGTTACAACAATGGGGTCAGAGCTTCCGTGCATTGCATCTATAATACAGTACTTATGATGAAAATCATTTGCTATGTTCACATGTGAAAACGTTGCAATTCCATTACTAACCAACG
Source organism: Bacteroidota bacterium (assembly GCA_040387415.1). Classification (GTDB taxonomy): domain Bacteria; phylum Bacteroidota; class Bacteroidia; order 2-12-FULL-35-15; family 2-12-FULL-35-15; genus 2-12-FULL-35-15. The sequence goes on from JAZKDU010000006.1 coordinate 15,699, forward strand.
AATTGTATTCAGACCCAAAATAATTTGAATTTTCCATAATACACCTAACGTTAACACCTCTGTTTTTAGCAGCAACAACAGCATCTCCAATATCGTTGTCTGTAAAAGTAAACATCGCAATGTCAAGCGAATAATCCGCGCTGTTAATCGCATTTACAATTTGATTGCTGGTATTATCCGTTGGAGAAAAATAATTCTGAATAACAATTCCTCCAATATTAAAACTATGTATGGTATTATCCGCTTTGGCTGGCCCAAATTTGCTGTTGCTTAAGTTTGGTGCTGCTGCTGTTGAACCCCACATTTCATTAAACTCAGCAGTATAGTTTTGAGCAAGGGCGGTATTGGAAACAATTACAATATTATTATAATCATCCTCCATACTTCCATTTCCAAAATTCATTGAACCGGTTAATAACAAAGCATTATCAACAATCACAAATTTGTTATGCATCACATTGCTGGCAAGGGTAGAATTTCTTTCTAAAAGAGAAATATTAGAATTTAAACCCGACAAAGCTGAATTTAAACTATTGCTTGAAGAAATATAACGAACCTGAACACCCCGATTATACGCATTATTTAAGGCTGAAATAATTGCTGCACTTCCATTGTCCCAAACAGCTATGTCAACTGTTATGTTTGCTGAGTTAATCAGACTGCATATGGTATCTTCCAGATGAGAAGACGTACGAGCATCGGTAATGGAAGAGGCTGAGTTATCAACCGATTGGTTGAAATACACTTTAATATTTTGAGCCTGTAAAACAGTGACACTAATTAAAAACGCAAGCGTAAAATATATTTTCATTTGAAGTATAGTTAATACATTTCCAATCTGTGTACCGAATAATTTCATAGACAGCACACTTCAATTTCCGCTTGCATTTTTGTATCGTTTCACAAATTTAATATAAATCGACAGGGTTCAAAATTTTATTCCGTTTATAAAAAAATAGCGCCACTCAAAACGTGATACTGAAGGCATATTTTCAGGGGCGTTATATATAAACCCAGTCCTTCCTTATTGTGTTTTAACTAATATTCGTTTAGAAGCCTATTACAATAGATACTTTTACTTTAATTAAATCTGTTTAGGTAACCAGCCAAACACAAAATAAAAAATTGATTACAGTTCTGAATCAATCCTTGGCAAAGAGGCACCGACAGAATTTTTAATAAACTAATTTTTTGAATTATGAATACTGACGAAATAATCATAAAAACCGAACGCGTTCCTATAGATATCAATTATCGTGGAACCAGATATATTGGTGAAGCTATTCCTGTACCTGCAAGCTGTCGCGATGGCATTTGCCATGATCTGGAAATTGTATTAAATGGAAATTCTATGGGAATGATTCATTTAACATTAAATGGATGGCGAATAGAATATATGGAAAACAGGACTTTTGCAGATTTGATTGGAGAAGAAATTATGCTTTGGTATAAATAAACGAGGATGCATTTCTGGTAAACGCAAATATAAACGCTAAAAAAGCCAAAATGAAATCAGTTAACTTAACAGAATACCTGTTAAATTAACTGATTAGACCTAAATACAGAATTTTATCTCGTTCTCTTGTTTTTTGCACGAACGTACAAAGGCTGCAATACGGGTGCTTTTTTAGTCAAAAGAGATATTAAAAATGCTAAAATGGAGTTCGTTTTCATGGGGCTGTCGTTTTTTGTTTGTTTGTTGCTGGACCAAATTTTACGTAATCAGGGGATTAAATGTTTCATAAATTAATCTTAAAATATAAAATTGTCTTTTTTTAACAATTGATTGTAAAGAAGTGCTCTACTTCCCTGTTTCGATTCCTACAAAATTTAATGTAAATTTGACATAATTAAAGTAAGACCAATGGTTTCTTATTAATTAATGTCAAATGCGCATTTTTAGAATTCCTCTTCTGATTATTACGTTTCTGGCTATAGGGTTTTTAATAGCTACTGAAATAAATAAGGCATTGGTAATTACTTACCGTCAAAAAAACGCGCCTGAATTAAACAGCCAACCGGATTCAATCGCTATTGAAAAAGGCACTCCTAAAACATTAGGGTTGAAGCTCATTGATATGGGTGGGGTTGGAATAATTCCTGATACACTTAACTGGGGAAATAACTACGAACACAATGTACACCGTTACGAAGATATGATCCTGGCCACACCGCCTTTCATTGATACGGTTGCTTTTGAACGGATTTCAAAAGAATTGGAAACCTACGTAGGCAGAATTAAAAAATTCAATTATAATGGTATTATTATTCATGGTTTTCTGGAATTAATAAATTTTGATTCTGTAGCAAATGGGTTTGAAATATATTCGCAAAACGACCAATACCGGCTGCGCCATATCGCTTTCAGAAAATACTTTTCTAAGCTCGCAGAACTTTCTCATCAAAATGGTTTAAAAGTGTACATGAGTTCCGACATGACCACTTTTACCACACCTTTAAAAAATTATGTGCTGAAAAATTTCAGCAAAGTGGATACGGAAAATAAAGAATTCTGGAAAATATATCAATCCGGAGCAAAGGAATTATTTGAAACAATGCCCGGTGTTGATGGTTTATTGATCCGCATTGGTGAAGCTGGTGCTGTATATAACCGCCCGGGATGGGATTATTATAGCGAATTGAATGTAACCACAGATAAGGCCGTTCAACTAATGCTGAACTCTTTTATTGAAGTGGCGGAGCAGTATAACAAGCTGCTTATTTTCCGTACATGGTCTGTTGGTGTTGGGGAAATGGGTGATATGCATACTAATCCGGAAACGTATCACCGCGTTCTGGATACAATCAATTCAAACAATTTGGTGGTATCTACAAAATACTGCAGCGGGGATTTTTACAGCTGGCTTCCATTCAATCCTACGCTTTCGCAAGGCAAACATCGCAGAATAACAGAGTTTCAATGTCGCAGAGAATTTGAAGGCCTGAATGCTTTTCCTAATTACCTGGCACCTCTTCACCAACAGGCATTACAGCTCTTCGCCACTAATAACAATCATTTTGATGGTTTCTGGCTCTGGTCGCAGGAAGGCGGTCCGCTGCGTGCCGGCCCCTTATCGCTCTATCCTTTTAAAGGATTTAATGTGATTACAGATGCCAATGTATATGCTACCGCTAAGCTTGCCGAAAACCCCTTTGCCGATCTCAGACAAATCACCAATGAATGGGTACAATATTATTTTGGAGATGATTCATTACTGGTAAATAATATCACGGAAATGTTGCTCATTTCTCACGACATTACACGCAAAGGCTTATACATTGGAGAGTTCGCCAAATATGATGTTCGTGCACTGGGATTGGAACCACCACCGATGATGTGGATTTTTGAGTGGGACATGGTTGGCGCATCCAGCTCTGCACTTGGAAGTATATATTATGTATGTAAACCAAATTTGAAGGATGCTGTTGCAGAAGGCTATGAGTCCATCGAAGGCGTGAAACGAATGAAAACACTTGCTAATAATGCAGCCGGCAGAGCTTCACAAAACACAAACGATTACAAAAAATTAATGGCTTCACTCGATTACCAGCAAAGCCTGTTTACCGTTCTGGCTGAATATCGCAGTTACTTCCTGCATTATTATCATTGGCTGGATACAGGAGATAGCGAATCATTAGAAGCCTGGAAAAAATCACTAAACAATTATCAGGAATATGAAAAAGCCCACCAACAGCTGTATTTAACAAATCTTGATTTTCCTTCCTATAATTTCAGAGAAGCCAATGTTGGAACAAAGGTTGCTGCACGCACTATTCCCGCTGCATGGGTCGCCAGACTACTAATCGCTATTATTTTATTATCCGCGCTATTACCTATGCTGATTAAAAATGAAACAACGAAAAGAAAATATGGCGTTAATGGCTTGAAGTACTTATGGGCTGCCGTTTTTGCGCCATCTTCCATAAACAGGCTTTGGATAAATACAGCCGACAAACGAATGATTATATTTATAATTCTACTAAGTATTGCCGGTGGTTTAGTGACATTTACCGCCTTCTCAGCACCTGTTTTTGTTGGGTTTTTACTGATCTTGATTATTCTATATACCATTTTACTGTTGCTGCTTTACAGAAACCCAAACAAAATAAACAACCTGTTGCAGCTTGCCCCTTCTATATTAATGATTTTACTTCCTCTTTTAATTTCCTGTGTGAGGGGGCCAATGCTGTTTTGGTATTTGTTCTGGACCTCCGCAAGCTTTAAACTTTTTTTCTTCAGTGTCTTTATCCTGTGCTTATTATGGACCTATTATGCCTTGTATCGTTCAAGCCGAAAAACATTTAAAATGAGCAGAAAAAAATCCATCTCAAACCTATTACTGATTCAGGGACTACAACTAATCGCAGGGGCCTTGCTGGTGCTAGGCGCAGGATTTGAAAAAACACTTACCGCATTTAACGATGAACTGATTGTACTTCCTGGCGGATTGTCGCGTATCCTTGGAATTACAACACATTTGAATATTCCGGTAGATCTTCCATTATGGATTTTGTACACAGGTATTGCTATTACAGCCATTGGTTTTGTTCTATCTTTAGGAAGAAAAAAAACACAAGAAAAATATCAGTAACTCTTTTTAATTTACCAGTCAATATTATAAATGAAGTATCTAAATTATTTTTCACTCGCAGGAACATTGGTTTTCCAGGCAAATTGTTTTTCACAGCAATTAGAATCGTACCCTAAAATAAACCCCGAAGCTATTACCATTGTAAGAGACACCTTTGGAGTGGCGCATATTTTTGCAAAAACAGATGCCGAAGTTGCTTACGGATTTGCCTGGTCAAATGCTGAAAACAATTTTAAAACCATGCAGGAAACTTTAATTATAGGCAAAGGACTATCCGGCATTTATGAAGGAAAGAAGGGCGCACCAAAAGATTATATAAATCACGCGCTTGGCATAAAGGAAGCTGTAGAGGCCCAGTATTCCTTTATGACACCCGTATTTTTAAAATACCTTGATGGCTATTGCCAGGGGATTAATGCGTTCGCTGAATCTCATAAAAAAGAAATACTTGTAAAGGGAATATTTCCGCTTACTTCAAAAGATATTTTAAGATCCTATACCCTTATCAGTTGCTTTTTAGCACACATTGATAAACCGGTAAAAAATATTGTTGATGGGAAATACGATGAAGAGCCTTCTCCTGTTGGGTCTAATGCGTATGCAGTATCTCCATCTAAAAGCACAGATGGCCGTACCTACCTTGCCATTAATCCGCATCAACCCCTGGAAGGGCCTTTTTCATTCCATGAGGCGCACTTATGCAGTGAAGAAGGACTAAACATTGTTGGTGCATACTTCCCCGTTGGAACCTCCATTTTCATGGGTAATAACGAGCATCTGGGATGGGGTATGACATTCAATGAATATGACCTAGTGGATACGTATAAATTAAAAATGCACCCTACAAAAAAATTAACCTACGAATTTGACGGGGAATGGAAACAGCTGGAAGAACGAAAGATTAAATTAAAGGTTAAAATTGCAGGCCCATTAAAGATATCTGTTTCCAAAACTACGTACTGGAGCGTATATGGGGCAACATTGTTATCTAAATCCAAAAAAGATTTTTATTCAATACGTACTACTGCTAATATGTCCTGCGGTTTTGCCGAACAATTTTATTACGCAAACAAGGCCACTAATTTTAACGAATTTTACAAAGCGCTTGAATTACAAGGCTTCCCGAGGTTCAACATAGTATATGCAGACAAAGAAGGAAACATATTTTTTATTGATAACGGCCGGGTTCCTAAGCGCACTGGTAATTACGACTGGACAGGAGTGCTTCCGGGCAACACGTCTAAAACCCTTTGGACAGATATATACAAGGAGAAAGAGCTTCCACAAACAAAAAATCCTGCCTGCGGTTATGTATTTAATATGAACAACACCCCTTTTAATTCAACGTGTGCAGGAGGCAGTCCTGATTCGACCGATTTAAAACGCTTTCCAAAGGACATGGGCCTTAAATACACCAACAGCAACCGCAGCATCCGTTTTATGGAACAGATTGCACAAAAAGACAAATTGGATTTCGATACTTTTAAAAAGATAAAATTCGATATTACGTTTTCGGACAGCTCTCCAATTATGAAATCAATAGCAGGAATCTTTAATCTGGATCCAAATAAGCATCCTGAAATTTCAGATGCGATTACCTATATCAACCAATGGGATAAAGTGGCTGCATCCGGCAGCATTGGCGCAGCATACGTTGCCATGTCTGTGGAACACCTGTTCAAAAAATACGGCTACGGTTATAATAATTTTTTTAGTGAGGCAAAGGTTGAACCAGCCGATTTCATTGAGGCCGTTGCCTTCGCTAAAAAACATTTTATTACCAACTTTGGAAAAACGGCTGTTACCCTGGGTGAGCTTCAGCGACATGTAAGAGGTGATAAAGATCTTCCTCTGCCCGGTTTTGCAGATGTATTGGCAGCTACATACACGCACCCTTACAAAAAAGGAAGATATACCGGATATGTTGGTGAATCATACACCCACTTTGTTGCTTTCTCAAAAAATGGCCCGGAGCAAATTGAAACATTGCTGCCGTTTGGAAATTCAGCTAGGCCGGAAAGCAAGCATTACACGGACCAGATGGAGCTTTTCTCGAAACAAAAGGTTAAAAAAATGACCTTTACAAATAAAATTTCAGACATCTATTCCGAACGAACTTATCATCCGCAATAGAATTACAGAAAAGCTTCGGCAACTGATTTAAAAGTGTTTTAAGAGCTTGCTGAGCGCGTTATTAAATCCGAACGCCAATCACCAGCATATCATCAATCTGGCCTTTATCGGCCTTCCAGTCCATGATTACCTGCTCTAGCTTTAGCTTTTGCTCGGGCATAGGCAGCTGATGAATTTCGATCAATAAATCCCTAAAAGGCTGATAGAAAAATTTAGTGTTTTCCGGTCCTCCTTTTTGATCAGCATAGCCATCTGAAAAGACATACAAACAATCACCTTTTTCAATACTTATTTTATGGTTGGTAAAATTTATCGCTTTGGAGCCTACTGAAATACCTACAGATCTTCGATCAGCCTTGGTTTCCGTAAGTACGCCATTTCTTATAATGTATAACGCATTGTGTGCCCCGGAATATTCAAGTATATTATTCTTATAATCTATTTTGCATAAGGCAATGTCCATTCCATCCTTTACAGACCCTAATTCAGTTGTTTGTTTCAGTGATTTCACCACCGAATTACTTAACACCTCCAATATCTGGGCAGGCTCCATTATCTGATTTTCTATTACCGTGCTTTCCAAAAGATGATAACCCATGATGCTCATAAATGCTCCCGGTACTCCGTGTCCCGTGCAATCAACGGCAGCAAAAAGTACAGCGTCATCAATACGATGTGCCCAAAAAAAGTCACCGCTTACAATATTTTTAGGCTTGAAAAAAATAAAGGAATCCGGAAGTATTGAGCTCACTACCTCTTGGGAAGGAAGAATAGCCTGCTGAATTTTTTTTGCATAGTGCACGCTGTCTATTATTTCCTTATGGCGATATTCTACCTGTGTTTTTAATTTGTCGATACGCTCCTTTTCATGATGTATAGCGGTGCTTTGCTCCCAAAGGAACTTCACTTTTTCTTCATTTTCTTTTTTTTGGTTTTCCAGGTTCGATTTTTCCTGAAGAATTTCTTTTAGTTGCTCTTCAATCTTTTTCTTCTCTTTATATACCGTTTCCGACATAGACCACATCTGCTTGTTTTTTTCTTCAAGCTCCAGCTTTAACAATTCGAGCTTTTGATGCTCTAACAGTAATTGTTCCTGAGTAAAATGTTCCATGCTCCTTTTTATTTCGCTATTTAATGCTTCGGCAACGTCTATAACACTAGTATTCCTGACAATTTAATTAAATTACTTTTTTTCATTTAATGAATCGTATTGCACTTTAATCTCTAAAGGTACCAGCTCACTTGGAAGAGTAAAACTTGTAACCCTTGGAGCCGAAAAATCCTTTGCTTCACTTTCCTTTGCTTCCGCATCTCTTATATATAATATCGATGATTTTGAAGCTGCGCCACCAACCTTTTTCCATATCTGCTGTACAAAAGGATGCGCCCAATCGGCTGCATTTTTGTAATACACAACAGATACTTTGCTGACATTCATCTGTTGCGAAGCATATTCTTCATAATCAATATCTGCATCTTGTATGATAAGCAGTTTAACAAGCTTTAAAACACCAGAAAGCATCATCTGAATTCGCGAAGCTTCTTTTTCATCCGTTTGATTGCAGATCAAAAACACATCTGCCGGCTCCGTTTCGTAAACTTTTTTTGTTTGTTGTTCCAAAATCAGCTTAACATCTTCAACAAATTGAATAGCGGATGAAACCCGCGATAAAATCATATTGTTCGACAAATGATGCTGCATCTCATTAATAAAATCAAGCTGTTTTTTACCCGCATCTGAATCATCAAAATTTCCTGGCATCCAAATGAACGTTTTGTAATGTTCATCCTTTTCTATTTGTTTACGCGCTGCATTAAAATCCTGTTCAGTCATTAAAAGGCCATCATTATCTTCCAATTGTTTTTTGCCAATAAAATGAATGGAACAAAATGAATTTTGAATAGCCTGCCCTTTTAGGGTCACATCACTTTTAGCATCCGATACAGCGCTTTCGGTTGGTAATGAAAATTCAAAACCCGCACGCTCAAGGGTTTTCATAAGCCTTTTTTCAGGCTTACTTTGCTCGTGCTGTCTTACACTTAAAAATACTTTGTTTGAATTTGCTGTGTCCATTAAATTGAGTCAGGATGGCAGAAATGCTGTTGTTTATTTGATCACATTAAACTTACCGGTAGTAAGCACTTTGTTTTGCTTATCCCGCACCGTATAAAAATAGGTCCCCTGCAAATACAGGGCTGTGGTAACGTTTACTTTCGGATTTTCAATTTTATATATACCAATAGCCTTTCCCGAAATATCTGTTATTTCTATATTATCAGCTTCTTTTATTTCTACCTGAATAGTTACATTATCTTTTGCAGGGTTAGGGAATACTTTCACTCTATCAGATATCGCCTTATGATCATCAATACCCACGCTTCCGGTAAACAGAACGTCATCTAGAAATAAAGTACTATTTATCCGCGCAAATAATCTGTGTCTGCTCGACCCATAAATAATAAGTGCCGAATCAGGCACTACGTTAGAATAATAATTAAGTTCCGCTTTAAATAACGTATAAGATACTGTTTCGCCAAATGACAAGGTCCCTTCGGCCACCGTATCTGTTTTTATCCCGTTCCACTTTCTTAAAACTACGCGCACCCCAGCGCTATCGCCTCCAACAGGAAGGTACTTCGCCCAAAACTCTAAATACTTCGGACGGCTGGATAATGGAAAGCCATATTTGTAGGTACCTGCCGATATATTTATCTTTCCTGTAAAAATAACGCCCATAGTATCGTCAATCAGCTGGGGAACAGGGTTTGTACTAACGTGAATTGTTTTTAGCTTTAAAGCATAATTACCCGAATGTACATCCACACCAGTAGCTTTAAATGCCGATACGGGATTTGGAGGAGTGGTAATGGTAAGAAAATTTAATGTCTGCCAACCATCTGGCGTTGGAGAATTAAATACCGTTGTCCAGTTTTCAAATCCTCCATTTGGCTGCGCCTTGCAGCAAATTACTGCAACGCAAACAAAAAATATGCAAAATACTTTTTTCATATACTTATTTATACGGTCATTTCAGATTTTTGTGACGTTTACCAACCGGTTTATTTTACAACCTTAAATTGTCCTTTAAACAGGTTTCGTTCTTTATTATCACGTATTGTATAAATATAAGTACCTGAAGCAAATAGACTTGTATTTATTTTGGAGTAATTATTCTGAAGTTTATATACTCCTGCCAATTTATCGTTTATATCCACTAACTGAACATTATCTGCATCCTTATTTTCAGCATATATTGTTACATTATCTGTTGCCGGGTTCGGATAGGCAGAGGTTCTGTATTCTGTTAAGCCTTCTGCAATACCAACCGCATTACTGAATTGTATATCATCCAAATACAAAGTGCTGTTTACTCTTGATGTCCCCGCATTTTTGCTGGTAGCAAACGCAATAACAGCAGAATCAGGCGCTTCCGATGAAAAATAATTGATATCTACTTCAAATAACGTATAAACCGGAGTGGGGGGAATTTCAATTAAACTATAAGCAATAGTATCAAAGTCTGAAATATTCCATTTTTTTAACAGTACCCCAGCTTTGCCGATATCGTTTCCAACAGGTATATAACGGGCCCAAAACTGGAGCTTTTCCGGCCGTTCTGTATAGGGGAAGCCTTGGGTACTCGACAAAGGAGAAAAAACAATTTTGCCAATATAAGTGCCCCCGGAGGAATCGTTAACTAATAATTGTGGAGGTTTATTATTCAGGTACACCGTTTTTAATTTTAAAGCATAGTTTCCTGAGTGAACATCTAAACCTGTTACTTTAAAAGCAGAAAGCGGATTTGGAGGTGATAAAAGTGATAAAAAATTTGGTGTCTGCCAACCGTCCGGTTCAGGAATTGAAAATACAGTAGTCCAATTTTCAAAACTACCGTTAGGTTGAGCTTTACAATTTAGAATTGTAAATGCATAAATAATGAATATAATTCCTGTTCTTTTCATGAAAATTTTCAAAATGCTAACTGGCTTGATCAGAATAATGTGCTGAAAGTTAACAATTTAAGTTCAGATAATAATAATACGTTTTTTTTAATGTTTGGTTACCAATAATGGTGCTTATTGGCCAAATACCCACAAATCATCAAAATTTTCCCCTCCGTTTATTTCGGTACCACCAACGCCTATATATCCGTTGTTCCCAATTGAAAATCCCACTGCATAACTACGGAGTTCCCCGGCAAAATCAGGTTTTTGTATCCAGGTATCGGTAACGGGGTTGTATTCATAAAAATCTCTATAATAATCCTGCCCGTCATACCCCAGCCCTATGTATCCTAAATTGTTAATCGCAAAGCCTGTTGAAGCATAGCGGGGCCCTCCGGGTAAACTTGTCTTTTGTGTCCAAACATCCAGAATGGGCTCATAACAAAAAAAACTATTGGTAGAAACTCCACTTAAAATTCCCATTCCCATATAACCCTTATCTTCAATTGCAAAGCCAACAGCACCTTGCCTTGGCGGAGCATCTGCTTTTTGTATCCACTGATCAGCATCGGGGTCATACTCCCAAAAATCGGCAAAGGTGATTGCAAAAGTATTGTCCCTGCCTCCTCCTACATAGCCTTTGTTACCCAAAGCAAATCCAAATGCAAATGTTCTTCCTTCAGGCCCGCAATCTGCCTTACGCGTCCATTCATTTAACAGCGGATCATATTCCCAAAAATCATTAAGAACGGTAATTACATTATATCCTGTGCCAATATATCCTTTATTGCCAATAGCGAAACCAACTGCATCTAAACGGGCTTCTCCACCAAAGTCGGCTTTTTGTGTCCAGGTATTGGAAACAGCATCAAATTCCCAAAAATCTTTGTACTTATTAGGAACATTATCTCTTCCCGTTCCAATATAGCCTTTACCACCAATAGAAAATCCTGTGGCATTTATTCTGCCGCCACCTTTAAAATCCATTTCCCTGCACCACATATTCTGCACACCGCCTTGTATAACATCAAGGCAGGAAGCTTCACTGGCTTCATCATCATTATTAGATCTGACACAAATAGAACCGGAATTTTTACCAAAGTCAATTTTAATGGAAGTAGTCCCCTGTCCGGAAACTATTTTTGCACCTTGCGGAACTGTCCATAAATAGAAGTCTGAACCTTCTACTGGAGCGATGGAATATATAACTCCGCTTTCACCAGGACAAAAGTGCTTTGCTCCGGAAATTATTCCAGGAATCGCTGGGATTTCTTCTTTTTTACAAGCAACGGTAAACATTAATAAAACAGGTAACAGCACCCTTCCGACAGCAGAAAGCGCAGGAGAATTATTGTTCCACGAAAACTTAAACGTGTTCCACATTATCTGACCTTTTTAATGAGTGTTTTTAAAGTATATGACAGTGAGATACCAATTTCATACTTATTAAGCTTTATGGAATTGTCGATATAATAATAATTATTCGTCAGAACCTCATTATTAAAACGTTTATCTGCTTTGGTAAGGCTATTAATTCCGCCTGTATATCTTGCGTCTATAAATATACCAAGTCTTTTAAATTTACCGCCAATACCTGCACCAGCAAGCCATTCATAAGTATTTTTGCTCCGCATGGATGATACATCCATCGTTTCACTTAAGCCATATGGGATGCTTGCACCTGTGTATACATCTTCATTATAATAAGATATATCAGCCGATGCATTTGCTTTTATTACACTCAAATACCCTAAACCCGCTGCACCATAAAGTGTTAAAATTTTACCCAATTTAAACTGTTTTTTTAAATATAACGGCACTTCTAATAAATACAATTTTTCTTCATATTTTAAATTCCAGTCTGCCCCCTTTGAGAGGCTCCTGTTGTATACTAGCTGGTAATTAATCAAATCAGCGCAAACAGAAAAGTTTTTTATGAATTCGTATTCTGCCCAAACGTAATATAACACTACTCTTTTTTTTCCATTTAAATAAGAGGTGCTGTAATCAACATCATCCAAAACCGAATACACTTTGGTGGCTTTAAAAGTAGGCTGTATAACGCTATTCCGAAGGCCTACGGTAAACAATGGATGAACATCAAACTTATTAACTAAAATATCAAAATCTTCCTGACCGTTATTTTCTTTCAATTCATAATCCGGATTATTTTTAAGCAGCCTTTGTACATTATACTCTGCTTTAGGCAGATTATCCAACTCAAGATAGGATTTAGCCAGCAGCTCGAAAACAATCTCTTTTGTTTTAATTGAAAAACCGCATTCATTAATTGATTTTTCAAGAATCTGCACACAGGTTTCGTAATCACCGCTTACATAAAACTCCTCTGCCTGCTTTATATTTTGGTCACAATTAATCTGTGCCTGTAAATTAATTACAGAAAAAAAAAGAAAAAAAACAACAAAAATTAAACGATTCATTGTACAGTTTTTAACCTTATCCAGCTTCAAAGTTTTCTTTAATTCAACAACATTTTAATATACGTAAACCGTTCCTTCTAATTTTTAATTCCCTCACAGGTTTTTTCGTAGGGTATATCTTCACCAACAATTGATTTCCAGTCGGTTTCATTCATATTGGTTTTCAGCAGTGCACAAACCTTGTCAACAAGCACTTCACTTGATGTTTCCCAAATTCTGATTGTTTTATCACTGCAGCCTGCCGCAATTTTACTATCAGAAGTAAATATAATGCTTTTTACTTTGCTGTTATGGTTCTTCAACTCAATGGATGTTCCAATTGAATTATAGTTTTCAAAATAAGTATGAAAATTATACAGCTTTATTGTTTTGTCAGAAGAGGAGGTTGCCACCAATGAAAAATCTTTATTAAACAGTATATATTCCACAGCGGTTGCATGCGTTTTAAAATCCCAATATTTTACCTGGTTTATATCTTTATAATCCATGTCAAAGGATCTGACTATACCGTCAGAAAAACCCACCAGCAAGTTGTTTTTCACTGTGTTTAATGACATACACAGAGGCTTTGCTGTAGCGTGTTTAAATAACGTTTTTTCTTCTCCGTTTTCCGGATTGCACAGGATGATTTTACCATCTTCCAATGCAGCAATTAATTGTGTTTCTTTATTCAGATAGTGAAGCGCTCTGACAGCTGCTGATACCTTGATTGCTTTTTGCTGTGCAATTTTTTGGTCCTGCATATCCCAGATAATTATTGTACTATCCTTACCAGCTGTTACAATGTGTTTTTCGTCTGAGCTGAACAACACCGCACGAACATAATTTTTGTGCCCCTTCAGCTCCCTATATTCAATGTTTTTACCAACACTGCTGTTCATTAAATTTTTAACTTCCCAGATACAAACCGAAAAATTGTCATGACCTGTAGCGATATTTTTGCTTTCCGGCTTATTAAAAAAAGCGTTTATAGGGCTTGCGTATTTTATTTGAGATAAAAATCCAGATTTACCCTTCAGGTAATCCTGTTCGAGTATTTTTCCATCCACCCCTGCCGAAATCAATTTACTTCCCACTTCCAGCAGCATCCTTGGCTCCATTTCCGATCCGCTTAAGGTGGTATGGATTCCGCTGTCTAATACCGTATAGGCATTTCTTAAGCCTTCATACACAACAGGATCTTCCGCTAGTCCACCGTTATTTTTATGGAATTTATGTGCCTGAACCGCAAGCTGCCCTGCCAGGTTTTTATTTTTTTTATACAAGGATGATTTTAAGGCCAGATTTTGAGCTACGGAAAGCAATTTCAGCTTTCGTGATTTTAATTCTGCAACCTCCGCTTTATTTTTTTGCTGCTCCGCAACTGTTTTCTGCTGTTCTGCATTATTTTTTTCTTTTTTAGCAACTTCCGTTTGCTCTTCTGCGCGTCTTTTTGCAGTTTCTGCTACCGTTTTTGCCGATAATGCCTCTTTTTTTGACAATTCTGCCTGTTTTTTGGCCGTTATTGCCGATTTTTCACTTGTTTCTGCCTTTTCTTTCAATAAAACAGCATTGTTTTTCGCTTTCAAAGCCTCTTGCCCCGATTTAATCGCCTGATTTTCAGACAACTTAGCTTCCTGCGTTTTTTGATCCGCAATCTCTTGCTGCGTAAGCGCCTTGTTTCGCTCTAAAAACGCCCAGGAAGTAAATCCTATCAAAATAATGGCAATAACTGTTGTAATGGCAATAACTGCTTTGCGTTTACGCTTGATAGTAGCCTCACTAATTTGCAGGTAATGTTCGGCTGAAGAAATAAACTCTTTAGCCTCTTCTACTTTTTGCTGCGGATCAATATTAGAAGTGTCGTACTTAGCAATTAAATATGGATTTGGATTGATTAACTGATACCAGCCTTTAAAGTAGCTCAAGGAGCCAATGGTAAGCAAATAATCCGCTGAACGGGCTTTTTGTTCCCAACGCTCTACCTGCTTTTTAAAATCGTTCAGAACCATCACATTCTCGTGATCCTGCTTTGTCCAATTGGTAAGTTCGGTCCAGTTACGTATTAATGATTCGTGTGTTATATCAAGAATGTCATTATCATTTAAATGCAGCGTTTTTAGATCACTGGTAATAAAAGGCTTTAACAGGGTGTTGTCTGGCTCCCTGTATACATTTACCAAACCTTCAATAAGGCTTGTTGTAATATTATCGCCAATAATCTGCTTTATTTCCAATATGGATGACCTGTTTCTTACCGCTCTGGCATCGTTTATTTTAGTCAGGCAAGTGAAAATCTTACGTAAAAGTTCCTTCGCTTCTTCCCTTGAAATGTCCTGCCCAATATGTTTACGGCAATAGTCCACTGCTGTTTCGAAAAGTTCACGGGCGTGTGCGTTTAAAACATTAGTCAGCGAAGCATTTTCCAGAATTTTAAGTTTAAACAGAGGCTGCTGGTTATACCAAATCATAAATAGCTCTTTTTGATCTTTTGGAAGCAATCCTCCATCAAGCCCGCCCACTTTTGCGCAATGGATAATGTCCATCTCTTCGGCACCATCATCCATGTGTGATTTCCAGATGCGGTTTAACGCATGCTGTAAAATAGGTAACTGGTCCAAACCATCACCTAATTCATTGATCAACCGTTCAATTAATCGGTTATTAATTTTGTTGCCTGATAGTTTTGCCGGCTCAAGTATGGCACGGTGTATTTCCTGACGTTTAAGCCTTGGCACAAAAAACTGGCTGTACACAATAAGTTCTGGTAATCCTTTAAAAGCAGCGCAATCACCAACGTAATCGGAACGCATGGTACAAACAATATAAATTGGCAGGTTTTCCTTTTCTGCAATCTTAGTGGTTTCAATGATCAGATTGATCAATGTAATTGCCTGAAGAGAAGGTTTGCCTTTATTGAAATTTTCCGAATTTGTAAATAACTCTTCAAATTGATCTATTAAAATCAACAGGTTAGCACTTTTGTTTTTTAACTCCTGCTTTTGCTCGTTATCAGCCTTAATAAACCTGTCAGAACCCGTATCCAGATAATATTTAGACTCCTTATAAATTTTGGCAAGCGAAGAAAAACCATAACTAAGGTCCTCCTCCAGCTCATTAACATCTTTAAAATCAAGATGATTATTTAGCGCTGCCGCTAAATTTGATAATGGCGCCCTTTCGGGTCTAAAATCAACCACCATCCAGTTATTAAAACGGGTTTTGAAAAAGCCCGCTCTGGAACGTGGTATCAATCCGGCATAAATGAGCGAAGACTTACCATCACCGGATGCACCGGTGACCATCAGGAATTTTTTTTCCTGTAACTGGGATATTATTTTATCAATATGCTCCTCACGACCTTTAAAAAAGATAGATTCCTCCTCGTTAAAAGGACGAAGGCCGGGATATGGGCATATTCTTTTTGTTTGCATTGTAATTCTTTTCTCTTGACCCAATGGCCCTAGGATTTAAGCTTACTGTTATTGAGAATAACAGCCCATTTTTTATTTTCTATACAATAATAGCAAAATCAAAATTAATACACCTTACTTTTTTTAAGTTTATAAAATTATTTATAATGAAGATGAAACATTATATTTGTTACCACTAAAGCCAATTAAATATCTATGAAAAAAATAATTCCTTTTATAATTATCCTGATTTCCATTTTGTCCAGCTGCAAACAGGAAGCAAACACAGAAGGCTCAAAAGCCGAACCAGCATTAGATCCTTCCAAAGAAATGTGGGCAGAAGTAGTTGAAACCAAAACTATGCTGGTAAAGCCGGAAGGCTGGGATGATGCCTATTGGCAGTCGGTTAATAAAAAAATGGATAGTCACAAAATGTTCAATACCATTGTAGAGGCTGTGATCAGTGGAAAAAAGCAAGCGTATGACCTTTTTACAGATTCTGTATTAACTATTGCTCAGGTGAAAGAAATGGTAAATACAGGTTCTGAAGGCACAGAAACCGGCAAAGTAAACGCAGATGATTTATCCTTGATACGAATGAGAGAGAAATGGGTGTTTGACAAAGAAAAATTTATCCTTGAAAAACAGGTTACCCGTATTGATTTGGTTTACAAAAAATTAGACGAAAATGGAGAATACATTGGCGACAAACCTTTGTTTTACGTGAATTTGAACCAATAAACCTTTTTACAATTGTAACAATGCTGAATATTTTTCTTTTTTACTTTTCAAATGTTCTATAACTCAACCAAAATCAATCAGGCGTTAGCATTAAAAAATTAAAACAAGAATTTTTAGATTTATATTTGACTGTGATAAATGATTTCCATTAAACCAAGAGCAACGTATTCGCTTAATTATATTCAAAAAAGCAACGAATGAAACCAGCCAAACTATTAAAGTATTCAATGGCTATTGGCATAATCGGTATCATCATTCTGGGTTTTGTAATGCTGGCGGAATATGAGTCCATTTTATCGAGCATTGGCGGCCAGCGAATAACTACCTTAACAATAAGCTCTATCTTTTATCATCTTTTTCTAATCTCCGTATTTTTACTTATCACGGTTCTTGGGCTTTTTAGTTTTCTGCTGTATAATACATTTAAGAAGAATCAATCGGCAAAAGAAGCCTTAATTTTAAGTGAAAAACGTTTCAGAACAATATTTGAAAAGGCTCCCTTAGGGATTGCTTTAATAGACTCAGCAACAGGCTCGATCTATGATTCAAACACTAAATATTCTGAAATTATGGGCCGCTCAATTGAAGAGCTGCAAACACTAAACTGGATGAGCCTTACACACCCGGATGATCTGGCCCAAAGCTTTCAATACAAAACCATTATAGATGAAAGAAAAGAAACAGATCTGAAAATAGCAAAAAGATATGTACGGGCGGACGGATCTGTTATATACGGGAATATGTATAGTACGGCAATTCTGATGGACGGAAGACCCGAATCATTGAGACTATGCATGCTGGAAGATGTTACCGAACAAAAAAAAGCGGAAGAAATAACCAAAGAAAATCAAGAGAAGTACCGCTCATTGGTGGATAATGCAACGGATATAATTATGACCGTTGATTTAGAAGATAAAATAACATTTATAAACTATACTGGTGGCGGCTATACCAGGGAACAAGTTATTGGCGGAAGTGTATTTAATTTTGTTTTACCCGAATATCATGAACTGGTAAAAAAGATACATACCGGGGTAAAGAACAGCAAGATCACACAAAGCTACGAAACCGTTTCTCAAGGCGAGGATGGCGTTTTCCGATGGTTTTTAACAAATGTAGGCGCCATATTGTCAACGGATAATACTGTTACAGGTTTAACTTTATTTACGAAAGATATTACAGACCGTAAACGTATTGAAGAAGCCCTAAAGGCTTCTGAAAATGAATTACGCAGCCTCTTTTCAGTAATGGACGACATTATTATGGAATTAGGAAGTGATGGTACTTATTTAAAAATTGCACCCACTAATCCTTCCCTTTTATTTGATTCGATTGAATCCCTGATGGGCAAAAAAATACAAGACGTTTTACCTGAAAATGAGGCGAAATGGGTTGTTGCCAAGATAAATGAAACACTGGAAGCAAAAAAAATTATTCATGCGGAATACACTCTTTCTATAGACAGCAAATCTATTGTTTTTGAAGCAACCATTTCACCATTAACAGAAGGTTCTGTTTTGTGGGTTGCTCGGGATATTACTGCAAGAAAACATATAGAAGAAGAAATTATAAAAAAACAATCGAATTTTGAAGATGCTCAACGACTCTCAAAAATAGGCAGCTGGGAACTGGATCTCACAACCCTCAAATTTTCAGGCTCTAAGGAACTATACCGTATTCTTGAACTGGATAATGTGACAGAGGATAATCTGGATAATCTGTATGAGTTTTATAAATCCCTATGCGATCCTAAAGAACTTAGTCACATGGATGACCTTATTAAAAAAGCGATTGAAAGTGAGGAGGGGTTTATTTACGAACATCGGATTGTTTTACCAAACGGAACCGTAAAACATATATCCTGCATTGGTGAAGTTATAAAAAACAAGGAGGGCAAGGTAACTGGCTTAAAAGGTACGGAGCAGGATATTACCGAACGAAAAAAAATGGAAAACCTCCTGAAGTCGAAGGAACAGAATGCTTTACTGGTAAGGTATGCCGCTCAGGTACCGGGTGTTATCTACCAATTTCAATCTTTTGCAGATGGACGTTTTGTATTCCCATATGTAAGTGAAGGAGTTTACGAACTTTGTGGCGTAACGGTAGAAGAGGTTATGAAAGATGGACAAATGATATTTAATTTCGTCCATGCTGATGATTTAAACAATTTAATGAGCTCTTTCAGGGCATCCATAAATCCTTTGAAGACATGGGCCCACGATTACAGGGTAAATTTGCCTTCTAAAGGAATGAGGTGGTTAAGAGGGAATTCAAAGCCCGAAAAGCTTACAGACGGCAGCGTGCTTTGGCATGGTTATCTGGCGGATATTACAGAAACCAAACTCGCAGAAGAGGCGCTGCAAATAAGTAAAGATAAGTTGGCGGCAACTTTTAACGGTTCCAATGATGCTATTATGCTATTGACAAGAGATGGCTTTTTTGACTGTAACCCTAAAACACTTGAAATGTTTGGATTACAGAACAGAAACGAATTTATTAAATGCCACCCTTCCGATTTGTCACCTCCACTTCAGCCTGACGGGCAAGATTCCCGGACCAAAGCAAATGCCATGATTGAAATTGCCTATCAAAAAGGTATTAACCGCTTTGAATGGACTCACCAAAGAAAAAACGGACAAATTTTTCCGACTGAAATTCTTGTTTCAGCATTCAATTATGGTAACGAAAGGGTTTTACAGGCAACCGTGCACGATATTACCGAGCGGAAATTAGCGGAAAAAAAGCTTTTTGAGAACGAAGTATTATTATCCAGTATACTGCAAACCCTTCCTGTAGCGGTTTTTGGAAAAGATATAAAAAACGGCTTCAGATTTTCTCTATGGAATAAAAAAGCGGAAGAAATTTTTGGTCTTGAAGCGGAAGATTGTATTGGCAAAAACGATTATGATTTTTTTCCTGATCTGGATGCTGATTGGTATCGGAAAAATGACGAGGAAGCGAGCAAAATGGAGGGTATTCTGGATATTCCGGAAGAAATAGTTGTATCTAAAAACAAACACGTAATTGTTCATACTCAAAAAATAATTGTAAGAAATTCTGAGGGGGAGCCCCTTATTTTATTGGGGGTTTCTGAAGATATCACAGACAGAAGAAAGGCAGAAGAAAAAATTAAAAAAAGTGAAGAAAAATACCGTTCTGTGGTGGAGAATGCCGCTGATATTATTATAACTGTTGACAGTAATGAGATTATACAGTTTATCAATCATACTCAAATAGGAATGACAACGGAACAGATAGTAGGAAAAAATATGTATGATTTTATTCCGCCCTATTATCATGAATTTGTAAAACAAAAAATTAAAAAAATATACGATACTAAAAAATCACAAAGCTATGAGATTCAGGGCCAGCATTTAGATGGAAGTACAGCCTGGTACTCCACTAACGCAGGCCCGGTATTTTCAGGTGAGGAGGTTTCTGGTATTACTTTAATAACAAGGGACATCACTGAGCGTAAAGATACAGAGGACAAAACGCGGCATTCATTGAAAGAAAAAGAAATTTTGCTCAAAGAAGTCCATCACCGCGTTAAAAATAATCTTCAGATTATATTAAGTATTCTTAATTTACAATACGGTGCCATTACAGACAAAAAAACACTTGAACTGCTTCGGGATGTAAGAAGCAGAATAAAGGCGATGTCCTTCATTCATGAACTTTTATACCAGACGAATGATTTTTCCAGTATCAATTTATCAGAATACATCAGCAATATTTCTACCAATCTGATCTATTCATACACCCAAAATCACCCGATTGATCTAAAACTTGATATAGACGCTGTTTTTCTCGATCTGGACCGCGCTATACCCTGTGGCTTAATAATTAACGAACTGCTCACCAATGCGTTAAAATACGCGTTTTCCGACCAGAAAGAGGGTCAGGTGTCCATATCACTAAAACAAAGGGAAAATTATATCCGCTTGATTATCGCGGATAACGGGAAGGGCTTTCCTGCTCACATTGATTACAAAAATACCGAATCATTGGGGATGCAGCTTGTGATAACACTGGTACAGCAATTACGGGCCGAAATTGTACTTGATAACTCCAATGGTGCAAAGTATACGATTACATTCAAAAGCGCTGCGAATTAACCGGCTGCGTTTCTCGATTTAAACCACAAAAAATTAATAGGCTTATAAAACAACAGCCCGGTTATTAACCGGGCTGCCTTATTAATTATCAATAAAAAGGGGAAACTATTCTACCGTAACGGATTTTGCTAAATTTCTTGGCTGATCCACATTACAACCTCTCATCACAGCAACATGGTAGGACAGTAATTGCAATGGAATAACAGAAATAAGAGGTACTAATATATCATCCGTTTCAGGAATTTCGATGGTGTAATCCGCCATTTTTTTCACCTCAACATCTCCTTCGGTAACAATAGCGATGATTTTACCTTTACGTGCTTTTACTTCCTGGATATTACTCACCACTTTTTCATAGGAAGCACCTTTTGTTGCAATAACAAATACCGGCATTTCCTCATCAATTAAAGCGATTGGTCCATGCTTCATTTCAGCAGCAGGGTAGCCTTCCGCATGCACATATGAAATTTCTTTTAATTTTAAAGCACCTTCAAGGGCAACAGGAAAATTGTAACCACGACCTAAATACAATGCATTAGATGTATCTTTATAAATCTCCGCAATGTATTTTATCTTCTCGTTGGTCTTCAACACTTTTTCCACCTTCGCAGGGATTGAATCAAGTTCATTTAATAACTGATGAAAGCGTGAAGCGGAAATAGTTCCCTTGCGATGTGCAATGCGCAAAGCCATCAATGTAAGAACAGTTATTTGTGCAGTAAATGCTTTTGTAGATGCAACCCCAATTTCAGGACCTGCGTGTGTGTATGATCCCGCATGTGTAGCACGAGCAATAGATGAACCAACTACATTGCATATACCAACAATAGTTGCTCCTTTAGATTTCGCAAGCTCTATCGCGGCAAGCGTATCGGCTGTTTCACCCGATTGTGAAATAGCTATTACCACATCATCTTCATAAATGATCGGGTTACGGTAACGGAATTCCGAAGCATACTCAACTTCAACCGGTATACGGGTTAAGTCCTCAAAAAGGTATTCCGCTACCAAGGCAGCGTGCCATGAGGTACCGCATGCTATAAAAATAATGCGCTTGGCATTTATAAATTTCTGTTCGTATTCAGCAATTCCCCCAAGATTTACAATTCCTTTCTCGGAGTTAAGTCTACCGCGCATACTGTCTTTTATAGAACGAGGCTGCTCATAAATTTCCTTCAGCATAAAGTGGTCATACCCACCTTTTTCCAATGCTTCCAGCTTTAATTCCAACTCCTGTATGTAAGGAGTTTTCTCCTTATTTTTAATCGTTTTTATTTTTAGCTCTTTTCCACGCTCAATAAAAGCAATCTCTTCATCTTCTAGGTATACTACATTTTTTGTGTATTCAACAATTGGTGTAGCATCTGAGGCAATAAAAAATTCATCCTTGCCAATGCCTATTACCATTGGACTGCCTTTTTTAGCGGCAATTAATTCATTCGGATTATCCTTCGACATTACCACAATGGCATATGCTCCAACCACCTCATTCAAGGCTCTGCGCACAGCTTCACCCACACGTATGTTTTCCTGCTGCTGAATGTCTTCAATTAAATGAATAAGAACTTCAGTATCTGTATCGCTTAAAAACACGTGACCGCGTGATTTCAGCTCCTCTTTCAAAGGGCCATAGTTTTCAATGATCCCATTGTGTATCATTACCAGGTTTTTAGAACCCGAAAAATGTGGATGCGCATTTACATCATTGGGTACACCGTGGGTAGCCCAACGCGTATGACCAATACCAATGGTTCCATTCGTGTTTTTTTCAGCAGCAAAAGTTCCAAGATCAGCAACCTTACCTTTGCATTTATAAACATTTAAATCAGTATTGGTGGAGGTTTTACTGTTGTCAATCAATGCAACTCCTGCACTGTCGTATCCTCTGTATTCAAGACGTTGCAACCCTTTCATTAAGATAGGGTACGCTTCTTTATTTCCAATGTAAGCTACAATTCCACACATGATAATTCTTTTTTAAAATTTTTACTATCTCCCCCGCTATTCACTATTACGAATGTACTCATTTTCTCTCGTAATTCTGATATATCCTCTGCTGTTTATTTCAAATTTGTATAAGCAATATTAAGTTTCATCCTATAGGTATTTGCAGTGCCGCCTCCGCCTCCACCAAGTACTACGCGGCTTCCGTTCACTACTCCTGATGAAACAAGCAAATCCAAGCCATTGTTTTTAAGTCGGCCAGTAAGTACTTCCTGAACATAACGCCCAATATTAAAGCGGTATTCATGAGTAAGTACATTGTACTTTCCACCATAGTAGCTATCGCCTTCACCCGCATCCGTTAATTCATAGTTGGTGCCATCATCCCTGATACCAAACAAAACCAGCCTTGGCGGGGCTGCAAATGTATCCGGCTGATAAGCACTTCCAAGATCGGCTTTTATTACCAGCTCAGCACGATTAACTGCAATAGGGCCCGCTTTGATCCAATCCATTATGTATGGAAATTCAATTCTGGTTTTAACTCCACCCATCGCCTGAACAAAAACAACATCGTTTTGTGAAGGAGGAGTTGAACTTAGCTGTGCAGCCAGATTAGGATGCACACCAGAAGTATAACCATGATTGAAGTGCGAAAAACGTGCTACACCTGCTAAAGGCATGTCAAATTTCAATGAATCATTTTCTGTACTATGATAATAAACAGTAAGCCTGGACTCAGAATCACTAAGCCTGAACTGCACTATATTTCCTTCTGAATTATTTGTAAAGGTGTATTCGGTGCTGATGTAAAAACCTTTCATAAAGGTTTGAAAAGCGCTGTTGCTTGCTAACGTAGCTAAGCCTTGCTGGTCAAGAATAAGCTGGCCAAAAGTATTCGCCAGAGGTACGCGCAACTGAGGCTTTTTTGTCTGGCCGGTTACCTTTACACTATCAGCAGGTGCTGGAATAAAGGTATGATTCGCTGCCAGATCATCCGGAGCAAAAGTTGTTACCGTGTTGTGCGAAAAATAAGTTGTTGTAAGCTTTATATCTTCGGATACCTGATATACATTTACGTTTTGTGGCACATGATGCGTTTTCCCGTAATAAGCAGGACTGTAGGCCATTGAAAGCACCACGGAATCAACCATTGGAGCAGTTCCAAACAGAGGGTTGATCGAACTTAATTTTACCTGGGTGTAAAGCGAAGCGGTTGTTTTTCCAAATACAGGATCTGTATAATTTCCTAGTAATACATTCTCCCCAGGAGTTGCGTTTGCTATATTGGCGATCGCAATTATTGTTTCATCGGAACGCAGCGAATCCACAAGCATTGTTTTGGTAACAAGTGTGGTGGTGTCTATGTATGTCACATTCAACAAGTCGTTCGGAGGCTGCACATCCAAACCAATTACACTGGATTCATCACAGGAAGTGATGCTTATTGAAATACCTGCAAGCAGAATTAAAAACAGCTTTGCCCCGAAAATACGGGGCAAAGCTGTGTATGCACTTTTATATTTAATCATAAAAATTGTTTGTAAACGGGCTAAAACACCACATATTATCAACTTATACCATTTCAGCCACTTCTTCAAGCACCGCATCATAAAATTCGGAATATGCGCCAATGTATTCATCACCAGCCATAAATTCAAGAACCGGTTTACCCGATTTCTTGATGTATTTTTCAACATCCGGATTAATTTTTGCACTTCCTTTGATAACGCCATCGGCTAAATCTACAGCAAGCTTACTTACGTTTACAAATGTAGGATTTTTTAACACTTCCACATCTGATTTTTCAACTCCGTCAAACAATACTTTTTTAGCGAAATCTTTGTGTAAAGGAGTTGTAAATTCATCATCGTATACAGAATATACAATTTTAGTGTCGGCAAATAACGGATTGTCTTTAAATGATTTTTTTAGATACAATGCTGTTAAGCTGGTCATCCAACCATGTAAATGCACAATATCAGGAGACCATCCTAATTTATTAACTGTTTCAATAACGCCACGGCAAAAGAAAATTGCACGCTCATCGTTATCAGCAAAATGTTCACCTTTTTTATCGGTTAAAACGTGTTTTCTTTCAAAATACTCTTGATTATCAATAAAATACACCTGCATGCGTGCAGACTGAATAGAAGCGACTTTTATAATCAACTGATGATCAGTATCATCAATGATCAAATTCATACCTGATAAGCGAATTACTTCATGTAACTGATTACGTCTTTCGTTAATACAACCATACTTTGGCATAAACGTCCTAATCTCTTTCCCTCTTTCCTGAATGCCTTGCGGTAATTTTCGACCAATAATACCCATTGGAGTTTCATCTAAATAAGGGGTAACTTCTTGTGATACAAATAAAACTCTCGCTTTTTTCTTCATATAGGTTGGAGTTAAGGTTAGTTTACTAAAAAAGTAATACAAAAGTAAACAATTTTTTTCATAATTTCAAAGTAATAATATTAGTTTTGCCCGATTAAAGTATAAAATTGTTCTACTAATACTGATTTCGTTGGTTTTTATTAATCTTTTTATTTGATGATTATTTTCAATACGGTTCAATCCCTTCAAATCTATTTGGATAACGCGCGAAAACAGCAGAATATTGTGGGTTTTGTGCCTACTATGGGGGCTTTACATGCTGGCCATATTTCGCTTATAGATGCGGCCAGGGCACAATGTGGTGTGGTGGTAAGCAGTATTTTTGTTAACCCCACGCAGTTTAACGATTTAAACGACTTAAAAAACTACCCCAGGACTGCAGAAATCGATTGCAAATTGCTTGAAAAAGCCGGCTGTGATGTGGTTTTTATTCCGGAAGTATCCGAAATGTATACATCGGCAGAACTGGATCTTAAAAAACAGCAAATTGAAGATAAAAGCTGGACTGGAGGCAAAACGGTGGATTTTGGCATTATCGGCTCTGTTATGGAAGGAGCGCATCGCCCGGGACACTTTAATGGTGTGGCTCAGGTAGTTAGCAAATTATTTAGGATTGTGAAGCCTGACAAAGCCTATTTTGGACAAAAAGATTTCCAGCAGCTGGCCATCATACGCAGCATGGTAAAACAACTGGAAATGCCTATCGAAATTATTGGCTGCCCCATTGTGCGCGAAAAAAATGGATTGGCCATGAGTTCCCGCAACGAACGTCTTACTCCCGAGGAGCGCAGCTGCGCTTCCCTGATTTCCCAAACGCTGTTTGATGTAAAAGATTTGCAGACAAAAATGTCACCAGAACAGTTAAAAGCTTTTGTAAGTGAGCAAATCAGAACCGAACCCAGGATACAACTTGAATACTTTGAGATTTCAAATGCCGAAACACTAGAAGCCATAATTGATTATTCACACGCCAAGAGCGCTGTTGCCTGTATTGCAGTTAAACTGGGCGCTGTAAGGCTGATTGATAATGTTATTTTGTATTAAAGGTTACTGATAAACGAATTTTTACCAATTTACGAAATAGTATTTGTTATTGTTGAATGTTATAGGGCCAACTGAATCGTTAAAAAACCATGTTTTCGTTTAAAGCTATTATAGAAATCATCGGGGTAAACCCTTATGTACTTCCTCCTGAGAAAGTTCTGAATAAAATATTTAAACAGGCGGATAAGAATAAAGGTCCTATACCTGTTCGTGGAACATTGGACGGACATCCTTTTATTCAAACATTGGTTAAATATAGCGGCAAATGGAGATTGTACCTGAATATGCCCATGAGGAAGGCCGCAAACAAAGACGTTGGCGACCGGATGGAGGTTAAAATAGAGTTTGATCCCGTGGAACGTGTTGTTCCAATGCATCCGAAGCTAGCTGATGCATTAAAAAACAATAAAAATGCTTTGAATGTGTTCGAAAGTATGCCACCAAGCATGCGAAAAGAGATTGTTAGGTATATCTGCTTTTTGAAAACTGAAGAATCGGTTGATAAAAATGTGCTGAAAGCAATTCAGTTTTTGCTTGGCAAGGGCAGGTTTGTGGGAAGGGATAAGCCTTAACTGCAAGTTTCCATTTTATTTGTATGTCATCCAGAGCATTTCGCGAGGGATCTTTTTGATATCAATGACAAATGCGCAAGATCCCTCTTCCGTAAAAAACGGAATCGGGATGACAGGCGGCTAAATCATTTTCTACGTTACTTTATCGACAGTTTATTATATTTATTCCGGTACTCAATGGGTGTGAGGCCGGTAATTTTTTTGAAGGTTGTTCTGAACGCTTTAGTATCCGTATAACCTACATCAAACATCACTTCATTGATGTTTTTACGGCTGGTTTCAAAACTACGTTTGGCCGCCTCCATTTTAACACGGTGCATGTACTCAAGCACCGAATTATTGGTTGCCAGTTTGAATCTGCGTTCGAAGCTTCTCCGACCCAGGGCTACGTTTGCCGCCAGATTTTCTACCGTTAATTTCTCTTCTATGTTTTTTTCAATGTATTCCTGGGCTTTTTTTATTGCTTCGTCCTGATGCTCCTTCTGCCCTTTAAACAAAGAGAATGCAGCCTGGCTATTTCTGTCAATATCAATTGCGAAATATTTGGAAGTGAGTACGGCCGTTTCACGGTCGGTATACTTTTCAACAAGGTGAAGCAGTAAATTCCAGTATGAGTTTGCACCTCCGCTGGAGTATATTCCATTTTCCTCCGTTACAATGCTTCCATCCTGCACTTCTACATCAGGGAACATTTCTCTGAATTCATTCGTAAAGCCCCAGTGCGTGGAACATTTTTTACCATTCAATAAACCTGTTGATGCAAGCAAAAAAGCACCTACACATAAGGATGCCACCTCTGCCCCATTATTATATTGCTGTACAATCCAGGGAATCAGTTTTTTGTTTGCTTCAATGGCCATTGTCATATCGCCAAACAGGGCCGGTATAAAAATCAAATCCGTTTGTTTGATATCCTTCAAAAGCTTGTCGGGATAAACGGAATATTTACCCTCATTCAACTTTACTTCTTTTTTAATTCCAACCAATTCTACATTGAATAGTGGCTTTCTGCCAGATACCGCTAAAAACTGGTTAACAGCGCCAAAACAGTATTGAGGATCGGCAATGGCTTGCATTACTGCATTTTCCGGAACAAGAATAACTACATTTTTCATTTTGCAAATGTAAAATATTATTGTCGCAAATCACCCTTCATTTGTCGGTTTTGTATTCACTAACTTTTTAAATCGGGTGTATGTTTGCAGTATCAAATTTAAAACGAAATCACCATGTCAACTATAGAAAAACAAGTAATAACAGTAGAAGCAACAATCAATGCTCCTGTAGAAAAAGTGTGGAAGTTGTGGACAACTCCCGAACACATTATAAATTGGAACAATGCTTCTCCCGATTGGCATACACCAACAGCGGAAAATGATTTGCGCGTTGGCGGTAAATTTTCATCACGTATGGAAGCAAAAGACGGTAGTTTTGGTTTTGATTTTGGCGGTGAGTATACTCAAGTGGAAGAAAATAAAGTGATTGCATACTTCATGGGCGATGGCAGAAAAGTAGTGATTCTGTTTACTGCTGAAGGCGATACCACCAAGGTAACTGAAACGTTTGATGCAGAAACACAGAATTCTATTGAGCTTCAGCGCGGTGGCTGGCAGGCTATTCTTAATAATTTTGTACAATATGTGGAAACTATTGATTCCTTAAAATCCCTGCATTTCAAAATAAACATCAATGCACCTGTTTCGAAAGTTTATGCCATCATGCTTGCTGATAAAACTTACAGGGAATGGACGGCTGAATTTAATCCAACATCTTATTTTGAAGGGACATGGGAAAAAGGCTCTAAAATTTTATTTCTTGGCACAAGTGAGGATAACAAAGTAGGGGGCATGGTAAGCCAGATTAAAGAAAACATCACGAACAAATTTGTAAGCATAGAGCATCTTGGTTTTATTCAAGATGGCCAAGAAGTAACAAGTGGTCCGCATGTGGATGGCTGGAAAGGTGCATTGGAAAATTATACATTTAACGATGATAATGGCACAACAAAGCTGGTGGTGGATATGATGGGTGGAACAGGTGAATACAACGCCTATTTTATGGAAACCTGGCCAAAAGCCCTGAAAAAACTGAAATCAATTATTGAAAATTAAAATATATATCAAACCACTAAAAGAAGGCTCCTATGAAACTCTGGAAAAAAATACTGATTGTACTACTTTGCCTTATTGTGTTGCCATTTATTATCGCAATATTCATTCCACGCTCTTATACTGTTAGTGTATCGGAAACTATTAACCAGCCCCGCCAAGTGGTGTATGATTACGTACGTATACTTAATAATCAAAAAAACTACAGTATATGGGTAATGGAAGACAAAGACCTAAATCCTGAAATTGTAGGTACCGATGGAACTTTGGGTGCTATCCAAAAATGGAACAGCAAACTGGAGAATGTTGGTGAGGGTGAACAGGAAATAACGGCACTTACCATTGATCGCATGGATGTTGATTTACGCTTTAAGCGCCCTTTTGAGGGAAATGCAAAAGCCGGATACACCTTTAAAGCTGTTAACGAAACGCAAACCGTTATTACTGCTGAGTTTTACAGTAATACCCCTTATCCTTTTAACCTGCCATCGTATATATTCGGCAAAAAAATGATAACGGAAGCACAAACAACAAACCTGCAGAACCTTAAACGTATATTGGAGCAAGCGAAGTAAACAGCTTCATTAATTTATTGAATCACGAACCAACATTAATTAACAATAAACATGGCAAGAGTAAACACGTATTTAAACTTCCCGAATCAAACAGAGGAAGCTTTCAATTTTTATAAAACCGTTTTTAATGGTGAATTTGAGGGGGAGATTTCTCGTTTTAGTGATATTCCACCTACAGAGGGCATGCCTCCACTGCCAGAAGCAGATAAAAACCTGGTAATGCATGTTGCACTAAAAATAATGGGAGGCCATGTGCTGATGGGTACTGATGCGCCTGAGTCGATGGGATTTAAAGTAAATTTTGGTAACAACGTTTATCTTAGCCTTGAGCCGGATACAAAAGCAGAAACAAAACGCCTGTATGATGCCCTTTCAAAAAATGGCAAAATTGAACAGGAACTTCAGGACATGTTCTGGGGAGCCTATTACGGAAGCTGTAAAGATAAATTCGGGGTGCAGTGGATGTTTAACTGTACGGAAAAAAAATAATCATCGCTTGTTGAACTTGTTTCAGCAAATACATTTACAAATGACGTCATTGCGAAGGAGGTACGACTGAAGCAATCCCACACACTAACAATGAGATTGCTTCGTTCCTCGCAATGACGATAAAAATAAAAAAACATACATGATAAAACCAATAACACCGTGCCTTTGGTTTGATAACCAGGCGGGAGAGGCGGCAAAATTTTACACCTCTGTTTTTAAGAATTCGAAAATAATTGCTACATCCTATTACCCTAAAGAAGGACAGGAAATACATGGGCAAAAGGAAGGTACCGTTCTTACCGTAAATTTTGAAATCAATGGACAACCTTTTTCAGCATTAAATGGCGGCCCTGTATTCAAATTGAATGAAGCGGTGTCGTTTCAGGTGTTTTGCGAAACACAGGAAGAAATTGATACCTATTGGAACACCCTGACTGAAGGTGGCCAAGAGAGCCAGTGTGGATGGCTAAAGGACAAATTTGGCGTTTCATGGCAAATCGTACCGGCCATCCTGGGAAAACTGATGAGCGACCCGCAAAAAGGGCCTAAAGTAATGAAGGCTTTCATGAAAATGAAAAAATTCGATATTGAAAAACTCATAAATGCCGAGTGAGCATGCTAGTTACTCCTTATCTTACCTTTAATGGAAACTGCCTGGAGGCGATGACCTTTTATAAAAAATGTTTGGGCGGTACACTTACCTTTCAAACCGTTGGTAGCTCTCCTCTTGCTGCAAAAATGCCTGCACGTATGAAAAAAGCGATACTGCATGCAACGCTTGTGAAAGACAATGTTACACTAATGGCTTCGGACATGGTAAGCGACAAAGGATTAACCAAAGGCAATGCGGTTTCCATTATGCTGGACTGCAACAGTGAAGCGGAAATCAGGAAACTGTACAAAAAATTGTCGCAGGAAGGCAAAGCAACGCAGCCATTGGAGAATACGTTTTTTGGCGCTTTGCTGGGTGGACTTACCGACAAATACAGCAATAACTGGTTATTACATTTCAATGCCACAAAATAAAATGGTAGAAATTTTTAAAACCGATATTGCCGATACTGCCAATGCCGACCTCATTGTAGGTCATCTAATGAAATTTTTTCCTTCTGCTAAAATAAACGTGGATGTAGAAGATTGTGATAAAGTGCTTCGGATTGAAGATAATTCTATCTCAATTACTGAAGTGATACAATTGACTAAGGATGTAGGGTGTGTTTGTGAGGTGATTATGTGAACGTTGGAGAAGCTGGTATTATCGCGTGCTGTCATATTGAGCTAGTCGAAATATGTGCGTGAAACCTATATTCTATTTAGAACGTCATTGCGAAAGAGGTACGATTGAAGCAATCTCACACCGGTGTAGTCAAACGGCTGCTTTGAGATTGCCACGCCCTTTCTGCGAAGAGGGCTCGCAATGACGGTAGAAAGGTATGAAGAAGCAATCTCACACAAGAAGCCGATAGTACAGCACGCGGTCACGTTGAGCTTGTCGAAATATGTGTGAGGGATCTATATTGTATTTTATTTTTGTGTGTTGTTCTTTTTTCTTGAAAAAAAAGAACGAAAAATTCAAGAACAAACGATTTCCACACACAGGCAACGCGGCATCGCGTTTGTTCATTCCTTGCGCGCATTTTCATAGTTTTATTTAGAACGTCATTGTGAAGATAGCTCACACAGTCTTCGACTAAGCTCAGACTGACAGCGCCCGGTCATATGGAGCTTGTCGAAATGTGTGCGAAGGATCTATATTTTATTTAGATAGTCATTGCCAAACAGGTACGATTGAAGCAATCTAACACCAGTCCAGTAAATCACTGGTTTGAGATTGCCACGCCCTTTCTGCGAAGAGGGCTCGCAATGACGGTAGCAAGGTATGAAGAAGCAATCTCACACCAGAAGCTGATAG
Source organism: Bacteroidota bacterium (assembly GCA_040387415.1). GTDB lineage: Bacteria > Bacteroidota > Bacteroidia > 2-12-FULL-35-15 > 2-12-FULL-35-15 > 2-12-FULL-35-15. Next base: position 48,108 of record JAZKDU010000006.1, read on the forward strand.
TACCGTGCGCTCTCATATGGAGCTTGTCGAAATATGTGCGAGGAATCTATATTTAATTTAGATCGTCATTGCGAAAGAGGTACGATTGAAGCAATCTAACACCAGTACAGTAAATCACTGCTTTGGGATTGCCGCGCCCTTTCTGCGAAGAGGGCTCGCAATGACGGTAGAAAGGTATGAAGAAGCAATCTCACATCAGAAGCCGATAGTACCATGCGCGGTCATATTGAGCTTGTCGAAATATGTACGAGGGATCTATATTTTTTTTAGATCGTCATTGCGAAGAGGTACGATTGAAGCAATCTCACACTAGTCCTCCAAGCTACTGGGGTGAGATTGCCGCGCCCTTTCTACGAAGAGGGCTCGCAATGACGGTATCGACTTCAAAACTGTTTTGCCTTACAAAACATCCTTCTTCAGATCAGGAAACACCTTGCTGACTTTCTGCAACAGGTAATCGCCATACGTGCCGCTGAATTCATGAATATTGGATTTATCCCAGCGTTCGCGGCTATCGTCCTGCACAGCAGCCTGGGGAATGTTTTCAATGCGTGAAATCGCGCTGTGAAAGCCAGGGTCAAAAAATAATGGAAATGAAAAACGGCTCTTTCCTGATGTATTCAGCACACGATGAGGTGTAGAGCGGTATATTCCACCCGTCATCCGGTCGAGCATATCGCCAATATTGCAGATAAATGTGTTGGGGATGGGTGGTGCATCTATCCAGCTGCCTTTGCTTTTTACCTGCAAACCACCTATAGCATCCTGTAGTAAAATAGTAAGCAGGCCGTAATCGGTATGCTCGCCAACACCCCATTGCTGAGCGGTTTCAGCTTGTGGTGGATAATGAAATATACGGAACAGGATCAAAGGATCCTGCGTATGTTTTTCGTAAAAGTAATTTTCGGGAAGCCCTAAACTAAGCGCAATCCCTTTCAAAACCAGGTGCCCGGTTTGAGTCACCGCTTCTATATAATCCAATACCGTATCCTTAAAGCCTGCAGGGTGTTCTGGAAACAGGTTGCGGCCGTGCAGTGGGGTTCCGGCCTTCACATCGGGGTGTGCTTCGTCTAACTCTGTACCAAAATAAATGCCTTCTTTTTTATCCGGTTTACCCGATGTAAGTTCTGCATTCACCGGGAAGAAACCACGCCAGGCCTTACCGCCTTTATTCATAGCAATTTCAAGCTTTTCATTTTCAGGAAGCTCAAAAAATACTGCGCTTTGCTCAGCGATCCTTTTCTGCAACTCTTCGCTTACACCATGCCCCGAAACATAAAAAAAGCCATGCTCCCGACAAGCCCGGTTAATGGCTTCGGCAGCAATGTGTGCTTGCATTTTATCATTCAGTAAACTGATGTTAATGACAGGGATTTCGGAGTGTTGCATAAAATTGTTTTTTGTTTTTGTACCTATCAAATATACAAATTATTGCAGTATTTAAACTTATTATGGCCGCAGCCCTTGTGATCAAAGCATTTTAGTAGGCCTCCTGTTTTTGACTTCTGTTTAGGCATATCCTGAACAGAACATACACAAAGAAATTTTAAAGCTTGGTTTAGCCTATTAAATGGCAATATGCGCCATTTAAAAACCCAGGACTTCCGTTCGCTAGTTCTGATAATTTTCAGAATACTCCTGAACTACCTTTGAATTGTTAATTAAAACAAACTATATATTAATCTTTAAAAATCAGAAATCATGAAAAAAAACATTCCGGTTCGCAGTCGCCAAAGCAGCAGTACTCAACCAAGTCAGACACTACCATTGCTTTTAGTAATCTCTATTTTAGCAATTGTATTTATAACAGTATTTAAAGCTGTATAGCGGCTGTTATAAATTTTTTAAATTATGACAAGGAGCTGTGCTCTTATACTATTCTAAGGCTGTCTTTTATTGGCTGTATGATCCCACTAAATATTTCATTGCAGCAGCGAAGAATACAATTTAGCCACAACATATTTCATTTAAGCATTTCCCTTGCTGATTTTCCATATTCTATGCTAATTAAGGCCGGAGGCCTTGTTAAAGAAAACGTAGCGAGACGTTACGCTTAACGATTTCCTTCGACATGCTACGCTTAACGGGGGGGGGAATTAACGTGAATGAATTTACTCAATGAGCCAAAATCCAAAAATTCTTTTCATCAGTGCCTGAATCTTTACATGTTATTCCGCCTGATAAGATAGAATCTGTAAAGGATAGACGTTGCTTTTTAATTAGTAACCCTTGAATTTTATCACCGCAAATCAATTCACTGGAAACCCCTAGCCGCTTTTTAGTTTCGTCTGAGGAAATATTCCCAACCAATATAATCACATGGTCTATCATTTTATCTTCATAAGAATAGCTTTGTATTTGCCCATTAATTCTAAGGAAATAACAGGGCGGAGTTAATTTATAATTCCCTGCAATTTCTCCTTCACTCCCATCAACATGAATGGACATACTATCTCCTTTGCCATGCTCCCTTAGGCTTATTTTTAAGCCTGCTATTTCACAGCTGTCTGTTATTATATAGGGTAAAGATGGAGTGTTATCCTGGGTTTCTTCTGTCTTTTGCTTGGCAGGAGTGCATGCAATTATAAATAAAAGCAGGAATGCGATGACTAAATTTTTCATAAATCTTTTGTTATTTTAATTCCCAGAACCATACTTCTGCAGCACGTGAAAAATAGTCACTGGAACCGGCTTTCATAGAAATACCATCCCATAAATCGATGTGATCTCCTACCATTGGATTACCCCAAAAATCTTTAAAAAAAACAATGCCTTTTTTGCCCGTGAATTGAGCAGATGTTATGTTATCTTTCTTTTTATAAACTTGTACTTTTCCGAAAGAAACGCGTTGTCGACCTACCCAATCTGCAAGCTCTTGTGCTCGTAGAATGTGTTTGGGGCTATGTTTCAACCAGCACTTTGCAAGGCCTGTAAATGAACTTGAAGTAAAACCAGCACCAAGAAGGGCTACTCCCATTCTTATAGCACATTGATTTGGAAACGATGTCTGACAACAAGGATAGACGGTAGAACCAGGATGCTTATCCCATAATGTTTGGAAAGGTGTCATTTCTGTATGTTTTATTTTGGTTTACAAAGATATCGAATATTTTTATTACAAAAAGGAGCTTAAGTCTTCCCTCTCAATCTTTACAAGTAAGTGCATATGATTGCTCATTATTACCCGGGCAAATATTTCAAGCCCTTTGTTTTTCTGACAACAAGCTAAATTTGAAATAATAATATCGCGGTATTTCACAGGTAAATATGTCAACCCAACTACAATTTGCAATGTTACAAAGTGTAATTTGTCCTGTTTATTTATTTGATAACCAGTTGGCATTCCTTGACAAAAACATACAATTATTGGAAGATATTGGAATGAATTAAGGCCGGAGGTCTTTTTAAAGAAAACGTAGCGGTGACGATACACTTAACGATTTCTGAACTGGGGCTAATAACAAAAAAAGATCGGCTTTGCGTTATGCAAAACCGATCTTTTTTTCTAGTTTAAATTTACAAACTCTGGATCCAGTCAATCAACTTATCCTTTGCTTTTCCGGTTTTCTGTTGAAGTCTTCCGAGCAACTCATCATCTTGTCCTTCTTCATACTTCAGATCGTCATCAGTAAGATCAGCGTATTGTTTTTTAATTTTACCTTTCACTTCGTTCCAGGTTCCTTTTAGTTTTAATTTAGTGGCGGTTGGCATAATATATTTATTAAAGGTTAATAATATATTGTTATAAAAAAATCATACCACTGTCAAATTGAATAATCTTACCCAACAGCATATTTTTGGCGGGTAAATATATCTACTCAACTACACCTATAATGTCGCAAAACGCAGTTTATCTTGTTATTTTTGGGGGAACCTGTGAGCATCGTTATACAATATACAAATTGAAAATTGAAAAAACAATGCTCAAGATGTAACTTACTGCTCGTTGAAAGCCGGAGGTTCTTGTTAGCTGGGGACGCTACGCCCAAGCTTTTTTACTTTGATGCTACGCTTAACTGGGGGGTTATCACTAAAATTAATATTTCAGAGCGGGATTTCAAAGTTAATTCAAATTTGTCTTTCGAAGCTGAATGCCCATATGGCGCCATTGACCGCTTGTTAGCCACTGTTTATTTTTGTAGTTCTAACCATTCTACATTCTCGATGTAATTTACCATTCGCTCATACGTCAGGTTTATTTCATTAAGAATGTCTTTGAATTTTATAGATTTTCTAATTGTCTTGATGGGTCTGAGCATACTTAAAATCCAATAAGGTTTATCAAGGTCGACCGTGAATTCCTTTGGATCAAGTGTCGGCAAAGATTCGAATTCGAACTTTAATTTTGTCCTTAACTTTTCGTTCTCTGTATTATTGAGAAGCGTTTTTATTCCGTCTTTTGTGTCACCATATTGTCTAGCGAAATCGTTGATCTCAACTTCTGATATCCCATAAACCCAACTAAAGTCGTCCCGCATGTCTGCAAACCAGCGGAAATTAATAAAAAGTACAAAACCGTCTAAGTTCATCGCACTCTGTCGTAAATTTCTAAGAGGTGTCGTGATTAGTTGAAGGTCTGTCTTTTCTTGCGTCATTATAAATGATGGCTAACTAAATACTAAGCGCTACAATTCCAAATACTTTTAAATACTTGCAATTATTTAAAATAAAATTACGCACTCAAAAACCAAAAGTAAACCTTTTTACGTACTCTACCATTACCAACCACCGAAAAACAAAAAACAGTTAATTAACTATATATCAGCGTTATATAAGATAAAAAGCCAACAATGTAAGGGTGCTCATAAATAAACAAAAAAGGTATGCACATCTTCATGTACATACCTTTTCAAAAAACAATTTGATACAGAAATTATACTCCCTGCTGAACAGTTTTGCCAATCACATTCACAGCTGTTTCCAAGCGTTTTACCACTTCATCTTTACCCAACAATTCTACCATTTCAAACAGCATCGGGCCACCGCCAACACCGCTTAAACATACACGGAACAACTGCATTACTTGTCCTGTAGCAATACCTTGCGCTTCCGCAGTTTGTTTAAATGTTGCTTCCGTTTCAGCAGCAGTAAACATATTTAAGCCTTTAAATGCTTCTGTTACCGCTTTTATATAATTAGCAGATTGGTCGTTCCAGCGCTTTTTAATTACATCGGCATCATACGTTGTCGGAGTAATGAAGAAATAGTTTCCAGAGTCCCAGAATTCACTTACAAAATGTGATTTTTCTTTCACCAGCCTGCAAACCCCTGTTACATAAGCGAAAGAAGGGGTTTTGGAATTAGGGGAAGCTGTTTTTAATTTTTCTTCTAAAATTGGACTAAACAATTGTGCTAATTCTTCATCCGATTTTTTGCGTAAATACTGCTGATTGAACCATTTGGTTTTTTCAGGATCAAATTTCGCGCCTGATTTATTCACACGCTCAAATGAAAATGCCTGGATCAGTTCTTCTATTGTGAAAATTTCCTGCGTTGTTCCCGGGTTCCAGCCCAACATGGCCAGCATATTTACAAATGCCTCCGGGAAAAAGCCCGTTTCGCGGTAGCCTGTGTATTTTTCACCGGTACGCTCATCGTGCCAGTCCAAAGGGAACATCGGGATGCCCGATTTATCACGTTTTGACAGCTTTCCATTTCCATCCGGTTTCAGGATTAATGGCAAATGCGCCAACAAAGGCATTTTATCTTCGCAGCCTAAATAACGGTAAATCAATATATGCGAAGGCGCTGATGGCAGCCACTCTTCGCCACGCACCGCATGTGATACTTCCATTTCAATATCATCCACAATGTGCGCTAAATGGTAGGTTGGCATGCCATCCGATTTCAACAATACTTTATCATCCACCTGTGCTGAGTTTACCACTACCCAGCCACGGATAATATCGTGAAAACGGATCTCTTCATTACGGGGCACCTTTAAACGCACTACGTAGGGCGTTCCGGCATCCATTAATTTTTTCACCTCATCTTCCGATAAAGTCAATGAATTACGCATATTCTGGCGTGTAACAGCATTGTATTGTGGCGCAACCACTTTAGCTGCTTCCAGGCGCTTGCGCATCGCATCCAGCTCATCTGGTGTATCAAACGCGAAATACGCATGACCACCTGCTATCAGCTGATCGGCATATTTTTTATAAATACCAAGTTCCTTGCGCTCGCTCTGGCGGTAAGGAGCATGAGGGCCGTCACCAAAGCCAACACCTTCATTCGGCTCAATACCGCACCATTTAAGCGCTTCAATGATATATTCTTCCGCACCATTCACATAACGCGTTTGGTCAGTATCTTCAATACGTAATATAAAATCGCCATTGTGCTTTTTCGCGAATAAATAACTAAACAAAGCGGTGCGCACACCACCCATGTGTAAGCCTCCTGTAGGGCTTGGGGCAAAACGTAATCTTACTCTTCTGTTTTCCATTGTGATTGATAATTGAGGTACAAAGATAATTTTAATTAGCCAATGTGCTAATATGCTGATGTACCGATTTTATGAGGTTATCAGATTTTATTCAAATAAGAATATTGGTAGGCATTTGATACAGATAGCTTTCGTGGAAGTAAACTGTTTTTAGATTTTTAATTTTTTAGGGTTTTGTCTGTTATCCCAAAAGAAAAGCAACTCAATTGTATTCGGTTTTATCTTGTAAAGTAAACTTGTATGTTTAGTGATAAAACCTTTACGTATATTCTTTTTTTGTTTTGAAGCAATGAATAATTCAGGGTTCTCAGCTATTTTAAGAATTGTGGAGGAAGCTATATCATTGAATTTTTTTACTTCCTTTTTTGACCATTTTTCTAATATAAAATCGGCTATACGTATATAACTTTTTTGTGCGCCCGGAGACCAGATAATTTTGACCTGCGCCACAACTTATATTTTATATTTTGCTTTTATTTCTTTCATAACCTGTTCATGTGGAATGCCTTTACCGTTATCGAGTTCAGCAATCGATTCTTCAATTGCAGCTCTTTGTTCATCTGATAACTCATCCCAAAAATCTACATCTGCTTTTTTAGTAATGAAAGAGTAAATATCTTTTAAAGCTTTATTGTCATTAATAGAATCAATGACTTTAAATAAATTGTATTTCAGTTCGGTGGTACTCATGGCTATACTATTAATACTACAAATATACGTTTTTTGTCTTCCTCAAGCAAACAAGAATTCCTATTAATGTAATAAATTTAAGTTGCCTGAAGAGATTGTAAAAGGTTAAACTGCCAACAAAAAGGCGGGTAATAAATCCCCTCAATGAGTGCTTGCTATACTGAAATTCTAAATTTAAATCAGAACATTTAATTTTGGTACATTTGCACATCGTTTAATCAGCACATTAACTCATGCAATTACTTACCCCAGAAAATTTTACAGATTACGAATTAATTGACGTTGGCAATTTTGAAAAGCTGGAACGTTTTGGACAATATATTACCATACGCCCCGAGCCACAAGCTGTTTGGGATAAAACACTAAGCAATTCCGAATGGGAAAAACGTGCGCATATTAAATTTATGCCGCGTTCCAGCTCCTCCGGAGAATGGAAAAAATTAAAACAAATGCCCGATCAGTGGCGTATATCTTATAAAGTAGAAAAAGAGAATCAAGTATCAGGTATCAAGAATCAAGATGAAAAAACCGCTCAAATCACTTTTCGTTTGGGCTTAACCTCCTTTAAGCATGTTGGTATTTTCCCTGAACAGGCACCTAACTGGGATTATATTTTTCAATCGGTGAAAGCCATGTCGGTGCCTCAGCCGAAGGTGTTGAATTTATTTGCGTATACGGGTGGTGCGTCATTAGCCGCAAAAGCAGCTGGTGCAGATGTTACACATGTTGATTCTATCAAACAGGTGGTTACCTGGTCTAAAGAGAATATGGACCTCTCTAACCTTACCAATATCCGCTGGGTGGTAGAAGATGCATTGAAGTTTGTTAAACGTGAAGAAAAACGCGGTAATAAATACAACGGAATCATTTTAGACCCTCCTGCATTCGGACACGGACCAAACGGTGAAAAATGGAAGCTGGAAGATAATATCAATGAAATGATAAAAGGGGTATTGGGCTTACTGGATGATAAAGAGCACTTTTTAATTCTCAATGCGTATTCACTTGGCTTTTCGCCTTTGATCATTGAAAACCTGCTGAAGCACAAAGCAGGGAACAAGCTGAATACAGGAGAATTATTTTTACAGGCAACCGAAGGAAACAGGCTTCCACTGGGAGTATTCGGGAGATTCAGAAATTTTTAACGGATACTTAATAAAGTTAGTGTGCTGGTTCCGGAACAGGAGCATTGATTTTAAAATCAAGGATCACTCTGCTGCCGTTTTCTTCAAATGAAACATTGTCGGCCAGGTTGCGCATTAAAAACACTCCGCGTCCATTTGGTTTTGCAATATTTTCCGGGTTAGTTGGATCCGGAAGATCATTATAGTTAAACCCCGGACCTTCATCTTTAACAATAAACGAAACTACGTTTGGTGAGGTTTTAAAAGAAATTTCTATATTTTTATTGGCATTCGCCTGGTTACCGTGGTAAATCGCGTTATTTACTGCTTCCGTAAGGGCTACCAGAATATTTCCATAATAATCCTGGTTGATATTAAATAAATCACACACATCCTCTATCATGCGTTCTACAAGTATGATGTTCTCCGCTTTTGACGAGATGCGTATTTTTTGATTTGCTGCTAGTACCATTTTAGTCTTCAAAATTAGTAAAGTATTGATTGACCTTCGTTTTAAAGAAAGGATTGAGTGACGGTGAAACCGTTTTCAACAACTCCGTTTCTTTTTCTTTTAGTCTGTTATACTCTAAAAATTCATTAGGGTTACTAAAATTTTCATTTTTAGCTTCGTTAGATTGACGTTTTTCATCCATCTCTCGTTCTTTCTCCGCTTTTTCGCTCTCCAGCAGGCGGGTTAAAATTTCTTCCTGGCGATTAATTGTTTCCTGGCTGATCATTTTATTAACCAAATCGGTTTCCGTCTGCTCCATTTTTTGATCCAGTTTATTTGCACCCGCTCCACCATTTCCATCCTTATTAATCTCGTTCATCATTTTCTGAAACTCTTTACGGATTGCTTCCTGCTGTGCAGCCATTTTCGCAAGCTCCTGGCTGGTTCCGCCCGAACCTCCAACACCGCCTTCTCCTGGCTTTTTACCAGGTTTATTGCCGTTTTTATCCATCCCTTCTTTCAGCTTTTTAATTTGCTGATTCAGCTGCTCCTGCATTTTGCGTAAGCTGGATGCGGAAGGCTTTTTACCGGCTCCACCCGGCTTTTTGCAGCTGCCGCTTCCCGGAGGGCCATCATTCGGTTTTGCAGCTGCCTGCATCTGCATTAACGCCTCATTCAGCATCAGGGCAAGGTTATTAATGGAGGTCATGGCAAACTGCTGACGGCTTAAACCTTCTTCTTTGTGGTTTTTTCCATCATAGGATGCCGGAGTCTGCGCTTCCTTAATTTCGTTCACGGCTTTTTCCATATTCATATTAATGGCGCTGATCTCGCGATTAATTACCGCCTTAATTTCGGGAACCCGTTTACTTAATGCTAACAAACTGTCCTCGATCATTTTAGAATCGTCCTGTAATTTTTTCTGTTTTTGGTTGATCTTATAAAACTGTGGGTCATTGTTTTTTATTTTAGTAAACTCGCCCATTAAGGCTTCCTGACCGAAGGACAGCTGAATCAAATTTTCCAATATCCCACGCAGTTTATCAATATCTTCCCCCTGAGCTTCCGACTCCATATCCTGCTGCATTTTTGCAAGCTGCTTGCTCATTTTCTGCATTTTTTGTGCCGCGCTTTTTTGTGATTTGGAGGCACCTTTTTTATCTTTTTTATTCAGCTCATCGCTGCTTTTTTCCATGTCTTTCTGAATGTCCTCCTGCTCCTTTTCAGTATTGTCCAGCTTTTTAGGGTCTTCCAATTCAGCATTTTTTTTCTCTAAGTCTTTCAGGTCTTTTTTTACATCTTCAAATTCCTTATTCAACTCATCCTGCTTTTGTTTTTGCTCTTCGGCAGATGAATTTTTTTCTTCTGTTTTTTTGGCAAGATCTTCCTCTTTTTTAGCCAGGTCTTCCAGTTTTTCAATACTTTGCTGCAATTTCTGCTCCAGCTCTAACTGCTTAAATATCTCGAGGTTACGGTCCAGTTCCTTCAACAGATCCTTATTATCCAGCTTCATTTTTTCCAATGCGTCCTGCACTTTGTTTTTATCAAGCTTTTCAAGCAGTTTCTGCATTTCATTGTACTTCTCCTGCAGCTCTGGTGTCATTACTTTATCGAACAATTCCTCCAGCTGTTTCTGTTTTTCAAGAATTTTCTCATCCGGCTGCTGGTATTCGCTTTGCTGCTGGTTATTTTGCTGATTCTCCGTTTTTACTTTTTCTACTTTTCTCTGCAATTCCTTTTGCTTGTCCAATAGGTCCTGCAATCTTTTTTTCTCCTCCCAGGTTAGTGTTTTTTTCTCCGCTACCTTGCGTTGCAATTCACTCAGCTCTTTTTGTATATCTTTTGCCTTGCTAATACTTTCCAGCAGGTCATCTTTAATTTTATCGTTGTTTTTATTGGTGTTTTCATCCAGCTCCTTTAAGGTTGGGGCTTTAAATATCATTTTAGAAGAACGTGTGGATTTACTGCCGGTAACACCATCATTGTCCCATACTTCGAAATAATATTCGAGCTGATCGCCCGGTGAAACGCCAAGTTCATTCATATCCCAGCGATGAAAAAACTGGTCTTGCGTTACCGCTTTATTGATCGCAACAGCTGTGGAATTGATCGCCAGCTTTTTAAAATCGTTTGCAGAAGCAGAATCGTTACTGGTGATAAATCGATAATTGAAGGTTAGTTTGTTAAAGCCATAATCATCTTTTACACTGCCTTTGAAAAAGAAGCGTTTAGAGGAAGTGGTGTCTTTTTTCTCCTCCACATTTATCTGCGGATACGCATCCGGTATTACGTTGATGGCATAGTTTACAGAATCTTTGCTTTTCAGCAATGCATTAGCGGTTGTTACCGAATACATTTTATCCTTAAAAAGCCTTGCGGAGTAGTTAAAGCTGTTTTCGGAAGCTGCCGGAACAGCGAAAGAGGTATCGTTAAAATTTAAGCGTAACAAATTGGTATTCTGTGTGTTAAAACTCCAGCTAACCTTTGTACCGGCAGGAATTACCAGATCCCCTGTGTTTTTTACCACTTCATCCTTTTTATTCAGGTATTTCGGGTAAGCAAGCGCGATGTCAAAGTTTAATAAAACCGGATTCAGAAGCGCCACCAGTTCATATTCCTTGGATTTAAACCCATCAGCAACAAGCTGAAAAACAGTGCTTTTCTGCACATTTTTAAACAGGTATTTAAAACTGACAATGTTTTCCTTATCCAGCTTAAATTCATTCCCATCTATTTCAACATACACGTTATCAGGCACTTCATCGCCCGTTAATTTCACTTTTAATTCGAAATCTTCCTGTGTAACCGCTTTTAAATCGTTGTTGGTAATAACAAACTGAAAAGGAGCTTGTTTTTCAAAGTAATCCGCGTGTTTTACCAAACGGTTGGTGCCGTCCTTAATGATGCTCGGTGCGGAAAATAAAATTACCGCAATTAACAAAACCGGTATAAAGGCATACTTCAAATATTTTTTATTTTCGGAAAGATCAATTGCAGAAGTGAAAGGGATCGGGTTTAATTCCTTTATTTTTTGATTAATACTGGCTGATAACAGTTCGGAGTGCTGCGTTGAAAACCCTGATTCAGCCGACTGCTGCTGTAACTGAAGTGTATTTAACAGTTTATCCTGCACATTGCTGAAATGCCTGCCGATAATGGCAGCAGCTGACTCGTAAGAGATGACTTTTCCTAACTTATAAAGCTTTGAAAGCGGTATGGCTACATAATTGACAAGAATAAAAACACTTGCAACAATAAAAGAGTAAAACAATACGGTACGCACACTGGTATTAAAATGAGCATAATACTCCAATACCGTCACCGAAATAAAAAACAACAACACCAACCCGCTACTATAAATCAAACCGCGTAACAGCTGATTTTTATAGTACTTTCGGATGAATTCATCCAGCTTTTCAATTAAGCTTTGATAATTATTTGTCATTTGTAGATTGTAACGAAATATATGGGCTAGGTATTGTATTCAAAGGTAAGCAATTGATTTACCAAATCAATAAACAGATTCCGTAAAGAAGAATTATTTTAACATCTTTTATGAAAAGTATATCTGCGCCTTACGTAAATCAATACTTACAAATTTAACTATATTATTTTAATATTTAAAGTTCATAAGTAGAAAGCAAATTCAATCGAATCAATAAATTATTATGATTTGGGGATGAATTTTCCCATTCCTGACCATTTTTTGAAAATAGTGAATGGTATGTGCTTTGAAAATATTTATAAAATTGATGGAATGAACCAAAATTTCGATTTAACTTTCGTTCCTCTTAAACTGCATAATTTTATTTTAAGATAGAAAGACGATAAAAGAGTTTATTAAAATTAAATAGTTTGATGTATTGTACAGGCAAATAAAATTAAAAACTAAATAACCCTATTCATGAATTGGAAGCTCGAAGTCAAAATTATAAATGCCGGATTTATTGCCGCATTGCTAATTCTGCTTTCCTTAAGCTTTTTTTCCTATCATTTTTTTCAAAACAGCACAGAAGATGCCAAGTGGGTAGCGCATACCCACACGGTGCTGGAAACAAGTAAGGATCTTCTTTCCAATTTAAAAGATGCCGAAACCGGCATGCGTGGCTACGTTATCACTGGCAATGAAAAATTTCTGGAACCTTATACTGTTTCCGTTGCCCAAAACAGTGCACTACTTAGCCGCATGAAAAATCTGGTTGATGACAATCCAAAACAATTAGAACGGTATATTGAAGCAGAAGGCTTGATTAAGCGTAAATTTGAATTTACTAGAGAGGCTGTAACGATAAGAAAAAACAGCGGTTTTGAGGCTGGAGTAAAAACAGTTATCACCTCTGAAGGCCAAGACGTTATGGATAGCCTGAGATTGCTTTTCAAGGAAATAGAGAACGAGGAACAACGTTTGCTTGAAAAAAGAATAAATGATAATCAACAAACAGTAAATACCACAAAATTATTACTACTTCTTGGAACGATTACAAGCGTATTGATTTTTCTGAGTATCTATTTTAGTTTAAAGCGACAAATTAAACGCAGCAGAAAACAGGAAGAAGATCTTTTTATTCAAAATGAATGGTTTACACAAACCCTTACCAGCCTTGGTGATGGAGTTATAACCACTGATATTAATGGGATTATAACTCTTACTAATAAAGCCTGCTGTGAAATTTCCGGATGGAAGGCCGAAGAAGCGGTAGGAAAACATATTGAAAGTGTTTTTAAAATAACAAATGAAACTACGGGTTATATAGTTGCAAATCCGGCTTTGGAAGCACTTAAAAAAAATGAAATAGTGTTGTTGGCGAACCATACTTTACTGGAACGTAAAGATGGAACGTTCACGTTTATAGATGACAGCGGAGCACCTATCCGGAATAAAGCCGGAGAAACGATTGGTGCTGTTCTTATTTTCAGAGATGTTTCACAGAGAAAAAAAGCGGAAAGAGAACGAAATATGTTTTTCACTATTTCAACCGATATGATAGGCGTGGCTGGCACCGATGGCTATTTCAAACGGATAAATCCTTCATTTGAAAAAACACTCGGATATAGTGAAAAGGAGTTTCTTTCCAAACCGTTTATGGAATTTGTTCATCCGGATGATATCCGGACTACGATGTTGGAAATGGAAAAATTGTCGATGGGTATTACCACATTAAATTTCATTAACAGGTACCGCTGCAAAGATGGAACTTATAAATGGCTGGAATGGAATACCAACCCTGTTGGAAACCTTTTGTATGCTGTTGCGCGCGACATTACGGAGCGAAAAAATGCAGAAGCTGAAATTGAGTTTATAAACAAAGAGCTGGAATCCTTTTCCTATTCTGTTTCTCACGATTTACGCTCCCCGCTTAGAGCCATAAATGGCTATACGAACATTTTAAAAAAGGGTTATAGTGATAAAATAGATGCTGAGGGACAAGAATTAATTGATTCAACCATTAGCAATGTTAAAAAAATGGATTCCCTAATCAATGATCTTCTTACTTTTTCACACCTTGGCAAACAAAATTTAATAAAAACAGTTATTGACATGGATTCTTTGGTTAATGCTGTGGTAGCCGAACTCAAAGCTCAACTGCACAGCAATGCTGCTCAAATAACTGTAAAACCATTATCAGATATTAAAGGCGATAGCGGTCTGTTAAAACAGGTTTTAACCAATCTTATTTCCAACGCTTTAAAATATTCAGGCAAAAAAGAAGTTCCAATTGTAGAAATTGCCTGCTATAAGGATGGTACTGAAACTGTTTATTATGTGAAAGATAATGGGGTGGGCTTTGATATGAAATATTACGACAAACTATTTGGCATATTCCAGCGCCTACATGGTACGGGCGAATTCGAAGGTACAGGCATCGGCCTTTCTATTGTTGAGAGGATCATAAAAAAGCATAATGGAAAAGTGTGGGCGGAAGGAAAAGTGGATGAGGGAGCGGTTTTTTATTTTTCTTTACCTAACGAATAATTTTAAAAAAGTGTTTTAAAATTATTCGTTAGTAAAAAATTGCTTTATCCTTTCAATACAATATCCAAACATTCCATTATCACCCGCTGAACGGCATGTAATGTTTCCACACTATGCGCTTCTGATAAAAAACCAACTTCATATCCAGAAGGTCCCAGATATACGCCACGTTCCAACAATTCCTTGTGCAGTTTTTTGAAGTAATCCATGCTTTCAGGTACTATCTCTTCAGCTGATTGAATACTTAAGGCATCCGTAAAGGCAAACCAGAAAATAGAACCAATTGAAAACACTTTAAAGCTGTAACGGTTGGTTGTAGCATAATCATTTAGCGCTGTTACAAAAGTGGCGGTTTTTTCTTCCAAATCGTTATAAAAACCTGGTTTAAGGCATTCTGTAAGTTGAGCTATTCCAGCAGCCATTGCAACAGGATTTCCACTAAGCGTACCAGCCTGATAAACAGACCCTTCCGGTGAAATATGACCCATAATTTCAGCGCTTGCACCATACATTCCTACTGGCAATCCGCCTCCGATAATTTTTCCGTAAGTAATAATATCCGGTTGAATATTATAATATCCTGCCGCACCTGTAAATCCAATACGGAAACCGCTGATTACCTCATCAAACAACAATACAGTCTTGTTTTCGGTACAAATATCACGGAGAAACTGCAAAAACTCTTTGTTTTGCAATAACAAACCATTATTTGCCGGAATAGGCTCAATAATAACACAGGCAATCTGATCCTTAAACTCAGTAAATGCCTGTTTAACAGCCTCTTGATTGTTTAGCGGAACCACAATTGTTTCATTTACAAAACTCTCCGGAACCCCTGCGGAAGATGTATTTCCAAAAGTCACCAAACCAGAACCCGCTTTCACCAGTAATGAGTCGCTATGACCATGATAGCAGCCTTCAAATTTTAAAATTTTATTACGTTGGGTGTAACCTCTCGCCAAGCGGATGGCACTCATAACCGCCTCGGTACCAGAGCTTACAAAACGTATTTTTTTTATGTATTTGTTATTGCTGAGAATTAATTCAGCAAGTTCGTTTTCTAAACGCGTTGGCGCACCGAAAGAGCTTCCGTTTTCAACTGTTTTTTTTATTGCTTCTACCACCTTAGCATTTGCGTGGCCCAAAATTAATGGTCCCCATGACCCGCAAAAATCAATGTATTCATGCCCATCGGCATCCCAAATATGTGAACCTTTGCCTCTTTCAATGAACAAGGGCGATCCACCTACTGATCTGAATGCACGAACCGG
Organism: Bacteroidota bacterium; assembly: GCA_040387415.1. GTDB lineage: Bacteria > Bacteroidota > Bacteroidia > 2-12-FULL-35-15 > 2-12-FULL-35-15 > 2-12-FULL-35-15. The sequence goes on from JAZKDU010000006.1 coordinate 64,066, forward strand.
AGAATTCACTCCCCCGGGAAAATATGTTTTTGCTTTTTCAAATAATGCCTCTGATTTTTCTCTTCTCATGATTATATTTTTAATTAAAATCTATCAAAAAATGTGTAAATTATTGTGCTGTTAAATAACCTTAATTCGGAATTAAGTTGATTGCAAATATATATCTTTGAATTCAATATAAACAGATTATTGATTGAACAAAAAATGATCGTTATATTTGTTTGAAATAGAAATTTATTTTCTGATATTTCTCAGTAGCAATGAACATTGAAGAGTTAAGAGAATTTTGCATTTTAAAAAATGGTGTTACCGAAACATTACCGTTTGGTCCGGAAACATTGGTTTTTAAAGTAATGGATAAAGCCTTTTTGTTAACCGGCTTAGAGGGCAGCCCATTACAATTTAATGTGAAATGTGATCCCGAAAAGGCCATTGAACTTCGTGAGCAATACCCCTCGGTTAAACCAGGCTTTCATATGAACAAAAAGCACTGGAATACAGTGGTTGCAGATGGTTCCGTTTCGGATAAGTTATTACAGGAGTGGATCACACACTCTTATGATCTTGTTGTTTCAGGACTAACAAAAAAAGCAAAACAGCAACTGTCCGAAATGGAATAATATCTATTTTAAGTAAACCACGAGCTTTAAACCATTTAGGTCAATTACAATACAATTTATGAAATACGAAAACACACTGGAGTTTGCACAACAACAAGATAATGCCGACCCTTTAAAAGCTTACCGCGACAAATTTTATTTTCCGCACATGCATGGCCGTGAAGTGGTTTATTTTACAGGCAACTCCTTGGGTTTGCAGCCAAAAGCCACACAGGATTATGTTTTAAACGAGCTGGAAGACTGGGCTACATTTGGCGTAGAGGGCCACTTTCATGCCCGCAAACCCTGGCTTCCGTATCACGAACAATTTGCTGCCCCTGTTGCAAAACTAGTGGGTGCCTTGCCTGATGAAGTGGTGATGATGAACCAGCTTACGGTGAATTTACATTTGTTAATGGTCAGCTTCTACAGGCCTACCGCGGAACGTTATAAAATTTTGTGCGAGGCAAAAGCCTTTCCTTCCGATCAGTATGCTATTGAATCACAGGTGAAGTTTCATGACCATGAGTATGATGATGCCGTTATTGAAGTAGCGCCAAGAGAAGGGGAAGTTTGCATCCGCAACGAAGATATTTTAGCCGCGATAGAAAAAAATAAAGATTCCATAGCACTTATTATTATTGGTGGTGTGAACTATTACAACGGACAGGCATTTGATATGAAAAGCATAACAGAAGCGGGGCATAAAGCCGGTGCGATGGTTGGCTTTGATCTGGCGCATGCTGTAGGAAATTTAAAATTAAGCCTGCATGATTGGAATGTTGACTTTGCATGCTGGTGCACTTATAAATATTTAAACTCCGGGCCAGGCAGCGTTGGCGGAGTTTTTATCCACGAACAGAACCTGAACGATCCTTCTATCCCACGTTTTTCCGGCTGGTGGGGACATGATAAGCAAACCCGGTTTAAAATGGAAAAAGGCTTTATTCCGATGCATACTGCAGAAGCCTGGCAAATGAGTAATGCCCCTGTTTTATCAATGGCAGCGCACAAAGCCTCGGTGGATATCTTTGAAGAAGTTGGAATGGACGCTTTGGTAACGAAGGCCGAAAAACTAACCGGATATTTGGAATTTGTAATTGATGACATTAACAATGCGTTTTCAAACACTAAAAATAAAGACGGCTTTTTAGAAATCATCACACCACGTGATAAGGCGCAACGCGGTTGTCAGCTATCGATTGTAGCACATGGCCGCGGGAAAGATTTGTTTAATAAACTTACAGAAGCGGGTGTGATTTCTGATTGGAGAGAGCCTAATGTTATACGCTGTGCACCGGTACCATTATATAATTCTTTTGAAGATGTATTTAGGTTTGGTGAAGCCTTGAAAAAAAACTTATAAGAAAAGGCTTGGTACTAATGGCTTAGCGGCTGCTATTCATTTGCGTAAATAAATTATCAGCAATGAAACCTGTAAAATTTAAAACAAAACTAAAAAAAGTTGGTACATGGACAATTGCTGTTGCAACGTTTGACACGTATAAATTATTCGGCACTAAAAAAACCATACGCACAAAAGGAACTATTAACGGATATTGTTACAGTGGTATTTCATTAATGCCCTTAGGTGATGGGACGCATTTTTTGCCCATAAAAAAAGAGATCAGGAAAGCAATAAAGAAAGATGCAGGCGACACTGTTAAAATTGAATTACAATCCGATACCGCTGAATTACAAGTACCTGTAGAGTTAGCAGAAGCCTTCGAAGCAAGTCCCGAAGCTCAAAAACTATTTAAATCATATAGCTTTTCTCAAAGAAAGTATTATACCGAATATGTAAGCGGAGCGAAAAGGCAGGAAACAAAAGATAAACGGGCTGTTGAAGCAGTAATAAAATTAGAGCGATTATATCAGGAGAAAAACAATGGCTAAAGTAAAACACAACCCTAATGCCAAACAGCTCATTGATGAAGGCATTGCCAATGCAGAACCTTTTGCGCAAGAAATTTGTATAAAATTACGTTCTATTATTTTCAAAGCAGAACCGGGTATCATTGAAGATTGGAAATGGGGGCCCAATTATTATAAAAGCGGCATGGTATGCGGTTTCTGGTATTTTAAAAAACATGTAACATTTCTTTTTTATCAGGGTGCTTTATTAAAAGATAAAAAGAAAGTATTGCAGGCTAATCCCGGCACGTTACATAACAAACACATTAAATTTACGGATGTTAAGGAGATCAATGAAAAGCTCCTGATAGACTACATTACAGAGGCTGTTATCAATAATGAGAAGGGAATAAAACTGACAGAAGCAAAAGATAAAACAGTTATTATTCCACCGGATTTTAAAAAATTACTTGTAAAAAACAAGGCATTGCCCAACTTTGAAGCGATGAGCTATTCAAAACGTAAAGACTATGTTCAATGGATAGAGGGCGCAAAACAAACGGAAACACGCGCCAAGAGAATTGAACTGGCTTTAGAAAAAATTGCTGTAAAACAAGGGTTGAACGATAAGTATAAACCTACAGGAAAACCAATTAATACAAACCTGAAATTAGCAGGACAAAAAACAAAACATTAATGCCCCTAACAGGGTTTGAAACCCTTTCAGGGATATTAAATAAATTCAAAAAATGGGTAAAAACGTAACAGTTGTAGGAGCAGGATTGGTTGGTTCATTAGTATCCATCTACCTGGCAAAGCGCGGATATAAAATAGAACTGTTTGAACGCAGGCCGGATATGCGTAAAGCAAAGATCTCCGCAGGAAAATCCATTAACCTTGCGCTCAGCGACCGTGGCTGGAGGGGGCTGGAAGGAATTGGTATTGCTGATGAAATCAGAAAAATCGCCATCCCGATGTATGGCCGCTCCATACACCATAAGGATGGCTCAACCGCGTATCAGCCCTATGGTAAAGATAACCAAGCTATTTATTCTGTTTCGCGTGCAGAAATAAACATGCGTTTAATGGATCTGGCGGAGCAGCAACCCAATGTAAAAATTCATTTTAACGAACGCTGTACAACCATCAACAGACAAGGCTTAGAGGCGTATTTTGAAAATGCTGAAACCAATAAAGCTTCCACAGTCCAAAGCGATCTGCTTTTCGGATCAGATGGTGCATTTGCTGCTTCCCGTTTAAACATGCAGCTTTCCAGCGATCGTTTTGAATACAACCAGCATTATATTGAAGCTGGTTATAAAGAATTAATTATTCCTGCAGGTAAAAATGGTGAATTTTTAATCGAGAAAAATGCATTGCACATATGGCCCCGCGGAACCTTTATGATGATTGCACTTCCCAACATGGACGGTAATTTTACCTGTACTTTATTTTTACCTTTTGAAGGCGAAAAGTCATTTGCAAATTTAAAAACACGAGAACAGGTTAAAACTTTTTTTGAAACAGAATTTCCCGATGCACTTCCTCTGATGCCTACGCTGATTGATGATTTCATGAATAACCCCACCTCTTCATTGGTAACGGTTAAATGTTTTCCATGGACCTTTGATAATAAAATAGCATTAATAGGTGATGCCGCACATGCTATTGTGCCTTTCTACGGACAGGGCATGAATTGCGGGTTTGAGGACTGCGTAGTGCTTGATGAGTTGATAGAAAAACACAAAGAAAACTGGGATAAAATTTTACCGGAATATCAGACTTTACGTAAACCGGATGCAGATGCCATTGCAGACCTGGCCATTATGAATTTTATTGAAATGCGTGATAAAACAGCTGATCCAGCCTTTTTATTGCAGAAAAAAATTGAAGCGCGTTTCAGCCAGAAGCATCCTGATAAATGGATACCTCTGTATTCAATGGTTACCTATAGCCCGCAGATACGGTATTCCACCGCTTTCCGCGAAGGAAAAAAGCAGGAAGCCATTATGCAAAAAGTAATGGCCATGCAGGATGTAGAAAACAAATGGGACAGCGATGAAGTTGAAAATGAAATGTTGAAATATTTATAGGAGTATTACGTATTAAGTACATAGTACTATGACACCATTCGTAATTCTATGTACTTAATACTTTATACTTAATACTTTTTACTCCCAAAATGATCTATCACAAAAAATACCTGATCGTTAAATTATTGATAGAAAATGTCAGTAAATATGAATTGATGGGTATATACAGGCCTCAGGCGTATGTACAGGGAGCTAAAGGCTATTCAACCGAATGTCAGATGGAGCTGTACAAAAAGCCGATTGAACCGGGGCAAAGTTTAGTGGTGAATGCGGTACTTTTAGCACCTCATGGATTTGGTGAGCATTTAAAACAAGGAAGTTTATTAACTTTACGAAATGGTATAGATATTGAGGCAAAAGCAGTAGCGCTGGAAATTATTGGATACCGGAATTAAATTGAAGAAACTAAAATACATATTATTCTTTTTTGCTTTTGCAGTAATGCAACAGCACATCATTGCTCAAACAAGTGAAGACGAGCAACTGGCGCTTCAATTCTTTCAGAATAAGGAATATGATAAGGCGCTTGATTATTATGAAAAGCTTTATAATAAAAAATCTTCCCAGCAATTTTACACACCCTATTTAAACTGCCTGATACAATTAAAGGATTTTAAAAAGGCAGAAAAACTTGTTAAAAAGCAAATCAAGCAAAACCCCGAAAACCCTGAAATAATAGTCGATTTGGGAGTTGTATATACCCATGCCGAAGAACCGGGCAAGGCTAAAAATGCCATGGAACTTGCCATTAAATCCATAAAAGAGGATGAGCAGGTATTTACAGTTGCAAAAGCATTTACCACTATACAACAATACGATTACGCTATCGAAACCTATCTGAAAGGACGTAAAATATCACAGAATGAATATCCATATAGCTTTGAACTAGCGGATACGTATGCCGCTAAAGGCGACAAGCTGGCCATGATTCATGAATACTTAGATGTACTGGAAATGGAGGATTCTTACATTCAAAGTGTCCAAAACTCTTTGCAAACAAGCTTTGGCAGTGAAGCCGATACTAAACAAAACGAATTATTAAAAACGGAATTGCTAAGACGTATCGCCAAGAGGCCTGATAAACCTATACTTTCAGAGTTATTGATCTGGATGCAGATTCAGCAGAAAGATTTTGAAGGCGCGTTTGTACAGGCGAAAGCACTCGACAGACGTAAAAAGGAAGAGGGCGCCCGCTTGATGGATCTTGCCAAGCTATCCGCACAAAACGAAAATTACGATGTTGCTGTAAAGGCTTATCAATATGTAATTGCAAAGGGTACCAGTAATTATCACTATACCTCAGCACGCATGGATCTGCTGGATGTATCCTACCAGAAAATAGTAACGAAAGGCATCTATACACCTCTTGATTTAACTGAACTTGAAAAAAATTATCAAATTGCGATTACCGAATTAGGTAAAACAGCCAACACCGTTGCCTTACTTAAAAAGCTGGCGCACCTTCAGGCGTTTTACTTAGGGAAATCGAACGAAGCCATTGCACTGCTGGAAGAAGCCATTAGTCTTCCTAGCCTCCCTGCACCCATACAGGCCGAATGTAAATTAGAGCTGGCCGATATCCTGCTAATGACGGGTGATATCTGGGAAGCATCACTCCGATACTCACAGGTAGAAAAAGCCTATAAATACGATGCAATAGGACAGGAGGCTAAATTCCGGAATGCTAAAATATCGTATTATACTGGAGATTTTAAATGGGCGCAGGCGCAGCTCGATGTGTTAAAAGGTGCTACCTCCAAGCTTATTTCCAATGATGCAATGGACTTGTCGCTGCTGATCAGTGATGCCCTTGCGATTGATACCAACATTGCACCTCTGATGATATTCTCACGTGCTGATCTGCTTGCATTTCAAAACAAAGATGACAATGCAATCATAACGCTTGATTCAATTAATGTGCTGTTTCCTAACCATGCTCTTGCAGATGACATACTATACAGGAAAGCGAAAATCGAACTTAAACATGGTAAATATGCTCAAGCGGCAGCCTTTTACGACACCATTGTAAAAGATTACGGAGATGATATTATAGGAGATGATGCACTGTTTAAACTTGCGGATTTGAATGAAAATCAATTCTCCAACCTGGAAAAAGCAAAGGAGATGTACCAGCAATTATTAATAAAATACCCGGGAAGCATCTATGTGGTAGAGGCACGTAAACGTTTCAGAAAACTCAGAGGCGACACACTTAATTAGTAGGATATGAATGATAGAACATACAGTTAAATTAACTAAAAAAACATGGAAAATTCAGCATTAACAGGAAGTATAAGAGGGTTACTGGATGAATATAAAAGAGCAATTAACCAACTCGCTGACAGTATAAGACCTCTCACTAAGGAGCAGCTATTTAATGTTGCGGATAACAATACAACTGACAATGACTGCAAATCAATACAAACTATTTTAACACATGTTATTTTTTCCGGCTTTATCTATACTGTTGAAATTGAAAAATCAGTAGGACTAAATAAATATTATCCCTCAAAAGTAGATTTTGAAGATGCCGAACAATACATAAAGCAATTAAATCTAATGCTTGACTATTGTGAAAATTTCTTCAAACAAAATCGGAATTTAATAATTGAACAAACGGATAATTCCAAAAAGATAGTATCAGGGTGGGGACAAACGTACGATATAGAACAGATCATGGAACATTCAATTGTTCACATCTTAAGACATAGAAGACAAATAGATTTATTTATAAAGAAACAAGATTTAATAAATGATCATATATAACGTAACAGTAAACATTGAGAATGACGTTCGTGAAGAGTGGCTGCAATGGATGAAGGAACAGCACATTCCGGATGTAATGAAAACAGGCTTTTTTGTTGAGAATAAGATCTGTAAAGTGTTGGTTGACGAAGAGCAGGGAACAACCTATTCTATTCAGTATACGTGTGAAAATATGGAAAAACTGGAAGAATACCAGCGCAACCATTCACCGCGACTGCAAAAAGAACATGCTGATAAATACGGCAAAAAATTTGTTGCGTTCAGAACTTTATTGGAAATAGTATGAAAGAAGAAGTAAGAGCCAAAAAGCATTTAGGACAGCACTTTTTAAAGGATGAAAACATTGCATTGGACATTGTAAAAGCCCTGAAGCACACCACCCTGTATAAAAAAGTGCTGGAAGTAGGCCCGGGAATGGGTGTTCTCACAAAATACCTGATTACGGAACCTTCTTTCGAAACGCACATTATTGATATTGACCGCGACTCTATTGCCTATCTCAAAAAAAACTTTCCTGCATTGGAAAACAAAATTATTGAAGGCGATTTTTTAAAACTGGATTTTAACGATCTGTTTAACAACGAGCCTTTCGCGGTGATTGGCAATTTCCCATACAACATTTCTACTGAAATTTTATTTAAGGTACTGGATCATAAAAACCAGGTGCCCGAAGTGGTTGGAATGTTCCAAAAAGAGGTAGCAGAGCGCATTGCATCCAAGCCTCGCAATAAAACCTATGGAATAACAAGTGTGCTATTACAGGCTTTTTACGACATTGATTATCTTTTTACCGTTCATGAACACGTATTTAACCCGCCACCACGAGTAAAATCAGCTGTAATCCGCTTAACTCGAAATACAGTGCAGCACTTAGACTGCAATGAAAAACTGTTTAAACAAGTAGTAAAAGCAGGATTTAACCAACGCAGAAAGACCTTACGCAATTCCATCAAAGCATTTAAGTTAAAACCGGAGTTTTTAGACCATAAATATCTGACACAAAGGGCTGAAGAGCTCTCTGTAGCTGATTTTGTAGCCTTAACCAATATGGTAGAAGTTAACCCCTGAAATTAAATTGTTTTATTAAAACTCCCTCATCGCTACAAAGGGTCATTTAGCCCAACAGGTGATGTTTTCGGCTCTATCATTGCGGGGCACTAAATAATCAGCAAATTCATTGACATTGGCCTCTAATTGATATAGCTTTGCATAAATATTAAATTTAAAAACAAAATGGTAACAACTAAAGTAGAAGCCGCATTAAACAAACAAATTGAGTTTGAGGCATCATCATCACAATATTATCTGGCAATGGCATCATGGGCCGAAACACAAGGTTTAACAGGTGTTTCCGAATTTTTATACGCACAATCGGATGAAGAGCGCCAGCACATGTTAAAACTAGTAAAGTATGTGAATGAACGTGGCGGAAAAGCCCTTATTCCTGCTTTAAAAGAACAACCGCAGCAATTCAAATCAATACAATATGTATTTGAAGAAGTATTAAAGCACGAAGTGTTTGTTTCTAATGAAATCAATGGTTTGGTAGAGATCTGCCTGACAGAAAAAGATTACACCACACACAACTTTTTACAGTGGTATGTTGCTGAACAAATTGAAGAAGAAGCATTAGCGCGTAGAATCCTTGATAAATTAAAGTTGATTGGTGATGATAAAGGCGGTATGTATTTATTTGACCGTGATTTACCTACTATCAATGTGGCTGCTTCTGGCGGACGCGGCAGAAAATAGTTGAAGCAATTATTTATTAAATAGGGTATGGAATCTAAATGATTTTATACCCTATTTTAGTAACTGGTAAATTATTTTCTATCAACCAATTACAGGGCATTCCAATAACCTGCAGGTACATATTTTTAAGTGATGTATATTTATGACAGCCATTAAACCCAACAATATTGACGAGTACATCGCAGGCTTTCCAAAGGATGTTCAAAAAAAACTGAATCAAATACGCGCATCCATTAAAAAAGCTGCCCCTGAAGCTTTAGAAACAATTAGCTATTCAATTCCTGCTTTTAAATTTAATGGCCGCGCCCTGGTTTACTTTGCCGGATATAAAAATCACATCGGGCTTTACCCTGTCCCTACCCAAAATGCTGAATTCAACAAGGATTTTGCCGCTTACAAAACCTCTGGTAAAGGAGCTATTCAATTCTCCTTAGAACAGCCCATTCCATTAGATCTGATCACGAAAATTGTGACGTTTAGATTACAGGAAAATTCTACATTTGAAAAAAATAAATCCAGAAAAAAAAACTTGCCTGTAAAACGGGCATAAGGTTTTACAAGTATAATTCAACATACAAATTGAAACAATACTATTTTAACAAAAAATTATGATTGGAAATGTTTGGCTTTGGATAGGCTTTAACATGTTTGTAGTGTTAATGCTGGCCTTAGATCTTGGTATATTTCATCGTAAAGCACATGAAGTAAAGATAAAGGAAGCACTGGTGTGGACAGGTGTGTGGATTTTTTTAGCACTCCTTTTTAACGCTGGCATATTCTATTTTTTCGGCAAAGAAAAAGCTGTTTCATTTTTAACAGGCTACCTCATTGAAAAATCCTTAAGTATTGATAATATATTTGTTTTTATTCTCATTTTTTCCTACTTTAATGTTCCGGTGCAATACCAGCACAAAGTATTATTCTGGGGAATATTCGGTGCATTATTAATGCGCATTATATTCATTTTTGCAGGCTTAGAGCTCATTAATAACTTCCATTGGGTAGTTTATATATTCGGTGGGTTTTTGATTTACACAGGGTTTAAAATGCTGTTTCATTCCAATAATCAGCTCAACCCTGATAAAAACCCTGTTTTGAAATTATTTAAACGCTTTTTTCCCGTAACTGACCATTATCATGGCAGCAACTTTTTCATAAAGCAGGACACAAAAACTATTGCCACCCGTTTATTCCTGGTTTTACTGCTAATAGAAGTTACCGACTTGATTTTTGCTGTTGATAGCATTCCCGCAATACTTGCTATAAGCGATGACCCTTTTATTGTGTATACATCTAATGTATTCGCTATTCTCGGTTTGCGCTCTTTATACTTCGCATTTGCCGGTATCAACCAATATTTCCGCTATCTGAAATTTGGTGTGGCAGCGATCTTAATATTTGTAGGAGTAAAAATGTGTATTGCCGATTTTTATAAAATCTCCATTACTGCTTCCTTACTGATAATTATAGCAGCGTTGCTTATATCAATAATCGCATCTAAAATAATCCCAAAAAGAAGCTAGCTCATTGTCAGATGCCTCTTATATAGAATTATACGCACGTTAGCAAAAACAAGGTATACAAAAGATTGGTGTGGCTGTTTGATTGAGAAAAATACCGTGTTGACTCCGTGGAACAAATCGTTTTTCTTGATTTTTTGTTAATTTCTCATCAAGGAAAAAAGTAAACACACAGTATTTGTATATACTAAACGGATTTGACCACCGCATTGTGAAAATACCGGAATATGACTATAATCAAAGGTAAGTGCTAGGAAGTCTGCTGAATAATCCCGTTGCGGATTTCAGCCACTTTATCAGCAATTTGTTTAAACTGCTCAGGCGTTAATTTTCCGGAAGTGGCATCGTAGATTGCTTTCAATTCGTTTAAGCTGCCCAGAATATCTTCTGTGCCTTCATTTTCAGCTTTATAATCCACCAATAAAGAAATCAGATTTTCAAGTGTAGCCTTTTCGCTTGCCACTTTATCAATAATTGTTTGTGCAGTAGATGAGGCACTAGCAATTTGAGTTGCAACGTACATTCCTTCTATCCATCCGCCAACAACCATTAGGCTGGAAACACCGGGTTGTCCGTTTTCCTGAAGATAATTATCTGCATTTCTGTAGGAGTCCGTGATAATGGTAAGAAGTGAGTCCTTGTTATCAGAGCTTGCATCAATACGCTCACTCATTTTTTCATCAAATGCACCGCTAATTCCCAGGCTGGTTGCCATTTTATTGGTACAACGTAGATACAGCATGGATTCCTGCGTTTGGTCAAAAATATTAGTAACACCTAAATCAATCCCATAAATACCCAAATTAAGCGCTCTTGATTTAACAGAGGAGTATTTGGCAACGTTTTCTATCGGGTTTAAAAATTTACTGCTGTATCTGGCTTCCGCCTCATCCAGCATAGCCATAGTTTCCTGCTGAGCAGGTATGGTCGCGAATATTTTTTGAATTTTATCGTTTTTTGCTTTTTGAACAAGTGTGGCAGAGTCTTCGCCATCTAGCTCATCTGAATCGGTAACTGGTGTTCCGCAAGCGTTAATTAGCAACACAATTGCAAGGCACGAAACGTAATTGTAAATATTTCTAAAACTCATGTTGTTGAATTGTTCTGTGAAAATAACGCCCAAATATACTATATAAACTTTTTATAAACAACGATTCTTTTTTTTTACCCTAAACAGGGTATTAACCTGTCATTGTATTTTTCTTTAACCCTGCAATTTCAATGGCTGTAGCAACAATGCTTAAGGTATCAAAACCACACTCCGCATAAAGCTCCTTCTGCTCCCCGTGTTCAATATATTTATCAGGAATACCGAGACGTTTCACCTGTGCCTGGTAATTGTTATCAGCCATAAATTCAAGTACTGCACTTCCCATTCCACCGGTAACACAGCCGTCCTCCACGGTAATTATCTTACTGTGCTTTTTAAACACTTCGTGCAACAGTTCTTCATCAATAGGTTTTACAAAACGCATGTCGTAATGTGCAGCATGAATATTTTTTTCTTCCAGCTGTTTACAGGCTGCTGCTGCAAAGTTTCCCACAGGTCCTATTGTTAAAATCGCAAGATCATCACCGTTCTGCACCCTGCGACCGGTACCAATGGTAATTTTCTGGAATGCTTTTTTCCAGTCTGTCATAACGCCATTTCCTCGCGGATACCGTATCGAAAAAGGTGCATTGGTTTCAGGTAACTGCGCTGTGTACATTAAATTGCGAAGCTCTTCTTCATTCATCGGAGCAGAAACAATCATATTCGGAATACAACGGAAATAAGCCAAATCATAAGCACCATGATGTGTAGGGCCGTCAGCACCTGCAAGTCCTCCCCTGTCCAGACAAAACACTACATGAAGCTTTTGCAAAGCCACATCATGAATCACCTGATCATAGGCTCTCTGCATAAAAGAAGAATAAATATTGCAAAACGGTACCAGCCCCTGTGTAGCTAATCCTGCAGAAAATGTTACTGCATGCTGCTCTGCTATACCCACGTCAAATGCCCGGTCAGGCATGGCTTTCATCATAATATTTAATGAACAGCCGCTTGGCATGGCAGGCGTAATCCCCATTATTTTCGGGTTTTTTTCTGCAAGCTCCACAATGGTATAACCAAACACATCCTGATATTTAGGCGGTTGTGGCTCTTTTGGAACAATTTTTATAATCTCACCGGTATCTTTATTAAACAATCCCGGAGCATGCCAGATGGTTTGATTTCCCTCTTCCGAAAATTTATATCCTTTTCCTTTTTGGGTTAAACAATGTAATATTTTAGGTCCCGGAATGTCTTTTAAATCCTGCAGCACCTTTGTTAAACGCTCTACATCATGTCCGTCAACCGGACCAAAATAACGAAATTTAAGGGACTCAAATAAATTGCTTTGACGAAGCAAAGCTGTTTTTATGCCGTTTTCAATTTTTGATACAATATCCTGCGCGGTAGGCCCGAATTTACTCATTTTGCCAAGCAGGTTCCACACCTCATCTTTTAACTTGTTATAGGTATGGGAAGTGGTAATGTCGGTTAAATACTCCTTTAGGGCTCCAACATTCGGGTCAATGCTCATACAGTTATCATTGAGCACCACCAATAGGTTAGAATTAGTGATTCCAGCGTGATTAAGCGCTTCAAATGCCATTCCGGCTGTCATAGCCCCATCACCAATTACAGCAATGTGCTGACGTTCTTTTTCGCCTTTATAAGCCGATGCAACCGCCATGCCCAATGCAGCACCTATAGAGGTGGATGAGTGACCCACACCAAAGGTATCATACTCACTTTCAGAACGTTTCGGAAAACCGCTGATGCCTTTATAAATTCGGTTAGTTTCAAAGTTGTGTCTTCGTCCGGTAAGTATTTTATGGCCGTATGCCTGATGGCCTACATCCCATACCAGCTGATCATCAGGAGTATTGAATACGTAATGTAACGCTACGGTAAGCTCCACAACACCAAGGCTTGCACCAAAATGCCCGCCCTTTTGGGATACCACATCAATAATAAACTGTCGCAGTTCATCACTTACCTGCGGAAGCTCCGTTTCCTTAAGTTTCCTCAGATCAGCGGGGTATTCAATTTTATCGAGCAGCTTGCCAGCTTTAAATTCCATCAACGTTTACGGAAATAATTGTAAATTCAGAACAAATATAGAAATATTCTGAAACTATTAAAAATACTAAGCGGGTTTTAATTTGACTGATGAAAATAATAAATTGCTACCATCCCTATTGCCACGAATTTCACGAATTAAAAGTATAACAGACCATACCAAAAGCTGTTTAGGCCAACCCCAGGTCTTCGACAAGCTCAGACTGCCCTGCGCAAAAGCAAACCCTTCTGAATAGCCATTATCAAAAAAAATTTCACTATATTTGTGTAATAACTAAAAAAAATAATTTGAAATTCAGCGATTTTAATTTTGAGAGCAGCCTTCAGGAAGGCTTGGATTCTATGGGGTTTGAAACTCCAACACCAATACAGCAGCAAGCTATTCCCATCATATTAAGTAAAAGAGATCTTATTGGCTGCGCGCAAACAGGCACAGGCAAAACAGCCGCATTTTTGCTTCCGATATTAAATAAACTTGCCACAGACCCTACCGATTCTACCAATACGTTAATTGTGGTTCCTACGCGTGAATTAGCATTACAAATTGACCAGGCATTACAAGGCTTTTCATACTTCACTTCTGTTAGTTCCTTAGCTATTTATGGCGGCAGCGATGGCAGTGCTTTTGAACGCGAAAGACGCGCACTGTCTGATGGAGCTAACATTATCATTGCCACCCCGGGGCGTTTAATGGCACACCTCAACATGGGTTATGTAAAACTCGACAAGCTGGAACACTTGATATTAGATGAAGCCGATCGTATGCTGGACATGGGCTTTGTGGATGATATTTTGAAGATAACAACATATCTGCCGAAAAACCGCCAGACTCTAATGTTTTCGGCTACTATGGCACCTAAAATACGGACCCTTGCCACCAAATTACTGGTAAATCCGGAACAGATCAGCATCTCGTTATCAAAACCCGCAGAAGGCGTTGTACAAGGCGCTTACCTGGTATACGATACTCAAAAAAACAACCTGATAAAATCATTGCTGGATGGAAAAGACCTGAGCAGTGTGATCATTTTTGTTTCCACTAAAATAAAAGTAAAAGAGCTGGAACGCGACATGCAAAAAGCCGGATTAAAGGCAAAAGCGATCCATTCAGACTTAGAGCAGCTGGAGCGTGAAGAAGTATTACGTAATTTCCGCAGTAAAAAGCTACAGATATTAGTCGCTACCGATATTCTTTCCAGAGGTATTGATATTGAAGACATTGGTTTGGTTATCAATTATGACGTTCCGGGTGAACCGGCCGATTATATTCACCGCATCGGGCGAACCGCAAGAGCTGCCTCAACTGGCGTTGCACTTACCTTCATCAATGAATTTGATCAGCAAAAATTTTTGCAGATTGAAACGCTGATCGGTGCCGAAGTTAAAAAGATACCACTACCTGAACACCTTGGTACCGGACCAGAGTACACCCCCGAAGTTAAAAACAAAAGGCCGTTTGTAAAGAAAAATAATTTTTCTAAAAATAAAAAAAGACCCGTGCAGAAATAATTTTTGTTCCTTTTTAACCGGGACTGCATTATTACTACAAACCCCTTAACTCGTATCTTATGAAAAAGACGACCATAGCCCTTGGATTATTGATTGCTGCAAGCTGCGGTTTTGCGCAAAACAAAGAGATTCACTTTGAAAAAACGACTTTCGCAGATATAAAAGCGAAGGCTAAAAAAGAGAATAAATTAATTTTTATTGACGCGTATACCTCCTGGTGCGGGCCATGTAAGATGATGGCAAAAACAACGTTTACAAATGATACCGTTGCTGATTATTTCAATGATAAATTGATTAATGCTAAAATTGATATGGAAAAGGGCGAAGGCCCCGAAATTGGTAAACTGTACGATGTGCATTGCTATCCAAACCTGTTAATAATTGATGGTGACGGAAAACTGGTACACCGCGGTGCCGGGATGAAAGACGCTCAGCAATTTATAGCATTTGCTAAAACAGCTGCTGACCCTCAAAAAAGATTTTCAAGGTTCACAGACGAGTTTGCTGCTAAAAAAACAGATCCTGCTTTTTTACTTGATTATGTAGAGGCAATGGAGCGCTCCTGCTTATCGGGCACTGAAGTTTTAAAAGATTATTTCAATACCCAAAAAGACGATCAGCTGACTAACCGCATGAACTGGAATGCCATCAGGGAATATAGCAATGACTATAAAAGCAGAGAATTCACCTATGTATTGACTAATATAGATGCGTACAAAAAGCTTTATACGGCTGATTCTGTTGAAAATAAAGTTAAAGGAGTGTTAATTGATTCCGGATATCCGTTTATTTATAAAAAAGACGCGAAAGATGAGGAGTACGCAGCTTATATAAATGACATTAGAAAACTTCGTTTTTCAGGTATGGATGAAGTTTTATTTACACTTGACCTGGCTTATTTAATGAAAAAAGCCGAATGGCAGAAATATACCGACTTAGCTCTGGCAAAAGGCGATAAGTTTTATTCAACTGCCGAGGATTTCAATAACGTTTCCTGGAATATTTATGAGCATTCGGATGATAAAGCTGCATTATCAAAGGCGGAAGGCTGGATGCAAAAAGCTATTAAAGAACAACCCGGAAACTGGGCTTACCAGGATACTTATGCAGCTGTTTTATATAAATTAAAGAAAAAAACGGAAGCAAAAGCTGCTGCCTCTAAGGCAATTGAAATTGCAAAAAGCGAAGGAGCCAACCCGGAAGATTACAAGCCTACAAGTGAATTGCTGGAACAGATTGAGAAATTGTAATCATTGAAATGCTTAATCCTTTTTTGAAAAAAGGATTAAGCATTTTTCGATTTAGCCCTGTCCTACGATAATTATCCTATGCCCAATGATGTGACGACCATAAAACAGGGCAATTACGAACAGAGAATTGAATGAAACGACTTTTAATATTATTCCTTCCAACATTAATAGTAACTAATATTTCGGCACAGACATCAGACACCATTTCGTTTATTCAATCAAAACGAATGTCGGATGCAGACTTAGCAAAAAAACGTGAAGGAACATTTATAACGGGGATTCCTGACTTCTCTTCAGACCCTGTAACAGGTTTTGGACTAGGTGTTAGAACAAATGTATATTGGAACGGAGAACGAACAAATCCGTTTTTTGCATACACCCCCTATCTCGCCAAACTTAAAGCAAACGCAGCTTACTATACTTCAAATGCGAGGGAAATTATTTTATCACTTGACATTCCTTATTATAAAGGGACACGTTGGCGTTTCAAAATCGACTTTAAGGCTCAACAAAATCCCTCAAACCTATATTTTGGGTCGGCTGAATCAACGCTTGGTGAATTGCGACTTCCATCCACTCCGAATGGTGGACAAACTTATTCAACTTACGCATCCTTTGACAAAGCACGAAAAACCCTGCGGCCAGGCGGTATTGGCGAAGAAAGCTTTGTAACAGACGCTTTATCGAACAGGTTTAGAGAAACGGAATACATGCTAAACCTAAAAGCCGATTATGCACTTGGCAAAAAAGGGGTATGGAGAATTATGGGCGGTTATGAAATTCAGCATTTGAGTTATAAAACCTTTGAAGGAACGGAAGCCGAAGCAATTGACCCAACCACAGGACAAAAAATTAAGGCGCCAAACGGAACCTCACTACTAAGACGTGATTTCCAACAAGGACTTATTTCAGGACTTGACGGAGGGTGGGTTTCCTTGTTGCAAACAGCTTTAATATTTGACACAAGAGACTTTGAACCAGACCCAACACGTGGCTATTATTTAGAAATTGCAAATGAATTTTCAAATCCTATTATTGGTTCTCAATTTGACTTCAACAAACTGTTTGTTCAAGGGCGAGTTTATAAAAAGATACCAATAGGGCCACGGACAGTTTTGGGTGGACGATTTGGAGTTGGAAACATCTTTGGAAGAAAAGCCCCATTTTTTGAATTTCAAGACCAATGGAGTCCAGACGGTAGTATAAATTCATTAGGTGGTAAGCAATCGCTTCGGGGACACAGAGCAAACAGATTTTTAGCTCGTTCGCTGGCATTCGCCAATTTTGAATTGCGTGTAAGACTTGCTGAAGTGAAAGTAAAAAAACAACGCTTTGCATTTAGTGCCGCCCCATTTTTTGACGCAGGAACAGTTCGGGACAATTGGCAAGACTTGAATTTTACAAATATTAAAACTTCATACGGTGGAGGCATACGAATTGCCTGGAATCAATCCACAATTATTTCATTGGATTATGGCGTTTCAAAAGAGGATAAATTATTCTATTTTGGTATTGGACAAGTATTTTAAATGACAACCAATGTTGGTATTAGAACTTAATAAAGCTGAACATAAATTGATACTTTCCGAGAAATAGTGCCACTTTTTCATTAAAAAAGCACCGTTTTTGATTAAAATGAACCCAAAATGGTGCTTTTTTGTTAGAATCAAAAAAGCTAGCACATAAAAAAAGCTGCCCTAAAAGGCAGCTTTTCTTATTAATATACTTTTAAGTATTAGTTATTTTGTTCCAATTTAGCTTCAATCACTAAAGTTGCGTGAGGCACGCTTCTTAAACGCTCTTTAGAGATTAACTTACCTGTAACGCGGCAAATACCATAGGTTTTGTTTTCGATACGGATAAGTGCATTTTGAAGGTTCTGAATAAACTTTTCCTGGCGGCTTGCCAAATGAGCTGTTTCCTCTTTAGACAACACATCAGATCCATCTTCCAACAACTTAAAGGTTGGTGAAGTATCGTCAGTACCATGGTCGTCTTTGTGAGAAAGTGTACTTTTTAAAAGCTCATAATCTTTTTGAGCTTCAGAAAGTTTTTTCAAAATTAATTCTTTAAACTCTTTCAATTCAGAATCGTTATAACGCGTTCTGCTGTCGGTATTGATATGTGGTTTTGGCACTGGTCCCATTGGTCTGTGAATTGATGGTGTTTTATATTCTACTACCATAGGTTCTTCATCCCTACTATTATCTTCGTAATCAAAATCACGTTCTTTTTTCTTTAAAGGCTCTGCTTTTTTAACCGGTGGTGGTGTTGCAACAGGTTTCGCAACAACTACAGGCTTGGCAGCAACAGCTTTTTTTGCTTCTACTTTAGCAGCTGGTTTAACAATTGCTTTTGCTATTGGCTTTACTACTTCCTTTTTTACTGGTTTTGCTGGTGCTTTCTTAGCAACTACCGGTTTGCTTACCTTTTTAGCAACTGCTTTTTGTACTGGTTTAACAGATTTTTTTGCAATCACTTTTTTAGCAGGCTTTGTAACTTTTTTAGGAGCCGCTTTTTTTGCTGTTTTCTTAACAACAGCTTTTTTAACAGGCTTTTTAGCAACCGCTTTTTTTACTGGTTTTGCAGCTTTTTTAGGTGCTGCAGCTTTCTTAACAGGCTTTTTAGCAACCGCTTTTTTTACCGGCTTCGCTGCTTTTTTAGGAGCTGCTTTTTTAACAGCTTTTTTAGGGGCTGCTTTTTTTGCAGGTGTAGCGGCTTTTTTCGGTGCAGGTTTTTTAGCTGCAGCTTTTTTTGCAGGTGTAGCAGCTTTTTTAGCCGGTTTTCCTTTTTGCGCTTTTTTCGCCATTTTATTAGGGTGTTAGTTAAGTTTAGTAATGGAAATCAAGGTTTTAATTTCTTCGTCTAACTCAATTTCAGAGCCTCTTTTAGGCCCTAAAGTATCGACTAGTTCCAGCGAAGAAGCCAAAATTTCGGTGCAAATATAGTTCAAATTATTGTTGATAGCCTCATTTATGGCAGAATTTCTCTGAATTTTTACATCAATCCGGTCGGTAACATCCAAATTACTCTCCTTACGAAGGTTCTGAATACGGTTTACCAGCTCACGTGCAAGTCCTTCTTCCCTAAGTTCCGGTGTAATGGTAACATCCAGAGCAACAGTTAGTTGACCTGAATTTATCACCTTCCAGCCTGGAATATCCACAGGAATGATTTCCACATCTTCATTTTCCAGCTCAATTACGTCCGAATCAATTTTGATCTGATATTTTCCGTTTTTTTCAATCCCTGAAATAACAGCCTGAGCATTTTCATTCGCAAACGTTTGAACCGCTTTCATGTGTTTTCCACACTTTTTGCCAAGCGTTTTGAAATTCAGCTTCATGTTTTTAACTATCTGTGTATCAGCCTCGCTAACAAACTCAATCTCCTTCACATTCACTTCCGATAAGATCAGATCTTTCACCGCTTCAATTTTTGAACGGTAGGACTCATCCAGGATAGGAATACGAATTCTGTTCAAAGGCTGACGAACCCTGATGTTCTCCTTTTTACGGATCGACAAGATCATGGAAGAAATTTTTTGAGCTAATTCCATTCTCTCCTCTAATTCTTTGTCTATCAAAAAGTTATCCGCTTCCGGGAAATTGCTTAAATGGATTGAATCCACCTTTTCGCGATTCGTTACCGAATTCAAATCGGTGTACAAACGATCCATAAAAAACGGGGCGATTGGTGCCGATAATTGAGCCACCACTTCCATACAGCGGTAAAGTGTTTGGTATGCAGCAATCTTATCCGTGGAATAATCCCCTTTCCAGAAACGTCTGCGGCATAAACGCACGTACCAGTTGCTAAGATGCTCATCTACAAAGTCTTCGATATATCGTCCGGCACGGTGAGGCTCGTAATCCGAATAGGCTTCATCCACTTTTTTGATCAAAGTATTCAATTCTGATAAGATCCAGCGGTCAATTTCCGGACGGTCAATCACAGGGATCTCCCCTTCTGAATAGGTGAACTGATCCACGTTGGCGTATAGTGAGAAAAACGAATAGGTATTGTGCAGTGTGCCGAAAAACCTGCGTTGCACCTCCCCTATACCCTCAATATCAAATTTAAGATTGTCCCATGGAGCCGCATTGGTAATCATGTACCAACGGGTAGCATCCGGGCCATATTTTTCGATGGTTTCAAACGGATTTACAGCATTTCCTAAGCGTTTGCTCATTTTTTGCCCGTTTTTATCCAACACCAAACCATTACTCACCACATTTTTATAAGCCACGGAATCAAAACACATGGTTGCTATCGCATGAAGCGTAAAGAACCAGCCTCTGGTCTGATCCACTCCTTCCGCAATAAAATCGGCAGGGTAGAATTTTTTGTCATCAATCAATTCTTTGTTCTCAAACGGGTAATGCAGCTGTGCGTAAGGCATAGCACCTGAATCAAACCACACATCGATCAGATCCGGCTCACGGAACAGCTTTTTACCGTTACGTTCCAGCACAATGGTATCTGCATACGGTTTATGCAAATCAAAGGTGTTGTAATTTTCATCACTGTTATTGCCGGGCGTGAATTTAGCCAGCGGATTGCTTTGCATCGCTCCTGTTGCAACAGCGTTTTCAATTTCTTTTTTTAATTCTTCAACGGATTGAATGCAGATCTGCTCAGTTTTGTCTTCGCTTGTCCATATTGGGATAGGAATACCCCAAAAACGGGAACGGGAAAGATTCCAGTCGTTCAGATTTTCCAGCCAGTTACCAAAACGCCCGGTGCCGGTGGATTCCGGTTTCCAGTTGATCGTTTTGTTTAATTCAATCATTCGCTCTTTGTAGTCGGTAGTTTTGATGAACCAGCTGTCCAGTGGGTAATACAATACCGGTTTGTCTGTTCTCCAGCAATGCGGGTAGCTGTGTTCGTAGGTTTCTTTTTTGAAGAGTTTGCCTTCTTCCTGTAATTTCAGTACAATGCGCTCATCCACGCTCAAATAAGCCTTTAGCTCTTTGATTTTACCGGTTGATTCCAACACCTTTTTCTGGTTCTGGAATTCGGTTTGCTTTTCTTCCTCTGTTAAATAGGCTTCCTTCACATATTCTTCTCCATACAAAAATATGCCATCTTTAATTTCCGGTAAAAATTTACCGCGTTTGTCAACCAATGTTAATGAGCCAATACCGTTTTGTTTGGCAACTCTAAAGTCGTCTGCACCAAAGCTTGGCGCGATGTGCACGATACCTGTACCATCTGATGTGGTCACAAAATCACCCGTGATAACACGGAAAGCATCACCATCAGTAGGTTGTGTGAAAGGTAATAACTGTTCGTAACGAACACCTGCTAACTGTTCTCCTTTGTAACTGCCACTTTCTTTAAACGGAATGTTTTTATCACCAGCTTTATAGTCTTCCAGCTTTAATTCTGCATTTTTTGCAGGAAAATATTTTTCTTTCAGATCTTTTGCAAGAACAACGTTGATCTTTTCGAACGTAAAGGGACTGTATGTTTCAATCAATACGTACTCAATGTTTTTCCCAACCGCCAAAGCCGTGTTGGATGGCAATGTCCAAGGAGTGGTCGTCCAGGCAAGGAAATAGGTATTGTCGTTAGATAGACCTTCCAGGTTTTTAAAACCTGGAAGGTCTTGATTTTTAGCAACTTTAAACATTGCAACAGCTGTTCTATCCTTCACATCACGATAACATCCCGGCTGATTCAACTCATGTGTAGATAGCCCTGTTCCTGCAGCAGGAGAATAGGGCTGTATCGTAAACCCTTTGTAAATAGCACCTTTAGCGTATAAGTTATTCAACAACCACCAAACGGATTCAATGTATTTGTTTTCATAGGTCACATAGGGATGTTCCATATCCACCCAATAACCCATTTTTGCAGTAACATCAGCCCAAACATCCGTGTATTTCATTACATCCTTGCGGCATTCGATGTTGTATTGCTCCACCGTTATTTTGCTGCCAATGTCCTCTTTGGTAATTCCCAACGCTTTTTCAACACTTAATTCTATTGGCAATCCGTGAGTATCCCAACCCGCTTTACGTTTTACCTGAAAGCCTTTTTGCGTTTTGTAACGACAAAAAATATCTTTGATAGAACGTGCCATTACATGGTGAATGCCCGGTAATCCGTTGGCGCTAGGCGGACCTTCATAAAAAACAAAAGGCGCTTTTCCTTCACGTGAGGTAATAGACTTTTCGAAGGTATTATTTTCATCCCATGTTTTTTGTACGTCTTTCGCAGTTTGCGAGAGATTTAGGCCGGTGTATGTTTTGTAATTTTTCATTTAATCAATATGTTAAATCCCATTATTTTACAACTACAAACCTTTTGCTTGCAGCTATATTCCCTTCTACTAAAATGTGAGCAAAATAAATACCTTGAGGCAAGGTTGCAACATTCAGAGTAATTGTATTTAACCCGAGTACACCTTCTGCACTTTGGTTAACTGCTGCTTGCTGGCCAAACTCATTATACAATTGGATCTCTAAGCTTTTGTTTTCAGATAAGGTAAAATCAACCGTTATTTTACCCATTGCCGGATTAGGAAATATGTTTGAAGAACCTATGAACCCTTCCGGATTACTTATGCCTGTAACAATAGTGGATGTATATGTGCCTCCAGTATAAGCACTCCCTGTAGAGGGGGTCAAGATAAAAACAGATGCAAGCTGCACATGTACGCTTTCTTTGTACCACATATACTGATCATTCACATAAGTAGTGATGTAAGGTGTACCCAAAAATGCCGAATCTTGATAATTTTCAACAAAGTGGACACGCATTACATCGGTGTATGTACCAGCAGGGGTGATGAGTGTTCCCCATCCGTCAGCTGTAACTATAGTGGTACCAGTTCTATAGAAAGTATACCCGCCACTTGAAAACTGTCCCTCCCATGGATCGGTAAAAGTATTCGTGTAGGCAAACGGAAAATGTAAAAAGTCTTCCGGGTTAGAATAAGGAATTACAGTCGAACTTCCTGTAACACCATAACTTTGAATGGCAGAACTTGTTTTTTTGTAATAGTTACAGGTACCGGCAGTGTTATTTAAAGCTGCAATATTGGCATTTGAAAAGCTAGAAGCATTGGGAGTTATAGATGGTGCAACAACATTAGTCAATCCGGCAGAAGTTCCTGACATGGATGAAAAATTCCAGGTTTGGCTTACACCTGAATTTCCAGGGCTAACATAAGCACCATTATTAAATGTATAACTGTCTCCAATTACCGGATTTGTACCCGTGGCTGTGAGTATAGGTTGTGCATAAGAAACTGAGCACATTACTAATAAACTTAGGGCAATTACGTTTTGGAGCTTTTTTTTCAAGGTTTGTTGGTTTTAGTTGTTAGTGAATAAATTGTTTTTCGTGATGATTTTAATTATTTTAAATGGTCGCAATTACTTTCAGTTCAATTGCAATAGGTGTTGGTAAACAGTTGATTTCAATAGTGGTGCGACAAGGCTGGTTATCTTTGAACCATTCTGCATAAATACGGTTATAGGTTGCAAAATCATCTTTCATATTGGTCAGAAAAACCTGTACATCTACAATTTTATCCCAGCTGCTACCAGCATCTTCCAAAATGTACTTTACATTCTGAAACACGCTTTTACACTGCGTTTCAATATCATAGGAAATAATATTACCCTGCGCATCCACATCCACTCCCGGGATTTTTTTACTGCCGCGTTCCCGGGGGCCAACTCCTGAAAGAAACAATAAATTACCCACTTTACGTGCATGGGGATAGGCTCCTACCGGTTCAGGTGCTTTGCTTGAATTTATTCTGTCCTGTGACATTTTTATGATTTTTTAAGGTTGCAAAGATAGCTAAAAGGGGAGAGAAAAGCAACCGGCTTGGAAGGACCTGTAAGCTTTTGATTTTAGGTGTTGTGAACCCTTTTAAGCTCTTAGTGTCCGGCAAAATAATTTCTCTGCACAAAGACGCAAACGCACAAAGAATACATTACGATTAACTCAAAATCACTGGTATTGCCCTCGCCACGTTTCTCGACAAGCTCGAAATGACCGCACTCCAGCCACAATAACAAAAACGGTTCAGCCCTGACTGAGTTAAGTGTTTCGCGATAAAGAATTAGAGAAGTGCTAAACTTTATAACCTTTACGTTGCGAAACGTGTACTTAACCAAATCAGGGCTGAACCGCTGAATAAAGCTTTGCTAACTCTATTTTGTAATCATTATTTTTTCAGTTTTACTCATGTTATCCTGAGTTAATCTTATAAAATAAACCCCATTTTGTAAATCAGCCGTGTTTACAACTGTTTTCTCAGAGTTTGTTTTTACTTCTTTAACCATTTTACCCAACACATCTGTAACAGTTATTGTTCCTGCTGCATTACTGTTAGAGAAAACAGTTACGCTTTCTTTTGCAGGATTAGGGTAAACTCTCACAACAGTTGATTTTTCAAATGTTTTAACAGATGACGGCATCTCAATTGTATTTAAGGTAGTATTGGTTACAATCGGATCGTTATAATCGAAATAGATATGACCAGTATTTTCGATTTCTGTTCCCGGAGCTAAACCCGGGTTTGGTTTTATTCTGAATGTAACATAACCATGACTTAGACGCTCATTATGTGTACTGTCAACTAACATAATATCGGCAAACATAAACTTAACAGCACGGTTTGGCAAGGTATATATCTGCATACGATGACTGGCGCTTAGTATTTCAATACTGTTGAGGTCTAAATCAGCATCAATAGTATCCATCACGTAGATGTTCCAGGCTGTTGCAGTACCTGTGTTCTGGAAGTTAAGTGTGTATGTTAAAAATGGTTCATCAGCAGGTATGAATCCTTCTGAACCAATACCAGCCGGTATTACTTCTTTGTTGTTAGGATCATAGCTAACTCCAATTTCGAAACAACGTGTAAAGGTGTTGTTGCTTGGATCCGCATCACCATTTGTTGGCAAAATCATCATAGTTATACAAGCTGAATCACCTACCTGTGCTGATGTACAGGTTAACGTATTAACAGCATAATCAAAGTATCCGAATGTACCAATGTTGCTGATGTCACTTACGTTCCAAACTAATGTATCACCGGTAGAAGCAGTAATAACAGCATCAGGAGCTCCTGCAGCACTGTAAGATGGAGTACCAGTGTATTGAATACACGCATCTAAAACAATTTTTACCTGTCCGGATATACCAGCTATACTGCAGCCTTGGTTTAATATCCCAACGTGTGGTAAAATTCCATCGGCCTGACCAGGGAAGAAACCATTCCACAAAGAGATACCTGTAATTGCAGCATCAAAAGTTCCGCCACATGTAACGGCACAATTAGCTACAACGGAGTTGTTGTTAATTGTTATTGTCTGAGGGAAAGCTCCTGAGCAGGTAATAGAATAGCCTGAATTCAAATATGCTAAATCAACTACATATACTCCATTAGGAAGTGCATTGAATGCGTAGTTTCCTGTATAATCTGTCCAGGCATAATAAACATTATTACTTGCATCTGTTGCTGTAATTAATTGATTGGCTATCCCAATATCTGTTCCACTTTCTAAAGAACAGTTGGTGTTATCATCGCTATATACTGTTCCTGATAAATTGCTACAATTATTGCCAATATCAATTATTGAAACAACTGTATCATTATGACAAGCTGATAAATTTGTGAATATGCAAAAAACTGTATAAACACCAGGGCTTGAATATAAATGCAAATCTGCATCTAAAAAGATAAAGCCGTCTCCTGCAGGTTGAGTTATTGCATACGTTTCTGTTGTCCCATCTCCCCAGTTTACAAAGGCTGTTGTTGTTCCTGCACTTAAACCAAAGTAATGAAACCCGAAAGAAAACAATTCAGCACTGTCCGTTAAGCAATTATAGGTTTGAGAAAAAGGTCCATTTTCAAGTAAAAAAGCAGAACAACCAGCTTCTGGAGCAATGAATACAGTGTCGTAATCTGCTGCTGTTGCACAAGAACCACTTTGAGGAATTGTATTGTAAATATTATGCTGCCCAGCAGTACTAGTTGATAAATCTATTTCGCCAGTATTAGCATCTACTACCAGCCCTACGTCTCCCAAAAAGGATCCTGCACTAGCACCAGCACCAAAAAATGGCAAAGGATTTGTTGCACTAGGATCATATAAATAAGCTCCATAACTGAATGTTGCGTCTGGAGTAGTGTTACCTATAGTAAAAGTAATGGCATCCGATACCCCACCATGTGTATAAACAAGACTGTATGTTCCAACAGCGCTTGATGCCAAGTCTATTGTACCTGTTGATGAATCCAAAGAAAGGCCTGCTGGAGTTGATGAAAATGTTCCACCAGTTATATTGATTGTTGGTGTTGGATTTAGCCCTGATTGACAAAATGTAGCAGAAGGATAACTAAAAGACTGTCCGCAATTTAATACAGAAACGGTAACAACAACTGTATTTCCAGCGCAACCATTATTGTTGGTTATAATAAAATCTACACTTCCTGACGCTGAGCCTGTGTTCGCCAAGGCTTGTTGTATAAAGTTTCCCGAACCTGGCGCGGCCCCACTAACACCAGACTGGGTTACAGTCCAGGCATAGGTGGAGTTTGGGTCTGTGCTGGATAGGTTTATAACTGTTGAATCCCCAGAACAAATGGTTTGAGACGATGGAGTAGCTGTTATTACAGGAGCCATAATTACTGCAATGGTATTTGAATTTAAGCTGGTGCCGTTGCCATTTTCGGCTCTGACCCTGTAAAAATAATTCTGAAAAGACAATAAACCGGTAACGGTATGTGTTGTGACAATACCCGTATTGAGATTATTGTAGGTTGCAACAAACGTTGTAAAAGTATTGTCCGTACAAACATCTAAATAATAAGCTGTTGCACCAGAAACAGAACCCCAGTTAG
Organism: Bacteroidota bacterium; assembly: GCA_040387415.1. Taxonomy (GTDB): domain Bacteria; phylum Bacteroidota; class Bacteroidia; order 2-12-FULL-35-15; family 2-12-FULL-35-15; genus 2-12-FULL-35-15. Next base: position 91,394 of record JAZKDU010000006.1, read on the forward strand.
CCTCAAAGCTTGTACAGGTTAGATTACTGGCCGCTGTTGCAAGCGGAGAAACCGGTACCTGGGCAAATGCTTTCGATAAGCCTATAAGGCATAAAAGAAACGCACAAAATAAGAGTCTGGCGCCAAAACCTTGTTTCGGCTGATAAGACTCGCGGTAAGCATCTGTTGTTTTCATGATTTTAAGTTTAGCACTGTTTTTAATTCTATTTTAATCTCTGAAGCAAATGTATCCCGGTTTTTTTATTAAAAAATGCAAATCTTATAAAAGGGGGTAAATTGTTAACCAACGATCACTATTTATCCTTTAACGATTGTACTTCATTGCTTCTTATTCAATTTTTTCAATCAAAATCCTTTTAAAAGCTGCATTAAGTGCTCTCTTTTTCTGTTCGAAACCGGTATTTTATCACCGTTTTGCATTTCTACAAAGCCACCGTCAGTTTTGATAAAAGCCCGCATATAGCTCAGGTTTATCAGGTGCGATTTGTGGATGCGTTCAAATTTATTGCCTTGCAGCAATTCTTCCGATTCTCCCAGGCTTTTAGAGATAAGCAGCGGTTCTGAGTTTTTGATATAAAAGATGGTATAGCTTCCACTTGATTCGCAGTGCATAATTTCATTTATGGGAAAGATATAGGCTTTGTTGCTGGTGTTCAGCACTATTTTTTTGTTTGATTCGCTGAGATGTTTTATGTTTTCAATCAATACATCAATATTATCGTTAATGCTTTTGGAAGGGAGCAGGCTTTTGTTTCTCTTCAAGGCAATAACAAGCTCTTCCGGGTCAATGGGCTTTAACAGATAGTCCAGCGCGCTGTACTTAATCGCTTTTATCGCATATTGATCATAGGCGGTTGTGAAAATGATTTTAAACTGCAAATCATCGCCTCCGTCCAGGTTTCGCAGCCTTTCTATCACGTCAAAGCCGGTTCCATCCGGCATTTTTATGTCTAAAAAAACCAGTTCCGGATTGTGCTCTTTTATTGCTTTTACTGCCGATGCTACATTTTCAGCCTCGGCAAGAATTTGCACATCTTCACAGTAAGCGCTTAAATGTCCGCGCAAAAACGTACGCGCTCTCTTTTCATCGTCAACAATTATAGCCGTTGTCATCTTTTTTATTTTATAGAATTTTATATCGAGATCGTTATTTTTACTACTGTTCCGGCAGCAACACCGGCAGCATTTTTTAAATCTACAATCTCCAAAAGTATCGGGTAATTGCTGTTTTGATTGATAAGTTCCAGTCGTTTTTGGGTGATGTCAGTCGCCATTGATTTATGCACCGCAGTTTCCTTCGAAAACTCCTTTGCCTTTTCTCTGCCAATGCCATCATCAATCACCTGTATAATAAGGGCTTTATCGGTATAGTCTATTTTTAATTCCAGCGTTCCTTTTCCGTCTTTATTTGTGAGTCCATGTAAAACAGCATTTTCAAGATGGGGCTGTATGAGCATTGGTGGTATAGTTGTTTCCAATGGCGTTTTAGGGTCTACAGTTAATTTAAAGTCGAATTTATCTTCAAATCTGAATTGTTCAAGCTCCACATAACACTTTAAAAGCTCCATTTCCTTCGACAGCGGAATGGCTGATTCCAATGAATACTCCAAAATAAGCCGCATCAGCCTTGAAAACATGGTTAAGTATTTAATGGCAACCGGAGGTTTGTTTTCGTATATAAGTCCGCCAATGGATGAAAGAGAGTTGAAAATAAAATGGGGATTCATTTGTAACAGCAGGGCTCTCTGTTCAATTTCAATCAATTGCTTTTCGATAATTATTTTTTGTTTTTCAGCAACAAGCTTTTGTTTTAAATGGTAACGGTTGTATAGTACAAAAACAATAACCGCAATGAGCAGAAGCCCTATTATTATGGCATAAAGTTGTATTTCTTTTAACTTTTTTTCATTTGTAAGCAGCTCTATTTCCTTTTCTTTTTGATTTACCTCATACTTTGTCCTCATTTCAGCAATCTGCTTGCTTTTTGTTTCATTAAATATCGAATCTCTTGTGGCAACAAAATTTTTATAATGCACCAGCGCTAATCCATTATCATTCATTGCTTGATAGGCATCGCTTAATGACTTTTCCGCCTCTTTTATACCTTCCAGATAGCCAATTTCTTTAGCTTGCAATAGACTTTTTTCAAGATTTATAAGCGCATCCTGATACTTTTTCTGTTTAAACAGGTTATTACCGATATTGATATACAGGTTCGTGATGTTTTTTTTATCGCCCAGCTGCTGAAAAATAACCAGCGCTTTGCTAAAGTGGAGGGAGGATTCCGCATAGTCTCCCTGTTCATACTGCAATACCCCTACATTGTTTAAGGAACCGGCAACAGCAGGCAGATCCTTCAAATCTTCTCTTATTTTTAATGCTTTAGTATGGTATTCAAGGGCGGTAGCATAATTGTTTTGTTTGCGGTAAATAACCCCAATGTTGTTATACAAATTGGCAATTTCGTATTTGGCATCAATCTCTTCGTATATTCTCAATGCTTTCAATTGATCTTCCAGCGCTTTCTGAAGGTCGCCCTGCTCGTGAAAAATACTACCAATGTTATTGAGTGAACCGGCAATTCGCTGTTTATCGCCAATCTCTTCACTTATTTTAAGCGCTTTGTACTGATAATCCAGCGCATTCGGATAATCACCCTGAAACCAATACAGAATGCCTTTCATATTGAACGACTGAGCCAGGCCCTTTTTATAATTAATTTTTTGGGATAAAGAAATCGCTTCGTTTGTTTTTTCTACCGCGTTTTTGTAATCGCCAATGGTAATATATTCCCAGCTCAAATCCGTTAACAGCTTGGTTTTAGAACTATCCGCAATTCCGGTGCCTATCAGTGTTTTAAGTGAATCAATTGCAGGCTTTTGCGCGTTTCCGATATGAAAAAATGCAAAAATAAAAAAGGATATGAATAGGTTTTTTTTCATAAGATACTTTGTGCCAAATATAAATATGTTTTAATTGTAAACACCTGTTTAAATAAAAAGGATTAAAATATCCCTTTCATTGAGGTTAATTACTATTTTTGCACCCACAATTAAGGGGAATTAGCTCATTTGGCTAGAGCGCTTCGCTGGCAGTGAAGAGGTGGTCGGTTCGAATCCGATATTCTCCAC
>JAZKDU010000007.1:0-176557 GCA_040387415.1 Bacteroidota bacterium
GCAGTACTGGTTCAACTGGCTCTACTGGAAGTACAGGCTCTACCGGTTCAACTGGTAATACAGGTTCTACTGGTTCAACAGGCAGTACAGGCTCTACCGGTTCCACTGGCAACACAGGTTCTACTGGTTCAACAGGTGATACAGGCTCAACTGGTTCAACTGGTAGCACAGGTTCAACTGGCTCTACCGGTTCAACGGGCAACACAGGCTCAACAGGTTCAACCGGCAGCACAGGCTCTACAGGCTCAACTGGAAGTACAGGATCAACAGGCAGCACGGGATCTACTGGTGCTACAGGTTCAACAGGAAGTACAGGCTCAACAGGTAGTACAGGTTCGACAGGTAGTACAGGCAATACTGGTTCAACGGGAAGTACAGGATCTACCGGTTCGACCGGAAGTACAGGAGCTACTGGCTCAACAGGATCTACCGGTTCAACTGGAAGCACAGGATCTACTGGTTCAACTGGAAATACTGGTTCTACCGGTTCAACTGGAAGCACAGGATCTACTGGTTCAACTGGAAATACTGGTTCAACCGGTTCTACTGGCAGCACAGGTTCTACCGGTTCAACTGGTTCAACCGGCAGTACAGGATCTACTGGTTCAACTGGAAATACCGGTAGCACAGGCTCGACAGGTTCAACTGGTAGCACCGGTTCAACAGGCTCAACGGGTTCAACAGGTAGCACAGGCTCGACAGGTTCAACCGGAGGCACAGGCTCGACAGGTTCAACCGGAAGCACAGGCTCGACAGGTTCAACCGGAAGCACAGGCTCGACAGGTTCAACAGGAAGCACAGGCTCGACAGGTTCAACCGGAAGTACAGGCTCGACAGGTTCAACCGGCAGCACCGGCTCAACTGGTTCAACCGGAAGCACAGGCTCGACAGGAGCAACAGGAAATATAACTGCTCTAACAACGAATCATATCTTAGTTGGAGATGGTAATGTTCCAACTGATGTGGCTATGAGTGGTGACGCTTCTATTATTAGTACAGGGGCCGTAACTGTTGTTGGTATTAACGGTACTTCCTTATCTGGATTAGCTACTGGAATATTAAAAAATACAACTACTACGGGGGTGCCATCTATTGCTGTAGCCGGAGATTTTCCGACACTAAATCAAAATACGACTGGTAACGCAGCAACTGTAACCACCAATGCTGATTTAACAGGTGATGTTACGTCTTCTGGAAATGCGACAACAATAGGTGCAAATAAAGTTACTTTAGGTATGCAAGCAACCCTTGCGGCTAACTCCGTTATTGGAAATTCAACGGGAAGTGCAGCAACTCCAACTGCCGTACCAATGTCAGCAACCGCGACTGCTTCATCAGTTGTAATAAGAGATGCAAATGCAAATGCAAGTGCAGATAATTTCTTAGCTGGGTTTACAACCACTGCTACAGCAGCAGGGACAACAACTTTAACAGTTGGATCTACTTATACGCAGGAGTTTACTGGTACAACAACCCAAACAGTTACACTCCCTGTAACAAGTACATTAGTTTTGGGGCAGCAATTTTCAATAGTAAATAGCAGTACTGGGATAGTAACTGTAAATTCATCTGGAGGTAATGCTGTTCAAGCTTTGTCCGGATCTTCATCTTGCGTTGTAACTTGTGTATTAATTACTGGAACAACGGCTGCATCATGGAGTGTTAGTGCTTCATCTGGCGTTTTTATAGGTACTCAAGTCCTTACTACTACTGGCGCAGGAACTTATACACCAACTGCAGGCACAAAATCTATTATGGTTGAATTGATTGGGGGAGGTGCTGCTGGTGGTGGTGTTCCGGCACAAAATGGGGCTAGTAATGGTTCAGGTGGCGGTGGCGGTGGCGCAGGTGCTTATACTAGAACATATTTTACCGGACTGAATGGCGCTGCTACAACATGTACTTATTCCGTGGGTACTAAAGGAGCTGGTGCTTCTGGTGCTATTGGTGGAGGGGGGGCAGCTACAACATTTAATGTTAATAATGCTTTTGTTACCCCTGCCAGTACAACTGTTACAGCAAATGGCGGATCAGGCGGACCGGTAGGAGTAACCGGAACAGCAGTTACAGTGGCCGGAGGAGCAGGAGGGACTGCCCAAGCTACCACTACTGCTATTTTAGGGGAAGCTGGTGGAAGTGGGGGCTCAGGTTATTTTATAACTGCCGCAGGAGGATATTCCGGAAACGGTGGCTCATCAAAATTGGGAATGGGCGCACCTAATGTAATTCGTTTATTAACTGCCCTTTCAATAGCAGGTACAAATGCAGTAACCGGAGCATGGGGTGCTGGCGGAAGTGGAGCTGTAGATTTTAGAGGAAATGCTGCAAGGGTTGGAGGTGATGGTCAACAAGGAATTATTATTGTTTGGGAGTATAAGTAAAAAATATCTTTTAGTTTATTTACTGTTGTTAGATAAATAAGGATTTTTGTTGTCAATTTGATTCTTGGATTTTAATTTAAATTGCTGGTATTGAAAAATTTAAATATTCACTAATTCAATCCACACAGGTGCGCGGTCATTCGTTTTCTCCCAACCAGAGACATCCTGATAAACACCTGTCTTAAGTAGCCGGTTGGTGAGGTCTCGGCTTAACAGAAAATAATCAATACGTAAACCTGCATTGCACTTATACGAATTTCGGAAATAATCCCAAAACGTATATATTATTTCGTTTAAATAATTTGCAGAATTGCGTCTCCATCCTTCTTTCACAAGATTTTTAAATGCTCTGCGAACTTCTGGCCGTAATAGATAATTTCCCTCGTTGCTTAATGCAAAAAAATATTTATCTTGTTCTACGTTTATTTTAGCAATTGAAATAAATTGCACAAAATTAAAACTCCCAAAAGATAAATTATTCTATGATAAGCATTCTTAAACCGCCTCCACATAAGGATTTGCTGCCAAAGGAAAAGATTGATCCTGCCTATAAACGGTTGCGCTTACAGGTTTTTCTTGGGATTTTTATTGGTTATGCCGGTTACTATTTAGTCAGAAAGAATTTTTCTCTGGTAATGCCCGACCTGATAGCACAGGGCTATTCAAAAGGTCAGTTGGGAATAATAGCATCGGCCGTTTCCATTTCTTATGGTATAAGTAAATTTGTAATGGGAGGCATTTCCGATCGAAGTAATGCAAGGGTTTTCTTAAGTTTGGGGTTGATCCTTTCGGCTGTAACTGTTTTATGCTTTGGGACAATTCCCGTTTTGACATCTTCCGTAACTATTATGTTCATTGTAATGTTTATTAACGGATGGTTTCAGGGGATGGGATGGCCGCCATCCGGACGTGTGATGGTTCACTGGTTTTCCACAAAAGAACGAGGAACCAAGATGTCGATCTGGAACGTTGCGCATAATGTTGGCGGTGGGCTTATAGGTCCCTTAGCTGTGATGGGCGTAGCCATATTCGCAGACTGGCAAAGTAAATTATATTTCCCGGCTTTGATTGCTATTTTGATTGCTTTTATTGCTTACCTGCTGATCAGAGATACTCCTCAGTCCTGCGGGTTACCGAATATTGAAGCCTATAAAAATGATTATCCAAAGGATTATGAGCAAAGTCATGAAAGAGAATTTTCTGCACGGGAAATATTTTTCACTCATGTTTTCAAAAATAAATTACTCTGGTTGATAGCTGTTTCCAATGCCATGATTTACCTGGTACGCTATGGTGTATTGGATTGGGCGCCTACCTATCTGGAAGAAGCCAAAGGTTTTTCGATTAAAGAATCGGGTTGGGCTTATTTTGCGTATGAATGGGCCGGTATACCCGGAACCCTTCTATGCGGTTGGATCTCCGATAAAGTATTTTCCGGACGAAGAGCCCCGGCAATTGTGATCTATATGCTTTTGGTAATGGTCGCAATTGTTGTTTATTGGCAAAATCCTAAGGGAAATATTTTAGTTGATAATATTGCTTTGATTGCCATTGGGTTCCTGATTTATGGTCCGGTGATGCTGATAGGAGTGCAAGCATTGGATTTAGTACCAAAGAAAGCAGCAGGTACAGCGGCAGGGCTTACAGGGCTGTTTGGATACCTGGGTGGTGCATTGTTTGCTAATATCGCTATTGGGTTTCTTGTAGATGAATGGGGTTGGGATGCAGCATTTATACTGATGATCGCGGCATGCCTTATTTCAATTATAGTTACTTTATTTACATGGAAAAAAGAAAAATTAAGATTGTTGTAAAAAGATTATTTGGTCAAAATTAAAAATCAAAGGGGAACATAAATGTATCCCCTTTTTTTATAATTTTTTTCTGCAGGCTCGTGTTAAATGCTTCAGACTATAGAATACTCAAGTTAAATGAAAAAAATGAATTAAAAATGTGAAGGGTTAATTTTGCATAGATGTTTAAACAAATATACAAGATGAAAAAAAAATACTAATCTGCATTGTCTTGATCCTATTTTACAATTTTAATATACTTTTTATCTTTTTAGGCCGTCACTAATTTGAGAAATGATTTTTTTATTTATTTTTAATAAAAATAACTTTTCGTACAAATAATTGTTTATCTGTATTTATTTGCAAATAATAAACTCCTGGCATATTTCCTGCTAATTCAAGTGTTTCGACATAATTTCCATAAAATTTCTGGATGTTTTTCGAATAGATTAGTTTGCCATCGACACTCATTAATTTTATTGAAAGTGATGTGCTTTCTTGATTTGAAAAATTGACTGTGAGCATTGATTCTGTAGGGTTAGGAGAAACATTCAATGATGATTCGTTATCATTAAAGCTTATTATTCCCGCAGAAATAGGTATAATATTTATTAGGTAATCTTCGGTTTCACCGTAATAATATTCTCCACACGGAGATGAAGTTGAAGAACCGTTTTCATCCAAAATAATCCTCATTAACAGATTGCCCATAGATGCTGTGGTAGGAATTGTAATGTTACCTGTTACTTTATTACCATTAAAACCGGAAACTGTTTGAGCGGTATAAACCCTCTCGTTAGTAGGATTTAATAAACCATCTTTGTTATAATCAATAAAAACATTGATCACACTTTGGTTAAATGAATAATTATTTATTTGTGTTATAGATAGTGGATATGAAGCACCCAACATAAGGTTTGTTGGGGCGAGCGAAGTGTAATCCGAATATTGATAAAAGGTTTGTGAATTATATTCAGCAGGCGTACCTAATCCATTATTTAATGTATTAAGAGTTACATTCCCAATGTTTTCCTCGGTTGTGTACTGCGAGTTAGAAGAACAAAGACATTCAAAATTCGTTTTTACGGTAACTTTTATTGCAACTGAATTTGTTGAAGCAGTTCCGCAACTCACCTTGCACCTGTAATAAACAGTTGTTGATTGACTACATGAATATATTGGAGCATTTGCTCCATTAATATTAGTCCAAGTGACACTATCAGGTGATGACTGCCATTGATAAGTTAGGCCTGGGGCTATGGAATTGCCTGTTAACAAAAGTTCAATACTTTCTGTACTGCAAACAGAGTCTAAACTTGATACTGTATTACCCGCATTTGGATTGCCAGTGCAAGGACTGCCAAGTATAATATTAATATAATACTCTTCGGTTTCACCATAAGTATAGGAACCGCATGCAGAAGAATTAGTATTTCCATAGTTATCAAGAATTACACGCATTGCATGGAGTCCAGGTGAAGCAGAAGATGGGATGGTAATAAAGCCATTTAATTTATTTCCGTTGATACCGGCTTGGGTTTGCCCTGAAAATACCTTTTCTGTGATGTCGAAAATTTCATCATTATTATAATCGATAAAAACATTTAAAGCAGATGAATAGAAGCTATACTGATCAATCTGAGTAACTGATATCGGATATAATGCACCCTGCATTAAATCTGTTGGTGTTAATGCGGTATAGTTAGTCGAAGACATAATGGCTGTACTATTATAAGTGGCTGGTAAAGCAACGCCATTGTTTAACGTATGTAAGGTTACATTGCCTATATCACTTCCTGAACTGTTAGTTGCATATGATACACAGATACATTCGATATGGCTTTTTTGTTTTACACTGACAGAATTTGAATTTGTTATATTGGAACCGCAACTGACATTACAACGATAATATGTTTCTTCTGATTGAGTACCGTTATAAGTAATTCCTGTTGCCCCGATAATATCTGTCCAGCTATTATTATCAGGCGAAGACTGCCATTGATAGGTGAGCCCGGTTGCAATTGTATTCATTGACAGGGACAGTTGAAATGTATCGATTAAACATACTGAGTCCATGTTAGTATAGGCAATTTCAGGGTTCGGATTTCCAGAACAAGGTACGGATGGAATAATATTCACTAAATAGTCTTCCGTTTCCCCTGAATAAAAAGCACCGCAAGGCAATACATTGTCAATGTATTCATCAACCAAAATTACTCTCATCATTGTATTGCCAAGGGTTGCAGTAGAAGGGATATTAATTAGCCCATCTACAATATTTCCTCCCGGATTGGAAGTTGTAAGTCCGACAAACAGTCGTTCGGTTAAAGTATTAAAAGCACCGTCACCATTTAAATCTATAAACACATTGACATTGTTTGAATTAAAATTCGAACTAAAATTATATCTACAAATTTGAGTGATAGAAACAGGATAGGAGACTCCAGCCATTAAATCTGTCGCTTGAAGTGAAGAATAGTCTGTATAGGTGTTAATTGCAGTAGAATTATAAGTAGCAGGTATTGCATTTCCATTGTTTAGTGTACTTAAAGTAACATTTCCGATGTTTCCGCTATTATAATCTTCACCATATGACACACAATAGCATTTTAATAAACTTTTCAAAATAATTTTTGCAGGTATCGATGACGTAGTTGACCCATTACAACTCACATTGCACCTGTAATAAGTTGTGGTTGTTTGATTTGCGTTATACTGCGAATTATTCGCTCCGGTGATATCTGTCCAGGTTAAACTGTCAGGTGAAGATTGCCATTGATAGGAGAGTCCTAATAAAATGGAATTGCCGGATAATGAAAGTTGAAATGTATCGGCAACGCACACTGAATCCATCCCTGATATTGTAATTCCAGCATTTGGTGGCCCAGAACAAGGAGTGGGAGGAACAATGCTAACAAGATAATCCTCGGTTTCGCCCTCATAATACATTCCGCATGGAGAAATATCATTCGTTCCATTCACTTGACTAAGAACTATACGCATCGGTACAACTGCTAGGGCAGCAGTTGGAGGAATTGTGATGTTGCCGGTAATCGTATTCCCATTAGTGCCTGAGTTAGTTCGCGATACAAATGCCATTTCGGTTAAAGGATCAAAAATTGCATCATTATTATAATCAATAAAAACTTTCACTAAACAGGAGTCAGCTACCCAAAAGTTTATTTGCGAAATGGATATCGGATATGATAAACCTGCGGCTAAATTTGTTGGAGTAAGGAGAGTGAAGTCTGTAAAACTGTTATTAGCAGTTGAATTATTGAGAACAGGAATTGGATTACCATTATTTAAAGTATTTAATGTTACATTTCCAATATTATATTCCCTGTTCATTGAGAAGGATTCGCACAAACATGTTTCAATATTTTTTTGATAAATCCTAACAGGTGCGGAATAGGCCACATTGCTATTGCAACTGATTTTACATCTGTAGTAGGAGGTCACCACCTGAGTACCTGAATATAAAAGATTTGATGCCCCTGATATATCTGTCCAACTTATATTGTCAACTGAAGATTGCCATTGGTAGATAAGCCCAGAGGTGATATTATTTCCGGATAATGATAGTTGAAAATTATCATAAGCGCAAACAGAATCTCTATTAGAATGAGTTATGCCTGCAATTGGAATACCTGAACATAAAACAGTTGGAATAATATTTACAAGATAGTCCTCTGTTTCTCCAACAAAATAACTTCCACATGAGGGTGAATTCGCTGCTCCTAAGGCATTAAGAATTACCCGCATACGTAACATACTAATAGCAGCATTATTAGGAATGGTAATAATTCCTGTTACTGTTTTTCCTGTGTTTGTTGATGAAGTTTGAGCATTAAATACACGTTCTGATAAGTTGTTGAAAATCCCGTCATTATCATAATCTATAAATACACTTACACTGTTTGGATCTTCATAAGTACTATTATAAACGGTGCTAGGATCAGTACTGTAAATTGCGGAAATAGATAATGAATAAGATGTTCCTAACATTAAATCGGTCGGAGTGAGCGATGTATAATCTGTATATGAATTAACTGCTAAAGAATTGCTCGTGACAGGAAGCGGATTTCCATTATTCAAGGTATTTAATGTCACATTTCCGATATCATTATCCTGACCATAGGACGACCCAGATGAGCAGAAACAAGATTGGGGATTTTGTTGTAGTATTTGAATTGAGCTTGAAAATACAGCGTTTGAATTACAGCTTACATTGCATCTGTAAAATGTAGTAGAGGTTTGACTACCTGAATAGGATGTATTTGTTGCACCAATAATATCTGTAAAAGTTATATTGTCTGCGGAATATTGCCATTGATAAAAGAGATGAGTGGCAACAGTATTTCCTGATAATGAAAGATGAAAAGTATCTTTAGAACAAACTGAAACACTGGTTGATAAAGCAGTTCCGCCAATTGGTATACCATTACATGGAGGTATTCCACAACTTAATAAAACACTTGCCTTGCTAACGGGCCCGATTGCAACACCAATATCAGGTTTACCATTGCCATCAAAATCCGCACTTGCTAATGCATATGCATGTATTACCCGGTATTTTTCTGAAATATAAAAATCCCCCAAACCATCGCCTACTAATACTACAACGCTATCATAGCTAACTACAGTCGCGAGATCTAATTTTCCATCCAGATTATAATCATCTGAAATAATAGATGTAGGGTTTAACCCTATTGGATAGTTGGAAGCTGCAGAGAAATTCCCTGAGCCGTTTCCAATTAAAACAGATATGTTATTCGAACCGAAATTAGCAGTAGCAATGTCTTTTTTCGTATCTCCGTTAAAATCACCAATAATTATTGACCTAGGTTGTGTTCCAGTTGAAAAGTTTACAGCGGTTGAAAAACTACCAGATCCGTTACCGGCTAAGAAAGACACATTGTTGGAACCGTGGTTGCTAACAATTAAATCGATTTTTCCATCTCCGTTAAAATCTGCACTCTCAATGGAAATGGGTTGTGTTCCTACAGAAAAATTAATTGCCGCAGAAAAACTACCTAATCCATTTCCTAATAATACGGAAACAGTATTTGATCCATAATTGGTAACAGCAATATCGGCTTTACTATCCCCGTTAAAATCTGAGCTCACCAAGTCTGAGGGATTAGTTCCTACAGCGAAAGAAACAGCAGTGGCAAAGCCTCCCAAACCATTACCCATTAAAATGGATAAATTACTTGGGGAATAATAATTAACAGTTGCTAAGTCCTGTTTCCCATCACCATTAAAATCAGCATTAATAACTGATTCGGGTTGTGTTCCTCCTGATGAGTAAGTACTAGTGGAAAGAAAACCGCCAATACCATTTCCTCTATTGAAAGTTATATCATTTGTACCTTGATTAGCTATGATTAAGTCCTGTTTTCCATCTCCGTTAAAATCACCGGCAATGGCCGAGTTTGCACCGTTTCCTCCTGTAGCATAATAGGTAGGAGATGAAAAACATACATTTGTTATACCTGTGGAAATATTGACAGATGAAGAAGTATTAGGACAACCGTTGGAAGTAACAACCACCCTGAAATTTCCATTAATGGCTGAATAATAATTTTGGTTGGTTGCTCCTTGAATTGCTGAGTTTCCGTTATCAATATCAATCCATTGATAGCTAAATCCGGAAGGATTTGCAGTTATTGTAGTTCCGCTTAACGTGGTGGTGGCAAGTATGGAATTATTTGTAAAGATGTCCAAAAGTGGATAAAAATCGTTAACAACAGCAATGTCAGGTTTACTATCATTATTAAAATCGGCAATACAAACTGATTCATATGCAACATCTGTAAAAATATAAGGAAAAGAAAAGTTTCCATGACCATCACCGGTTAGTACTGAAATATTTGCATTATAACCTCCGGACACAATATCAATATTGCCATCTCCATTAAAGTCGGCAGCCGCTATTGATTCTCCGCCATAACCAGCATTAAATGATACCGGATAAGAAAAATTCCCGGAACCGTCCCCCAGTAACACTTTTATAATGCCACTTGGGTAATTAATAGAAGTTGCAATATCAATTTTTCCATCGTTGTTAAAATCTGCCGAGGTTATATAATATCCTCCTCCCGCAAAATTAATTGCACTGCTAAATCCTCCGGATCCTGTTCCGAATAAAATATAGACATATGAGTCACCGGTAACAGCTAAATCTATTTTAGAATCACCGTTAAAATCTTTACCGATGATAGCGGATAAATATGTTGCACTTGTGCCAACACTATAACTTGACGAAGGTATAAATGTGCCAAGTCCTGTACCTTTATATAAAAAAATTTTATTTCCATTATTTAATTTACTGATGGTGGCTAAATCCGATTTTCCATCCCCGTCAAAATCAAGGCTTATAATTGAAACACTGCTTTCGCAGGTGGCATAAAAAGGGATGGTACTTCTGGTGAAACCACCTGAACCGTTACCTATATAAATAGCAATTGTATCAGCTACGCCACTATAATTATATTTAGACAGGATTGCCAAATCAAGCTTGCTATCGCCATTAAAATCTGCCGTAGCAATTGCTTGCGGAGTCAAATTCGCATATGGATCTATCCACCCCGTAGGATAAAGGGTAGTGGGTGTTAACAAACCACCAGTTCCATTACCCTTAAATATTTGAACTGTCTGGAGATCTGGATTAGCAAGTGCTATATCGGATTTACCATCATTATTGAAATCTGCTGTAATCATACAGTTGGGAGTGGATTGACGATTACAGTTTTGTGATCCTATAGAAATATCGTTAGGTGTAAAACATACTTGCCCTTTGGAACTCAAAGAGAATAAGGTAATGAAAGAAGCAAATAAAATTTTTTTCATGGAATTTTGATTAGGATGGATAATGGATTTTTAATAAAACCCAACAATCGATTTTAATTGAATAGAATATTTATGATAGGATAAGAATATAGATAAATGTACAAAAAATATGGACAAGTAATTTTTTTACTATGCTGTTTGTAAATGCGGACTATTGGGGTAACGGCCTTTTTTGTAATGATAAAATTTTGTTTATTTACACCAAAAAACAAAAAAGCCTTTCAGAAATCTCTGAAAGGCTTGTCTTTGTTAGTGTGGGAACTACTGGGTTCGAACCAGTGACCCTCTGCTTGTAAGGCAGATGCTCTGAACCAGCTGAGCTAAGCTCCCAAAACTCCTTTTAATTGCTTAAACGGGGTGCAAATATAAATGTTTTTTTTATAAAAAAAACATTTATTCGTTTTTTTATAAATATTTTTTGATTTGAATGATTACACAACTTCAGCAACAGTAAATGTACTGCCACCAATAAACACTAAATCAGCAGTTTGCGCGTTTTTTTTAGCAGCGATAAGTGCATTTTCAACAGAACCGCATATTTCACCTGATAAACCTATAGCTTTTGCCTGAAGGGCTAATTCTTCCACTTTTAAGGCCCGGGGGATATTTGCCTGGCAAAAATAGTAGTGGGCATCTTTAGGAAGAAGTGAAAGAATGGTAGAGATATCCTTGTCATTTACCACCCCAAGCACAAAATGCAATTGTTGATGTGGTGTTTGCTCGATCTGACGCAATACTTCCTTAATTCCAGCCTCATTATGCCCTGTATCCGCAATTGTTAATGGTGATTGGGATAGTATTTGCCAGCGGCCAAGTAATCCAGTCTGTGTAACTACATTTTTAATTCCATCCCGGATATTAGCTTCCGTTATTTTAAATCCTTTGGTATTTATCAATTCTGCAGCATATATAACGGCAGGGATATTCTTTTGCTGATAGAAGCCTGTTAATTCGCTTTGAAGGCCGGAGTATGTTATGGTATCAAAATCGTTAATTGTTTTTAAAATATCCATCTCAAGCATTAATTGGCCGCCATTCAGCTTAAGCTCCACATTAATTGCTTTGTATCGTTGATCTGCAAAAATCAGAGTTGCATTATTCTCTTGTGCTTTGTTTGTAAAGATGTTTGTTGTTTCCGATTGTGTTTGCCCAATGATTACAGGAATTCCCGGTTTTATAATTCCCGCTTTTTCTGCAGCAATTTTTTCAATGGTGTTACCAAGTAAAGCGGTATGATCCAAACTGATATTGGTAATAACAGATAGTTCAGGTGTTATTACATTAGTAGAATCAAGCCTTCCGCCTAATCCAACTTCTATCACAGCGATATCTACCTGCTGAGCAACAAAATAATCAAAGGCAAGACCAACGGTCATTTCAAAAAACGATGGTTGTATCTGTTCAAAATCATTTATATATTTTTCTACAAATTCAACTACCTGTTGTTCCGGAATCATTTCACCATTGATTTTTATGCGCTCTCTGAAATCCTTTAAATGCGGTGAAGTATACAAGCCTACTTTATATCCGGCACTTTGAAGAATAGAGGACAGCATATGTGAAGTGGAGCCTTTGCCATTGGTTCCGGCAATGTGAATAGATTTGAATTTGTTTTCAGGATTGCCAAGCAGCTTGCAGATGGCAATGGTATTGTCGAGGTTATCTTTATAAGCAGCGCTTCCAACGCGCTGAAACATTGGCAGCTGGGTGTACAGATAATCAAGTGTTTGCTGGTAGTTCATTTAATCTCTTAACCGTTTTTTTTAATTTTGAATGATTACAAAAATAAGAGAATTTTTATAGAAGAATGAAATTTATAATCCCTCTCCATTTCTTTTATACGAAGTAAATAAAGGAATAAATGGAATAGTTTTATTCAAGAAGAAATACAAATGTATAGGTGCCGCGCTGTTCCTGCTGGCCCTGAGAGCTTGCATTGAATTTAGCGGAAAGTGCCGCCTGGCGTGCTTTTGCGAATAGGTTAGAGCTTGTTGTAGTTGAACCCCGCTGACCAGGCGTTGCTTTAATAACTTTACCTGTTTCATCCACAATTATTTCTACTACTACAATTCCTTCTTCCTGTGAATCACTCATTCGGGCAGGCTTTTTTAATAATAAACGGCCTTTTAAATCGTATCCTCCTTTACCATTATAACCAGGGGTGTTATCACCATGGCCTGTATCATCTCCGCTGCCAACGCCTTGTTTAGAACCTGTTCCTGAACCACCCGTATTGTCTTCGCCTTCTCCTTTTCCATCGTGCTTCTTTTTGTTTTTAAGAACAGCCAAAGCATTTAATAGTTCAGAACTTGGTTTAGGGTCTTCTACTTTAGGTGGGGCGGTTTCCGTTGCTTTTTCAGTTTTAGGTTTGCTTTTTACACTTACTACTGTTTCGGTTTCATCAGTAACAATGGTTGGCACGTCATTCGTTTTGGCTGGCGCAGTTGCGGCAGTTTCACTGGTTGCAATGTCTCTGTCTTTTTGTCCGGAACCACCGGCATCTGCACGGCCTAGGCCTTCCATACCAAGATCAAGTGTAACTTCAGGTACAGGTTTTATTTCGAAAGGCGGAATAGGAGTAATGAATACAATAAAAAGAAATAGCAGAAACAACAAGGCATGAAAACCTATTGTAAAAGCCAATGCTGCATATTTATTTTTATTTTCCGCGGAAGAGTCCATTGTTATTTATTGGTGGCTTTAGTAGCTAATACCATTTTTACACCTAAACCATATCCTATCTGCATTACATCTGCCAGATCCTGTATTGATAATGTATTGTCGAGTTTTAAAATAACTGTAGGAGATTGCGTGCGCGCTAATTCTATTCTTAATGCATTCTCCAGATCATCAAAAGCAATGGCTGTTTTATTCACGTAATACTGATGATCTGCGCCAACGGTAACCGTTACCTGTTGTTTTTGCACCTGCTCTGCCGATTTTGAGTTAGGCAGCGTAAGTTTTATTACACTTGGATTGGCTAAAGTAGATATGATTAGAAAGAACAATAACAAAAAAAACATAATGTCATTGAGTGATTCAGTGCTCACTTCGGCTCCTTCTTTATGTCTGCGTTTTAATTTCATCTATACTATTTGTGAATTTGATGATAACCTTCATTAGTTACAGATAAACAAATCAAAATGGATTTACAAACCTGTTTTTTTAATCGCCTATAACTGCTAAATTGTAAGTGATCAATTATTTTTTTATTTAGTTGGTTCGTGCAGTATATCAATAAACTCAGTGGAGGCCGTTTCCATTTGATTGATAGTTTTGTCGAGCATTGAATTTAAAATGTAATACCCGATAAATGCAATTAACCCTATAACCAAACCTGATGCGCTGGTGATCATTTTTTGATAAAGTCCTGCAGAGATAACACCAATACTGATGTTATCAGTTAATGAAATGTCATAAAATATTTTAATAACACCGGCAATGGTTCCAACAAACCCCAGAATCGGGCCAATGCGGCCAATCAAACTTAATACACTTAAGTTTTTTTCCATACGGTTTATCTCTAGCTTGCCAACACCTTCCATTGCTTCTTCAATTTCTTTAATAGGTTTTCCAATACGCGAAATTCCTTTTTCAACCATGCGTGCAGCAGGGCTGGTAGTACTACGGCATAATGCTTTAGCGGCATCCCTGTTTCCATTGTAGATGTAATCTTTAATGTTATTCATAAAATTAGGATCTAGTTTTGAAGCTTTGCTTAATGTCATAAAGCGTTCAAAAAAGAAATAAATAGTAAGAATAGAAAGTATTCCCAATGGAATCATGATAAAGCCACCTTTTACAATTAAATCAAGCAATGATAAAGAGGCTTGTTTAGGTTGCTCTATTGGCATTTGTCCGACAACAGCATTAGCTGAATCTACTACAGCAGCACCTGAATTTACAATTTGTAATAAAACAGAATTGAACATATTTTATGAATTTAGTTTGTTATAGTTAACGTGTTTGTTAAAGCTTTATTTTATTTCCAGGAATGATGTGGTAATTGTTTCTGATATTTCTATCTTAATCTCGCTCTTTATATAAAAGCAGATTAAGATAGGATATCAGATTATTTCATAATTCCTGCACGCTAAATTACATCTATGTAAAGGTTGTTTTGTTTTGAAACGCTCAAGTTATAAACAGCATATTGTTTATTTAATGGTAAATTTTACCGGGAGATTGTATAGCACCCTTACTGCTTCACCATGATTTTTACCGGGTTTCCATCTTGGCATTGATTTTATAACCCTTATCGCTTCTTCGGTACATCCATCTGGTACCGGTTTTAAAACTTTTACATTATCAATAGATCCATCTTTTTCTACAACAAATTGAAGGTAAACAGTTCCCGAAGTTAAATTGTACCTTGCATCATCCGGATATTTTAAGTTATCTCTTAAGTATTGAAATAGATTACCGTTAAATTCGGGCATATTAGTGGCAACTATTACCGGGCCGGTTTCAATTGCTGGCGGAACTGAAGCAACAAGTATTGCCGGTTCTATTGAAGCGCTGTCAGAGCCATCTGTCCTGCCATTTGGGATAATTGCAGCATCGGTATTTGTTTTTGTGGTAATATCCTTTTCATTATCGGATGCTTTGTAATTTATATCATCGGTTTTAGGTGGAATAATATCTTGTGGGATTTCTTTTGGGATTTTTTTTTCTATTTGTTCTGGCTTTTCGTAGGGTGTTACGTCAACAAATATGGAATCAAATTCTGGGGGAAGCTGTCCTCCCAGCTTTGGTCCACTATCCTTGTTGTTTGTAAATAGAAATGCAAGCAACATACTTACGGCAAAAAATGATACAGTAGAAAAAAGTGCAATGGATAAATTATCATTGTATACTTTTCGGATTTGATAAGCTCCGTATGATTTGTTCCTGTTTTCGAAAATCAAATCATTTAAGTTCGCGGCTGAGTGATTGTTTGTGTTCATGATGCAGGCGATTTAAGGGTTTAATTGTTAGATGCGATTGTTTCATTAATTCCATAACCGAAATGAAAAATTTCTGATATGGCTTAAAAAAGCAACGAGTTTAGAAAAGTAGATAAGAAAAAATGAAGGGTTAGATGAAGGGGATGATGGTTGTATAACCCTGAATTGTTTTATTTATTGTGATGATGGAAATATTTTTATTCTTGTGAGGGAGATGTAATCGGAAATAGATAATCAGTGGGAATACAAAGAATCAAAAATAATGGATTGTATTTTTTTAAGAAAAGATTTTTTAATTAAAAAATTTACTATACCTCTAACAGGGTTTGAAACCCTGTCAGAGGCTATCAATGCTTATTTATAGGCTTCCGTATGAACGCTTTTTACAGCACGTCCGGAAGGGTCAATCATGTTTTTAAATGATGCATCCCAAGCCAATGCTTCAGGCGTGCTGCAGGCAACAGAAGGTACAGAAGGTACGCACGATGCAGCGGAATCAGAAGGGAAGTGTTCCGTGAAAATCGAACGGTAATAATATTCTTCTTTTGACATAGGCGGGTTGATCGGGAATCTGTATTTAGCATTCAGTTGCTGATCATCCGTTACTTTTGTTTGTACCAATAATTTTAATGAATCAATCCAGTTGTATCCAACGCCATCAGAGAATTGTTCTTTTTGTCTCCAGGCAACGCTTGCAGGAAGGTAATCTTCAAAGGCTTTGCGTAGCACCCATTTTTCCATTTTTCCATCTTTCGCCATTTTATCTTCAGGATTTACACGCATCGCCACATCCATAAATTCTTTATCAAGGAATGGTACACGCCCTTCAACACCCCATGCAGCAAGTGCTTTGTTAGCTCTTAAACAATCGTACAAATGTAATTTACTTAGTTTTCTAACTGTTTCTTCATGAAAAGATTTTGCATCAGGTGCTTTGTGAAAATACAAATATCCTCCGAACAGCTCATCAGCACCTTCACCGGAAAGCACCATTTTTATACCCATTGATTTTATTACTCTTGCCAATAAATACATTGGAGTGGATGCACGTATAGTAGTTACATCATAGGTTTCCAAATGATAGATCACATCCCTGATGGCATCTAAACCTTCCTGTACGGTGAAATGCACTTCGTGATGAACGGTACCAATATGTTCAGCAACTTTTTTTGCAGCAATCAGATCAGGAGAACCGATCAATCCAACCGCAAATGAATGTAATTGCGGCCACCAGGCTTCCTGCGTATCACCTGATTCAATGCGGTTTTTAGCATATTTTTTTGCAATTGCAGAAACAATCGAAGAGTCTAAACCTCCTGAAAGAAGCACACCGTAAGGTACATCAGACATTAATTGTCTGTGAACGGAAGCCTCAAATTCAGTACGCAGCTGAGCAATGTCTGTTTTGTTATTTTTTACAGCATCAAATTCAACCCAATCACGTACATACCATTTTACCATTTTCCCTTCTGTGCTGTCCCAATAATGACCTGGAAGAAACAGTTCAATTTTATTGCAATATCCTTCCAAAGCTTTTAATTCGGAAGCAACATAAAAATTGCCAAGTTTATCCCAGCCAATGTATAATGGTATTACACCAATGTGATCGCGGGCGATCAGGTAGCGGTCATTTTCAATATCATATAAAGCAAAGCCAAATATTCCGTTCAGGTCTTCAATAAATTTCGCTCCTTTTTTACGGTACAAAGCAAGGATTACTTCGCAGTCAGATTTAGTTTGAAATTCATATTCGCCTTCCAGCTCTTTACGTAATTCCTGGTGATTATATATTTCTCCGTTTACGGCTAATACGAGTTTTTTATCTTTACTAAATAAGGGCTGGCCGCCTGATTGAGGGTCAACAATAGCAAGTCGTTCGTGTGCTAATATTGCTTTGTCTCCACAGTATACTCCAGACCAATCCGGACCACGGTGACGAATTTTTTTCGACATTTCAAGAACCTGCGTTCTTAAGCTGTCAGCATCTGTTTTAAGATCAAATACTCCTACGATACCACACATATTATTTAGAGTTTAAATGAATAATTATTTTAGCACTGCAAAGGTAGTCAATAATCTATTTTGTTTGTAAAAATGTAATATAACTGCCTAATTTTTATTTAATTGATAAAATTACTGTCTAATTGTTACATTTGTTGTAAAATTGATTGTGTAAAATGGCCCAAAATTTCCAAATTGATAAACTTGATAGACAGATTCTTTCTGTTTTAATTAAAGATTCAACTATTCCATATACTGAAATTGCAAAGGAACTGCTAGTATCTGCGGGAACAGTGCATGTTCGGATGAAAAAGCTAACAGAAATGGGCGTAGTAGTGGGCTCTCATTTGGAGATTAATCCGATAAAGGCTGGTTATGATATTTGCGCTTTCCTCGGAATTTTTTTAGAAAAAGGTTCTGAATATCATGACTGTGTGTCACGAATGAAAAAAATTCCTGAAATTGTTGAACTTCACTATACAACCGGTGTTTACAGTATGTTTGCTAAAATAATCTGTAGGGATACACAGCATTTAAGAGAGGTGTTAAATGAATATATACAACCGATAAAAGGTGTGCAACGTACGGAAACTTTCATTTCATTGGAGGAAAGTATTAAACGGCAGGTGGAAGTAAAAGAGAAGAAGTCGCGTATATAGAACGATGTCATCCCGATTGCAATGCAAACATTCTTAACGCTTACACAAGTAAATTCTTTAATTCATTTACTGTATTTACTATATACGTTGGCTTTTCGTGTTGCAGTTCTTCCAAACTTCCATAACCGTAAGTTACAGAAACAGTATCAATCCCGAAATGTTTAGCTCCTATCACATCATATTTACGGTCGCCAACCATAATAATATTTTCAGGGTTTATATCGGGCAATTGACTTAAAATTTCCTGGATCACTTCATTTTTTTCTGTACGTGTTCCATCCATATTACTGCCCATTATAATTTTAAAATATGGAGCGATATTGAAATGTTCTATAATTTGTTCTGCAAAAAAAAGCGGTTTTGATGTGGCAACATAAAGTGTTTTATTGTGTTTAATTAACTCTTCCAGCATCTCAGGTATACCCTGATAAAGTAAGTTTTCAAATTTGCCCTCTACAGAATAATATTCACGATACACCTCCACTGCTTCAAATGCCTTTTCTTCCGTTCCGAAAATTTCCTGAAATGATTTGTGAAGCGGTGGGCCAATAAAATAAAGTAATTCGTGATCTTCCTTTTTTATGCCGAATCGTTTTAATGCGTATTGTACAGAATTAATAATCCCTTCCTGTGGATCAGTGAGTGTTCCGTCTAAATCAAAAAATATATGGCTGTATTGTTTCATTGTATAGTATTGAGTTTGCAAAGGTTGTAAATAAAATAGTAACAGTTCATTTTTATTCTAATTTTGTTGTGTAAAATAAAAATATAAAAATGAAAATTGCAATTGTTGGCTGTGGTAATATGGGATTGATTTATGCCCGTGCATTCCTGAAGTATAATATTGTTTCAAAAGAAAATTTATTACTGGCGGAAAAAAATGAGTCGAGAAAACAAGAGTTGCTGAAACTAAATGTGGGTGAAGTAACTGTTGTGAATGATCCTAATATAGCGAATTGTGATATTATCATTGTTGCAGTTAAACCGCAAGATTTTCCCGAATTGGCAACAGAATTGAAACCAATTTTAGCAAGTGCCAAATGTATTATTTCCATTATGGCTGGTGTAAAGATTCAACGCATTGCAGATGCATTAAATAATCAAAATGTAATACGTGCAATGCCTAACTCTCCTGCTGAATTAGGTATGGGGATGACTGCATTTGCAGCAAATAAATTAGTGCCTATTGAACAAATAAGAAAAGCAGAAAATTTATTAGGAACCACAGGTCGTTCGGTATTTTTGGAAGAAGAAGATTTATTGGATGCAGTCACAGCATTGAGTGGAAGTGGCCCTGCTTATTTTTTCTATGTTGTTAAACATATGATAGAAGCCGGTAAACAAATGGGCTTTGATGAGGCAACTGCTGCCATGTTTGTTAAACAAACCATGCTGGGTTCTTTTCATTTAATTAATAATGCCAACAAATCATTGGATGAATTAATAAAATCAGTAGCATCAAAGGGCGGTACTACAGAAGCTGCGCTATCGGTGTTTAATGGGACTGAAGTTGGAGAGAATATCCAAAAAGGGATTGTGAAGGCGAGGGATAGGAGTGAAGAGTTATCGAAATAATTTTTTTTTGAATTACGCTGCGAGCGCTTTTAGCAGCACATGTATGATATTCGTCTCACAATATGTTTTTTGAATTAAATGTACTAAGCGCTAAGAAGGTAATTGATAATGATATTTTTTTAGTGTCAAATTCTATTATTCTTTTTTGTAATACTTGTGAAACCATTCGTTTGAAGATTTAGCATAGTAGCTTAGTGTATTGCCAGTCTTCTGTTCTACCTTTTCTTGTGCACCCCGGATGGATTTAGAAATCATTTTATGTTGAATGGATTCGCCTTCTTTTAAATCTAGCATTTTGGTTAGTTTTACTAAACCTTCTCCACCAAATTCCATTATTAATGGGTCGCTTAGAGCAGTCGCAAATATGATTTTTTGAGTTGAGAACTGTTTTAAAAGTTCCTGTTCAGTTGATAAAATGGGGTAGTGTTCTAAAAATAAAATGACAGAATGAGTTGTATTGCCTATTCCTGGCTTTATCAAATTTACAGAATTCGATAAATGATTTTTTGTAAGATAAGATTTAAATGATTCCTGTGTTTCTGAAAACCAGGACAGGATTAATACATCAGGATTTTTTTTTATTATTTCCAAAACCCCTTGTTGTTTTTCTGGTTCAGTGATCCATACGATGTCTTCGTAATCAACGAGTTTAGGTTTTCTTTTGAAAAAGTCGAACATAAGATTTTGTTTGTTGGAGGCGTTATGGGTTTTTATTCGTGATTTTTTATAATTAAATAATCTATGTTGAACTCTAATTAACGCAAACTACATTTCCTTTTCCACCCAGTCCCCATATTTCTTAATCAAATCAACCAATGCATCAACAGCTTTTTCTGAATTGATATTTCGTTCTACTACTTCTCTGCCTTTATATAAAGTGATTTTTCCAACACCAGTGCCTACATATCCATAATCAGCATCCGCCATTTCGCCCGGTCCGTTTACAATACAGCCCATAATACCAATTTTAACACCTTTTAAATGATCGGTACGGGTACGGATTCTTGCTGTTGTTTCCTGTAAATCAAAAAGTGTTCTGCCACAGGAAGGGCAGGAGATGTATTCTGTTTTAGATATACGTGTACGTGTGGCTTGCAATATGCCAAAGGTAGTTGCATTTGTGTTTTTGGGTGACGTGCAGTTGTTTTGCTGCACCCATGCCCCATCACCAAAACCATCTAACAATAAGGCTCCTATATCTGTTGCAGAATGAAGTTGAAGTTCCTCTTCTGAAAGATTATTGTAATTACGTTTTATAATTACAGGGATACTACAATTATTATTCATCAATTCAATAAACATTCTGCGTTGTTCGGCCATCCCATGTTCATTGGATGTTTCAAAAACAAATACAACTGTATTATCAAATGGTTGGAAGGTGGAGCTGTTGAAATATTGAATTAAGAAATCAATCCCGACACTTACAAAATTTAATTCAGGTGACTTTTTAGTGGTTGTAAAAAATTCATTATCAGAAAATAATGGATAACACCTTATTGTGTTTTCCAAATTTTGCCATACCCTTGAATTGTATATCAATCCTAGTGTTCCTGGGATCTGAAAATTTATTTTATTATCTCCAACAAAAATATAATCACAAGCCTGATCGGTTAAGTTCCATTTGTCAAGAGGGACAGAATAATTATATCCCACCGCAAAAAATGTGGCAGGTGTTATGGTTTGTCTACTACTGAAATCAGCAATTACACGAGGAACATTGTGTCCTCCAATATTTAAAACTTCGAGAGTTTCTCTGCGTTTGTATTCATAAGGAGAGTAAGGCAGCTCCGATCCTGAAGTAGGAAGTGGAGAATCTATAATCGCTATTCGTTCTCGATCCTCAGAAGCCACGACTGCTGGAATAGCGCTATGCGATGAGCGATTAGCATAACGTTTAACTAATGCTTTTGCCACAGGGATTTCAAATTCCGGATCTTCCGTTAATGAAACGCGAACAGTATCACCAATACCATCTTCCAGCAAGGTACCAATGCCCACGGCCGATTTAATGCGTCCATCTTCACCTTCACCTGCTTCGGTAACACCCAAATGTAAAGGATAATTCATCCCATACAGCTGCATTTTTTGAATCAATAAACGGTAGGCCTGCACCATAACCTGTGTATTGCTTGCTTTCATGGAAAGCACAATATTGTAATAACTATTGTCTTCGCAAATACGCAAAAATTCCAATGCGCTTTCAACCATACCCAGTGGGGTATCGCCATACCGGCTTAAAATGCGGTCACTTAATGACCCATGATTCGTGCCGATTCGCATTGCTGTTCCATACTCCTTGCAGATTTTTACTAATGGGGTGAAACGTTCGCGGATCCGCTCCAGCTCTATTTCATAGGCAGAATCAGTATAATCAATGGATTCAAATTTTTTCTTGTCAGCGTAATTTCCAGGGTTTACTCTTACTTTCTCTACAATGCGTGCAGCCAATTCAGCGGCATTGGGTGTAAAATGTATGTCGGCAATTAAAGGTGTAGTATAACCTCTGGCGCGTAATTCTTTTTTTATATTCTCTAAATTTTTTGCTTCTTTAATGCTTGGTGCTGTAATACGCACATATTCGCAACCAGCATCAATCATCCGTATACTTTGCTCAACGGTAGCTATTGTATCCATTGTATCGGTGGTGGTCATCGACTGAATTCGGATGGGGTTATCCCCGCCCAAAGGAACATCTCCGATGGTCACAACGCGTGTTTTATATCTGGAAAATTGAGTTAAGCTATTGCAGTATAAAAGGCTGTTCATTACTTTTTATGGATAATGGATGAATTACAAATTTAACGAAAAGGAGCGATAGTTAGAAACATTAGTTAATTGTTTGTTGTTCTGAAAGCTGTTTACAGTAGCTAAATGCCCCTCTTGTTTTTAAAATCCCTTGCAGGTTCCTAAAACTTTGGAATGTCGTAAAAGCAGTCTATAAGAAAGCTTTTGCAGGGAAGTTATTCTCTTCGTTTCTTAATTTTTATTTGCCATTGTATGGAGAACAGTCATATCAATGGTTTGTAGCTGCTCTCCTTTTTCGTTTGTAAAATCAAAATGCCATGTTACAGCAGCATAATTTTTTTCAGGGTTGGGCTTAATATCTGCAATGGTTACTTTTGCGAAAACTTTCATATCGGCATAAATGGGCTTTAAAAATTTCCATTTCACTTCAAGGCCTGCCATCACAGTGTCTTTGAATAAAGGAATCCATTTGGTAATATGAAAAACCTTAAACAAATGCGGACCGCTTGCAACTAAACCTCCAAACATGCTTTTTTTTGCCGCTTCTTTATTAATGTGAAAATCCAATGGGTCGAAATAAGTAGCGAAATCAATAATTTCCTGCTCAGAAACTGAAACGTAACCGAA
This sequence comes from Bacteroidota bacterium, assembly GCA_040387415.1. Classification (GTDB taxonomy): domain Bacteria; phylum Bacteroidota; class Bacteroidia; order 2-12-FULL-35-15; family 2-12-FULL-35-15; genus 2-12-FULL-35-15. Next base: position 23,583 of record JAZKDU010000007.1, read on the forward strand.
GTCAAATACTTTATTCAGTTCAAGATCTTTAAATGATAATTGTCCCATCTTATTAGTTTATTTTTTCTTTATATAAAATTAATAAAAAATGTCCCGAAATAGTTACTATCGGGACATTTTAATCTTTTGAATCTTAAAACTGCTATTGCAAATATTATTTTAACAATGCTGCAAATACATTTAATTGGCTAGTATGTTTTTCAATTAAGCCTTTAAAAAGCCTAATATTTTCTCAACACTAACTTTTGCATCACCGTAAAGCATTTCTGAATTTGGTTTGTAAAATAAGGGATTGTCTTCTCCTGAATAACCTGCTGACATTGAACGTTTCATAATGATTACTTTTTCAGCTTTCCATACTTCTATAACAGGCATTCCATAAATAGAGCTTGCAGGATCATCCTGTGCACTTGGGTTTACAACATCATTTGCTCCAATTACCATTACAACATCAGTATTAGGCATATCCTCATTGATTTCATCCATTTCCAGAACAATATCATAAGGCACATTTGCTTCAGCCAGCAATACATTCATGTGGCCCGGTAAACGGCCGGCAACAGGGTGAATGGCGAAACGTACATTTTTTCCTGCTTTCCGTAAGGTTTGTACCATGTCATAAATAGGGTACTGTGCTTTCGCAACAGCCATACCATAACCTGGAACAATAACTACAGATTTTGCTTCTTTTAACAAGCCGGCAACTTCTTCGTGATTTAATGCTGTTACTTCTCCTTCTATCGCCTTTGCCTCTCCTTTAGGAGCATTACCAAAACCACCTAAAATTACGGAGAAGAAAGAACGGTTCATTGCATGACACATGTGAATAGAAAGAATTGCCCCAGAGCTACCAACTAATGCACCGGTAACAATCAATAAATCGTTACCCAACATAAATCCTGCTGCTGATGCTGCCCAGCCCGAATAGGAGTTAAGCATACTCACAACCACAGGCATGTCGCCACCACCAATTGCCATCACCAGCATTACTCCAATAAAGGAAGAAATGGCGGTCATAATGTATAAATGAATCAATCCGCTTGTGCCATCTGCCGTTGCAAACAGAACGCCCAATACGATACATACCAGTAATAATGCAACATTTACAGCATGTCTGCCGGGATACAACAAGGCTTTGCTGCCTATTTTGCCTTCTAATTTTCCCCAGGCAACAATAGAACCCGTAAGAGTAATAGCACCAATAAAAATACCGATATACACTTCTACAAGGTGAATGGTATGTGCTGCTCCGTGAAGTGATTGGGTTTTAGGATCCAGATAAGAACCAAAGCCAACCAACACAGCCGCTAATCCCACAAAACTGTGCAAGATTGCAACCAGCTGCGGCATAGATGTCATCTCTACTTTGCGGGCAAGCATCAATCCGATAACGGATGCTATCGCAATAGCCGAAATGATATACACTTGTCCGGCAACACCTTCGCCTAATACGGTTGCTAAAATAGCAATTGCCATTCCTATGATACCATAAAAAACACCACGTTTAGCGGATTCCTGCGAGGATAAACCTCCTAAACTTAAAATAAACAGAATACTTGCAAATAAATATGCTGCTGTTTGAATTCCTATTGTCATAATCTCTTTTTAACTCCTTTATTATTTATTATTCGTGTCGTTGAAGCTTCCACTTCTTATTTTTTAAACATTTTCAACATACGGTGAGTAACCACAAATCCACCAACAATATTAATGCTGGCTACCAGAATAGCGATAGCCGCCAATATGGTCATTGGGTTAGTTATATCATCTGTTGTTTGCAATAAACCGCCTATTACAATAATGCCGCTAATGGCATTGGTAACAGCCATTAAAGGAGTATGCAATGAGTGCGACACGTTTGAAATAAGCTGCCAGCCTACAAACACAGCTAAAACAAATACTGTAAAATGTTGTATGAATTCGGTTGGTGCATATTGGCCTACCAAAAATAATAATGCGCCAACTACTCCTAATTGAATAAGCATTGTAGTAGTTGCTTTCTTGGCTTTTTCTGCATCAGATACGCGTATTTCCTCTACTGTTGGTGGGACTACTTTTTTTGTTCCTCCAGCAGTTGGACTAACAGGAAGCGGTGCCGGTGGCCAGTTAATTTTACCATTGTAAGTTACCATTGCTCTTGACACAACGGCATCTTCCATATCAATTTTCCATTTTTCCGCTTTGCCCATGTCATCTAATAAGTGACATAAGTTATTACCATATAATTGTGAAGCCTGAGTAGGGAGCTGATTTAATTTACCAACCATTGTAACGCCATTAGGGGTTGTGTAAACTTCACCGTTTTTTGTAAGATCACAGTTACCACCGGTTGATGCTGCCAAATCGACAATCACCGAACCCGGTTTCATGGCTGCAACATGGTAATCCATCCACAATTTAGGAGCTGGTCTGCCCGGAATTTGTGCAGTGGTAATCACAATATCAACTTCTTTAGCCTGCTCTAAAAATAATTTCATCTCCGCCTCGATGAATTCTTTACTCATTTCTTTTGAGTAACCGGATGATGTGGCACCGTCTTCATTAATTTCAACAGTTAAAAATTGCGCACCCATCGATTCGATTTGTTCCGCAACTTCTTTACGTGTATCGAAAGCTCTTACAATTGCACCCAATGAATTGGCTGCTCCAATAGCCGCTAAACCAGCAACTCCAGCACCAATCACCAACACTTTGGCTGGTTCTACTTTACCTGCAGCTGTAATTTGTCCGTTTAAAAATCGTCCGAAATGAAATGAGCCTTCAATTACAGCTCTGTATCCTGCAATGTTTGCCATGGACGACAGTACATCCATTTTTTGCGCTCTGGAAATACGCGGTATCGCATCCATTGCAATTGCATTTACCTTTTTATCGGCAAGCTTTTGAAGTAAAGGCTGGTTTTGAGCTGGCCATAGGTAACTAAGCATTACCAATCCTTCCTTCATCATATCCACCTCTTCCATTGAAGGCTCTTTCACCTTCAATACGATATCTGATTGGCCATATATATCGGCAGCTGTAGCCACTATTTTAGCTCCAGCTTCTTCAAAATCTTTATCAGAAAAATTGGCTTTTAATCCGGCATTGTGCTGTATATAAACTTCAAACCCTTGTTTCTGAAGTCGTTTAACGGTTTTTGGAGTTGCTGCAACCCTTAATTCATTTGGGAAAATTTCCGATGGAATTCCTACCTTCATCATTTAAAATCGTATTTAATGTTTTTTGAACAGACTCCCCAATCCTCTATTTCCGAAATTCTCTAATTTCTGTTCTTTATAAGCCCCGAAAGTAATAAAATAATAGTTACCTACCAAATATGGGAAATTGCGGCATTTTTTTTGTGTTTTCTGACAATTTATCAGAAAAAATGTTCCTGAAATCTCAATAAACCAATATTATACACATGTTTATTATCTTTGCATAAAATCAAATGAAAATGAATTATTTTGTTTTAATAATCACTATTGTTCTTAATTTTTGTCATTTCAGCACTATGGCTCAACAACCAATCCGTTACGTTGCTTTAGGCGATTCTTACACCATTGGGACAGGGGCTAAAGAATCGGAAGCCTGGCCTGTTTTACTTACTAAACATTTGAAAGAAAATAAGATTCCGATAGAATTGATTGCAAACCCTTCCCGCAATGGCTGGACTACAGAAGATTTAATTGAATCCGAGTTACCTGTGTTAGATAAATCAAAGCCAACATTTGTTACTTTACTGATTGGGGTGAACGACTGGGTACAAGGTGTTGATGCTGCCAAATTCAAAAAAAATCTGATTTTCATTATTGATCATGTACAAAAACAATTACCCGATAAAAGCAAATTGGTATTAATCACTATCCCTGATTTTGGAGTAACGCCTACCGGTGCTAATTACAGCGGTGGTCGGGATATTTCCAAGGGTATTTCTGAATTTAATTCAATTATAGTTTCAGAAGCAAATAAACGCAAATTAAAAACAGTAGATTTATTCGGAATTTCTAAAAAAATGGGTACAGATGTGAGCCTGGTGGCACCGGATGGCTTGCACCCTTCCGCCAAAGAGTATGCAGTATGGGAAACATTAATATATCCTGTCGTATATTCTCTTATAAAATAACCCTTTTACCGATTACAGAAACGAATGGTTACGAATTTACGGGTTACAAATAAACCAATAGTTACGAATAGACTAAATATTTCTGTTGCCAATACCTACAATAGCCGTGTTTCGCAGATTCGTAACCATCCGTTTATCCGTAACCTTTATTCGTTTATCTGTAACCATTTAGTACCTTTGCACCTCAAATTATAAAAAATGGCACGTAAAGTCAAAGAGACCGATGATCTTCCTAAAGCAAAAATTAATAAAACAACTTTAAAAAAAGCATTACGTGTATTTGATTACGCTGCAGGGCATAAGTGGAAATTATACATCGGACTTATTTTTTTAATATTGACCAGTGCTACCGCTCTGCTATTTCCGTGGATTTTAGGCGATCTTATTAAAAGTATTGAAATAAAACAATTTGGCGAAATTAATAGAATAGGTATTATACTGCTTGCGGTTTTAACATTCCAGTCTTTTTTCTCTTACTTCCGGATTTATCTTTTTGTAAATTATACTGAAAACACCTTAGCCTCTCTTCGTCAGGCCGTTTATTCAAATCTGATCAAGCTTCCGATGACATTTTTTGCAGATCAACGTGTTGGTGATTTGAACAGCCGCATATCTGTTGATGTTTCACAAATTCAGGATACGTTAACCACTACTATCGCTGAATTTTTAAGACAGTTTTTTTTAATTGTAGGTGGAATTATTTTCTTATTAATAATCTCTCCTAAGCTAACATTGTTAATGCTTTCAATTATACCAGTTGTAGCAATTGCAGCAGTTGTTTTCGGACGTTTTATTCGTAAAACATCAAAACAAGTTCAGGATACAATTGCGGAATCCAACACCATTGTTCAGGAAACATTACAAGGTATTACAAATGTGAAAGCATTTGCCAATGAATTTTTTGAGAATAACAGGTACAAACGCAGTACCGAAGCGATTGTTAAAAATGCAATCCAGGGAGGTAAATACAGAGGAGCATTTGCATCGTTCATTATATTTTGCCTGTTCGGATCCATTGTAGCGGTAATATGGTATGGAGTGCGCCTTGCTTCCCAAGGACAGCTGTTGATCGGGGATTTGATCAAATTTATTCTGTACTCCAGTTATGTAGGAATATCTTTTGGCGGCATTGCCGAATTGTACGCACAAATTCAAAAAGCGGTTGGAGCTACAGAACGGGTATTTGAACTTTTAGATGAACAACCCGAAAACCTTGACATTACCAGCAAAAATGAACTTGTTAAACGAATTGAAGGCAATGTAACCTTACAAAATGTGGCCTTTACATACCCATCCAGGAAAGATATCCAGGTACTGAAACAAATTTCACTTACTGCAAAAAAAGGTGAAACCATTGCCATTGTTGGGCCAAGCGGATCCGGAAAGTCTACTTTAATAGGATTGTTATTACGTTTTTATGACCCGGAGAGCGGTACCATCCTGATCGATGGAAAAGATGCAAAAAGCTATTCACTAACCGAATTGCGTAATAATATGGCCATAGTGCCGCAGGATGTTTTATTATTTGGCGGAACGATAAAAGAAAATATTGCTTATGGAAAACCAAATGCGACTATTGCTGAGATAGTAGAAGCGGCCCGCAAAGCCAACGCATTGGAATTTATTGACATCTTTCCTGAAAAATTCGAAACTTTAGTTGGAGAACGAGGAATCAAACTTTCAGGCGGGCAGCGTCAACGTATTGCCATTGCACGCGCTGTGCTGAAAGATCCAAGCATTCTTATTCTGGACGAAGCCACAAGTTCGCTTGATTCAGAATCAGAACGTGTGGTGCAGGAAGCATTGGATAAACTGATGGTTGGGCGCACTTCATTTGTGATTGCACACCGTTTGTCAACAATCCGTAAAGCGGATAAAATTGTTGTAATTAATAAAGGTAATGTTCACGAGATCGGTACACATGAAGAACTTATTCTTCAGGAAAATGGCTTGTACAGAGGGTTGAGCCGTTTACAAACAGAATTAGCGTAAATGGTTACGGATAAAACGAATGGCAGCGAATTTACGAAACGCCATTGTTGTCATAGCTAACCAAAATATTTAGTAAATTCGTAACCATTCGTTTTATCCGTAACCTGTAAATTCATAACACACTCGTTTATTTGTAACCCCAATAAATACGTAATTAATAATATATTCGTTTATTCGTAACCATGGAAGCACAAGCAGTAATTGATATAGAAGCTGAAAAAAAGGAAATCCTTAAGCGGTATAAAGAATTATTAAAAGCATGTAGGAGGACGCTTGAAAAAGGTGATAAATTGCTTATTCGTAAGGCATTTGACATATCGTTGGAGGCGCACAAAGACATGCGCAGAAAATCGGGTGAACCTTACATTTATCACCCTATTGCTGTTGCGCAGATTTGTGCTGAAGAGATTGGTTTAGGAACAACTTCTGTTGTATGTGCCTTGTTGCATGATGTGGTGGAAGATACGGACCTTACGCTGGAAGACATACGTGTATTGTTTGGCGAAAAAGAAGCGAAAATAATTGACGGCTTAACTAAAATATCGGGTGTATTTGACCAGGGATCATCATTGCAGGCTGAGAATTTCAGAAAGATGCTTCTTACTTTATCCGATGATGTAAGGGTAATACTTATAAAGCTTGCCGATCGACTTCACAACATGCGTACGCTTGATAGCATGAAGCGTGATAAACAGTTAAAGATTGCTTCTGAAACTCTTTATTTATATGCTCCTTTGGCGCATCGCTTAGGATTAAATGCCATCAAAAGCGAATTAGAGGATTTAGGTTTAAAGTATACAGAACCGGAAAGTTATAATGAGATTCAGCAGCATTTAAAAGAAGCTGAACAAGAGCGGAAAAAATTCATCTCTAAATTTATTGTTCCGATCAAAGAGATTTTGGAAGAGCAGGGGATGAAATTTTCTATTATCGGCCGTCCAAAATCAATCTATTCGATTAATAACAAAATAAAAACAAAGGGGGTTACCTTTGATAATATATTCGATCTGTTTGCAATACGCATCATTATTGACTCCCCACCTGAAAATGAAAAGGCTGACTGCTGGCGGGTTTACTCCATTGTAACTGATTTTTATCACCCAAGCCCTGAGCGCTTGCGCGATTGGATATCTACTCCCAAAGCCAATGGTTATGAGAGTTTACATGCCACCGTTATGGGGCCTGAAGGAAAGTGGGTGGAAGTTCAGATACGTACGGTTCGTATGGATGAGCTTGCTGAAAAAGGCTATGCAGCGCATTGGAAATACAAGGACAATAACAACGAAAGCCAGCTGGATGACTGGATCAGAAAGATACGTGAGATACTTGAAAGTCCGGAAGAAAATGCAATGGAATTTTTGGATGATTTTAAGCTCAATCTTTTTGCTGAAGAGATCTTTGCATTTACACCAAAAGGGGAGATAAAAACATTACCTATCAATTCTACTGCGCTTGATTTTGCCTTTGATATTCATACTAAAATAGGCGAAAAGTGTATTGGTGCAAAGGTAAACCACAAATTGGTGCCGCTTAGTTATAAATTAAAAAGCGGTGACCAGGTAGAAGTGCTTACTTCCAACAAACAAACTCCGAAGGAAGACTGGCTTGGATACGTAGTAACGGCACGTGCGAAATCCAAAATTAAAAACGCATTAAAGGAAGAAAGACGCAAAGTGGCCGAAGATGGCCGTGAAATGCTGGAACGTAAATTCAACCATTTAAAAATTGATTTTACCACCAACAATATTAATGATCTTGCTAATTACTTTAAACTGCCAAGCAGCCAGGAATTGTTTTACAGAGTGGCAGTAGGTAATATAGATTTAAAACATTTAAAGGATTTCCGCCAGGAACATGGCAAAATTATTCATAAATCCGGCAGTATAAGAAAAGAGGATAATTCGAAATCTCTGGAGCAGATGGTGAGTACCGTGCGCGGGAAATCGGATACGCTGGTTATTGGTGAAAATCTTCAAAAGCTGGACTATAAGCTATCTCCATGTTGTAACCCTATTCCTGGTGACGATGTATTTGGCTTTATTACTATTAACGAAGGAATAAAAATACACCGCGTCAACTGCCCTAATGCGATACAATTATTATCAAATTATGCATACCGCGTGGTGAAAGCTAAATGGACCACTCCTGAGCTGATCTCTTTCCTTGCGGGAATGAAAATCACCGGAATTGATGAGGTTGGTATTGTAAATAATATAACCAAAATTATCTCAAGTGAGCATAATGTAAATATGCGTTCACTCAGCTTTGATACGAATGATGGAACGTTTGAAGGAACGGTAATGGTTTTTGTGCACGACACGCATCATCTTACCGAATTAATGAAAAAGCTTAAAACGGTGAATGGCGTACTTACCGTTACACGACTGGACAGTCAGTAAGAAATTTGAGAGTTGGTGAAATTAGGGAAATCGAGATTTGAAGAAGTTGAAAAACTATGGGTTGAAGAATAGAGATATTGAGAATGTTTAATGATACTCCAAACTCTCATTACAAACAATTAGAAAAACACTGATTATCAATCTCATAAATCACTAATTCACCATTTCTCCAATTCTCTAAATAAACACTCCTCCTTTACCTTTTTTTTTGTATTTTTACTTTATATTTTGTGATATACTATGTCGATTGTTGATACCAAAGAAACTGTAAAACAAATTTTTGAGGAATACCTTGCTAAACATGGCCACCGGAAGACTCCGGAACGATTTGCCATTTTAAATGAGATCTATTCCCAAGGCGGTCATTTTGATATCGAATCCTTGTATATTCAAATGAAAAACAAGAAGTATCGCGTTAGTCGTGCTACATTGTATAATACCATTGAGCTATTGCTGAATTGTAACCTGGTTACCAAGCATCAGTTCGGGAAAAATCTCGCACAGTTTGAAAAATCACATGAATTTAAACAGCATGATCATTTGATCTGCCAGGATTGTGAAAAGGTATTTGAATTTTGTGACCCCCGTTTACAGCAAATTCAAAAAACGGCTGGTGAAATTTTAGATTTTAATATCAGTCACCATTCGCTTAACCTGTTTGGCAAATGCGGAAGATTAGCAAAAAATGGTAGTTGTGAGCATAATAAACTGAAAGAGAAAAAAAACTTATCTTTATCCGCAAAGGAAATATAAAACAATAAAAATAAAACAACCTATGATATTCGGATACACAACAAGCAAAAAAGAAAACAATATCAACCTGTTTAAGCTGAGTGGTGAACTGATTGACAGAAATCAGTCAAAAGACCTTCTTACAGAAATTGATACTGTTATTGCTGCTGGAGAAACAAAGGTTTTATTGAATCTTCAGGAATTAAATTATATCAATAGCAGCGGCCTTAACGTGTTAATTAACATTTTAACAAAAGCCCGCAAAGCTGGTGGAGATACAGCTATTTGCTGCGTTAATAAAAAAATAACTGAACTGTTGGTTATCACAAAGTTGGATAGTATTTTTAATGTAAGCTCCAATGAAGAAAAGGCGTTGGAGATATTGAACAAGTAAATAGTTGATAGTTCAGAATTAATAGTGAAGAGTTAAGAGAGTAAAAGGAGTATATTCAAAACAATAAGAAATAATTAAAACACAGCGCTTCGTGAATTCGCAACGATTCGTTTATTCGTAACCAAAAGTAATTCTGAGTATAATGAAAGTAGATGTATTATTGGGTCTTCAGTGGGGAGACGAAGGGAAAGGTAAAATTGTAGATGTATTAACACCCAAATACGATATAATTGGTCGTTTTCAAGGCGGTCCTAATGCTGGGCACACTTTAGAGTTCAATGGTATAAAACATGTACTGCACACAATTCCTTCCGGGATTTTTCACGACAAAAAAATAAATGTTGTTGGTAACGGTGTTGTAATTGATCCTGTGATTTTCAAGAAAGAAATTGATGCCTTGGTGAAATTGAATGTAGATGTTAAATCGAAACTCATTATCTCTAAACGTGCTCATTTAATATTGCCGACACATCGTTTGCTGGATGCTGCTTCAGAAGCAAGCAAAGGCAAGGAAAAGATTGGCTCCACCTTAAAAGGAATAGGACCAACCTATATGGATAAAACAGGCCGTAATGGTTTACGTGTTGGGGATATTGACAGTCCTGATTTTAAAAACAAATACAATGCTTTGGTTGAAAAGCACAAACAACTATTGAATTTTCATAATTATGAATATAATCTTTCGGAGCTGGAACCAGCTTGGTTTGAAGGGATTGAAGTGTTGAAAAGCTTGAAACGCGTTGAAAGCGAACATTATATTGATGATGCGTTAAAAAACAATAAAGCAATATTAGCTGAAGGTGCGCAAGGTTCTTTGCTGGATATTGATTTCGGTTCTTACCCTTTTGTAACCTCTTCTAATACTATATGTGCAGGTGCCTGCACAGGTTTAGGAATTGCTCCTAATAAAATTGGTAATGTAATTGGTATCTTTAAAGCATATTGTACACGTGTTGGAAGCGGTCCTTTTCCAACAGAATTGAATGATGAAGTTGGCGAGCAGATTCGTAAAACAGGTAATGAATATGGCTCTACCACAGGACGTCCAAGACGTACCGGCTGGTTAGACCTTCCTGCACTTAAGTATGCAATTATGATCAACGGTGTAACTGAATTGATGATGATGAAAGCTGATATTTTAAGCGGTTTTGAAACTATTCAGGTATGTACGCATTATAATTATCAAGGCGAAAAGATCAATTATTTACCGTATGATTATTCTCCTGAATTATTAACTCCTGTATATAAGGAATTAAAAGGCTGGAACCAGGATTTAACAGGTCTTAGCAGCCCTGATCAGATGCCTGAAGCATTGAATGAATACATTGCTTTCATTGAGCGTGAAGCGGGTGTACCTATATCAATAGTTTCTGTTGGCCCTGACCGTACTCAAACATTGATGCGTAAAAACACTCCTGCACCAGCACTTTCTTAATATCTCTCCTCTTAATCTCCTCTCCTTAGGAGAGGAGGCAAGTTTCAAAAGATAGAAATTAATGATGAAGTTAAATGAAAGAACTAACACCTGCCATTTTCCTCTTCTGTGGAGAGGGGTAGGGAGATCTGTTTTGTTTTTTTTATTTCTTCTCCCTTTTATTTCCTACTCCCAAAATAGAGTGGAGATTGTAAATGCCGGTTCATTAAAATTTGCAAAAGATATTGGCGAAGGTGCAAAGCGATTGATTGGTGATGTGCAGTTTAAGCATGATAACACATTGATGTTTTGCGACAGCGCCTACTTTTACTCCAACAATTCATTGGATGCATTCGGCCATGTGCGTATTCAACAAAACGATGGTATTAATTTATATGGTGATTTATTGAAGTACAGTGGAGAAACAAAATTAGCTGTACTTACAAATAACGTGGTTGTTAATAAAGGCGATATGCAGCTCACTACTGATGTATTAAATTATGATATTGCCACAAGTATCGGGTATTATAATACCCCTGCCCGGATAGTTAATAAGGACAATGTACTTACCAGCGACAGGGGATCTTTTTTTTCAAAGACAAATGATTTTAATTTCAAAAAGAACGTAGTACTTACAAATCCCCAGTTTGTAATTAATTGCGATACAATGCGCTACAATACCATATCTAAAACAACCTATTTTTTGGGGCCTACCACTATTAAAAGTAAAGAAAACCTGATATACTGCGAAGATGGCTGGTATGATACCAATAACGATTTATCACGTTTTAATAAAAACGCATACATCATTACGAAAGAACAAAAGATGTTAGGCGACAGTCTTTATTATGACCGTAAACAGGGCGTAGGCAGAGGTTACAGAAATGTTCAAATTATTGACACTACACAAAATCTATTCATTAAAGGCGATTATGCAATTCATTATGAGTTGGAGAACATGTCATACGTTACAGGCCATGCACTGCTCACTCAGATTTATGATAAAGACACACTTTATCTGCACGCAGATACCTTGAAGGCAATGGGGAATACTATCGCTAAGCAATCGGTTAAACCGAAAAGCAATGAAGAATTGAAGGGCAAAGACTCAAAAAAAGGTAAGGATTCAAAAAAGAAAAAGGACAAGGCTAAAGAAGAATTTCCGGTGATGACTCCAACCATGCGTACAAATGATTCTACAGGAAACAACAGTAAACAACTGTTCGCATATCATAAAGTGAAATTCTTTAAAAAAGATTTGCAGGGGAAATGTGATTCACTGGTGTATTCAATGACCGATTCATTGATGAGGTTATACGGAAGCCCTACCATTTGGGCAGAAGACAGTCAGTTAACGGCTGACAGTATGCGGCTGCAAACAAGCGGTAAAGCAATACAATCTATTGAATTAACAACCAACGGATTTATTGCATCACAAGAGGATAGTGTGAAATACAATCAGATAAAAGGAAAATACATGAAAGGTTATTTCAAAAATAATGACTTGTATTTGATTAAAGTGGAAGGCAGCGGGCAAACCATCTACTACGCAAAAGACAAGGATAAGGTCACAGCCGTAAACCGCGCTGATGCAAGCAATTTAAATATTTACATGAAAGATAAAAAAGTAGGTCATATTACTTTTCTCTCAAAGCCGGAAGCAACCCTTTATCCTTTAAATCAGATAGATGTGAAAGAACTGCGGCTAAAGGATTTCAGCTGGAGAGGACGTGACCGTCCAAAAAATATTACCGATATTTTTATTTGGTAGTTTTTTATCTTTCTTAGAATAAGCGTATCTTAAATGGACTTGAAAATTTAAAGTTCATACTGAACCAGCCCAATTTCGGTAATGTGCTAATCTTTTAAAAATCCAAATTTACCTGTATTGTAATCTTCTATAGCTTGTTTAATTTCGGATTCGGTATTCATTACAAAAGGACCATAGCTTACAAATGGTTCGTTCAGCGGCTCACCGCTTAGTACCAATAAAACACTTTTTTTACTTGCTTTAATGTGTATTTCGCCACTTTCATTTTTTAATTGAACGTAATTATTTTCTGGAACAGTATGATCGTTTAAAGTTATTTCCCCATCAACCAGTAAAATGCCTGAATTATAATTGGCTGGCAATGTAAAAGAAAAATCGGCATTGGGATTAAGATGTATGTCATACATGTGAACTGGTGAAAAAGTGTTTGCAACACCCTTTATCCCTTGGTATTCTCCAGCCACTACATGTATCTTTCCCATTTCGTTAGGAAGGTTGTGAGTAGGCTTTTCTGTATGCAAAATATTTTGATATTTCGCAGGCGTCATTTTGTGCTTTTTGGGCAGATTTATCCAGAGTTGTACCATTTCAAAGGCACCTCCGTTTTTGTCGAAATTTTTTTCGTGATACTCTTTATGTAACACGCCTCCTCCTGCTGTCATCCATTGTATATCTCCTTTATTTATAATTCCGTGATTGCCTTTGCTATCGTGATGTTCAACACCACCTTTATAAGCAAACGTAATTGTTTCAATACCCCGGTGAGGATGCACGCCAACACCTCTTGAAATGTCGGAAGGTGGAAAGTTAACTTCTGCATTAAAATCCAAAAGGAAAAATGGACTCATACGTTCTTCAAATCCTTTTCCGTTTGGAAAAAAATTCATGACCTTGAAACCGTTACCCACCATGTGTGTATTGGTGGGCGAAAGCACACTTTCTACGCTGCGATATTTACTGTTTTCTATTTTATTATCTGCACGCACTGTGTTGCCAAACGAAGGGGTTAAATAAGCAATAATACTTCCTAAGATCCCTTTTTTGATAAAGTCTTTACGTTCCATTTTTTGTGTTTTAAATTGTGTTGAGTTTTTTTATTATCTAATCTTTGCTCGCTATTTGGTCAAGAAGTTCTGGATGCCTCTTTAAATATGTTGAAATATAAGGACAATAAACCATTACAGGTTTGTTATGCTCTTTTGCATACTTGAAAGCATAGGCAGCTAATGCTGATGCAATACCTTTTCCCTCCATGCTCTTAGGAACAAGAGTGTGCATAAGTGCAATATTATTGTTATGAAAACGATATTCTATAAAAGCAATCTCGTCACCTTCATGAAATTCAAAGTGTAACTGCTTTTCGTTATTTATTATTATATGTTCTGATGCCATTTGTATAAATTGTTTAACTTTTTTTATTCTTGAAAAAATCCAAAGATCCTGATGTGGACTTAATATTTACTTCTGTAACAACGAATATATAAAAAAAATGCCCGTTTTACTAATGTAAAACGGGCATTTCAAATATAAAAATAATTTTATTTCAATTTAAAAGCAGCTTTTACTTTGGCAACATAATCTAATTTTTCCCATGTAAATAATTCAACTTTCAATTTTTTCTCTTTGCCTTCAGGGGATCTGAATACTTTAGTAACTATTTCACTTTTACGTCCCATGTGTCCGTAAGCAGCAGTTTCACTATAGATTGGGTTACGCAATTTTAAACGTTGCTCGATAAAGTAAGGACGCATATCAAATACGCTCTCAACTAATTTTGAAATCTGGCCATCATTCAATTTCACATTGGCAGTGCCGTATGTATTTACATAAATACCCATCGGCTTTGCAACACCAATAGCATAAGACACCTGCACTAATACTTCAGAACAAACACCTGCAGCAACTAAATTTTTTGCAATGTGACGAGTAGCGTATGCTGCTGAACGATCCACTTTTGAAGGATCTTTACCAGAGAATGCTCCACCACCATGAGCACCTTTACCACCGTAAGTATCAACAATAATTTTACGGCCAGTTAAACCTGTATCGCCATGAGGGCCACCAATTACAAATTTACCTGTTGGGTTAATATGGTATTTGATTTTATCATTAAATAAATGAGCGAATTTTTTGTATTTCTTTTTAACGCGCGGAATTAAAATTGATATGATATCACTTTTAATTTTTGCTAACATTTTAGGCTCGCTGTCAAAATCATCATGCTGTGTTGAAACTACAATAGCATCAATACGTACAGGAACGTTATTGTCATCATATTCTAATGTTACCTGAGATTTTGCATCCGGGCGAAGATATTTTATTTCTTTATTTTCTCTTCGTAATACGGCTAATTCAATCAATACTTTATGAGCAAGATCCAATGCTAAAGGCATATAATCTTCCGTTTCATTGGTTGCATAACCAAACATCATCCCCTGATCACCTGCGCCTTGCTCTTCTTTTTTCTTTTTATCAACTCCCTGGTTAATATCGGCTGACTGCTCATGAATAGCTGAAAGCACACCGCAAGAATTTGCTTCAAACATATATTCACTTTTTGTGTAACCAATTTTTTTGATTACATCACGAGCAATAGTCTGAACATCAAGATACGCTTGTGATTTCACTTCACCTGCAAGTATTACCTGGCCAGTAGTTACTAATGTTTCACATGCTACCTTTGACTCAGGGTCAAATGCTAAAAAGTTATCAATTAAAGCGTCAGAAATCTGATCTGCTATTTTGTCTGGGTGCCCTTCTGACACTGATTCTGATGTAAATAAATATGGCATTTCTGTTTTTGGATTTTATATTTAACGGGCGCTAAAATACAATTAATTAATCAATATGGAAACTTTGTGTTTTCAACTAAAAGATTTATTTATCCACATATAAAATTGTGTTCTGTTATCATTTAATTTTGTTTAAATTGCCATAAAAAATTAAGTAATGCTCTATTCGTTTCTAAGGTTTGTAATGAAAGTTACAGTCCGCATATTTTTTCGCTCCATTACTGTACGCAATAAGGAATTAATTCCTGGTAATGGCCCCTTAATGGTATTGGTGAACCATCCTAGCACATTTATGGATCCCATAGTGGTTGCTACAATGCTTAATCGTGAAGTGTTTTTTTTAGGAAAAGGTGTTTTGTTTAAAAGTGCTTTTGCAAAATGGCTTCTTCCGAAATTCAATGTGATTCCTGTTTACCGGCAATCTGACGATCCTTCAATGATGAGTAAAAACCAGGATACATTTAATAAATGTTTTGAACATCTTGAGAAAAATGGTGCGCTCTTAATGTTTCCTGAAGGAACCAGTATCACTGAACGCAAGCTTCGCCCCATCAAAACAGGTGCGGCACGCATCGCTTTAGGTGCGGAAGCGCAAAATGATTTTAAACTAGGAGTGCATATTGTTACTGTGGGATTAAATTATGCAAACCCTCATCGTTTTAACCGTGACTTATTTATCAATATTGACAATCCAATTAAGGTAGCCGATTTTAAAGTAACATATATTATTAATGATCATCAGGCTGTTGATGATTTAACAGAAGCTATCCGAAAACAACTTGAAAGGTCAATCATTGCAATTGAAGATGATAAAACCGATGAACTTGTTAGAAACATAGAAACACTATATAAATACAAACTTTCAAAAGAACTTGGAATTGCTAAAAAAGATAAGGATGCTGATTTTACTCTTACTAAGAATATTATTGAAACTGTAAATTATTATCTGCAAAATAAACCAGGATATGTGGAAATTTTGCAGGTAAGGATAAATGAGTATTTGAATAATCTGAACCGTATTGGCTTAAAGGATATTGATATCGCGCGTAATCAAAAAAACACTTCGTTTATTGGTAGTAATTTAAAAGCTTTGTTTATTCTTATTTTAGGCTTTCCTGTTTATTTATATGGAATGCTGAACAATATTTTACCTTTTGAAATTCCTGCCAGAGCTGCCAAGAAAATAAGTGATTCTGTAGAATTTACAGGAGCAATAGGAATGGTAGGCGGTATGTTTACATTTTCTATTTTTTATACGATACAAATAATATTGGTATGGAAATTTACACATCTGCAATGGCTTACTATTGCTTATGGATTAAGTCTTCCTTTAAGCGGCCTGTTTGCTTATTGGTATTTTCATACTGTCAATAAAATGAGAACCAAATGGATGTTGATGATGTTGTTTTATAAAAAAGGTGTATTTATTTCTAGTCTTATTACGGAACGTGAAAATATAATTGCTGAATTGGATAAGGTTAAAAATGAGTACAAACAAACTGTAAAAATGGTTTAATTTGTATAGTACCAAGGCAGAATTGATTCGTCACAGATTTTCGTTAGAAATTTTTTAATTTCACCTAAAATACAAAGCATTATGAGCATTTGGTTCAAACCCTACACCGCTGCGGATATTCAGTACATGCTGAAAAACAATATGTGTGAAACATTAGGTATTGAAATTACGGAACTTACACCGGATTCGGTAAAAGGTCGGATGCCTGTGGACCACCGAACAGTGCAGCCAATGAATATACTTCATGGAGGAGCATCGGTAGCTTTAGCAGAAACATTGGGCAGTATTGCATCAAATTTAATTGTTGATCATAGTAAATATGCATGTGTTGGATTAGACATTAATGCAAATCACCTGCGTCCTGCAAGCAGTGGCTTTGTATATGCAGAAGCAAAGCCCATTCACATCGGGAAAAAGACACATGTATGGAGTATTGAGATTAAAAATGAGCAGGATAAATTGGTGTGTATCAGCAGACTTACAATGGCAATCATCAAAATAGAGAATTAGAGAGCTGCGGGATTATAGAGGTAGAAAATTAGAGAATAGGGGAGGGAACTATAAAGGCCGATTAACAGACCATTACCACTTCTCTAAATCACAAAATCACAAAATCAACAATTAAAAATATGTGGACAGAAGAAAATAATAAGCTCAAACGTAGCTTCAAATTCAATAATTTTATTGACGCATTTGGCTTTATGACTAAGGTCGCCTTAGTAGCTGAAAAGATGAATCATCATCCAACCTGGAGCAATACTTATAATAAAGTGGATATTACCCTTACTACGCATGATAATGGTAATACTGTAACCGAGAAAGATGAAAAACTGGCAAATGAAATCGATAAGATTTTTAAAGGTGGCAACACGCTATTTAAAGGCTAGTAAAATGATAACAAAATTTTTATCTCTTTTACTTTTTTTGTTGCAGAGTATGTTTGCTTATTCACAATCTCAATCAAAGCTTCATACTGAAATAGAAAAATTAAAAGCGGATGTGGACCTGCAGCATGCTGTTTGGAGCATTTGTGTAATGCCTGTTAAAAAAGACACTATACTAACTGAATACCAAAGTAATATTAGCCTGATACCTGCCAGTACATTAAAAATTGTTACTACCGGTGCTGCATTATCTATGCTGGGCAGTGATTTTAGATTTGAAACAAAGATTGAATATGATGGTACATTAGATACAGTCACAGGAATACTGAAGGGGAATGTTTATATTGTTGGTGGGGGAGACCCTACTCTTGAATCGCAGTGTTTTAAAGATCCGAAGGACAGTTTAACTACTACGGATAA
The DNA here is from genome assembly GCA_040387415.1 of Bacteroidota bacterium. Classification (GTDB taxonomy): domain Bacteria; phylum Bacteroidota; class Bacteroidia; order 2-12-FULL-35-15; family 2-12-FULL-35-15; genus 2-12-FULL-35-15. Next base: position 42,002 of record JAZKDU010000007.1, read on the forward strand.
ATGGGCTATTATTCTTAAAAGTAAAGGCATAAAATCAATTGAAGGTGCTATCATTGGGGATGCGAGCATATTTGATGATAATATAATCCCTCCTCAATGGATATGGGCAGATATAGGGAATTATTTTGGTGCTGGCGCCTGCGGATTATCTTACCATGATAATAAATATACTCTTCTTTTAAAATCGGGAGTAAACGGAAGCAATACTGTAATTACGAAAACGATACCTGAAATAAAAGGGTTGCAGGTAGTGAATACTGTTACTGCAGGCGGTGATGATGATAATGCTTATATATATGGCGCACCATACTCTTATTATCGTAAAATACAAGGCACCATTCCTGCAAATAAAACAGATTATGAAGTAAATGGCTCAATGCCGGACCCGGCTTTGTTTTGCGCACAAGCCCTCGAAAAATCATTAATGGCTGTTGGTATAAGATCTACACTTCCTCCTACAACTATTCGGATCCTGAATGAAACGTATAAAGCCGCTGACAATACTAAATATACTTTGTTTACTAATCTATCTCCTCCGCTTAGTGAAATTGTTTATTGGACTAATCTCAAAAGCAACAATCTGTTTGCTGAACATCTGCTTAAATACATTTCTTACAAAAAAAATGGCTTAGGAAAAGAAAATGACGGAACGGAAATTATTACAGAATTTTGGAAAAATAAAGGTGCTGATGTAAGTGGCTTCTTTATGAATGACGGATGCGGGCTTTCACGCTCTAATGTGATTACTACAAAAACGGAGGCTCAGATTTTACGTTTAATGTCGGAAGATAAAACTTTTGATACGTTTCTTAATTCATTACCTGTTGCAGGAAAATCAGGGTCCTTGGTTGATTTGTGCACAGGAACCTGCGCGCAGAATAATCTTTGTGCAAAAAGCGGGTATATAATACGGGCACGCGGCTATGCCGGATACGTCAAAAATAAAAAAGGTGAAATGCTCTGCTTCTCGTTAATGGCTAATAACTATGAATGCACGGCTGCAGAAATGAAAAAAAAATTGGAGAAACTGTTAATTGCAATAGCAGAAATGGAATAATTAAAATTCAAATTTGTAACCTATTCCCTTAATTGTTTTTATAAAATCATCCCCAATCTTTTCACGTAATTTACGGATATGAACATCAATTGTTCTGTCGCCTACTACAACATCACCACCCCACACTTTGTCCAATATTACCTCGCGTGTAAATACCTTTCCTGGTTTAGAAGCAAGCAGATCAAGCAATTCAAACTCTTTCTTAGGTAAGCTCATTTCTTTGCCATCCTTAATAATCACGTATGCTTCACGATCTATTTTTATACCTCCAATAGTAACGTTGTCTGTTGTATTAGGTTCTGCTAAAGTACCCCGTCTTAACAATGCATTAATTCTACTAATTAATACACGTGGTTTAATAGGTTTATTAATGTAATCATCTGCGCCAACGTCAAAACCTGCTATTTGTGAATAATCTTCATTTCGGGCGGTTAAAAAAGCAATCATTACATTTTTTAGGCTTGGTATTCCACGCATCTCTCTGCAGGTTTCGATTCCATCCATATCGGGCATCATTACATCCAATATAATTAAATCAGGAATCTCGTTTTTTGCTAGTGTAAGTGCTTCTTTCCCATTAATGGCTGTAAATACTTTGAAACCCTCCTTTTTTAGGTTGTAGCTAAGGAATTCCAGTATATCCTGCTCATCATCTACCAACAATATTTTGTATTCCTTACTCATAACTTGTCAATTAATTTAATGTAAAATAAATATTTTAGCTTAACCTAATTGTTAAATTCTAATTAAATTAATGTTAACAAATGCCTGTTTGACTACAATTGTTCTACCACTTTTTCTAATTTAATGCCTCTTGAGCCTTTAATTAGGATGGTTGTGTTTTTAACTGAATTTTTTTTTAGATACCCTGCAGCTTCGTCACTGTTAGAAAATGTTGTTGCATTTATTAATTTGCCTGATTCCATAAAAAATGGTCCAACCAATATCACATTGGTGATTTTTTTATTGTTTAACAGATTTACAATTGCATCATGTTCTTTTTTACTATCATCGCCAAGCTCAAGCATATCACCAAGAATGACCATTTTATTGGTTTGCTCCATTTGTGCAAAATTTTCGATGGCAGCATTCATACTGGAGGGGTTTGCATTGTATGCATCTAGCAACAATGTATTATACTGTGTTTTCATTACCTGCGATCGGTTATTGGAAGGAACATAACCTTCGAGCCCTTGTTGAATCTGTGCTTCTGAAACTTTGAAATAGTGGCCGATACAGGCTGCCGCTATAATGTTTTCAAAATTATAATTACCCACCAGTTGCGTTAATACAGTAGGTTTGTCAGCAATATTTTGAATGTCATCTTTTGCTTTGAATTTCAATTTTACAAAAGGATTACTTTCAACAAAAAGTCCTGCAAAGTCTGTATTAATAGATGTTCCAAAAGTTATTTTGTTTATACCTTCTGAAAGCTTATTTAATAAAGGATTATCTGTATTCACAAAAAGTTTCCCACCTTTTTCTTTGATATAATGATACATTTCACTTTTGGCTTTCACTACACCCTCATACCCGCCAAAGCCTTCCAAATGAGCCTTTCCGATGTTGGTTATCATTCCGAAATCAGGTTCGGCAATTTTGCAGAGCATTGCAATTTCTCCTTGATGATTCGCCCCCATTTCAATGATTGCTATTTCATGTTCTTTGCTAATATTCAGCAAGGTTAGCGGCACACCAATATGATTATTTAAATTCCCTTTTGTAGCAAGTACATTATATTTTTGGCTCAGCACTGCATTAACTAATTCCTTAGAAGTTGTTTTGCCGTTTGTTCCGGTAATGCTGATAACCGGAATAGTCAATTGCTTACGATGATGATTGGCCAAAGCCTGCAAAGTAAATAAAACATCATCTACTACAAAAAAGCGGTTGTCTTTTTTATATTCAGCGTCATCAATTACAGCTAATGAGCATCCGGAGTTGAGCGCTTGTTCTGCAAATTTATTTGCGTTAAAGTTATCACCTTTTAATGCAAAAAAAATGGAATTTGGTTTGATGTCGCGCGTATCTGTACAAATAACCGGATATTTCAAAAAGTGATTATATAAATCTTCGATCATACTATTTATATTTATAATTTATTTTGAATATAGTTTACATCATTAATTCTTCAGGGATTATACAAACCGGAATTGGATTCATTTTATGCTGATTTGCTTTATTCATGCGTGAATAAATATCCAACACTATTCGCTGACGTTCTGTTAATTCAGTGAAATTCTGAGGAGAAACTAAAAAATTCATTGCCCACTCCAACTCATCATAACTTGCTCCAATTTGATCTTCATCACTTCTTCCATCAGCAAACAGTCCGTCAGTAGGCTTTGCCATCAGTATAGATTCTACAACACCTACTTCTTTAGCTAAACTAAATACTTCTGATTTCATCAAACCTGCTATAGGGCTTAAATCAACTCCTCCATCGCCATATTTTGTAAAAAAACCGATCCCGAAATCCTCTACTTTATTACCTGTTCCGGCAACCAACATTTTTTTATTACACGCAAATGCATATAAAGTGGTCATACGTAAACGGGAACGGGTATTGGCCATAGTCAGCCAATCCTGAATATCGTCAGGCAGCGCAGAACTAATACTTTTAAATGTTTCGGTAAGTTCTACCTCGCAGGATGTTACATTATCATATTTCTTTTTTAACCAGTCAATGTGTTCATGACCTCTGTCATATTCTGATTTATGCTGATGTATCGGCAGGTTCAAGCAGATGACTGGGTAACCTGTTTTTGCACATAATGTGGAAGTCAATGCGGAATCGACTCCGCCAGAAATACCAATTACAAAACCATTTGTTTTACTATGTTCACTGTACGTTTTTAGCCAATGAACAATATGATCTACTACTTCTTTATTCTTCATTTTTGATTGAAATTTAATCAAAATATTATAAAAAAAATCCCGGTTTCTTTTGTTGAAACCGGGATTAAATGTACTAAATATTAATGTTTAAAATAAGATACCAATATTTAAAACTACAGCGTTTGATTTAATGGTCTGCTGTAAAGGCAATAGTACGTAGTTGTCGCTGCCATCTGCGTTTACTGCAAGTCTTTCTAAATAATCAGAACTGGTATTGGTGGCACTTAGGAATCCTAAATTATAATTTAAACCAAAAGTTAATGATGTTGTACCCGAAAGATTCATTTCAGCTCCTAAACCAAAATTCAAAGATGCTGTATAGAAGCGCATATCTTTTGTAATTTCAATTTTTGACTTACTTGTAGTTGCACCTAAAGCATCCGGACGTCCACCAATATTATCCTGAATAACATTTAGTTTATCGTCTGCGCTGGCTTTCCATCTAAAGGAATTATTCATTCCTATCAATCCATAGTATGTAAATGTCCCAATTTCTCTGGTCTTCATTTTTAGAGCAAAAGGAATGGTGATATAGGTAACTTTATAAAAGCGTTCGTTCAGCTGATAATGTGTATAGTTAGACGGATTGTTGGAAAGCTCCGAATTGTATTTCTCAATTTTATCGTCAATGTTATTGTAATAGTAACTTACAGAATTGGAACCAGGATTGTGCAAGCCTCCATTATTATATTTTATTTTTCCTCTATCTAAATCGATTTGTGCACCTGTTTGGATAGAAATTACTTTTGCTAAACGGAATTCTAATACTAAGCCTCCGCCAAAACCCACTCCTACACCGTTAGGAGAAAGGATTTTACCTTCAGGTTTATACCAGTTAATGGAAGGTGCAACCTTTAGCCCGAAACGGAAATTTTTTAGTTCATTTTCAGTGTCCTGAGCAAATATAAAGGCGCTGGTAAGGGCCAATGATGTAATTATAAGGATTTTCTTCATATTTTTTTTAATTTTGTCTGAGGATTCCCAGACGTTAATATTAATTTCTAGTTTTCTTACTACAATATTAGCATATATTTTCATCAAATTTTTGTTTTACTATGAAAAACTTCCTTATTTATGGGCTTCTTTGTGTTGGCATGTTTCTTTCTTCCTGTAAAAGCGACCGTTTAGATATTAATGTTTCCGATGTTCCTCTTCCTGAAATTAGTGTTGATAGGCTTGAACAGGATTTATTTAAAATTGACACTTCCAAAATAACCACAGAAACAGAAAAACTTAAGACAAAATATGGTCATTTTTACACCATTTTTATAAAAAGTATTATCAATAATGGTGGTTTACGTGATTCTTTATACACCAATCAAATAAAGCAATTTGTTAGTGACCGTGATATGCGTGAAGCCTATTCTGACTGTCAAAAAGTTTTCCCTTCACCAGATACTCTTAATGAACAATTGACGGATTTATTTAAACATTTTAAATATTATTTTCCTGATAAAAATATCCCTAAACCCATTACAATGATGTCAGGCTTTAACTATTCCGTAGTAATGCTTGACAGCACGCTTGCTATTGGGCTTGAAATGTACCTGGGAAGCGCGAACAAGTTTTACAAAATGCTAGCTTTACCAAATTACAAAACAATGTTTATGAATAAGGAAAATATTATGCCGGATGCAGCACGCGCCTGGATAACAACCGAATTCCCATACAATATGAACAAAAGTGATTTTTTGAGTGAGATAACTTATATGGGTAAAATATTGTATCTCACAGATGCACTGCTTCCAAAAGTTCATGATACATTAAAAATTAAATATACCAGGGAACAACTTGAATATTGTACGCAAAATGAATTTAATGTATGGAGTTATTTTGCAGCACAAAAGTTATTATATACCACAAATCAAACTGAAATAATGAAGTATACCAGCGAAGGGCCATTTACTGCAGCTTTGAATAAAGAAGCACCCGCAAGGATAGCGTATTGGATTGGATGGCAGATTGTAAGACAATATATGAAAGGCCATTCTGATGTGACTTTAGAGCAGTTAATGAACGAAGTGGATGCTCAGAAAATTTTAACCAAAGCTAAATATAAACCCGCTAAGTAATTATCAATCTTGCAGCCATACAATTAGCACTGTAATTCTGATTGGTAACAACATATTTCGTAAATTCGTATGTTCACTTTTCTTAAACAAAAACAAAAAATAAAACAACAAAATGAAGCAATCTGAAATTAAATTTACTGTTACTCTTGACGAGAATAATTTGCCCGAAAAAATTGATTGGAGCGCTACTGATGCAAATGAACAAAGTTCCAGTAAGGCAGTAATGATAGCACTTTGGGACGCTGTTGAAAACAACACTTTACGTATTGACTTATGGACAAAAGATATGCAGGTTGATGAAATGAAACAATTTTACCACCAATGCCTTTTGTCGATGGCTGATACGTTTGAACGTGCTACCGGAGAAGCAGCAGCCGCAAAAGAAATGCGCGGATATGCACAACAATTTGGTGAAAAAATGGAGCTTATTGCAAAAAAAAATCATAACCTTCAATAAACGTATTGTATTGCAAAGTATCAATGAAATATAGAATTCTTTTATCATTCTCAGTCACTGCACTAATTATAATCCATTCAGCGCATTCACTTTTTTCACAAAATGTTGGTGTCGGAACTTTAACGCCAGCTCCATCAGCGCTACTGGATGTTAATGCAGCGCCAGGTAATGACAAGGGCATTCTTGTACCACGGCTTACAGCTGTTCAGCGGCTAGCTATCGTTTCACCGGCTAATAGCTTAATGGTTTATGATACGGATTCAATGTGCTTCTTTTTTTATAGAACTCCAAGTACATCCTGGATTTCTCTTTGTGATGTACCTTCTGTTGGAACCGGGTTAGTTGGTGCTACGGGCGCAACGGGCAACACCGGTAATACAGGTGGAAATGGTTCTGTGGGTGCAACAGGAGCTACGGGTGCAACGGGTGCAACAGGTAACAACGGATCAATAGGGGCGGTTGGTAATACCGGAAGTACTGGTCCATCCGGAACAAATGGCATAACTGGCGCTACCGGGCCTGGTGGAACAATGCCACCAGGTATTATTGTAATGTGGAGCGGTGCTATTATAAATATTCCTACGGGCTGGGCTTTGTGTGATGGAACGTTGGGTACCCCTAATTTATTGGATATGTTTATTCTGGGCGTTGGCACCGCTGAGAATCCGGGAGCTACCGGTGGTACTAATTCTTATACCTTAAGTACCGCGCAATTGCCAGCGCATACACATACCGGAGCCACTAGTACTGATGGATCTCATTCACATACAAATGGTGCCAATTCTTCCGGTGTGTTTTATTCTGATCCATTACCTGCGGAACTTAATACAGGCTTGACCAATGGCACTGAATTTGCAGATTCAGGAGCTTCCGGCATTTCACGGGGAGGCTTTATTACCTCAACAGAAGGAGCACACAATCATACGTTCACAACAGATCCCACGGGTTCAGGAACCGTAATTGATAATAGGCCGGCCTTTTATAAACTGGCATTCATAATGAAACTATAGAAACAATAAACGTTGAAAGGCGGTTAGTTAATTAACTATTTTAAACAGCTGATTACTTTCACCAATAAAATTCAACAGTTCCACTTTTCCTGTTTTCTTTTCAGCGGAAGTATAAAAACACTGAGGAAGTTCATCCCAATGTTTTGCCATTTGCTCTTTGTAGCTTGTTATATTATCGTTAAATTTCTTTTTAGAAAGCTTATCCATTTTAGTAAAAACCATTACAAATGGAATTTCATGCTCACCCAGCCAATTCATAAAATCAAGATCAACTTGCTGTAATGGAAGCCTGGAATCAAGCAATACCATCATACACATTAAATTCTGACGGTTAAGGATATATTGTTCAATAAACTTATTCCATTTTTCTTTCTGATCCTTTGATATTTTTGCGTAACCATATCCCGGTAAATCTACCAGATACCAGTTTTCATTAATAAGAAAGTGATTAATAAGTTGTGTTTTACCAGGCTTAGCCGATGTTTTGGCCATGTTTTTACGGTTACACAACATATTGATGAGTGATGATTTACCAACATTTGAACGGCCGATGAAAGCGTATTCTGGTAATTTTGGCGCTGGGCATTTTGCAACTTCAGTATTGCTGATAATGAACTCTGCTGTTTTTATTTCCACTGATTTGCTGTTAATGAACGATTATAATTATTTATGATTGTATGCTCAATTATAAAATTGAGTTAAAAATTTTTATTAATTTATTTTGTTGTATGTGGTGACGTGACGTTCTTTTTTAGAGTCATAAATATCTGAAATTTTAACCATGATAGCGGTTTCTTCCACCTCACCAAAGTGCGAATTCATGGCGGTTCCAAAGGTTTTCATGGTTGCAGATAAATTCATATAAGCATTTACCAACGGAGGGATATGCTCACCAAGCTCTCTAACGTTCTGATTTAAAATGCGATGTCCGTCCTTATAATTTAAACCTTCTATTGATTTTAAAAATTCTGATACATCCGTTTTAATATTCAATGCTTCAATCGGTACAACCAGATTTTCCTTATCAGGGAAATAATAGTTCATAAACGATAAAATCATATCTCTTGCATGAACATTAAAATCGGTATACATGGTTACTTTGCCATAGAAATACTGTATGTCAGGATTATCAATTACAATTGCTCCTAAACCATCCCATAAATTATCCAATGAAAATAAGCCTTTACGGTTATCTATGGAAGGCTGAAACTTGGGTTGTACAAATGAACGGCCCAATTCAATTGTATAAGGCATATACTCATTAACGAATTTTTTAGAAAATTTGAACAATTCTGTTGTTGCCAATTGCACAATACCGTCAGCACCAATAGGAGCATCTTTGCATTTAATAAAACGGTAGCCGCTCACAATTTCTTTTTCTTCAGGACTCCATACAATCAGCTGTTTATAAGGTGCATCAGCTGTATCATACTCATCAATATCAATGTTTTTACCTGTTCCACCACCGGAAGCACGAAATGTAAGTTCTCGCAAACGTCCTATTTCAAGCATAATATTTGGTGAGTTATGATGTGTGATAATGTATATTTCATTATCCCCATTGTTTGTAACACGAACAAATTTGTCGCGCGTAAGCTCTGCTTCAATTATGTTTTTTGAAATTGGTTCTATTATAGGTTCCATAATTATTTATCTTTATTTCAACGTATAGTATTGCTTGTAATAATTATTTGCTTGAAAATAGTGTCGGTAACATTTGAGATTTATCGCCAGACTTCAAAGCATATACATGGCGTTTCATTTTTTCTGACCAATATTCATCCCGGTGATCGGGTGTGAACGTTTCCCAGGCTACAGGCTCTCCAATAATAAAAGTCAGGGTTTTCCCTTTTTGATTGTACATTTCATCAACCAAAAAAAACATCTCTATATTCGCTTTAATACCTATTTTTTTTCGCCAATAGGCCAGGTTGTAAAAAAAATTGGAATTACGTCCTTCAATAAAAACGGGTACTATATTTTTATGGTTTTGAACTGCTTTGGAAATAAAACTTTTCTTCCATTCTAAATCCTCTATTATTCCTCCTTTTTGACGTCTTGAAACCAAACCGGCAGGAAATACAAGCACACAATCTTCTTCGGCATACACCTTATCAATCATATCAATATAATCGGGAGAATTGCGGCCATGTTTATTTACAGGGACAAATATGGATCCGAAATTTTTCAACGCCATCAGCAAATCATTAACTAAAAAGCGAATGTCCTTACGATGGGTTCCTGCAACCTTCATAAATGCAATACCATCCAATGCGCCAAGAGGATGATTTGCTGCCAGAATTACACCACCCGTTTTAGGAATATTATGCTCACCAATCACTTTTATATGCACACCGAACTCCTCCATAGCGGAATCTACAAAGTCATGCTCAAAACGTTCACTATTTCTGCTGCTGGCATCATTTAATTCATCTTCATGAACCACCTTCTTAATATATCTTAAAACAAAACCAGGCAAAAGTTTTAATAAACGTGGATTTTTGCTGGCAATGGCCTTCTCTACATCAACAAGCTTTTTGGGTTGGGATAATATTGTTTCGGTTGTGGTACTACTCATAAATAATTTAATACGGCCTATTACAAATTTTCAAGCTAAATCAATAGAATATCTATTTATGCAAATATAAAGAATTATAAACATTATTGATTGGTAAACCGCTAATCAAAGTTAAATACTGATTAAAGGATTTGTTATCTTCGCGAACTGAAATTTTAAAATACTGAATGAAGTCAGCTATTATATTCATATTTTTAACTTGTTTTACTTTTGCAAGCTATCAGTCAAAGTCCCAAGGCTGTAGTGATGCCGGAACTTGTTCTTTAGGCTCGCTTAGTGTTTTATCTTTCAAATTTGAGTATTTACCTTCCGACAAAAAAACGCTTTCAACCATTGAAATAGAAGACCCACAATTAGTATTAAAAACAACGGGTCTGAAAAAAGACAAGATCACTTCAGATACTTCTGTTAACAATAAATACCTGAAATACACTTTTCAATTTACAACTTATTATGGTTTGGGAGAACAATCTACTTCCATCTACACCGGTCAGTTAGAGGGAAATGTAAGCATTATTAAGCAAAAATTATATGCTCAATTGAAGCTCCCTTATACCTTTATTAATGGCAACCTGGGATCTGTGAATGGAATGGGGGATGTTACAATCGGGTTGAGTTATGTCGCATTCAACAAAAAAACAAATAACTTAAGCGTATCAGGTGGTGTAAAGCTGCCGAGTAACAAAGCCGATACGCATAAAAGTAATTTGCCGCTTCCTATGGTTTATCAAACGAGCCTTGGAAGTACAGATGTTTTAGTAGGAGCGAAATATGTTTATAAAAAATGGGATTTTACAGCCGGTTACCAGCATTCTTTTAATGCCACCCAAAATTCATATTTGAATAACTCTTTAAATAGTGACAGTGTAATCTATAACAGTTACTTTCAGTCAAATAAAATGAAACGTGCTGATGATGGTTTATTCAGAATCAATAGAAATTTCAGATTAAAGAATATTTCAACAAATGCCGGAGTGCTCATTATTTACCATCTGGCCAATGATAAAATTACAGATGCTTTTGGAAACCGTGTATCTGCAGATGGCTCACAAGGATTAACCGTAAACCTTAATTTTTCGGGCATCCTGCCTCTTTCTGAGAAATCAGATTTTATTTTTATTGTTGGAGCACCTGTACTTACCCGCACATACGGCACTGATGGCCTACTTCGTAAATTTGTATGTATTGTGGGTGTTCGTTTTAATATGTATAAAACAAACCTGTAATTACTAAATATCCTTTATTTTTTAGATATTAAATCAAATTTTATGGATTTAATACTTCAAATAATATCCCTTCTTTCAAAGAATAAGTAGATAAACGCATTTGAGAAATCTCAAAAGATTTTACAATAAAATTAACCAGAATGCTTGATATTACAATCATATCAACTCGCATAGCAACCAGCCCTTTCATTTGCAGGCGTTCTGCAAGTGTTGATTGTAGTATCAATTCATGAATTGCTTTACAGTATTCAAGGTTAAAATTAAATTCCGTTTTGCCATCCAGCACATGAGGTGAATAAAATTTATGCGCTACCATTTCAGCCATAGAATCAAAAGAACCAGATGAACCAATTAATTCAGTTATAGGGTGTTTTTTTACAGCATCAAAAAGAGGCTGTAGTTCCTGCAGAAGATAATTCACCAGTGCTTGTTTCTCTTTATCCGTAATAGGATCAGAAGGGTTAAACATTTCGAGGAGACGCGCTACACCCAATAAAAAACTTTGTTTCCAGAGTATCTGGTTATTGTTTGCAATTATAAACTCTGTGCTTCCTCCTCCAATATCAATAATCAATGATGTTTCATGATTCATTTGCACCGCATGGCGCACTCCGTAATATATAAGCTCTGCTTCCTGATCTCCTGAAATAACCCGTATATCTATACCAGCTTCTTCTTTAGCAGTAGCAACAAATTCAGCACCGTTTGAAGCGCCTCTTATAGCCGATGTAGCAACAGCATGAATCCTGTCGACATTATATTTCAGAATTGTTTGGTTGTGTGCGGTAAGGGCGTCTATTCCACGTCTGAAGGGTATAGGTGCAATAAAACCTTTATTAATTCCCCCTTCACCAAGCTTTACAGCGATTTTAGTTTGATATACAGTTTGGTATGTTTTATCAGGATTAACTTCTACAATAAGCAGGTTAAACGTATTGGTTCCTAAATCAATAACTGCAATGCGACTCATAGAAAAAAATTGGAAATTTATTGATTTAGATAGCTGTAATGAATTCCAAATTTAACAAATTTAATTAATTATTCAGCACTAGGTATTTACCTATTGCTAACTCCTAATCTAGTAATTAGTTAACCTTTGTAAAACAGCCATTTACCCAGTTCTTTCCAGGTCACTTTTTTTCCATACATTAAAATACCTGTACGATAGATACGTGCAGCTATCCAAGTGGTAAAAATAAAACCAAGCACTAATAAAGCCATTGATAATGCGAGCTCCCAGGGGGGCACTCCAAATGGTAACCGTACCATCATAATTACAGGAGAGGTAAAGGGTATGATAGAAAACCAAAATGCCATTGGACTTTCGGGATTTTGAATAACCGTTTGTGCGATAACAAAAGAAAAAATAAGCGGTATTGTTATGGGCACCATAAACTGTTGTGTATCGGCTTCATTATCTACCGCAGAGCCCACTGCAGCAAACATAGCGCTGTACATCAGATAGCCGGCTAAAAAATAAAACAGAAAACAGATTGTAATGCTTGTTACGTCTACCGATTTAAAATCATTCCATACTTCAGTAATAACATTCGGTTTTTCAATTTTTTTCATGTTGGTGTAATTCAGGTCAGATCCTACTCTTATCACCTCTTCCTTGTGCTGCACCTGTTTAATATCAATGTTTTTTAATATGGTTACAGAAGCCACACTATAGAGTGTAGTAGTTAAAATGGCCCATAAAAGGAATTGGGTCAAACCAACTAATGCAACACCTATTATTTTGCCCATCATAAGCTGAAAAGGCTTTACGGAAGATAATATCACTTCCACTATACGGCTTGTTTTTTCTTCCATCACACCGCGCATTACCTGAACACCATAAAGGAAAATAAACATATAAATCATTACACCAGCTCCAATACCGATTCCCATAAATAAGCCTGTATTTGTTTTTTGGCTTTTGCCCGTGGTTTCCAGCTTTTCGGTAATTACTGTAAATTTTGAATTTACTTCCGCATCCTTTATGATATCTAGATTTACTCTGTTTTTTGCCAGAATAACATTGTACATCATCTTACTAATGGTAGAACCGGTATATTCTTCCGTAGCAATACCTAGGGGCTTTTTATAAAAAAGTTTTATTGCTTTTCCGCCTTCTAAAATATTGTCAGGGATGTATAATATAGCATCATAGTCTGAATCATAAAAATCATCCTGGGCCTGTACAAAGGTTTTATCAGGATAATCAAAATCAATAAATTCTTTTTCGGGGATAAGGTCTTTGAATAAATAACTTTCGTCAATAACTTCAATTTTTTGTTTTGATGTCTTCTGCATGGATATCCAAATTGGTACAATCATTAATCCGGCAAGCAGTATAGGGCCTAATATAGTCATTACAATGAATGACTTTTTTTTAACACGTGTAAGGTATTCACGTTTAATGATCAAAGAAATTTTATTCATGCCTTTAATTATTCAGTAAAGTTATTAGTTACTCCGCTCACGTTTCCTTCATTTACCTTGGCAATAAAAATATCGTTCATGCTGGGTATAATTTCCTTAAACGATTGAATTTCCACCGCGGGTAGCAGGGATGCAAGCAGTTCGTTTGATGATGTTTTTCCTTTAAGCTTTACACGGGCTTTACAATTTCCTTCTTCATTTGTATGGTCTATCAATTCAGCACCTGTCCAAAGGGCATTTGTAAATCCCATCATATTGCCGGAAAATTCTATTTCAAACGTGTTTGTTCTGAACTGTTTACGAATGTCTTTAACCGGGCCATCCAGTATTTTTTGAGAGCGGTTTATAAGGGCTATATTATCACAAAGCTCCTCAACGGATCCCATATTATGAGTTGAAAATAAAATAGTAGAACCTTGTTTTTTTAGATACAGAATTTCATTTTTTATGATATTCGCATTGATCGGGTCAAAACCGCTGAAAGGCTCATCCAGGATCAATAATTTAGGTTCATGTAACACCGTTACAATAAACTGAACCTTTTGCTGCATTCCTTTCGAAAGTTCTTCCACTTTTTTATTCCACCATGCATCAATTTCGAATTTTTCAAACCAGTATTTTAATTTTTTTTTGGCTTCCGCTTTCGACATCCCTTTTAATTGCGCGAGATACAATGCCTGTTCGCCCACTTCCATTTTTTTATACAACCCACGCTCTTCGGGTAAATACCCGATCTGTTCAATGTGTTTTGGATGAAGCTTTTCACCTTCAAAAAAAAGTTCACCGCTATCAGGGCCTGTAATTTGGTTGATTATACGAATCAGGGAAGTTTTTCCGGCACCGTTAGGGCCAAGTAAACCGAAAATGCTTTGACTGGGAATTTCAAGTGTTACATCACTTAATGCAGTATGGGTTGCATAACGTTTTACGATATTTTTTGCGGAAAGAATGTTCATTGGTTGATTTGTTCATTAGTTCAGTTGTTCACTGGTTGATCTGAAGATACATTCGTCAATCCACCGCTATTTCATTTATAAGATATCAAAATCTCTATAACGAAATGAGCCAATAAACAAATGAACAAATCAACCAATGAACTAAAAGGCTTTATTCAAAGTATTGTTTCATTCTTTCAAAAAATCCTCTATCCTTCTTGGTAGGATTAGGTTTGAAGTTTTCTGCGTCACGTAATTTTTCTAAAATGGCTTTTTCATCTTTGGTTAAGCTTTGAGGGGTCCAAACATTAATATTCACCAAAATATCACCACGTGAATAACTGTTAATATCAGGTAATCCTTTTGCTTTCAAACGAAGCACTTTACCACTTTGAGTTCCTGGTTCAACCTTTATTTTTGCTTTTCCGTCAATCGTTGGAACTTCAATCTGAGTACCTATTGCAGCATCTACAAAACTTATAAAATGATCATAAAACAAATTCACACCATCGCGTTTCAGCAACTCATGCTCTATCTCTTCAATAACAATAATTAAATCACCTGCAACACCGCCACGCGCACCCATATTACCTCTTCCGCTTACTGAAAGCTGCATACCGTCTGCAACACCGGCAGGTATGTTAATGTTGATTACTTCTTCATCTCTTACAATTCCATCACCATGGCAAGAAGTACATTTATCAGTAATGCTTTGCCCTTCGCCACCGCAGGTAGGGCAGGTGCTGGTAGTTTGCATTGCCCCAAGTATTGTATTGGTAACGCGTGTTACCTGGCCCGATCCTCTACAGGTAGAGCAGGTGTTAAATGAGGAGCCATCCTTTGCACCACTGCCTTTGCAGGGTTTACAAGAAACATATTTATTTACTTTTATTTTTTTCTCTACACCGTTAGCTATTTCTTCAAGTGTCATTTTCACTTTCACGCGCAAATTGGAACCGCGATTAACTCGTCTGCCACCGCGCCCTCCTGTGCTGCCACCACCAAAATGACCTCCAAAAACATCACCAAACTGGCTGAAAATATCGTCCATATTCATCCCGCCAAATCCACCTCCGCCACCTCTTCCGCCAAATCCGCCATTACCACCTACTCCGGCATGGCCGTATTGGTCATAACGCTGTTTTTTCTCTTGATTGCTTAATATCTCGTAAGCTTCCGCAGCTTCCTTAAATTTTTCTTCAGCAGGTTTATCACCAGGATTTTTATCCGGATGATATTTAATAGCCATTTTACGGTATGCCTTTTTTATTTCATCAGCACTTGCATTCTTCTGGACCTCAAGTATCTCGTAATAATCTCTTTTCGACATCTTAATTATTTATTGATTTGGAGAATTGGAGGTTTAGTGAATTCTCCAATTCTCAATTCCTCCAATTTTATTTTTTTTAATTACCAATTACCACTTTCGCAAATCGTATTACTTTTCCATTCAAAGTATACCCTTTTTCAAGTTCTTCCACTACTTTGCCTTTTAAATCATCAGAAGGTGCCGGAACATTAGTGATCGCTTCATGCAGATCGGTATTAAAGGCTTCACCAGTGGATTTCATCTCTTCCAGACCTTTTTGAGAAAGAGTGTTTTTTAATTTGTTATAAATTAAATTTACTCCATCTGTTACCGTTTTAACATCTGTAATTTCAGCGTTAGATTTTATTGCACGTTCAAAATCATCAACCACAGGCAAAAGGGTTTTAAACACATTTTCACCAGCTGTTTGAATAAGTTCTACTTTTTCCTTAGCTGTACGTCTGCGGAAATTATCAAATTCAGAATATAAACGCAGATATTTATCGTTTAATTCATCAATTTTTGCCTGTAAATCAGGTACTTTATTTTCTTTTTCATTCTCCGGCTGAACATCTACCTGTTCCTTTTGCTCTTCGTTATCGTTAACCTGATCGTTCACCGATTCATTCTGTTGTGTACTCATCTTTTTAAATAAATTTTTAAATTTTTTCATTTTTGCTTTCAATCAGCTTTCTCTGTCACATTGCAAAGTTATGGAAGTTTTTGAAGGACTTAAAGTACCTTCAAATTATTTGCCATCAATGGTGAATAAGACAAATTGACATACTATTAAATAAAAAGACAGAATTCATATGAATCCTGTCTTTTTATTTAATAAAATTAAACTTTATTCTTTAACCAGTTTTTTTAGGGCAGCTTCCAATCCCGGACCACGTAATTCCTGGCCTTTTGCTACTATTATGCCATTCTCATCAATAAGAAAACCAGCAGGTATTCCAGTAATACTGTATTGCATAGCAGCTTTTGACTGCCATCCGCCCAAATCACTAACATGGTTTTCCCAAACTAAGCCATCTTTTACAATTGCATTTTTCCAGGCATCTTTGTTATTATCCAAAGACACGCTGTAAACGGTAAAACCTTTTGCTTTTTTGCTGAATTCTTTGTCTTTGTATGCTTTATAAGTAGCAACTACATTGGGATTCTCATAACGGCAAGGCCCGCACCATGATGCCCAGAAATCGATCAATACTACTTTACCTTTTAGTGAGGAAAGGGCAATTTCCTTTCCGTCAGGATTAGCAAATTTTAAATCAGGTGCCTTGTTACCAACATTAATTCCTACTGCTGCAGCTTCCTGTTTAACGGTTTCTTTATCAGATTCTGTTTTTATAAATCCAAATCCTGTAACCGATACGGCTGCCAGAATAATTAAAATGTTTATCTTTTTCATAAGTACAATATTACAATTTTTTCTTTAAAATTTACGTTGATTTTTAATTGGCCTCTTACTTCCTTACAATTTCTGCGCCAAGTTTTCGCAAGCGCTCATCAATGTTCTGATAACCACGGTCTATTTGTTCTATATTATGGATGGTACTCTTTCCTTTTGCTGAAAGTGCCGCTATCAGAAGCGATACTCCCGCACGGATATCAGGTGAAGTCATGGAGATCCCTTTTAACTGATGTTCACGGTTTAAACCGATTACGGTGGCTCTGTGTGGATCACACAGAATGATCTGTGCACCCATATCGATCAGTTTATCTACAAAGAACAAGCGGCTTTCAAACATTTTCTGATGAATCAATGCGGTTCCCTTTGCCTGCGTGGCAACTACCAATATAATGCTCAGCAAGTCAGGAGTAAAGCCAGGCCAGATTGCATCAGAAATAGTTAATATGGAACCATCAATAAAAGTATCAATTTCATAACTTTCCTGCGAAGGGATAAAAATATCATCACCTCTGCGTTCCAGCTTAATACCTAAACGCTGAAACACGGCTGGTATTATACCCAATTCATCATAACAAACATTTTTAATGGTAATTTCTGATTGCGTCATTGCTGCAAGCCCTATAAAGCTTCCTATTTCAATCATATCCGGCAGCATACGGTGGGTTGTTCCACCCAGGTATTCAACGCCTTCTACAATTAATAAATTGGAACCGATACCGCTTATTTTTGCGCCCATTCTATTCAGCATTTTGCATAATTGCTGAATATAAGGTTCGCAGGCAGCATTATAAATGGTGGTAGTACCTTTTGCCAGCACTGCAGCCATTATGATATTAGCTGTACCGGTAACGGAAGCCTCATCCAATAGCATATAACAGCCTTTTAAATTGCTGGCTTCTACTTTATAAAATTCATTTTCATCATCATAAATAAATTTCGCACCTAAAGCCTGAAAACCTATAAAATGGGTATCCAGCCTTCTTCTGCCAATTTTGTCACCACCCGGCTTAGGGATGTATCCTTTGCCGAAGCGGGAAAGCAAAGGGCCTACAATCATGATAGAACCGCGCAGGCTGCCGCCTTTTTTTCTGAATTCGGCAGAATTCAAATAGTCAACATCCACATTATCTGCCTGAAAGGTGTATTCTTCATGCCCGGTTTTTTCTATTTTAACTCCTAGGTCTCTTAATAAATCAATCAATTTATTTACATCAATAATATCCGGGATATTGCTGATTACAATTTTTTCTGGAGTTAATAAAACCGCGCACAATATCTGTAACGCTTCATTTTTAGCGCCTTGCGGAATAATTTCACCTTTTAGTTTTTTTCCGCCAATGATCTCGAATACACTCATTTTATATTTTATTTAAATTGAAAGCTCTGTGGTTTTTAACTTTACGAAGTACGAATTAAAACCTGCCAGATTGAAGTTGACAATTTAGATTTTACGAACTATGAATTGTTAATATAATAGGGGGAGTAACTTAAAATAAAAAAACTCCCGCTGTGATGGCGGGAGTTTCATTAAGTATTTGAAATTCAGATTAAAACTTACGTTTAAATTTATTATTCTGATTGGTGCCAGAACCAGCATTATCCTTTCGGAAACCACCATTGTTGTTCTGCTTTCCATTATTATTAGATGATGATTTCTTTTTATTATCACGTTCGCGGCTTGGGCTTGGTGGACGTGGAACAAAGGTTTGGGTGCTGCGCAATGCGGAGGAATCAGCAAGTTTTAGCTGCCCTTTGGAAAGTTCTTCCAGTTGTTTTAAAATCACTTCATCATTTACCGAATCACGATTCCAGGTAAGGTAGGAGCGTTTCATTAAATTAGCGATCTGTTCAACCAATGCATTTCTTTCATCACCTTCCGCATAGTCTTTTGCTTTGGCAATAATACGCTCTACCGTTTTACCGTAATGCTTGTAACGGATATCATTGCTTGGATACGCTACTTTATCAGGTTTTGTCTGAAAGGTTTCACGGGTAGGTTTTGGATAAGGTGAATCCACATCCAGTTTAAAATCAGAAATGATAAATATATGATCCCAAAGTTTATGCTTAAAATCGGTAACGTCACGTAAATGCGGATTTAATTGTCCCATTACGTTAATAATGGCTTGGGCCACTCTGTTGCGTTCTTCACGGTTTTCAACAGAGATTGCAAAATCGATCATTTTCTGAATATTTCTTCCATATTCAGGAATAATCATGTGGGGCAGACTGGTATTATACTCCATCAGGGGATTTGGTATTGTGGTTGGTAAAATATCTTATTGGAAAAACAAAGATAGGGTATTTTATCGCGAAAAGCTAAAAAATCAGTATGTATTATTTCGGCCGCGGCTTAAAAACTTGTTTATTCAATTAATTTCCCAAAAACAACTGAAAAAAGACAGCAATTTTACTTTAAAAGTAAAATAAAAATTGATTTTTTTATATCCTCATATATTGTTAAATTTGCACCTCATTAAAAATTAATATAAAAAACTCACTATGAAAATATTAGTTTGCATTAGTAATGTGCCTGACACAACTACTAAAATTGCTTTCACAAACAATGACACTACATTTAATACGGCTGGGGTGCAGTTTGTAATTAATCCATACGATGAATGGTATGCGCTTGTACGTGCTCTGGAATTAAAAGAAACATTAGGCGGTAACGTTACTATACTTCATGTTGGCGGTGCTGACAGTGAACCAACTATTCGTAAAGGACTGGCAATAGGTGCAGATGATGCAGTACGTATTGATGCCGAGCCGAATGATGCTTTTGCTGTTGCTGAACAAGTTGCAGCTTATGCAAAAGACAAAGGTTTTGACCTGATTATGGCTGGTAAAGAAACCATTAATTATAATGGTGCTATGGTTGGCGGTATGCTTGCTGAATTATTGAATCTGCCTTATATTTCTATGGCTACAAAATTAGATGTTGCCGGTAATTTAGCAACTGTTGAGCATGATATTGATGGCGGTACTGAAGTAGTAGAATGCCCACTACCATTTGTATTATCTGCAAATAAAGGTATGTCAGAAGCACGTATCCCAAACATGCGTGGTATTATGGCTGCGCGTTCAAAACCATTAACAGTAATTCCTGCTGCACCAGCTGATAAATTAACTAGCATTGCATCCTACAAATTATCTGCAGGCCGCACTGATTGTAAATTTATTGATGCTAGTCATCCTGAAAAGCTGATTGAATTATTACATACTGAAGCTAAAGCACTATAAAAAAGCATTGGCAATTGGCAGTGATCAATTGGTGAAAAATAAAAAAGGAAATTGTAAATCTAAAATCGAAATCAAATGTCAGTACTTATTTATACAGAGATATCAAAAGGCAAAATTAAAAAGTCTTCCCTGGAGGCCGTTAATTACGGAAGCCGTATTGCTGCACAATTAAACACTACCGCAACAGCTGTTATTGTTGGTGATGCAGATGTTGCCGACCTAGGTAAGGCTGGCGCAAAAAAAGTGTTAAAGCTGAAAAACGATAAATTAACCAGCCTGGATTCACTTTACGTTACTGTTGCATTGGAGCAGGTAGCTGCAGCAGAAAGCGCTGATATCATTGTTTTCTCCCATGACTTTACAGGTAAGGCTGTAGCTTCCCGCTTAGCGGCAAGACTAAAAGCAGGAATGATTGCAGGTGCAGTTTCTAATCCAACCATTTCGGGTAGTTCATTTACTGTTAAGAAAAATGTTTTTTCTGGTAAGGCTACTGCGGAATACAACATTAATTCAGCTAAAAAAGTTATTTCATTATTACCAAGTTCTTTCCCAATTGAGTTGACTGAAAATACTGCTGAAGTAGCTGATTTTGCTGTTAACTTAGATAGTGTAAATTCTCCGATAAAAATTAAAGAAGTTAAACAGGATACAAGTGAATTAAGCTTGTCGGATGCCGATATTGTTGTATCAGCAGGCCGTGGTTTAAAAGGTCCTGAAAACTGGACAATGATAGAGGAATTGGCTAAAACATTAGGGGCAGCTACAGCGTGCTCTCGTCCGGTTGCTGATATGCATTGGAGACCACACCACGAGCACGTTGGTCAAACAGGGGTTGCAATCCGTCCAAACTTATATTTTGCAATTGGTATTTCCGGTGCTATCCAGCATTTAGCTGGTGTTAACGGAAGTAAAACTATTGTTGCTATTAACTCAGACAAAGATGCTCCATTTTTTAAATCTGCCGATTATGGTATTGTTGGTGATGCATTTGAGGTGGTACCTAAGTTAATTGAGGCTTTAAAAAGCTTTAAAGCACAACAGTAATAAATTATACAGGTTAATGATTGCGGATACTTTATATCCGCAATCTCCTTTTTATAGAAGGAATAAATATTGTCAGATTAAAAAAAATTCCATTGAAAAAAGTAAAATTAGAAATAGTAGGTTTATCCTACAGTCAAACACAAACCGGAGCTTATGCACTTGTCCTGGGCGAGGCGAAAGGAAAGCGCAGACTACCTATCATTATTGGTGGCTTTGAGGCACAGGCAATTGCAATTGAGTTGGAGAAAATGACGCCTAGCCGTCCACTTACTCATGACTTGTTCAGAAGCTTTGCAAAAGGATTTGAGATCAATGTAAATGAAGTGATCATCTATAACCTTGTTGAGGGAATCTTTTTTGCAAAATTAATATGTACAGATGGCAGCAAAGAAGTGGAGATTGATGCACGTACATCCGATGCGATAGCACTTGCGGTCCGATTCAGCTGCCCTATTAATACCTATGAATTTATCCTGTCTCAGGCAGGTATTATTCTTGATGAAGATGCGCTTGCAGCAGCAAATGATAATATGGATGCTGGCGAAATGGTAGAAGTGGAAGAAACAGATTTTTTAAAAAAATCAACAGAGGAACTAAAACAAATGCTGGATGCTTCCTTAAATGATGAAGATTATGAAAAAGCCTCAAAAATACGTGATGAGCTAAATAATCGTAAGAAATCATAAACCAATAATTTTTTCATAAAAGGGATTTAAATTTAAATCCCTTTTTTTATTATTATTGTCATTGAATTGTATCAAGAACTAGTCTGAAAATTTAATTTTCCTCTAAAGCTAAAAGCCATGAATATTAAGAGCCGTCTTACCTTAATGAGTTTCCTTCAGTTTTTTGTTTGGGGGGCATGGTTAATTACTGTTGGGAATTATTGGTTTGCAACAAAACAATGGAGTGGTGCGGAATTCGGAGCCATATTTTCAACATTAGGACTTTCTTCTATCTTCATGCCTGCTTTAACAGGGATTATTGCTGACAAATGGATAAATGCTGAAAAATTATATGGTATTCTACATATTTTAGGAGGTTTAATACTTTGTTACATTCCTCAGGTTGAAACTCCTACATCGTTTTTCTGGGTAATATTTATGGCGATGCTTTGTTACATGCCTACCATTTCCTTATCAAATTCCATTGCATATACGATATTAAAAAACAACAATTTTGATGTGGTGAAAGTGTTTCCACCCATTCGCGTTTGGGGAACTATTGGATTCATTGTTGCTATGTGGATCACCAATCTTTCAGGTAATAAAGCATCAGCAAATATGTTTTATATCTCGGCTGTAGCAGCTGTCGCTTTAGGTGTTTATTCGTTTTTATTGCCAAAATGCCCTCCACAGAAACTAATTTCTGAAAATTCCACTTTTGTAGAAAAACTGGGATTAAATGCGTTTAAACTTTTTGGTACTTATAAAATAGCTTTGTTTTTTGTGTTCTCTATGTTTTTGGGTGCCGCTCTGCAGTTGACAAATATGTACGGAGATGCTTTTCTTTCGGACTTTGCAAATGTTCCTGAATATACAGATTCATTCGTTGTGAAATATTCAACAATCATCATGTCGATCTCGCAAATTTCTGAAACGTTATTTATTTTGGCAATTCCATTTTTCTTAAAACGATTTGGAATCAAACAGGTGATGCTTATATCCATGGTGGCCTGGGTGCTGCGTTTTGGATTGTTTGCATATGGCGATCCTTCCGGAGGTTTATGGATGATTATAATGTCATGCATTGTTTATGGAATGGCATTCGATTTCTTTAATATTTCAGGATCCTTATTTGTAGAAACATCCACCGACCCATCTATCCGATCCAGCGCCCAAGGCTTATTTATGATGATGACGAATGGTTTTGGTGCTATTCTTGGCAGTTCCATCAGTGGATATGTGATTGATACCTATTTTACTTCAGGTGGAATGAAAGACTGGCAGTCGATCTGGCTTTCCTTCGCAATTTATGCATTGATAATTGCCATTGCATTTGCTATTTTCTTCAAACACAAGCACAATCCAGAGGAAGTGAAAAATGTAAGTCATTAGCAGACTTCTCAATCTGCCATAGACTAATAAATTTTCAATACACTTATTGATTCCTATTATTTATAAGTTAGCAGCCATGTATGAGACTAATCCCCATAGACATAAAACAGATAATATTCAAAACATTAGACTCTGACATTTCTGTCATAGAATTTGAACATTGGGTTTATACGAACAAATATTTAGAAACTATTTTTTCATCGGACGATTATATAGACTTGATTTCTTTTAATTACAAGCAAGAATTGGCGAGACATGAATTGATAAAAATATTAAATAATTACATAGACTTTGGCGACTATGAAACTTGGAAAATAAAAAAATCTCTAAACAATACTTTAGTAAAGAATAACGAAGCCTCAAATTCAATAATGCTTTTCTACGACTTGTATTGCAATGGCTATTATTTTCTCGGGACTTTAGGTCTTAAATTCGGTTTGGCATTAACAGTTCCACCCAATAGATTTGGAGCTAACACTTATCGAGAATTAAAACCTGAAGAGAAAGTGGGCCTTTTGAATAGTTTTTATCCAGACATAAAAATCGAAATTGAACGAGTGCTTGACTGGCTTGATAAAGGCAAAATTATATTGACTGGGGCAAAAAACGAAGTTGGACGCTTTGAATACACTGATAATAGAACACAAGCGGAAAAGTTTCTTGATTAATTCAGCTTGTCGGTTAAGAAAATTTGCTTTAGTTATTTTTGCACTTTACTTGGCCGTCAAACGCTAGACACAACTGATGAGGTACAATCTTAAGACCATAGAAAAGAAACATTTATTTTGGTTAATTCCCTTATTGATCATTTTTTATCCTATTGTAATAATTCTTTCAATTTTAGAATATTTTGGAAGTAAAAAAAGAGCCCGAGAAGCGAGAAAATATTTTGAAAAACATAAAGACAAATATTTTTTCTTTTACTCTAACAAAAAGGGATGGGGTGATTTTGTTAATAACAATGTGATTCCAATTCTACCATCAGACACTTATGTTTTCAACATTTATGAAGACAAAAATCATCCGTTGTCAATTATCTACAGAATTATTGACTTTTATAAAATATCATGGACAGAAGCAAAGCTTCCTTTTATTATAAAATTTAGCAGTCCGACCCCTAAAATAATGACTTTTCAAACCGATTTTAATATATTAAAAATGGCATCTAAGCGTGACGAACTAATTCAAATTGGGCTGAAGACAAAAATTGATGAAAAAATCAATTAGAATTGATGCATGCACCACTTAATCTAGTTCCTGTAGTTGCAAATGTATATTCATAGGTCGCTTCAGAAAAATGTGAATTTACCAAAACTATACACATCTCAATCCTGCATTTCACTAATTAACGGTTGATAGTTTGTTAATATTATTGCCGGCATTTCCCTGCCTTAAGAGTAAAAATCAAAGTATTTTTACTTTGTAATTGTACAACATAATTGCATGTCATACCCCTAAAAAACTTATCTAATGGAATTTTTAAACAGTTATTGGTGGCTTTCGATTCCTATTGTATTGATTGTACTTTATAAAATTATTCTTCGCATTTTATTCGGAATGGTTATTATTCCTGAAGATAGAATCGGACTAGTAACAAAAAAATTCGTTCTGTTTGGGGAATTCAAAGAGATGCCGGATAGCCGTATTGTGGCTACTAATGGTGAGGCCGGATTTCAAGCGAAAACATTAGCTCCCGGACTATATTTCTGGATGTGGGTATGGCAATATGAAATAATTACTCAGCCATTCATTATTATTCCACAAGGGAAATTAGGTTTGGTACTATCGAAAGATGGAGCTGAAATTCCTACCGGTGCCATCTTAGGTAATAAAGTGGACTGTGATAATTTTCAGGATGCGCAAAAATTTTTAGACACAGGCGGACAAAAGGGGCGCCAATCAGCTTATATAACCGCAGGGTCGTATCGTATCAATACTCACTTGTTTACAGTAAATGAAGCGGACATGATCAGTATCCGTGAAAGCATGGTAGGGATTGTTACCACTCTGGATGGGCATCCTATTGAGGATGGACAGATTGCCGGGAAAATGGTTGATGGACATAATAATTTTCAGGACATTAATACTTTTCTTAAAAATGGCGGTAACAGAGGTTTACAGCCTCAAATTGTTTTGGCCGGTTCTTATAATATAAACCCATGGGCAGTTCAAATAGAAGAAATTCCAATGACCGAAATCCCGATCGGGCATGTAGGTGTGGTAATTTCATATATCGGTCAAGAAGGGAAGGATTTAAGCGGTGATTCTTTCAAACATGGTAACATTATGGAGAAAGGCTTTAAAGGGGTATGGAATGAGCCTTATGGTCCGGGAAAATATCCTATTAATAAATACATCATGAAAGTGGAGTTGGTTCCAACTACTAATCTAGTGTTGAACTGGGCCAATGCACGCAGTGAATCCCATAGCCTTGACAAAAATCTTTCTACCATCACAGTGCGTTCAAAAGATGGTTTCCCTTTTAACCTGGATGTAGCACAAATCATTCATATCCCTTCTACTGAAGCCCCTAAAGTAATTGCACGTTTCGGTAATATGGATAATTTAGTTTCACAAGTGTTAGAACCTACTATTGGTAACTATTTCCGTAATTCAGCACAGGACAGTGATGTAATTTCTTTCCTTGGCACACGTAAGGAACGCCAGCAATCGGCTAAAGAACACATCTCAAGAGTATTAGATCAATACAATGTAAATGCAGTAGATACTTTAATTGGAGACATTGTACCTCCTGCATCGTTAATGAAAACATTAACTGACCGTAAAATTGCACAAGAGGAAGAGTTGACGTTTGAAACGCAGAAAAAAGCGCAGGAAAAGCGCCAGGGTGTTGAGAAAGAAACTGCCATTGCTGATATGCAAAAAGAAATTGTTAAAGCGCAGCAAAGTGTTGAAATTGCTGAACGCACAGCAAATGCTACTGTTAAAAAAGCGGAGGGTGATGCAACAAGCATTAAATTGCAAGTTCAAGCTGAGGCGGAAACTATTAAAATGCGTGCAAATGCATCGGCAGAAGCCACCAGATATAAGGCTCAGGCTGATTCAGAAGCTACACGATTAAATGCAAATGCGGACGCTGAAAAAATTTCTGTAACGGGTAATGCTGAAGCTGAAAAAATTCTTGCCATTGGTAAATCAACCGCAGAAGCGTATCAACTGGCTGTTGGCGCCATGGGTGGCGATAACTTTACTAAATATAAAATCACAGAAGAAATCGGCAAAGGGAAAATTAAAATTATTCCTGAAGTACTTATCAATGGCAGCGGTGGAGAAGCAAATCCAATGAACGGATTACTTGGATTAAAATTAATGGAGATGATTGATGTCACAAAAAAGGACGATTCTGAGAATTCAAAAAATAATGGTACAAAAAAATCATAACCCATTTGTAAAATATAAATACTAAAATTATAATGAAACAATACCACGATTTAATGCAGCATGTTTTGGATAAAGGTGCAACCAAAACAGACCGTACAGGTACCGGAACGATCAGTGTTTTCGGATATCAGATGCGATTTGATCTGCAAGAAGGCTTTCCATTACTAACTACCAAAAAATTACATTTAAAATCCATTATACATGAGTTATTGTGGTTTTTGAAAGGCGATACCAACATAAAATATTTAACCGATAATGGTGTTCATATCTGGGATGAATGGGCTGATGAAAACGGAAATCTAGGGCCTGTATATGGCTCCCAGTGGCGTAGTTGGCCTGCTGCTGATGGCCGTCACATTGATCAGATAACAGAGGTGGTTAACCAAATAAAAAATAATCCCGATAGCCGCAGAATGATTGTTAGCGCCTGGAATGTAGGTGAGATCAGCAAAATGAAACTGCCTCCATGTCATGCTTTTTTTCAATTTTATGTTGCTGATGGAAAATTAAGCTGTCAGTTGTATCAGCGCAGCGCGGACATATTTTTAGGCGTTCCTTTTAATATTGCATCCTATGCTATACTAACGCTGATGATTGCGCAGGTGTGCAATTTACAACCTGGTGAATTTGTTCACACACTTGGTGATGCACATCTGTATTCCAACCATATTGAGCAGGCTAAACTTCAATTGTCTCGCGACTTGCGTAAACTTCCTACTTTTAAAATCAATCCGGAAGTCAAAAGTATTTTCGATTTTAAATTTGAAGATTTTACTTTGGAAGGTTATGACCCGCATCCGCATATTAAAGCAGCCGTAGCTGTATAGTTCATTGGTTCACTGGTTTATGAGTTCACTGGTTTACTGCTTGGTTAAAATTACTATGTATCTTACTTTTAAAGTATATATGTATGAGCAAATATGTTCTTGAAGATTTAGATGTTTACAATTTATCAATTGAAATTGCGGATGAAATCTGGAATATTGTTATTAATTGGAGCTTTCTTGCTCAAGATACTGTTGGTAAACAAATAATCCGTTCATCTGATTCAATTGGTGCTAATATAGCTGAAGGATATGGAAGATATTTTTTTAAAGAAAACAGACAGTTTTGTTTTTATTCTCGTGGGTCAATTTTAGAAACAAAAACCTGGATAACCAAAGCGAAAAATAGAAATTTAATTACAGAAGAACAGTATCATCACCTATTCTCAAAATTAGAGATTATTCATGCCAAATTAAACGGATACATGAAATTTATTGGCAGAAAAAACGAACAAGAAAACCCAACGAACTAATGAACCCGTTAACAAATGAACCAATGACCATTTCAATTATCGTAGCCGTTTCAGAGAATAATGTTATTGGGAGGGACAATGCTTTAATTTGGCATTTACCAGCAGATATGAAATTTTTTAAGGAGAAGACCACAGGGCATTGCGTAATTACGGGAAGGAAAAACTATGAATCTATTCCGTTAAAATTCCGCCCTTTACCCAACCGTACAAACATTATTATAACGCGGCAAAATGATTATGATGCGCCAGGGGCGATTGTTGTTAGTTCTATCGAAAGTGCTATGGATAGAGCAAAAAAGACAGGAGATCAGGAGATTTTTATTATTGGCGGTGCTGAAATATTCAAACAAAGTATGCATTTTACCGATAGACTATACGTAACGCAGATCTATCACAACTTTGAAGGTGATGTATTCTTTCCTGAAATAAATCTCAGTGAATGGAAGGAAATGAGCCGTGTTAAAGGTGTTGTGGATGAAAAGAATAAATATGAGCATGATTTTATTATCTATGAACAAATTGATAAAAATTAATCAGGTATGCGAATAGAATTAAAGCGTTTGGATGATGCCTTTCACTTTGAGGCGATAAGTGAAACGGGTAATGTTGCCCATATGGATGTAGGAGAAAGCATGGGCGGGAATAATAAAGGTGTTCGCCCCATGCAAATGCTGTTAATGGGTTTAGGAGGGTGCAGCGCAGTAGACGTTGTGATGATTTTAAACAAGCAAAAACAAACAATTGAAAGTTTCGAAATAAGTATAGATGGTGAAAGAGAAAAAGTTAAAGAACCTTCTCTTTGGGAAAATATTCAACTGCATTTTAAATTAAGAGGTAAAATAGAAAAAGAAAAAGCTGAACGTGCTGTTCAGCTTTCAATGGATAAATATTGTTCTGTATCAAAAACTCTTGAAATAGCCGGAGCTGCTATTACGTATAAAGTAAGCGTGAATGAATAGTTGCCATCATTAAAACGTTATTCTTTCAATAGTGAATCCCAGCCCTGAGCTTTAAGCGCAGTTGATGAACCGCCTTTCGTAATCAAATTTACACCTTCTTTTCTATGGGTCATATGGCCGATAACGGTTATGTCCGGATTGGCCTTTATTTTAGGGTAATCCGACTGATCGATTGTGAAAAGCAATTCATAATCTTCTCCTCCGCTTAATGCACAAACAGTAGGATCCAGGTTAAATTCACGCGCCATATTATAGGTAGAAGGATCGATAGGGATTTTTTCTTCGAATAAATTGCAACCCGTTTCCGAGCGCGTACAGATGTGCAAAATTTCTGAAGCCAACCCATCTGAAATATCAATCATTGCTGTTGGTTTAACTTCCAATGCCTTTAATAAAGGCGGAATATCTTTACGTGCGTCAGGTTTTAATTGTCTTTCTAAAATATAATCATTTCCTTCTAAGTCAGGCTGCACACCCGGACTTTCCATAAATATTTTCTTTTCACGCTCCAGTAGCTGCAATCCAACATAAGCAGCACCTAGATCTCCGGTAACGCACAATAAATCACCTTCCTTAGCGGTATCGCGGTATACAAGATCTTCTGCATTCGCTTCTCCAATAGCTGTAATACTAATAACCAAGCCCGATTTGGATGTGGTGGTGTCACCACCAACAATATCTACTTTATATTTATGACTTGCCATCATCATTCCTGCATACAATTCTTCAATCGCTTCAACAGAAAAACGGTTGGAAAGGGCTATTGATACTGTAATTTGTTTTGGAGTTGCATTCATTGCATATATATCCGAAACATTTACTGAAACAGCTTTGTAACCTAGATGCTTAAGAGGTACGTATGCCAAATCAAAATGCACGCCTTCTACTAACATGTCAGTAGAAATAACCATTTGTAAGCCTTTATAATCAATAACGGCAGCATCATCGCCAACGCCTTTGATAGTGCTTTCGTTTTTTATTTCAATAAACTGCGTAAGGTGTTTTATTAATCCAAACTCACCTAAACTGCTTAATTCTGTACGACCTGTATTTTCTAACATTTGGTAATTTTTAAGCTATAAAACTTTTTTAATATCGCTGATCCAGGCGTTTAACAACACCATTTCTTCTTTACCAATAACATTAATATCAACTAATCTTTGGTAGCAGGTTACTAAATTTTCATAAATATTTTCTTGTCCGGCTTTAAGCTGAAGATCTTGCAGTTCCTTACAAATGTTAAAGTTATTTGTGTAACCAGGGATTTCATCTTCAAAATCTTTCATCAGGTTATGCGCATTACGCTCTTGCCAAACCGTTGGTTCATGATATAATACGCTCCATCCGCATTCCCATGCAATGCGCTGTGCTACATAGCTTCTCCAGATGTCGGTCATTCTGAAACTGCAGTAGGATGGCAAATATAATAATGCAAAAGCTTCTTTGAACCAATAAGTATTTTGACTGTTAAACGGGCTCCAGGCATTTTTTCCCAATGCAAGTCGCGCTTTAATTTCGAAGTCAATTGGTAATGGATAGGTCAGACGGTAAACAGCATCCACATCCGGATTTTCGTCCGCTAAGCCTTGCTGAATAGGGCAGTTAATGTATTCGTTTTTTAAGTTTTGTAGTTCAAGTTGCTTGTTTTGTAATTCCTCTAAAGGAAAGCCGCGCGGCCATATTTTATTTTCAGTAAAGTAATGATATACATTTACCCAACCGGCATTTTCAAACACATGACTTTTTACTTCACGTTGTTTATCACCCCAAAATTCTTCGCGTGGAATATTATCATCATCTGTTTCAACCAATTCTGTTGTGCCATTTTTAATCGCTAAAAGGTATCCCAGATTTTTTCTTGAATAATGTTTGGTAGGAGTTATTTTCGCAAGATCAAATGGCAGGGTTTGCTGACGGTCAACACTCCAAAAGTCACAGCCATCTAGTTTAAATTCAGCAGGTGATTTAGTATCCCCGATTACAATAAAATCAAGATTTCGTTTTTTACATTCAACAGCAAACGAATTTAAAATGGGGTGCTTATCATTGGCAATAGAAGTGATAATAAGGGATTTTGACATATTTTAACTTTATAAATGATGAAAATGAGATATCCATTGTAAATATCAACGGATGCGAATTTACGAAACTTTAGCAGTTAAGAGTATGAAATATAGGTGTTTTAATTCCCAAAGGAAATTGGAAATATAATTTTAAAAATAAAAATCAACCCTGAAAGGAAATTACAGAGTTGGTTTTTTGCCGGTTAATCTCAAAAAGAAATAATAAAACAAAGTCTGATAGGCATTTTTGATGGCGTTTTGTGACACGCGCGGAGAAGGTGCCTGGTAATGTATAGGAACTTCAAAAAGTCTTCTGTTACGCAGTAAATAACGTAATTCAGTCTGATAAAAATGTGCTTTGGATTTAAAATCGTGATTGATAATTTTAGCCACTACATCTCTATGAAATCCTTGAAAACCGGAAGTCATGTCACGTAATTTAGTGCCTAATAAAACATTTGCTAAAATTGTTCCAACTTTGGAAAGCATTCTTCTTTTGAAAGGGGAGTCTCCCATAGAACCACCATTTATAAATCGGCTGCCAAAAGCACATTCGTTACCTTCATTCAATACACGCAAAAACATTGGTATTGCTCTTGGGTCATGTGAAAGCCCTGCATCCATTTCAATAATAATTTCATGGCCCGCTTCATAAGCAACACGGAGCCCTTTCACATAGGCATCTACCACATTTTTGTTTTCAGGAGCCCAAACTGTAACATAACGGGGATCTTTTACAGATAATTCCTTACACAGCTCTAATGTGCGATCATTTGAAGCTTTGTCAATTACAAAATAAACATTTCCTGGGTTTAACTCATTAATTACAAAGTTTAGCAGGTTGATAAAAGGCTTAAAATCCTCTTCTTCATTTGCCATTGGCACCACTATCGCCCATTTTTTGTAGTAAAACATCCGTAATTTTATATTTAATTCAATTTATCCTTAAATAAAGAATAATTTAACAAAAGTATACTATTTATTAAAACACCCAACTTTTTTGTTCGACCAGTTGGAATAACGCGCGTTTACATTCAATTCATTTAGA
The DNA here is from genome assembly GCA_040387415.1 of Bacteroidota bacterium. Classification (GTDB taxonomy): domain Bacteria; phylum Bacteroidota; class Bacteroidia; order 2-12-FULL-35-15; family 2-12-FULL-35-15; genus 2-12-FULL-35-15. The sequence continues at coordinate 74,501 of JAZKDU010000007.1, forward strand.
AATATCCGCTTAAATATTTGTTACAATACCTTTTTTTAGGTATTTTTGTATTAAGTTTAGATTTATTCTAAATAAGGAATATTTAATATTTAAAAAGATGATAACAGTTTCGGAAAATGCTAAACAGCATGCGATAGATTTAATAAAAAGAGAAAACCGCCCCGAAGGAACATTTATTCGTGTAGGTGTTGATGGAGGTGGGTGTTCCGGTCTTTCGTATAAATTAGAATTTGATAACGTAATTAAAGAAGGTGATCAGGTATTCGAAGATAAAGGAATTAAGATTGCCGTAGATAAAAAAAGCTTTTTGTATCTGATTGGTACAGAGTTGGATTTTTCAGGCGGCTTAAATGGAAAAGGCTTTGTTTTCAATAATCCCAATGCCAGCAGAACATGCGGTTGTGGTGAATCATTTGGTGTTTAAATAAGTGGCAAAATTAATTTTACATGCAAATGCTGATGTGGAGGCTATCAACGAAAGACGGCTGCAAGAAAATTTCAATCTAACCTATCAGGAGAGAATGAAAAGAGCTTTTGATTTAATGAAATTATCTTTTTTGTTAAAAGAAGGTGAAATAAAAAAGCCTCAGGCAAAAGGTATTGTTTTAAAATTTTAGCGATGGATATTTTTGAGGAAGATATTCTTGAATTTTTTCATCTTTTAAATAAGCATTCTGTAAAATATATTTTAGTTGGAGGTTTAGCTGTGAATTATCATGGGTTTTCACGCTCTACAGGAGATGTAGATTTATGGGTAGATGAATCAACTGAGAATAGAATAAAATTAGTTAATGCTTTAAAAGAAAAAAATATTGAAGGTTGTGAAGCTTTTTTAACATATCCATTATTAGCGGGCTTTGCAGAAATAATGCTTGATAACGGTGTGTATATTGATTTAATGAGCGATTTGCAATTTTTTAAACAAAACCGTTTTGAGGAATGCTATCAACTTTGTAATAAGTACAGAATAAATGAAGATGTTGAATTATCTGTTTTACATGTTAATTCACTTATAGAGGAGAAGGAAAAATCTTCTCGTATTAAGGACAAAGATGATGCTGAACAATTAAAAAAAATGCATCAAAAATAATTCAGTTTAAATAACTATTGCGGTTAAACAAAAACGTCAAAATTAACGAGCTTGTTTGTAAACTGCCAACTTAAATAAAATGGCGAACGAAATTTTAGAAGAGAAGATCAACGAAGAGTATAAGTACGGTTTTGTTACTGATATTGAGGCCGACAATGCTCCAAAAGGATTGAATGAAGATATTATCCGTTTTATTTCAACAAAGAAAAACGAACCTGAATGGATGCTGGAATACCGTTTAAAGGCATTCCGTTACTGGCTTACATTAAAGGAACCTGATTGGGCGCATGTTTCCTATAAAAAGCCGGATTTTCAGGATATTATTTATTATTCGGCACCTAAGCCTAAAAAGGTATTAAACAGCCTGGATGAAGTAGATCCGGAATTGTTAAAAACATTCGAAAAGCTAGGTATCTCTATCGAAGAACAAAAAAGACTATCTGGTGTAGAAAGCAGAATAGCTGTGGATATTGTAATGGACAGCGTTTCTGTAAAAACTACCTTCAAAGAAGTTTTGTCTGAAAAAGGAATTATCTTCTGCTCATTTGGTGAAGCCGTTCAGGAGCATCCTGAGTTGGTAAAAAAATACATGAGTACGGTTGTTCCGTATACTGATAATTTTTACGCGGCATTAAATTCCGCTGTTTTTACAGATGGTTCGTTTTGTTATATACCTAAGGGAGTGCGCTGCCCTATGGAACTGTCTACTTATTTCAGAATTAATTCAGCAGGTACCGGGCAGTTTGAACGTACGCTGATTGTGGCGGATGAAGATTCCTATGTTAGTTACCTGGAAGGCTGTACAGCCCCTATGCGTGACGAAAATCAATTACATGCAGCAGTAGTGGAGCTTATTGCTCATAAAAGCGCAGAAATAAAATACAGTACCGTTCAAAACTGGTATCCCGGTGATAAAGAAGGCAAAGGCGGTATTTTTAATTTTGTAACCAAACGCGGTATTTGTCTGGAAGATAATTCAAAAATATCCTGGACACAGGTGGAAACAGGCTCTGCCATTACCTGGAAATACCCTTCAGTAATTTTAAAAGGTGATAATTCTGTTGGTGAATTTTATTCTGTTGCTGTTACAAATAACTACCAGCAAGCGGATACGGGTACTAAAATGATGCATCTTGGAAAAAATACCAGAAGCACTATTATTTCTAAAGGTATTTCGGCTGGCTTTAGTAACAACAGTTACAGAGGCTTGGTGCGTATTTCAAAAGGCGCTACCAATGCCCGTAATTTTTCGCAGTGCGATAGTTTACTGATGGGTGATAAATGTGGCGCACACACTTTTCCATACATTGAAATTAAAGATAAAACAGCTGTTGTAGAACATGAAGCAACTACTTCAAAAATTGGAGAAGATCAGTTGTTCTATTGTAAGCAGCGTGGTATTGATAATGAAAAAGCAATTGGTTTAATTGTGAATGGCTATTGTAAGGAAGTCTTAAATAAATTACCAATGGAATTTGCTGTTGAAGCACAAAAATTACTGGCGGTATCATTAGAAGGATCGGTAGGTTAATTAAAACGAAAATTTAAAGCAGTACAAAATAAAAATATATAACCTATCCAAATAATACGCCAATCCAGTAACCAATGTTCAAGCATCTTTTACCTTTACTACTTTCAATCCTGATAGGCACATCAGTGCAAGCACAACGCGGAAAACTAATCAGCTATCGGCTTGTAAATTCCTATAGCACATCCAATCTGGATTCGCTCTGGAAAACAAAAAAAATATCAAAATTTATTGCACCTATTAATAATCCATTGGATGTTTATGAAGTGATCTATGAAACAGCATGGCACGATGGATCGTCAATAGAAGCATCCGGAATCTTTTTTCTTCCCAGAAAAAAAGATAAGGAATTTCCAATGATCTGTTACAATCATGGTACGCAGGTAACCAAAGACAGATTAATCAGTTTTGTTGGTGAACAGGCTATCTGTACCGTTTATGGTGCAAGTGGCTATATGGTTGCTTTCCCGGATTACCTGGGTATAGGCACCAGCAAAAAAAATCACTTGTATCTTCATGTTGAAACAGAAGCATCTGCCTCCATAGATATGATGCGTGCCGTGAAGGAACTTATTGCAAAAGAAAATGTGAAACAAAACAAATATTTGTTTTTAACCGGGTATTCACAAGGCGGACATGCTACTATGGCTACACTAAAGGTGATTCAGGAAAAACATGCTGATGAATTTAAAGTTACCGCCACTGCTCCAATGAGCGGTCCTTATGATCTTACAGGCGTACAAAGCGATGTGATGTATAAACCATATGCATTTCCGGGATACCTGCCTTATCTGATATACTCTTATCAGGAAGTTTATAAATGCTTTAATGATGCTAATTGCGGTTTCAAAGATGCATATGCTCAAGTATTACCTTCTTTTTTTGATGGTAAGCATACTATGGGCGATATTAATAAGGCAATGCCAAAAGTGCCGAAAGATGTGTTGAATGACGAATTTATGAATGCATATACTAACAATGCTCAATTCCCATTCAAGGTTGCGTTAACACAAAACAGTGTACACGACTGGAAGCCGGAAACACCCGTAATGATGTGCTATTGCACTGCCGATGAACAGGTAAGTTACAAGAATGCAATTATTACTTCTGCCAACATGAAAGCTAAAGGAGCTGAAAATATTAAACTGCGTAATAGCGGCAAAAAATTAGGCCACAAAACCTGCGCAGTTTTTTCTTCTGTATACACAAAAATGTATTTCGATAGTTTTGTAAAAGGCAGTAAAAAGGGTAGGGAAGGGCCTATGTTGAAACGCTTGGCATTATCAATTACCCGAATGAAAGTGAAAAATTAATTGTGAAACAGATGATATCTGTTAATGAACTGAAATAAAAATAAATTATGTTATCGATAAAAAATTTACACGCATCTATTGATGGGAAAGAAATTCTGAAAGGAATTAATTTAGAAATTAAAGCAGGTGAAGTGCATGCTATTATGGGGCCTAATGGTTCCGGAAAAAGTACTTTATCAGCAGTACTTGCAGGAAGAGAAGACTATGAAGTCACCCAGGGGGAAGTGATATTCAACGGTAAAAATTTGCTGGAGCTTTCTCCTGAAGATAGAGCCAGAGAAGGCGTGTTTCTTGCATTTCAATATCCAATAGAAATTCCGGGAGTAAGCAATGTGAATTTTTTAAAAACGGCTATTAATGAAATCCGTGCTTACAAAGGATTGGAGCCAATGGAAGCGAAAGATTTTTTGGCAATGCTGAAAGAAAAACAAAAACTGGTAGAGCTGGATGTGAAGCTTGCAAACCGCTCTGTTAACGAAGGTTTTAGCGGTGGTGAAAAAAAGCGCAACGAAATATTTCAGATGGCCATGCTACAGCCTAAACTAGCGATACTGGATGAAACGGACAGCGGGCTTGATATTGATGCATTGCGTATCGTTTCAAGTGGTGTAAATAAATTAAAATCGAAGGATAACGCAACTGTTATCATCACTCATTATCAGCGTTTGTTAGATTATATTGTTCCTGATGTGGTTCATATTTTATACAATGGTAAAATTGTAAAATCAGGACCGAAAGAATTAGCTTTGGAGCTGGAAGAAAAAGGGTATGATTTTATTAAAGCGGGTGTGTAATAATAGGTGACGTGTAACAATTGAATATGGAAACCATCGTAAAAAAAAATACAGTACAGGATAAATTGATCTCTGAATTTGAGTCCTCAAAAAACTCATTCTTCGGTAGTTTGCAATTGCGTGAGCGTGCAATGGAAAGCTTTTCTGAACAAGGCTTTCCCAACCGAAAGCATGAAGAATATAAATATGTGAATATTGATCAGATGCTAAAAGCGGACTTCGCTTTAGCAACAGAGAAAACAATAAATTCTGAACAAATTCAACATTTAAAATTTTTAAAAAACAGTTTCGTTGCTGTTATTGTAAATGGAGTTTTATCTGAAAGTTTATCATCATTTGTAAACCTTCCGAAAGGCTTGACAATATGCAGTATGGCGGATGCTGCCAAAAAGCATTCTGCTGTTTTTGAAAAACAATACGGCAGCATTGCTGATATAAATGCTGATCCTTTTATTGCATTAAATACTGCAATGGCTGCAGGTGGTGTATTTGTTCATGTTGCAGCGAATACAGTAATCGAAATACCAATTCATATCATTCATGTTTCAACTGCCGATGAAAACACAATGGTTCATCCGCGAAATTTAATTGTTGCGGAGTTAAATTCACAGGCGAAAATTATTGAATCATATGAAACTATTGATTCTACTGCTAAAGTATTCAATAATGCATTAACTGAAATAGTTGTTGATGCGAATGCAAATGTGGATCATTATAAAATTCAGGATGAAAAGGAATCAGGCTATTTAGTAAATACTACTCAGGCTATTCAACATAAGCAAAGCGTATTTACCACTCATACATTTACGTTGAGCGGTTCATTGGTTAGAAATAACTTATGTATTGTATTGGATGCAGAAGGCATAGAATCGCACCTGAACGGATTGTATTTAACAAAAGGAAACCAGGTAGTAGATAACCACACGCTGGTGGATCATCGTAAACCAAATTGCAACAGTAATGAGTTTTACAAAGGAATCATTGATGATAAATCAGCGGCTACCTTTAACGGAAAAATATTTGTTAGAAAAGATGCGCAGAAAACAAATGCGTTTCAGTCCAACAAAAATATTCTGTTAAGTGATGATGGTACCATCAACACAAAGCCACAATTGGAAATATATGCGGATGATGTAAAATGTTCGCATGGGACTTCTACAGGCAAGCTGGATGCAGACAAAATATTTTATCTGCGTGCTCGCGGCTTAAGCGAATCAAGTGCCAAAAAGCTATTGATGCATGCTTTTGCTTCGGAAATTACAGACACTATTAAAATTGAGGAGTTAAAGGAATACATTGAAATTCAAATCTCAAAACGTTTCGAATAATTTGTATTAATTTATTTGCCACTAATGGCACTAATTTACGCTTGTTCCAGTGTTTTTTAGTGTAATTAGTGGCTTACTTTTTTATATGAACTAACCTGTTATGCTTTTCAAAAACAAACATCTTTTATTTCTTCATTTCATTGTTTTTATTTGGGGTTGGGCTCCTATTCTCGGTAAATTAATTTCTATCAATGCCTTTCAGCTGGTTTGGTTCAGAATACTCATTACACTTATTGTTCTTATATTTTATCTGATCTATATCAAACAAAATTTAAGAATTTCGAAAAAAGATATATTGCAATTGTTTGGAATAGGTGCTATTATTGCCTTTCATTGGTTTTGTTTTTATCATGCTATAAAAATTTCGAATGTATCAGTGACATTAGTAGCTTTTTCAACAGCAACTTTTTTTACCTCCATTGTAGAACCGATATTTTATAAACGGAAGCTTATAAAATATGAACTGATTTTTGGAATGGTTATTATTGGTGCCATTGCAATGATATTTAAGGTGGAAACTCAGTATGCCTGGGGAATTATTTTCGGAATATTGGCTGCGGTTACTTCTTCGTTTTTTACAGTATTTAACGGACTATTGGTGAGAAGGCTTTCCTCGCCAATTATAACTGTTTATGAATTGAGCGGAGGTTTTATAGCGCTTACGATTTACTTACTTCTAAGCGGAAGTTTCAATGCAGATTTTTTTACATTAAGAGCAGCTGATTGGTTCTGGCTGTCACTCTTGTCAATTATAGGAACAGCCTTTACGTTTGTTGCAAGCGTAAATTTGATGAAGCACTTAAGCCCCTATACAGTATCTCTTACCATAAATCTTGAAACTATTTACGGTATTATTCTTGCCTACTTTATCTGGGAAAAAGATGAAGCAATGACACCCGCATTTTATTTGGGTACATTGATTATACTGGCTACTATTTTTGGGAATGGTTTATTAAAGCGTTATTTGAAAGTACAATAATTAGTATTCCCCCTTCGTTCGATAAACTCAAAAATGCCGGAGTGTTATATTCCGGGCTGGCTTCGGCTCCTTTTCTTAAAATGAATTCGTTTTATTTTTCCGTTTATAATTATTCTCAACCTCTGTTATTTTCTGTATTTTCTAATTTACTATAAATTATGGCAACATTTTACTACGCTTTGTAGTAATTTTGAGTTTGAAATGGAGCGAACGATTGTACATATGGATTTGGATACTTTTTTTGTATCAGTATCGCGTTTGCAGAACAGCGCGTTGATTGGTAAGCCTGTGTTAGTGGGAGGAAGCAGTGATAGGGGAGTGGTAGCTTCCTGTAGTTATGAAGCCCGGAAATTTGGTATCCATTCGGCTATGCCGATGAAACTGGCAAGAAGGCTGTGTCCCGAAGCGCTTATTATCCGAGGAGATTACGAGCAATACAGTAAATATTCCAATGATATTACTGATATTATTAAGGAGCAGGTGCCGGTCTATGAAAAGTCATCGATAGATGAATTTTATCTGGACCTTACTGGTATGGATAAATTTTTTGGCTGTTACAAATGGGCCACTGAGCTTCGGCATAAAATACAGAATAATACGGGGCTTCCGATCTCCTTTGGATTGTCTGCTAACAAAACAGTTTCCAAAGTGGCTACAGGAGAAGCGAAACCTAATGGACAAAAGCAAATTGATTTTGGCACAGAGAAAAATTTTCTTTCCCCGCTATCTGTGAAAAAGATCCCGATGGTAGGAGAGAAGACTTATCATTTACTTCGGAGTATGGGGGTTGAAAGGATCAAAACCCTTCAGGAAATGCCTGTTGAGCTGTTAGAAAATGTGCTGGGTGTAAACGGTATTTCTATCTGGAAAAAAGCAAACGGGATTGACAATTCGCCTGTGGAAGCGTATTCGGAACGGAAATCGCTGTCGACAGAAGAAACCTATGATACAGATACCACTGATTTGACAAAGCTGAGATCCACGTTGGTATCCATGACGGAAAAGCTGGCTTTCCAGATGCGCACAGAAGGGAAGCTAACCTCCTGCATCACGGTAAAGATAAGGTATTCCAATTTTGATACACATACCACGCAGGCAAAGATTGCCTACACATCCTGTGATCACACACTAATCGATAAAGTAAAAGAATTGTTTGAGAAATTGTATCAACGCAGAATGTTGATTCGTTTAGTGGGTGTCCGTTTCAGCCATCTGGTTGGGGGAGCCTATCAAATCAATCTGTTTGACGATTCGGAGCAGATGATCAAATTATATCAGACAATGGATAAATTAAGAAAAAAATACGATAATGAGCAGATCATACAACGTGCTATTTCTTCCGGGCATCAGCTGCGGCAGTTCAATCCTTTTAATGGTATTAAATTATGAATAAAGTTGAATCAAAAATAAATTCAAGACAGGTCGTATTCGTTGAATACTTGTACTTGTGCGGTTGATGTCCACGAAAAGTGCGAACTGCAAGTTTCGTGGCGATGTGGCGCTGGTTTTTGTGTGAAACGAAAGCTTGCTGTTGGTTTTCGTGGTCTCTTTTTCTTTGTTACTTTCTTTTGGAGAAGCAAAAGAAAGTAAAATGCTTAAAGTGTGAAAAAAATAATTTATTGAAACCGAAAGGCTTCATACTTCCTTGATAAAAGAATACTCAATAGCCGCTTGACGAAAAAAGTTATTGGGATTTATACACAGATGTGAAATTAACCTAAAATGTATCTCAATTGCCATACCTATTTTAGTTTCAAATATGGTACCCTGTCGGTACCGAAATTACTGGCGGATGCCCAAAGTAAAGGAGTTGCATCATTTGTTTTAACTGATATCAACAACACTTCCGCATGCTTGGAATTTGTGAGAGAATGTGCTAAGTATTTAGTTAAACCAATTGTAGGCGTTGACTTCCGGCAAGGCGCAAAACAACATTACATTGGTATTGCAAAAAATAACGAAGGCTTTTTGGAGCTGAATGAACATCTTTCCGAATATTTATCCGAGCAAATTGTTTTCAAAGAAACAGCGCCTGAATTTAAAAATTGTTATGTTGTATACCCCTATAATACAATACATCCGGAACAATTAAGGGCGTACGAATACATCGGAATAAAAATATCTGATTTAAATAAATTACTCTTTTCTGAAACAAAAAAATATCAGCATAAACTGGTGATACTGCATCCGGTAACGTTTCGTGAAAAAAAGGATTTTAATGCACACCGCTTATTAAGGGCAATTGATAACAATACACTATTGAGTAAACTTCCGGTAACGGAACAGGCAAATGAAAACGAGATCATGCTGCCGGAACAGGAACTGGAAAAGCTGTATGAACAGTATCCGCAGCTGATTGAAAATACAAAAAAAATTATTGATACCTGCGAGATCAGTTTTGAGTTCGGAAAAAGTAAAAATAAAACCACCTATACCGGCAGTATTAGTGATGATGAGGTATTGATGAAGGAGTTGTGTTATAAAGGACTCAGATACCGTTATCAGAATCCGGATGCTGCCATTTATCAACGCTTGGAAAAAGAACTGGAAGCTGTTTTTAAAATGGGTTTTTGCTCTTATTTTCTTATCAATTGGAATCTTGTAAGTTATGCGCAGCGTAAAGGTTATTTTTATGTAGGCCGTGGCAGCGGTGCAAACAGCCTGGCAGCCTATTGTTTAAAGATAACGGATGTGGATCCCATTGAGCTGGATCTTTATTTCGAACGCTTTATCAATCCCTATAGGGTGAATCCGCCTGATTTTGATATTGATTTTTCCTGGAAAGACCGCGAGGATATTACGCGTTATCTTTTCGAAACGTATGGTGCTAAGCATACTGCGTTACTGGCAACCTATTCTACTTTTCAATACAATTCGGTGATCCGGGAGCTCGGTAAGGTGTTCGGTTTACCCAAAGGAGAGATTGATGAACTGGTTGAAAATAAAAAATCAAAGCAAACTCCGGATAACATCACTAAACTGATTTTTAACTACAGTAGTTATATACAGGACTTCCCAAGCCATCTGAGCATTCATGCCGGTGGTATTTTAATTTCCGAAAAACCGATTAATTATTATTCCGCTACCAGTATGCCCCCGAAAGGCTATCCACTAACGCAATTTAGTATGATTGAAGCGGAGGATGTGGGCCTATATAAATTTGATATCCTGAGTCAGCGTGGATTAGGGCATATCAAAGACACCATTGAAGTTGTAAAAAAAAATAAAGGTGTTGATATTGATATTCATAACATAGCAGCATTTAAAGAAGATGAAAAAATAAAACAGTTGCTGCGAACAGGAAAAACAATGGGTTGTTTTTATGTGGAATCTCCCGGTATGCGAATGTTACTGAGAAAATTAGAAACAGATACATATTTAGGGCTGGTAGCGGCAAGTTCCATCATTCGTCCGGGTGTAGCGCAATCGGGCATGATGCGGGAATATATTTTACGGTTTCGTGACCCTAGCCGAAGAACGTATGTTCATGAAAAGTTAGGAGAGCTGATGAGCGAAACCTTTGGTATTATGGTGTACCAGGAAGATGTGATAAAAGTAGCTCATTACTTTGCCGGATTGAGCCTTGCACAGGCGGATGTAATGCGCAGAGGTATGTCAGGTAAATTCAGGGCGAGAGAAGAGTTTCAAAAAGCACGGGAAGATTTTTTTATCAATTGTAAAAAACAAGGATATACCGATGCCGTTACAGATGAAGTATGGCGGCAGATTGAGAGCTTTGCCGGATATTCTTTTTCTAAAGGGCATTCGGCATCTTATGCCGTGGAAAGCTACCAGAGCCTTTATTTAAAAGCATATTTTCCTAAAGAATTTATGGTAGGTGTGATTAATAATTTCGGTGGTTTTTACCGTACGGAAAATTATATACATGAGGCTAGAATGTCCGGGGCAACCGTATTGGCGCCATGTATTAATAAGAGTGAACAGTTAACATCCATTTGTGAGGATGATATTTATTTAGGGTTTATTCATTTGAGCGAGCTGGAAAAGCACACCATTGAAATATTGTTGTTGGAACGCTTAACTAATGGATGTTTCAAAGATTTGGAAGATTTTATAAAACGTGTAAGTATTGCTGTGGAACAGCTCCGCATCTTTATACGTATTGGTGCTTTTCGTTTTACCGGTAAATCAAAAAAAGAGTTGTTATGGGAAATACACAGCATTATAGGAAGCCGAAAAAAAACAAACCCGAAAAGGGAACTGTTTGAAACAGATAAAAAAGAATTCCGGCTTCCTGAACTGCAACATCATCTGTATGATGACGCGCTGGATGAAATTGAAATATTAGGCTTTCCCTTATGTTCTCCGTTTAGCTTATTAAAAGAGCCTGTTGTAAACAAGTTGAATGTTAGTGATATGATGCAATATGCAAACACAATGGTATCAATTACGGGATATTATGTCACACATAAAATCACAAGAACAATAAATGGCCATGAAATGTCCTTCGGTACCTTTCTGGATACAGAAGGTTGTTTTTTTGATACCACGCATTTTCCAAATATGCTGGCAACATATCCTTTCAATGGAAAAGGCTGTTATTTGATAAAAGGGAAGGTGGTAGAGGAGTTTGGCTTTCCGAGTATTGAAGTAAATTATATGGAAAAATTGGGTGTATTGGATAGGGGAGATTAAACGCTTAGGGCTAACATTAGAGATTAATACTCCTTTATTAATTCAACGCTATCAATTTTTAACACCCATAATAGCCTTGCGGTAAGAGTAGTAATAACGGTATCTTTATTTTTTACGGTAATTATATGGCAAAAGTTATACGATTCAACTCCTTGTGTTTCTTGCAGAAACCTGTTTAGTTTATCAGCGGAAAATTTTAAATCTTTGTATGTATGCGGCTTGTCTGCTCCGGTAAGTATTAAATCCAATTTATCTTTTCTTAATTCAAACTTAATGGAAAAGTCCGATCCTTTGTACTCCTCAATTAAAATCTGGTTAAAAGTTGACGCCTGGTAGCTGGTAGCAAATTTTATACAAATGCAGGGTGGTTTATTTGCAGGCCGTTTCAATATTAATTCCATAGTACAAAATTAATCTGGTTAGCTGGTTTCTGTTGCTATAAATAGTAGTAATCTGGAAAATCAGTCAATCTAGCGGATTTTTATCCGATTCATGTTGTTTTAAAATACAGAGGGCTGGTTGTTCGTAATTTTCGATGTGTTTTTTATTTTAATTTGCTTAAAATCAGTTGGTTGTGGTGGCGAGGGTTCGTCCCATTAGCTGGTATAGGCACATTTATTGTGGATGGAGCACATGGATTGGTTTAAATGTTGGAACCCTTTAACTGCAATAATTGTCAAGTTTTTCTCAACAATCATTAGGATATAAAAAACGATTTGTATATTTACAATATAAAGTGAATGAGCAGATGATTACCTTGATTATTCTTATTAAATAGTTGGGGGACAAATAAACTTAAAAACAATATAAACTATGAAAAAACTATTACTACGTAGTACATTAATAGTGCTTAATGTGACTTTTTTGCTATCGGGTGCCTTTGCACAATTTGTATCTTCCGATCGGGCAAAAGGTGTTTGTGTGTCTTTGTTTAATGAAAGAAAGCCTTCTGAAATTGGTGTCATCACAGAAAAGGAAATTATTAGTGAATTTTTGGTGTCTCATAAAGAGCTTCCTGCCTATTATATTTTCAATATAGCAGGTAATGCATTCGTTATTGTATCTGCAGATGAAAGAGTTTTGCCTGTTCTGGGTTATTCTTTCCAAAGCAGCTTTGATCAGGGAAATGTTCCGGACTGTATGGATTGGCTGCTTGATAATTATGAAGAGCAGATATATGAAGTTGTTTCAAATAATTATAATGAAAAGGATGCTGAAATTGCTCAGCAATGGCAGAGATATGGAACCGTTGGTGAACAAAAAAGCAGCGGCCCTATGTGGCCTTCATTGATGAGTGTTACCCCGCTTACAACTACTACCTGGTCGCAGGGGTGTTATTATAATGAAAAATGCCCTGCTGATGCTACTCTTGGCTCAACACGTTGTGGACGTGTACCAACAGGTTGCGTTGCAACAGCGTTTAGCCAGGTTTTGAAGTATCACAATCATCCTGCTCAGGGAACAGGTTCTAATACCTATAGCTCAACTTATGGAAGTCTGACAGCAAATTTTGGTACAACCACCTATAACTGGGCTGGTATGCCAAATAAGCTGCTTGCTAGTAATACGGATGTGGCACAGCTTTTATTTCATGCTGGAGTTTCTATCAACATGGGGTATACAGCCAATTCATCCGCAGCTTACACAACAGCTGTAAGAACTGCATTGGTGAATAAATTTAAATACTCAACTACCGCACAAAATGTAACTAAATCGTCCTACACAAATGTTCAATGGGAAAATCTTATCCGTACTGAACTTGATGCTCAGCGTGTAGTAATAATTAACGGTCATGATCCGGCTGCTAATGCAGGCCATGCTTTTGTTGCTGATGGATATCAGGGTACAAATTCATTTCATATTAACTGGGGCTGGAACGGAAGCAGCGATGGTTATTTCCTGCTTACTGCTTTAAGCCCATCCAGTTATTCATTTAATACAAGCGTTGGTGCAATAATCGGTATTAAACCATTAACTGTTGCAGCTACCTGCTCGGCTGTTACTGGTCTTTCATCAAGTGCCATCACTGCTAATAGCGCTACACTTACCTGGGCGGCAGGCAGCTCAACCAATACTTACAATGTAAAATATAAAACAACTAATTCTTCAACCTGGACAACTGTTTCCTCTACAACAACCTCAAAAACAATAAGCGGTTTGAGTGCTGCTACCAGCTACCATTTTCAGGTACAGAGAGTATGTTCCGGAACATCGTCATCAAATTATTCTGCATCGGCCACTTTTACCACTTCGGCCGCTGCGTCTTCTAATACAACTGTTACTGTAGGTACAGGAACAGGAACCACCGGTGGTGCACCTTACGGCACTGGCAATATGGATGAGAGAAGCCAGTTTATAATTACTAAAGCTCAATTGGTTGCTGCAGGATATAGCTCAACGGCTAATTATATTAAATCACTTGCTTTCAATGTTGGTTCTGCAAGCTCTCAGCTAATGAATGGCTTTACAATTAAAATTGGTCATACAACAGCTGCCAGTTTTTCAACTACCAGCTTCCTTGCTACCAGCTTGTCAACTGTATATTCAGGAAATGTTAGCGTTACAACAGGTTGGAATACGCATACATTTACTACGCCATTTCAATACAATGGCACAGGTAATTTATTGATTGATATCTGCTGGAACAACTCAAGTGCTACCAGCAATACAAATGTTAAATTTTCAACTACATCATCCTACCAGACTTTGTTTAATAAAACGAATGTTGCTAATGGTGGGGTTTGTGGAAGTGCAACAGGTACCAAAAGTTATACCCGTCCGAATATGAAGTTTGCTTTTTCTTCATCGGCTAATATGGTAGCAGAACCAATGGGAGAAACACGACAAGCGGATGCAGCACCACTAGAAGAAGAAGTCTTCGCGAGCCTGAATATATTCCCGAACCCGGCTCAAAATGTTGCTACCATTCAATTTGATGGATTGCTGGAACAAGCCAAAATCGAAATTTTTGATATTATGGGTAAGCGTGTGTTTTCAGATGATTTGAATAACAATACGTTTTTAATACAGGTTGAAAATTATCCTGCCGGAATCTATCAGGTAGTGGTACATACAGGAAACCAAAATTTCACCAAAAAATTGATGGTGAGAAAAGATTTCTAATCAGATAAATAGTTACATCGTAATCAGTATATAAGGGGCATAAGCAATTATGCCCTTTTATATGACTTTAAATAGGATCATCCCTTTTTTAGAATTAAACCGACCCTTATTCATATACCCGCTTAAATAATTTTATAAATGAAGAAAATTTTACTTTTTATTGCATTTGCTTTCACTTCGTATTTCTCAAATGCTCAATGCCAGGCACATTACACGTATTCAGAAACTGCTCTTACTGTTTCATTTGTTGATTCCTCTTATGGCAATACAGCCGCCACTAACTGGAGCTGGAGTTTTGGTGATGGATCAACTTCCCCCCAGCAGAATCCGTCACATACCTATTTGCAGGGAGGAACATACACTGTTTGCCTTTCCGTTTTTACACCATTTACAAATTGCCAGAGTACTTATTGTGATAGTATTGTAGTGGGTAACCCCGGAAATTGTTCGGCCTATTTTCTTCATACACTGGATTCAATAAATCCCAATAAAATTAATTTTGTTGATTCTTCTTCTCAGGGCACTGTGAATTGGCAATGGGATTTTGGCGATGCGGTTACAAGCAGCCTTCAAAATCCATCACATATATATGCGAATGAAGGGAATTATTATGTTTGTTTAACAACAATAGATTCTACTGGTTGCAGCGACACGTATTGCGATACGGTTGCAATAGGCGGAAGCAATGGGACCTGTTATTCAAACTTTACCTATTCTATTGATTTTATTAATCCGAATATGATTTTATTTTCGGATAATTCGGTTCCAAATTCGGTTTATACCGTTTGGCTTTTTGATGATGGTACAATGGATAGCATACAGAATCCCGTTCATATTTTTTCAGAACCAGGTTCCTATACCGTTTGTTTAACAATGGGGGATAGTACAGGCTGTTCAAACACTTCCTGCCAGGAGGTTGTGATCGGGCCGGTTAGTTGTTCTTCTGATTTTTCATACACACCTGATTCACTTGATCTGCTTAATTTCCAGTTTACGGATTTGTCAGCAGGAAGTACCACAAGCCTGTTATGGGAATTTGGTGATGGTGATACTTCAAGTGTTCAAAATCCAATACATACGTATTCTTCAACCGGATCATACAGCGTATGCCTTACTGTTTTTGATTCGCTTGCAAACTGTGTAGATACTTATTGTGAAAATATTCATGTGAATAACTGTTATGCAATCTATAGCACCATGGTTGATTCGATAGATGCCTATACCGTGCATTTTACCGATAACTCATTGGGTGATCCAACCAACTGGCTTTGGGATTTTGAAGATGGTACTACTTCAACTTTGCAAAATCCTAGTCATACATACCCTGTGGCTTCATGGCATTGGGTTTGTCTTACAACTACTAATAACATAACCAATTGTACCAATACGTATTGTGATTTTGTGTATGCCGGTTCTCCAAGTAATTGTTATGAATATTGGGAATCTACACCTGATTCTATAAATGGACTGACTATCAATTTTCATGAATATTCATGGGGAGCTCCTCCATCCGACTTTTTATGGACTTTTGGAGATGGTGATAGTTCTACTCTTCAAAACCCTGTCCATACCTTTGATACAGCTGGCGTGTATTATATTTGCTGCTCTATCAGCGACTCTGCAGGAGGCTGTTCTTTTTTAGATTGTTACTCACTGAATGTTGGTGACTTTTCATTCTGTCCAACAGATTTTACTTATACTACAGTAGCAGGGAGTATAGCTTCGTTCAGTTATGCTGGTCCGGGTAATCCGAGTACTTATTTTTGGGATTTTGGTGCATTTGGAACTTCTACACAGCCTAATCCTGCCAATGATTTTCATAACCCCGGCACTTATTATGTATGCCTCACAGCTACCGATTCAGGCTGTACAAGCACACATTGCGGAAACGTAGTAATTAGTGCAGTTGGATTTGAAGAATTGCTGCTGGAGAATAATTTCAGCATTTACCCGAACCCAGCGAAAAGTGATTTATTTATCCGGAATAATTCACAAAATTCGGGTATAGTTACACTGACAATTTTTAATGCATTAGGAGAATTAATAGAGCAGCGTATAATGAACGATAATACCGAAATGATTGATTTCTCTGATAAAGCATCCGGATTGTATTCTGTTAAAATACAAAATCAAAAATCATCGATATATAAAAAGGTGATGATTGTGAGGTAAGACGCAGATAAGAGTTACTTACTTAAAACTAATTAAGTATAAATTAACTAAGGATGAAAAAAATTATTCTCGCATATGGTATCTTATTCGGTGCTCCGGTTTTAATAGCTCAAAATCTGCCTACACCGGATCATATTATAATTGTTATGCTTGAGAATAAAGGATATTCAAACATTATTGGAAATCCGCAGTCTCCCTACCTGAACTCATTAGCTGTAGATTCAAACTGTGCTGTTTTTTCTGAGTCCTTCGGAGTTACACACCCCAGCCAGCCTAACTATGTGGCATTGTTTTCGGGGAGCAATCAGGGAATAACCAATGATAATGTTCCCTCTGGCACACCGTTTAGTACTTGCAACCTTGGGTATTCTTTGATTTCAAACGGTTACACGTTTAAAGGATACAGTGAGGAATTGCCTTCAACAGGCTCACTTGTTTTTACTTCAGGGAAATACGTTAAAAGACATTGTCCATGGGCTTTTTGGCAAGGTACGGGAACCAATCAGCTGGCCCCTGAAACACATCATCCGTTTACTGACTTCCCCAGTAATTATGATAGTTTACCTACCGTATCTTTTATTATCCCTAGTTTAATACATGATATGCATGATCCCATTTATTCGGCATCAACGGCTATTTCGAACGGGGACGACTGGCTCAGCACTAATATTGACGGATTGGTACAATGGGTGAAAACCAATAATAGTTTGTTAATTATTCAGTACGATGAAGATGAAGGAGTTGAAATAGGAGGAATAGTAATTGGAGGAAACAATAACCGTATTCCAACTATGTTTATTGGCCCAATGGTTAATGGAGGTACATACTCCACTCATATCAATCATTATAATGTGCTGCGTACCCTGGAAGATATATATTCCTTACCTTATTGCGATAGCAGTGCTTTTTACCAGCCTATTGATGATTGTTGGAAACTTATTGCCGGTATTACCGATACAAAAGTTAATAAACAGATTTCAGTTTATCCGGTTCCTGCCTCCAGGCAATTAAATGTATACGTATCTTCGGAACAAGAAGATAACGTTGTTATTTCCATTACAAATGTACTTGGAAGCAGGCTTTATGATCAGACAGCAAGTATTCATTCCGGTCCCAACAGTTTAATAATTGATACTGAAAAATTTGTAACCGGAACTTACTTTATATCCATACGAAGCCGCAATATTAACGTAGTAAAGAAGATTGTGTTGGAGAATAGATAGGTGCTGGTTGCTTTAAGGTTTTGTGGATGCCCATTTCTTATTGTTTGCAATCGCGTTTAGAATTTAAATATCTTTAATTTTTAAATAAAAAACGATGAATAAAAATGATATAATGAATTGCCCCTTAACTGAAAAAGTTGTTAATTTCAATAGGGGAAGTGATACAACTTATTATTCCATTAAAGTTGGAGAAAAAGAGTTTGAAATCTTTCTATGTAATTCGTGCTTACGGAACATTCAAATAAATAGTGGAACTCAACATATCTTTTTGAGCTTAATGGCTAACGGACATTGGCCAGTACGTAGTTTTATAAAAGGTCCAGACTGTAGTACTACTCATCATGTTGCTGATTCTGAATCAATATATCCTAATAATTATTTGGAATCGGCACTCTATCCTAAAATACCTAAAGAGAAAATGGATAATTTTTTTCTTTATCTATTCAATTTGCAAAAAATAGACGGAGAATTGATTGAAATTGATTTTGGAAAAGAAACGGTTTGGCAAAAAAATTACTTTAAGTCGGTCGAAGAGTGTTTATATTATTTAACTGGTCTTAAAGAAAATGATTTAATCCATTACTGGCACATAGAAAAGAACCGATATAGGTACCGTGTAACACACTTAGGATTAAATAAGGCCGTTCAACTGCAATCAGATGGCAATAATTCTAATCAGTGCTTTATTGCTATGGCTTTTTCTGATGAAATGAAACCATACAGGGAAGCTATAAAAAGATCATTAAGCGTGACAAAATTTAAGCATATCATTATTGACGAAGAACACCTTTCAAGCGATAAAACTATACCGGATGGTATATTAGCAGGAATAAAGGCAGCTAAGTTTTGCGTAGCTGATTTTACTCATCATAGAAATGGGGTATATTTTGAAAGTGGATATGCACTCGGTTTGGGGAAACCAGTGATTTATCTATGTAGAAAGGATGAATTTGACAAGGCCCATTTTGACATTAAGCAATTGCAGCATATTATTTATAATACTCCAGAGGAGCTCGAAAAAATGTTAACTGCAAAAATAGAGGCTTGGATTAAATAGTGGTGCCCAATATGCCCCCTTTTTGAATGCAAGAAGTCTACAATTAAAATCAAAAAAAATCAATTAACATGGAAGAAAAAGAGATTAACAATACCATCATTGGAGACCTTTCAAAAAGGGCTCAGGAAGTATTAGAAGGTAATGAAATAGTCGATTTTTTTCAAAGGATGTTCATTCAGGTAGGCATGTAAGTGTAGTTTTAACGAAAGATGGAGTTGTATGCATTAAACAAGAAAGCTTTCAAGCATCAGAACATGAGCCAAACCGATTAAGGCTAACTCAGGAAACATTTTCATTTTTACTTGAAACATTCTTACATGCAGAAAAGCAATTTGGAATTGACAGAAAAAAGAATATGGCAAGTATTACAGAGGGAACCGGGAAAATCAAGTTTAAGAAAACAATTAGCTTTCCAGTTTATTAAGCTGACTCGGACTAGCCATTTGTCAACCAAATGCTTTAATTAAAGACAAATTCCCTGACTTCTCTTTTATTAAAACACTTTCGACATTTGTAACAAGGTAATATCCTCATGTAAACTTTTTATACATGACAAGGGTATCATGTAAAGATTTTATCATTATTTTTACATGACAAAATCCTCAAGTAAACTTTCTTTACATGACAAAAAAGCCTACTACTACAAAAAAAATCAATAACGAAAACCCTTTTAATGAACTTCCGCTTTTACCCCCGGTTCGGGATAAAATTGAAACGTTAAAGGTGCTTCGCCAACTTGTAAAATCTTCAGTAGCTTTGGCAGAACTGAAAGGCCTTGCTAAAATTTTACCCAACCCCAACATTCTGCTAAATGCAGTTATTTTAAAAGAAGCCCGTGCCAGTTCTGAAATTGAGAACGTAATCACTACCCAGGATAAATTGTATCAAGCCTTATCTGCAAAAGGTATACAAGCAGATGGTTCTACAAAAGAAGTATTGCGCTACCGCGAAGCGATGCTGTATGGATTTCATTTTATTCAGAAGAAAGGCTTTCTAAGTAGTAATGCGATTATTAAAATACAAAAGATTCTGGAAGAAAACGCTGCAGGTTTAAGAAAGTTGCCAGGAACAGCTCTACGCAATGCCTCTACCGGAAAAGTAATTTATACCCCACCAGATAATCCGGATAATATCAACCGCCTGATGAGAAACCTGGAAGAATATCTGAATTATGCGAATGAAATATCTCCTTTAATAAAAATGGCAGTGCAGCATTACCAGTTTGAGAGCATACATCCATTTTATGATGGAAATGGACGTACCGGCCGGATCATCAATGTTTTATATCTTATTTTGAATGGTTTGCTTGAGGATCCAATACTTTATCTGAGTGCTTATATTATTGACAATAAAACAGATTATTACCGTTTATTACAGGAAGTGCGAACAAAAGATAACTGGGAAGACTGGGTTCTCTATATTCTCAAAGGAATTGAACAAACAGCTCAGGAAACCATTAACCAAGTGAAAGAAATCAGCGAATTGTTTACTCAAACACAGGAATTGGTGAGAAAGAATGCTCCAAAGACGTATAGTAAGGAGCTGATAGAATTATTGTTTGAACACCCTTATTGCAAAACAGAATACCTGACTGAACGTTTTGGTATTTCCCGGGTAACTGCATCCAAATATTTAAAAAATTTAGAAAAAATTAAAGTATTGCAGTCTAAACAGATTTGGAAGGAAACCTTATATATCAATACTCAGTTGTTTGACTTACTTAAAAAGTAAATAACGGATAAATTCTTTTGTACTAAATTGCCTTAAAATCCCATTTGTGTAGGAATTGTGTCGGAATGGTATAAAAAAACAAAAACCCCACATTTCTGTGAGGTTTTGTTGGCTCCCTCTGCTGGACTTGAACCAGCGACCCTCTGATTAACAGTCAGATGCTCTAACCAGCTGAGCTAAGAAGGAATTTTCCCGTAAAAAGGAGTGCAATATTACTATGTTCTAAGCAAATATGCAATATATTTGTGCAAAAAATTAAAATATTTTAAATATGAGCTTATTAGTGATAGGTACAGTGGCATTTGATGCTATTGAAACTCCTTTCGGAAAAACCGATAAAATCCTTGGTGGCGCTGCAACTTACATCTCGTTGGCGGCTTCTTATTTTACCAAAAACATCAATTTGGTATCGGTGGTGGGTGAAGATTTTCCGGCCTCAAATATTGAGATGCTTCAGAAACATCAGGTAAATACGGATGGATTGCAGGTGTTAAAAGGTCAAAAAACGTTTTTTTGGGCAGGTAAATACCATAATGACATGAATACCCGTGATACCATCACTACAGAATTGAATGTTTTGGAGAATTTTAATCCAATTGTACCAAGTCATTACCAGGATTGTGAGTTCTTAATGTTAGGGAATTTAGTTCCTATCGTTCAGCAGCAGGTGATTAAGCAGTTAAAAAAACGCCCGAAACTGATTGTAATGGATACGATGAATTTCTGGATGGATATTGCAATGAATGACCTGAAAGAAACAATGAAGCAAGTAGATGTACTGACTATCAATGATGAAGAGGCACGTCAGCTTTCCGGTGAATATTCATTGGTTAAAGCAGCTCAAAAAATCATGAAAATGGGTCCTAAATTCTTAATTATTAAAAAAGGAGAGCATGGTGCCTTGTTATTTAATGAAGAACAGGTGTTTTTTGCCCCTGCTTTGCCATTAGAGGAAGTATTTGATCCAACCGGAGCTGGTGACAGTTTTGCTGGTGGTTTTATTGGGTATTTAGCTGAAACAAAAGATATCTCCTTTGATAATATGAAGCGTGCCATCATTTTTGGTTCTGCAATGGCTTCTTTTTGTGTTGAAAAATTCGGTACTGAAAAATTGATCGGATTAACGCAGGATCAGGTAGAAAAACGTGTTCAGGAATTTATTGACCTTGTTCAGTTTGATATTGCCTTGGTTTAAGGGTAATAAAACTCTAAGAAAAGCGATATAGATCATCTATATCGCTTTTTTTTATGCTGATTGTAATAGTAGCCTGTTTATTGGTATTCATAAACCTTTTGGGTGGTTTGTAGTTGAATATGCTATGTGATAACAAGAAAGTAAAACAAGGGTAACACTGGTTAACTGATGCCCTTAGTTTTAAATTTGTATTTTTGTTTCCAATGAAGTATTTGCTGATCATACCACGTACACTTTGGAAATTATTATTTCTGGCCAATTTTATTCTTGGCCTGCTTCTTTTATACCCGATATTTTTTATTCTGCTTTCGAAAAGGAAATGGTTTCCAACAGCCTTCCGGCTGAAGCGTATATGGGCCATGTGGATTTTAGCTGTTCCTGGATTGTTTGTTAAAATTAAACGTGCTACACCTGTCGACAAGCTTCCTTATCCTGCTGTTTATTGCGCAAATCATGCATCGTATTTGGATATTGTTCTCAGTTATTTGGTAGTGCCTAAGTATTTTGTTTCCATGGGTAAGCAGGAAATAGATAAAGCCCCACTGTTTCGGATATTTTTCAGAGAAATGAATATTCTGGTGGATCGAAAAAGTAATATGGGATCACACAGAGCATTTGTAAGGGCAGGGCAGGAGTTGGAAAAAGGACATAATGTTTTTCTTTTTCCGGAAGGTGGTATTTCCAGCTGGGGAAAGCTGCTTAACTTTAAAAATGGCGCTTTCAGGCTAGCCATTGAAAAACAGGTACCGGTTATTCCGATCACTTATTTGAATAATTGGAAACACCTGCAGAATGGAGGTTTTTTTAAATCTTACGGCCGGCCAGGGGTATGCTACTTGATTGTTCATGAACCGATCCCTACGGTTGGGATGACGTTAGATGATTTAGTATCTTTGCGTACAAAAGTTCGTGAAATTATATTGACTGATCTTAATAATTTCAATCAGTTATAGCGTTCAGAAATATTTTAAATTATAGTGTGATGAAAATAAATAACGAAACAGTTGATAAGATTGCGCACCTGGCACGATTGGAGTTTGCAAATGAATCGAAAGAGCAGATTATTAAGGACATGAATAATATGATTGCTCTTGTAGAAAAATTGAATGAATTAGATACTACTGATGTAGAACCTTTGATATACATGAGCGATGAGGTGAATGTACTGCGCGAAGATGAGGTGAAAGCGGAGATTACGCAGCAGGAAGCTTTAAAAAATGCACCAAAGCATGATTCAGATTATTTTAAAGTACCGAGGATGATTGAGAAGTAAGATGATGTGCAGATATACTGATGTGCTGATGTGCGGATGTACCGATGTACCGATGTGAAGATGTGAAGATGTGAAGATGTGAAGATGTGAAGATGTGAAGATGTGAAGATGTGCTGGTGTGAAGGTTTATCAATTTATGGATTATCGGGTTCTATTTAATGTAATATAATAATAAAAAAATCGGGACAGCAGCGTATCAAAAAAGCGATCTATAATATATCTCGACATCAAGAAATCGTAAATCGTTACATTCGCACATCAAAAAACATCAGCCATCGGTACATCCTCACATGGGTACATCCGCATATCAGCTAAATCCAGCCTTTTTCAAAAATATCCTTCGTGTGATAGGTAATGATTAAATTGGCTCCGGCACGGGCAAAGGCATACATGTTTTCCATTACAATTTTTTGTTCATCAATCCAGCCATTTGCAGCAGCAGCTTTAACCATAGAGTATTCTCCTGAAACATTATAACAGGCAACCGGTAATAAAGTATTCTGACGTAAATTAAAAATCACGTCCATATAAGCCAACGCAGGTTTTACCATCAATACATCTGCGCCTTCTGCTTCATCCAGTAAACCTTCAGTAAGAGATTCCTTACCATTTCTAAAGTCCATCTGGTATGATTTACGATCACCTTTTTGTGGTGCAGAGTCCGCAGCTTCGCGAAAAGGGCCATAATAAGCAGAAGCATATTTAATGGAATACGACATAATAGCAGTATTCTCAAAACCGTTGTCATCCAATAATTCACGCATAGCAGCAATGCGTCCGTCCATCATATCACTTGGTGCTACCATATCTGCTCCGGCCTGGGCATGTGATAATGCCATTTTTGCTAATACTTCAACGGAAGAATCGTTGTGTACATAATCATCGTGAAGGATTCCGCAATGCCCATGGGTAGTGTAGGCACAAACGCACACATCGGTGATCACATAAATTTGTTCAGCAAATTTTTCTTTCAGCGCTTTTACCGCTTTTACTACAATAGAATTATTACTATAAGAAGAGCTTGCATCATTTGTTTTTTGTTCCCCTACACCAAATAATAAAATTTTGTTGATGCCTTTTTTTAAGCCATTTTCAACATCCTTTAATAATTCGTCCACCGAATAATGGTTGATTCCCGGCATGGCAGCAATTGGATGTACGCTGTTTTTTCCGTCAATAACAAAATAAGGATAAATAAACATATCTTTTGAAAGCCTTGTTTCGGCAACCATTTCACGTACAATGGCATTTTTTCTTAATCTTCTGGGACGTTGGATCATATTGAAATAAAATATTATAGATGTAATTGAAAAAATCTATTTCTATGAAACGTAGTATTGTTCAATTAGTACATCTATTTAATAGATTTAACTTATGTTCAATGGAACGGATAGAAACACCTTGAAATCAGTTACAAATATACGCTTTTCAAAAACAGAATTTTTGTCCGAAAAAAATAATTAAGAAATAGAGATCAATATAAATTAACACATTTAAAGTATATTGAATCCTAATCCAAATGTAAACCGCATTTCTTGTAGCGATAGGGGATGAGGAGCTTCAGATAAATGATTACCATATACATAACGTGTTTCCATAAACAAATGTGCAAAACGTTGAAAATAAAAATTAAAACCTAATCCGGCAGTTGCCAATGGAGAGATTACCCCTTTATAATAGGTGTTTTTGCCTTCATCTGAATTGGGGTTTGGGGCTTTATACGAAGAGGTGTAAGCAAAACCTGGCTGTATGATAAAGTATGGATCAAAATGGTTTTTGGTTTGGAAATGATAAGCACCGCCAAGCATTAAAGAATGATTATCTTTTAATCCCATAGAATCACTGTTGATGCCAGTGCTGCCTAATAGGAAGTTCGCATCACCCCGGATGGATACCTTATTATCTAAATAATATTCCAGATTTCCATTGACGTGTACATTATTAAAATTCTCCTTAAGCATATAGCCTGCAACAATGGAGACATCTGCACGTATTAAATTTTGGTGTATATACTGGCCGTCTTTTTGCTGAGCAATGCTAGAGGCAGAGAGCATTAGAAGGATGATGAACAGCTTTTTCTTTAGCATGGCTTTATACGTTTAGTGGTTAATTTTTACATTCTCCATTTTACAATCTTGACTAAAATCAGCCCAATAAGTCACATATTCTCACATTTAAGCTCAAATTAATAAGCAAATGCCCCTCAACGCCTTTGGCTTTGGTTTTTTCAATTAATACATCTTTTTTGCCATCCACTTCAATAACTGTTGTATGAATGTTATATCCTAAATGCATCATGTATTGCCCTGTGAGTGACAGATCCACCCGGTCGGTTATATTGTAATGCATACCCATACCTACTTGTACTGCACTGTTTCTGCGTTGTACCGGTGTATTAGTTGTGCCGTTTTTAGAAACGGTGGTATGATCAAAACAATGTCCTGCAAGAATATAAGGCGTTACTTTACCTTTTGTTAAATCCGAATTGAATGGATAAGCTACAACGGACCAGCCTATGTGGTGATCCACCCTTCGGGCGATACCGCTTATATCAGTAGTAATCTGATCGGCAAACCAATCCGTATTAATTTGTTTGGTAACACGGATACGAAATTGTCCGCCAACCCCAAAGCCTGTTGCAGCATCATCGCTGAATGAACTTATGGTGTTGCGGATCCCTAATTGAAACTGTCCACTTTCGGGATCCAATTTTAA
Source organism: Bacteroidota bacterium (assembly GCA_040387415.1). GTDB lineage: Bacteria > Bacteroidota > Bacteroidia > 2-12-FULL-35-15 > 2-12-FULL-35-15 > 2-12-FULL-35-15. The sequence continues at coordinate 100,678 of JAZKDU010000007.1, forward strand.
TTTCCCTTGCGCACTGCTCATTACAGGAATAAGCAGGCAGATTGCAATCGTTTTTTTCATGGCTGGGGGATTAGTGTTTATATGTTTAAAACTAAAAGTGTTTTGAAATATTGTTCGACAGAACTATTATTAACTTTGGAGTGAATAATAAAACTGTTGAATTAAACCTTCAGTAGCCTATGCAATGCTGCTATTTAAAAGGGTTTTCATTTTTATTACTCATCTTTTTTGATAAAAAATTTCATTATGAAAAACAATCCACACAAATCAATTATCATTTGGCTGCTTGCCGGATGTTTTTTAATATATGCAATGGTTTTGATTGGGGGGATTACGCGTCTTACACATTCGGGTTTATCAATGGTGGAGTGGAATATGATCATTGGTTCCTTACCTCCTATGAATGACGCTGATTGGCAGGTGCCATTTGAAAAATATCAACAGTCTCCCGAATATCAGATCATCAATAATCAGTTTTCACTGGAAGAATTTAAATCTATTTATTGGTGGGAATTTATTCATCGCATGCTCGGTAGAACCATTGGTGTGGTTTTCCTTATTCCATTTTTTTATTTTTTAATAAAGAAAAAATTCGATAAACCGCTTTTGAGAAAAATGTTTGTATTGCTTTTGCTTGGCGCTTTGCAAGGTGTATTAGGGTGGTTTATGGTAAAGAGTGGTTTACAAAAAGAACCGCATGTAAGCCATTACAGATTGGCCGCACATTTGATCAGTGCATTCACTGTGTTTGGATTCACATTCTGGTACGCCCTTGATTTATTGTATCCGAAAGTGATAGCAGAAACAGTTATTTTAAAAAAAGTAAGACGTCTGGCCAGTATTACCTTTGCTATTGTTATTATACAGATAATATATGGAGCTTTTGTAGCAGGCTTAAAAGCGGGTTTGTTTTACAATACTTTTCCTAGGATGGGAACTTCCTTTGTACCGGATACAGTAGTATCTTTTGATCCATTCTGGAAAAATTTTCTTGAGAATCCTTCTGGGGTTCAGTTTATACATAGGTATTTAGCTTATGCAGTGGTAATAATTATTGTGCTTTTATGGGAAACATCAAGAAAAATAGAGCTTTCAGCCTTGCAGCGTAAAGCCTCCAATTTTATGGCTGCAGTAGTTGGTGTTCAGTTTTTATTGGGAATCATTACGCTGCTGTATGCTGTGCCAATAACGATGGGCGTATTGCATCAAACGGGAGCTTTTGTTTTATTTGCTGCTGTGTTATTTTTTATGCACAGCCTTAGGAAGTCCGCCTGATAAGTTAGAATTGTTTTTCCATTCAAAACTTGCGATCATCTGGTAAATATCTTTTTTAATAAACTCAACTACCGGTGCAATAGAATCGGTATTGGGTATGGCATTAAAGTACATAGCCCCACGTATAAAATGATGTGTACTGTCTGTCAGGAAAAATTGGATAGAAGAAGCGGCATTGCCTTGAATGTCATAAATTAAGCCATACACTTTGCTGGAGTCTTTTGAAATTAATTGTTCTTCAATCCCTGAAGCTTTAATCTGATGTTTGGATGCAAGGGTATAGGTGTCTTCCAGGTACTGCTGTATATTTCCATTTACCGCTTTATAACTTAAGTGTAAAGTACCGTTAAAGGTGGGGAAATTCAAATTTAACCAGCAAGGTTCAGCTCTGTAATTTTTATCGTTATCTATTTTTGAATATACAGGCATATCAAAATTGAAAGGACAAACAGAATCATATCTGATGTATTTTTTTTCAGGGAATGAAAGCCGGAAATACGCTCTTGGCTTGGGCGCTATAGTGTCGTCATCATTATCAGTACAAGAACTGAAGAAAATACAAGTGGATAAAAGTAATAAAGAGGTAAGAAAGATGAGCCTGAGTTGTTTACCAGCAAAAATTACTTCTTTATTTAACACCTTGAATCTTATTTTTCGCTCCTTACTCTTCATCTCTCACAATGGTTATTTTTACCCGTTTAATTTTTCTATTATCGGCAGATTCAATTGTGAAAATTAAATTTTTGAATTTTATTTTTTCATTTTTTGTAGGTATTCGGCCTTCGGTTTCTAATATTAATCCAGCAAGTGTATCCGCTTCTCCTTTGGCATCCTCAAATTCAGCCCCATCAATTTCTATAATACGTGATACATCATTCAGGTGAGCTTTTCCTTCAAACACAAAGTTATTCTCATCTAATTTAGAATACGTTAAATCATCATCATCAAATTCGTCATTAATTTCCCCTACAATTTCTTCAATAATATCTTCTAATGTAACAATACCGGATGTTCCACCATATTCATCAACTACCACTGCCAGGTGTATTTTTTTTGTTTGAAATTCACGCAAGAGATCATCAATTTTTTTATTCTCGGGAACATAAAATGGAGGGCGGATAATTCCCTGCCAGTTAAAATCATCGGAATTATTCAGATATTGCAATAGATCTTTTGTATAAAGTACCCCGGCAATATTATCAAGCGTTTCCTTATAAATAGGTAATCGCGAAAAACCACATTTGGTAATGTCTTCCAGCAGCTTTTTGTAGGATGTTGAATATCCGAAAGCCGTAACATCCATTCGCGGTTTCATGATTTGTTTTACATCCGTGTTGCCGAATTTTACAATACCCTGCAATATTTTATGATCTTCTTCTGCTATGTCTTCATCATTTGTAAGATCAAGTGCCTGTGATAAATCATCAATTGAAATGTTATGCGTTTTAGGTTTTATTACCTTATCAAGCAGGGAAGTGGAAAGCATCAAAAATGAACTGATGGGATAAAATAAACCTTGTAAGAACTGTACTAAGGGTATAAGCATTCTGGTTGCATTCAATGAGTTTTGGGTAGCATATATTTTGGGTGTAACTTCTCCAATAAGTAAAATTAAAAAGGTGATGAGTACCACCTGAATTATAAAGCCGGCTAGAGGATTATGAGAAAAATCGAACAGCCCTGCTTCACCAAAAATAAATGTTGAGTTGAGTATTACGATAGCAATACTTAAAAAATTAACACTGATTAAAAGGGTTGCCAGCAGGCGTTTGGGGCCATCAATAAATAATAATATTTTTTCATCGGTTTTGGTTCCCGTACTTTTCAACTCTTCCATTTCTGTTGGAGTGAGTGAGAAAAATGCAGCCTCGGCAGCAGATACCAATGCAACAAGGATTAATAACGCAAATATGGCTAAGATGGCCAATATAATGCTGATTGAAAATGATTTAATTATAATGCTGTTAAGCGGTGAAATGCTCCAGAGCTGAATACTGCTTGTGACGTCCAAAATTTAAGTTTAATTAATATAGCTGTAAAGATAATATTTTACTAGAAACGGTGATTTAACATTTTAAAAAGGCAGATCATCCCCTGGTTTGGTTCCGATACTACTGCCATCATTCGACTCAGAGGAGGAGCTGCTTTCTTTTTTACTTAAAATAGTAAAGGTGTCACCCACAATTTCAGTCGTGTAACGTTTATGTCCTTCTTTGTCGTCCCAGGAACGGGTTCTTAATTTACCTTCGAGGTATATCGTCATTCCTTTTTTTAGATACTTTTCAGCCACTTCCGCTAACCCTCGCCAAACAACAATGTTATGCCATTCCGTTTGTTCAATACGCTGTCCCGCTTTATCTTTATAGGATTCACTTGTTGCTAAAGGGAAATTAGCGACAGCCGCTCCGCCTTCCAGGTGTCTCACTTCGGGGTCTTTTCCTAAATTACCTACTAAAATTACCTTGTTTACTCCTGCCATAATGTATATGCTTAATTATTAAAAAAAACGTGTCGTTTCGGTTACGGATAAACGAATAAAACTAATTTACGAAATAGTACGGTTCAATGCATCGCAAAGGTGAGCTTGTTTTGTAAATTCGTAACCATTTGTTTATTCGTAATCGATAATCGTTATCCTTTAGACTAGTTGATAATTATTTGCCAACGATTGCAAATTCTGTTCTCCTGTTTTTTGCTCTGCCTGCTTCAGTGAGATTATCTGCAATAGGTTTGGAAGCACCGAACCCTTTAAAACCAATAAGCCGGTTTTCTAAAATCCCTTTTTCAAGAAGTAAATCACGGACAGAAAACGCCCTGTCGGTAGATAATGCAAGGTTTGATTTGTCATCACCTTTATTATCCGTATGACCATAAACTTCAATTTTAATATTCGGATTTGCTTTTAAAAATTCCACAAATTCATCTACTACAATCATTGATCTGGGGTCGAGGTCTGCAGAGTTAGTTTTATAATATATGTTGTTAAGGGTATATGTCTGGCCGACTTTTATGGTGTCTACAGGTATATCACTAAGTTTTGCAGGTTTTGACCCAACAATAGAATCTTTCGAAATTAATTGCGAACTAAAAGCGTAATTTTCTTTTTTAACGGTAACAATTAAATCACTTTTAACTTTGGTATTTACAATAACCATGTATTCTCCTGTGGTAGTATCCACCATTGCTTCTGTTACTTTTTTAGAAGTGGCATCCTTTATTTCGACATTGAATTTTTTATTAGTACCATTGCCCTGATCTTCCACTTTTCCTTTGAAAAATGCAACAGCATCTGGTCTCACTTCATTATACAATTCAAAAGAATAAATATCATATTTTCCTACTGACTTACCTTTAGCACGTGAGGGCTGATTAGAAGCGAAATACCCCAAACGCCCATCAGTACTAACAAAAAAGCCTAAGTCATCGCCTGTTGTATTTATAGGTACGCCAATGTTTTTTGGCTGCATCCATTTATCATCCGTTCCTTTACGTGCGATAAAAATATCATTACCTCCTACTCCCGGATGTCCATCTGATGAAAAATATAAAGTTTGAAAATCCGAGTGAACAAATGGTGACATTTCATTACCACTTGTATTGATTATGGGACCAAGGTTTTCAGGAACACTCCATATACCCGTTGACGTATTTTTAACTGTTTTGTACAGATCAACCCCACCACGTCCGCCTTTACGATCACTGCAGAAATAAAGTGTTTTCCCATCCGAAGCTAAAGAGGGTTGAGAGTCCCAATATATGGGGTCATTAATTCCTTCTACTATTTTTGATTCAGTCCATTCACCGTTTATAAGATCTGAATAATAGATGTCGCAATTAGCCTGCGGTCCACCATCATTTTTACAAATGGTAAAAAATAAATGTTTATTATCGATAGACATAGTTGCCCCACCTTCACTGCCGTTTTTATTAAATGGATGCGGCATCCGTTTACCTTTATCAAATTCTCCATTAGCCGGATTTCGTTTGCTATAGCTAAACAGTTCCTGCTCCTTGTCTGAAATTTGCCCAACGATACCGCTTTTGTCGACATAGGGTAGCTTGCGTGTAAAAAGCATCATCTCATCATCCGGTGAAATAATTGGCAGGTATTCGTCATTTTCAGTACATATACCAGCTACCGGGGAAGGATCAAACGGAACAGGGTTTTTGAATATTTCATTATAAAATTTTGCGTAGCGTAACATTTGTTTAGACTGATACAAAAAGCTCTCATAGTTTTTGTTATACTTTTTTTCATCATCATCTTTGAACTCTAAATATTGCTTTAGATATTTTTCAGCATCCTCCCATTTTTCTTCTTCATAATAAATGAATCCTAAATAATAGTAGGGGTCAGAGTGATATTTAGGGCACACTTCAATGATTTTTTTTAAATATGGCTCAATGGATTTGAAAGAAGAGTTTTCATAAATAATTGTTTTAATACGTTCCTGGGTATAAACAAAATTGGCGTCTACATAATCAGGTTCAATTTCCATTGCCTGTTTTAGAAAACCCATCCGTTCTTCCTTTTTATTCTTTTTATCAATACCTTGTTCGTAAAGTTTTTTTGCTTTTTTATTATCAATTTCCTGGCAGGGCGTTTCATCCTGCGCTATTGCTGATGATATGATGAATGTTAGCAGTAAAAGAAAAAAAATAGTTTTAATGAAATTCATAAAATAAAGAAAGGTATTTATGTTTTTTGAACTCCTGCTAAGTTTCTATTCATGCTGAACGGAGTCTAGAATTTATGTAGATAAATTCTTCGACTCCGTTCAAAATGACAAATAGCAGGCTTTGTTAACGTTTTACGCTATTGTAATTTTTTATCTGATTCAGCTTTTGCATTTGATAAAACGCTGTTAGATTTTTTATCCGCTTCTTCTAAAATCTTTGCAACTTTTTTGTCCACTTCTTTTTTTGCTGATGGTGCTGCAATTTTTGCCGCATTTTTTGCAATTGGGTTTTTTGCATCGTTTACTGTTTTATCTACAACGGCATATCCTTCAGCTCTTGTTTTATCAGCTAATGCTTGTGCTTCGGATTTAATTTTAGCAGCCTGTGCTTGTGCATCTCTCATGATTTTGTCAGCTTCTGCACGTGCTTTTTCTTTGGCATCATCAATACCTTTGGTAATAACTTCCTTCACCTGTTCTTTTACTTGCTCTTTTATATCTTCCTTTGTTTGAGATCCAAGTAAATCAGTTTTTATGGTAGGTTTAGTAACGGTACCGCCAAATAAAGCTTTAATTTTTATTTTATCTGCTAATTTTACATTGGTGCCTGCCTGTTTATTGAGTTGATCAATTACGCTTCCTGCAGCAGCATTGGCCTGTGTTCCAAATTCAGCTCTTGGTATTTCCAGCGTCCATATATAATCAATTGTTTGATCAAAGCCTGTAGAACCTTTTACCGTTCCTGAAATAGTACCCATTTTTACTGGCATTTCTTCTACTTCAACGCGTCCGTTTTTGAATTGGTATGTTGCATTTATATTTTCAAATGCAAGTCTCTTATATTTTGGCTGTTTTAAGGCGTCAGCCAGTTTATTAATGGGTTCAAAACCTTCTACAACAACGTTTGTAGTTGTTAATCTTCCGCCACCTGTAAGGGTTGTTAAATCAGGTTCCATGTGAGTATCCAGCTGCGCTTTAAACTTCATTTGTGTGCCAAATTTCCCTTTGGCGTATTTCCCAATAGGAGCTAGCTTTTGAACACTGTTAAATGCTTTAAATGTTTTAGCAATGTCAAAGTTTGCAATATCAATGTCGAAATCAACAGCAGGTTTTTTAATATTCTGAGTGTTATATGAACCGCTTAATATCATAGTTCCTTCCTGTTCCTTTAAATCCATTTTCAGGTTGTCTAAAGTTGCCTGGCTATTTTTCACTTTCACTCCACCGGAAACGTTAGTAATAACTAAATTATCATACAACATTTTACCGATACTAGCGGTTAACCTTACATCCAGGTTAGAGGGTACTTCAACAACAGTCATAGGCGCTGTATCAGCTGCAACCGGCTTCGCTGCGGCAGTTTCATCTTCCGCCATAAACTCATTTAAATCAAGTAAGGAAGATTTAAAATTAAATGCTCCGCTTAACAAAGAATCTTTAAGGGCATATTGCAGGAAATTTTCAATTCTACCATCCAGTTGAATATCACTCTTCCCAACTTTCGCATCAAATTGAGAAAGCTCAACAAATTGAGGAGTGAAATTCAAATATAACTTGTTGATCTTAGTTGGATAATTAAGAGTAGCCGTTTTGTAATTCATATCCAAAATAGTCAAATTTCCTTTGGCTTCAAATTTTTCGTATTGCTCTTTTTCGATGGATGACATACGGCCATTCATTTTTATATCGGCTGTAACCATTCCGTTTAAATCGTCACCCTTTTCAAGTGGTATTACATCTTTCACAGAAGCGATATTTATTTTCGCTAAAATTTCCGCTTTTATATTCGCGTCAGATACAGGTGTTGATAAATGTAATTTTGCATCTACAGGGTTTCCGGCCATTTCAATATGAAATCTATTCAAATCAATAACTGTAGCATCAGGTACGCCTGTTTTGTTATTAACAGCAAGGTCTACCTGAATATTTGTAACCGCTTTTGGTAATGAAGGATATTGGAACATAGCATCCTTGATATTTAATTTTAAACCAAATGCAGGCATTTTTTTATCATTATAAATACCTTTAGCAAAACCATCCAACGACAATAAACCAGATGTTTTTACACTTTTGAAATCGGCTGTATATACACCGGGAACAAGAGAAAGGATGTTTTTAAATTCAGTTTGGTTAGCTTTGAATTTTAAATCCATATCCATATCTTCTTTTGGCATTGCAAAGAATCCGTCCAATCCAAGAGTTAACTCATTAAATGAAAATTCATTTTCTTTAAACGTGAATTTGAAGTTTGGCATATCCGCATCCAAATCCACTTTTAACCTTGTTTTTACTTTATTCATATAAGAAACCCCACCATAACTCATAGAGAATTTTTCAATTTCAGTAAGTGTTTCAAGCAAAAAATTGTCAGATGTGAAGTCACCGCTAAGCGTATGATTCATATTTACTAATTCTGTTTTAAAATCCATTGAAGCATCGTCATATACGATATATCCATTTTCAATTTCAAACTTTTTAAGCGTCATTTTAAATGGTGCTGATGTTTCATTGGTTGGTGTAGCAACAGCAGTATCTGCAGAAGGTTTGGTAATATCCCAGTTGGCCTTTCCATTTTTTAGTACCAATGCATGTATACGCGGGTTGTTAAGAGATATGGTATTGATCTGGTATTGTTCTCCTTTAATAACACTCATCAGGTTTAATCCAATGGTTAAGTTTTTGGTATAAACCAATGTATCCCCTTCAAATTCGCCTACATTGGCAATACTTAAATCATCAATGGAAAGTGTAAAGTCCGGAAACGATGTAATTAATGTAAGACCGAATTCTCCAAAATTCACTTTCGCATTTAAATTCTCATTGGCTTTATCCTTAACCAATTGAACAATTTGTTTCTTGAAAAGAAACGGGGCTGCAATAATTAAAACCAGTAATACAAGGAAAGTAATACCCGTCCACTTAAGGATTCTACGGATCAGGCTTTTTTTCTTTTTTGGTGTTTCTGTTGTCATAATTTTTATTGGTTAATTATATTTTTAATTGTTTGTTAATAGTATATAGAGTTATAAATGAGCTCTAACATTGGTTATATTCTTGTGCTTTTATTTCGTAATAAATGATCCACTAATACTAATGCTGCCATCGCTTCAACTATAGGAACCGCTCTGGGCAGAACACAAGGATCGTGCCTGCCTTTTCCCATGAGTTCTACAGCTTCACCTTTTGAATTGACAGTGTTTTGCTTTTGCATAATAGTTGCAACGGGTTTGAATGCTACCCTGAAATAAATATCTTCTCCATTGCTTATCCCACCCTGAATGCCACCAGAATGGTTAGTTTTGGTGCTTATATTTCTGTTCTCTTCTGAATTTGGATTAGGAATGAAACTATCATTATGTTCGCTTCCATTCATCTTTGTCCCATCAAAACCGCTGCCATATTCAAATCCTTTTACAGCGTTGATACTGAGCATAGCTTTTCCAAGATCCGCATGAAGTTTGTCAAATACAGGTTCGCCTAATCCTGCAGGTGTTCCTTTTATTACACAAGAAATTACCCCACCAACAGTATCACCCGCTTTTCTTGCCTGTTCAATGCGATGAATCATTGTTTCAGCAATAAGCTCATCGGGACAGCGTACACTGTTAGAATCGGTTTTTGAAAGATTTAAATTCTGGTAGTCTTTCAGTAATTGTATATCACCTACTTGCGATGTGTATGCTTGTATCGTAATACCGTATTGTCTCAGGATGAGTTTTGCTATCGCACCGGCAACCACTCTGCTTACCGTTTCTCGGGCAGAGGATCGTCCGCCACCGTTATAGTCGCGAATGCCGTATTTTATATCATAGGTGTAATCGGCATGTGAGGGGCGATATGCGTCAGAAAGGTGTTCATAGTCTTTTGTTTTCTGATTCTCATTACGTACAATAAAACCAATAGGAGTTCCTGTGGTTTTACCTTCAAATATGCCCGACAGGAATTCTACCTTGTCGCTTTCTTTTCTTTGGGTAACAATTGAGGATTGACCGGGCTTTCTTCGGTCAAGTTCTGTTTGGATAAAATTAATATCAATCAGCAATCCCGCAGGACAACCATCAATGATTCCTCCCATAGCTTCGCCATGCGATTCACCAAAGGTGATAAGTGTAAATAATTTCCCAAAAGAGTTGCCTGCCATAGTACTAAATATAACAGACAAATTTAACAATTAAGGGTGGGTTATGAAATAAAATTCATAACAATTATTAAATCAGTTTATTTATAATGAAACCAACACTTTGTAAGGGTTATAGCCTGCAAAAACGCCATATCCACCGTTGATATTTGAATACATTTGTACGGGTTCAGAAAATGGTCCTCCCGAAAAGGCAGCATCTGTTAATTTTTTATGATAAAGGTAATATTCCTTAGAGGCATGAATAAGATGAAGCTCACCGTTTGAAAAGCCGGTGCCTGAATAAGCATATATTTCAAATTGCTCCTTCATCGCAGTCCCGTCTTTGTCCTTATCAGAAAAATTGTTTGAAAAGACCGGCCAATAAGTAGTATCAATATTATACACCGATTTGTCGTAATAAACTAACCTGTAATAGTCCTCTGTACCCGGAGTATCATTCCATTCTGTTCTGAAAGCATAGGTGTCACCGTTACTTTGGTTGTTTACTGCTTCAGCCGTATAAGTAAGTGTTGAATTTTGTGCTGGTACGCTTGTACTTGCGTTCGCATTTTTACCGTCAGGGGTTGAAACGGTTAGGTTATATGTTGTTCCCACAGTTATTGGGAATATGGAAGCGCTTACAAAATAATAATTTTCATCAGCGTTGTAAGTGAGCGTTTGAAAAGTAATACCATTACTGATTTGAACAGTGGCATTGCTAACGGTTGAGTATTGACCGGCATTTGAATTGTTATATAGGGGCTGGCTTATTGTAATACCCACTTTTACAATCGTATCTTCCGGGGATATGAACGAACTTATTACCAGTTTTGATTCTACAGCCGGAAGCTTAACGTCTGCATCTTTTTCGCAGGAACTAAAACCAAGAGTGAGGCTTAAGCTTAAAGCGATTAATTTTATATAACAGTTCATAATGATAGATGAATAGGTTTATTATATATTGATTAAAATTTCCATGTCCAGGATATGGAAGGTATTAGCGGGAACAAGGAAATTTGTTTTAGTTTGGTTTGTTGAGTATTAGGGTCGTATACGGTAGTGTAGTAAAATGGATTTTTTCGGTTATATGCATTATAAACACCTAACTCAAATGTACGTTCGTATTTTTTCTTTTGTTTGTGAAACTGAATCGCAATATCAAAACGATGATAAGGAGCCATCCTGAAGCTGTTTTTTGAACCATAGTCATTGATGGTATAGGAGTTATTATACTCTTGTGGATGACTATTTTGCGCAACAGCCTGGTAGCTTGCTAAAGGAAGTGTAATCGCATTGCCTGTACCATACACCCATGTGGCAGATAAGGTTATATGATCACTCATTTTGTAAATACCAACAACAGAAAGATCGTGCCTGCGATCATAGCGGGCATGGAACCTATTTCCAAAGTTAAGTGCATCAAATTGAAGCCATGTCCATGAAAGGGTGTAGCCTATCCAACCACTAAATTTTCCGTATTTTTTCTGAAATAAAAACTCTGCTCCATAACTTTCAGCGTTACCACTTGTTACAACATCTTCATATGAAAATTCGGAAGAGCCTGCTGTTGGGTCAACACTAAAAAAAGATGCTCCATCTATATAACCAATTATATTTTTCGATGTTTTGTAATAACCTTCTATAGATGCCATAAAATCTGCATTTTTAATAGTAAGATCTTTTGCTATTCCTAAAGCCACCTGTTGTGATCGTTGTGGTTTTATTTTGTCTGTTGCCGGAACCCATAAATCTGTGGGTAGTCCAATGCCTGAGTTAGACAGTAAATGCAAATACTGGTTCATTGTTGCGAAACTTGCCTTCAATGATAAATCACTTTTTAATAAATAGCGAACTGCTATACGTGGTTCAGGATTGAAATAACTCTTGCTTCTTACATTAAAATTGCTGAAACGAAAGCCTGCATTGGTACGCCATTTATCACTTATTTTGAAATCATCTTCTATATATACTGCGGATTCATAAGTATCTATTCGCGATGGTTTATTTAAGTTGTCGGTTGGGCTAGAGCTTTTAATAACTAAAGCCCCTGGGCTAAAATGATGGTATGTTGCAAGTACTCCACCTTTTAAATAATGCTTTGTATTTAAGGAGTAATCCACATCCCACTTAACCGAATAATCTCTAATGCCCGAATAATAATTCAGGTTGAAAAAATCTCCACTGTATTTTTCTTTTAAACCAATGTCGAACAAGAAGTTTGTGAAAATGAGTGAAACATTTGAAAATATTTTTTCGTTAATTAGGTGATTCCATCTTAATGTTCCTGTTGCATTTCCCCATGCCAGGCTGGCTTCAGAGCTGTAATTTGCATCAACCTTGTTTTTAAGGTAGAATTTATCTTTACCAAAATAGCCGCTCAGGTAAATTTTATTTTTATAATCGATTACGTAGTTCAGTTTTGCATTAAAATCATAAAAATAATAACCGGTATTAACCCCTGTTTGTTTTTTTATGAGTGGTTGAGCAATGGCGTCAATATATGTTCTTCTGGCAGAAACTAAAAAAGATAGTTTGTCCTTAATGATCGGCCCTTCCAATGTTAATCGGGAAGAGATAAGGCCAATACCTGCTTCACCACGTATTTTTTGTTTATCTCCGTCTTTCATTTGCATTTCAATAACCGATGATAAACGTCCACCATAACGTGCCGGAAACCCGCCTTTGGTAAGCTCTACACTTTTTAATGCATCGCCATTGAATAAAGAGAAAAATCCAAATAAATGTGTTGCATTGTATACGGTTGCATCATCCAGAATAATCAGATTTTGATCAGGGCCACCACCGCGAACATAAATACCGCTGCTGCCTTCGCTTCCTTTTTGTACACCCGGCAATAATTGAATTGCTTTTAAAACATCTTTTTCTCCTAATAATGCGGGTAGATTTTTTATTTGTTCCACAGGAAGATCTATTTTACTCATTTGCACTTCCTGGCTTATTTTTTCTGCTGTTTCAGCAGAAACTTCTACGGTCTGTAAATCAATGCTTGTTTTTAAAGAGATATCCAGCTGAATGTTTTTATGTAAATCCAGTTTGAATATCTGGGATTGATAACCAACATAAGTAACAATAAGTTCCACAGAGTCGGCCGATAAGGTTAAAGAGTAAAATCCATAATTGTTGGATGTGGCCCCGGCTTTCAGTTTTGGAGCGTAAATATTTACACCGGGAATGCTTTCTTTACTGCCATTTTCACTTACAAAGCCTGATATCGTGAACGTTTGGCCTGTTTGGGCCTTTGTAATGAGTGAAAGGAAAACGATGGAAACGAAAAGTAATTTTATTTTTCTCATTAATAAATTTGTTGATTTCTGTCAAACATAACGAATTGTGCCTAATAACTCAGAAATAGTCAAATTATTATAAGGTTATGAAAATTATTTAAAATTTTAGATGAGTGAAATTTCGCTGAAAAAGTAGAAAACCTTTAATCGGACTAATGTTGACGCTGATTTCGTTTTTTTTGAACAACGCTTTGGGAATTGAGTCTTTTAAAAATATCGACCTTTGTGCCGTAGTGTCGGTAGCTCAAAAAGGACGAAATATTTATTCATTCCAATACGTTAATCTGGGATTTATAAATCAAATAATTTAAGCCGTTTTATTATAATACCCTAATGATAAAAAATGTATATTCAAGCCATAAAAGAATGATGTTTAATGAAAGTTTTAATCAAAAATATAAAGTCGCTTATTCAGGCGGAGGAAAGTGATGTTTCAAAAGTTACAGGGGAGAGAATAAAAACTTTACCATGTATAAATGATGCATGGCTGGCCATTGAAGACGATAAAATTGCCGGTTTTGGTAAAATGGATGATTGGGAAGGTATTTCAGACTGGAGCAATTTAACTGTCATTGATGCTACGGATAAGTTGGTATTGCCCTGCTGGTGCGATAGCCACACACATATTGTTTATGCTGGAAGCAGAGAAGGCGAGTTTGTTGATCGTATCAATGGATTAACGTATGAAGAAATATTTAAACGTGGTGGCGGTATTTTAAATTCTGCGAAACGTTTGCAGGATGCCTCTGAAGAGGAGCTTGTAGCGAGTGCTTTGAAACGGTTAAATGAAGTGATGCTGCAAGGTACCGGTGCTGTTGAGATTAAGAGTGGGTATGGTTTAAGTGTTGAAGCAGAGCTAAAGATGTTGCGGGTAATTAAAAAGTTAAAGGAGCTTTCTCCTATAGCTATTAAAGCTACCTTCCTTGGTGCTCATGCTGTTCCGTCCGATTATAAAGAACGTAAAGCAGATTATATCAAATTGCTTATCAATGAAATGATGCCTGCCATTGCAGCTGAACAGCTGGCCGATTATTGCGATGTGTTTTGTGAACAAAATTATTTTACCCCTGAAGAAACCATTGAAATACTTACAGCTGCTAAAAGGTATGGTATGCTTCCAAAGGTGCATGCCGAACAGTTGAGCAATTATGGTGGAGTGCTTGCAGGAGTTGAAGTGGGTGCCGTGAGTGTGGATCACCTGGAATATGTTGGTGATAAGGAGATTGAAGCATTAAAAAAATCGGACACTATTCCTACCATATTGCCGGGAGCAGCTTTCTTTTTGAGTTTGCCATATCCGCCTGCGCGTAAAATGATAGATGCGGGTTTGCCCGTGGCTGTGGCAAGTGATTATAACCCGGGTAGCAGTCCGAGTGGTAATATGAGCCTTATGGTTGCTCTTTGCTGTATTCAATACAAAATGACTCCGGAAGAAGCGATTAACGCAGCAACTATAAACTCGGCTTATGCAATGGGGCTGAGTAAAACACATGGTAGTATTACAATTGGCAAACAAGCCAATGTATTTATCACAAAAGAAATTCCGAATTATTCATTTATTCCTTATGCATTTGGAAGTAATCTTGTGGAAACGGTGATTATTAATGGAAAAATAATTAACTAATTTATACTAGGTTTTAAGGCCTCTAAGCCTTAGTGAATCTTTGTGTTCTTAGTGACTTAGTGGTGAAAAAATATTCTAACAAAAAAAATTAAAAAGATGAATCAATTAATTGAATGCGTTCCAAACTTCAGTGAAGGGAACGATTTGAATATTATTAAACAAATAACAGATCAAATAGAATCAGTTGAAGGAGTGAAATTACTAAATGTTGATCCCGGTAAGGCAACCAATAGAACTGTTGTAACATTTGTAGGCCAACCGGATGCAGTTATCGAGGCTGCTTTTCTTGCCATAAAAAAAGCGTCAGAGCTGATTGATATGTCTAAGCACAAAGGCGAACATCCCCGAATGGGTGCAACAGACGTCTGTCCGCTTATTCCAATTGCAGGTATTTCGATGGAGGAGACCGCTGAGTATGCCAAAAAGCTTGGTGTGAAAATAGGAGGGGAGTTAAATATTCCGGTGTATTTGTATGAATCAGCGCAATCAAACAAGCAACGTAGTAATCTTTCGGTAATTCGCGCTGGAGAGTACGAAGGTTTTTTTAAAAAAATAAAATTACCAGAATGGAAACCGGATTTTGGCCCTGCTGAACATTCCGTAAAATCAGGATCTACCGTAATTGGAGCGCGTGATTTTTTAGTGGCATATAATATTAATCTGAATACTACATCTACCAGAAGAGCTAATTCCATTGCATTTGATGTGCGTGAAGCTGGCCGTGTAAAACGTGAAGGTAATCCTGTTACAGGAAAAATTGTAACCGATGAAAAAGGCAATCCCGTGAATATTCCGGGAACATTAAAATCTGTTAAAGCAATCGGATGGTTTATTGAAGAGTATGGCGTTGCACAAATTTCAATGAACCTGACCAACATTAATATTACTCCCGTCCACATTGCATTTGACGAAGTGTGTAAAAAAGCGAACGAACGTGGAATACGCGTAACAGGTTCCGAACTGGTTGGTTTAGTGCCTTTGAAAGCCATGCAGGATGCGGGAAAATATTTTCTTGAAAAACAAAATCGCTCAACAGGTGTTTCAGAAAAAGAGCTTATTAAGATTGCCGTAAAATCGTTGGGCTTAGATGAACTCGCTCCCTTTAAACCGGAAGAACGCATTATTGAATACCTGTTAACCGATAAATTGCAGGCTCGTTTGATAAAAATGGATCTTGTTGAATTTGCTGATGAAACAGCAAGTGAAAGCCCCGCACCGGGTGGTGGTTCTATCTCCGCGTATATTGGTGCATTGGGTATTTCCTTAGGTACTATGGTGGCTAATTTATCTTCGCACAAACCGGGCTGGGATGAGCGATGGAAAGAGTTTTCAGACTGGGCCGAAAAAGGGCAGAATTATAAAAATGAATTATTAAAGCTGGTTGATGAAGATACCAATGCCTTCAACAAGATAATGACAGCGTTTGGCTTACCAAAAACAACAGATGAAGAAAAGAACCTTCGTACAAATGCTATACAGGATGCTACCAAATATGCTACGGAGGTGCCGTTTAAGGTAATGCAGCTGTGCTATGATTCAATGGAAGTAATTAGAGCAATGGCGGAAACAGGTAATCCTAATTCTGTAACGGATGCAGGTGTAGGAGCTTTATGCGCGCGGTCAGCTGTTATGGGTGCTTTTTTGAATGTAAAAATAAATGCAGCAGGATTGACAGATAAAGCCTTTTCAGAGCAACTTATTACAAAAGGTTTCGTATTAGAGAATAAGGCGAAACAAGCCGAATCCGAAATATTGGAGCTTGTCAACAGTAAAATAAAAATATGAACTTCATTAAAAGATTAATTATAGCAATTCGGAAGCTTCCGGCATTCCGAAGGCTGTATTATTCGTTTTTTTTTAGGCTCGTATTATTGGATTTCAAAAAAAATCTAATTCTGCTGTTTTTCTGGTTGTTGCTATTTGGGATGATTACAAATAATGTAGCTCCCAACTATGGTGTAGCATACCTGTTCCTTGGCCCTGAATATATCAATCAAATAAGTTTTATATCGTATCTTATTGTGGGTTTTTCCTGCGGTGGCTTTATTATGGCATATAATATTGCCAGTTTTATAAAAAACGCATATCGCTTTCCGTTCCTGGCTTCATTGCGATATCCATTCATGAAATATTGCTTAAATAATTTTACTTTTCCTCTTGTATTTCTCACCACGTATTGTTTCCAGATTTACTTTTTTCTGAAAGGAGAAGAAATAATGTCGGCAGCGCAAATAATACTGATGATTGGAGCTTTTTTAGGCGGGGTAGCCTTTTTTCTTTTTCTGGCGCTTACTTACTTCTTTAAAGTAAACAAAGATATTTTTAAACTGTATGGAATACAGCACAAAATAGACAAGCCGGATAAACTGGTAAAAAGTGTTATTACAGGGGAGCGCAACCCAAGATTAATAAAGGAATCACGCGACTGGTATGTCGAAACATACTTCAGTACTCCTACCAGTGTTCGTTTAGTACGTTCCGTTCAGCATTATAAAAAGGAGATGCTGAAGGATGTAATCCGGCAGAATCATCACGTTGCTTTTATTTTTCAAATGTTCACCATTTTTAGTTTGCTGGCATTAGGGATTCTGGGTGAAATAAATGCATTTGAAATACCTGCGGGCGCAAGTATTTTATTATTGCTTACCATGTTTATAATGTTGTACAGTTCGTTTTACAGATGGTGGGGGGGCTGGTCAGTTCCTGTGTTTATATTGTTTTTAATGGTTTTTAACTATTTGCATAAATATGATATACTCTCTGTGGATCATGCTTTTGGGATGAATTACAATACCGTTAAAGCGGACTATAGTTATAATAATATTAAGAAAATGGACAATCAGCATGAGCTGTTTGATCTGGACGTAAAGAAAACAATTGATATTTTAAATAAGTGGAAAGCAAAAAACACTTCCTTAGCTCATCCGGAACAAAAGCCCAAATTAGTATTTATTAATACCAGTGGCGGTGGTTTAAGATCTGCATTGTGGACGTTTTATACCTTGCAATATGCTGATAGTTTGATGCATGGTAAATTATTAGCGCAAACGCAATTGATCACAGGCTCATCAGGCGGAATGATTGGCGCAGCTTACCTGCGTGAATTATATCTTCAAAAGCAGAAAAAAGAAATTAGAAGTTATTATTATAGAAAATATTTGACCAATATTTCAAATGATATATTAAACCCTATTGCTTTTAAAATCGCAACTAGTGAATGGCTGATGCCTTTACAGAGCTTTACGATTGATGGAAATGTATGTCCAAAAGACAGGGCTTATGCCTTTGAACACAGGTTGCATGAAAATACCGAAAATGCTTTTAACAAAAGATTGTCGGATTATAAATTATCTGAAGCAAATTCATTGATTCCAATGATGGTGTTTTCGCCAAGTATTGTTAATGACGGCCGTAAACTAATAATATCCCCGCAAGGGGTTTCATACCTCACTCAAAACGTGCGAACCCTTAGAACTACTTATAATAAGTTGTATGATGCAATTGAATATTCCCGCTTTTTTGAACAGCAGGATGCATCAGAAACCATGTTCAGCAGCGTATTAAGGATGAGTGCAACCTTCCCATATATTTCCCCTGTTGTATCAATGCCAAGCGAACCTAGGATTGAAATTATGGATGCCGGCTTACGGGATAATTTTGGATTGGAAACCACTTTGCGTTTTATTAAAACATTTAATGATTGGATTGCGGAAAACACCAGCGGAGTTGTAATTATACAAATAAGGGATAAGCATAAAAATGGCCCTATAGAGGATAATCCGGCTCAAACATTAATGGAATCGTTGGGTAGGCCTATGGGTAGTGTATACGGCAATTTGTTTGATGTGCAGGATTATAATCACAATCAGCAAATACAAGTGGCGGACTATTGGTGTAAATCAAAAATTGAATTTGTTGATTTGCAATTGCGAAATGAAAAAAATGATCACATATCCCTGAGCTGGCACTTAACGAATAAGGAAAAGAAAAAAGTATTTAAGTCTATTTCCCTCCCTGAAAACGTGGCCGCTATTAGGCGGATTGAAGAGCTTCTGAAATAAAAAAACGTTCTGTGAGATTCTCGCAGAACGTTTTTTCTTAAGGCCTGATTATGAGGCCCAATACCAAGATTCTAATTTAACACAAACTCAAAGTAATCCATGTTTTTGGATTTACTGATACTTAATGATTTTGAATAATTCAGAAGATTATTAATAATGTTATTGCCTGGTTCGAATGGGAATTCATCATTATTTTTTACTTCCTTTTTCATTTCTGTGTTAATTGAATTAATGATTTGTTTAGTAGAGATTTTGTTCATCCAATTGTTTTTTAGAGTTTATAATATCCATAACGGGGTTGCTTTTCCTTTATTGTACAAAATAGAAAAATCCTGATAAATTATTATCAGGATCTTTCTATCAACAAACAAAACATATTTTAATAGCTAACAACGATCTCTTTTTCTTCAATCATTTTACGAAGATTTATCAGTGCATAACGCATACGGCCTAAGGCAGTATTGATACTAACATTGGTTTGCTCTGAAATTTCTTTGAAACTCATATCATAGTAATGACGCATCATTAGTACTTCACGCTGTTCTGCAGGTAAACATTCCACCAGCTTACGGATATCTTTTCGGATCTGTCCCTGAATAATTTCCTCTTCAGCTGTACGATCATGTTCTCCTAAAACACTGAAGATATCAAAATCTTCTCCGTCTTCATTAGTACCGCCACTAACTGTAGGCATACGTTTATCACGTCTGAAGGTATCAATAATCAAATTATGTGATATCCGCAGTACCCAAGGCAGAAATTTACCTTCTTCATTGTAATTCCCCTTTTTTAAGGTGTTAATTACTTTAATAAAGGTATCCTGAAAAATATCCTCGGCCAATGCTCTGTCTTTAACAGTATGCATTATGTAGCTGAATACTCTGCGTTTATGTCGCTGGATAAGTGTTGGAAGAGCAGACTCTTCACCGCTGATATAGTTATTAACGAGTTCTTGGTCGTCAATTAGCTGTTTGGTAAGCATAGGTACCTCCTTTTTTTTAATTAATATAAAAAAGTAGAGTTTATGCTATATCAGGGTCTCCTTTTGGTTAGGCTTCGTTAAATTATGTTAATCGAAGCAATGTGAATAATAACTTTTGAATTATCTGTTTAACGCTGAAAATTTTAAAATGTTGCGTTAAGTATAAAAATATTTTTTTTAAATCTTTTATCTTTAGCTAAAGTACTCAAAAAAGTAAGTAAAAGCAAGCTTTTTATACTATTTTTTAAAAAGTGCCGTTATAAACGGCACTTTTTAAAAAATTACCATCCTAAAATCCATGCGAACATCAATGGTGCTACAATAGTTGCATCTGATTCCACAATGTATTTAGGAGTATGAATATCTAATTTACCCCACGTGATTTTTTCATTAGGTACTGCCCCTGAATAAGAGCCATAGCTTGTTGTTGAATCGGATATCTGACAAAAATAGCCCCAGAAAGGTATATTTTGCATTTCCATATCCTGGTAAAGCATTGGAACAACACATATCGGGAAGTCCCCTGCAATTCCACCGCCAATTTGAAAAAATCCAACACCTTTACCACCGGAATTATTTACATACCAGTCAGCTAACCAGGCCATATATTCTATACCTGATTTCATGGTTAAAGCTTTTATTTCTTTCTTAATTACATAGGAAGCAAAAATATTTCCCATAGTAGAATCTTCCCAACCAGGTACTACCATTGGTAAATTGCGTTCTGCGGCAGCAAGCATCCATGAATCTTTTGGATCAATTTCATAATATTGTTTCAATTCACCGCTTAATAATATTTTGTACATATACTCATGTGGGAAATAACGTTCACCACTGTTATCAGCATCTTTCCATATTTTATGAATATGTTTTTGTAACCTTCTGAAGGCTTCTTCTTCTGGAATACACGTGTCAGTTACGCGGTTATAATGGTTTTCCAATAGATCCCATTCGTCCTGAGGAGAAAGATCACGGTAGTTTGGTACACGCTTATAGTGGGAATGTGCTACCAGATTCATTAAATCCTCTTCAAGATTGGCACCTGTACAAGAAATAATATCTACTTTTCCCTGGCGGATCATTTCTGCTAATGATTTTCCCAACTCAGCAGTACTCATGGCACCAGCCAGTGTAATCATCATTTTTCCACCTTCAGTAAGGTGTAACTCGTAGCCTTTGGCTGCATCAACTAAAGCTGCAGAATTAAAGTGTTTATAGTGTTTTTCTATGAAATTAGAAACAGGTCCTTTGCTCATTGTTATAGTTTTTTTTATTTGGAGTACAAAAGTACGTTTTTTTTATTGAAAATGGTTTGATCTCTCGTGGCACGTTTTTTTACGAAATTTAATAATAGGTAACCAATATATTTTCAAACCATTGTTACCGGCTCTTTACATGATTTTTAATAAGATCAGTTGTAGATAAAAATTTATCTTTATAGCAATTACGAAACAATTAAACCAGGCAATTATGACCCTAATAAATACCATAGCCAGTTGGTGGATGAAAAAGAGAATGCATCAGATTGAACTTTTTATGAAGTATCCGGATGATGTGCAGAATGAATGTTTACGTAAATTAATTCATTCTGCAAAAGACACAGAATGGGGTAAGGAGCATGATTATACTAATATACACAGTTATGATCAATTCAGGACTAATGTTCCGGTTCAGGATTATGACAGTTTGAAACCGTATATTGATAAAGCCCGAAAAGGTGAACAAAATGTTTTGTGGAACACGGAAATTAAATGGTTTGCTAAATCATCCGGTACTACAAATGATAAAAGTAAATATATTCCTGTAAGTAAAGAGTCGTTGGAAGAATGCCATTACAATGGTGGGCGTGATATGATTGCGATCTATTGTTCACTTTATCCGGAAACCCATTTATTCACCGGTAAAAATTTAGCACTTGGTGGCAGCTTAACAACCGATCATTTTGGCAATTTTGAATCGCAAAATGGCGATTTATCTGCTATTATTATGAATAATTTACCAATGTGGGCTGAATTTTTTCGCGCCCCGGATCTCTCCATTGCTTTAATGGATAAATGGGACGAGAAATTAGAAAAATTATCGCAGGCTATCGCTAATGAAAATATGGTAAGTCTTGCAGGTGTGCCATCCTGGATGTTATTGATAGTAAAGAGAGTGTTAGAAATTACTGGTAAGTCTTCCATTGCCGAAGTGTGGCCGGGATTAGAAGTTTATTTTCATGGCGGTGTAAATTTCACTCCTTATAGAGAGCAATTTAAAAAATTGTTCAACAAACCGGATGTGAATTTTATGGAACTCTATAATGCTTCAGAAGGCTTTTTTGGAATTCAGGATCAGCGGGATTCCAGCGAACTGCTGTTGATGCTTGATTATGGTATTTTTTATGAATTTATGCCAATTGATGAATTGGGAGTTGCAGGCTCAAAAGCACTTTCATTAAGCGAAGTGTCATTGGGAACCACTTACGCACTTTTGATAACAACCAATGCCGGCCTTTGGAGATATATGGTTGGTGATACCATTAAATTCACGTCTTTAAATCCTTTTCGATTTAAAATCACCGGGCGAACAAAACATTTTATGAATGCATTTGGTGAAGAAATTGTAGTAGATAATGCTGATAAAGCTTTGGCTATTGCTTGTGAAAAATCGGGAGCTCAAATCAGAGAATACACTGCGGCACCTATATATATGAATGGTAATGGGAGCGGAGCGCATGAATGGCTTATTGAATTTGAAGTACAGCCGAGTTCACTTGAACATTTTATTGAAATGCTCGATAATGCTTTAAAATCAATTAATTCAGATTATGAAGCCAAGCGGTATGAAAGCATGATTTTGAAAAAGCCTGTTGTAAAATCATTGCCTCAAGGTACCTTTTACAAGTGGTTTGAATCAAAAAATAAACTGGGCGGCCAGCATAAAGTACCTCGTTTATCTAATGAAAGAAAACATGTCGAGGAAATAGCAGCCTTGGTTAATTAATAATTCTAGAATAGTTATTTGTTGGAATTTGTTTTCAGTTAAGCAGCGTGTAATTGCATACTATAAATTGTATCGCATTAATTTGCTAACTTTGATAATAATAGATAGTAGTGGAACTATCCAATTACAAAGAAAAAATGAACAAATTATTCTACCTGTTTTTTATTATAACCTTTTCCTGTACTGCGCAAAGTAAATTTAATCTGATTACTGCCATTGATCTTCAGGCGGATTTTTTTACAACTGATAATCAAAGTAACATATACATTGTAAAAGCAAACGAACTTACAAAATACAATAAGGCAGGTAAGCTGCTGTATAAATACAGTAACAAAAATTTGGGAAATATTGATTTTGTAGATGCTTCAAATATGCTGCGGTTATTGGTGTTTTATAAAAATTTTTCTCAAATTGTTTTTTTAGATAACACATTAAGTTTATCAGCAGAACCCATCAGTCTTGATAAAATTGGTTTTCAGCAGGCACAGCTTGTTTGCTCATCCTACAATAACAGTATGTGGTTGTATAATCAGCAAAATCTAGAATTAGTAAGAGTTAGTCAAATTTTTGAAAAAACGCAGAAAACAGGCAATCTAAGCATGTTATTAAACATTGAGCTGCGGCCTGATTATTTGCTGGAGTATGATAATAAAGTATTTTTAAATAATCCTTCTACAGGAATATTAATTTTTGATGTGTATGGTACTTATTATAAAACGATTCCATTAAAAAATAGTCAATCTTTTCAGCCTGTTGGCGATTGGGTCTATTTTATTTCAGAAAATAAAGCGAAAGCTTATAATATAAAAACTACCGATGAAAGCCAGTTTGATATGCCGGTGAAAGAGTTTAAAAACTTTAGATTAGAAACCGGTGCTTTAATTGTACAAACAAACACATCAATTCTGGTTTATAGCGCTCAGCAATGATCTCTACAAGTATGATAAAGTAGTTATTACGCACTGCTTAATTAAAAGAAAAAAAACTTATCCACAATTTTCAATTTTTTATCTGTAGACATACTAGTTTTTGTATTTTCGTTTGCGCTTTAAAATTCCGATACAATTCTTGTATTCAAAAAAGCTGAAAAAAATTAAACTACTCAAAAAATATTTATGCATATAGCAATAGCAGGTAACATCGGTTCTGGTAAAACAACACTCACCACTCTATTATCAAAACATTACAAATGGCAATCTCACTTTGAAGATGCGGATGACAATCCTTATTTGAATGATTTTTATGAGGATATGCAACGCTGGTCATTTAATTTGCAGGTGTACTTTTTAAATAGCCGTTTTGGGCAGGTACAGCAAATCAGAAATAGTGGTAAAACAGTAATTCAGGATAGAACTATTTATGAGGATGCATACATTTTTGCACCTAATTTACATGCAATGGGTTTAATGACCACGCGCGATTTTGAAAATTATTTTGCATTATTTAAATTGATGGAATCATTTATTACTCCTCCTGATTTGTTAATCTATCTGCGCGCTTCTGTACCAACCTTAGTAAACCAAATTCAAAAACGCGGACGTGATTATGAAAACGCAATCAGGTTAGATTATTTAAAGCGTTTGAATGAGCGTTACGAAGCATTCATTACTTCTTACGAGCAGGAACATTCAGGTGCAAAGCTTTTGATTATTGATGTTGATAATAATAATTTCCTTGAAAAACAGGAGGATTTGGGACTCATCATCAACAAAATTGATGCGGAAATAAACGGATTATTTTAATAAATAAACCTGTAAAGTTGTAATAACATATTTGAATTTTTATAATACAGGTCATTCAGCAAATCAATAAATTTATAATTCAAAAATTGATACTATGGCATTAGAAGAGAAAATTAACAGTGATATTAAAACAGCAATGTTAGCTAAAGATGCAGCCAAATTGGAAGCATTACGCGCAATGAAATCAGCAGTATTGTTATTAAAAACATCCCCTGAGGGTTATACGGATGATAGCGAAGCTAAGGCTTTTCAAAAGATGGTGAAGCAGCGTAAAGAAACTGCTGAAATATACAAAACACAGAGTCGCGCGGATTTAGCAGATGTTGAATTGTTTCAGGCAGGTATCATTGAATCGTATTTGCCTAAGCAAATGAGCGAAGAGGAAATTAAGGCTGAGATTGCGAAGATAATTTCTTCAGCGGGTGCATCGTCTCCTGCTGATATGGGAAAGGTAATGGGGCTAGCTTCTAAACAATTGGCTGGTAAAGCGGATGGTAAAATTATTTCAACTATTGTAAAAGAATTATTAAGCAAGTAGTAATTTTCTTTAACAATAAAAAAAACGAATCAGAATCTGTAAGCAGAATTTTGGTTCGTTTTTTATTTTTCTATAAAATAGCCTACTACAATTAAAATGGCACTTGTACTCCGAGACTCAAAATGTTTTCAAAAGTCCAGAAGTGGTGATTTGCTTTTCCTGAACCCATTACAAGCACATTCGCATAATTTGCATAGGTACCTTTAGCAGTATATTCTAAGAAAATATATTTGAAAGCGTCAATCCGTAAACCGGTTTCAACACCGGTTATAAAGCCTGCAACATGAAAACGATTATCCAGACGCTGTCCAAAAAGTGTTACATCTGTTTTTGGGATTACAATACCAGCGCCAAATTTAACGATTCCGCTTAACCATATTTTTTTGTTAGCAGATACCAGCAAACGCTGGCGTTTTATACCGTTTATCATTAAAAAATTGGCACCATTAGTATGCTCGAATTTTAAAAAATCTTCAGGGCTTATTAATGTGTCAGTATCAATACTTTGCCCATGGATGGTGCCTTTTACGCGAAGAGTTTGATAGTCGATCATTACATATTTCGTATGATCGAAGTTGACTTCAATTCCTAAATCACGTTTGTCATTAAAGTAATATCCTAACCGATAAACGTATTGAGGGATGGTTAAATCAGTTCGTGGAATATCCTTAAATCCAGGACGATCTTTTGCTTTTACTCCATATACAGTAAAATCGTACGAATCATAATTTCCTGTTACAGGATTATAATCGCCCGATGTGTTTTTGAAATGAAGATCGCTTTTGGAATACCAGCCCCTGTTATACCCCCAGGAAAAATAAACACTTCCTTTGCCTATCTTGTTTTGTGAAGGGCAATCGCATATTTGGTCTTGGGCAAATAACTCATTCGTGAAAATGAAAATAGTGATTAGCGAAAATAAAAAAAGTGTACTCCTTCTTGCCATGTTTCCTGAAAATTATGAAGTTACAAAGGTAATGAAAGCTTTTCATCCAATAGAATGAATAGATTAGATAAAAATAATACAGCGTACTAATAGTAGACATTATTACTAGTGCATACTATAAAAGGAAGGGATATTAGCAGCCACTTATTGCTACATGATACTACAATGCTAACGTTTATTTTGAAAATCATTAAACTATCTGGTCATAAAAAAACTCTTGCCTGCTTACGCAAACAAGAGTTTTTAAATTCATGGAAACAAATGATTACATCATCCCACCCATTCCGCCCATACCTGGATTACCCATTGGCATTGCAGATGCTTCTTCTTTCTGATCAGCTAAAACACACTCTGTTGTTAATAGCATAGCAGCAATTGAAGCAGCGTTCTCTAAAGCAACACGTGCAACTTTAGTTGGATCAATTACACCGGCAGCAAATAAATTTTCAAATTTTTCTGTGCGTGCATTGTAACCGAAATCATTTTTGCCTTCGCGTACTTTCTGAACAATTACAGCACCTTCACCACCAGCGTTAGCAATGATTTGGCGCAATGGCTCCTCGATAGCACGTTTTACAATTGCAATTCCGGTATTTTCATCCTCGTTATCACCTTTTAATTTTTCCAAGGCATCAATAGAACGGATAAATGCAACACCACCACCCGGTACAATTCCTTCTTCTACCGCAGCACGTGTTGCAGATAATGCATCATCCACACGGTCTTTCTTTTCTTTCATTTCTACTTCAGTTGCAGCACCAATGTACAACACAGCAACACCGCCAGCTAATTTAGCCAAACGCTCTTGTAGTTTTTCTTTGTCGTAATCAGATGTTGTTGTTTCGATTTGAGCTTTAATTTGATTTACACGTGAACTGATATCATTTTTTTTGCCTTTACCGCCAACAATAGTAGTATTGTCTTTATCAATAGTAACTTTTTCTGCTGATCCTAACATAGATAATTCAGCATTTTCAAGTTTATAACCTCTTTCTTCAGAAATTAAAGTACCACCAGTAAGAATAGCAAGATCTTCTAACATTGCTTTTCTTCTGTCACCAAAACCTGGAGCTTTAATAGCTGCAATTTTTAATGAACCGCGGATTTTATTTACAACAAGTGTAGATAATGCTTCGCTGTCTACATCTTCTGCAATAATAACAATTGGTTTACCTGTTTGTACTGCTTTTTCAAGGATAGGAAGCAATTCTTTCATACTTGATATTTTTTTATCAGTAATCAGAATAAGTGGTGTTTCTAATACTGCTTGCATTTTGTCAGCATCAGTAACAAAATATGCAGAAATATAACCACGGTCAAATTGCATACCTTCAACCACTTCAACAGTAGTTTCAGTTCCTTTTGCTTCTTCAACAGTAATAACGCCTTCTTTTTTTACTTTTTTCATTGCTTCTGCAATTAACTTTCCGATAACGTTATCGTTGTTTGCAGAGATAGTAGCAACTTGTTCGATTTTTTTATTGTCATCACCAACTTTTTGTGATTGTTTGTTTAGGTTCTCAATTACAGCAAGAACTGCTTTGTCGATACCACGTTTCAAGTCCATTGGATTAGCTCCGGCTGCTACGTTTTTTAAACCTGCAGTAACAATAGCTTGTGCAAGTACTGTAGCTGTAGTAGTTCCATCACCTGCTGCATCAGCTGTTTTTGAAGCAACTTCTTTCAACATTTGAGCGCCCATATTTTCGATAGGGTCTTTCAACTCAATTTCTTTTGCAACTGTTACACCGTCTTTAGTGATAATCGGTGCACCAAATTTTTTGTCGATGATTACATTACGTCCTTTAGGGCCTAATGTTACTTTTACTGCATTTGCTAATGCGTCAACACCTTTTTTTAAGCGGTCGCGAGCATCAACGTTGAATATAATATCTTTTGCCATTTTTTTATTGATTTTTTATTTGGGGTTAAACTTTTGTTATTTATTTTTAATTGAAATAATATACGATTGTAGATTATTTTACCTGTTTTAAACGATAGCGAAAATATCAGTTTCACGCATAATCAGGTATTCTTTACCTTCTAATTGAACCTCTGTTCCAGCCCATTTTCCGTACAATATGGTATCACCAACCTTTACCGCAGGTTTGTTACCTTTTTCATCGATATCACTAACAGCGATAACTTTTCCTAATACTGGTTTTTCCTTTGCTGTATCAGGGATATAGATACCACCTTTTGTTTTTTCTTCCGCTACTGTAGCTTGAACAACTACTCTGTTCTGACTGCCTGCAACCGGCTTAATGTTTACTTTTGCGCTTTCTTTTGCCATTTTGTTTATAAAATATAAAGGTTAATATTAGAGTTTTATGTTTGCGTTTCTGTTTTGACAGTTATTATGCCAAAACAGAATTTTAGGAGAATAAAGGACAATTTTGCAGTTTAAAGCTGGAATAAAAATAAAAATGTCAGAGTGCGGTGACACTCTGACATTTTAAATAAAATAAATTATCTTACTATTTAGTACTGTCGCCAGTTACAGGAGCTGCATTGGTAGTAGGAGCTGGTGCTGCTGCTTCTCCGCCTTTTTGACGTGTAATTGATTCAGATCCTTTTGTAACCCCATCAGATGGTGTGTTATAACTTGTTGAAATCAAACATAGCGCTAATAAAGCAATAGCTAAAGTCCAGGTTGCTTTTTCTAAAAAATCAGCTGTTTTTCTAACACCCATAACCTGGTTAGAAGATGCAAAAGATGAAGCCAATCCGCCACCTTTAGAGTTCTGCACTAGCACTACAAGTACTAAAAGAATACAAACTAAAATTATTAAAATTGATATAACCGTTCCCATATTTATTGTTTTTGTTGATTGATTAGTTTTCGTATATGTTTAATTTGGGTTGCAAAGTAAAGTCTTTTTTCTGGATATTTCAAGCGTAAATTTTCATAAGCTTGTAAAGCTTTGGTATAATTGCCCTGTAATACTAATATTTTAGCCAAAGTTTCACTTACAAAAGTAATATCATCGGCCACACTTTGCTTGGCCATATTAACAGGATTATAGAATTCCACCTTAGGTTTGGACATTTTTGGCTCTTCCCGCAAAAATCTGTCAATTAAGTCAGCCTGAAGCGACTTTTCATTGTTCTCACTGGTTTGTTTCTCCTGTAATGGTATTTCAACAGGTGCAGAAGCATGTTTTAACCACTCTGAAAAAGAGTGAGCTTCGTTACTGTTAAATTCACTTTGCTCCTTAGCGGTAGGTTCAATTGTTACTGAAGGTGTTTGCTCTACAGGAGTATTTAGTACAAAATCCGTTTCTACCTTTTCATTTATAGTGTCCTCGCTATAAAGTTCGGTACTTAAAACTTCCATCTCAATAGCAGCAATGGCAGCCTCAGCCAAATATTCTTTTTCCAGTTCTTTAGCTTTTAAATCGGCAGAATTTTCCTCTATAGTTTGAACTTCAATACTTTTTTCAGGTTCTGGGCCTTTAACAGGGCTTTCATCTGGCGTTGCAATTTCTGCCGAAATTTTTGTTTCAGGCGGTTCTATTGTGTTTTGAGTGGTTTCCAAAGAAACCTCGGTGATGTTTTCTGTTTCCTTAGTAATAAGAGGGATTTCATCCAGACTGGTTTGTTGAACAAAATCTTTTTCGGCAGGTTCCAGAACCACTTCTTCGGTAACCTGAATATTGTCTAAAATAGCTGATTCTTCAACAGCTTTTTCTTCTATTGGTTTTTTCAGTTCCTGTAAAACCTCAGTATTTTGTGCTTCTTTATCAACAGCTTTTTGAGTTTGTTCTGTTAAAGCCCTTGATAAAGATTCTATAATTGATTCCTTTGTTTTTATTATCGTTTCAGGGATACTTTCAGCTGTAAATGGCTCAGCAGTTTTTTCTGAATCCTGTTTGCTAGAGTCAACAATTTTAGGTTGTTCAACAACAAGCTCAGTTTCTTTCGATGTATTCTGATTATTTTCAACCAGTTTTGATTCTACTTCAGGGATTTCAACATTGATAGGCTCGGCAACGGTTTGGTTAATGGTTTGTTTTACCGTTTCTTCCTGTTTATTCTCAACAATTAAGATCTCTGGCTGAACCTTTTTGGTTATCAGATGATGTAATATTCTTCTGTCAGTCGCATAAGTGGCCGTTACTTTTAATTGGTTGTTATAGTGAATGCTGTTTTGATTGTGTAAACTTTTAGCATACAGAAGATGCGCAGTCTGAAAATAGGGAAAGTTCTTTAAAAGTTCAGCAAGCACAATACTATCATTACCCGATAATTCATCGGGGTTACTCATGTATGATATAAATTGGTTACGGTTCAATACTTATTATTTAATAATTTGGTTCTGAAAATTTACCAATCATTTAATGCTTTGTTAAAAATATCCTGCACCAGCTGTTCATTAATATCCCTGATCAATTGATCTTCAACAGCAGCCAGACTCTGCGTACTTGTATAATCAAAAAAGCGGCTGAAACTTTGTTCGAAATTTTTTTTCTCATCAAAAGCACAGGTATATTTCACATTTACTGTAATTGTCAATCGGTTCAATGCCGCCTGATCAGTGCTTTGAATTGCGATTGGGGCAGTTGCATATCCAATTATACTTCCTTCAAAAGCAAGATCACCACCTTTATTAGCAAGGGCTAAACGTGTTTGTGAACTAAGTTTGTCACGCAAAGCCTCTGTAAATGTCTGGCTAAGTGTAGGCGGAGCCAGGGATGCATTATTTTGAAAATACTGTACTGAAACAGTTTTTGCTTCTGGAGGAATTGCTGCACCGCTG
Organism: Bacteroidota bacterium; assembly: GCA_040387415.1. Lineage (GTDB taxonomy): Bacteria > Bacteroidota > Bacteroidia > 2-12-FULL-35-15 > 2-12-FULL-35-15 > 2-12-FULL-35-15. Next base: position 131,694 of record JAZKDU010000007.1, read on the forward strand.
AAAGAATAGCCTACTTTACAGCCGGGTAAAAAAGCAAAAGAAAATAATCCTAAAATCAAAAGCGAAGAAGCGAAATACTTTTTTTTGTTTTTATAATTGTTTAAAAGAAATCCCATTTTTTTTAATTTAGCTATTAACTGCACAATTATTTTATATCATATTCATTAATTTTACGATATAATGTGCGCTCAGATATACCTAGTTCTTTCGCAGCATTTTTACGTTTCCCTTTGTGTTTTGTCAATGCTTTTTTTATCATATCCTCTTCAATCTCGTGTAACGACAGGTTTTCTTCTGTTACAATAGTACGGATAGGATCTTCTTTTGTTTTTATAAATGGAGTGGTGGTGTTATATCCTAGTTGCAAAGTAGTTTCCGGGGAGCCTACCTCTTGATATAATTTTTTAATTAATGGTGCATTCTCTGGATCAAAATCCTGGTTAAGCTGGTTATCATTTTCAATTAAATCTACCACAATCTTTTTCAGATCCTGTAAATCTTTTTTCATATCAAATAATACTTTATACAGCAAATCCCGTTCGCTGTAATCTCCGTTTTGACCGGCTGTATTGCTTATTACCATTGGTAATTGTGATGTAGCTCGCTGAGGAAGATAAGTGCTCATTATCTCGGCATTAATATCGCGCTGTTTTTCAATTACAGAAATCTGCTCCGTAATATTTTTTAGCTGACGCACATTTCCCTGCCAGTAATAATTAATAAGCAGTTGTTCCGCTTCTGAATCCAGTTTGATAGTTGGCATACGGTATTTTGCAGAAAAATCAGCTGCAAATTTTCGAAACAATAAAAAGATATCCTGCTTACGATCACGCAGTGGCGGAACTATTATAGGCACCGTGTTTAAACGGTAGTAAAGATCTTCACGAAATTTTCCTTTTTCAATGGCTTGTGTAATATTCACATTAGTCGCAGCCACCACACGTACATCTGTTTTTAATACTTTCGATGAACCTACTTTTATAAATTCCCCGCTTTCCAGAATCCGCAATAAGCGGGCTTGAGTAGCCAAAGGCATCTCCGCAACTTCATCTAAAAAAATAGTTCCTCCGTTTGCTACTTCAAAATAACCTTTGCGGGCTTCATGCGCCCCAGTAAATGATCCTTTTTCATGTCCGAAAAGTTCAGAATCTATAGTGCCTTCAGGTATTGCTCCGCAGTTAACAGCAATATACTGGCCGTGTTTACGTGCGCTAAGGTTATGAATGATCTGTGGAAAAACTTCTTTACCTGTACCGCTTTCACCAGTGATTAATACCGTTAAATCTGTAGGCGCTACTTGTTTTGCAATATCTATCGCCCTATCAAGTATTGGAGAACTTCCAATAATGGCAAAACGATTTTTTATTTCTTGTATAGTCATAATTTAATAGAATCAGGATTACTCAACTCTCAACTCTCAACGCTAATCAACAACCACACCAATTAAGGTTGCACTCGTGCTGCTTGTTGCTAATACATTTACATAATCTCCCGGTTTGTGGTTTCCTTTTGGAAAAATCACCGTAGTGTTTTGCGAATTACGTCCTGATAATTCATTAACCGATTTTTTCGACACTCGTTCCGCTAATACCTTGTGAATTTTGCCAATACCTGCTCTGGTGCGTTCTCCCGAATGCAATTGTTGCAGATCAACAATTTCCTGCAGTCTCCTTTTTTTAACATCTTCAGGAACATCATCTGCATACTTACGCTCTGCAAGCGTTTTAGGACGTTCACTATAAGCAAACATATAAGCGAAATCATATTTTACCCAGCTCATCAACGACAAAGTATCCTTATGTTCTTCTTCTGTTTCAGAACAAAATCCGGTAATTGAATCGGTAGAAATAGCGCAATCTGGAATAATTCTGCGGATTGCATTGATGCGCTCCATATACCATTCACGGGTATAACCACGGTTCATCATTTCCAGAATACGGGAATTACCCGACTGTACCGGTAAATGAATATAGTTGCAGATATTTTCATGTTTACTGATTGTATGTAAAACATCGTCACCCATATCTTTGGGGTGAGAAGTGCTGAAACGTACACGCAGGTCAGCGTTTACCAATGCTACCTTTTCCAATAATTGTGCAAACGTGGTTGCATTTTGCAGCTCTTCTGTTGAAATATTTTCTTTTTTTAATCCACCGCCTGTCCACAAGTAGGAGTCTACATTTTGTCCAAGCAGAGTAACTTCTCTGTATCCTTGCTCAAATAAGTCTTGCGCTTCTTTAATTATTGTTTCAGGATCTCTGCTTCGCTCACGCCCACGTGTAAAGGGAACAACACAAAATGCGCACATATTATCACAGCCACGGGTAATGCTGATAAATGCAGAAACACCATTCGAATCTAAACGTACAGGCGCTATATCAGCATATGTTTCTTCTTTTGATAAAAGCACATTAACTGCTTTTTGCCCGCTTTCGGCTACTTCAATTAGTTCTGGTAAACTGCGGTAAGCATCTGGCCCAACAACAATATCCACCAATTTTTCTTCTTCCAGAAACTTTGATTTCAATCGTTCGGCCATACAGCCTAATACTCCAACAATTAAATCGGGATTATTTTTTTTTGCTTTTTTAAAATCAGTCAAACGTTTACGAACGCGTTGTTCAGCACCTTCACGAATGGCACAGGTATTTACAAATATTACATCAGCTTCTGTAAAGTCCTGAGTGGTTGTAAACCCTTTCTCCTTCAATATGGAAGCCACAATTTCACTGTCAGAAAAATTCATTGCGCAACCATAACTTTCCAGAAATAATTTTTTTCCGTTTGGAGTTATTGGTTCTTCAATTAAAAGCGCTTGCCCTTGTATACTTTCGTCAATTATTTTATTCTCGCTCATTTTTTATTTTATATTTGCGCCCTTTATATTTTATTGCTAAAAAACGGATTGCAAAGATAATATAAAAAATTTGTGTGACAAAATGGCGGATTTTGTATTTGGCAGAATTTTTTTTGAAACTTCTATATATATAAAATATATATAGTAAATGACATTTCCAAATAACATTTGCAAATTCCGATTTTAGTTTGTTTTCTTTGCAACTTTAAATTGAAAATATTTAATTGAATTTAAACGGAGTTAATATATGAGCAACAATTTAGTGATAGTGGAGTCCCCTGCAAAAGCAAAGACTATTGAAGGGTTTCTGGGGGAAGGATTTACTGTAAAATCAAGTTATGGACATGTCCGCGATTTAGCAAAAAAGGGTTTCGGGGTAGATATTGAAAATAATTTCACACCAAATTATGAAATCTCACCCGATAAGGCCAAAGTAGTTGCCGAATTGAAAAAATTAGCAAAAGGAGCCACAACGGTTTGGTTAGCAACCGATGAGGATCGCGAGGGGGAGGCTATTTCCTGGCATCTGTTTGAATCATTAAATTTAGACGAAAAGAAAACGAAGCGTATTGTTTTTCATGAAATTACCAAAGCGGCAATTAAAAATGCCATTGCAAATCCGCGCAATATTGATAAGCATTTGGTAGATGCTCAACAGGCCCGCAGAATATTAGATCGTTTGGTAGGTTTTGAGCTTTCTCCGGTTTTATGGAAAAAAATTCGTCCATCCTTGTCTGCTGGACGTGTACAGTCTGTAGCAGTACGTCTGATTGTAGAACGTGAGCGTGATGTAATGAATTTTAAAAGTACATCATCCTATAAAGTTACTGCGAATTTTGTATCAGGCAACGCTTTGGTTAAAGCGGAATTGGGAACAAAATTTAAAACGCTTGATGAGGCCCGTGCTTTTTTACAAAAATGTTCAAACGCTGATTTTATTATTGATAGTGTTGAAACAAAGCCTTCAAAAAAATCACCTTCTGCACCATTTACTACATCCACATTACAGCAGGAAGCAAGTCGTAAATTAGGCTTCTCGGTTGCTCAAACCATGGTTGTAGCACAGCGTTTGTATGAAAGTGGTAATATCACCTACATGAGAACGGATTCCGTGAATCTTTCCGATACCGCTATTAATCAGGCAAAGGAAGCGATTACAGGAAACTATGGAGCAAAATATTTGAATGTACGCCAATATAAAACCAAATCGAAAGGTGCACAGGAGGCTCACGAGGCCATCCGTCCTACGTATATCGATAAATCAACCATCGTAGGAGATTCGGCCGATAAGCGCTTGTATGAATTGATCTGGAAACGTACCATCGCTTCCCAAATGAGTGATGCCGAGTTAGAAAAAACAACAGCTGTTATTACTGTTTCCGGTGCTGTAGAAAAATTTGTTGCGCAGGGAGAAGTGTTGAAATTTGATGGTTTCCTTAAAATATACATGGAAGGCACAGATGATGAGGATGAAGAAAATCAGGAAGGAATGTTGCCGCCAATGAAAGTTGGAGAAAAGCTGAAAGTAAACGAAATCAATGCTACTGAGCGTTTTACGCATCACTCGGCACGATATACCGAAGCAAGTTTAGTTAAAAAGTTAGAAGAACTAGGAATCGGCCGTCCGTCAACATATGCTCCAACAATTTCAACAATCCAAAAACGTGAATATGTTGTGAAAGAAGATAGGGAAGGGGTTCAGCGTAATTTTAATGTTGCTGTTTTAAAAGAAGGTAAAATCTCCGAAGAAATAAAAACAGAAGGCACCGGGGCTGAAAAATCAAAATTGTTTCCTACCGATATCGGAATGGTTGTGAATGACTTTCTATTGGCACAGTTCCCTCAAATCATGGATTTTAATTTCACAGCAAAAGTGGAAGAAGAATTTGATGAGATTGCTGAAGGGAAAATATCCTGGACCAAGATGCTTGCTGCGTTCTACACTCCTTTTCATAAAAATGTAGTGGATACTTCTGAAAACTCAGAACGTGCTTCAGGAGAGCGTTTATTAGGAATAGACCCGGTTACCGGTAAAAATGTATATGTGCGTATTGGGCGCTTTGGTCCTATGGCACAGCTTGGCGAAGGCAATGACGAAAATAACAAACCGAAGTTTGCCGGTTTGCGCAAAGATCAACGTATCGATACCATCACTTTTGAAGAAGCAATGGATTTGTTTAAACTTCCCAGAACTGTAGGAGAGTTTGAAGACAAAGAGATGGTGGTTGCTATTGGTCGATTCGGCCCTTACATCCGTCACAATAGTCTTTTCATTTCCTTGAAAAAGGAAGATGATCCAATGACAATTTCCACGGATAGATCTATTGAATTGATTTTAGCAAAACGTCAGGCAGAAATTGATAAATACATTAAATCTTTTCCTGAAAATCCTGCGGTTCAATTGTTAAACGGACGATGGGGACCATACCTTGTTATCGATAAAAATAATTTTAAGTTACCAAAAGGCGTTGATCCTTTAACTTTATCATTAGAGGATTGCCTGGCAATTGCAGCAGATCCTAAAAATGCAAGTAAAGCAAATCGTTTCAGAAAAAAAGAAGCGGTGAAAAAGCCATTTAAGCAGGCAGCACCAAAAAAGGTTGCTAAAACGGCTGTAAAGAAAACTGCCGTAAAGAAAACAGCCGTAAAAAAAGTGACCGCTAAAAAAGTGGCAGCTAAAAAAACTGTTAAGAAAAAATAATTTTTTCACACACTCGGATTGACTTACATACATTGTCTCTTCGAGTGTGTCGATAAACAAATTAGCGCTTTTTGAAAGCTTTTCAATAAATTTTAAAACTACAATGTATCTTTTGTTAAACACTACGTTATAACTAAAAGCAACAAAAAACACTTCAGTAAATTCGTAACATTATACTATCGTAATTTATGCAGGAATACTTCGCACCAATTGATATTACTAAATTTAACGGAGTAAATCAGTATACAGATTCTTCGTATGCAAAGTGTGTAAAAACATATACAGAGTCAGCTGGTTTTCCCGATTTAGAAAATATTCACCTCGCGATTATTGGTGTAGAAGAGGACCGGAAATCCTTAAATAACGAAGGATGTGGCCTTGCCGCTGATTATGTTCGTGAAAATTTTTATAAACTGTATAAAGGAAATTACGCTGCTAAAATTGTTGATTTAGGTAATATTAAAAAGGGGAATACCATTGATGATACCTATTTCGCGCTTACAGATGTCCTTTCTCAATTGCTTAAAAAAAATATTGTTCCCGTTATATTAGGCGGTGGGCAGGATTTAACCTACAGCAATTATCTGGCTTACACCAAGCTGGAGCAAACAATAAATATTGTTTCAATAGATTCCTGTTTTGACATTGGTGATGGGGAAAAGGAGCTTAATTCACAAAGTTATTTGAGCAAAATAATTTTGCACAAGCCGAATATCCTTTTCAATTACAGTAATGTAGGATATCAAACATATTTTGTAGAACAAAATTCCATTGAACTGATGGATAAGCTGTATTTCGATTCACACCGCCTGGGTCATGTAAGAGCAAACATAGCAGAAGTAGAGCCCATTGTAAGAAATGCAGACGTAGTAAGTTTTGATATTTCTGCTGTCAGACAGAGTGATGCTCCCGGTAACGGTAATGCTTCACCAAATGGTTTCCATGGTGAAGAAGCTTGTCAAATTGCGCGCTATGCCGGATTAAGTGATAAGCTGTCATCCATTGGGTTTTATGAAGTAAACCCGGCTTTTGACACAAATAAACAAACTGCGCATCTTGTTGCACAAATGGTCTGGTATTTTATTGATGGCTACTATAACCGTAAACAGGATTACCCAATAATTGATAAATCAGAATATACCAAATACCGCGTATCCATTAAAGATCACAACCACGAAATCGTTTTTTATAAAAGTAATAAAAGCGATCGCTGGTGGATGGATGTGCCATATCCCACAAACCATCAGATAAAATATGAACGGCACCACATGGTTCCCTGTTCCTACAGCGATTACGAAGTAGCTTGTCAGGATGAAATGCCCGATAGATGGTGGCAAACCTATCAGAAATTGGGGTGATGTTGCTCAATAGCAGATCTTCAAAAAAATTTAAGGAACAAATATTTTTTCAGCTCAATAAGCTGGCCTATGATTTTAGTAGTTTAAAAATGAATTTATTATTTTATCGACTTGACCGGTGTCCGATTTTTGATTTATTTTCGGTTATGAACAATAAAATGCTCAAAAAATTTGTTTTTATAAACATAATATTTAATTTAGCGACCTCAACCTAGGTGAAAAGTGAAGAGAATTGTTAATTTTTAACAAGCAAAGTATATGAAAAAAAGAATTACTTCTATTGTATTATTGATTACTGGATTAGCGTCATATGCCCAGCAGGATGCGCAGTTCAGTATGAACATGTTTAACAGATTGGCTGTCAATCCAGCCTATGCAGGCATGAATAAAGCACTTTGCGGTACTTTGCTTTATCGTCAGCAGTGGACAAGTTTTCCAGGAGCTCCTAAAACAGGCCTGTTGAGCGTTGATTTTGGTGAAGTTCTTTTTGGTGGCGTTGGCTTAACAATTGATCAGGATCAGTTAGGATTTGACAGAACTTTGAAAGCTAAATTGGCATATTCATTTCATTTGCCGCTTGGGCCAGGTTCTTTAGGGATTGGTTTAGATGCAGGAATGATTCAAAAGTCACTTTCAGGAAATTTTATAGATCCGAGTGGTAATACTTCAGCTTCACCGGGAACTGATATGGCGATACCTTGGTCTGGTACTGCTGCAACAACGTATGATGTGGGCTTAGGCTTGTATTATACTACAAACAGACTTTATGTTGGTATATCCTCCATGCATTTGCCACAACAGCAATTGTCGAAAACAGGGGCAGGATATGATTTTAACTACAAAGTGGCCCGCCACTATTATGTAATGGCAGGATATACGTTTCAATTGGGTAACCAGTTTGACTTAACACCATCAGTGCTTACAAAATCAGATGCTTCTGCAACACAGCTGGATTTGAATTTAATAGCTAAGTGGAATAAAATGATTTTTGGAGGTTTTTCTTACCGCTTAAGTGATGCAATGGTTGGTATTATCGGATTAGAAAAAAGCTTTACACCAAAACTTACAGCAAAATTTGGTTATTCGTATGACATCACAACATCAACCATAAAAAATCATAGTAGTGGTTCACATGAAATTATGTTAGGTTTCTGCTATAAAATAAAAGGAGAATCCAAACCTACAAGCCATATGAACGTTAGGTTCTTGTAAGAAAAAAATATTTTTGTAACATTTAATAATTTATTTCGTTGAATACTCTTTAAAACGCATTTATTTCCTTTAATGATCATTTTTGAAAGTTAGCCAGGGGGGGAGTGTTTAATATAAAAACAACAAACATGAAAAAATTCATCTTGTTAGGTTCAATAGTTGTTGTAGCTGCTAGCGGCTGTAAAAACACCGGTAACGGAGAATTAATCGGTGCTCAGTCAAGGCCCGAGTGGTTCGATGTAGATCCTTTTGGTATGTTGCACATTCCAATGGGCAGCTATAATATGGGGCCAAGTGATGAAGATGCTCCCTATGCTCATACTACAAAATCAAAAACAGTTTCTGTTCAGGCTTTTTATATTGATCAGACAGAAATTTCAAATAACGAGTACCGTCAGTTTGTATATTGGGTAAAAGATTCAATTGCTCACCGTGTATTATTTGAAAGCGGTGTTGCTGAACATGGTGTTGAAACAGATGCCTTCGATCAGCCTTTTGAACCACCATTGGTAAACTGGGATGAAAAAATTGCATACGATGAACAGGAAGTAAGAGAAGTTTTGGAGGCGATGTACCTTCCACCTGAAGAGCGTTTCTACAGAAGAAGAGAAATTGATACCCGTAAATTAAATTTTGAATATTACTGGATTAATTTAAGATTAGCTGCAGTTAAAGCGAATCGTTTTAAGCCAAAAAAATCACCTGATCCGGTAACAAATGAAGATTATTTAAATGGTTATCAGTCAACTAGTGTAGGTGCTGATAAAACATTAGGTCAATATGATGTTAAGGATGAAACATCTGATGGTTCTGGAAAATACAGTGTACGTGAAAGAAATGATAAAGACAGAAGTGTTTTTATTGTTAAGGATGTAATAAACGTTTACCCTGATACATTAGCTTGGATACATGATTTTACGTATGCGTTTAATGAGCCAATGACCAATATGTATTTTTGGCATCCGGCTTATGATGACTACCCTGTGGTAGGCGTTACCTGGAAGCAGGCCCGTGCATTTTGCGTATGGAGAACTCAATTATTTAACAGCTGGTTATTATATAATGGCCAGCCATATGTAAATGATTTCCGTTTACCAACCGAATCTGAGTGGGAATATGCTGCACGTGGCGGAAATGCTTTAAGTCCATACCCTTGGGGGGGAACGTATATCAGAAATGCGTTGGGATGTTTCTTAGGTAACTTTAAACCAATGCGTGGTAGTTATATTGATGATGGTGGTTTCCATACTGTAAAAGTAGTTTCATATAACCCTAATGATTATGGTTTATATTGTATGGCCGGTAATGCTGCAGAGTGGACCAGCAATGCGTTCGATGAATCTTCTTACGATTTTTCTCACGATTTAAATCCTGATTACGTTTATGAAGCTCAGGATAATGAAGCTAATGTGTTAAAACGTAAAGTAATCAGAGGTGGATCTTGGAAAGATATAGGATATTATTTGCAAACAAGTACAAGAACTTACGAATATCAGGATACAGCAAAATGTTACATCGGTTTCCGTTGTGTACAAACTTATCTGGGACGTGCTAAAGGCGATGATATTTAATAGTTCAAAAAAGTAAAAAAGTAATCGAAAAAAAATAATAATTATTAACGTTAAAAATTCAAAATTATGGCAGGCATTATTGGTAGTAAAGGGTGGAAAAATTTCATGGCAAAATTGTACGGTTTGGGTGCGGCAGTTGTTATCGTGGGTGCGATGTTTAAGATCCAACACTGGCCAGGTGCTGGTCCGATGCTTGTTTGCGGTCTTTCCGTTGAGGCTGTTATCTTCTTCTTTTCCGCTTTTGAACCGCCACACGAGGAGGTTGATTGGTCTTTAGTTTACCCAGAATTAGCTGGTATGCATGGGCATGACAGTCATGCAATTGCTGATAATCTTATTGAAGAAGATAAAGAAAAAGGTTCCTTGACTGAACAGCTTGATAACATGCTGGAAGAGGCTAAGATTGAGCCGGAACTTATCGCAAGTTTAGGTGAAAACTTAAGACACTTAGGTGATCAAACTGCTAAATTGAACAATATTACTGATGCAAGTGCTGCTTCTGATGAATTTGCTACAACAATGAAATCTGCAACGCAATCTGTAGGAAGTCTTACTGGGTCTTATGACAAAGCGAAAGATAAAATTGATGAGCTTGCAGGAGCATATGACAGCGCTAAAGGAATTATTGATTCTTCGACTGAAAAATTATCTCAATCATACGGGAAAGCTACTCAGGCTATTGAATCATTAGCAAATGCTAACCAGGATTCTCAAAGCCAATACAGTGATGAGCTTTTAAAAGTATCTAAAAACTTATCTGCATTAAATGCTTCTTATGAGCTACAATTGCAAAGTTCAACTAATCACATTAAAGCAACCACTCATTTTCATGATGGATTAGAAGATTTATTGAAAAATCTTAGTGATTCGGTTGATGATACAAAAAAATACAAAGAGCAAATTGCTCAGCTTTCAACTAATCTAGAATCGTTGAATACTGTATATGGTAATATGCTTAATGCAATGAGAAAATAGTTTTTCAATGTTCTTTGAGATTGGCCCATTTAATAAAATGGAAACACTCCTGGGATTATAGTAAGATTGATAAAAGATTAACAATTTAAATAAAAAAGGAATAATATACTATGTCAGGAGGAAAAGAAACCGGCAGGCAGAAGATGATTGGGATGATGTATCTTGTGTTAACAGCCTTGTTAGCGATGAATATATCAAAAGATGTTCTTCTTGCTTTTATAACCGTTGAGCACGGCTTAAATAATACAAACGAGAATTTTGATCAAAAAAATGAAGTTTTGTATGCCAAATTTGAAAAAGGAATGGCTGAGAATCCAAAGAAAACAAAGCCTTGGAGAGACAAAGCGTTCTTAATTAAAGAAGAGGCGGCAAAATTGTGTAAGTTTATTGATGAGACAAAATCTGAGTTGTATATGCTGGCTCAGCCGGAACTTACTAAAGAAATTGCTGATACTTTCAAGCTGCATAATGGTACTGCAAATGATAACTATGATATTCCAACTAATTTTTTAATTGGGCCTGAACCTTCTAATCCAACAGGAAAAGGGGTTGAAATCAAAAAGAAAATTGAAGAATTCAGAAAACTAGTACTTGATAATGTTCCTGAAAAGGAAAAAGCAGGGTTTAAAATTGCTTTACATACAGAGGACGTTTTCGATCATCATGCTGAAAAAACAGTACCTTGGGAGATTTCCAACTTTGACCATACTACCGTAGCTGCCACTATGTGTCTTTTAGCAGGAGTAAAAAATGAAGTGAAAAATGCAGAAAGTGATATTGTTACTTTGTTGCTAAGAGCAATTGATGCTGGAGATTTTAAATTTGATATTGTAACGGCTAAAGTAGTTGCACCAACAAGTTATATTGTTTTAGGGGAAGAATATACTGCTGATATATTTGTTGCTGCATACAGTTCAACTACAAATCCTGAGATTTTAGTTGGTGATGTGGATACAGTAACAAAAACAATAAAAGGAACACCTCAAATTGTTCCGGTTGAGGCAGGGTTAGGTAGGTATACTGTTAGACCAGGTTCCGAAGGTTTACAAACCTGGAGTGGTATTGTTAATGTAAAAGCACCTGATGGAAGTATTAAAGGATACACTTTTGAGCAAAGTTATATGGTTGCAAAACCTTCTTTTGCAGTATCGCCTACCAAAATGAATGTGTTTTATAAGGCAGTAGCTAACCCTGTGGACATTTCTGTTGCCGGTGCGGCTCCAACTGATGTTGTTGCAACTCTTACTGGCGATGGAAGTATTTCAAACAAAGGACAAGGACATTATGAGGTGACTGTACGTGGCGGAACTGAATGTACTGTTAACGTTGCTATCAAAAATGCAAAAACCGGAGTGACCAAATCAATGGGGGCCGGACAAAAGTTTCGTATCAAATCAGTACCTAGTCCAATAGCTAAATTCGCGGGAGTGACTGGTGATGGAGCAGTTGAAAAAGGGGTGTTGCTTGCTGCAGGTGGATGTATTGCTGATTTATCTGATTTCGTATTTGACTTGAAGTTCCCTGTTACTCAATGGACTGTTTCAATGAATATTAATGGTCTTTTCCAGGAAGCGGTGGCAAAAGGACCTGGAATAACTCCAGAGATAAAAGGACTTCTTGCGAAAGCAAAAAAAGGCTCGAAAATATTAATTGAGAATGTACACGTTCAGGCTCCTGATGGAGACAGAAAGATTGTTGGTTGTAATATTAAAATAAAATAATTAGGAGTTTTTGTACACTGTAAAGTGGCACTTTTTCTATGATTAAATATTTTATTGACATTTTTATTGCAGTGATTTAATTCTGTTTAATTACAATTAAATAAAAAAGATATGAAAAAAATAGGACTTGTTTTAGTAATGTTAATCGTTACTAATCTAATGCTTACACAATCTGTAAGCGCTCAGGGTGCTGAAGTATTAAAACCACCTACTCGTTTAGATGGCGTGTATGTGAAAGAAAATACTCATACCAGAAGGGCGATACCATATACTTCGCTGCGTGAAGCGGATGTGATGTGGAGTAAACGTGTATGGCGTGTAATTAACTTAAAAGAAAAGATTAATCATCCGTTGTATTACCCAACTACTCCAATCGCTGATAGGAAAAGTCTTTTTGAAGTTCTTAAAGACGGGATAATTAAAGAAGGTACAATTACCGCCTTCAATACAATTGACGATGAATTCCGGATTGAATTTACTAAAAGTGAAATTGAAAGTATGCTCGTTAGCTGGGACTCTTCGGCAACTACAGAAGATCCTAATAACCCTGGAAATATGATTTCCGCTCCTGTAAAAAAGGAAACGACTGCTGAAGATATTACTAAATATTGGATTAAAGAGGATTGGTTTTATGATAAACAGCGTTCTGTGTTGGATGTTCGTATAATCGGATTAATGGCTGTAGTAGCAAAGAAAACAGAAACTGGTGAAGATGCAGGTGGTGATAAACCATTATTTTGGGTGTATTTTCCTCAAATTCGCCCTATCTTAGCTAATCAGGATGTTTACATGCGTCATAATGATGCTGAAAGAAGAAGTTTAGAAGATATTTTTTGGAAACGTATGTTTTCCAGCTTTGTTATTAAAGAAAGCAATGTGTACGATAGATCAATCGGGGAATACACCACTGGTATAAACGCTTTATTTGAAGCGGAACGAGTGAAAGACGAAATATTTAAATTTGAACACGATTTGTGGCATTTCTAAATTAAAAAGAAACGTAAAGAAACCTCTGAATTTTCAGAGGTTTTTTTATTGTTGGTATTCGGAGAAAAGGCGATACTGTTTTTTAATTGACATAATATGTTATACTAATACCTTCTGTGGTATAATTTTGGACTAATTTTACGGGGAATAATATATTTGTATAAAATCAACACATGGATTCATTAACACATTTGGTATTAGGTGCAGCTATTGGTGAAGCGGTACTGGGAAAAAAGATAGGAAGGCAAGCCATGTTATGGGGGGCTTTTGCAGATACCATTCCTGATTTTGATGTGTTTGCTTCTCCTTGTTTTACAGATGCGCAACAATTGTTAGTGCATAGAGGTATTACACATTCTTTTCTTTTTATCATTTTATTATCTCCGTTGCTTGGTTGGATATTCAGCAAATGGTACAAAAAATATGATGTTACATGGAAACAATGGGCGGGGTTATTCTTTTTAGGCATGCTGACTCATATATTGTTAGATTCCCTTACGGCATACGGAACAGGGTGGTTTGAACCCTTCAGCAGTTATCGTGTTGCTTTTAATACCATTTTTGTGGCAGATCCTTTTTATACACTACCTTTTTTAATATGTGTGTTAATCGCATTAATTGCAAAAAATGGTTCGCCTAAACGCGTTAAATGGAATAAAATAGGCTTGGTGATTAGTACACTATACCTTGTATTTACAATGGTTAATAAGTGGCATGTGCACGATAAAATGCATGAAGGGTTAAGTGAAAAAAATATACAAACAAATGAACTTGTAACAACTCCCACCCCATTGAACAATTTTTTATGGATGGCGTATGCACCTGATGAGACAGGTTATTGGTTCGGGTACTATTCAGTGTTTGATAAAACAGATGAGATTGATTACTTCCATGTAAATAAAAATGATTCATTGCTTCTGCCTTATGCAAATAATGAATCTGTTCAAAAGCTAAAACAATTTTCCAAAGGGTATTATACAGCTTCACGTAAGGATAGTACTGTTTATTTTAATGATATTCGTTTTGGACAATTAGGAGCATGGAACCACCCTGATTCGGCATTTGTATTTTCATTTACAGTTGATGAAGATGCTGATAATTCAAGAGCATTGGATAGAAGTAAGCTGAATACTTCAATCCCAGAGGCAATAGCCTCTTTGGTTAAACGGGCAAAAGGGAAATAAGTATGTCGAAAACAGCATTGTTATTGGGAGCTTCGGGCCTAGTTGGAAATGAAGTGTTAAAACAACTTCTAGAGGATAATGATGTTGATTCTGAATTTTATTTCAATAAAGTGAGGGTGTATGTCCGGAAACCTTTATCGATTGTACACCCTAAGCTGGAACAACATGTTGTAAATTTTGATTCACTTGCTGATAATAGCAGTTTAATTAGTGGTGATGTAGTATTTTGCTGTATGGGTACTACTATAAAAGTTGCTGGCTCTAAGGAAGCATTCATAAAAGTAGATTATACCTATCCTTTAGAGTTTGGAATGATAGCAAAGCAAAATGGGGTTGATAAATTTCTGTTGGTGTCTTCAATAGGGGCAGATAAAGGGGCTTCCAATTTTTACTTAAAAGTAAAAGGTGATATAGAGGATGCTTTAAAGCAGCTACAATTTAAATCATTAATTATTCTGCGTCCGTCTATGCTTCTGGGCTCGAGGAAAGAGTTTCGTATTGCAGAACTAATTGGTAAGGTTATTATGAAAACATTTTCTTTTCTGTTTATCGGGAAATTGAAAATTTATAAAGCAATAGAAGCCTCCTCAGTCGCGAAAGCTATGATACGCCTATCGAAGCGTGAAGAGTCTTCATCCAATAACCAAAGCATTATTCTATCTGACCGCATACAGGAGATTGCTAAAAGCTAATCAGCACTTCCGATATTTTTCCTTTTGAATTCACCTGTATGAGCTTCATCATACTCCGCACCAAGTGTTGTAAATTTCTTCCAAAAGTATTTTGTAATAAAATAGCCCGGCTACCGTTTTAATCATCAGTAAACGTGGATTAAGGATTATTAATTATTAATAAAAACTTAGCGGACATGAAACAATGGAAATCTATTTTAGTAATTATAGTTATTGCCGGTTTATCTTTTATTGCTTATGCACAAACGCCTAAGGTGATACGGCCTGGAGCACAGCCTCAAAAAAATGCGGATAAAATACCTGTTCCATATCCCTATGTGCGTGATGCAGATGTTATGTGGAGTAAGCGCATATGGCGTGTAATTAACCTTAAAGAGAAATTTAATCACCCTTTGTATTATCCATCCACTCCCATTGCAGATAGAAAAAGTTTGTTTGATGTACTTAAGGATGGTGCGCTTCAGGACACAACAGTGTCTTGTTATAGCCCTACGAATGATGAGTTTACAATTAAATTAACGAAAAGTGAATTAGAAGCCCTGTTAATTAATTGGGATTCTTCAGCAACAACAGAAGATCCGGTTAATCCGGGTAATATGATTCCGGCACCAGTAAAAAAAGAAATTACTTCGGAAGACATCACTAAATATTGGATAAAGGAAGACTGGTTTTTTGATAAACAACGCTCTGTGATGGAGGTACGCATTATAGGGATTTTGGTTTTAACGGCTAAAAAAACAGAAAGTGGCGAGGATGCTGGTGGGGACAAGCCTTTGTTTTGGGTTTATTTTCCGGAAATACGGCCAGTATTAGCCAATAGCGATGTGTATATGAGGCATAATGATGCAGAGAGAAGGAGTCTGGATGATATTTTCATGAAGCGCATGTTTTCTAGTTATATAGTTAAAGAAAGTAATGTGTATGATAGATACATTGGTGATTACACCATGGGGGTAAATGCTTTGTTGGAATCAGAACGCGTGAAAGAAGATGTTTTTAACTTTGAGCATGATCTGTGGCATTATTAACCTGATATTAGTATATAAATAAGTGTTTGCTATTTTATTACTGTCAGGATAACTGAGGTGTTATTAAATTAAAAAAGAGAGCGGATTTATAATCTATCCGTATATCGGATTGTTTTCTTAGTAATATCTACGATAAACAGAAGGTTCCGATTTTTCAAGCCTAAAAAATAACTACCTTTGCAAAATAATTTTTTTTAAAGACAGATGATTTCAGTTAATTCAGTTACGGTATCTTTTGGTGGGTACGATTTATTTGACAATGTGAGTTTTTTGGTTAACCCGAAAGACAGGATAGGCCTTGCAGGGAAGAATGGTGCAGGAAAATCAACTATGCTTAAATTATTGGCAGGGCTTCAAAACCCTACAAAGGGTGAGATCTCCAAACCAAATGATTATAAGATAGGGTATTTACCACAGGATATGATCCATCAACATGGACGTACTGTGTATGAAGAGGCTGCAACTGCTTTCGAAGAAATTCAACGTTTGGAAGATCGTTTAGAAGTTATCAATAACGAACTGACCGAACGGACGGACTATGAGAGTGACGCGTACATGAACCTAATCACTGAGCTTACCGATATTAATACACGTTTGGATTATATTGGAGCAGGCAGCAGGGAAGAAGAGATAGAAAAAGTATTAAAAGGTTTAGGTTTTGATCGTTCTGATTTTGTCCGTCAAACATCTGAGTTTAGCGGGGGATGGCGTATGCGTATTGAACTTGGAAAGATTCTTTTGCAAAAACCAGACATCCTTTTATTGGATGAGCCAACAAATCACTTGGATATTGAATCGATTCAATGGCTTGAAGAAACAATAGATCTGTATGCCGGTTCGGTAATGCTGATCAGTCACGATAAACAATTTTTAGATACGGTGACTTCGCGTACGATTGAAATATCTAATCAGAAAATTTACGATTATAAAACAAATTATTCACGTTACCTTGTTTTGCGCCAGGAGCGTAAAGAGCAACAGGAATCGGTAGCGAAAAATCAACAAAAAGTAATTGATCAAACGGAAGCGTTAATTAATAAATACCGCGCTAAGGCTAGTAAAGCAGCTTTCGCACAGTCGTTAATTAAAAAGCTGGATAGAATGGAAATAGTGGAAGTGGAGGATAGTGATACTGCCACTATGAATTTCCGTTTTCCGCCTCCTGCACTTTGCGGAAAGATTGTGCTAACGGTTGATCACGCAGGAAAGGTGTATGGTCCTAAACGTATTTTTAAAGATGTAAGCTTTATTTTAACCAAAGGTGAAAAGATTGCATTGGTTGGTAGAAATGGTGAAGGGAAGAGTACGATCATGAAAATGATTGCCAAGCAAACCGATTATGAAGGAACAATTCAGATAGGGCATAATGTAAAGATGGGTTATTTTGCTCAGGATCAGGCAGAGAAATTGGATCAGAACAAAACTGTTTTTGAAACTATTGATGAGTTAGCTGTGGGAGAGGTTCGTAAAAATGTTAGATCTCTATTAGGATCGTTTTTATTTGGTGGTGAGGATATTGATAAAAAAGTAAGAGTTTTGAGTGGTGGAGAGCGCGGGCGTTTAGCCTTGTGTAAACTATTGCTTGAGCCGTATAATTTGCTTATCCTGGATGAGCCGACCAATCACTTGGACATTCGCAGTAAAGAAGTATTAAAACGTGCTTTGCTTGCTTATGAAGGAACTGCTATTATTGTTTCTCACGATAGGGATTTTTTAACGGATCTTACAGAGAAAATGTATGAGTTCCGCAATGGCCAGGTGAAGGAGCATTTAGGCGGTATCACTGAGTTTATGCGTAAACTGAAAATGGATCGCTTAAATGAAATGAATATTAAAAGTCCGTTTGTAAAGGCGAAGGAGGAGGCTAAAGTTGAAAAGCCGAAGGTTGTTGCTGTAAATGATGAACGTGAAAAAGAGCTGAAACAAGTTAAAAATCAGGTTTCAAAAATTGAAACCGAAATAAGCCGGTTAGAGGCTGGAATAAAGCTGTTTGATGATAAGCTTTCTGATCCTGCCCAGTATCAGACGGTTATTAATGATAAAGCTGAATTTGCTAAATATGAGCAGATGAAGAAGCTGTTGGAGATTGAAATGAATAATTGGGAAACTCTTCAGGCTAAGCAAGAAGAGTTAATGAAAAAATAATTATTTCTTTTTCTTTTTTTCTTCCAGCAGGCCGTTTACTTTTTTTACCAATTCATATTTTTCTTTCAGATCCATTAATTGGTTTTTAAGCAGATTATATTCAGCGTCATTCTCTGTAGTGGTGTAAGCTTTACCTTTTTCGTTATTAGGAGGCAACTTGTGATTGATAAAAAAAGTAAAAAAATCGTAATTAAGGACTTTGCTGAATTTCTGAAGTAAAGCAGTATCTATAGATTCTCTTTTAAAAATACCATAAATGTTTTGTTTTGACGTATTAATGGATTTCGCCAATTCCGTGGTGCCAATTCGCAGCGTTTTAGCCTGTACTTTTATTTTTTCCCCAATGTGTATCTTCATGGGTACAAAATTGGTGTACTAAAAGGCATTTATGAATTAATTATGTATAAATATTGTTTACTTAAAGTAATATTTAAGTTGTTTTTAAGTAAATTATTTGTTTACTTTGTTGCGACCTAAATTCTTACAAACAATTATTATCTACTAATTTTTTCTAACCATGAAAGCTGCACAATGTATAATCACTGATGAAATCAAAGCAGAACATTTGATCGTTGAGCATGTTGCACATGATCTGAAAGAGATAATCACCAAGTTTGATTGTTTGAATAAATTATTGCAAGATAAGCTAGAGGGCTCCAATGATATGGAAATAGAGCGGCTTATCAGAGGAATTGATTCTGTATGCAATCATGGATACCTCATTACCAAAGATCTGCTGACTTGTTGTATTTTGGATTCGTTTAATGAAATGGAGCGGGAAGTATATTCTCTTAATCAACTCATCGATCAGCAGGCAAAGCTTTATGAACTTCAGGCGGATAAGAAACAGATTGATTTTCAAATAATACTTCCTGTCCAGCAGTTCTTTTTTGAGTTGGATTGTTCCAAATTTATCAGGGTTTTGGATAACCTGTTTTCAAATGCACTTAAGTTTACCGAAAAGGGAGGTCAAATAAAGATTGAACTATCTGATAGCGGAGGAAAAGCAACTATTGCGGTAAGCGATTCAGGTGTGGGTGTGCCGATTGCATTACAAAATAATCTGTTTAACAGGTATTCCAATTCGGGACAGTTTGAGGAAGAAAAACATACCAGATTGGGTTTGTATATTGTCAAAAAAATAATAGATCTTCATAAAGGAAAAGTTTGGTTCAATACTGAAGAGAATAAAGGCAGTACATTTTACGTGGAACTGAGCAGTGGTATTATCCTGTAGTTAATTTTCCAATCCTTTTAATGCGTTATATCTAGAATCTAAAATTGATAGTGGCTCTGGCTCTCGCCTGCGGTTGTGCGTGTCAACTGTGATGTAATCGGTGTTTATAACAGATTCGGGCAATCTCCGGTGTTTTTATAAAAAAACGTATCCTATATCAGGGCATTCCAATTATTTAATAACCATGGCTGTGTTTATTCTTTATCGAAAAGGCTCCCTGGTACGGATACGTTTTGGTGGTTAGCCGAAAAAAATATTTCATTTTCTGTTGCAAATGTACTATAAATTGTAGTATATTCGTGCTATAAATTATAGCAATGAGCAAAATAGCCAAAAACATTAGGGTTTTGAGAGACTTAAAAAAGTTATCTCAGGAACAATTAGCGGAAGGATTAGGTATTAACCGTTCACGCTTAGGAGCATACGAGGAAGGTCGTAATGAGCCTCCTATTGAATTATTAATCGGCTTATCGAGTTATTTTCAGATATCCATTGATGCGCTGGTACGTGGAGATTTGTCGAAAACAGATCCGGAGTCATTGATGAAGATCGGTAAAAACCGCACCTTGTTTCCCATAACAGTTGACCGGGATGGAAATGACCTGATAGAGGTGGTGCCGGTAAAGGCATCGGCAGGGTATTTAAAAGGGTATTCCGACCCTGAATTTATTGAAGAGCTGCCGAATATGAATCTGCCTTTTAAAATTGTGGGTAAACACCGGGCTTTTGGTATAAAAGGAGATTCGATGCCACCGTTAAAGGATGGTTCTATTGCTGTAGGGCGATATGTAGAGTCTCTGGATGATATTAAGGATGGCCAAACGTATGTAATCCTTACCAAACACGATGGTTTGGTGTACAAACGTTTGTATCGTAAAAGTAAAAAAGGGAAAGTTGTATTTGAATTTCATTCGGATAATGTTGCGTACCTGCCTTATTCCGTGCCAACGGAAGAAATAATAGAGTTATGGAGCTTTGTATGCAGCCTTAATATAGGCGATTCCAAACCACAGGATTTGAATATTGATAATATGATTCGCTTTTTGCAATCATATAGAGTAGAAATGGGGAAATAATACATGTTTGCTATTATTGACATAGAAACCTGCGGAGGTAAATTTGAATTCCGTAAAGGGAGGATCACTGAGATCTGTATCCTGATACATGATGGTTTGCAGGTAGTGGAGAAGTTCTCCACACTGATCAACCCGGAATGTTACATTAGTCCGTTTTTTACTAATTTCACGGGTATCACCAATGAAATGGTAGTAAATGCTCCGAAGTTTCATGAAGTAGCCAAAAGGATTATTGAGCTTACGGAGGATAAAATATTTATAGCTCACAATGTAGGCTTTGATTATGGCTTTGTGAAAGAGGAGTTTGCTTCCCTTGGTTATAAATACAAGCGGGATACCTTATGTACAGTAAGGTTGAGCCGTAAACTGATCCCCGGAAAAAAATCATATAGTTTAGGTAATTTATGTGATTCGTTGGGAATCAGCAATGAAGCCCGGCATAGGGCAGAAGGGGATGCCGTTGCCACAGCTAAATTGTTTGATATACTGATGCAGGTAAAGAGCAGTCATCCGCAATACAAAAATAAAGGTGTGGATGAACTGATGGTAAGGCGGATTGATAAGATCAAAAAATATATTCTCGATAAACTGCCTGAAGAATGCGGTGTATACTACTTTTTAGATCAGGATCAGAATATTATTTACATTGGTAAAAGTGTAAATGCCTACAGCAGAGCTCTGAGTCATTTTAATACCAAAGAGCACAAAGGCAAAAAAATGCTAAATGATTTGTACAATGTTGATTTTGTTGCTACCGGCAATGAGTTGATTGCATTGTTGCTGGAAGCAGAGGAGATTAAAAAGCATAAACCCAAGTATAACCGGCAACGCAAGGCGGATACATTCACGCACAGTATTGATTGGTTTAAGGATGAGAAAGGGATTGTTAGTTTTAAAATTGTGGAATACGAACAGTCTGAAAATTCGCTAACTGCTTTTAATACGTATTTTTCTGCACGGGAAAAATTAGATCTGTGGATAGATGAATATACATTGTGTCTGCGCTATTGCGGATTAACGGATGATTCAGCAGTTTGTTTCAATCACCAGATTAAAAAGTGCAATGGTATTTGTTCTGAACAGGAAGAGCAGGATAGTTATAATAAACGTGCAAACGAGATTCTGAAAAATCATCTGTTCAGTCATCCTGATTTTGTGATTCTTGAAAAAGGCCGTACAGCAGAAGAAAGAGCTGTTGTGTTGATTGAGAATGGACATTATGCCGGGTACGGCTACTTTGATGCAACAGAGCAGATAGGTTCAGCAGAAGAGCTGAAAAGTATTGTAAAGCGAGCGAATTATTATCCTGATGCGGATGATTTGGTGAAAGGGTTTTTGAGGCAGAATGATAGGGTGAAGAGGGTGGTGTTATAGATTGTCAATTATAAATTAGGAGTTGCAATTGTATTATTTTGGGACACAATACAGGACGTTAAAAGAATGTTTTCAATGTGAGATTATTAAGCAACAAAAGGAATTAAAAAAAATTAGACAGATTTGACAAATAAATTAAATACAACTAAAATTGGAGACGAGTTCGAGTCAAAATCACTTGCTATAATTAAAAAAGTCATTGAGGAAGCCCAGCTTGGGCATTTAGCTCCTTGTCTTCAAATATTTTCAAAAAAAGAATACTATTCTCCTCAAAGAAAGAAAAATATAAAATTTGACTTGACCATTGAAGTTTGGCCACCAGGGGCGGCCCGATATGTTCTCATTTATATTATTGAATGTAAGGATTTTGCCACTAGAGTTCCCGTAAATAAAGTGGAAGATTTTATTAATAAATTACAGCAAGTAAGTGGTGTCAATGTTAAAGGGATTTTTATTTCAAATTCTCCACTTCAAGAGGCTGCTTATAATATTGCAGAATCCGTTGGAATGATGTTTATTCAAGGGGAATCTAGCGATGATTATAAAATAATATTGCATAAAAGTAATCGGTCAAGCCAAACAAATAAATTACCTCTCATCAAAGAAACGATTTCCCGTGAGTTGATTGACACAGGTGTTGAACTTATAGAAAATTTAATTGACAAAAAAATAATTGATATATTTAAAACTAATGTTGATGCTTCCAGAGTAAGTTATAACATTGATAGATTATCGAAAGCTGAGATAGAAAAAATAACAAAAGAAGAGTTACAAAAAATAGATCCTAAAATATCTTCCGCTGTACATACCCTAAGCCCTAAGAAGCTCATTGAATATTTGGGTAACAGATATGGAATTTCATTTGTTGATATCAATAGCACATCAGGATTGTTAGGTTCTTGTGACATAAAAAATAATATTATTGGAATCAATTCTACTATCAAAGGAACTAGTAGAGAGCTGTTTATTATTGGCCACGAGTTTGGACATTATTTATTACACCAAAAATTATCTATTGGGCAGGCCATGTACGATGCATTTGAGGATTCAGAATATAATTTTAGAACAGGGAAAAATGATTTAAAAAATTCTAGGCATTGGATCGAATGGCAGGCCAATCACTTTGCATCCTCTTTAGTACTGCCTTCAGTCCCCTTTTTAGCCAGGTTGTATAGCTGTCAGGACAGTTTAAATAAATCTCATGGTAAGATATACTTAGATGATCAGTACAATAATGTTAAAGACTTCAGTGAGTTAATTAAAAAAATGTCATATCTATTTAATGTAACAAAGACTTCAATCATTTATAAATTAAAAGAAATGGAATTACTTAATGATCAATCAAGATTGAAATCTATTGGGCAAGTTATTTCTGAGTATAATGATGAGCTAGTTATGTAAAAACTTCCATTTAAAAATTGATTACAAACCGTATTGCAATTTATCTCTAACAGGGTTTGAAACTTTTGTCATAGGCGACAAATTATTTCACCAAAATAGAAATAGGTTTTCCGGTACAACCGCTTGGGAATTGTATGTTTAGCATCATTGCCAGGGTAGGAGCAATGTCGGTGATATAAATTTGTTCAGAGGAACTTCCCTGTTTGATATTCCAGCCATAAAAAATCAAAGGAACATGCGTGTCGTAGCTGTATGGTGAACCATGCGCTGTTCCCACTTGCATTTCGTAATCAATCCAGCCTGGTAAGTAATTAATTAACACATCACCGGAACGTTTTGTATTAAATCCTTTTTGCATCATGTATTGTGACCCTTCTGTAAAAGAAGTGTTGTTGAGCGTATAGGCTGTTAGTACTTCAGCTGCCTCGGGCATTGCCTGTAAATAGGCAGCTGCTTTTTCCTGCACTTGCTGCAATGCAAGCCCTTTCGATTCTATTGCCTGTTGGTTTAAGTAAATCTGCTGATTATAAAAGGACAGTACCAGCGAATCACCGTAGGTTTTAAATAAATAAGTTTTTACCAGATCAGCAATTTTTTTTTCTTTTACGTAGCCTGCAGGAATTTTCAAATCCATTAAATAGGCAGGAACTTCAGGTGCTGCATGATCAGCAGTTAAAAATACCAATGTATTATTTTTACCAAGTTGAGAATCAATAAATGCAAGAAGTTCTGCAAGATCTTTATCTAAGCGTAAATAATCATCTTCCTGTTCCACTGAATTAGGTCCATAGGTATGGCCGATATAATCAGGGGAAGAAAATGAAATTGCTAAAAAATCTGTTGCAGCTGACTTCCCAAGGTTTTCGTTTTTAATTACTTCAATTGCAAAATCTTTCGTTAACGAATTTCCGAATGGAGTGTTACGGATTAGTCCCAGGCCATTGTTTTTCATTATCTCCGGCAGGTTATGTGGGAATACCGGGCGTGTTTCACCATGAGCTATAAATTCATATTTGTTATCATCCGGCAGGCTTTCTGTGTATTGTTCAATTGGTAATAATGTATTCCATGGCTGACTGAGGTATTTTAACGGTAATTCTTTTTTATTAAATTCTGTTACCCAATTAGGCAGTTCATTCATATAATAGGTGCTTGAAATAAAGCTGCCGTTACTGCCATCAAACCAATAAGCGGCATTGGGGGTATGTCCTGCGGGTAGTATAGAACTGCGGTCCTTTAAGGCAATACCAATTACCTTTGATTTCATATTGGATGAAATACGCAATTCATCGGTGATTGTTGTTGTAAGCATATTTACCGGTGAGCGTTTACCCTCTTTAGCAACGGTTCCAACACCATTTGAGTTTTGATCTTCGGCACAATACACATTGTAACCTGTTGTTCTATTGTACCAATCGTTAGCAATAATGCCATGAACTGCTGGTGTTGTACCTGTGTATATGGAGGCATGGCCAGGGGCAGTATACGTAGGGACATAATTGAAATTTGTATTCCTGCAGAAAAAACCTTCGTTTACCAAACGTTTAAAACCATCATTACCGAATTTATTCCAGAAGCGGTAAATGTAATCGTAGCGCATCTGATCGACTACGATGCCCACCACGAGCTTTGGTTGTGAGGGTGCTGAAGCACTTTGTTTCGTTGAGGTTTGAGCGAAGAGCTGAAGTGTGAAGATACATGCGATCAGGCTCAGAGAATATTTTAGATTGTTCATCATTAATTTTTTGTTTGCCACGAATTACACGAACTAAAATAGAATAGGAACCGTATTATTAAGCACGGCTTGAAATCTCTTGTGGTTGCGGTTTGTACACCCTAACAGGGTTTGAAACCCTGTCAGGGGAATATTAAAATTCCTTTTCGCTTGCTATACCGAACACTTTGCCCTGCTTCCATAACTTCAAATCTTCTTCTAATAATTTTTTGTTGCGTTTTGTTAATTCGGCTGGGTCAAGGTCGTTTAAGTCGGGTTTACCTGCATTAACCCATGCTGTGTACCAAAAATCAGAAGCAGCAGAAATGGATTTTTGTAATTGGCTTTCTACCATGCCTTTCAAGGCGACATGAAATTCTTTTGCATACTCGTCAGTAAAAACTTTCGCACCGTATTTTCCTTTTATGATTTCCCCTTTCGCATCGGTTTTGAAAATTTTATTTTCCGCATATTTTTTTCTTAATTCACGATCTGCGATCAAAGCGGTATCCAGCAGCTTGTGGCTCGATTTTATAATATCCCATATTGCTGTATGAACGTTATCAAGGTATTTGGCATCCCTGGTATGGTAGTTATAGTCTTTACCAAACATTTCAGGTAAGCGCGCTTCCCATAAGGAGTGGATGCCTTTCTGATTGGTCAGCTGCCCGTCATAATTTGCAGAGGTATGAAAAGGCATGTGCGCATCTCCCAGGTAATGGCCTAAATCTGCAGCAATAAAAAGAATTTCGGTTTTCTTTTTTTCTTTAAAGGCATTGGTCAATTTGCCCATTAATTCCTCTACATACCAAGGTAATATACCATTTTGGATCAGAAATTTTTCATCGTATTTCTTTTTTGCTTCTTCTAAATTTTGAGGTAAGCTGTCCATCGAACCAAAATTTTCAAGATCTACAAAATGGCGCGGACCTTCGGCTCTGTCATTTAATGTATGCTTTCTTAAATCAGGTACATCTGCTTCCTGAGTTATAAAGTCTACGTGATTATAAAAAAATTGCTGAAGAGGTGCAGGAAGCGCAAATACAGCAGATTTGTTAATGTGCTCGTGTCCGAAAAAGCCCCAGGAGATTAAGAAGGAAGAAAGTCCGGCAATAGAAAGAATAAGAATTAATTTTTTCATTTTATTTAAATTTATATTTGTTTGGTTAAAAAATAAATCAGGCTTATACATACGGTAACGCTGATTAAAATATTTGCAATTGCAATTAGTATGTTTCCTGTGCGCATCAATTCAACAGTTTCATAACTGAATGTTGAGAAAGTGCTAAATCCTCCGCAAAATCCGGTTAAAATCAGCATTCGGAAATTTGGGTTACTGATTAGTTTATCATTAAACATGCCAATTGTTAAGGCTAGTATCAAGCAGCTGATAACGTTTGAAAGAAACGTTGCAATTGGGAAAACTGTTTTGAAATTTGCTACCACCAGGTTTGAAATACCGAAACGTGTAATGCTTCCCAAACCACCGCCTAAAAATACCAATAGTAAATTAATCATGTATTAATTGAATGTTATTTTTAGATTTTGGAATACTATTCAAAACCAAAGTAAACCAATGATTATATCAGACAAATATAAAGCTATTTTTTACGAAAATGACTATGCAGCCAATGTTTGCTTTGTGCGGATTACGATGAGGTGTATAGAACGAAAAGTACAATTAGGAATATCCTTATGATTGGGAAATTTTATTTTCGCCAAAAGAGTATAGCTTATAAACAACAATACCGATCCCCATTCCTAAGATTCCGCCAACTGTTACATCAGCAGGATAATGTACTCCGCTGTATATGCGGCTATAGGACACCAATGCAGCCCAGATAAAAATTAACAAGCTGAAATACCGGATTCGTCCACGAAAGAAGAGGCTTAAAAACATTGCCAGTGCAAAGGTGTTGGCGGCATGTGAAGAAACAAAACCATAAGCGCCTCCGCAATGCCCATTTAGTAAATGAACTTTAGCCTGAATTAATAAATTATGGCAGGGGCGTAAACGCAGAAAAACATTTTTAAATGCATGAACTGAAATTTGGTCGCTTAGTAAAATAAGCAATATGGCCGCAAGTGCTACCAGCCAAATTTTTTTGCCTACTTGTTTGTATGCCAGGTAAAAGAGAAATAAATAGAACGGTATCCAGAATAGTTTGTGGCTTGCCCAATACATTACAACATCAAAAAAAGCATTGTGTTTACTGTTTATCAAAAGAAACAGTTGAGTATCGATGTCTTTTATAGTGCTTATGAGATCCAATTAGAATTTATTAAAACTGAATTAATAATCAAACCCGCTATTGTTCTTTTGGCTATTCAATTGTTTCCACAGTTCGTCTTTTAATTCAACCAATCCTTTTCCGGTTTGAGAAGAAAAATAAACAACAGGAACAGTTTTCTTTTCCTTAAAACGTTTGTTGAGGTCTTTCTTAAGTTCAGCTTGTAATTCATCATCCAGCATATCACATTTTGATATTGCTAAAATGCGTTTTTTATGGAGTAATTCTGGGTTGTAAAGGTCAAGTTCGTGTAATAGAATTTTATATTCTTTAATGATATCGTTGCTGTCGGCAGGTACTAAAAACAACAAAGTTGAATTTCGTTCAATATGGCGAAGGAAACGGATCCCCAAGCCTTTACCTTCACTCGCACCTTCAATAATTCCTGGAATATCAGCCATTACAAATGATTGGTAATCGCGGTATTTGATAATTCCAAGGTTAGGTACAAGGGTAGTAAACGCATAATTTGCAATTTCAGGTTTAGCGGCTGAAACAACTGATAACAGTGTGGATTTGCCGGCATTGGGAAAACCAACCAAACCTACATCAGCTAATAATTTTAATTCTAAAACTTTCCAAATATCCTGTCCATCTTCTCCGGGTTGTGCAAAGCGGGGTGTTTGATTGGTTGAAGATTTAAAATGATCATTACCTAATCCGCCTCTTCCACCGGGTACAACAATTATTTCTTGTCCTTCTTCCGTGATCTCACCTTCAATTTCACCTGTTTCAACATCCCTAATAATAGTACCAAGCGGTACTTCTAATATTTCGTCCGGACCTTCAGCACCGGTCATACGCTGACTGCCGCCACTTCCACCATCTTTTGCAATAATGTGTTTACGGTACTTTAAGTGAATGAGTGTCCAGAATTGTTTATTCCCCCGTACAACTATATGTCCGCCTCGTCCGCCATCACCACCATCGGGGCCGCCTTTTGCCGTTAATTTACTACGGTGCAAATGCGCAGAACCAGCTCCTCCTTTACCTGAACGGCAACAAATTTTTACGTAATCAACAAAATTGGTATCTGACATGGATGATTTTAAGATTAAGATCCCTTTTGGGGTTGAGGATTCAGAATTTTTTTAATAAGTCTTGAATCGGATAAAACTATTTAATTATTACTTTTTGTATTTCATCAATTTTGGCACAAAGAGAGTTGAAAATTTGATCAATTTCTCCTATTCCATTTACTCCTTTGTATTTTCCTTGTTTGGTAAAATGGTCTTTCAATGGGAATGTTTCATTTTTATACACATCAATCCGTTTTTGAATTACTTCAGGATTGGCATCATCAGGTCTTCCAGATGATTTAGCTCTTTCGGCTAAACGCTGACGTAATTCGTTTTCTTCCACTTCCAAAGAAAGTATTACAGATACGGATTGGCCTTTACCTGCTAAAAAAACGTCCAAAGCTTCAGCCTGTGGAATAGTACGCGGAAATCCATCAAAAATAAATCCTTTGGCATCAGGATGCTTGTCAACTTCACTTTCAAGCAAGCGTATTGTTACTTCATCCGGCACCAACTGTCCTTTATCCATGTAGCTTTTAGCAAGTGTACCAAGTTCCGTTCCTCCTTTAATATTACCGCGGAAAATATCTCCTGTTGAAAGGTGCACTAATTGGTACTTTGCAATTAATTTTTCAGACTGCGTTCCTTTACCAGCGCCCGGAGGTCCAAATAAAATGATGTTTAGCATTTTTTGAATTTTTAATTCTTAGAGTTTAATTGTGTTCTGAAATTATTTGAAAAATAATAGCTAAGAAGTACAATTATTTTTTTTCATCTGCTTTATAATCCAGAACGTAAATATCCGCCAGATTCCGGCCAAGACCATTATAATCAAGTCCATAGCCTACAAGGAAATCATTTGGTACTACTATAGCTGTATATTCTATAGGAATTGTTTTAGTATATGCTTCTGGCTTAAACAGCAGTGTTGCAATTTTTATTTCAGCTGCTCCCTGTTCTTTTAACTGGGCAGAAATATTTTCGATGGTATTGCCAGTATCTACAATATCCTCAATAATAACAACGGTACGGCCTTTTATTTCCTCATTGATACCAATCAATTGTTTGATTTTACCTGTTGAAGCAGTACCCTCGTAAGAAGCTAATTTCATAAATGAGATTTCACATTCTACATTTACTTTTTTCATCAAATCTGATGCAAACATAAAGGAGCCATTCAATACCGCTAAAAATAAGGGTTTCTTATCTTTTAAATCAATATTGATCTGTCTTGCAACATCTGTAACTGCTTTTTGAATTTCAGCAGCAGTTATCTTCACTTTAAACGTATGCCCGTGTATTACTACATTGTTCATAAATATGCTTTTTAGGGAAACGAAATTACGCAAAATAAACCTACAAAAAACGTTGATTTTATTTTATTTAGATTCTTAAAAAAACTATTTTTGAGCCTAATTCAGCTAATCTTATCGGAAATTTATAAATTAAAATAAATCATAAAAAAAATGATCCCTAAAGTGAGTATTATTATGGGCAGTACATCAGATATGCCTATTATGCAGGAAGCTGCAAAAATATTGAATGAATTTAAAATTCCTTTTGAAATCAATGCTTTGAGTGCCCATCGTGTACCTGAGCAGGTGGCTGATTTTGCAAAAAATGCCCATACAAAAGGTATTCGGGTTATTATTGCCGGAGCAGGCGGGGCAGCTCATTTGCCAGGGGTTGTGGCAGCATTTACTCCCCTTCCTGTGATAGGTGTGCCATGCCGCTCTTCTATTTCAATTGATGGCTGGGATTCTGTTTTATCTATTCTGCAAATGCCTCCGGGTATTCCTGTTGCAACGGTAGCGCTTGATGGCGGGCAAAATGCTGGAATACTTGCTGTACAAATATTAGCTGCGGGTGATGATGAACTTTTGAAAAAAGTTGTTGATTTTAAGGAGAATTTAAAAAATAAGATATTAAAAGCCAACCAGGAGCTTACAGCGATTAAATTTGATTATAAAACCAATTAAATTTATCTAACATAATTGGATAAATAAGATAAATGTTTTGTCAGAATATGAAGAAAATATATTTATCTGTTTTTGCAATTTCTACTGTTTTATTTGCGCATGGCGGGAATGAGAATTTTCCCGTTGGCGCACGTTCTGCAGCCTTAAGTGATGCCTCTGTGTCACTGAGCGATGTTTGGAGTGCCCATCAAAACCAGGCGGGTTTGGGTTTTGTACGTGATGTTTCAGCAGGAGTATATTATGAAAATCGTTTTTTATTAAAAGAATTAAGTTTGAAGGGGGCAGCTGTGGCTGTGCCCGTGAAAGGTGGTACATTTGGATTAGCCGTTTCTAATTTTGGTTATGCATTGTATAACGAAAATAAATACGGCCTTTCTTTTGCAAAAGCTTTCAGTAATAAGTTTTCTGTAGGTATTGCAATGGATTATTTATCCACGAAAATAGCTGAAGGCTACGGAAGTAAAGGGGCATTGGCTGCGGAAGTTGGTATTCAGTCAAAACCCATTAAAGGATTAACAATTGGTGCTCATGTTTTTAACCCAACCCGCGCTAAGCTTGCGGATTATAACGATGAGCGAATTCCAACTGTTTTACGATTAGGCCTTGATTATAATTTTTCAAATAAAGTAACTGTTGTTATTGAAACTGAAAAGGATATTTCAAAAAAGGCCCGGTTTAAGGCGGGTATAGAATACAAAGCTGTTAAAGAATTTTATTTGCGGGCAGGGATCGGAACAAATCCAACATTAAGTTCATTTGGTTTCGGATTAAATCTTAAGAATTTTAAAGTGGATGTTTCTGCCAATTACCACCAGGTACTTGGGATTAGCCCACAATTCGGACTTACTTATTTATTTCAGAAAAACAAAACAACTTAATTCAAAGGGGAAATTACGGAAGAGGAGAAATAATTTGTTACGATTTTAATCAATACCTGTATTGTATGATTGAAAAAACAATTAACCCTTTAAATGCGCTCTATTCCAGGTGTTTTTATACACTGATTATCTCCATAATTTTATTTTTTCTTCCTGATTTATGTTTTGCTCAGGATACAATCCCAATAAAAGCAGATGATAGTGACATTCAGCAGCAGCTTGAATACATTGCTGAAAGCAGCGAAAATGAGGATGCTGATTACACAAACCTGCTGGAAGGTTTAACCTACTATAAAGAGCATCCGATAAATCTTAATCGTGCAAGCAAGGAAGAATTACAGCAATTAACTTTTTTGAATGATATTCAAATTAATTACCTGCTTAGCCACATTGAAAAAAATGGTAAGCTGATTACCATTTATGAATTACAAGGTATTAATGGTTTTGATCTTCAGGCCATAAAAAAAATATTGCCGTATGTGAGGGTTACTGATAATTTCAATTCAGCTAATTTTAGTATTGACGAAATGTTCCGAAGCGGTCAACACGTGGTTATGCTGCGCTATGCACAAACGTTGGAAAAACAATCCGGCTTTTCACTTCTTGATAGTGCCGGTATTTTAAAAAGCCCCAATTCGCGGTATATCGGGAGTCCTGAAAGATTGTATGCACGCTACCGTTTTACCTATGGAACCAATGTAAGCTGGGGTGTAACGGCAGAAAAGGATCAGGGTGAATTATTATTTAAGAACCAGCAAAATTATAAATACGATTGGTATGAAAAATTGTTAAATGGTAAGCAGCGGAATGGATTTGATTTTTACTCCGCTCACTTTTTTCTGAAGAATATCCGGTTTTTTAAAGCGATTGCTATCGGTGATTACCAGGCAACTTTCGGACAGGGTTTAACAGCGTGGAGCGGTTTAGCATTTGGAAAAAGTGCTGATATTATGAGCGGTAAAAAATCGGCAGCCGGTATTCGGCCTTATACTTCAGTGGATGAAAATCGTTTTTTACGGGGAGCTGCTGCAACTGTCGGATTTAAATCAATTGAGGCAACCCTATTTTACTCCCGTAAAAAAATTGATGCAAATGTTTCTGATACTCTGGGAAATGGTGAAACAGCGGCAATATCGTCTTTGCAGGAAACTGGCTATCATTCTGCAGCCGGGGAAATTGCAGATAAAGATGCAATAGTTCAAACAATACTGGGAAGTAATATTTCGTACAATGGGCGGAAATTATCTATCGGATTTACTGCTATTAGTTATCAGCTGGATAAAAATTTTAATCGTGCACTGTCTTATTATAATCAGTTTGAATTTTCATCAATACAAAACGTTAATGCAGGTGTCGATTATAATTATGTGTTTCGTAATTTTAATTTTTTTGGTGAAGCAGCCATTAGTAAAAATGGTGGGAAAGCTTTTTTAAATGGGATGCTGGTGAGTCTTGATCCCCGATTATCCTTCACCCTTTTGCATCGTAATTATGATCGTAATTATCAAAATTTATTAAGTAATGGATTTGCAGAGAATACAACCGCAGCAAATGAAAAAGGAACTTACATAGGAATTACTGCCAAGCCAACCAATACCATTACCCTTACCGGATATTGTGATCGTTTTGAATTTCAATGGTTGAGATACCAGGTAAATGCACCTTCTAATGGTAGTGATTACGTGGCACAGTTAAATTATACACCATCCAAAAAGACGGATATGTATTTTAGAATCCGTGAACGGAATAAGCAGAAAAATACTACTGAAGCGGATGCTATCATTGATTATCTTGTTCCTGTTGAGCAGACCAATTATCGGTTTAATATTTCGTACAACATATTACCATCCGTTAAGTTGAAAAACCGAGTGGAGCTGATTGATTATAAATTGGATAATAATAAAACACAAAAAGGATATCTGGCTTACCAGGATGTTACTTATAATAAAGTGGGCAGTCCGCTTTCGGTTACATTACGTTATTCTTTATTCCAAACGGACAGTTATGATTCACGTATTTATGCTTATGAAAGTGATATGCCTGGAGCTTATTCTATATTGTCGAATTACGATCGTGGATCACGTTTTTATATCATGCTTGATTATAATCTTACGAGAAAAATCGAGATATGGGTTCGTTACGCACAAACCTATTATGACAATAAAAGAGTTATCAGTGAAGGAGCACTTACTGAAATTCAAGGAAATACTAAATCTGAAATTAAGGCGCAGCTAAGGTTTAAATTTTAATGATACTACGAAATACGAATAATTGCGAATTACGAATCTACACTAAGTAAAAGTATCTATGCAAAGATTAACTAAGAGGCTTCCGCTATCTTATAATCTGGAAGAAACCATATTTGGGTTCTAATAATTTAGGTCCGGAGATTGCAAAGTAGTATACGCCATCGGCATACCTATCACCCGACCAATCATTTTGATAATTGGACGTTTCAAGCAGTTTTAGTCCCCATCTGTTGTATATAACCAAAGAGGTATTAGGATAGAATTCCAGATTTTTAAGATAAAATTTTTCATTTAATGCATCTCCTTTTCCATTAGGAGTAATCACATTAGGTACCTGCAAATCGCAGGAAAAATATTCAACAGCAGCAGAATCGGTAACAGTAGCACATGTATTTGTAACGTTTACAAAGTAAGTACCGCTTTCGTTTGCCTGTGTAACTGAATCCACTGAACCCGTACTCCATAAATAGGTTGCTCCCGGCCCTCCACCGCTTACTTTAAGGCTTAATGTATTGTTATTACAAAGCATTGTATCATTCACTATTGGATGAGGATCATCTAAATATTGAATAAGATGTGTACCTGACATATTACAAACACTCTCTGAAACCGTTACCTGGTAATTACCTGGTTTATTAACAGTAATTTGCGGGTTTAACACTGTTGCATTAGGGCCAAAAGTAATAGTGGAACCTGCAGGCTGACTGTTAACGCTCCAGTTAATAGCTCCCGGAGCACCTACTCCTGTTACCTGATAGGATAAATCACAGGATTGAACTGTTGGTGCGGATAGGTCAGTAAGGCCGACAACCTGAATGGTTATAGTGGTGTCATAGGTACAGCCAAAATTATCTGTAACGGAATACGTATAGTTGTGAGGTCCAATGGCTGTAGGCTGTACCACAATAGCGGTATCATTTTGTCCTGAAATAATTGTAGGGTCGGGTAACCAATTTTCTGAAATAATTTCTGGAGTATAATATTCTGTATTAGGGTTTATAACAGGATTAAAGAAAACTCCCCATTCAAAGATGTAACCATCATCAATATTCTGATTGTCACGCACAGTAATTGTCCAATTACCATTGATCGGGCAACCGATAAAATTAGAGAAATTTTGTTCGGGCTTGTAGGTACCTGCAGACATTGATTGTCCGAAAGAAGGTGACGTTACAGGAGTGAAATTATTTGAGACGTATTCTGTTGCAAATGTACCCCAAACAGCATTGTTAGCAAAGCAATATTCCCAACCGATACCAGGTGTACCGTTTCCGGTATCATCTGGCTGGCCTAAAAATGTTCCTCCTCCACCAAATCCTCCGGCTACCAATCCGCTTCCGCCATTGAAACCATTAAAAATAGTTGTCTGAGTGCCGTTTGGGCAGGTAAGTGTCATTTCAATATCACCTAAAAATGAATGTTCCATAGTCACACACATTTGTTGTATATCGGATGCACTTGTAATGGTTTGTCCGGCACCAAAATCTGAAATGGCAATATTTGTGGTATAGTCTGTGCCCGAACCATCTGGAAGATACGTTAGCCCCGCAAAAACACCGCCTACTTCAAAAGTTCCCTGTGTTCCATCTACACCAATTGTATCCGTGTTGGTTACACCTCCAAGTATTGTAGTACTTGTACCCAAACAAATGGTATTGTCAAGTGCTCCGCCCATTTCTGCGAAACTGGGTATGGTTGAAACCCTTACTTTACATTTAATCACTTCAATCAGGTTAATTGGGTCTGTCATACGGAGTGTAACTAAATACCCTGCTCTGTTCGGTGGCTTGAACCAAACAGAATCATTGGTGGAACTAGAACCATCACTAATATTCCATAAATAAGTACAGTTATTATCATTTTGCACATAGCCAGGAAAAGTGGCTGGTGAAACTGGTGCGTATGGGAATGTACCTGTTGCGACAAATAATATGGAATCGCCAAAACAAATATCAGCATAGCCGGTATCCGGAACACTTAAAAAGTCGGGACCTGAACCATTCAAAAAGGCCTGAATATGCGATTCAAATGGCTGTGGAGGATTGCTGCATGAAATGTTTGCTGCCCAACCTCCAGCTGTAGAAGCGCCATCAGAAACAAATTTGAATGTAAGGCAGCCACTAGGGTTATTCCAGCTGGCTGTAAGATAAAAGCCATTCGGATTGGTTCCGCTGTTATACTTTCCTAATAATGGCGCAGAGGCACTTGATCCATCATAAATGAATAGGGTGTCGGAAGCATCTACATCCCAGGTAAATCCTATATTAGTACCGAAAGCAACGGAAACTTTGGCACCATTGATAAGATCCGGACATATAGTAATTACTTCGTTTTCATTGTTACCATAATTTGCTATTGCATTCCCTGAATCATAAAAATTTTGTACGGAGCCATCATTAAATAATGAACAGTTAATTGGATTTGAAGGCCCATTGTCGGCATCGGTAATTATAATTTGTGCATTGGATAGCTGAATAGCTGATACAAAAAATAATAAGAATAGAGATACTGTGTTTTTCATATTGAAATTTATTTACACACTGGTTGTCTGTCAAAAAAAGCAGTGTGATATGCTATGTTACTGCGTTTTAACAGCTGAAAATTTTTCTTTGATCTGTTCTTCAGAAATAATCATCAATAGTTTATTGGTCCCCTCAATACGGTAATATTGATAATCTTTTTTAAGTGGAATATGATTTAAGTCGAAAATATTGATCGAGCTCATATCAGGTATTTTTACAGTTCCCTTTATTTCATGCGCATTCGTTTTTTCAGCAGGTAAATCAACGATCTGATAGGCGTTGGCTACATAAAAATTCCAGTAGGCATACGTATCAGCGTTTTTGCTTTTCATTTCAGTTAATTCGTTTTTTGAAAATTTAGAAAGCAAACGTTGATCAAAGCCGCTGTTTTGGGCATTTGAAAGACTTGCGGAAAAAAGGAAAGCTATTAAAAACAGTGTATTTTTCATATATATGGGGTGCAAATTCAATTAGGTAAGAGGTAAATGTAAAAAATAATTTACCAACTGCAAAACAGACGCAGTTTTTGGCTTATAGGTTGCATTTACTAAAAATAATTATTACGAAAGTAAAATCTATCTTTGTATTCTTATGAGATCCTTATTATCCGCAGTATATAAAGAAAATTACAAAAAAACGTTCATTCTTGCATACCCTGTAATGTTAAGCCAATTGGGCCATATTATGGTTGGAGTGGTGGATACTGCTATGGTTGGGCAAATAGGGACTGTTCCGCAGGCGGCAGTGGCATTGGCAAATAGCCTTTATGTAATAGTATTGGTTTTTGGGTTAGGAGTTTCTTACGGAATAACTCCTTTGGTGGCAGCAGCGGACAGTTCGAAAGATTATGCTGAAAATTCAGCGTTATTAAAACATGGAATTGTGATTAATACTGTTATTGGGATTCTACTGTTTTTACTTTTGTTAATAGTATCACCCGTTCTGAATTTATTTAACCAAAAGCAGGAAGTGGTGGATCTTGCCATTCCATTCCTGAATGTAATGATGCTGGGGATGATCCCATTGTGTATATTTTCCGGGTTTAAACAATTTACGGAGGGATTATCCTTTACAGGGATTGCAATGCTGATTACAATAGGTTCTAACCTGTTGAATATTCTACTTAATTATTTAATGATTTTCGGTCATTGGGGATTCCCGGAGATGGGATTAATGGGTTCCTGCTGGGCGAGCTTTATATCTCGTGTTGCGATGGCTGTTGCGATGTTTTTATATGTGTTTTACAACAAACATTTTAAGGTTTACCGACAGGGTTTTAATTTTAGAAATTTTTCTGCACCGTTAACAAAAAAAATTCTGGCTTTGGGTGTTCCCTCTGGTTTGCAATGGGTGTTTGAGGTTGGGGCCTTTAGTTTTGCTGTAATTATGATCGGTTGGATAAGTCCCGCGGCACAAGCCGCCCATCAGGTGGCATTGTCTATTGCTGCTGTTACTTATATGATGGCCAGCGGATTATCAGCTGCAGCTTCTGTTCGGGTGGGCAATCAGTTGGGTTTAAAAAGCCGTGAAGGAGTGCGCATAGCAGGCTTCAGTACATTTGTTATGGTATTAGTATTTATGAGTTTTACTGCTATTTGTTTTATTGTGTTTCGTGATGTGTTACCAGTATTTTTCAATAAAGAAACGGAGGTTATCAGCATAGCATCTTCTTTATTAGTGGTTGCGGCATTTTTTCAGCTAAGTGATGGTGTTCAGGTTGTAGGATTGGGCGCGTTGCGCGGTATTAAGGATGTTCAGATACCAACTCTTATTACGCTTGTTGCTTATTGGGGAATAGGTTTACCGATGAGTTATGTTTTTGCTTTTATATGGAATTTTGGTGCCCTTGGTGTGTGGTATGGCTTATCATTGGGACTTACTATAGCAGCTGTACTTTTATCCTGGAGGTTTAATTATGTAAGTAAAAGGATTTGATATTTTAAATTTTATTTTAAATATCTTTTTATTCCTTTCTGTATTTATCCCCTTTTTTTGCGGGAGCTACATTACAATAAGCGGTTGTTAGGGCATCTTTAAACATGTCTTTTCTGATTTTTTTTAAATCAAAAAATGTCCAGCCTTGTTTACCCCATGCATTCGGAACAGGATATATAATAGAGTTGTCAAAAGCAGAAAATACGGATTGTTCAATTTCTGTCAATTTTAAACAGGCCAGATTTTGTTTTAAATCCAGTGTTGCAAATATTTTCTTTTTTATTCTAAAGGATGGTTTCTCAAAGTGTGGCTGTTCTTCCGCTTCTTCAAAGGCAAGTGCCAGTTTTCTGGCTGTTTCAATTGTTACCATTGTTTTTTTTTAGAAATCTGTGCGGTTATTTTTTCTTTTGCTATTTCCCATTCACTGTCTATAATGCTAAAATAAACTGAATTTCTGGGTAAGCCATTTTCCTTTATTTTGTCATTTCTAAAAACACCTTCAAACTGAGCGCCTATCTTTTCTATGGCTTTCCGGGATCGTATATTATTCTCATCTGTTCTAAGTTGTACACGAATTGTTTTCAGAACCTCAAAACAATAAGTTAACAATAATAGCTTGCACTCAAAATTTATCGCTGAAGCCCAATATTCAGGCATTATCCAGGTCCAACCTATTTCTAATTTTTTGTCGTTCGGAAAGATCTCAAACAATCGGGTTGATCCAATAAGTTTGTTGGTTGCTTTATGGTAAATTACAAAAGGATAATGGTTTCCTTTGTTCCGCTCAGCCAGAGCAATAGAATAAGTTTGTTTAAATTTTTCAGGTTCAGAACAATTAGTTGGAATAAATTCCCAAATACTTTTATCAGAGGCAGCTAAATATAATTCAGCAAAATGTTTTTCTTCTAATGGAATCAGGTCAACTAGTTCTCCGGTTAATATAGTAGGGTGTTTTATCCAATGATCAAGCATGATGTAGAATGTTTTAAATAGAAAAAAATAAGTTCAGCAAATTCCTTTCAGGGAGCAAATTTGTATAGCTTTTTAATAGCCCTATTCTATTGGACATGAATATATTTTTCGAATCCATTCATTAATGCTTTGTAAAACAGGTCTCCCTGAATCTGATATCCTTTTCCATTAAAGTGAACACGGTCCTTGGCCGAAAGCTGAGCAGTGAACCATTTGGCCATTGAGCCATAGCCTCCCATAATTTCGTAGAGATCCCAATAGGGAAGGTTATGCTGCAAACAATAATTAATAATGGTAGCTCTTGCTACTTGCATATCCGGATTTTTTATTCTTCCCTTGCGTGACTTTCTGAATGAATCGGCTGGAGTAGTCAATAAAATAATAGCATTGGGACTAGCCAGTTTTATACTTGTAATTAACGAATCAATATGACGGTAAAACAATACACGATCAAATCCTGTAGAATAAGCTTCATTGGTGCCTAAGGAAACAATTACCATATCAGCATTTAGGTAGGATAGCTGTTCCATAAAATATTTTGATTTTACATAATGTCTGTATTCAGCACCATTAACCCCTATCATATTATACAACACTCCTGCAGAATCATTTTCAAGCGTCATTCCGTAGATACGGGTGCTTTTTTGATGAATTGAATCTGTACGTTTATTCCTAAGAATAATTTGGCGGATAGGTTTGTCAAATTTTAATTCCGAAACAAATGTACTTGTGGATGTATCAATAGATTTAAAAATTCCCCGTTCGCAATTTATTTCGTCACAAATAGTAATATCATAATTTCGAATTCCTTTTTCCTGAAATAATGTAAACTTTGTAAAGTCGTACCCTAAGCCCGGTTGATCTTTAACGGTCAGATTTATTTCGGCCATTGAATCCGCTGTTTCAATGGTGAATCCGCTAACACCAATGGGTAAAGGCTTTTCGTAAAATACGTTTCTTTTAGCATCCCAAATTTTATTTGTTGATGTTTTATAGGATGCAGGTTCATTGCTTTTAGCAACACGATATGGAAATATTAAACCACGACCTGCATTGCCAAATCGTAGTTGTAATTTCTGACGTATTGTTCCCGAAAAAAGGTCAGCCTGGATATGTGAATCCCCGATGTGTACAATGTCTACACGGCCTTTTTTAGTTTCCTGCAATTCATACAGTTTTTTATAAAAATAATTTATTGAAGCACTGTCATTTTCAATCCTGTTTATTTCTTGTTTAATAAAGGGGTATTGTTTGTATGAAGCAGAATCAGCAGTTTGAGCCAAGCCATTATTAAATAAGCCATACAGGCATAACGTAATAGATAGAAACAGAATATTAAAAATTATTTTTTTCAATCGTGAGCTCTTTTTTATTCTTTTATTCCGTTTTTTATACGGTATAAAAATTTGTTTATTAATCTTTATTTTTAACTATCCCAATTGATGAAATAGTTTCGGTAGCTTTTTTTTTATTATATTCTTTGTATTCATTCATTAGCTGGGTGTATAGCATTTTACCTGCTTTGTGGGCACCTTTAAAATTGAAATGAGTATAATCTTTGTTAGCATAAACAGTATCACCTTCCACCCACTTTACCATTGAGCCATTACCACCCATAGCATCATATAAGCTCCAGAAAGCGATTTTATTGTTTTTTGCTATTCTTTTTTGTGCTTCTACTAGTATTGGTACGCTTGGATCTGTTTCGTAAATGCCGTTATTACGATAGCCCTTGTCGCCTATACCAATTAATAAAATGCTTGCATTTGGAAAACTTGCCTGAATATGCTTGATAGCATTACTCATGCCCCGCTCATACCAGGAGTAATCAGTCACCGTTGTATTAACGGCATTTAAACCATATTCCAGAATGATAAGGTCATAATTAAAATACGTATTGGTGCCGGAATATACACTTTGTGAAACTTTGGTAATGGGCATTCCTGAATTTCCCCGGAATGAGAAATTGTCAACAAACGCGCCACTATCGCTTTCCATGCTAAATCCAAAAATATCCAGTGGTGTTTTACATTGAAATTTAGCACTAATAGATTGAGAACCATTCTCCGTATTTATTACCAGCTGATTTACCGGCTTCTGACCTTTCAGAGGATAACGTACATCATTGATTACAACATAATTTTCATCCTCACTTTTTCCATAAAGTAAAATAGCATCATAAAATTTATTGATATGTTTTCTATTGACCGTTATATATTTTACCCAGCTTTCGCTGCTAGTGTCTGATGTGTCGCTTATATTAACGGTATTCGGTACAAATCCATATCCGGATATTCCCAATACGTGATTTTCGGGAGGCGATTTTAGTAGGTTATAGGTAGTCCAGTCTCCAAAGGAATGAATTACAGAGCTGCGGAAACCAGCAACAATGGATGTTATAGGAACAAATCCCACACCGTAGCCTCCAAAAGCATCCTGCATGCAGCTTCTGAGATCCTGAGTAATTAAATCACCTTCAATCATTGAGTCGCCAAAATATGCGATGCGTGTTTTATGTTTTTGTTTTTTTGTTGTGTTCAGCGATTCAAAAAAATGAGCTAAAGTGGATGTGGAATCCGTTTTGAAATCAATAACAGCAATTGAACCTGTTGAATTTACTGATGTATGGACAGTGCTGTCTTTTGCTATAACGTCACCTGTAGCCAAAAGCTCCTTCGACAAATCTATTTTTGTTTGAGGTGTTGCCAAAATATCAGAAAGTGGAGCTATTGCTTTTGTTTCGAAACCAGCAATAGTTATCCGTGTATTAATTTGAGAGGCAAAAAGCAATACAATGGTAACTGTCAATACCATTGTAAAAGGTTGTGAATGCCGGTTTTTTTCTTTCATCAGATCCTGGAGGAATTACTGTAAAGATAATTAAAAGAATTTGAGATTCTAAATTTGGGCTTTTGAAATTGGTTATAGTTTAGAATTAAGCGATTAAGGGATTACTGTTCTGGAAAATCTGACGGAAGTCCTGTTTATAATATAGGATAGAAATTTTACAACAGATGATAAAAAGTGTTAGTTTTATCATTCAAACTTTGGAGCAAATGAGACCCAGACATATTATATATTTTAACAATTTAATACTTTGTCTGCTCGCAAGCTTTTTGTTATTTGCCTGTGAAAGTAGTAATAGCAGCAGCTCGAAATCTTCAGAATCCACTCTTTATGCAACTCCGTCTGTTGATTCAATTTCATCAGGTGAAATAAAAGTCATAACATTTGAAGTAAAAGATAGCACCGGTAATTCAAAAGGCTGGGGATATGATATTTTTGTTGGAGATAAAAAAATGATTCATCAGCCTATTATACCTGCCGTTCCGGGTAATAATGCTTTTAAAACTGAAAGCGATGCCAGAAAAACAGGGGCACTGGCAGTTCAAAAGATGGAACGAACAGGTACTCTACCCACATTATTAGTTGAGGAGTTAGACAGTTTAGGTATTACCAAATAATTTTTTGAATGCAGTTTTTTCCTATTGAATACTCTTCATTATCCGCATCAGCTTTATTAGAGTTGTGTGTGTCAACTTATAAGCTGAATTCCCATTCGTCTATTACTTTTTTAAAACGTGGCTTTAATGATACTTATCTTATTGAAGAAGTACAGAACGCCAAGGATGATAAGATCAACGAAAAAAAAATTAATAAATTCATACTACGGGTTTATAAGCATAATTGGCGTAGTATAGAAAGTATAAAAGCAGAATTAGGAT
This sequence comes from Bacteroidota bacterium, assembly GCA_040387415.1. GTDB lineage: Bacteria > Bacteroidota > Bacteroidia > 2-12-FULL-35-15 > 2-12-FULL-35-15 > 2-12-FULL-35-15. The sequence continues at coordinate 174,497 of JAZKDU010000007.1, forward strand.
TATTAGAATATCTGAAAGAAAATAATGTTTCTGTTTCTTTTCCAATAGCAGATCATCAAAACAGTTATATTCAAACAATTCAAGCACCTGAAGGAATACGTTATGCTGTTTTATTCTCCTATGCTGAGGGTGAGCGTATCAGAAAATTATCTGCAGAACAGTCCTATTTATTGGGTGTTGAATGCGGTAAAATACATGCACTTACACATAAAAAATCCTTTGGGGAAGCGGCTCATAATTATAATATTGAGGAACAATTTGAAATTACGCTGCCTGTTTTAAAACCTTTATTGAAGGACTATCCTGAACAATTTGAATATTTGGTTCAATTGAAGGAGGATTTTAAAAACGTATTTAACTCTGTTGATGAAAATGAATTACGAAGCGGGATTTGTCATGGTGATCTTCATGCAGAAAATTTTCATATCACTTTAGACAATCAATTTACTTTTTTTGATTTTGATTTTTTCGGAACAGGCTATCTTGCCTACGATATAGGGGTTTTTATGTGGTACGATCACAAAAATAAGACACCTGAAATAATGAATGCCTTTTACAAAGGGTACGAAACGCAACAACCATTATCGGTCACTGAGCGGATGTTAGTGCCATACTTCAGTACCTTGCGTGCTTTGTTTCAAATGACCTTATATTGTAAAATAAGTAATGGACATCAATTGCCTTTATGGCCGGCAGAGCAGGTTGCAGACTTTATTAAAAAAGTGAAAAGATGGCAGGAAAGCCATCAGAAATAGTAATTCTTCTATAAATTTTTAAACACCCACCTGCTCTTTTAAAAAGGAAGCCAGTTCATCCACATTTAAATTTTTACCTTTTACAATATAATGCGCCTGATGGTAGAGGTCTTCGCGCTTTTCTAAGTGGGAGTTAATTAATTGGTGTAGTTCATCACCGGTTTTATTTTCAAGCAGCGGCCTATTGGTTTTTGCGTTTGTTAGCCGGTTGACAAGTGTATCTACGCTCATTTTAATATAAATGGTAATTCCATTGCTGTTCATCAATTCCATATTGTTGTAATAACAAGGAGTGCCACCACCACAAGCCACGACTATATTATTGCTATTGATTAATTTTTTTAATGTGTTATGTTCAATAGCTCTGAACTCACCTTCGCCTTTGGTGGCAAATATATCCGTGATTGTTTGTTGGTAGTCGGTTTCAATCAGTTGGTCAAGATCAATAAAATCATATTTTAATTTTGCAGCAAGTTGTTTGCCAACTGTAGATTTACCGCAGCCCATATAACCGGTTAAGAAAAATTTCGCCATTAGTTTTTAAGGATTAGCAGTGGCAGATCCTGAGCAGGTTTACAATAATTAATAGATACAAGTTTATTTTTTTCGAAGTAGAAGTCAATATTGGCTTCATCAAAACTCAATCTTTTTTCACCCCAATCGTGCTGTTCTGTTTCGTAATGAATGATTCCTTTACTTTTAAATAATTCTATTATTTGTTTTTCTTTGCTATCAAAAATTTTATGTCCCCATAAAAGCGCTTCATTATTGTCGATTTCGGCACAATTAAATTGCTGATTGTTCTGTTCATCAAAAAAAAGTGTAAAGCCATTTTCCCAATAATGCCATACCGTTGTCTGACATTCTTCAATATCGTCAATTAATTGGGTGTCCTCAGGTTGGCCAAATGCTTTTTCTGCATCAGACATGGTACTTCCAAATAATAATGCGGTGAGGCCTATTCCTGGCTTTATTTCTAGTTGAGTTGGCATTAATCCTGTGATTTAGACGCAATTATATGATATTTTTTTGAAACAGGCATGTATATATCCATGTATTCATTAAAGAAGTTCAAAAAATGGCTGCTTTTAATTACCAGTTTTAATAGCCTGAATATCAGTGTGAAAGAAAATATTTATTATTATTTTAAAAAAGGCTTTGGAAAAGCAAATATTGCTTTTATATTTGCACTCCGAAAAACGGATATAGTATCTGTAAAGAGGAAAGTTTAAGATTCCGTAGCTCAGCTGGTAGAGCATTACACTTTTAATGTAGGGGTCCTGGGTTCGAATCCCAGCGGGATCAC
>JAZKDU010000008.1:0-142586 GCA_040387415.1 Bacteroidota bacterium
TACCTGGAGGGTTTTAGGGAGCTGGTCGTATAAGACTTACCCCGGCACAAAAGTAGAAAAAAAAATGATACGAGCAACTGTACTTTATCTTTCTTCGGGAAAATTGCTATTTTAATTAATTAAATGGGATAATATTATTATAAGCATCAAAGGGAATATTAGCCTTTAATAAGCAGTTGAACAAACCTTTTTTATTATATTTGCTTCGTATGAATATTTCAATAGTTATTCCTTTATTAAACGAAGAAGAATCGTTGCCTGAGCTATGTACATGGATTACGCGGGTAATGCAGGAAAATAATTTTTCGTATGAACTTATATTAATTGATGATGGCAGTACAGATAGATCCTGGAATGTAATAGAGGGGCTTTCTGCTCAAAATCAAAATATCAAAGGAATAAAATTCAGAAGAAATTATGGTAAATCCGCAGCTTTAAATGTTGCATTTGAAGCCGCTCTGGGGGATGTGATTATCACGATGGATGCTGATTTACAGGATTCTCCTGATGAAATACCTGATTTGTATAAAATGATAACTGTTGATGGTCTTGACCTGGTTTCTGGTTGGAAAAAGAAACGTTATGATCCAATAAGCAAAACAATACCAACAAAATTATTTAACTGGGCAACCCGTAAAGCCAGTGGAATTAATAATCTGCACGATTTTAACTGTGGTTTAAAAGCCTATCGTAAAGATGTGGTTAAAAATATTGAGGTATATGGTGAAATGCATCGTTATATTCCGGTAATAGCTAAATGGGCAGGGTTTACAAAAATTGAAGAGAAAGTGGTTCAGCATCATGAGCGTAAATATGGTACCACCAAATTTGGCTTTGAGCGTTTTATCAATGGTTTCCTCGATCTGATGTCGATTACCTTTGTTTCAAAGTTTGGTAAAAGGCCAATGCACGTTTTTGGTTTTTTAGGAACCATGTCATTTCTATTCGGAGGAATTGTTTCTTTTTATCTTATTGGTGAAAAAGTGTACAAATCTTTTAACGGTATCCTAACACGCGATGTAACCGATCAGCCCTTGTTTTACCTTGCTTTGGTTGCAATGATCATAGGTACACAACTATTCCTTGCCGGATTTTTGGGAGAATTAATTTCCAGAAATTCATCTACGCGTAATAATTATCAGATAGAAAAAAGAATCTGATCCTCTACTTGTAAATCAAAAAAATTGCAGGCCGTTTACTAATGTCCGGAATTTGTTTTTTCCACCAGGCGATTGATTTTGTTTTTATAAATTCCGTTGGAAGTGTGATATCACAGGCAATACATAACGGTGTTTTGGGATCACAGGTTGATAAAATATCGTCCAGTAAATGTGTATTGCGATACGGTGTTTCAATGAATAATTGTGTCTGATCTTTTTGCTGGGCTAGTCTTTCTAGATCTTTTATTTTTTTTATTCTTTCGCTGCGTTCCTTTGGTAAGTAGCCATTAAACGTGAAGCTTTGACCGTTAAAACCTGATGCCATCAAAGCAAGAAGGATGGAGGAAGGGCCTACCAGTGGAACAACTTTGATGTTTTTTTCGTGAGCTGATTTTACTACTATAGAACCAGGGTCAGCAACACCAGGGCATCCTGCTTCTGAAATAATTCCGATGTTTTTTCCAAGGGCGATTGAATTCAAATATGTTGAAATGTCCTTGGTTTCAGTATGTTGATTTAATGGGTGTAAAATAATTTCCTGTAAGGGCTTTTGAATCCCCATTTTTTTTAAATAATGTCTCGCTGATTTTTCATTTTCTACAATGTATTCATCAATTGTATTAATTATATCTTTGATCTTAACAGGAAGAACATCAGCTGTTTCGGCTGTATCACCAAGTGTCGTGGGAATTAAATAAAGTGTTCCGTTTGTTATCATTTTGTTGAAATTATGTCTGTTTACTCACTTAAATTTTTTATTCGTAATGCCTTTGCAATTACGTCACATGCTTTTTCGAGTAAAATAAAAACATTCTCAAAGCCCTGTTCCCCGCCAAAATAGGGATCAGGCACGGCCATATTAGAATTTGGGTAAATTCTGTTCAGTATCAATTCCACTTTATCTTTATCATTTTGATTACGTGCAAGTGCCATCACATCTGAATAATTAGAACTATCCATCACGAAAATAGTATCAAATCTGTCAAAATCTTCCACCTGAAATTGTCGGGCTTTTAATTGGGAAACATCAACGCCATGTGCTTCTGCATTTGAAATGGTGCGCTTATCCGGATGTTCACCAATATGATAATTGGAGGTGCCTGCCGAATCAATAGTAATATCAAGACCGATCTTTTCAGCCTTGTCGCGAAGAATGGCTTCTGCCAATGGAGAGCGGCAAATGTTTCCAAGACAAACCATTAAAATAGAATTCATAGAGTAGTTTTTTTATATAATAAACAGGTAAAAAAAAACAGGAATATCGATACTATCGGCATTCCTGTTTTTTGTTTCTTGTAATTTTATTTATTGAATAGTAATTTTTTTATGAAGCTCGTCAATATAAGTTTTAAAGCGTTTATCAGTATCAATTAAATTGTTTACCGTACGGCAGGCATGAAGTACAGTAGCGTGATCTTTACCGCCTGAATGTAATCCAATTGTTGCAAGAGATGATTTAGTCATGCTTTTAGCAAAGTACATTGCAATCTGACGAGCTTGAACTACTTCGCGTTTACGGGTTTTTGATTTTAGTAATTCAAGTGGCATATCAAAATAATCGCAGACAACTTTTTGAATGTAATCAATAGAAACTTCACGTGCAGTATTTTTTACAAACTTGTCAATCATTTGTTTGGCAAGCTCAAGCGTAATCACTTTTCTGTTCATTGATGATTGTGCAAGCAATGAAATAAGAGCACCTTCTAATTCACGAACATTGGTAGTAATGCTATATGCAAGATATTCAAGTACTTCTTTTGGCATATCAATACCATCAGCATATACTTTCTTTTCAAGAATAGCTACACGTGTTTCAAGATCAGGTGTTTGAAGATCAGCAGATAAGCCCCATTTAAAACGAGACAATAAACGCTGCTCAAATCCTTGAAGTTCAACAGGTGCTTTATCAGCTGTTAAAACCAACTGTTTACCTGTTTGGTGCAAGTGATTGAAGATGTGAAAAAATACATCCTGAGTTTTTTCTTTTCCTGCAAAGTACTGAACATCATCAATTAACAACACGTCAATCATTTGATAGAAGTGAACAAAATCATTTTGATTGTTGTTACGTACAGAATCAATATATTGTTGAGTAAATTTTTCAGAGGAAACGTAAAGAACTGTTTTGTTTGGAAACTCACTTTTAATCTGAATTCCAATAGCGTGAGCTAAATGCGTTTTACCTAAACCAACACCACCATATATTAATAAAGGGTTAAAAGCTGTTCCACCTGGTTTGTTAGAAACTGCAAAACCTGCAGAACGTGCCAAACGATTGCAATCACCTTCTACTAAATTTTCGAAAGTATAGTTAACGTTCAGTTGGGATTCTACATTTACTTTTTTTAATCCTGGAATAATAAAAGGATTACGTATTGTATTTTGGTTTAAATCAATCGGCATTGCTACCGATGGATTTTTTAATTCTTTTTTACTGCTTGTTGGAACTTTAACCGTATAAGGCTTAGAAGCATTATTATAATTATTTTCCATTATAATACTGTACTCTAAACGACCTGTACTACCCAATTCTTTTTTGATAGTTTTTTTCAATAAGGTAATGTAGTGTTCTTCAAGCCATTCATAAAAAAACTGACTTGGTACCTGAATTGTTAATACACTAGCGCTTAATTTAATTGGCTTGATTGGTTCAAACCATGTTTTAAAACTCTGTGAACTTACATTGTCTTTAATAATACCCAGACAGCTCTCCCAAACCTTTACGTATGCTTTCTCTTTCTCCATTCTTTAGAATAAATTTTAAATGTGGTGATTTATATGTGAAATATGTAATCCTTCGTACATACTGTGTTATCGGCTATTGAGCTGTAAATATATATAACTTTATCAAAGTAACAACACTTATTAACAAAAAAAAGTTTTTAAAAATATCGAATCGCTATTGACTTTTTGATAATTTTTATACTGTAGCGTTTCGAGAGTTTTTTTATTGATTTATTTTAATAAAAAAGGATTGAAATAAATTGATTTTAAATCCAGTTTTGATTGATTTTTAATTTGGAATCACTATAATAAAAGACACTTTGTTGGTTCTACGGGATATTATAATAATTGTTTGTTTTTTCCTAAATAAAAACTGCAAATGGTTTATACAAATTGATTTGTATATTATTTCTCTGTTTTTTTTTAGGGGTTACAATTATAAGGATTTAAACTATTTGATGTGAATAAAAATATTTATTTATTTTATTTTTCATGTTTTTCGAATGGATATTAAGTGTAATTTAAAACGGTTTAATTTATTTTATTAAATATGTATATTTCTGAAACAACAGTTCGTGTGCGATACGCAGAAACCGACAGGATGGGATATGTATATTATGGTAATTATACAATGTATTATGAAGTTGGAAGGGTAGAAGCATTACGCCAATTAGGAACCAGTTATAAGGAGATGGAAGATAATGGCATTATGTTACCTGTGTATACCTGTAATATTAAATATATCAAGCCCGCTTTATATGATGATCTTCTTCTAATAAAAACAACGATCAAGGAATTACCTACCGCAAAAATTTCTTTTGATTATGAAATATACAATCAAAAAAATGAATTGTTAAACACAGCAAATACCTTATTGGTTTTTATAAATACTTCTACTAATAAGCCCTGTGCAGCTCCCGCTTTATTTATTGAAAAGCTGAAAAAATATTTTTAGCGCTATTAGTAAATATTTCTTTGTGCTTTTAAATTCGAGATTGTTTTAGAATAAAATTAAATGGTAAGCGAACTGTTGTGATTTTTTATTCTACAATATTTCCATCTTTCATTACTAATTTTCTGTCTGCCATGTTTGCAAGCTCATCATTATGAGTAACAATAATAAATGTTTGGTTAAATTTTTCACGTAATGTGAAGAAGAGTTGATGCAAATCCTTTGCTGTTGTAGAATCTAAATTTCCGGAAGGCTCATCTGCTAATATTACGGCAGGGTTGTTAATTAATGCTCTGGCAACAGCCACACGTTGCTGCTCACCACCTGATAATTCGCTGGGTTTGTGATGTATACGTTCGGTTAATCCTAAAAAGCCAAGCAGCTCCTTTGCTTTCGCTTCTGCTGCTGATGTGGATGAACCGCCTATGTATGCAGGAATACAGACATTTTCAAGGGCAGTAAATTCTGGTAATAAATGGTGAAATTGAAAAACAAAGCCAATATTTTTATTTCTGAAATCAGCTAATTTTTTATCATTTAAAGAGGAAATACTTATTCCATTAATTTCTAAAGTGCCGCTATTGGCTCTGTCCAGAGTACCTAAAATATGAAGTAAAGTAGTTTTGCCTGCACCAGAAGATCCTACAATTGATATGATTTCACCCTTATTAATAGCAAGCGTTACGCCCTTTAATACATTTAGGGATCCGTAGGACTTGTGGATATTGGTTGCTTTAATCATTAAATCTCAAATGAATAATTGTTATTTTTAAAGAGTATAAAGGTAATTGAATTGGATGATTTAATTGAATCATAGCTCACTTTTTAAACGATTTGTTTTATATTTATCTGGAGAATGATGAGGTTAAGTCGAAAAACGTATTAAACCGTAACTTCAAACAATTAATTCCGTTTACTAACAACAATCGTGTATATGCCTGTATTTTTATCAATTTTAAGAGGGATCAATGTAAGTGGACAAAAAAAAATTTCAATGTCTGATTTAAAGATCTTATATGAGGAATTAAAATTTAAAAATGTTACCACTTATATTCAGAGTGGTAATGTGGTTTTTGAGCATAATTCAGAAAAAAAACTTCAGGAGCAAATTGAGAAAAAAATTTCAGAGAAGTATAATTTTGAGGTTCCTGTTGTTCTAAGAACTGTTGATGAGATGCAGCAGCTTATTAATAAAAGTCCATTTCTAAAAGAAAAAAATATTGATCTCGAAAAATTGCATGTAACTTATTTAGCAGAATTACCTGATGCTGCGCATGTAAAAAAAATAGAGGAATATAATTTTGAGCCGGACAGGTTTACTATATCCGGTAAGGAAGTTTATATTTATTGTCCCAATGGCTATGGGAGAAGCAAGCTAACCAACAATTTTTTTGAAAATAAACTGAAAGTCACCGCTACTACCAGAAATTGGAAAACATCCAATGAATTGTTGAAGATTATGCAATCGTACAAATAGCTTTAGCAATGTGATTCGCTTTACAATTACAATATAATACTATACATTTGTTTTTAAATAAATTACCTAGTATTTTTCTAATGAGTGCAGTTTTAAAAAGAAAATATTTATTTAGTATTATTTTTTTGCTGTATAGTTGCTTTCCTCTATGCGCGCAACTTAGCGTAGATGCAGGTCCGGATTATATCATATGTCCGGGAGAAAGTGTGTTTCTGGGTGGTGCCCCATCCGCTTCTGGTGGCTTGGCTCCCTACACTTATTCCTGGTCACCTGCAGGTGGATTATCAAACGCTTCTAATTCCAATCCTTCTGCATCACCAGACGATTTTGTGCTTTATACGCTAACTGTTACAGATGATACGGGAGCAGTACAAACAGATGCGGTTAACATTACGATGTCCTACATTGCTTATGTGAATGCAGGTGCCCCCACAGATTATTGTTTGAAAGGTTCATCTGTTATAGGTGGATTAAACAATGTAAGTGGTCAGGGTATTGATTATTTATGGTCCCCGACAGCAGGATTGGATGATCCAACCGCACCAAGGCCTACCGTAGATACTTCTCAAACTGCAGTATATACTTTAACTGCAACAATTGTTGGTTGCGCTCCCAAAATTGATTCAGTAGTTGTTACAGTTATCCAGCCACCGCCAATCAATGCCGGTAGTGACACCACCATTAAAGAGGGGGAGAGGGTTACGTTGCATGCTTCTGGAGGCTTTTTTTATGATTGGACTCCTTCGTGGAATTTGGTGTATTCAACTACCGGTGATCCGGATGCAGAGCCGGTTACAGCAACAACATATTATGTGTATGGTATGGACGCTGCCAGAAGATGTTTTGCTTATGATACGATAAATGTATTTGTAGAACCAAGTAATGATGTGGTTTATTATAATACGTTTACACCGAACGGAGATGGAAACAATGATACATGGTACATTGGCAATATTCAAAAATATCCAAGAAACAGGTTGGAAATCTATAACCGCAATGGTAAGCTGGTTTACAAAATATCGGGATATTTGAATACATGGGATGGTAAAACTTTTTTGGGAGAAGAGCTGCCACCAGCCACTTACTTTTATATAATGGATTTGGGAGAAGGCGCAGGTAAATTTCATGGTACCGTCACCATGGTTAAGTAAGGGATCAAGGGCTTTTTGTAAATAAAATTTTAAGTTATTTTACATTAATTAGATAGATTGAAAAAAATAATTTACATATTAATAATAGCTAATTGTGCGTTTTCTGCAATTTCGTATTCGCAGCAGTTGCCCTATTATACTCAGTTTACAACCAATGCTTTTTTGCTTAATCCTGCTGTGGCGGGAACCAGGGGCACCGTAAACACCTGTGCAGGTTATCGGATGCAATGGGTGGGTTATGAAGATGCACCTCGTACTTCAAGTATCAGCCTGCATAGTCGCATGTTTAAAGGTAAAATGGGTGCTGGAGCTTACCTGATGCAGGATAAGGTGGGGCCATCACAACAAACCAATATTGGAGCAAGCTATGCATACCATATTCGGTTCCCTGATTGTGAGCTGTCAGCAGGTCTTTCCGGAAATTATACCAAATACACATTAATAGGAACAAAAATGCTGTTGCATAACACACAGGATCCTTCTATTAATCAAACCGTTTCTAATACTGCGGGTGCGACAGATGTAAATGCCGGAATTTATTTATATAACGACCGCTTTCATATAGGAGTAAGCGGACTTCATTTATTGCAGGCAAAAACAGAATTTTATAAAGAGGATAGCGTTAAAAAAGGTGTTATCAAATATGCTTCACAAATTTATTCTACCCTTGGATATAATTATTCACAGCATCCGGATTATGTATTTGAAAATTCTCTTTTTGTCAATTATTTGGCTGGTGTGCCTTTGATGATTGACTATACGTTACGTGTCCATTATAAGCAGAAATTATTAACGGGTATTTCTGTGCGTTTACGTGATGCTATAGCGATTCATTTGGGTGCTACGCTGATGGAAAATTTTCAGGTTAGTTATTCCTATGATATTTTGATAAATAAATTCAGGAATTATAGTGGCGGTTCACATGAGATTATGCTGAAATACAATTTTAACAAGCCCTACAACGATAAAAACGGACCACGGGTGAGTAAGTTTGCTCATCAGAAATATGGAAATATGTTTTAATTGATTTGATCAACTATCTCAGTTCCTCTTCCGGAATATCATGTTTCCAAAGTAACTTAGCACTGTCATCATAAAGCTCAATGGTACATACCCGTTTACCTGCAGGGCCATTAACAGATACTTTTCCGAAATTACGATGAGGAGTGAGGGTATTGAGTACGCGTGAAGTATTTGCTTTTTCCAATTCTGTCGGTTTGTCTAAAAAGCTGGTAAGTGGTGAACAGGTAAAATCATATAATGGATATGTGTTTTTTCGTTCCTCTTTTTGAAGATCGGCATAATGCGAATCCCCGGTAATAAAAATTACACCTTTAATATTATTATCTTCTAAGAAGTTATAAATTTCTTTTTTTTCGTCCGGAAACTGGTTATAACATTCGCTTGTACTGCAAGGGTTAATAAATTGACTTCCTAATATTATAAATTTAAAAGTTGCATCTGATTGTTTTAATTTACTGAACAACCAGTTTAATTGAGCTTTTCCAAGCATTGTACCATTTTTAGCAAAAGGTTCGGTGCGGTAAAACCGATCATCAAGCAAAATGAATTCGGCATCATATTTCCGGAAGCTGGTGAAAATACCCTTGGTTTCAGGCAGTCCATAGGAAGGGTTTGCCCATATGCTTTTGTAGATGGATAGTGATGTGTCTTTTAATGGAAAGCTCCCATCGGCATCATAGGAGCCAAAATCATGATCATCCCAGATTGCATATTGCGGGTAAGCCACCATAAAATTATTCATCCGTTTCATCTTCCGGGTTTTAATTTGTTTCTTCCACATGCCTTTAGCAGAAGCGAAATCATCTTCAGCAAATGTTCTTTTTATGTAGTAAGAATTATCACCAAGCCAGATCATAAAATCAGCCGGCACCTTCAGCATATATTCAAAGATGTTATCGGAACCCATTCTTGTAAAAGGTTTTAAAACCCAGGAAAGCTGCATTGCGCATGACCCTGTTAGAAATGAAAAGTCTGCAACCGCTGCTTGCTTTAATGTTTTTAAATTTGATTTTTTTTCAATTGGGATGTTATCGAATTGTAAGCTTAATTCATAGTCCGTATCAGGCTGTAAGTCTTTAAATTCAACTGTCATAGGATATTGTTTGTTTACAGGTTTTATTGTATCGGTATGAACAATAACTGTTTTCGATGTCTTTGAAATTTTATCGGTTAAAATAACATTTACAACATTCACCTTTTTAGTAAACAGCCATACTTTAGCTGTGGTAGCAGTAATATGGCCTTGCATTGGACCCGCAACAAGTTTGTTTTGCTGAGAATAGGAGGATGTACAAGACACTGAAAATAAAAACACAATGTGAAAAAATTTCATGGCTTGATGTTTTTGATTATTTGAATTTTGTAATAATTTTTTTAGCTGGTTTATAATTATTCTATTTTAATAACTATTCCACCATACGCTTTGAGTTTATTATTCAATACATTTTGAGCAAATACTGTTTTTCCTTTGGGCAGAATAACTGCGCTGCTCCGTTTCGACATATTAAGAATCACAAGATACTTTTCATTTTCATAAGTCCGGTAATAGGCGAAAATTTTTCGGTTACAAAACTCTTCCGCAATTTCAATCGATCCTGAATGCATTGCAGGTATTGATTTTCGTAATGCCAGAATATTTGTATAAAAATTAAGCAGGGAAGTACTGTCTGCTTTTTGCTGCTCTACGTTTAAATTTTTGTAGTTATCTGAAACAGGCAACCAGGGGTTTACGGATGTTGTGAAACCAGCTTTTGTATCGTTGTTCCATAGCATTGGAGTACGGCATCCGTCCCGGTTGATAGCTTCCTGACTAAGGTTTGCCATAAATTGAGGCATCCATTTCAATCGTTCAGCCATTGGATCTTTCCCTTTTTTTAGTGGGATATTGGATTGTGGCATTCCAAGCTCTTCTCCATAATAAGTGTACGGAATACCTCTTACCGTATATTGAAACAGCGCTAATAATTTTGCTTTTTCTATATTGTTTTTTAACCTTGAAATACTTCGTTTCCTATCATGGTTACTGTATACGTAAGTGGGCAGAAAAGGCTCAGGGAAATTTTTTTCAAATGATGAAACTAATTTTCGATAAGATTTTGCTCGTAAGGGGGTATTAAGAGTTTTGAAAAGAAAAACACTATTCAAGCCTGGTTTACCATTGTAATAGCAATATTGTTTTAATATAGAAGCATCCCCGAATACTTCACCAACCAGGTATTTATCACCTTTTTCATTCACTATTTTTTTTAGTTCGGCAGCTAGTTCAAAACTTTCTGTATTATTTATGTTGTATTTTGCCTTTTGAAAAAAGCCGTCAGGATTTTCCTCGTCCGGCAGTATTTTAAAACTAAATGGATTATCTGTAAAAGTGGAATCTTCATAAATTGCGCTAAAAATATCCAAACGGAAACCATCTACACCTTTCCCGATCCAAAAACGGGTGATATCAAGCATATTTTTTTTGACTTCCGGATTACGGTAATTCAAATCTGGTTGAAAAGGTAAAAATGAAGCCCAGTAAAATTGCTTTCGTACAGGATTATAATGCCAGCCAGAACCGCCAACCATTGATTTCCAGTTGTTTGGTTTTTTTGTTCCTCTTTTCCCTTTGCCTGTTTTCCATACATACCAATCGGCTTTAGCATTGTTGTTTGATAACGCGGATTCCTGAAACCAGGTATGAGCATCAGAAGTGTGGTTCATCACCATATCAAAAATGATTTTCATGTTCCTGTTGTGAACTTCCTTTATCAATTGATCACATATCGAAATATCTCCATATTCAGGTGCTATTGAATAATAATCACTGATATCGTAGCCGAAATCTTTTTGTGGGCTTGAAAAAAATGGTGAGATCCAAATTGTTTCAACACCAAGGTCTTTAATGTAATCTAATTTTTGTATAACTCCCTGAAGATCACCTATCCCATCTCCATTACTATCATAAAAAGAGCGAGGATAAATCTGATAAATAGTTGTTTTTTTCCACCAATTGTCCGTTGTGTTTTGAGCTTTGATAAAGGTGTTATCAGAAAAAAAAGAGAATAGGAGGATTGGAATTTGAAGTAGTAAAATTTTGTTTCGAAAAAGCATAGTATTAATCGGATGCAAATGCTCAGTGGATTTAATTTATTTTGGCTTAAAATTAATAATTAAATCGAACCTTTTGGAAGTATGTATTGAGTAATGCTGATGGAAGGCTATATAAAAATGGAACTGATTACAAATTTTTCTTTTTCAGGTTGAAGAAATTCTCCCATTAAAGTCAACGTGAGCGCCTGGTGTATTGCTTTTTTTAATTTTGGATATTTACTGGGTTTTTGGATATAACATTGGGCTCCTTTTTGATAAAGCATATTTACAATGTCGTGATCAAAAGATGAAGAAAATATGATTACAGGCAGTGTTTTTAGCTTTTCATTGCTTTTTATTTCTTCCAAGCAATCAAAACCATTTTTTCTAGGAATATTCAAATCAAGAAAAAGAATATGCGGTAATCTTTTTTTCTTTCCCAGTATATGAAGCAACTGTTCACCATTACTTACTGTGGAAAAGGATACCGGAAAATGAAAACCATCTAATACTTCTTTAAAAAGTAAGCAATCGTCCTGTGCGTCATTTGCCAGTAAAATCCGAAGTTGCTTCATTAGTTAGGTATTAAAATTATGTTTAGGTTTTTACAGATTGCAAATATAAGTCAGTTTGTGAGCGAAAGCAAGCTTTTTTGTAGTTTAATGTTTAAATATATTCGACTAAAGTCTTTTTGTTGTCGATTAATTGTTTTTGTTGGCTACTTTAACCTCCTGTAAGTTAATCGGTTATCTGTTGTTTTTTGTCGGTAGCTGGTAAGGTTGTTGGCGGAATTATTAAATCACTATTTCAACTCTTAAATTAATATTAGGGTTCTTTGACCATTAAAAATTGGTTCTCACCGAAATTCATCAAAAAAAACCTCAAATTTGGGTACACTTGTGGTAAAAAAACTGCAACTTATGAATTCTGTTACCAAATATTGTTTTTTAATGTTGTTCAGTTTGGCCGTAACTGTTTCCAAACAAACGGCAGCCCAAAATTCCGAAGTTAGTTTTCAGGTGTTTTATGATAATTTGAGTCCGTACGGACACTGGGTGGATTATCCCAGCTATGGATATATTTGGATCCCTTCTGCAGGAGCTGATTTTGTTCCTTATTCCACATCAGGATATTGGGTAATGACAGACTATGGCTGGACATGGGTTTCCGCCTATGAATGGGGCTGGGCACCATTTCATTATGGCCGTTGGAATTATGATAGCTTTTATGGATGGTTTTGGGTTCCCGATAATATTTGGGGGCCGGCTTGGGTTGTATGGAGAACAAGTCCGGGGTATTATGGCTGGGCTCCATTAGGCCCCAATGTTTCTATTACTTTCGCGATGGGAGGCGGTTATAATCCACCATCTGATTACTGGTGTTTTGTATCTAACCAGTATATGGGCAGAGAGGACATCAATAATTACTATGGTCCGAGAAAAGGTAATCAGGAACTCATCAATAATTCCACCATTATAAATAATACTTATGTGGACAAGAGCAGAAACACAACCTATATTGCCGGTCCGGGGAAGGAAGAAATAGAAAAAGGGACAGGACGTAAAGTAAAGACGGTAGGTGTTAAGGATAATTCAAAACCTGGGCAAGGATTAAAAAATAATGAGCTGCATACTTATCGTCCGGTAGTAAGCCCAAGAGCGGCTGATGCAAAACCATCAAAAATTTCTGACAAAAAAGATGTAAAGCCGGTTTCGGAAATAAGAGGAAACGAATCGCAAAAAAATACAGGAAATAAAACGGATGTACCTGCAAAAAGCAGGAATAAACAGCCTGTGAACAAAACACAAGAGCAAAATATGCCACGTCAAAAAGATCAGCGGCCTGTGAAGGAAAATAAGCAAGCTGTACCGCAAGCGAAGCCTGAAATAAATCGGACTCCGGTTCCTGAAAATAAGCAACAAGATATACCGCAACAAAGGGAGCTAAGGCCTGTACCTGAAAATAGACAGGCGGTTCCGAAAACTCGCCCGGAGATAAACCAGGCTCCAATTCAAGAAAACAAATCGATAGAACGTCAAAATGAACAGGTGCCTATCCAAGAAAACAGGCAAGTTGCGCCACAATCGCGTCCGGAAATGAATCAGGCTCCGGTTCAAAATGAGCTGCCCAGACAGGCACCTCCTGCACCGGTTCAACAGCCACCGGTTCAGCAGCTCCCTCGTCAGGAGCCACCCAAACGCCCGCATTAATGTGACAAATAATATTAAATACTAAAAAAGATGAAAACTATTTTAATTCCTACAGATTTTTCAGAAGTGTCAAAAAATGCTGTCGAATATGGTGTACAGCTGGCTCAGCAAAGAAATGCCAAACTAATTCTGCTGCATGTTTTTCACATCCCAGTGATAGCGAGCGATGACCCGGTTTTAATACCCTCATTTGATGAGTTGGAAAAGGATAATGTTGGCTTTTTAAAGGAGTTTGAAACAGAAATACGTTCGAGATTTAATTTTACCAATGGTATTGAATGTATCACTAAACCAGGCTTTTTGATTGATCAAATCGAAGAAACAGTTCTCGAAAAAAATCTCGATTTGATAATAATGGGAATAACTGAAGCCGGTAAGCTGTCGGAACTATTACTAGGCAGCAGCAGCATAGGAGTGATTAAAAATATTAATTGTCCAACCATTATAATTCCTGCTGAGGCTAAATTCCGGCCTATCAATACAATAGTATTTGCCTGTGATCTGGAAAAAACGGAGAGTATTGCAGCACTTGAACAAATAAAAAAGTTTGTACAGCTGTTTAATGCGCATTTAATGGTGTTTAATATGGTAGAGCCTGCTCAGGCAGATGGTTTTGAGGAGAGTGTACATTCGGGGAAATTTAAAACTATTTTCGAAAATATAAATCATTCCATCCATTTTATAAAAGGTGATAATCTGGTGGATACCGTAAATAATTTTATTGATGAAAAGCACGCAGATCTGTTAATTATGATTCCGAAAAAACATACCTTTTTTTCACAATTGTTTCATAAAAGCAGTACTAAAAAAATGGCTTTTCATACACATGTTCCATTGTTAGCTATACATGAATAGATTTAGTAAAACTTAATGTAAATTATTTATACCCGAATGTAATAGAATAAGTATATTACAGGGGGCGATGGATTAATTACTGTTTTTAATGGGCCATAAATAGGCTTATTGAAGCGTAAGTATAAAATTTACAATCAGATCAGAATGTATTATAAAAAAGTTAAAAATACATACTCTGAAAATCTAATAACCTTACGGATTCTATTTTCGAATAGGATGGGGACGGTCTTTCAGAAATGTTTAATAGTAACCATTTTGTTATTGTTGAGCCTGTCTGCATCTGCACAAACTGCGAAAACGGCTGAGGCTAAAGACACTCTTTCTCTGTATAAAAAAATTAAAAAAGTTGCCTATAAACACCGCTTTACAATACTACTGTATCATGGTATATTTGTAGAGCCCTCTCCAAAGGTTTATGAAACAAAGCCTTTATCCGACAATCAAAAAAAGGAGGATCCCAATTTAAAGTATGAAGGGAAATATATAAGGAATATTAATATTCTTGTGTATGATCCCTTCGGTTATTCTGTGAATGATACAACTGTTAAAAAAATTAATCCCTTTCAAAAGCTGGGAAATCATTATCACGTAAGCACCCGTCATCGTATTATCCGTAATCTTTTATTATTTAAAAAAAATGATAAGGTGGAACTGCTTGTTATTAATGAGTCAGAAAGGATTGTAAGGGACGCAGGTTATATTAATGATTCAAAAATTTATATTAAAGAGATAGAGGACAGTCCGGATAGTGTAGATATACTTGTTGCAGCAAGCGATAAATGGACTCTTGATGCCTCTGTTTCTGGAAGTTTTAGTGGGGGACACGTTACACTGAGGGAAAGAAATATATTAGGTTCCGGGCAACGGTATTCACAATACGTTGGATACGATTTTCCTACAGAAGCCTATGATTACAATGGAAATTATATTGTAGAAAATATTAAAAACTCGTTCGTAACTTCTTCGTTGCATTATAGAACTACCAGAGATTTAACTTCAGCAGGCTTTTCGCTTAACCGTCCTTTTTATTCAGCATTGGCTAAATGGGCAGGTGGAGTATCCTTTGGAAAAAACTGGGGAACCTATATTCTTTCTGATACGGTTGAAAAAACCGAGCAACGATTCAGACTTGATTATACCTCAAGTGATGTATGGATAGCTAAAAATTTTAATCCGGGAACTGGTAAACGATTTAATAGAAGAAATATAAATATTGTAACAGCGCTGCGTTTTTCAAATGTTACCTATCAAAGTAAACCCGATTATTCTATTGACACAGCAAAGGTGAATTTTAACTCTTCTTTTTATTTGGGCAGCTTTGGTTTTTCTCTCCGTAAATATTATAAGGATCAATATATTTATCGGTTTGGTGCAAACGAGGATGTGCCCGAAGGCTTAGTTATACAAACCTTGTATGGAATATTGTATAAGGAATTAAACCTTCCGAGATATTATTTTGGATTTGAAGTATCTCGTGGAAAACATTTTGAGAAAGTCGGGTATTTATCAACCAGTATGGTGTATGGTTCTTTTTATAATAAGTCTGTATACAAAGATGCCACAGTTAATTTAGGAGTGTATTATTTCAGCAATTTATGTGAAATTAATAAATGGTATTTCCGGCAGTTTGTTAATTATAAATTTATTTATGGATTTAATAGAAGCCCTGCTGACGTAATTACATTGCGTTCTGATGAAATGTATGGCTTTAATCCCGGCTCATTGAAAGGAACAAAAAAAATGATATTAAATCTGGAAACAGTAAGTTATGCTCCTTATAATTTTATTGGTTTCAGGTTCGCACCTTTGTTGTTAATTTCTTGTGGAATACTTGAAACGCAGCAATTTAGGCTATTAAAAAGTCCGGTATACCAGGCTTATGCTTTAGGCTTGCTTATTCGTAATGAAAATTTGCTGAATGCTAGCTTTGAAGTAACCTACGGGCTATATCCGAATCAGCCCGATAATGCTCGTTTTTACAAATTTAATCCCGTTGTAAGCTTTACGCTTAAAGTAAGAAATTTTGCGATATCCAGACCGGAAATAGTATCCTATTATTAGCTTGTTTCAATAGGTCTTTCCTCTTTAATCATCTAATTTATAGAGGCAAAATGAGGTTAATTGCCATAAGTCGTATTTCTGGCCTTATTTTTGGAAATTCATCACAACTAATTTTCGTACTTTTGTATAGTTAAAGCGATGTAGTTGTACCTTTTTCAATTTCTATCGTTATACCATTAAAATATTATGATGACTTCAATTGCAAAAAAATCACTTGTTATTTTTTGTGCCATTTTCTTAACGGTTCAGTTATATGCTCAAAGTGCTGCTAACGTTACTGATTCGTTAGGGAAAAAGCAGGGGACATGGATTAAATATGATGAAAGTAAAAAGAAAGTATACGAGGGTAATTTTGTAAATGACATTCCTCAGGGAAAATTTGTTTATTATTCCAATACAGGTAAACCTAGAGCGATAACAGTTTTTTCGCAAAATGGCAGAGTAGGGTATTCCAAACACATCAATGAAGCCGGAAAAACAGTGGGTGAAGGGAAATATATCGATCAGAAAAAAGACAGCTTGTGGAAGTTTTATGATGAGTCAGGGAAAATAATATCAGAAGACAGGTACTTGAATGGTGTGAAAAATGGACGTAGTAAAGTATATTACAGTAATGGGCAAATCTCTGAAGAGAAAGGATGGTTGAACGGTGTTGCGGATGGGCCTTATACGAAGTACTTTGAGAACGGGCAGATAAAGCAGCAAGGGCAATATGTTAAGGATAAGGCAGAAGGTAAAACTAAATTTTATTTTCCTTCCGGAAAGATTGGTGTTGACGGGGCATACAAAGATGATTTAAAGGAAGGTACCTGGATTCATTATAATGAAGATGGGACTGTGAAGAAAAAATTAGTTTACGTAAACGGCAAATCAACAGAAAAGGAAAAACCGCTTATGACCAAAGAAGAAGAGGAAAAAGCTAAAAAGCAATACGAAAATTCAGACAAACAATCCGGTAATCCGGAATTTGAACCGAAATAAAAATGAGCAAAAAAGGAAAAGTATTATTGGCGATGAGTGGCGGGATTGATAGTTCCATTGCTGCATTATTGCTTCATGAGCAAGGATATGAGGTAGTTGGTATTACTATGAAAACCTGGGATTATGCATCTTCTGGAGGATCTAGTAAGGAAACAGGCTGCTGTAGCCTGGATTCAATCAATGATGCACGTTTATTGGCTGTCAATCTGGGATTCCCGCATTTTATACTTGATATACGAAATGAATTTGGTGACTATGTTATAAATAATTTTGTAGAGGAATATTTAGCGGGCCGCACCCCAAACCCTTGTGTACTATGCAATACACACATTAAATGGGAAGCCTTACTGAAACGTGCAGATATGCTAGATTGTGAATTTATTGCTACAGGCCACTATGCACGTATCCGCGAGGAAAATAACCGTTATGTTGTTTCTAAAGGTTTGGATCAAACCAAGGATCAATCTTATGTTTTATGGGGTTTAACGCAGGAAAGTTTAAAGCGCACACTTTTCCCTTTACAGAATTATCGTAAATCAGAAATCAAACAAATGGCCATTGATAATGGATATGCTGATCTGGCAACTAAAAGCGAGAGTTATGAAATTTGTTTTGTACCGGATAACGACTATCGTGGATTTTTAAAACGTAAGCAGCCCGGTTTGGAAGAAAGTGTTGCAGGTGGTAATTTTATTGATAGAACAGGTCGTATATTAGGCAAACATAAAGGGTATCCTTTTTATACTATTGGTCAGCGTAAAGGTTTGGAAATAGCTATTGGTGAACCATTGCATGTACTTGAAATAATTCCTGAAAATAATACCGTAGTGCTTGGTTCTAAAGAAGATCTGGAGCAGCAGCAAATGACAGTTGGTAAATATAACCTGATTAAATATGCTCATTTGCCGGATAGCTATGAAGTGCTTACAAAGATTCGTTACAAAGATCCGGGTGCAATGGCTTCCGTTACCCATGTAGATAATAAACTGGATGTACTGTTTCATACGGCAGTATCTGCAGTAGCTCCCGGTCAATCGGCTGTATTCTACGAAGGTGATGATTTAATTGGCGGAGGCATTATTGAACGCAAACACTCCATGTTGTTATCATAATTTTATTACCTGACAGGTTTTAAATCTGTCAGGGTTATGTACTACCAAATACTACAGACGCAGGAATTAAACAAACAAAAAATAATATGAAAAAATTTATTTCTTTTTTATTTTTCTGTTTGTTTTTTTATGTGATTTCTGCTCAAACCTCAACAAATACCTACTGGATCCATTTTAAAGATAAAAAAGAAAGTGCGTATTCACTTAGCAGCCCCTCTGCTTACCTTTCTCCAAAAGCAATTGAACGAAGACACAAACAGAATATATCCGTTACATCAAGTGATTTGCCTGTAAATGCCTCCTATATTCAACAGATTAAAGATATGGATATACGTATTGTTAATCAGTCAAAATGGTTCAACGCCATCACCATTATCTGTTCAGATATCAATAAAATTAATGCGATTGAGAAATTACCTTTTGTGCAGGAAATAATGGCACTTACAAGTTCTGATCAACAAATACCTTCTAAGTTTACTGCTGAAAATAATGTGGTTGCTGTTGCCGATGAAATAAAGGATGCCTCCTCACGTTCTGCTGCATTGAATTATGGATTAGCGTATAATCAAGCCCACCAGATTAATGCCGACTGTCTGCATAATTTTGGTTTTAAGGGGCAGGGAATTACAATAGCGGTGATGGATGCAGGGTTTCTGGATGCAAATACATTGCCAGCATTTGATAGTTTACGTTTAAATAATCAGTTGCTTGGTACACGCGATTTTATTACAGGAGATACTCTGGTATTTGAAGATTTTTCACATGGTATGAATGTGCTTTCCTGCATGGGCGCTAACTTGCCCGGTCAAATGATAGGTACTGCGCCCAAAGCAAATTATTGGCTGCTGCGCACAGAGGATGCTGGATCTGAAACTATTTCGGAAGAAATTTCCTGGGCTGTAGGAGCAGAGTTTGCTGATAGTGTAGGTGCGGACATTATTAATTCTTCATTGGGATACAATTTTTTTAATAATTCAGCGGATAATCATACGTATGCCGATATGGATGGCAACACTACAATTGTAACCCGTGCTGCTGACATAGCAGCAAGCAAAGGTATTGCAGTAGTTTCGAGTGCTGGAAATTACGGTGGTCCTCCCTGGTACAAAATTACCGCTCCTGCTGATGCAGACAGCGTTTTAACAGTTGGGGCCGTTGATTCTACTGGTATGATTGCTTCGCTGAGTTCCCGCGGATTAACGTTTGATGGTCGTGTAAAGCCGGATATTGTTGCCAGAGGGTTGCAGGCCGTTATAGCGGTAAACGGAGGAAGTATTTCTACTTCAAGCGGCACTTCATTTTCTGCTCCTATTATTGCGGGTGCCGTTGCATGCCTATGGCAGGCCAATCCCACTGCAACTAATATGGAGATAATTGATGCCATACGTAAAAGTGCAAGCCAGTTTAATACGCCTGATTCCATTAAGGGATATGGTATTCCTGATTTTTGTGCTGCAAGCACTATACTTACCGGTATTGAAAAACAGGAGTTAAAGGGCAGCCAGTTAAACGTGCATCCAAATCCATTTCAGGATAATTTTAGCCTCACGTTTTATTCTGATAAGCAACAATCCGTTACTGTTGAATTATATGATATTACAGGCAATAAAATAACTAAACAGCAAAGAAACGTAAGCAGCAATAGCTATACAACCTTCCAACCTTTTGAAACAAATATATTATCAAATGGGTTGTATATCTTACATTTGGTAGCTTCGGATAAAGAATATTACAGAAAATTAATAAAACATAAATAGTGTAAACCGGTCATTTAGCATAATATATAGGCGAATGATCCATCTAAAAATTTCATTATGATAAAAAAAATTATTCCTGTCTTTTTGGTGATCAGCTTTTTATTTTCAGTTTCTATTAAAGCCGATGAAGGAATGTGGCTTCCCTTGCTGTTGAAGCAATTGAACGAATCGGACATGCAGAAAAATGGTTTAAAATTATCTGCGGAAGATATTTATAGTATAAATAAATCAAGTTTGAAAGATGCCATTGTGCATTTTAACGGTGGCTGTACAGCAGAAATTATTTCTGATAAAGGGCTTATGTTAACCAATCACCATTGCGGTTATGGGCAGATACAATCGCACAGTACCGTACAAAACGATTTGTTGACAAATGGCTTTTGGGCAATGAACCAGGCTCAGGAATTAATAAACCCGGGACTTACAGCAACATTCATCATTCGGATGGAGGATGTAACAGCTAAAGTATTGGGCAATATTACAGCAGATTTGAATGATGCTGAACGGGAGAAGAAAATTAATGAGGCTATTGCTGTAATACAGGCAGATGCAGTTAAAGGAACTCACTACGGTGCATACATTCGCCCGTTTTTTTATGGAAATGAGTATTATATGTTTATCACAGAAACATTCAAAGATATTCGTTTGGTGGGTGCTCCGCCCTCATCAATAGGTAAATTTGGTGGTGATACCGATAACTGGATGTGGCCGCGTCATACAGGGGATTTCTCTATTTTCCGGATCTATGCCGGCAAGGATAATAAACCCGCAGATTATTCAGCTGAAAATGTTCCATACATACCTAAACATCATTTGCCAATTTCGATGAAAGATATTGAAAAGGATGATTTTACTATGGTTTATGGATTTCCGGGACGCACAAATGAATATTTATCTTCTTATGCTGTGGATATGATTATGAATGAATCAGATCCTGCAAAAGTAAAAATCCGGGAAATGCGTTTGTCAATTCTCGATAATGAAATGAAAAAAAGTGATGTGGTCCGCATACAGTATGCTGCTAAGTATGCCAGCCTTGCAAATTATTATAAAAAATGGATGGGCGAAATTAACGGCTTAAAAAAGTTGGATGCAATAAACAAAAAAAGATTATTTGAGCAGGATTTTTTATTAAAAGTAAATACAGATGATAATGCCAAAGGCAAATATGGTAAGCTTTTTGGAGAAATGGAGAAATCGTATGCTCAGTTTCGTCCATTAAACAAACAACGGGATTATTTTTTAGAAGCAATTTTAGGGATTGAAACAGTAAGCTATGCTTATTCATTTATAAACCTTGTAGATTCCCTGGATAAAGGTAAAAAGCCGGAGCAGATGCAAAAAGATATTGATAAATATAAAGCTGCATCTAAAGTTTTTTTTAAGGATTACAATGCTCACACCGACAAAACTGTAGCAGCTGCCTTATTAAAAATTTATTATAACGATATGGATAAAACACAGCAGGCAGAAGTGTTTAGAGAAATTGAAAAAAAATACAATGGTGATTTTGAAAAATATGTATCGGATATTTACTCCAAATCAATTTTTACTTCTGAAGTAGAAGTAAATAAAGCGCTTTCAACGATAGGGAAAAGTTATAAAAAAATTCAAAAGGATCCTGTTTATAAACTAATGTTGAGTTGCTATTCAAAATTTTCAAAAGATACGCGTCCTAAATATAATCAGCTGGATGCAGAAATCAATACCTTGAATCGTACCTATATGAAAGGTATGCGGGAGTTGATTACAAATAAAAAATATTATCCGGATGCGAACAGTACCTTACGCGTAGCTTACGGCAAGGTGGGGGGCTATATGCCTCGTGATGCCGTTTTCTATGATTATTACACTACGTTGGATGGTTTAATGGAAAAGGAAAATCCTATGGTGGAAGAGTTTGTTGTTTCACCAAAGTTAAAAGAACTGTTTCTTAAAAAAGATTATGGACAATATGCCGATAAAAATAATGAGTTGCGTATTGCATTTTGTGCCAGTAACCATACAACAGGCGGGAACTCAGGAAGCCCTGTTTTAAACGGAGATGGACAATTGATTGGTACAAATTTTGACCGCAACTGGGAAGGTACAATGAGTGATATCATGTTTAACCCTGATCAGGTGCGCAACATCGTATTAGATATTCACTACACACTATTTGTAATTGATAAATACGCAGGTGCTGGATATCTGCTTAATGAAATGACTCTAGTGAAGTAGTTCTTAAGTAATATTTTTTTTCTGAATTATTAATATACGGCAGATAAATAGCATGTTGAATCAAATTAGTAATAGTTCTATTTCACATTCCAAAACAAAGGGAGTAGCTGAAATAATTACAATAGGTGATGAAATTTTAATTGGTCAGATTGTAGATACCAATTCGGCTTTCATTGCTACTCAGCTTAATATGAATGGAATCAGCGTGAAACAAATTTCATCTGTTTCCGATGATCGGGCTCACATTATAAAAGCCTTGGACGAGGCGAAAGAACGGGCTGATATTATTTTAATTACAGGAGGGCTGGGGCCTACTAAAGACGACATCACAAAAAAAACACTTTGTGACTATTTTAATACCACCATGCGCTTTGATGAAGAAGTGTACGGGGATGTAGTTAAAATATTTACGGCATACGGTAAGGAAGTAACACCAATCAACCGTTTGCAGGCAGAAGTACCTGATATATGCACTACCATCAGAAATGAAAATGGTACCGCCCCTGGAATGTGGTTTGATATAGATGGTAAAGTATTTGTATCAATGCCGGGAGTGCCTTATGAAATGAAGGCCATGGTGCAAAATCATATTATTCCTAAATTAAAAGAACGCTTTAAATTGCCCGCAATCGTCCATAAAACGATACTTACGCAAGGCATTGGTGAATCACACCTTGCCGAATTAATTGCTGATTGGGAAGATAGCCTGGCACAGGATTCTATAAAACTTGCTTATCTGCCATCCCCTGGTATGGTGCGTCTTCGGTTAAGTACAAAAGGACCTGATGTAAAACAATTGAATTTCTTAGTCGATAATCGAATAGAGGAATTAAAATTAATTATATCTGAATACATCTACGGATACGAAAATTTTGGTGAAGCCACAGAATCATTGGAACAGATTATAGGGAACTTATTACGAACAAACAATCAGACAATTTCAACTGCTGAAAGCTGTACAGGTGGGTACATTTCGCATTTAATTACAAAAGTTGCAGGTAGTTCTGATTATTACATAGGATCTGTTATTTCTTATTCCTACAGCGTAAAGCATACTGAATTAGGTGTTAGAAAAAAAACGCTTGAAACACAAGGCGCTGTTAGTCAGTCGGTAGTGGAACAAATGGCAAAGGCGATACGTAAAAAATATAAAACTACCTATTCTATTGCCGCATCGGGCATCGCTGGTCCTGGTGGAGGCACCGCTGAAAAACCAGTCGGCACAGTATGGATAGCTATTGCAACGCCTGAAAAAGTATTTTCTGAGAAATTTTTATTTGGAACCAATCGGGAACGCAATATTCAAAAAACTGCGAATGCCGCACTGAATATGTTAAGGAAAGAACTGGAAAAATCAAAACCACAAAACTTTTAAACCAATACTCAAAAAACTATTTGTAGAATCGATTACTCGATAGATTTTGTTGTGACCCAATATTTATAGCCTACAATAGCCTTTTCCCATGTTTTAAGCTTCGTTAGATCGCGTTTATAATATTTTGGTAAAACAGCCTTGTTGAATTTGGCCAAAAGTTGAAAGATCGTCTTTTTCATACTGCAAGAATAGTCTAAAAAAATGTAAAAACGGGCGTCCTTGTTTTATTTTTTATCAGAAATTTCCTTGGGCTATTCTTTAATATTTCTTATTATTGTTCTTTATAAAAGTGTCCTCTATCCTGAAATAACTATCAACTGAAATTAATTCAATTTTTAAATGATTCAACCTATTCTTACCCGTCCAATTGCTTTTTTTGATTTAGAAACAACTGGAGTCAATGTAGCTTCTGATCGTATTGTTGAAATTTCAATTTTAAAGGTGATGCCAGACGGCACAAAAGAAATAAAAACCAAACGTATCAACCCAACCATTCCAATTCCTAAGCAATCCTCTGAAATACACGGTATTTATGATCAGGATGTGGCAAATGAGCCTACATTTAAAGGTATCGCGAAAAGCCTTGCTGAATTTTTAAAAGATTGTGACTTGGCAGGATATAATTCAAATCGATTTGATATCCCTGTGTTGGTGGAGGAATTTATGCGTGCTGAAATTGAATTTGATGTTAAAAACAGACGCTTTGTGGATGTTCAAAATATTTTCCATCAGATGGAGCAACGCACACTTAAAGCGGCCTATAGATTTTATTGCGGTAAGGATATTATAAATGCCCACAGTGCCCAGGCAGATATTGAAGCTACTTACGATATATTTTTAGCACAGCTGGAACGGTACGATGGAGTGGAGTTTGAAGATAAAAAAGGAAATAAATCAATTCCTGTAAAAAACGATATTAAAGCATTGCACGACTTTACTAATATCAATAAAAATGCAGATTTGGCGGGCCGTATTATTTTTAATGAAGAAGGGATTGAAGTGTTTAATTTTGGGAAACACACAGGGAAGTCTGTAGAGCAGGTATTCAGAGATGAACCTTCTTATTATTCATGGATGTTAAATGGCGATTTTCCTTTGTATACCAAAAAAGTCTTGACAGACATCAAGTTAAGAATGGCTTTTAACCGATAGTTTGAAATTAGAATCTTATTTAAAATTATTATGAAAATAATTTGCATAGGCCGGAATTATGCCAAACATGCTAAAGAATTAAACTCGGAAATACCTGCTGAACCTGTGTTTTTTATGAAGCCGGATACCGCTTTGGTGAAGGATAACCAGCCTTTTTATTATCCTGAATTTTCCAAAGAAATACATCATGAGGTAGAACTGGCAATAAAGATCAATAAGCCGGGAAAAAATATTCAAACACAGTTTGCAAATAAGTATTATGATGAAATTGGCATAGGAATTGATTTCACTGCTAGAGACCTTCAGGAGGAATGCAAAAAAAAGGGATTGCCTTGGGAAAAAGCAAAAGCGTTTGACGGATCAGCGCCTCTTGGAAAGTTTGTTAATAAGAGTCAGTTTGCCGATGAAAAAAACATTAACTTTTCTTTGAACCTCAACGGAAATAAAGTTCAGCAAGGAAATACAGCCGATTTGTTATTTTCATTTAATGAAATAATAGCATACGTTTCAAAGTTCTTTACACTTAAAACCGGTGATCTGATATATACAGGAACTCCTGAAGGGGTGGGGCCTGTGAAGATAGGAGACAGGTTAGAAGCATTTATTGAGGATCAAAAGCTTCTTGATTTCGAAGTGAAATAATCTATTTTTACATAAAATAAAATTAAGTATAAAAAAATAAAACCAATGAAAAGAAAACTCATTCCAACCCTTGCCGCAATTGTTATAACAATTACTGCTTGTACAAGTCAGACACTACAGCAGCAGGCTGCAGCGGCAAAAGCGGCTGCAGAGAAAGCTCTACAGAATACTACTGGTACAGGTGCTAAACCACTAAGTAATGATGAAGTAGTAAAAGGGTTAAAGGAGGCATTGACTGTAGGTACCAATAATTCTACAGGGATAGCTTCCAAACTGGATGGTTATTATAAAAATCCAAAATTGTTTATCCCTTTTCCTCCCGAAGCAAAAAAGGTGAAAGAAACCGTGGATGCATTAGGATTGAAGCCACAGACAGATAAATTTGTAATGACACTGAATCGCGCAGCTGAAGAGGCAGCAAAAAATGCAGCACCTGTATTTATTGCGGCAGTAAAAGGAATGAATGTTGCTGATGGTTTTAAAATCTTAAAGGGCGCTGATAATGCTGCTACACAATATCTGAAGGATAAAACAACTGCTGAACTTAAAGTGAAATTTACGCCTATTGTTAAAGCCGCAATTGATAAAGTGCAAGTTACAAAATACTGGAATCCTATTATAACTAAATACAATAAAATTCCGATGGTGCAAAAGCAAAACCCTGATTTAACAGCTTATGTAACAGAAAAAGCGATGGCAGGGTTATTTTTGCTTTTAGCAGACGAAGAATTGAAAATCCGTAAAGACCCTATGGCACGTGTAAATGATCTTTTAAAACGAGTATTTGGAGGTAATTAGATGTAAATATTTGTGATGATCTCATAAAAAAATCCGTTCTGTATTACAGAACGGATTTTTTTTGAAATAAATTTATTTTAATCCACCCACCAGGATGATAAGCTGCTAATAGCAGGCTGAATACTCATTACAGGGATTTTAGAATGATTGACGATTTGTTGAGCATACGTACCCATTAAACGACCGGTAATATTTTCTTCCTGATCGGTCATAATGATGATTAAATCGGCAGCCACTGTTTGTGAGTAATCAGCAGTCATGGTTGCTTGGTTTTTACCTTTTATAGTTTTTCTGGTACAGGTCAATCCATATTTGTGAATGTAATCTTCCACCTGATCCAGCTTAATTTCAAATTTATGAAGGTCCTTCTCATCCTCGAAATCATCTAATCCAACAACATGAATTTTTGATGAAAAATGTTTTGCTAGTGTAATAGCATGATTTACTTTTTGACGGGAATGATTTGAATCATCTATTGGAAGAAGAATGTTTGCAAAGCCTAATTTTGTGGCATGGCTCTGAACTGAAATAACCGGGCATTCCGCACTCGTAACTACTTTGTAAGCATTACTTCCTACAAAAAACTCCGCAAATCCGGAGGCACCATGCGTTCCCATAATAATAAGGTCAACATTATATTCCTGCGATACAGAGATAATTTCGGTGAAAATAGTGCCGCTGGCAGTGATGCACATTGACTTTATTCCATACTCTGACCGTATGTTTACAGCAACATCTTCCAGCCTTTTCTCTATCGCGTTTATAATGTCATCGGGTGGATTTATACGCATTTCAGGAACTACGATGCTGAATTTTTCCCAATGTTTTTCTACTACGTGCAAAAGAATAAGCTCCGCCTGAAATAGTTGTGCAGTATGGGCTGCGTGCTCTATGGCAAGCATCGAAGTTTCAGAAAAATCAATTGGGATCAGGATTTTTTCTATTTTAAATGGATTCATAAGTAAGTATCGATATTAGTTTGATTAATTAAATTTACTATTTCAACTACCACTATGCTTTCAATTCCTAAAATACTTTTGACTTTTCTATTCTTCCATTCTCCAAATCTCCAATTCTTCCAATCTCTATTCTAATATGGTACAAAAACGGTAGTATCTTTTCTTTCAATAGGCCTGATACTATATACAGGTATTGGAGAATGGTTTATAATTTCCTGAGCAGCAGAACCAATAAAAAATTCTGTAAAATCAATTTCCTGCTGTGTCATAATCATTAGTAAATCGCCCTCTACTTGTTTGGCATACTCAATAATGTTCTGCGCTAAGGTGTCTTTACCTTTTATCCCTTTTATAATTTCTGCTGTACATTCAACCCCTTCTTTTTCAAGAAATGTTTTTACCTGGCCTAGCTGGCGGGTAAGCCTGTTTACTAAAAATTCATCGGTGGTAAATAGTACAGATACTACGCGAATGGCAGCGCCATGGAATATTTTTGATAATTCTATTGCCTTTGTAACCTTTTCACGCGTTTCCTTCGATAAATCAAGCGGTAATACAATGTTTTTGCAACCGTTTCTGTGATGTTTTCCTTTGATTGTAATTACAGGGATTTTAGATTCACGGGCCACTCTCAATGCGTTAGAGCCGATAAAGCGTTTTTTTAATCCTTCGCCTCCATTGGTACCCATTATGATCATGGTAGCGCTGATAAGCTCTGCAATCTCTGCAATTTTTTCATAAATAACCCCTTTCGCAATGAGCGTATTTACGGTGATTTTGCTTTTTTTGTTTACATCGTCAGCTAATTTATCCAATTGATATTGAATATCTTTTCTGAAATCTTCGTGCTGTTCAACAGAAAATAATTTAGCAAGCATTCCGCTGTCCTCAATAACGTATAGCAGTGTGATTTCAGCATTATATTCTTTCGCTAAATTGTAAGATTGATCCAGAGCTATAACAGATTGTTCTGAAAAATCGATGGGAACTAATATTTTATTGGTATGATGAATCATAATTTTTGAATACTTTTGGCTTAAATTTAAACGGTTATTTAACAACAAATTTACACAATCCTTTTTAAAAAAGATAACAAAATGAGCAATATCATTCCTGAAACCGAACTTATTCTTAATGCTGATGGGAGCGTTTATCATTTAAAATTATTACCCGAAAATATTACGGATAATATCATCATTGTTGGTGATCAGGGTAGGGTAGCAGAGGTATCCAAGTTTTTTGATACAATTGATTTTAAAGTTCAAAACCGTGAGTTTATTACTCATACAGGAACATACAAAGGCAAAAGGGTAATGGTGTTGTCCTCTGGCATTGGTACCGATAACATTGATATTTTAGTTAATGAATTGGATGCAGCTGTAAATATTGACTTGAAAACCCGCACCATCAAGGAGCAAAAAAGAAGTTTAAATATAGTTCGCATAGGTACTTCTGGTGCTTTGCAGCAGGATATCCCCGTTGATAATTATGTTGTTTCTACGCATGGGCTTGGTTTTGACGGCTTACTGAACTATTATCTTGATTTGCCTTCTATTAATGATAATGAAGTGTCTGAAGCATTTATTAAGCAAACTAACTGGAATAAAAATTTACCATATCCTTACGCGATTAAAGGTTCAGAAACGCTGATCAATAAAATTGGATTTGATCTGATAAAAGGCGTAACAGCCACTGCTCCAGGTTTTTATGGCCCTCAAGGACGCAAATTAAGACTTAGTCCCTGGGTAGAGGACTTTAATCAGCAGTTAACCGATTTTAAATTCAAAGAAAACCGCATCACCAACTTCGAAATGGAAACCTCTGCTCTTTACGGTTTAGGTAAATTATTGGGGCATCAAACCTGCACCGTATGTGCCATTATTGCTAACAGAGTGGCTAAACAGTACAGTAAAAATTATCATGTGGCAGTTGACCAATTAATTCAGCTTGTTTTGGAGAGATTAACAAAGTAAGGTTGAAATCTTCTTGAAAGTGGAATAATTCCCTCGGATTTCTGGTATATTTTTGTAGTAAACTTTTATAGAATTAAGATAAGATAACTTTACTAATCTTAATTCGTAGAAGTACATATAAAATATTCATAATTCAGGGGGCCATGGATAAAAAAGAACTAACTGCGCTAATCAGCTTGCTTGATGATCCCGATGAATCGGTTTTTCAGCATGTAAGTATGAAGTTTTTGTCCATGGGGCAAGAAATAATCCCTGCTTTGGAAGATGCCTGGGAACATTCGTTCGATACGCTTATTCAAAACCGGATTGAGAATATTATTCATCAGATTCAGTTCGATCTGATAAAAGAAGCTTTAAATAAATGGTCGCACCCGGAAGAACAAAATCTGTTGGAAGGCACCTTACTCATTGCCCGTTATCAGTACCCGGATATAGATTTTGCGAAACTAAAGAAGCAGATAGAGCAGATCAAGCATGATGTGTGGTTGGAGTTAAATGAAAATTTAACTGCCCTTGAAAAGGTAAAGATTATTAATCATATTTTGTTTGATGTCCATAATTTCAGCGGAAATACAAACAATTATCATGCTCCTCAAAATTCATATATCAATAATGTATTAGAAAGTAAAAAGGGAAATCCCTTGCTGCTTTCCATTATTTATACCATTGTTGCGCAAAGCCTTGATATTCCCATTTATGGGGTAAATCTGCCAGAGCATTTTATTTTATGTTATGTGGATGTGGAACACATGAGTGTGCCTTCCGTTGAAGGTAATGAAGGAGGAAATATATTGTTCTACATTAATCCATTCAGTAAAGGGACGGTATTCGGACAAAAAGAAATTGACGCCTTCCTGAAACAACTCAAATTGGAAAAATTACCAAGCTTTTATGAGCCTTGCTCAAATCTTGAAATAATCCGCAGATTGCTCCGCAACCTCATAGCTTCCTATGAAAAATTAGGATATCCTGATAAAAGTGAGGAATTGAAAATGCTGTTGGGTTCATTGGAATGAACGGTCATTTAACGCATTAAGAATCCCACAGATTATATCTTAATCTCTAAAGCATTCTCCTTTCTATAGTGCAAAGGAACACCCTTGTTAGAGTAGAGATAGAAACTCTTATCCTATAAGTTTATTATTTAATCAATAAGAATTTTGCATCAGCTAAAATAATTTTGTAGCTTCGTTGCAGATATAGATAACCTTTGAGGGAAAAAAATAGTATAACTCAATAGTAAGTGATATTGGAATAACTATCAAACAATAAATATGAAAAAAATATTACTTGCAAATTCATTCCTTTGTATACAAATTGCAGCGTTAGTATGCCTATTAGCTGGTAATTTCTCTTTTGCGCAGGATCTTCATTTTTCTCAATATACTCAAACGCCATCACT
Organism: Bacteroidota bacterium; assembly: GCA_040387415.1. Taxonomy (GTDB): domain Bacteria; phylum Bacteroidota; class Bacteroidia; order 2-12-FULL-35-15; family 2-12-FULL-35-15; genus 2-12-FULL-35-15. The sequence goes on from JAZKDU010000008.1 coordinate 31,057, forward strand.
TGTGAATCCTGCTCTTACAGGGTCTACTCATACGTTAAGAGCTTCCGTAATTTATAAAGATCAGTGGAGAGGTGTTACAGTTCCCTATAAAACGTATGGCGCTTCATTTGAAATGAAATTCAAAGCAAGCAATTGGGAAAAATCCGATGAAAATAAAACAAAATCTTATAAAAAATCATTTAGTAGATTAGCGGGGGGACTTTCCTTTTACAACGATAAAGCCGGTGATGGCAATATGGGCACATCACAAGTGAATTTGTCGCTTGCAAGTTTTGTTCCGGTAAATGCTAAAAATTCATTATCGGTGGGACTTCAAACAAGTATTGTACAGCGAAAAGTTGATTTTACGAAACTTATTTTTCCTGATCAGTACAATGGTACTGCTTATGATCCTAATATGAGTAACGGAGAAGATGCATCCTCGCAAAGCTTTACTTACCCTGATATTGCTGCCGGATTTAACTGGAGCTATGGTTATAGTGAAAAAGCAATGGCAGCAAACAACGCTTTTAAAGCAAATGTTGGTGTTTCCATGTATCATGTGAACAGACCCAAACAGCGTTTTTTAACAGGATCAAACGAAAGACTAAGTCCAAAATTAGTACTTCACGGAGATTTTGTATTAGGAGTAAAAAATACAAACATTGCACTAGCACCAAGCTATTTGGTGCAGTTGCAAGGTCCTAATACAGAAGTGTTGGTAGGAATGATGTATAAATACTACTTTAAAGAAGATTCGAAATATACCGGATTTATTAAACAATCCGCATTTGGATTAGGTGCAGCCTATAGAAATCTGGATGCTTTGATTGTGTCGGCACAGGTTGAATTTGGTCAGTATGCAATTGGTTTTAGTTATGATTTGAATACATCTAAACTTACCAGAGCCAGCACAGGTCGCGGTGGACCGGAAATTTTCCTTCGTTTTGTTACTCCAAACCCTTTCTTGTATCAAATGCATTCTAAGGCAAAATATAACTTAAAATAATTTTTGCTTTTCCGTTATGATCAAGAGTTTATATAGCGCAGTAATTGTATTGGTATTTATTTTAGTTTCCTGTGATAATGTTGAAAATCCTTATCCAGCATCCAATGTAAATGTAAGTGATACCACTAGCTGCCCTTCACCTGTATTTCCGGCCGTTACCAGCCACATTAAAAAAATACTAATAGAAGATTTTACTGGTCAAACGTGTGGTAACTGTCCTAAAGCAGCTAAAGAACTTCATGAGATAGACTCTATTTATCCTGGTAAAATTATTGGGCTTGCAATGCACGTAGGCGGTTATGCTGCTCCTACTCCGGGGTACAACAGCTCACCATCCACCGCATTTACAACAGATTACAGAACTACTGTAGGCGAATTGTTTGATGCAGCATTTGGCGCAAGTGATTTCGGTTTGCCACAAGGTATGTTTAACAGAAAAGATTACGATGCAGTGAATGAAACACAGCTGAAATTTTATCCTAACTGGAAAACATATGCTGCTGGTATTGTTGCAGAGCCTTCCGTAGTTGATTTGCAGATTATTTCTGATTATAATTCTACCACCAGAAAAATGTGTGTTGCAGTAAAAGATTCGTTTTTAACAGCAATGACTGGTACTTATAATCTTACGGTGCTGCTCACTCAGGATAGTATTATCAGCTGGCAGGATTATATTGGCGTTAATAAAGCCGATTATCTCCATCGTCACGTTCTTCGGGATGTTATAACTCCTTCCGGTGCCTGGGGAGAATTAATTGCAACTGGTGCAATAAATGCCGGGTCAAAAACAACCAAACGTTTTGCATATATAATTCCTGCCGATTACAAAGGAACCATCTGCAATGTTAACAATTGCCATGTAGTTGCTTTTATTTATAATACTGCCACGTACGAGATTATACAGGCAGAAGAGGTTAAGGTGGCGCCTTAATATCCAACATCTATTTTTACTACCTTTGTAGCCTAATGAAAAAACATATTTCAATATTTATCTTTCTGTTACTTATTTCTTTCGGAATAAGCGCTCAGCAACGTTTTAAGGCGGGTGTTAAAGCAGGGATTGCCACTACGCAGGTGGATGGGGATACATACAGCGGCTATAATAAAGCGGGGTTTGTTGGTGGTGGTTTTGTGAGAGCAGAATTGAATGAAAAATGGACAGCTCAATTTGAAATCATTTATACCCAGAAGGGCAGTAAACACAATGCTAATCCTGAAAAAAATAATTTTGATTATTATTACCTCGGATTAAATTACATAGAGGTTCCAATCTTATTCCAATATCATCAGAAAAAATTCATGTATGAATTTGGCCCTGGTTTTGGCTACCTCATAAAAGAGGAAGAATTTATCAATTTTCAGAACTTGACGGGATTGTATCCCTTTAATAAGAGTGAAATAAGTATTAATGCAGGGATAAGTTATACTATCATTAATAATCTGGATATTAACTGGCGATATAGCTATTCAATAACACCGGTGAGGGCGCATGCTTCAAGAGCTACCAGATGGTACAATCCCGGACAAATGAATAACGTCATTGCTTTTACACTAACTTATAAATTTGGCAGTGCAAAAACAGAATAAACATAAAATTATTGTAGCCATCACAGGTGCAAGCGGCTCTATCTATGCGAAAGTGTTGCTGCAAAAGCTTCAGCTGCTTCATGAACAAGTTGAGGCGGTAGGTGTTGTAATGTCTGACAATGCAAAGGATGTATGGAAATTTGAATTAGGCAATTCTGATTATGAAAAATTACCATTCACCATTTATAGCAAAACAGATTTTTTTGCACCTTTTGCATCAGGTTCAGCGAAATATAAAAGCATGATCATTTGCCCATGTTCCATGGGAACTTTAGCACGTATAGCAACTGGAATTTCCAACGATTTAACCACCAGGGCAGCGGACGTAATTTTAAAAGAACGCAGAAAATTAATTTTAATAACACGAGATACCCCACTCAGTTTAATTCATATTAATAATATGAAAACAATTACCGAAGCGGGTGGAATCATTTGTCCTGCAAGCCCATCATTCTATAGTAAGCCGGAAAATTTTGATGCTCTTGCAGCTACTGTAATTGACAGAGCGCTTGACTTGTGCGGCTTTGATCAAACAACTTATCGGTGGGGTGATAAGCCCTAACAGTAGCATTATTAATCCTCTATAACTCTCATTTTATTCCCTGTTTATAAATATGCGCTTATGTTAATAAGTGTGTATTTGTTTGTTAATTAGGCAGTTGCAAGGTTGTTCTATTGCTTTTAACATTATTTAGGTTTTCTGAAACAATATGAAAAGTAACTTTGCGTTCGAGTTATCGTTTTAATTTGTGTTCATTCATTGCACTTATTTAACTTAATAAATTGATTTATGTTTGAATTAAGTAAAAATATATTGGAAAAAGTTAGTTTTGATAAAACGCTTTTCCGCAAAGAGTTGACTAAAGCCGTTAAATGGCTTAAGCCAGATGAAAAAATGTTATTAATGGTATGGTGCATTGCTACCTTCGGCCATAAATATAAGGACGAGATAACGGAAGTTTATAAAAACGTTACGAGGTTGTAATAAAACGGATATTACGCGTGAGGCCGCTGAATTTAGTACGTTTCACTGCAGAGTCCTTAAACACACGTTTAAAGGTATCTTCCGTAAGTTCCTGCCAGTCATTTTTACTCATTCCCAGAAGTTCATTTGCGGGCTTGAATTGTTTTTCTGTATTAGGTTTTGAGAAGCGGTTCCAGGGGCATACATCCTGGCATACATCACAGCCGAACATCCAGTTGTCCAGCTTGCCTTTAACTTCATTTGGAATATTTTCTTTTAGTTCTATCGTGAAATAGGAAATGCATTTGCTGCCATCCACCACATAAGGCGCAACGATTGCATCAGTAGGGCAAGCATCCATGCATCGTGTGCAGGTACCGCAATAATCTTTAACGGCACCATCATATTCTAATTCCAGATCGACAATTAATTCAGCTATAAAAAAGAAAGAACCACTGTTTTTATTGATCAGGTTACTGTTTTTTCCAACCCAGCCAAGTCCTCCTTTTTTTGCCCAGGCTTTATCCATCACTGGTGCGGAATCAACAAATACCCTCCCATCCACTTCACCGATGTTTTCCTTAATGAATTCGAGCAATTCGTTTAATTTCTCTTTAATTACAAAATGGTAATCTTTACCATAAGCATATTTGCTTATTTTGGGAGCTGTTGGATCTTCCTGTGTTTCGGAGGGATAATAGTTAAGCAGTAAAGAAATTACTGATTTAGCACCGGGAACAAGTATACGTGGATCTAGGCGTTTGTCAAAATAATTTGCCATATAGCTCATTTGCCCATGCATGTTGTTATTCAACCAGTTCTCTAATCGCGGAGCTTCTTCTTCTAAAAAATCGGCTTTTGAAATACCGCAATAATCGAAACCCAAACGTTTGGATTCGGTTTTAATTAATTGCGTATAGTTGTTGAATAAAGCCATTGGTTGAATTTAAAAACAAAGTATTATAGGTGAAATTTTGTACTACAAAGATAAGCATTACCGTTGGTAGTAAAATAAAACGTCCCGCTGTTAGGCAGGACGTTTCATCGAATTATCAAATTATTTTAGTGACCTGAGTGCTCTGCAGGTGCAGCTTCTGTATGTGCGGCTTCTGCCGGTACAGCTGTTGCAGCGGCACTATCAGCAGGTGCAGCTGGCGGTGTTACAACTTCCTCTGTTGGTTTAGCTTCAGCACCATGTGCATCATGCCCTGCGGCTTTTGCATCTCCGTGTCCGGCAGCAGCTCCATGTGCAGCAGGTGCTCCATGTTCAGCTTCTTTACCATGACCACCTCCAAATAGCTTATCCTTCATCATAAATCCAACTCCAGCCAATACAAGAACAAGTACAATTGAAATTATTAGGATCAGTTTTTTCTTTGATTTAGGTTTCGCTGCAGTTTCTTCTACAACATCATGTCCGTGACCATGCCCGCTGTCGTGTCCTCCCAGGGATTTTTGTCCTGCTGTTTTTTTTGTTTTACCTGTAGGGATGCCAAGTACATATTTATTATTTAAATGCTCAAGCACCAACTCTTCCTGACCTGCAAATTGCGATACAATTTTTGCAACATGTCTTAGTTTGGAAGGTTTATGTTTTGTAAAGAACTCATTTAATTTTGTTTCAAATTCAATGCTGCTCATGGTAACATGAGTGTGATTATTTTCATGCTGCGCTTCATTGCTATGAGAAGTTTCCATGTCTGAGTTTTCGTCATTGCTTATGTTGTCGTGTTTTTTTTTACTCATGTCAGAAAAGTATTAAAAGTGAATGATGAAAAATAATTGAATTTGATATTAATGTGTGCTAAAGATATAAATATTTGTTTAAAAACTGTTTCAATGAAATATTTTTTCAAATAAAAATTACTGAAATTTATGTATTGTTTTTATTCCGTATCAAATAAGCTGCCTTTGTGGGCGCGTGGAATTTTACCAAGGTGCCTGTAGGCAAGTTCAGTGGCTTCCCGTCCGCGAGGAGTGCGCATAAGGTAACCTTCCTGGATTAAAAAAGGTTCATATACTTCTTCAATGGTACCAGCTTCTTCACCAACTGCGGTAGAGATGGTAGTGATACCAACCGGGCCGCCCTTGAATTTTTCAATCAAAGCTGACAGGATGCGGATATCCATTTCATCCAGTCCATTTTTATCAACGTTTAATGCTGACAGACTAATGTGGGCAATTTCAATATCAATTGCACCATTGCCTTTTATTTGTGCAAAATCACGAATACGTCTTAACAAGGCATTCGCAATACGCGGAGTACCCCTGCTTCTGCGGGCAATTTCATTTGCGGCATCATCTGTAATAGCCACATTTAAAATACCTGCAGCACGAATAATAATTTTTTTCAGCAATACTGCATTGTAATAATTTAAGCGGGAATTTATTCCAAAACGAGCACGTAAAGGCGCTGTAAGCAAACCACTTCGGGTGGTGGCACCCACCAGTGTAAATGGATTTAATTTAATTTGAACGCTGCGGGCATTTGGGCCGCTGTCAATCATAATATCAATCTTATAATCTTCCATTGCAGAATATAAATATTCTTCCACAATAGGACTTAAGCGATGTATTTCATCAATAAACAGTACATCATATTCTTCCAGGTTGGTTAATAAGCCAGCAAGATCCCCAGGTTTATCAAGCACGGGGCCTGAAGTGATTTTTATGTTTACTCCCAATTCCGATGCAATAATATTAGCAAGGGTAGTTTTACCTAATCCCGGAGGACCATGCAGCAATACATGATCAAGCGCTTCGTTGCGAAGCTTTGCTGCCTGAACAAATATTTTTAAATTTTCCACCACCTCATGCTGACCCGTAAAATCAGAGAATTCGGCCGGACGTAACACTTTTTCAAACTCTTTTTCTGAGGAGCTTAAATTTTCAGCTTCGGGGTCTATATTAGGATTCATTAATCAGATATGATTGAACTATAAAAGTAATAAAAAAGATGTTAGATATTGGATATTAGTATTGAGATATTAGTATTGAGATATTAGTATTGAGATATTAGTATTGAGATATTAGTTACGGTACTTAGGATCTGGATATTATTAGATGTTGGATTTTAGATATTGGCATCAACGTCTAAAATCCAACGTCCAACATCCAATATTTACTTGACAATTAATTTTTTCGTGAAATGTTGTTTATCTACTGAAAGTATAATAAAATAAACTCCCGCAGAAAGATCTGTGTTTTCAGAAATGGAATATTGGTGCTCACCTGCATTAAGATCACCATTGACGAAGCTTGAAACCTGTCTGCCAACTACATCAAAAATTTTAAGTTCTACCTTTTGTTTATTAAAGGTGCTGAAAGAAATAATTGTGTTTTTTTCTGAAGGGTTGGGGTAAACATTAAAATCAATCGTTTTGGACAGATCGTCTTCCATGCCTGTAGCTGTGACGCCAATATTAATATCATCCAGGTAAATATGATTGCCCCCACCACTTGTAAAACGGAACATAAAATATAAATTGCTTTGACTTGCATATCCTGCAAGATTAACGGATTGTTGTACCCATTGGTTTGCATTAGGTGTAAATGCTGTATTTTGAATTCCGGCAGTGGAGAGTGATGCCCCGGAAATTGATTTACGCAAAACCCATGACAGACCGCAGTTGGTGGAAATATATACCTGCAATTTATCTGTTGAAGTAGATGTTTTTTGCGCATGTGCAACTTTAAAAGTAAGAGTAGGGCTGCTCCCTGCAATAGCTGTCATATTAATGGAAGGGCCAATCAATTCATCCACATTTGTATTGGAAGCTCCGGTATTTGTAATCATCACCGATTTGCTACCGGTAGCTCCTGTAACGGCTGTGGTTACCCAGGTATTGCCACCTGGTGATGTATTACGAATTTTCCAGTCTGTTGTTGGAATTGACGTTCCTTCAAATCCTTCAGAGTAAAACGTGTTATTATGAACTGCGGTTGACGAATTAACCGTAACATAGGCTGTTTTTGAAACATTTGCCGATCCTGAACTATTTGATGCGGTAAGGCTCACAGTGTATACTCCGGGAGTGTTATAGGTTATTACAGGAGCAGAATCAGTAGAGACGGCTGGCGTGCCTCCCTGGAATACCCAGTTCCAGGATGTTGGAAGCCCGTTCCAGGAAAGATCAGTAAATGTTAGGCTGCTGCCCTGACAAACTGTATTCAAAGAATTATCGGATTCAAAATCGGCTTTGCATAAAACATCAGGTAAGCTTACCCCTGTTGCAGAAAGGTTGGAGCTGGTCCATAAACTGCTTCGCTGCCCTACAGAGCTGGCAAGGGTATTGCGCATTCTTGTTTTTTGCCCGGTTGTAAACATCGTAGGGCAATAAGAGTATTCCATGTAATTTTGTACATTATCCAATGTACTTCCACAAGTTGCTCCCGAAAGGTTACAGCTTGTCCAGCCTTCTGTTGGCGGTGTATCACTCACATTATCCGAGCTGCTGCAATCAACGCCAGGATCATTATTGCTTCCCCAGGTATGATATAAACTGATATAGTGGCCAACTTCATGTGTAAGGGCATGAGAACGGCTAGGAATGCCTGTTCCGATACTTCCTATATAATTTGATAAAATGATTATTCCATCCACATCAGGAGCTGAAGTTCCAGGAAAGTAGGCATAACCTGCAACGCCTTCGGAACCGATTGTTTTTACGGACCATATATTCAAATAATTATTTCGTGGCCAGGGATTAAGCTTTGAATCATCATCGGCTTCATTTGTTTTAGCAGACAATACACGGTCAATACCGTTTGTGCATAAGCCGTTTGGATCTTTTTTAGCAAGGCGGAATTCAATTTCACAATCGGCAGCGATTGGCTGGAACTGGCTTACGGTATTACTTGCATTTGCATTTAATTTCCGAAAGTCTTCATTCAGAATCCGGATAGCATCAACTACCTGTGCGTCAGAAATGTTTTCAGCTCCCCCCTGATGGATCACGTGCACTACAACAGGTATAATATAAATGGGTAATTGCTGCTTACCTTTATTTTCCATGTAGCCGTTGGCATAATCCTGTACATCCTGCAATGCAAGCTTAGCTTCACGTTCAATAAACTGTTGTTTTAATTTAGGATTAGCATTGAAAAGTTTATTTTGTTCATGCATGCTTCCGCAATTGAAATAATCATTTTGTGCCTGTATAACCTTAATGCAGGAGTAAAAGCAAATTAAAGTGAAAAAGAATGCAGTAAATTTTTTCATGTTTACAGTTTTAAAATAATTTTACTCGTAGTCTTTTAATGATGATAACACCTCTGTTATACCATCTACATTGTTTAAAATATTAAAATATTTTCTTGAAACGGTAACCGGATCAAGCAGTTGATCCTTGGCTTTATATTCAATGAATGTTTCCAAACGACTAAAATCTTCTTTAGAGGCGTTTCGTATTTCACTCTGCATCTCTGTATCTACTACACCCGGAGCGATTGAAAATATTTTAAACCCGGGGTGGATAGAAGAGGAGGCATGTTCTGCCCTTATTTTTTGTTCGGCATCTACTACACGGCTAAACATGTCAATACCTGCTTTTGATGCACAGTATACTGACCAGCCGTCAACAGGAGCTTTGCCAGCTCCGGAACTGATGTTTACAATTACTTTTTCTGCATCCGTAGTATCATAGCAGTTGATAAAAGCATTTGTAAGCACACTTGGTGCAATTAAATTGAGCGTAAAATTTTTGATAATAATGTCAGCTTCTAATTTGCCTACAGGCTTAATAAAACCTAATGATCCGGCATTGTTGATCAGGTATATCTTTTTTGCATTGGCATGCAGCTCAAATTTGAAACCTGCCAAAGCATTTGCATCCGTAAGGTCAAGATAAAAATGTCTGTAATTGGCATGCTCTATTGTACGTTGACGGGAAATACCAATTACGTAGTTAGAAGGGTTTTCTAATAAATGTTCTGCAAAGGCTTTACCGATTCCCCTGCTTGTTCCTGTTATATAATAGTAATTCAAATTTTTATAGATTTAATTTAATAGAACTATAAAGTTAATGAATATAATTTAGGAAAACAAGGGAGAGATGATAAATAGGATGACCAGGTTTGTGGAAGATGAAAATATGACCACTAAGGCATTAAGTTCACTAAGAAACACTAAGAAATACTTAGTGAACCTCAGTGGTCTTAGTGCCTTAGTGGTTATTCTGGCTATGCTAGGGCCTGTTTTAAATCGGCAATTAAATCGTCAATATCTTCAATACCTACACTTAAGCGGAGTAAGGATTCCACAACGCCTGCTTTATCGCGTTCTGCTTTTGGTATGGAGGCGTGCGTCATGGTTGCCGGGTGGTTGATAAGAGATTCTACACCACCCAATGATTCAGCCAATGAAAATACTTTCATGCTGGATGCTATCCTAAAGGCTTCATCCTGGCTGTTACCTTTTAATGAAAAGGAGATCATACCGCCAAAATCACGCATTTGTTTTTTTGCGATTTCGTGGTTCTGACTATCAGGAAAACCTGGCCAATACAATTTATCAATTTTTGGATGCGTTTTTAAAAATTCAGCAACCTTACGTCCGTTATAACAATGGCGTTCCATGCGTATGTGCAGTGTTTTAAGACCACGCAGTACTAAAAAACTATCCTGCGGACCGGGAGTTGCACCACAGCTGTTATGTATAAATGCTAATTGCTGATATAAATCATCATCACTTAAACACAAAGCCCCCATGATCACATCACTGTGGCCACCTAAATATTTGGTAACCGAATGCATTACAATATCAGCACCTAATGCTAAAGGGTTTTGTAAGAATGGTGAAGCGAATGTATTATCAACTGCACAAATGATTTTATGCTCTTTGGCAATTTTTGCACATTCTTCAATGTCAATGATCTGCATGGTAGGGTTGGTAGGTGTTTCCAACCATATCATTTTTGTATTTTTATTGATGTAGTTCTTAATATTGGCAGCATCTTTCATATCGATGAAATGAAATTTGATGCCGAAATTTGCAAATACTTTTGTAAACATACGGTAGGTTCCGCCATACAAGTCATCTCCCGTAATTACTTCATCACCGGGGCGAAGCAATTTTGCAACAGCATCCACAGCGCCCATTCCGCTGGAGAAACATAAACCATATTTTGCTCCCTCCAGTTCTGCCAGACACTTTTCCAATGCAGAACGGGTAGGGTTTTTACCACGTGCGTATGCATAGCCTTTATGGCTTCCCGGACTTACTTGTGTGTAGGTGGAAGTTTGATATATAGGAGTCATAATAGCTCCTGTAGTTGGATCAGGCTCCTGACCTGCATGTATTGCTTTGGTGCCAAAGCCTAATTTTTTTGTATCTGCCATTTTGAATTTAATTTTATGGCGTAAAGGTAATTGTTTTAAAAGGATGAAGGAGATTTTTTGATGATTAAGGGATAAGTTTATTATTTCTGTTTTATCTTCAGTTCCTTAAAGCCTGTCTGTTCGTCCTGTTCCCTTAAAAATAGCATACCTTCAGCGTTTCCGATTATTATTTCAGCAGTTGTATATATTTTGCAGCCTTCAACAAGGTGCCCTCCAATTGTTTTACCATCCTTATCAGCAATTGAAATATGCAAATGAACACCATCGGTTGAAAGGGTACCCACTAATGAAACGATTTCAAATTTTTCACTATAATTCTTAGGATTGCTTTGATCCGCTAACCGCAGTGATGCAGACTTCAGACTTCCAACAGACGTAATAATATAACCTGCCTGGATGTTATGCTCTTTGGTAAATATTTCTAATTCATTTCGCAGATCCTGATCAGGTTTTAGTCTTAAAGCAAATGTTGTGGTGCTTTGAGAGGATGCGTATTCATGTTTGCTGATTTCGTTATTCATGGACTTATTTTGAGCGAAAAGGGGAGTGGATATATTTATAAATGCAATTAAATAAAGGAGAAAAATTATTCTTTTTGTTTTATAGTTATTCATGATTTTTAGATCGTGTTATAAGCTGCCATTTTATATTGTTCAATAAAATGGCCAATTTGCCCATGATATTTGTCTATATCCCCTAACTTACATTCGATAACAACGCCATTATTTAGACAAAATAATAAGTATTTGTCATAGCGACTTGTGTCTTCGGAAACAACAATTTCTTCTGTCTTGATTGCTGTCGCTGAAATATCAGACCAATTGTATTTTTGGTCAAGTGTTATTCCATTCAAGTCAATAATTAAATTATTTATGTCTTGTTGAAACGTTAATTGAGGTGGTAATTTTAAATTCGCAATTCTTTCCCAAGGTTCAAATAATACTGTCCGTTCTATTCTAATAATCTTCTTATTAAATATTAGAAAACCACTTTTTTTTATTTGGTTATCACAATAGTCAATCAATTTCTTTGTTCCTTCTTCTTTTGTCATTTTGGTAAGAGCCAATCTATTTTTTGAACATTAAGCAGAGCTGTAATACTTGTTTCACAATTAGTTTTACAATTCCCTTTCAAACAATATCAAACAAACTCTCCACCCCAATTGTTCTTTCAACAGTAAATCCTTCTGCATACTCAAATCCGGCATCTCTTCCAAATACAGACATTTTACCTTTTACTACATCCATGAAGTTTTTAACAGAGATAGGTGATTGCGGTTCGGTGGAATTCGGATCATAAAACTGGGATTTGAATGCCTGGATAGCTTCCATTTTTTTCTCCCAGAAAGGAGTGATGTCCACAACAAAATCCGGTTTTAATTGACGGTCCTGTATATAATGATAGACCGCTTTTGGTCTCCAATGCTGTTGTTTGATGCCATTCAGTTCAGTTTCAATACGAAGCAATCCGCTGTAAAAGCATGCCTCGGAAACTAATGCTGCAGCCCGTCCGTGGTCAGGATGGCGGTCAGTTACTGCATTGCAAAGAATTATTTCGGGCTGGTATTCACGGATTTTTTTAATAATTTCAAGTTGATGTTCTGAATCATTTTTAAAAAATCCATCTGCCATCATTAAGTTGTCGCGAACGCTGACACCTAGTATTTTGGCTGCATTGGCTGCTTCCTCTAAACGTAATTGTCCGCTACCACGCGTTCCAAGTTCACCACAGGTTAAATCTACAATTCCGCATTTTTTACCAAGTGAAATGTGTTTTAAAATTGTTCCAGCACAGGAAAGTTCCACATCATCGGGATGTACCCCTATGGCCAGGATGTCTAATTTCATTATTATAATATGAATTACTGGTTATGAATAGTTTTGGTTACAGATAAACGAATTGTTACGAATTTACGAAACGGTATTGTTATTAGCGTTTTTTTACATCCCCCGGCAGCGCGCCTTCTATCGCGCGCCCCTTCTCTGTCGCACAGTCAACGTGCAAGGGGATGAGTAATAAATTGCCTACTGCAAAATTGTTAAATTGATATATTTATTTTCCATTAATCCAATTCACAATTTTATCATCCATTGGTTTGTCTCCGGAAGAAGCATAGTCTACAAGCTCACCGTTTTCATCAACCATGTATTTTTGGAAATTCCATTTAACTGAAGAGTCCATTTTACCATTTTTTTCTTTCTGCGTCAGCCATTGGTAAATAGGGTGTATATCATCGCCTTTTACAGAAATTTTTTCCATCATCATAAAACTAACACCATAATTTTTTTTGCAAAACTCCTGTATCTCTGCATTGGTACCCGGTTCCTGGTGCCCGAAATTGTTAGCTGGAAAGCCAAGGATCACAAAATTTTTGTCTTTATAGGTTTGGTATAATTTTTCTAATTCTTCGTATTGTGGCGTGTATCCGCATTTAGAAGCTGTATTTACAATTAATACTTTTTTACCTTTCAAGGAACTAAAGAAAAAATCCTGTCCATCAATGGTTTTAGCTTTTAAACCGTGGAACTTTTGAGCTTGCATAATGCTGCTGTTTAAAGTGATTAATGCAATTACTAGAGAAAAAATGGTTGTTTTCATAGATTAGTTTTTATTTGGTTTTTCCTGAATTTTACTATTTGGTACTATTCATACAAATGTACAAAAAAGAACAGGTTTGTGAAATTTAACAAATTAAAGCAGTTTAAATGGTTTCATATCAGGTAGAGATTTTACCTTTGCGGTAATCAAGTTTGTTTGAATTTTATTAGAAAAGCTAACCCATATTTCTCGACTCCTCTCGAAATGACAATGCGCGTGTCATTTCGAGAGGAGTCGAGAAATATGAAGGGTAAGATTATTTCATTTAAATGAATATGTTATTTCAGGAAGTAAAATATCTTGTAGCAAAGGAAGTAAAGCTGGAAATGCGTAATAAATATGCGTTGGGGGGAATTCTATTGTACGTAGTTTCTACCGTTTTTGTTAGCTATTTGTCCTTTAAACAGATTATTAATCCTGCAACCTGGAATGCTTTATTCTGGATCATCCTGCTTTTTGCTTCTATAAATGGGGTAGCAAAGAGCTTTATCAATGAAACCCGCGGCAGATTGCTGTATTTATACACATTAGTAAGCCCTGAAGCTGTCATTTTATCAAAAATTATTTATAATTCATTGTTATTGAGTGTTTTATCTGGTTTGTGTCTTTTTGTATATATTCTATTCATCGGTAATCTTATCCAGGATTTCCCTTTGTTCCTGATTACACTTTTGCTGGGAAGTTTTGGTTTTTCTTCTTTGTTGACAATGGTTTCGGCCATTGCTTCCAAAACAAGCAACAATTTCACATTAATGGCAATTTTGAGTTTTCCAATTATGCTTCCTTTATTGATCGTTTTAATCAAACTTTCAAAAAATGCCATTGATGGTTTGGAAAACTGGGATACGAATTCCTTGCTTATTTTATTGTTCTTAAACGTGATAATTATCATGTTATCCTATTTATTATTTCGTTACCTTTGGCGTGATTAAAAACAGGGTGTTTGATGAACCTGTAAGAGGGAAGAAGCACTGTATTGTTTAAGTTTTATCAGATAAAATAAATGAGAAATAATTGGTGGAAAATAATTGCAGTTGTATTTGTGTTGTACACCATTGTTGCCGGCTTTTTAATAAGCGTACCCGCCCAGCCGATTCTTCACGAAAGTATACGCAATCTCTATTTTCACGTACCCATGTGGTTTGCAATGATGACGATACTTTTTGTATCACTTTGGCACAGCATTAAGTTTTTAGGTAAATCCAACATCGAAAGTGATATTGTTGCTACTCAGGCAGCACATGTAGGAGTTTTATTAGGTGCATTGGGGCTTGCAACAGGGTCTGTTTGGGCGCGTTATACCTGGGGAGCATGGTGGGTAGCAGATACTAAGCTAAATGGGGCAGCTATAACCATGCTGATTTACCTGGCTTATTTTATTTTACGCGGTTCTATTGATGAGGAGCAAAAGCGAGCTCGTATTGCTGCTGTTTATAACATATTTGCATATGTAATGCTGATTGTATTTTTAATGATACTGCCACGCATGAGCGATTCGTTGCATCCAGGCAACGGTGGCAACCCGGGTTTTAATTCATACGATCTGGACAGTAATATGAGAATGGTATTTTATCCTGCAGTAATTGGCTGGATACTCTTTGCTGTTTGGATCTTCACACTGAGGGTTCGCCTTGAAAAGTTAAAACGAAAAACACTGTTAAATGAATAATTCTTTAAAAAAAACGTTACTGTTTACAGGCTTGCAGGTTTTATCAGCAAGTGCATTTGCGCAGGAAACTACTGAGAAGGTGGAAATGGCGGATAGTTTATACCAGTCGGGAAAAATATATGTGGTGGTTACTGTACTTGCTATACTGTTTGTAGGGATAACAGGCTATTTGATTTCACTTGATAGAAAAATTGGAAAGCTGGAAAAAGAGATAAACAAGAAATAATTGAGCAATTTACAATTGGCAGTTGGCAATTACGGAGTTAATTTTCAAAATAATATAGATTGATTATATAGACATGAAAAAGATACACATTATTGGAATTATTATTATTGCTGTTGCGATTGGTGCAATACTTACCACATTGAACAATACGAGCACTTATGCAAACTTTGCGGAAGCTGCACAATCCCCTGATAACGAATTTCACGTGGTTGGCAAATTAAATAAAGAAAAAGAAAGTGTTTATGAACCAAAAGTCAATGCGAACCTTTTTTCATTTTATATGGTTGATAATAAAGGAGAAGAACGCAAAGTGATTTTACATAAAAATAAACCTCAGGATTTTGAACGTTCCGAACAGATAGTTTTAATTGGTCAAATGGAGGGTGAAGAATTTGTAGCCTCTGATATATTAATGAAATGCCCATCAAAATATAATGATGGCAAACCCCAGGAAACTGCTAGTAAATAAATTGGAGAATTAATAATTTAGAGAATTGGAGAATTAAAAAAATATTAAATTTTAAACTCAATAATTCTCTAACTCAACAAATCTCTAATTCTAAAATAAAAAAATGGAATACATCGGTGAGCATTTATGGGCAGGGAAAGCTGGAAATGTATTCGTTATTCTTTCCTTCGCTTTCGCTTTATTAGCAAGCATTAGCTATTTTTTCGCTTCCAAAGATAATGATGAAGCAGCAAGCTGGAAACGTATTGCGCGAATTGCTTTCCGTGCACATGGATTGTCAGTTATCGGGATTGTGGCTACACTTTTTATCATGCTGCAAAAGCATTATTTTGAGTATGAATATGTATGGCATCACAGCAATAAGGAGATGCCGATGCGCTATATTCTGTCGTGCTTTTGGGAAGGGCAGGAGGGAAGCTTTTTATTGTGGACGTTCTGGCATGTAGTGCTTGGATTAATTTTACAGCGAAGCGCCAAAAAGTTTGAAGCGCCTGTTATGGCCGTTATATCTCTTGTTCAGGCATTTTTAACATCCATGCTTCTTGGTATTTTTATTTTTGAGCATAGGATCGGCAGTAATCCATTCACGGTGTTGCTTCGCGAACATCCCGATTTTGCGAGTATTCCGCTGTTTGATAATCCCAATTATTTGGAGAAATTAGATGGACGGGGATTAAATCCACTGTTGCAAAACTATTGGATGACGATTCATCCACCAACATTGTTTCTTGGTTTTGCATTAACTGTTGTTCCCTTTGCGTATGCAATTGCCGGATTATGGAAAAAACAATTTACCGAATGGATGAAGCCGGCATTACCATGGGCATTTTTTGGTGTAATGATTTTAGGTACCGGTGTATTAATGGGTGGTGCATGGGCTTACGAAGCGCTTAGTTTTGGCGGTTTCTGGGCATGGGATCCTGTTGAAAATGCATCTTTGGTTCCATGGTTAACATTGGTAGGTGCGGCACACGTAATGCTGATCAATCGCACTAAAGCACAATCGCTTTTTATCACCTTCTTTTTAACGATTATTACCTTTGTCCTTATTTTGTATTCAACATTCCTAACGCGCAGCGGAATTCTGGGTGAGTCTTCCGTTCATGCTTTTACCGATTTAGGGATGTCCGGGCAATTATTAATTTACCTGCTTTTCTTTTTACTATTGGGAGTGGTACTTATTGCAGTTAATTGGAAACATTTTCCAAAACAAAAGGAAGAAGAAGGTATATGGTCGCGTGAATTCTGGATGTTTGTTGGTGCGGTAGTGTTGCTTGTTTCTTCTTTTCAGATTATTTTTTACACCTCCATGCCGGTTTGGAATAAGTTGTTCGACTTAAACAAAGCACCAGCAAAGGATGTGATAGATTTTTATAATTCATGGCAGTTGCCCTTTGCTTTTTTAGTAACGCTTTTGATTGCTGTCACTCAATTTTTTAAATACAAAGAAACTGAACTGAAATTCTTTGTCAGAAAAATTTCTCTTTCTTTTTTTATTGCATTGATCTTTACTTTAGTAGCAGCTTATATTCTTAATTTCAGTAAACTGTTTTATGCCGCATTACTGTTCTCTTCTGTTTTTGCGATTACTGCTAATGCCGACTACATGTGGAGAGTATTGAATGGAAAGGTTAAAAAAGCGGGGGCTTCTATTTCGCATATCGGTTTTGCATTGATATTGTTAGGCGCATTAATTTCTACATCCAAAAAAGAAGTTATTTCACAAAATTCATCAGGGAAAAGTATTGAAAGCCTTGGTGAAAAAATGTCGAATAACGATAATATTCTATTAACTCAAGGTGACACGCTGCCAATGGGCAGATATTTTGTAACCTATATAGGTAAACGTTTTGAAGGAATTAATATTTATTTTGATGTTGACTATTTTACTAAAAAGACAGATGGATCTTTAGAAAAGGCATTCACATTAGCACCACTTGTACAGACAAATCCCCGCATGGGTAATGTGGCAGAGCCTGATACACGCCACTTTTTAACGTTTGATGTTTATACCCATGTTACGTATGCTGATTTGGAAAGTTTAAAAGACAAAAAGGCGGAGACTAAAGATGAATATGCTCAGGCAAAAAATTTTACTATGAAACAGGGAGATACAATATTTTCTTCCAATGCCATTATAATTTTTGATTCTCTGTCAACAAATGTAGATAGGGTACGTTACAATTTAGTGAAGGACGATATTGCTGTAATGGCTCATTTACGGGTATTAGACGTTGCTAAAAAGCATACAGCAACTCCTGTTTATGTGATCCATAATAATATGATTCAGCCTATTTCCTCAAAGGTGGATGAATTGGGATTACAATTTATGTTCTGGAAAATAAATCCGAAGGATGGTAAAATTGAAATTTCAGTACAGGAAAAAAAGGAGAATGTTCGTGATTTTATTGTGATGCAGGCAATGATCTTTCCATATATTAATATTTTATGGTTAGGGTGTTTTGTAATGATCATAGGAACGGTGCTGGCTATTTGGGAGAGGGTTAGAAAGAACATGGTTTAATTTGTAGTGGTGATATTTAGTAAAATCTATTTTGAAAGCAGCCAAAGATAAAAATAACCACAAAGGCACTAAGCGCGCTTAGAAACACTAAGTAGGTCTTAGTGAAGTTTAGTGTTCTTATTGCCTTAGTAGTAACATTTTAGTTAAATCAATTGTGAAAACAACCAAATATAAAATCGTTATTATTGGTGCCGGTAATGTAGCTACACAATTGGGTGCTGCATTGCAGAAGTCTCAAAATACAATTGTTCAGGTTCTTAGCAAACATTCATCTTCCGCCAGCAGCTTAGCAAAATCATTAAAGTGTGCCTATACCACTTCTTATGAAGATTTAGATGCTACTGCTGATATTTACATTATTGCTGTAAAGGATGATGCAATAACTGAAGTTGCACAATCTTTAAGATTAAAAAATAGAATTGTAGTGCATACTTCCGGCAGCGTTCCAATGGAGGTTTTAAAATCTACTTCAAAAAATTACGGAGTATTTTATCCATTGCAGACATTTTCAAAAAACAATAAAGTTGATTTTAAAATTGTTCCGGTTTGCCTGGAGGCCAATAATAATGCCACCTTCAATGTGCTGCAGTTATTGGCGAAAAATATCACTAATGATGTTCAGAAAGTAAATTCAGAGCAACGTAAAGTGATTCATCTTGCCGCTGTATTCGCTTGTAATTTCAGCAATCATTTATATGCAATAGCTTCTACTATATTATCGTCAACTGATTTATCACTTGATATTTTAAAGCCTCTGATTGAAGAAACAGCGAAAAAAATTAGGAAGGATACTCCTGTTAATATGCAAACAGGCCCTGCTGTGCGTGATGATAAAAAAATAATGCAGAATCATTTAAAAATGCTTTCCGGCAAAAAGGAATACCAACAGATCTATAAACTGATGAGTAAAAGTATCAGCGATTTTAATAAGCAGAAAAAACAGTAAATTCGTGACAATGGAAAATTTCAAAACAAAATTAACGCGTACAAAAACATTTATATTTGATGTTGACGGTGTACTTACAGACGGCTCTGTAACACTTATGCCTGATGGCGAGCAATTGCGCGCAATGAATATTAAAGATGGGTATGCACTGCAGCTGGCAGTAAAGAAAGGATATAAAGTTGCTATCATTTCCGGAGGCCGATCCGAAATGGTCCGCAAACGACTGAATGGGCTTGGAATTTTTGATGTTTACTTAGGAGTAGATAATAAAATGGATAGCTACAATGAGTTTATCCTTACGTACGATATTAATCCGGATGAAATATTATACATGGGAGATGATATACCGGATTATGAAGTAATGAAACGTATAGCATCTCCTACATGTCCCAATGATGCGGTAACAGAAATAAAAGATATTTGTATTTATGTGTCGGATAAAAAAGGTGGTGAAGGATGCGTGCGCGATGTAATAGAGCAGGTAATGCGGGTGCAGGGAACCTGGTTTCATGGAAGTAAGGAAGAGCTGGAGGCAAGAAGTTTGTAGTATTTGTTGTTGATAGTTCCTGTGTAAATTTGAAATTTGAATTTATTACTTATGAAGATTGTTGCTTTTTTTAAATTAATACGAATTCAAAACCTGCTGATCATTGCATTTACGCAATACATGGTTCGCTGGTGCCTTATATATCCGATTTTAAAAGTGCAAAGCAGTTATTTCACCCTTCAGTTAAGTGAACTGCAGTTTTTTTTATTAGTGCTTTCCACCGTTATGATTACTGCCGCAGGATATATAATCAACGATTATTTTGACGTGCGAATTGATAAGGTAAATAAACCGGAGCGGCTTGTAATTGATAAAGGTGTTAAAAGGCGTGTTGCAATGGGCGCTCACATGATCATTAATATTTTAGCCGTTCTTATAGGCGTATATGTTTCCTATACTGTTGGGTCTGTTAAGCTTGCTTTTATTCATTTTATATGTGTTTCGGGACTTTGGTTTTACTCTACTACTTTCAAAAAACAATTTCTAATTGGTAATGTAATAATAGCAGTATTTACAGCATTGGTGCCTTTTGTGGTAGTTCTCTATGAATTATTACTTTGTTATAAAGCGTATTTACCTTTGGATGAAACGCTTAGTTTTAAAAGTATTTGGATTTATATTTCTGGCATATCTTTTTTTACTTTTATCATCACATTGCTTCATGAGATTATTAAATATATACAGGGGTATGAAGGTGATAAGGAGTATGGCTACAATACAATGCCGGTAGTATTAGGAAAAAGAACTACTAAATTTATTGCGGTACTAATTGTTATTGTTATCCTTGCTTTTCTTGCCTATTACCAATTTCAGCAATTAGAGAAAAAGGATTTTCTGACCTTTTATTATTTTGTATTCTGTTTACAGTTGCCATTAATTTATCTTGGTTACAAACTGTTGATTGCGGATACCAAAAAAGCATTTCAGTTAGCTGGAAATATTACCAAAATTGTAATGTTAATGGGCATTTGCTATTTGTTTGTATTTGCATACATATTGCTTCATTTTATTAAATTGATTTAAGATTACGGGAATATCATAATGAAAAATATATTAGTCATAGGCGCAGGCCGATCAGCATCGTCATTAATTAAATACCTATTAGATAATTCAGCAAATGAAGGCTGGAAGGTAACAGTAGGGGATGTGTCACTTGATCTGGTAAAATTAAAAACGGGAAACCATCCGAATGCACGGGCTATTGTTTTTGACATTACAAATGACAGCCAGCGGGAAGAAGAGATTAAACGTGCAGATATGGTTATCTCTATGCTTCCGGCATTCATGCATCTGGAGGTAGCAAAGGATTGTGTACGTTTTAAAAAACATCTTGCAACAGCATCCTATGTGTCAAAAGAAATGGCCGAACTTGATGTTGATGCAAAAGCTGCAGGAATAATATTAATGAATGAAATAGGCCTGGATCCTGGTATTGACCATGCTTCGGCAATGAAAGTGATTGATCATATTCATGCAGAAGGTGGAGAATTAACCTCATTTAAATCATACTGCGGTGGTTTGGTTGCACCTGAAAGTAATGATAATCCATGGGGATATAAATTTTCATGGAATCCCCGTAATGTAGTTTTAGCAGGGCAGGGGACAGCACAGTATATTGAGAATGGGCAATACAAATATCTTCCATACAACCGGCTATTCACACAGATTAATACTGTTGAAGTGGAAGGCTGGGGTGCATTTGATGCGTATGCCAACCGTGATTCATTATCTTACAGAAAATTATATAATATATCAGATATTCCGACTATGTTACGTGGAACACTGCGTATGCCGGGTTATTGCAAAGCATGGAATGTATTTGTGAAATTGGGCCTTACGGATGATACTTATAAAATTGAAGCGTCCGATTCATTAACATATTTGCAATTGATGGAAGCCTACCTACCAGCAGAAAAACAATCGGCCAAAGAAAAATTGATTGGATTTATGGGGGCAGAAATGGATGCAGAAGCATTGGCTAAAATCGAATGGCTTGAAGTTTTCGGAAATAGAAAAATAAAACTTTCAAACGCAAGCCCTGCCCAAATACTGCAGGATCTGTTAGAAGAAAAATGGAAACTGCAGGAGCATGATAAAGACATGATTGTAATGCAGCATCAGTTTGAATTTACAACTACAGACAAAAAAAGTAAAACTATAAAATCGTCATTGGTAGTAAAGGGTGAAGATCAGGTATATACCGCAATGGCTAAAACAGTAGGACTTCCATTGGCAATTACTGCTAAGCTAATACTGCTAGGTAAGATACAGGCCCGTGGCGTTGTTATACCTACTATTAAAGAAATTTACGAACCACTATTGGCAGAACTTGAACAGTTCGGAATTCAATTTGAAGAGGTAGAGCTATAAAATTCGTTGGCGTATACTCTGTCATCCCGAGTTTTTCGCGAGGGATCTTCTTAATTGAGTATATTAATTATCTGAGGGGAGATCCCTTCTTGAATAAACGAGTAGAATCGCCCGCATAGCTTAATAGCCAGTGTTAGTAGAAGGTGCTTACCAACAGATTGTCTAAATAAGTCCTTTTTGTTTTTGGTCGATAACTATACATAAAAAGTAGTTTTTGGGAAGCTTGTCCATTGTGGTGTACTGATAAACAACATTGCCGGGTCCGTCATGTTTTAGTTCTTTGCCAATTAAATCTACGTTATCCAAGTATATTTTGATACCTTGAATAGCCGTCTGAATACTTATAGAAATATACTTTTTATACTTTGAAATGAAGTCAACCTTTTTTGAAGGAAATATTTTTTGTTCAAGATAGTCAGGAACAAATACAGAATCGGACTTGACAACTAATTCTCCTTCATTGCCAGCACCTATCGTATGAAACTCATTTTTTTTATTTAACTCAATAAAAAAAATGGCTTCCTGTCCAACCTCGTAATGTGCATAGCGAGAAGCACAAGTCCAGTCCTCGAATTTTTGAAGAAGTAATGTGTCAGATTTATGGGTTGATTTAATTTTTTTAATTGTCACAATTTTAAACGCTTCCTTGTCGACCGAAATTATTTTGGCATATACAATAATTTTAGATTTTTCAATCAATGTCGGTAAACTCGTTCCAATGTAAGATGCAAAGGATTTTGTCTCTATTCAAGAGTTTTTTGTTTTTTTTAAGAACAGTTGTTGTCAAGTAATTTCTACTAACTATGAGCCCAAGCTACTTTTGTATTGCTTTTTATTAATAATACCAATTACTTTCCCTTTGAATTTAGTTCCAATAAAAGGTGTATTCAAGGATTTTGATTGAATACTTTTTTTTTCGAATATCCATTCCAACTCAGGATCAAATAAAGTAAGGTTTGCCAAAGCACCTTCAATAATTTTAGGTTGTTCAAGTTTTAGAATAGTCCTTGGATTTGTTGTTAAATTTTTAATGATTGTTTCCAATTTAATTTTTCCCTTGTTGCTGTTGATCAAACCAAATGCGCTTTCCAAACCAATCATTCCATTTGCAGCATAATCAAATTCTACATCTTTTGACTCAATGTCCTGCGGACGGTGATCACTCGTAATTGCATCAATAGTGCCGTCTGCAAGTCCTTTACGTAAAGCTTCCACATCCGTTTTGGTGCGTAATGGCGGATTTAATTTGTAATTACTGTCAAACCCTGATAATACAGAATCGTCAAGAACAATATTATATGCGTTTACAGAAGCTGTTACTTTTAAACCATTTGCTTTTGCTTGTTTTATAAGTGCTACCGATTTTTGTGTAGTTATATTTGCAATATGTATTGGTGCATTGGTGTATTCTGCAAGAAAAATATTACGGGATACCATCAGTTCTTCTGCAAGTGCTGGAATTCCTTTTAAACCAAGCATTGTAGAAGTAATACCTTCGTTCATTTTACCCTCCTGTGAAATAGATTTTTCATCACAATGGGTAATGATAAGGCTTCCGAAATTTTGTGAATATAATAATGCGCGCATTAGCAGTCCTGCATCACTTATCGCTTTTTTATCGTCTGAAAAAGCGACAGCACCGGCTTGTTGCATGTCATACATTTCAGATATATCTTTTCCTTCCTGACGGTAGGATACTGTACCTATAGGATAAACATCAACAATTGCCCCAGCAGTTTTATTTTTAATGTACTGTACTTCCCCTTTTGAATGTATGGAAGGGTTAGTAGATGAAACCACAGCAACTCCTGTAAACCCACCTGCAGCTGCTGCCCGTATTCCACTCTCTAAATCTTCTTTGTGCTCAAATCCGGGATCACAAAAATTTACTTGCATATCCATCCAACCAGCTGATAAATGAAGGTTTGCAGCTTCAATGATCTTTACATTTTTTGCCGGGATGATTTTTGAATGAATGGATTTTATTATTCCATTTTCAATTAATACGTCCATCACTTTACCATTGTGTGGCGAAGCTGAATCAATGATATGAGCCGATTTGATAAGTATATTCATAGTAATAATTGCTAATATTTTATCCTTTCATAAAACGTAATAATAAAACTTCAATCGCTAAAAATAGTAAAGCTAAAATAACACACAGCTTCCACAGCTTTTTGCCTTGTTCCATTTCCGTCAACGATTGCTGTAAGCTTTGTGAGCCAGGCTCAATAATATGAATATTATTGTAGTTTTTGTCGAAAGCAAGCTCTGTAAGGTCTTCGGATGTATAGCAGGTTAAGTCAGATTCTTTCCGATTGAAATTAAATGATAGTCCAGTTATAAGATCTTTTCCTGCAAATAAATTAAAATTACCTGCATTTGTAATTTGATTGTGTACAATTATTTCAGTTTTAGCGTCCATAACTCTGTGCTCGGGAATAATTTCAAAATCAGCATTTATACTGCGGATGTGAAATACATTTTCACCTGTTAAAACATTAGGGCACTCGATCTTTTCGTCATTACCAATAGTATAAAATAAGGGCTGTGAATTCTGGCTTAGCATCCCTATTTTATATAGTGTTGGAACAAAGATGGCATGTTTTGCGAAATTGCTGAAGCTTGAATTTAAAGACACGGAAGAAAGATATAATTTTCCTTTTCCAACATCATACTTACTCAAAAATACATCGCCATTTTGTAAACGAAGCAGATATTCTTCATTACTGCGGCTTGCTTTTGAAATTGTATAATGTGAATTTACTAATGGTAAATTAAGGTTCGGAGCATTGAAGGTTTTTTTATCAAACACATCTTTGTAGATATCATGATCCAGATTTATTTTATCAACTTTAGTATTTGCAGTGTCCAAACGTTCATAATAATTTGCATTGACAAACATTAAAAATTCTTTATATGAATTCAAATCGCTTGTAGGACCAGGAAATACCAATAGGCTGCCACCATTGTCCATAAAGCGTTTCAATTCCTGGACAAGCCCCGAAGAAATAGTTTTTAATTCATTTAAAATAATGAGTTTTTGCGTGAACAATGAAGAATAATCAAGTTTGTTTTCAGGAGAGTTTTTTAGTATGAATAATGAATCTGCTCCGAAAAGCTTGTTCAGATAAGGACTTTCAGTGCTTGTTATATCTGTCCCTGAAGCATTGATACATAATACCGGAATATTTTTAGCAACATTAAAACTAAAATAAAATTTATCGTCAAATGTTACCGGATAATCATTCAATTCAATCCGGCAATGCTGTAATCCTGTTTCTTTGGAGGAAAAAGAAAGTACAATTTCAGTTTCGGAATCCTTATCAATATTAAAGCTTGCAGGAGTTTTTTGCTGACCATTAATAAATAATTTAATTGAATTATTTTCCAATACTTTGTCGGAAACATTTTTTATGCGGACGTGTAACTTCTCTAGTTGATTTAATTGGCGTACCGGTGTTTCAAACCAGCAGGTATCAATATATACATTGCTTTTTTGAGCAGCTGTAAGTGGAACTAAATTGAAAGTAATTCCTGTATCGTTTTTTATCTGAGCAAGGTTAACAATACTTTTTTGGAAATCGGAAATAATGAAGGAAGCTTTGGCTGCGCTTTCTTTTTGCTGTAACAGATCCGTTTGACGGGACATGATTTCGGAAAAACTCCGAACAGCGCGACTTATTTTTAGTTCATCCAGTAATTCTATAAACTCTTCTTTATTTACAAGTCGTTGATGTCTGCCTTCAAAATCATTCGTAAGTAACTGGAATCGGTCGGTAGGTTTATAGGCAGAAACAATTTCTGATGCACGTTTTTTCGCTTCATCCAGTAATGTTCCATTCTTATTAATGGCATCCATACTGAACGAATTATCAATGAATATACTGACAGTCTTATTGCCGGTTACTATTTTTTTATTTTCAACAGGAATAAATGGCTGCGCAAAAGCGAGTACCAGAAATATAATCGCTAAAATACGTGCTGCTAAAACCAGTAAATGTTTGAGCTTTGATTTAGCCTGTGTTTCCTGCTTTACTTCTTTTAAAAAACGAACATTGCTGAAATAAATAGTTTTGAACTTCCTGAAATTAAATAAATGAATAATAATAGGAATGGCTATTGCCGAGAGTGCAAATAAAAATGCCGGATAGGTGAAGTTCATCAAAGGATAAAGATAGTAATTTTTTGTTTTAAATTAATGGCTTTAAACATTTTTAGAATTTAAGGGCTCTTAATTTATCAAATAGAATTGTTAAACAGTAACTGCTGTCATCCACACAAAATACTTGCCGACTTAAGGAACGGTTACTATTTGAACAGTTGAAATGGAAAAATTATTTCTTCCGGATTATATACTCTACTTTTTCGGGATTTATTTTTATTGAACGAACTTCCGAAGGGGATTTTACCAATTGTACTTTTAATTTATTACTTCCAGGCTCTATTTTCGAATAATCAACAATGGCACGGAATTGCAGTACAGTTATTTTTTCATAATTCTGAAATGCCACATTGTATTTGATGGAAATTTTATCAGGAAAAATTTTAAGTCCGTAACCGGCAGGTAAATTTTCTATTTCTATAGGGAGCTCCAGGCTACCTTCTGTATACTTAGTTACATTAACCTTTACCTGAACTTCAGATTGTGATAAGTCAACAAGTTTTAAATCAGGTGTGCGAAGAATGTTCTGCTTTAGCAACAAGGAATCATTTACATTTTTTATAATCGCAGGTACTGTTTCCAGGTATTTTATTTTTTCAATTACTTCGGCTGCTCCGGATATTCGGATATATTCGGGAATTACTTTAACAGAATCCGTTTGCTGATAATATTTATCAAATTCAATGGTTAAATTGGCCTTTACAGGGACTTTTTTAGTTATTTTTTTATTAAAATTCAGAAATATAGTATCAGGAACTATTTTTACAACTTTTATATTGTTGCTGAATTGGGCAGTAATCTTATCAGCCTGGGAATTTGCAGGCAGATAAAAATGATTTTTAACGGGCAAAGCTTTCGAATCCTTTATATCCAGTTGGATCGTATCATTTTTGTGCCTCATTTTATAAACCAATAAGTTAAAACCGCTTGATTTTACCTGGATTTCAATGGTTTCAGGTAAATTGTTTGCAATAACTTTATCTATTGGTAAATTGATGTATTCTACGGGGAAATTGAGTCTGATCGAATATTCCTTGGACAGGGACATCATTACCCAAAAAAAGGCAGAGATGGATAAACAAAACAAAAAGGTAACAAGGCGTCTGTTTAGGTGGACACCTTTCTTTTCAGGGGAACTAGTAGTATTGATGAAAGGTATTTTCAAGCGATTAAATAATTAATTGACTATTCAAACACACAAAAAATTACCACTAAGTAAAATGAACAAGTGTTTCCAAGTGTTATTAGTTACTTAGTGGTTAATTTGGAAGCAGAATTATTTTTGCTCAGCTCCTAATAATGTAGAAGAATCCATAGAAATAGCGCTTTTTTCAATTTTTAGTTTGTGACCGCCTTCCACTTCAATTAAAAAGGTAGTTTCCTGAACGTCAACAATTCTGCCATGGATACCGCCAATAGTCACAATTTTATCACCTTTAGCAATATTTTCACGAAATTTTTTCTGGTCTTTTGCTTTTTTCATCTGAGGACGGATCATAAAAAAGTAGAATACTACAATGATCAATACTAAAGGAATAAATTGTGCAATACCGCCTCCGGCCTGTCCGCCACCTGTCATTAATAAAATGTTTGTTGGATTCATTTGTGTTTTTTGTTTTAAGTTATTGGATTATTTATAAAATTATTTTTATTTGAACTTTAAAAATTTAGTCTTCCTCTGGAACATTCACAGTTGCATTAATAGTTAATATTTTCGCACTTGGATTACAATTAGTAGTCATGGTTACCGTTTTTTCTACCAATCCGGATTTACCTTCACTGTCAAATACAACATCAATTTTACCTTCCTGTCCTGGTTTTACGGGTTCTTTGGGAAAGGTAGGCACCGTACAGCCGCAACTGCCAAGCGCAGATGAAATTACAAGATCTGAGCCCCCAGTGTTTTTAAATACAAAGGAATAGGATACTTTTTCGCCCTGTGTGATTTTGCCGAAATCATGTTTCTCTTCACTAAATACCATTTGAGGTGCCGTCCCCGCTTGAGCAGGAATTCCGGATGCTGTAGATGGTACATCTATCACATCGGTTGAAATTTTCTCCGATTCATCCTTTTTTACATCATTATTACATGCTGTTGTACTTATCAGACAAGCTGTAATTATTAAATTAAAAATTGATCGTGTTCTCATTATGCTGGTTACAGATAAACTGGTTACGGATATACGAATTGTTACGAATTTACTGGTTACGGATAAACGAATGTTTACAAATTTACGAAACTGCGCTTTTAATTGCCTACTGCCTATTGCCAACTGTCTTATTCCATCAACCCTCTGCCAATTTTATTAAGCTTATTTTCTGCCTTAAAATCAGAAAGTAATTTATCTAAAATACCATTTATAAATAGTTTGCTTTTAGGGGTGCTGTATATTTTAGAGATCTCAATAAACTCATTCAATGATACTTTCACAGGAATATTTGAAAAGAACAAAATTTCTGTAATAGCCATCTGCATAAGCAAAACATCCATCATTGCAATCCGCTCTACTTCCCAGTTTTTTGTTTTATCACCAATCAGTTTCTTTGTTTCTTCCTCCTGCATCACCGTTTGACGGAAAAGATCTTTTACAAATTGCTCATCCTCTTCTCTGTCCTTGTATAATGGTATTAAAGCGAAATCAGGAGTGGTGGTTTCCTTAAATGATTCAATTGTTTTTACTACCATTGGATTAACTAGATAAATATCATCTCCCCAATGCAAATTTTTCTCTTCGTAAATGTGGTTAATTAGCTCAAAGTCAGCAACATGCTCTCTGAACATTTCAAGAATAAAATCGCGGTCGGTTTTATACGAATCATCTGAAACGTTCATATATTTACCATATTCATCGCTCGCTTTTATATTGTTAAATATTTTTTTAACCAGTTCAAATTCATTGTTCCAGCTGATTTTGCGATTATTTATTTCACGCTTTAAATGAATGTTTTCAGAAAGCTGTACAATAAATTTATTTTCTATAAACTTTAAATTTGGGTTCAGATCATTACTTGTCGGAAGCCTTTTGTTTTTAGCTTCTTCGCTTAATACAGTGGCAACATGCTGCAATTCAACCAGAAATGCTAATTGGTAAATGTAAAGATCATAGATTTTATCTATACCATTAAACAAATCCCGCTCACCGCGAGGCAGGTCTTTATTATCCGACTGAAAAAAGGCATATAATGCCTGCATAATTTTTATTCTTAAATACCTTCTGTTTAACATGCTTACAAATTTGAATAAAAATGATACTTGATACCTACTACTTTATACTTACTACTTTTTAAAAACCCAATTTCACTTTACCAATATCAGCGATACGTTTTTCTGCTAAACGGTTGGCTGCCATGTAAGTAGGGATATTTTGTTCTTTAGCTACTTTAAAAATATTTAATGTGGTCTGGTAAATTTTTTCTGCGTGAGCAAGAGCGCGTTCGCGGTTATACCCTTCCAGCTCATAGTAAACATTGATAATTCCTCCTGCATTCACCACAAAATCAGGTGCATACAAAATATCTTTGTCGATTACCATTTTACCATGTACATCTTCAATAGCAAGCTGATTATTAGCTGAACCACATATAATGGAGCATTTTAAACGGTTTAAGGTATCTGTATTAACGGTAGCGCCTAATGCACATGGAGCATAAATATCCATATCCAAGTCGTACAATTTATCCGCTGCAACAACTTCGGCACCTGTTTCCTTAGCTACCGCTTTTAAACGTGTTTCATTAATATCATTGATATACACTTTAGCGCCATCCTTCACAAGATATTTAACAAGGCTTTCTCCAACATTTCCGATCCCCTGAACCACCACTTTTTTATCTGCTAAGCTGTCGTTACCAAATTTTTCGTGAACCGAAGCTTTCATAGATAAGTACACACCGTAAGCAGTAACAGGAGAAGGATCTCCGCTGCCACCCATATTTTCGGGCAAACCGGTTACAAAATCAGTTTCCATTTTAATGTACTCCATGTCTTTTGTATTGATACCTACATCTTCAGCAGTAATGTATTTACCAGAAAGTCCATTGATAAATTTACCGAACCTGCGCATTAGGGCTTCGTTCTTCTGCGTTTTTGAATCACCGATGATTACTGCTTTTCCTCCACCTAAATTCAGACCAGCCAATGATGACTTATACGTCATTCCACGTGAAAGGCGCAGTGCATCCGTTAAAGCTTCCATCTCATTATTGTATGCCCACATACGCGTACCACCCAGACTTGGCCCTAAAACAGTATTGTGTATCGCAACAATGGCTTTTAAACCAGTTTCATTATCATTACAAAAAACGATCTGCTCATGGTTGTTTAAAGCCATTTGAGCTATCACAGGATTTTCTGCCAGTGGTGAATTTTTAATATCCTGAACTTCTATCATAATTAAATTGTTTTTAAATTTGAATCAAGCTGCGTTATCAGTATTTTTGATCCCGTTAAAAGGCAGCCCTCTGTATTTTATTTCCGAACTTAAAGTAATTAATTTCAAGGCGACAAAAGTAACCAAAATAGCGAATACTCTATCGTATTAAAATAAATTTTACCTTGAAATCACTCAAACATATTAACAAATATTTTTATAAGTACCGATGGCGGTTATTGCTTGGTGTTGTATTTGTCGGTATTTCAAATTATTTCGCGGTTGATGGCTTTACATATGCCAGAAAAGCGGTTGATTTCATAAAAAACAATCTTCATAATAGTGATAAAGCGTTTGTAATGAGCGGATTGCTTCATTATGCGGCTATTATACTCGGTGTGGCCATTTTAAGTGGGATATTCCTTTTTTTTACACGGCAAACGCTAATTGTAATGTCGCGTTTGATTGAATATGATCTTAAAAATGAAATTTATGCTAAATATCAGCAATTAGATATCGCATTTTACAAACGAAACAATACCGGTGACATGATGAATCGCATTAGCGAAGATGTTAGCCGGGTGCGCATGTACATTGGGCCCGCGGTGATGTATATTTTAAATACCGGCTTTCGTTTTATGCTCATTATCACCGCAATGCTTCAGGTGAATGCCCAGCTTACCTTATATGTGCTAATTCCATTGCCAGTGCTGGCAATTGCTATTTATTTGGTAAGCCATACAATCAATAAAAAAAGTACGCAGATACAGGAACAGTTATCAAATATTACTACC
This sequence comes from Bacteroidota bacterium, assembly GCA_040387415.1. Taxonomy (GTDB): domain Bacteria; phylum Bacteroidota; class Bacteroidia; order 2-12-FULL-35-15; family 2-12-FULL-35-15; genus 2-12-FULL-35-15. The sequence goes on from JAZKDU010000008.1 coordinate 62,612, forward strand.
CATGCCCAGGAAGCTTTTTCAGGAATTCGTGTATTAAAGGCCTATGGTAGGGAAAATTATTCGGTTAACAAATTTGATCAACAAAGCGATTCATATAAAACGCACAGCCTAAGCCTGGTAAAAACACAGGCTTTATTTCAGCCTATTATGCTGCTGCTGATCGGCCTAAGCACTATTTTTATTGTTTATATAGGCGGTAAGCTGGTGATTGCAGGCAAAATAAGTTATGGAAATGTTATTGAATTTATCTTGTATGTTTCTGCTTTAACATGGCCCATTGCTTCGCTTGGATGGGTTACTTCTCTTATTCAGCGTGCTGCAGCTTCCCAAACCCGCATCAACCAGTTTTTACAAACACAACCGGAAATTGTAAGTGTAACGGATAAACCCACAGTAATTGAAGGCGATATAGAATTTAAAAATGTAAGCTTTACCTATCCGGATTCTGGTATTCAGGCTCTGAACAACATTTCATTCAATATTAAAAAAGGACATTCTCTAGCTGTTATCGGGCGCACCGGCTCGGGTAAATCCACCATTGCGAATCTCTTATGCAGGCTGTATGATGTGGATTCTGGGCAGATATTAATTGATGACAAAAATATTAAATCACTTAATTTATATGATATTCGCGCACAAACGGGCTATGCTCCACAGGAAGTATTTTTGTTTTCAGATACCATTACAAACAATATAGGCTTCAGTATAGATAAGGAAAAGTCTGTGGATTATCTTGAAAAGGTAGAGAAAGCTGCCAAAAATGCAGCTATTTATTCAAATATAATGGGCTTTCCATCAAAATTTGAAACCGTGGTGGGGGAGCGGGGAATTACGCTCTCTGGTGGACAAAAGCAACGTATTTCCATAGCAAGAGCCATTATCAAACAACCTAAATTATTAATTTTTGATGACTGCCTTTCAGCTGTTGATACGGAGACAGAAGAAGAAATACTTACCAATCTCAAGCAAATAATGCAGGGTAAAACCTCCGTTATAATCAGTCATCGCGTATCCTCTGTCAAAAATGCTGACCAGATTATTGTACTTGATCAAGGGCAAATCATCGAACAAGGTACACACGCATCTCTGATGAATCAAAAAGGTTCTTATTTTGAACTTTTTAGATTACAGCAATTAGAGAATGAAACCGTTTAGTTCTTTTTGCCTATAATTGGGGTATTTTAGTTGGTTTTTGGTTGAATTTGACTCTTAATTGGACATAATTCCACGAAATATTGAAAAAAGTTATTAACAACTATTGTTTTTGAGTTTTTTTTTATAAACTTTGCCAAACCAATTAATATAAACGATAAACAATAATATTATGACGATGGAAGAAGAATTTGAAAAAAATGGACTTGACAGAGAAGAAATTTTTTCTAAAGCTGTAAGAGCTGGAAAAAGAACTTATTTTTTCGATGTGAAGAGCACAAAGGGGAATGATTATTACTTAACTATTACTGAAAGCAAAAAACGCTTTGGTGATGATGGTAAGTTCTTCTATGAAAAACATAAATTGTTTTTGTACAAAGAAGATTTTGAAAAATTCTCTGAAGGCCTTACTGAGGTGATTGCACACATTAAATCAATTTCTCCTGAAGAAGAAACCATATCTGAAATTGCACCAGCAATGATGGCAGAACCTGCAAAAAGCAGTGGAAGCTACTCCGATGTGAGCTTTGAAGATTTAGATAAATAATAATTACTGTTATATATTTTTTAATAAATCGATACCGAAGCAATTTGGTATCGATTTATTATTATCAGTAGCCTGTATTTATAGTAATTCTTAAGGAGTTAGTACTTCAAAATATAACTTGTGCTTCTTCCTCCGGCAGTTTCTTTTTCAAGGATGTTTTTATTCATCAGATCCTGTATATCCCGAAGAGCAGTATCAGCAGAGCATTTTGCGATTTTTGCCCATTTAGAAGAATTGAGTTTTCCATCAAAGCCATCGAGCAATTTATTGATTAATAAACGCTGCCTTTCATTGATAGGAGTTTGAGTATGTTTATCCCAAAAATTTGTTTTGTTTATTACACGTTTTAATATTTGATCGGTTGCATTTAAAGCCCGATCTAAACAATTCAAAAACCAAACTAACCAATCGGTTATGTCTAATGTTCCTTTCTGAACTTTTTCAAGTATAGCATAATATTCATTTCGGTCTAATCGTATTTGGGCCGACATACTATAAAACCTTTGCGCATCCCCATCTGTTCTGGCTAATTGCATATCAGCAATTGCTCTTGCAATACGCCCATTTCCATCATCAAAAGGATGGATAGTGACGAACCAAAAATGAGCAACAGCAGATTTTAATACACCATCAAGGGAATTATTAGAATTTATCCATTTTAAAAATAATTTCATTTCTTTGTCCAACCGGTCTGCTTCAGGGGCTTCATAATGAACCTTTTCTTTACCCATTGCTCCTGATACCACTTGCATAGGGCCATTTTCATTACTTCGCCAGTTCCCCACTCTAATTTTATACATTCCACTTCTTCCGGTTGGAAACAAAGCGGAATGCCAGCCGAACAAACGATCTTTATCTAAAACGGCATTATAATTTTGTGTGGCATCAAGCATCATCTCAACCACTCCTTCTACATTGCGATCAGAAGGAACCAATCCTGCTATATCCATCCCTAATCGCCTGGCAATAGAAGACCGTACCTGATCGGAATTTAAAATTTCTCCCTCTATTTCACTTGATTTAAGGATATCTAGAGTTAATGTTTCCAGGATGGTTTCATTTCTTAGTGCGAAACCCAAAACCTCCATGTAACCCTTTAAACGGCCTTGCTTATGCCTTACATTTGATAATATAGGTAAAATAATCTCATTTTTCCATGAGAAATCTGGCCATTGCTGTAATTGGTGTATATATTTGGGGCTTATTCTACGCATTTATGCGGTAAATATACCGCTAATCTTAGAATAAACAAAGCTATTCTCCGCAAATTTGCGGTTTATTTGAGTGTTATTCACCGCATGATAGGATATTCATGCGTTTCTGGAGTTAGAAGCTTATTGAAAATGGAGGAATTAATTGAAATATCATTTTAGGAATTTATACTATTCAAAATCCTTATACAGCAAATACTTTTTTCTGAAGGCTTTAAATTTTTTAATTCCTTCCTCCCAGCTCTTACGTATTTCGGCTTCTTCAACTCCATCCTTGATTTGTTGCTTTAGAGTAGCATTACCGGCATGATAATTAAAATTTTCGTCAAAGAAAATTGTTTTGTCAGGGGTGTTTTTATAAGTGCCCTGAAGCCAGAATAAATAAATTTTCTTGGTATCCTTCATGTATTCTTTTCCAAAATCATGAAGATTGAATCCGTAACAAACCTGTCCGTTATATTTTGGCTCCATGGCACCATTTAAGGGTTTCGGAGTAAAAGAATAATTTGTTTTTTGTAAAGTAGGATGTCCGATCACCTGGAAAGGCAAATCAGTTCCTCGTCCTAAAGAAACAACTGTACCTTCAAATAATCCTAAGCTTGGATATAAATATACGGATGACATATTGGGTAAATTCGGAGAAGGCCGGATAGGTAATTCATACAGGTCGGAATGCGTATAATTCTCTAAGGTAATTACTTTCAGATTGCATTTTACACCTCCCTTTAACCATCCTTCACCGTTAATCATTTGTGCATATTCTCCAATAGTCATAGCATATACAATGGGTACAGGATGCAATCCTAAAAACGATTTATAAGTATCTTCCATTACAGGGCCGTCAATATAATAACCATTCGGGTTAGGCCTGTCGAGCACGATTAATGATTTATTATTTTCAGCACATGCCTCCATTACATAATGCAGGGTGGATAAGTAGGTATAAAAACGAACGCCCACATCCTGAATATCAAAAATTACAATGTCAATGTCTTGTAAGTCAAGGGCTGCGGGCTTTTTATTCTTTCCGTATAATGAAATAATAGGCAAGCCTGTTTTAGCATCTTTATAGGTTTTTACTTTTTTACCTGCATCAACTGTACCACGGAAGCCATGTTCAGGACAAAATACTTTTTTAACATTTATTCCTAATGACACCAGGCTATCAACCAAATGCGTGTTTTTAATGGTTGAGGATTGATTAGCAACCACAACTACAGCCTTTCCCTTTAATAATGGCAGGTATTCCTGCACGAGTTCGGCTCCAACTTTAATATCGTTAGGAGTTTTAACACTGTTTTCAATTTGTATTATGCCTTGAGCCTTAGTGTTCACACTAACAACCACAGTCAAAAGCAATGCATATAGTATATAAATTCTCATCTTAATTCTAAAATAGTATTTTTGTATATCAATTAAACAGGACCTCAAAGCTAACAAATTTTGAATACCGAACGCTTTATAGCCAAACGAATCATTTCTGGTACCGGTACATCTAATCAATTATCGCGCCCTATTGTGCGGATTTCTGTATTAGGAATTGCTTTAGGTTTGGCGGTAATTATTTTAACGGTAGCCATTGTTACCGGCTTTCAGAATGAGATCCGGAACAAACTAATTGGTTTCGGCTCTCATATTCAAATTGCTAATTATGATAATAATGAAAGTGATGAACCTCAGCCTATCAGCATGTATCAGCCTTTTGTTGAAGAATTAAAAAACAACCCCGATATAAAGCATGTCCAGATTTATTCCACTAAAATCGGTATCATAAAAACGAAAACGGATAATGAGGAAGTTTTATTAAAAGGTATCGGTAATACATATGATTGGGGATTTATCAATGAAAATTTAAAAGCAGGAAAAACATTTAACGTCAGTGATACCGGCCTAACGCGGGATATTGTAATTTCTAAATATTTAGCGGATAAACTGAATTTAAAATTGAATGATAAAATGATTATTTACTTTTTGATAAAAAAAGCGGATAGTGTTTCTTTTGAATATCAGCAGCGTATTAAAACTTTTTTTATTTCAGGTATTTATGAAACAGGATTTGAGGACATCGATAAAAAGCTTGTATTGGTTGATATTAAACAGATTCAGAAATTAAATTACTGGACTTCGGATCAGGTTGGAGGATTTGAAGTAACCATTAAAGATTATAAAAAGATAGATGATTTAGGTGAATACGTCAATGATTTGGTAGGCCAGGATTTGATCGCCAAAACAATTAAAGAAAAACAACCGACCATTTTTTCCTGGCTGGAACTGCAGGACATGAATGCAATAATTGTAATAACCTTAATGATATTGGTTGCAGGTATCAATATGATTTCCGCTCTTTTGGTATTGATTTTAGAGCGTGCCAATATGATTGGAATTTTAAAAGCCTTAGGAGCCAGGAACACAAGTATTCAAAAAATATTTTTATACAACGCTGTTTATTTAATAGGGAAGGGATTGTTATGGGGAAACATCATTGCTATTACACTAGCACTTATTCAAAAACAGTTTGGAATTTTTAAATTGGATCAGGCTAATTATTACGTTTCTGTAATCCCTGTCAATATTGACTTTTTTCATATCGTGGCATTAAACATCGGGACCTTGCTGTGTTGTTTGCTGATGCTGATTGTTCCTAGCTTTATCGTTTCTAAAATTACTCCTGTGAAGGCAATCCGCTTTAGCTAAGCAATAATATTTCCGTTTTAATTTAAATAAAATGTTCCTTTTTATCTTTTCTGCATTATGATTTTGATTCTTAATCTAAAACATATGTGCAACCGCTATTGTCTTCTACTTGTTTTTATGCTGTTTTTCATTACTGTGTTTTCTCAAAAAACAAATGAAGTGAAAATTACAGCTAAGTCCTTACCTAATGGAAAATTACAAACGGCTTGTGATTGCAGGGATGCCGTTAATATTAATGTTGAAAAAGTTACCTCGTATGGGCTAACAATACCACCTATAGGGTTTGGCACCATTCAGGAAATAAAGTCTAAAAATAAAAAGGATAAGTTTTCTTTTGAGGAAGAGCATAATACTGCCTGGTACTTGTTAAATATAAAATTTGAGGGCGATTTTGTTTTTGAAATAATTCCACAGGATACAACAAATGATTATGATTTTTTATTGTATAAATACACAGATACCAGCTTTTGTGAAAAATTATTAAGGAAAGAGCAGAAACCTATTCGTTCCAATTTATCACGAATCAGTACTTTAACAAAGGGTAATACGGGTCTCTCTGCGGATGCGGTTGATGAATTTGTAAATCAGGGGATTCATGCGCCATTTTCCAAATTTATCCATGTTAAAAAAGGAGAAAAATACATGTTGGTATTGGATAACGTGTATCCGGAAGGTAAGGGCCATACCATAAAATTTAATTATGTAAAGCAAGTGACAATTTCCGGGGTTGTAACGGATGCAGATAGTTTACCTGTTAAAACTGCAGAAGTATCACTTACAAATGAAAAAGGTATAGTTATAAAACAGCTGACTACGGGGATGGATGGAAAGTATTTTATTAATACAACTTTAAAAGAAAATGTAAATTATACGCTTGTTTTTTCTTCCGACAGTAGTTTTATTTCTACCCAAACGCTTAATACAAAAGATCTGGAATCAACCAATTCTTTTAATGATATTCGTACTATATTACCTAAATTAAAAAAAGGATCAAAATATAAATTAAGTAGTATTAATTTTGTAGGTGACGCAGCTACTCTATTAATGGAAAGTTATGCTTCAGTGGAAGCTCTTAGTAAATTAATGCTGAAAAATAAAAGGATGGTCATTCGCATCGAAGGCCATATTAATGGCACATCAAGACAGTCTAATAAAGATTGTCAAACCCTTTCAGAGTCAAGGGCTAAAACGGTATATAATTTTTTAATAAAAAAAGGGATAGAAAAAGAGAGAATGAGTATAGTTGGTTTCGCAGCTAAAAAAATGCTCTATCCTTACCCTAAAGATGAAAAGGAGTCATCTGCAAACAGACGTGTAGAAATAAATGTGATATCAATTAATTAAGAAATCAGATTTTAATTTTCTTCAATAATATCAATTATTTTCTCGAGTTTTTTGCTGTCGTATTTACCGGATGTCGCGTAAACAATTTTTCCTGCTTTATCGAGTACAAAAAAATAGGGGATATCTTTCTTTTCAAAATCCAGCTCTTTCTTATAAGTTTTGTCACCTTCATAAAATAGCAGATGGGGATACAATTTCTTGTTGGTATTAGCCCTTATTTTTTCTTTGGATTGTTTGCTGGTTAATTGGTTTACTCCAGTAAACATTGGAATAAAATAAAGATTGATGTCATAATCAAAGCTAGGATCCATAACATCGGCTTCTTTTGGATCTGTACTTGCTATAAATTTATTGTAAATGGGGCTGATCCATGTTTTTAGATCTTCTTCCGCATTATTGCTGAAAGCCATTCCAAGCAAGGTGTACTTATCTTTGGCAGCAACAGGTAAATGTACTTTTTCACCATTGTAATTTTCACATTCCATAACAGGAAACAGCTGTCCTACAACGCCTTCGTTTTTTGTAAAGCCGAAAGAAATCAATATAACTGTAACTGATAGGATTAGCTTTTTCATTGTTTTGCTACAATCTTATTTTAATGCGTTTGGTAAATTGTCCTTAGTTAATTCTGCACCTGCTATTTTTAAAATAAATACAGTTTTACCTAATTCAAAGTCTTGGAGCATCTCTTTTTTTAATACATCCATCAGCAAATCATATTCACCGAATAATTGCGTGCTTAAACCATTAACTTCAACGCGGATACCTTTGTTTTGTTTTACACGTTGAATAAAATCAATTACACTTTTCGCATATCCGTCAGTAAGAGCGTACATACTTATTTCAATCGTTGCTATCATGGCTTTTAGTATTAAGTATGTTAGGTATGTTAGGTATCAGGTAGTAAGTATTGGGTATCAAGTATCAAGTATCAGGTATCAAGTATCAGGTAGTTGTCGCAGATCAATTATGCATTAGGTATTCAAACACAACGTACTTGATACCTGATACTTACTACTTGATACTGACTACTTATTCAGCTCCGTAAACACTTTATCCGCTTTAAACTTTTTAGCCGCTTTCCCTTTGCGTATAATTTTAACTTTAACAATTGTATCTCCCTGAGCGGTTGCATTCACAATATCCTGACCGGTTATAACATGTCCAAAAATGGTGTGTTTCATATCCAGCCATGGGGTTGCCACATGCGTGATAAAAAATTGGCTTCCATTTGTTTTAGGGCCTGAGTTGGCCATTGCAAGTATTCCAGGCCCTGTAAATTTTAATTCAGGTAAACACTCATCTTTAAAAGCATAACCCGGGCCTCCCATACCATTACCTTGTGGATCACCGCCTTGAATCATGAAATTAGGAATAACCCGATGAAATTTTAATCCGTCAAAAAAAGGAACTCCTTCCGCTTTCGCATTGTTTTTAATTTTCCCTTCTGCAAGTCCAATAAAGTTTGCTACGGTTAAAGGTGTTTTCTCATACTCTAATTGCAGCAGTATTTTCCCACGGTTGGTTTCTATTTCTGCATACAAACCTTTTTCAAGTTTTGGTTTCTTTTCTTTTACCGCAGTAATGGATGAAGTTACAGTTTCTGTTTGTTTAACTGATTTAAAAGAATTAACTGCAAAACCGTTAAACGCCATTAAAACTGCGCAGCCTAAAATAATTTTTTTCATATGTAATCGTTAGTTGTTTGTTTATTGATTCTTTTTCGCAGCCTCCATTAATACACATTTACCACAGGCCTGTTTTTTTTTCAGACTACCATAAAATCGGTAACCGACATAAAAAAAGGCGAGTGCTAACAACAGATATGTAATTAATTGCTGAATCATTTATAATAAAGCTTAGAAGCTCAAAATTAAGAAAAATAATTCCGTTTTCTGCTTGTTATTTTTAATAATTTTGTCTGATTATAGCTTACTGTTTAAATCTTATTTTAAACAGTAATGGTATATACAAAGTTAGTGCCCATTTCAAGTAAATTCAAAATGAACGGCAAGATTGTTTTAAGCGTACTAAAACAGAAAATAATAAAAAAATAGTTAACAGAATAAAAATTTAAATAAATGATCACAGCTGAAAACCCTATTCGTTACGATAGAAAAAAATATAAAGACGATACCTTACTTGCTCTATACAAAGGTGTGCTCAAGCCAAGAATGATTGAAGAGAAAATGCTTTTGCTGTTGCGTCAGGGAAAAATATCTAAATGGTTTTCAGGAATAGGGCAGGAGGCAGGTTCTGTAGGAGCAGCCATGGCATTGGATAAAGAAGAATATATTTTACCGATGCACCGTAATTTAGGTGTATTTACGTCCCGTGAAATTCCGTTGAACCGCTTGTTTTCTCAGTTTCAGGGCAAACCCGGAGGATTTACCAAAGGCCGTGATCGCTCCTTCCATTTTGGTACACAGGAATATAAAATCATTGGTATGATTTCTCACCTTGGTCCACAATTAGGTGTTGCTGATGGTATTGCATTGGGAAATTTATTAAAAGAAAACAATAAAGTGACCCTGGTATATACAGGTGATGGTGGTGCAAGTGAAGGCGATTTTCACGAATCATTGAATGTAGCTGCTGTTTGGGATTTGCCTGTAATATTTGCAATAGAGAATAATGGTTACGGTTTATCAACACCGAGTAATGAGCAATTCCGTTGTAAGCAGTTCATTGATAAGGGGATAGGGTATGGAATGGAAGCTGTTCAGGTGGATGGAAATAACGTTTTGGAGGTGTACGATACCGTGAAACGTTTGGCTGAATCCATTCGTAAAAATCCACGTCCTGTATTATTGGAGTTAATGACGTTCCGGATGCGCGGGCATGAGGAAGCTTCGGGTACTAAATATGTTCCAAAGGAATTATTAGAAATCTGGGGCAAAAAGGACCCTTTGAATAATTTTGAACGGTATCTACTTGAAGAAGGTGTATTAACAGAAAAAATGGTAGAGGAATTCCGTGCCGGAATTAAAGAAGAAATTGAAAAAGGCCTGGAAATAGCATTCGCTGAAACATTACCGCCACCCAATACCGAATTGGAAGTACTGGATATGTATCGTCCTTTTGAGCTGGAGGAGATAAAGCCTGCCGGTAACAAAACAAACAAACGATTTATTGATGCTATTTCTGATGGATTAAGGCTCGCCATGCGCAAACATCAGAATTTGGTGCTGATGGGGCAGGATATTGCCGATTATGGCGGAGTATTTAAAATAACAGAAGGTTTTGTTGAAGAATTTGGCAAAAAAAGGGTGCGTAACACTCCTTTATGTGAAGCTGCAATTGTTGGCAGTGGCTTTGGGCTTTCAATAAACGGCATGAAAGCAATGGTAGAAATGCAATTTGCTGATTTTGTTACGGAAGGCTTTAACCAGATTGTTAATAATCTTGCTAAATCTCATTACCGCTGGGGACAAAATGCCGATGTGGTAGTTCGTATGCCTACTGGTGCGGGTGTTGCAGCAGGACCGTTTCACTCCCAAAGCAACGAAGCCTGGTTTGTTCACACTCCCGGATTAAAAGTGGTTTATCCTGCTTTCCCTGGTGATGCAAAAGGCTTATTATTAGCTGCTTTTGAAGATCCTAATCCTGTTATGTTTTTTGAGCACAAAGGTTTATACAGAAGTATAAATGAAGATATATCAGATGATTATTATACCATTCCGTTTGGTAAAGCGAACCTAATTTTCGAAGGAAGTGATATAACTATTGTCACCTACGGACTAGGAGTTCATTGGGCAATGGAAGTATTGAGCAAACATCCTGAAATAAAAGCGGATTTGATTGATTTACGCACTTTATTGCCGTATGATAAGGAAGCAATTATCAATTCGGTAAACAAAACAGGTAAGGCAATTGTTTTGCATGAAGATACACTTGTTGGAGGATTAGGTGGAGAATTGGCTGCGGTGATTTCTGAGCATTGTTTTGAAAATTTAGATGCTCCTGTAGTACGTTGTGCAAGTTTGGATACGCCTGTGCCGATGAATGCTGATTTGGAAATTAACTTTTTAGCAAAAGCGCGGTTTGAGAAGCAGTTGATGAAATTGTGGGGGTATTAGTATCAGTTCACGCAAAGGCGCAAAGAACATGCGGAAAGATCGCAAAGCTATTTTTTTGAGTTTTTTTACATTCTTCCGAAAGCACTTTGCGTAATGTCTGAAATAAAATATCATGACAGAGAATGAAATTTCATATAGAATAATTGGAGTTGCTATTGAGCTTCATAAGAACCTGGGTCCTGGGCTATTGGAGTCTGTATATGAAAACGCGCTCGCTTATGATTTAAGAGAATCGGGATTAGAAGTAAAGCAACAGATTCCAATGCCTTTGATCTATAAGGAAGTGAGACTAGATAATGGTTATAGGCTAGATTTACTTGTTGAAAATAAAGTCATTATTGAAATAAAGTCTATTGAAATGGTAGCTCCAGTTCACTTTTCCCAGACCTTAACCTATTTGAAACTAAGTAAGCTGAAACTTGGTTTATTAATCAATTTTAATTCTGATAAACTAAAAGAAGGTATTCATCGTATTGTAAACAACCTGTAAATTGTTTTATTTATGTACTCAGAAACAAAGAGAAAAATTGCGAAACTTTCATTTTTGAATTCTTTGCGTTCTTTGCGAAAAAACTTTGCGCCTTTGCGTGAACTATGAAAACAATGACCAAAAAAGAACGTTTCGAAAAAGTAATAGCCTATTTTGCTGAACATCAGCCAATTGCTGAAACGGAGCTTCTGTATGAAAATCCGTATCAATTGCTCGTGGCAGTTATTTTATCTGCTCAATGCACCGATAAGCGTGTAAATATGGTTACCCCGGCTTTGTTTAAAGCTTTTCCCGTTCCAGAGGTGTTGGCAGCAGCAAGCAGCGATGAAGTATTTCAATATATCAGAAGCATTAGCTATCCGAATAACAAAGCCAAGCATTTGGTAGGCATGGCCCAAATGCTGATTAGTGATTTTAATGGTGAAATTCCCTCTGAAGTGGATGAACTTCAAAAATTACCGGGAGTTGGCCGGAAAACAGCGAATGTAATTGCTTCGGTGGTTTATGAACAACCAACAATGGCAGTGGATACGCATGTATTCAGAGTTTCTGCCCGGCTTGGGTTGACTACCAATTCCAAAACTCCCTTGGATACCGAAAAACAACTGGTGAAATACATACCAGAAAATAAAATAGCCATAGCTCATCATTGGCTTATTTTACATGGCCGTTATATTTGCGTTGCCCGAACACCTAAATGCGGGATTTGTCCCCTAACTGCATATTGCAAGTATTTTCAGAAACCATTTGAGACCAAGAGTCTTTAAATTCAATTTCATGTTGTTTTGAAAGTTTGCTCTTTTATCATTGAGGAGGAACAAGCTCTCAATGTCATCCCGAACTTTTTTTGTGAGGGATCTTGCTATTTATCGAAAGTATGGCTGACCAATAGCCAAAACCAAGATCCCTCGCGAAAAGCTGGGGATGATATTACGGGTATTAAAGCCTAAATCCAACAAAGTTAAATCCTTAATCCTTCCAATCCTTAATCCTCCTAATCCTAAATCCATCAATCCATATTAAAAAATTGTTTTATATTTAGCCTGCAATTTTAGTAGACGTTTATATAAAAAACTATTCTATCTTATTATGAAACAGACTTTTACCTCTTTGTTAGCGAAAATTTCTTTTGTATTTCTTTTACTTTTCCCACTATTTCTGAATGCTCAAATGGTAACAGGAACTGTTAAGGATAATGGAACTAACGAGGCCTTGTTTGGCGCAACAGTAGTTGTAAAAGGAACCACCGAAGGCGGTGCTACTGATATTGATGGTAATTTTAAATTTAATACCACTGCTACGGCTCCTTTCGTACTAACAATTTCTTATTTAGGGTATATTACCATTGAACAAACGGTGAATTCAATTGATAAACCAATTTCTATAAAGGTGAAACCCAATGAAACATTGTTAAAAACGGTGGAAGTGGTTGGAGATCGGATCACCGAAAAACAAAAGGAATCCCCGCTTACGATAGAAGCCCTTGATGTACTTGCAATTAAAGAAACACCGGCTGCTAATTTTTATGAAGGTTTAGGCCAGTTAAAAGGAGTTGATATTATGGCTGCCAGTATTGGATTCAGGGTAATTAATACCCGTGGTTTTAACAGTACTTCACCCGTAAGGTCCTTACAGATTATTGATGGGGTTGATAATCAGTCACCTGGATTAAATTTTTCGTTGGGTAACTTTTTGGGAGCATCTGAACTTGACGTTCAAAAAGTGGAAATTATTGTGGGGGCGGCTTCTGCTTATTATGGTCCAAATGCATTTAACGGGGTAGTAAGCATGACAAGTAAAAGCCCTTTTGTAAAACCGGGTTTAGCTGTATCTGTAAAAGTGGGTGAACGTAACCTGGTTGAAACCTCTTTCCGTTATGCCGAAGTATTAAAAAATAAGGCTGGTGTTGATAAATTCGCATTCAAACTAAACTTCTCTTATATGAGAGCGAATGACTGGGAAGCTAACAATATGGACCCTACTGAACAGTCTACCGATGGTAAAAATAATCCGGGTGGATACGATGCTGTTAACCGCTATGGCGATGAGAATTTGACTGCAGGTCAGAATAATGCAGTCAGCAAAGGTCAGCAAATCAATTACCCAGGATTAAGAAGATGGTATAGAACCGGTTATGAAGAAAAGGACCTGGTGGACTATAACACTAAAAACCTAAAAATAGGGACTGCTCTTCATTACAGATTAAAACCCGAAACAGAGTTGATTTATGCTTTTAATTTTGGGACAGGAACTACTGTATATCAAGGAGATAACAGGTATAGCCTGAAGAATATTTTGTTTTTTCAAAACAGGATCGAGTTGATGAAAAAGGACAAATTTTTTATCAGAGCCTATGCTACCAATGAAGATGCTGGTGATTCCTATGATGCAGTTTTTACAGCACTGTTGCTTCAGAATAAATCGGGAAATAATGGTGACTGGAGTAAAGATTACCGGAATTTTTGGGCAGGAGCGGTTCCAAATACCACTCCAAACTGGGTGTCAGGGGGGATGACCGGAAATGTTAAAGATCTTCCCAATTTTCCTGAACAAGGTCCTTATATAGGGCCCAATGATCCCAACAATTTTTATTATGATTATGCTCTTGCAGATGCAATTTTGAACACATATTCCGATTCATTAACATTATGGCATTCATACGCCCGTGGCTTTGCTGATCAGAATCGCCTGGTTCCTGGAACTCCGGAATTTGAGCAGGCATTTACAGAAATTACCACAAGGGCAACGTATGGTGAAGGCGGTACCAAACTAATCGATAAATCGGCTCTTTACCATATGCATGGTGAATATAAATTCACACCCAAATTGATGGACATCACTGTTGGTGGGAATGGTAGGCTATACACACCAAACTCTCAGGGGACGGTATTTAGCGATACAGGAAATGTGAAAATTACAAACTATGAATTTGGAGCATATGTGGGTTTGGAAAAAAAGCTGATGGAAGAAAAGTTAAAACTGAATTTAACAACACGCGTTGATAAAAATCAAAATTTTAATTTTGTTGTTTCTCCGGCAGCTTCTGCAGTTTATACAATAAATAAAAACAATATTGTGCGGGCGTCTTTTTCATCAGCAGTGCGTAACCCTACTTTGGCAGATCAATACCTGTATTATAATGTAGGAAGAGCTATCCTTATTGGAAATATTAATGGTTACGACTCTTTGGTTACAATTGAATCCCTGGTTGATTATTATAGCGTAAACCTCCCTCAAAAAAGTTCGTTGGTATATTTTGATATACCTCCTGTTAGGCCTGAAAAGGTAAAATCAGTGGAGATAGGGTATCGTACTACTCTTTTTAACAATTTGTTTTTTGACGGAAGCTGTTATTATAGCTATTATAAGGATTTTATCGGCTATAAATTAGGTGGAGATGTTACTTTTGATCAAAGTACTTCTTTAATTAACGGTGTTACTTTTTATAGGGTGGCAGCTAATTCCAATGATGTTGTAACTTCTAAGGGAGCTTCTGTTGGTTTAACGTACTTTTTTCCAAAATTCTTTTCGATCACCGGTAATTATTCCTGGAATGAATTGAACAAAAGAGGTTCGAACGATCCCATTATTCCTGCATTTAATACTCCAAAACACAAATTTAATATAGGATTCAGCGGTAGGGAAATCAATACCCGTTTTGGCCTTAATAACATTGGTTTTAGTGTGAACTATAAATGGGTGGAAGGTTTTTTATATGAAGGATCTCCTCAGTTTACTGGTAAGGTTCCAACGTATGATATGGTTGATGCGCAAGTCAGCAAATTTGTACCGAAAATTCATACCACATTTAAATTAGGTGCATCCAATATGCTGAATAATAAAATGTTTCAGGTATATGGCGGACCAAGGATAGGCAGAATGATCTATTTTTCCATATTGTTAGAACTGGATAAGAACTAAACGCTGATTTAAAAACGTCATTGCTTCGCCCTCTCGCAGAAATGGGCGAAGCAATCGCAAAGTAGTAAAAAAGATTGCTTTCGGTCGGGAAAAATGTTCTCGTAATTACGGCCCAAAAACATTTAGTGTTCTTTATTGATTTCTACGCTCTGTATTGTCAATTCCGCACTAATAAACTCATCTGTTTATGTATCTAAGTGGTTCGTATTTAGCTCTTTAATTGATTTTAGGGTTGAGTTTTATAAGTGTATTTACAAACATTTCTAATATTAGTTGGCAACGCTCAAAAAATAACTATCTTCGCAAAATAATAATCACTTAAAAACTACCAATAATGAGAAAAAAATTACAATTAGTCGCTTCTTTAAGCCTTTTGGCCTGTTCCTTCCAAGGGTACTCGCAAAGGTATTCAACTGAGGTATTTTCTTCAGTTACTGTAACATCCAATGTTACTTACGGAACCAATGTTTCTGTTATTACAGGAGCTCCTGCAGCATCTACTTTAATGATGGATGTATATCAGCCAACTGCTGATACAGCAACTGCTCGTCCATTAGTTATTGTACTTCACACAGGAAGTTTCCTTCCACGTGTTTCTAACGGACAGCCTACAGGAAATAAAACGGATAGCGCAGTAGTAGAAATGTGTACTCGTTTTGCTAAAAAAGGATATGTAGCTGTTGCACCTGATTATCGTTTAGGATGGAATCCTATCTCTGGTACTGAGGAAGTAAGAACAGGTACATTGCTAAATGCGGTTTACCGTGCTATTCAGGATTCTAAAAATTGTGTTCGTTTTTTCAAAAATGATAAAATGAATGCAAATACCTATAAAATTGACACAATGAAAATTGCTGTAGGTGGTTTAGGGTCAGGTGGTTATATTGCTCTTGCGCATGCTTCTTTAAATCAGGTGTCTGAAATTATGTTATCTAAGTTTATTGATAATACACAAACTCCTCCAGCTCCATACATTAACCAAAGCTTATCTGGTAACTTTGATGGAACTAATTCAGGACCTCTTAATAATCCAAATTACGCTTCTAACACATCTACTATTCAGATGGCATTTAACGTAGGTGGTGCAATTGGAGATAGCAGCTGGATAAACACAGGTGAAGTACCTGTTGTTGGTTTACATTGCACAATGGATCCTAATGCTCCATACAAAACAGGAGCTGTTATTGTTCCAAGCACAGGAAACTTTGTGGTTGAAGCAAGCGGAAGCTACGATGTTATTAGAATAATTAACAAATCAGCTATTGATAACAATGAAATTTTCAATAATTCAATATTTACTGATGTATATACTACTAGAGCTAACATGTTAAATGATGGTTACGAAGGTTTATATCCATTTGTTACTCCTGCTCCAGGTGCTGCTATGTCTTGTACAGGAGCTGGCGCAAATGCACAAACACAACAAGGCGCTCCTTGGGATTGGTGGGATGAAGCGGCGTATATTGCTGCTCCAGGACATCCAAATTCTGCACCAGGCTCTGTAATGGCTTGTTTAGCTAAAACAGGTAACCCTGATATGTCTGCAACAAAAGGAAAAAAATACATTGATACTGTTCAAGGTTATGTAACTCCACGTATGGTATGTGCTTTGGGTTTACCAGGTTGCGTTGCAAATACTGCTGGTATCAATGAAAATGCTGCTGTATCTGATGTTACTATTTTCCCAAACCCAACTTCTTCTGCAATTAATTTTTCTGTAGCTGGTTCAAATTCAATCCTAAAAGTTGAATTATTTGACCTTACAGGAAGAATGGTTAAACAAGTTGCTGGCTTAAATGCCAAAACATATTCAATTCAATTGGATGGACTTACTTCTGGTATGTATATCACTAAAATTCAGTTGAACAAAGGTACTATCGCTAAAAGAATCATTTTAGAGTAATCTTTTGTCTCAATAAAAAAAAGTCCCGTTCAGCTTCAGGTTGAACGGGACTTTTTAGTTAATATTAAATGCTACTCTGAGAAAATAGGTGTTAAAAAATCATCAGCCTGTTTTCGTCATCATACTTCAACTGCTCGTTGTCCATTAACCATTGAATAGTACGTATCCGCTTTTCTTCGTTTCCCTCTGTAATAGAATTAACAAGGTTTTCGAGCTGCATCGGATGAACTGCCAGCAGCTCTTTTATCTGCCGGCTGATATTTTCAAACTCATCCGTATGCAATACTTTTTTGTTTTCCTCCAAACAAACATCACATTGGTTACAGCGATGGGTGTTGGTTTCACCAAAATACGCAAGTAAGATCTGGTTTCGGCATTTATGATTGCTGTCAGCATAATGTATTACAGCTTCCATACGCTCAATGGCCCGCTGTTTAAGAAAAGTATAGTTTTCTTTTGAAATACTCAGGTTTTTAACGTCAATACGTTCCTGAGTAAATGTTAATTGAGGCAACTCCGTTTGAGGAGCGTAGGTAAGCAATTTATGCTGGTGCAGATAGTTGAGCTTTTTTACAATTTCATCCTTCGTAGTATTTGTTTTTTTTGCCAGATCAAATTCATTTATCTTTTCAAAATTGTCGAATAGCCCGGAATGGGAACGAAGAAGCAATTTTATAAAATCATCAAATGCAGGGGCAGCAATCTGAAATTTGTACAAATCTTCCCTGTTAAGTTCAAATTTAATTCGGGATGGCTGAAAAACCGCATCTGTGGTAGAGATGTAACCTTCTTTTTCAAGAAATTTTAAACTGTTAAAAACGGTTAGGGCAGTTAATTTATAGGTTTCACATAACCCTACAATATCAAAATTATAGGTAACTCCTGCTCCTGAGCCTGCCGGAATCTGGTAATAATTTGCCAAGGCCTGATAGGTCTGCTTTATTTCTTCTATTGCCGGAAAACTGGTGGTTACATTACGTTCCAGTTCCATTTTATCTGCAGTATTATATAAAAGTATAGCATACGCTTTTTGCTCATCTCTGCCCGCACGGCCAGCTTCCTGAAAATAGGCCTCCAATGAATCAGGTAAATCAATGTGTACAACAAACCGTACATCTGGTTTATCAATACCCATTCCAAAAGCGTTGGTGCACACAATTACCCGTGTTTTGTTCTGCATCCAGCTGCTTTGTTTCAGATCACGTGTTTTTGCATCCAGTCCTGCATGGTAAAAATCGGCAGATATGTTATTACTGCGTAAGTAATTGGCAATATCCTGGGTTTTTTTTCGGTTACGCACATACACTACCCCCACACCTTTTAAACTGTTTGCAATTTTAACAAGCCGGGCTAATTTGTCTTCCTCCTGAATAACAACATAAGAAAGGTTTTTCCGCTCAAAGCTTTTTTGTAAAACATTCGGCTTTTTAAAACGTAATTTTTCCTGAATGTCGGTTACAACTTCGGGAGTAGCGGTTGCAGTTAAAGCCAGTAGCGGAATACCAGGTAAAAGTTCCCGTAAGGCTTCAATCTTAAGGTAACTTGGCCTGAAATCATATCCCCACTGAGAAATGCAGTGTGATTCATCAATAGCAATCAGGTTTACCTTCATTTTTTGTAAACGCACTTTCACAATTTCGGTTTCCAGCCTTTCCGGGGAAAGATAAAGGAACTTAATACTGCCGTGAACGCAGTTGTCAAGTGCAATGTCTATTTCGCGCTTATGCATGGCTGAGGTGATGGCAATTGCTTTAATACCTTTATTTGTAAGGTTTTCCACCTGATCCTTCATTAAAGCAATTAAAGGAGAAATAACAATGCAAATTCCGTCCTTAGCCATTGCCGGAACCTGGAAACAAATTGATTTTCCTCCTCCAGTTGGCAGTAAAGCTAATGTATCGTTGCCTTGAAGCACAGAATTGACAATATCTTCCTGTAAAGGACGGAAGTTTTTATACCCCCAGTATTGTTCTAATATTTCGTGTATAGTTGGCATGCGTTAAACGAAGATAGGGAATATCAACAATTACAGAGCGTTTAAGTTGAAGTAAGCGTTAATCTTGTCAAATTTAAACAACCATTATTTATTTTGGAACAGCATTAAGCTTTTGGTTTGGGTATAAGCAGGTGTTTTAATATGAATTAAATATAAACCATCCGGTTGGCCTGTTAAATCTAGTATAAACTTTCCATCCGGACTGCTTTCCATTCTATTTGACATAACTGCTTGTCCTGCAAAGTTATAGGTAGTTATTTCAACCTCTTCTTTTATTCCGGAATTCACAGAAAGTGTAAATCTGCCGTTTGAAGGGTTTGGATAAATACTGGTAACAACCTCTGTTTCGGTAACTTCTTGAATGCCTACTCCATTGCAAGGGTTAAATCCACCATTTAAGCTGGTAACTCCTGAATTAATCGGATCTAGCCACGGTTTAAGCTGCCTAATGCTTGTAGTTCCATTGGAGGTCCAATGATATGAAAGTTTCCCGAATGCATCTGCCTGGGTTTGGCCATTTGGCTGCACGCTGTTACAATAGGACCCACCACCTGTTAGGGTACCAACAACCTGACTGTTTGTATTGAATAAGGGAGAACCCGAAGATCCACCTTCTGTTACTCCCCAGCCATTGGTGGTTCCAGTCCAGAATACCCTCCAATGTGTTCCTAATACAGATCCGCCCCAGGTTGAAGTGGTTGAAAGTCCTGTTGTTGTTGATATTTTTTTATTGCTGCCTGCAGGATGGTGAATACAGATGGATCCGCTGGCAGGAGCTGAAGTGCTTCTGCTCCAGCCATTCCAATAAACCGTTGTCCACCAGCTGGGACGTGTGGTTGCATTCATTTGTACTAATAAAAAGTCAGAGCCGGTACTACCGCCATTATCCTCTGAACCCGCTTTTTTTACACAGCCGGTAAAAACGTTATTGCTAATACCAATATCATCCCCTTGGCTGCAAAGCGGAGCTTCGTAATTGAAATAAAATTTCCAACCGTTAAAATCAGCTGCGGATGCTGTTGTTCCGCAGTGAAAAGCAGTTAAAATGTAACGTTTGCAATCCAAGGCAGTATTATTGATCAATGTTCCGGAGCAGTATCCCAACTGTGTTCCTTCTTTTACAATAATTCTTACAACGCCTTTTTTCTCATCCTGCCAGTTAGTACCTTCAGGGGAACAATTGATATTAACTTCGCAGTCTTCGGCCATCGCCAGGGTACGGTATTGATGTGCCAATGAAGCGATCCTTAACTTCCCTTGACCTTTGGCGGAAAGAGGTTCAAAATATTCAATAATTTGCTCTTCTCCGCTTAAAAATTCTGTTGAAAATAATTCGTTCCCTTGATTATCAAGATAGGTATAAGAGCCCGATACTTGCTTGTATTCAGGAGTATATACATGTAATGTGGAACCTTCTGGTAAAAAGAAATCTTCAAAATATAAACTGATAGCAATGGCTCCGTTTGATTTTAAATGCAAACGCCATACACGGTCACCATTGGAAAGTGTAGACCAGTTTCCTGAATTGCTAAGTGACAGATTTAAGTCAAAACTTCTTGCAAAACGGGGATAATTACCTTGTTTTTGAAATACTTCAGCATCAGCGATGTCCTTTGTAAAATCATGTGCTGTTATTACGATTAATGGAATATTGTCGTTTAAAGCCTCACTTAAGCTAAGTGGAGAAAAACCAGGCTGCTCCTGCGCATGCGAGAATGATTTTAAAAGTAAAGCGAGGACTATTAGAAAAATATATTGTTTTTTCATGTAGTATTAAATAATCTTTAATTTCTAATTAATGCTATTTATTCAACAGTATAAGTAACACGTTGATCTGAAAGCTTCAATATCACTGTGTTTTTACCTGCATATTTGAGGTTTGCAACATCAAATTTAAGTTCTTCCATTATTAATTTACGACAGCCATCATCATTTCCTATATGCTTTAAAGTAATTGACAATTGCGGAGGTAATGATTTGGCATACATTCCGTTTGAGTACAGCTCAAATGAGTGAGCCTTGCAGCCTCCAGAATAATTAACAAACACTGATAAAGTATCCCCTGCTATTTTTATACTGTCAACCTTATACGGTGAACCGGTGTTGGTATTGTCTATTTCCGGATCAATAATTGCATTTTTTATTTTAATAGTGTCCTCGTTTAATGAAGTTGCCGGTTCTAGCGAAGTAGTTGTGGTGTTAGTTTGCTGAACAGTGGATGTTTTTACAAGTTGTTTTTTATGACAACCAAAAATATATGGAACTGCTACCAAAATTGCTAATATAAAATGTTTCTGCATAAACGATACCTTTCCTCAAATATCGTTTTTTCGATTAAAAAAAACAAGATTCAAAAGTGTTATTTTGCTCTCTAAACTTTTATACCCTAAAAGGGTGATTTTCAAATTACCTGCTTATAGGTATTGTGAATTTTTTTATAGTACCTACTTTTGTTTAGAATAATTCTAAATAAGGTTTACTCGAATTTCAATGAAAATAAAGGTGCTTATAGCCGACAGTCAATTATTAGTTAGGGAAGGAATAAGAAGCCTGTTATCAAAAACAAAGGATATTCAGGTAGTAGGAGAAGTTCAGGAAGGAAAGGAATTATCCTCAAAAATTTCAAAGATGAAACCCGATGTAGTGATCATTGATTATCACCTACCTGGTTTTTTTGAAATTGATGATATTAAAATGATCCACAAAAATTTCCCGGATACAAATATTATGATTGTTACTGCTAACCAGCACAAGAATGATATATTGAAAGTATTGGAATATGGCGTTAATAACTATATTTTAAAACTTTGTGATAAAGAGGAATTTTTAAATGCGGTTTATGCCAGTGCAAAAAAGGAAAAATTTTTTTGCGGAAAAGTAGTGGATGCTATTCTTGAAAAGCATTTTCCTAAAAAGGAACATTGTGAAGCTGCAAATTTAACTCCGCGTGAAGTTGAAATTATAAAACTAATCTCAGAAGGCTTAACAAATGGTAAAATTGCTCAGAAACTATATTTGAGTATTCATACAGTAAGCACACACCGAAAAAATATTCTAAAAAAATTGGGTTTGAATAATACTTCTGAGCTAATCATGTACTCAATTAAAACAGGAATTATACAAACTTCTGATAAATAGAAGATAGCATTAAATTTTTTCTACACCAAATCAGGTATATCCTACCCCGAATAGCAGTATTGAAATTTACAATTCTTACGGTATTGCTCAGCCAGTTATACCTTCTCATCTTTGCGGAAATTATTTGGAATGATTCTAAATAGAGTTTTCAACTTAAATTAAAGCAAAATGAAAAAATTATTACTGTTAAGTACTTCTTTATTAATTCTTACAAAAGTAAATGCGCAAGTAGTTGCTGATACGGTTTCGCTTGGTGCAGGGTATACGAATCAAAAATGGTATAGTTTAGAAAATGATGAACAGGGAACTTCTCCTAAAAACAATTGGGACATTGCGTTTGATGTTTCTGGATTCGGCTCATCAATTCACATCAATTCAGTAACAGGAACAATGCTGTGGAAATACTCTTCGGCAGATACTGCCGGATGGGCAACTATTGATACTACCGGGATTGCAACCTGGCCGGCACTGTACAACAGTGATACATCATGGGCATTGGGTGCGTTTGATAAAGGAATAATTTTGAGTAATTCGTTTGATTTGGGGTGGGGTGTATACAATCCAACAAATCATATTACAACAGGTGACTCTCTGTTTGTAATTAAATTAGCAGGAGGAACCTACAAAAAATTATGGATTGAGCAGCTTGGAAGCGCAACATATTCTTTCCGATATGCTGATCTGAATGGCGGGAATCTTCAGGTTGCATCAATTTTAAAGTCAACATATGCTGGGAAAAATTTCGGGTATTATTCACTACAATCAAACACTGAACTTAGTCGTGAACCGATATCTGCTGATTGGGATTTTTCCTTTATGCAGTATACTACTTTTCTTCCAACGCCTTATGGAGTTACAGGTATTATAGCTAATAAAGGTGTGGAGGTTGCTCAAGCCAATAATATAAACAATGTTGCTGCTTATGCGGACTGGAATGCTCACACTTACGTCTCTAAGATCAATGAAATTGGATATGATTGGAAAGCATTTACCGGAACAGCCTATGCCATAACTGATTCACTGATTTATTTTGTAAAAACAAATGCTGGTGATATATGGAAAGTAATTCCAACAGGTTTTGGAGGAGGTGCGAATGGAAATTGCATGTTCACAAAACAAAAAATAAGCAGTGTAAGTATTACGGATATCAATGAAAAAAATAATGCTACGATGGCTGTTTATCCAAATCCTTCAGCCGGTGAAAACATAACGTTGGTATACAATTTTGAAAGAAATAGTCCATTTTCAGATCTTACTATTCTAGATGTAATGGGCAAAACAGTTTATACAGATAAGTTAAATGGTAAAAAAGGGTTACATCAATATCAATTTTCACTGGAGGGGCTTAATGCCGGGATATATTTTGTAACCATTAATTCGAATGGCAGCCGTTTGCAACAAAAATTGATCATTCAATAAAAAAATTCAAAATGGAATCCTTTTATTCTCTCTTCAGGATGTCATATCTCCGGAAGAGATACAAACAGAATATAATAATCATTAATACTTTTTTTAATAAAAATTTAACAATATGAAAAAAACAGCTGTTTACTTGTTTACACTATTGGTCAGCCTGAATTTAGCAGCGCAGCCACAATCAAAATTAAAGCCTGTAATCGATTCAAAGCTTCTGCAGGATAAAGAAATAATCAAACAGATGACCGGTATTTATAAGGTGACATTTGATTTTGCAGAAACGTTTTCAGCTGATACAGCCTATAAATTTCACGCTCGTAAACACGATTGGGGAATTGAATATGTTTTTTTAGTGGAAGAAACGGACAAAAAAATTTCATTGCAACATTTACTGATAGTAGATGATTCAACAATTATAAAACATTGGCGCCAGGACTGGGTTTACGAAAATACAGAATTGTATGATTATTATAAAGATAATCAATGGATAAAAACGGTTTTAAAACCTGAACAGGTAAAAGGCCAGTGGACACAAAAGGTGTATCAGGTAGATGATAGTCCCCGTTATGAATCAAGCGGAACCTGGGTACACGTTGATGGCAGACATTTCTGGGAGGCTACTTCCGATGCCCCGCTTCCAAGACGCGAATTTACCAAGCGTAGTGATTATAATGTAATGAAAAGACATAGTCACATGGAAATCACAAATGAAGGATGGTACCTGGAACAAGAAAATGAAAAAATACTTCGTAAAGATGGAATAGATAAAGTATTGTGCTGGGAAAAAGGAATGGAAAATTTTTCAAAAGGCAGTTACGATGCTCAGCCCGCAATCAGCTGGTGGAATAAAAATGGTGTTTACTGGGCAGATGTGAGAACGGTATGGAATGAAATGTATACTCAGAAAACTGATTTGAAAATTTCTAAAAAAGTGGATAATAAAATTTTATATGAGCAGCTTTTTAAAATGGGAGATGATTATGAAAAAGCGACTGTTTATAATTCATTAGAAGCAAAGGCGGCAATAAAAAAGACCATTGAACTATACCTTTCAAAAAATTAATAAACATTTATGATAGCCGAACAATTATCAAATATCCAGTAGACAACTTCTGAACTTAAACACAGAAGCCAGGACATAAGAATAAAAATGTTTATTCAGATGCTTGATATTAAAAAAAATGCAAACATGACCAGGGTTTATTCAGCAATTCAATCAATTAAAAATTCATACTATGAATATTTCAACTTATCAGTTTAGAACAATAGTATTGTGGGTATTAGTACTCATAGGTATGATACTGCATTTCAATTATCATGTAAGCTCTATATTTTATGGCATAGATGTAAAACGTCCTGGTGCAAATGGTACCATACCAGCCATGGCACAATTACTTAAAACTGTATACTATCATTTCCCAATGATTTTTATTGCGGTTTTACTGTATTTAAAGCAGAAATGGTTTCGCTTGCTAATGCTCATCATTAGTTTGGCATATACCATATCGCATATGATTCATGTGTGGGAAGAATTTACAAAACCTGTACTCAATCTTGCCCAGGCTCCGTTACTTTCACTGGTATTAATTTTCAGTTTATTGCTTAATAAAGCTTCATGGGATTATTTTGTGAATGAAATATGAGCACTGACATAAATTTAGATGAAACTTGCTACGAAATCGGTAAACAGTTGGTTGACGAAGCGATGTTGATTTTCAAACAAACGAATGAGGTATCACCTGATTTGTGTGTTTGCCTTTATAGTATGAAGCGAGCAATTATAAAGATTAAAAATCATATCGAAAAGGGGGTGCCACTTAATTTTATTTGCTTACGTTTTCATAACGTGCAGATAGTCACTATTTGTGTGAATATAAATTATATAAAAAAATATAAAGCTTACCACGATGTGTCATCATAAAGTACTGGAACATAACGAACACGGCTACATACCTATGAGTATTGAAATAGAGAAACCGCTCACTACAGATGGAAATTAGAATCATGGGTAAATTCATTTTATTTTGTTTACTGTTTGTATGCCATTTGTTTGTTCTGGGACAAACGATTACTGTTTTGTCTTCTAAAAACAAACAACCTGTTGAATTTGCTCACGTTATCGTAAAGCCGATTAATATTAATATAAAAGAGCTTGTGCTATTAACAGATAGCCTTGGGAAAGCTGAAATTAGGTCTTTGTATAGTAATACAAGTGTACAGTTAGTAATTGCTTGTCTTGGTTACGAAAAAATATCGGATACAATTTTACTTAATTCAAACAAAAAATATTATCTCAAAGAGCAGGGGATAGTACTAAATGATATTGTAATAACTGCGCAGTATTCTCCAAATAGTCCTGAAAAGTCTGTTCATAAAATCAGGATTATTGATCGTAAAAAAATAGATGCAATGGCAGCACAGAATTTAAAAGATGTGCTGACGAATGAAATGGATATTCGTATTTCACAGGATAATATTTTGGGCAGCAGCATGAGTTTACAAGGATTGTCAGGAGAAAATATAAAGATACTGATAGACGGTGTTGCCATAATTGGACGTGCAGATGGCAATATTGATCTTTCTCAGATAAATCTGAATAATATTGAACGTATTGAAATTATTGAAGGTCCAATGTCTGTGAGCTATGGCACCAATGCACTGGCGGGAACAATCAACCTGATCACAAAAAAAACGCAGCAGTATACGTTCGAAACAGCACTCAATACATACTATGAAAGTTCGGGTTGGTACAATATTACCGGCAAAACCGGATATAATAAAAATAAAATTTCGCTCATCATTACGGGGGGGAGAAATTTTTTTGACGGATGGAATAACAATGAAAAAATAATTCCGGACTTCAAACCGCAGTTGGCAGATACTAGACGTTATCAGGCATGGAAACCTAAAGAACAATATTTTACTGATCTGCAATATATCTACCGTTTTAAAAATTTTGTCCTTAATTATAAAGCTGGATATTTTTATGAAAATATTATGAATAGGGGCTATCCACGGATGCCGTATGCTGAAAATGCATTTGATGATTATTACAGAACATACCGTATGGATCAGGCGGTGTTTGTGAACGGTGCAGTAAAAAATAAAAATTGTTCTGAATGTAAACAAGGGAATATAAACCTGCAGTTTACGTTTAATAATTATAAGAGAATTAAAAATACATTTTTTAAAGACCTCACTACCTTGGATCAGGTACTAACGGAAAACCCTAATGATCAGGATACCAGTAAGTTTAATATGTTAGGTTCGCGTGGGACGTATAGTACTTCAAATGGTATGTCAGATGCAGGGTTAGGAGGAAAGTTAAATGGTGAAATTAATTATGAACTTGGATATGATATTTCAGTAGAAACAGCATATGGACAACGGATAAAAAGCAAGCAACAACAGATTGGTGATTACGCACTTTTTACAAGCATGGAATATGCACCATCTGAAAAAATAATTGTTCGCCCGGGGCTGCGTTATGCTTATAATACATCTTACAAAGCCCCCATTGTTCCATCACTTAATTTAAAGTATAAGCTGAATAATATTCATACGTTACGCTTTAGTTATGCAAGGGGTTTCCGCTCCCCTTCATTAAAAGAATTGTATTTTTATTTTGTTGATGTGAATCATTATATAACAGGTAACGAGCTGCTAAAATCAGAGAACTCACATAATTTTAATCTCGCCCTTAATTACTTTGGAAATAAAAAAAGTGCGGTATGGAAAACAGAAAGTTCTGTATTCTATAATCGTATTGAGAATCTTATTTCACTTGCACAAACTGCAGGTACGCAATATTCATATATCAATATCGGTTTATTTAAAACCACTGGTGCACAGCTAAACGTGGAGCTTGCATATGAACATTTTAAATTCAATATTGGCGGTTCTTACACTGGCAGGTATAATAATTTAACCAAAGAATATTCAGTAAAAGAATTCAGCTGGTCTCCTGAAGCACGCTCAGGCGTGTTGTACGAATTTAAAAAAACGAATTTTACCATTGGGATATTTTATAAATATACAGGGCAACTTTCAGGATTCATGCTGGATGAAAACAATACAGTTAGGCAAACCTATATCAGCGATTATCACACTGCGGATATAAGCGTATCAAAATTGTTATGGAAAAAACGGATCAATATTACAGTAGGCAGTAAGAATTTGTTTGATGTGAAAAGTATAAATTCAGTTACATCAGGATTAGTGCATTCATCAGCTGGTACTAGTGTGCCGATAAGCACCGGAAGGACTTATTTTATCAAATTGAATTTGAATATTAATAAAAAATGAAATGGACAGATATACCAAAGCCCCTAAAAATAGTGTAAGTGTTGTCTTGTTTTTTGTTTTGCTGTTTCTTTCTTCCTGTAAAAAAGAGGAATTGCCTGTTACTGCGCATGATCCTGGAAATGTAATAACATCCACTGTGAATATGGAAGCAAGTTATAAATGGCAATTTTATTTTGATTTGAAAACGAATACCGTTGTCGGACAAAACTTGAAAACTTCATGGGATTTAGGTTTTGAAACATCTGCGGGTGGTTTTCATGTTGTTTTAAATGGTTCAAAAGCAATGTTTGTAAGAAATACAATGAATACTGATTTTCTAGCCATAACCGATACCAATGGTTTTATTCAGAATAAAAAATGGGATGAATCTTCCGGTAATATGGACTCAACAGCAATTGGTGATTGGCGAAATACAAATAATGTATACATCGTTGATAGGGGATATAGTGAATCAGGCGTACACCAGGGATTTCGTAAAATACAATTTCAAAATGTCAATGCGTTAGAATATGAAGTACGTTTTGCAGAGCTAAACGGACAGGGAGATAGTACACTTACTATTTTAAAAGACAGTACCTATAATCTTGCTTTTTTATCATTTAGCGGCAACAATGTACTGATGGTAGAACCTCCCAAAGTATTATGGGACCTGACGTTTACACAATACACACATGTTTTTTATGAAGAAACTGGAATTACACCATACCTGGTAACAGGTTGCCTGCTCAACCGTTACCTTACAAAAGCGGTGATGGATAGTTCTATCGCTTTTTCTCAGATGACATTAAGTTCTGCTATAGATTATATATTAATTGACGAGATTAATACGATAGGTTATAACTGGAAAGTATTTGTTAATGGAACCTATGTAACTTTCTCGAAAATGAATTATGTTATTAAAGATGCTGAAGGATATTACTATAAATTCCATTTCATTGATTTTTATAATAATTTAGGGGTGAAAGGAAACCCTAAATGGGAGTATCAACAACTGTAAATTGTTTTATGAAAGCATTAGGTAGATATTTGAATAGAATCAATAAACGAAGGTGGAAAAATGCAGGCCTAATTGCATTTTTTTTATTTTTATTAAAAGGTCTTATCTGGCTATTTTTGGTATATATTATCTGGTAATTTTTTTTATTTAAAGTGATATCCGGTCACACAATCAAATTTAATATTCTTCAACAAAAAATATTTTTGCATCAGGAAAATAGGCATTAAAAAATCCATAACCATTATGTACATTGGTTGGAAAGTGGATTGGCTCCGAAGTAAGTTGTGTAATTAATCCGCCAGTACGTTTGGCTGCCGTTAAAAATTCATAGTACCCCTTACTGATATGAGCCACTTCAACAGCAATACTATCCTTTGAGGTAACATCGCTTAATATAGTTTCATGTATTAGCTCACTATTGGTAAAAGATGCATCATTTAACAATTCAAAAATAGATAATATTTTATTAGAACCATTGCCGAAATAGGAGCTAATGTCCAGGTTTGCACCTGTTGAGGCTTGTTTAAGAATATAATTTACAACATAAAAATTTTCCTCAGCTGGATTGTCATGTAATACATACTTGACAGAAACAACAGTATCTGCAACGTTTCTCGCAACAATGGGATAAACCGTATCAAATTTAACTTGGGGAAGCATGGAGGTTACTGCCGAAACCGCCATTCCGGTGGATGGTTCCGTAACGTTAAGTGTATACGTATTGTAATTGGTTAATAAAATATCATTGCTTACGTAAATTCCTGGTAGCAGCATACTTAATGTATCTGTTTGATTATTATAAGAAACAGTGACCAGCGCATTCTGTACCAAAAAATTATCAAGGAGGCCTGTACCCACTTCCTCCGAAGTTGCAATAGGCTCCAGTGGACTGAATGATTTTGTTAATGCAACTACAAGGCTCTTCTGTGGTATAATTTGAGAGGCAACAACAATCCGTGATTCTGCTGGAGCAACATCAATATCAATACCTTTAGGAGTACAACCCACCATTAAAAATAAAATGGGAATTAAAATTAATGCGATATATTTTTTCATTTTAAAAATGTATAAAGTAGGCTTAAAGAATTTTTTTTAAATGGTATTAAAATTTAAAATTATATGCTAAAAAGGGTATAAACCCAAATAATCCTTTTGCTACATATTTAGCACTTCCATCAGGATTTTGCTCTACATCAACACGGTAGGGCTGTGCCCTGTTATAAAAATTATAGGCGCCAACATGCCATTCTCCTGACCATTTCAGGTATTTACGATTCATACGTGATTTAATAATAAAGCTGACATCCAGCCTATGTGATGGAGGAAGTTCTGCGCTGTTTCTGTCAGCATAAATCAACAGCATATCCACATTGGTTAGAGAAGAGTTGGGCATAACAAAAGTTCCGGTAACAGGAGTAAAACGCTGGCCTGTCGCATAAACCCATGCGATGGATGTTGAAAAACGTTTTGTAAAATCAAAACTGCCAACCACCGATAAATCGTGCCTGCGATCGTATTGCGCATAGTAGGTTTTACCACCATTTAATTCATCAAACTGACGGGTAGACCAGGAGATTGTATATCCCACCCAACCAGAAAATCTACCGGACATTTTTTGAACAAAAAATTCAAAACCATAAGATTCTCCATCACCTTCTACCAGCTCTTTTTCGTAATCATCATTAAGAATCAGATTAGCGCCTTCACGGTATTCGATGAGGTGTCGTAATTTTTTATAGTATGTTTCTGCGGTTACAGTTGTTTTTATTTTATCAAATAAATAATTGTAGCCCAATGCTACCTGATCGCTTTCCTGCGGTCGGATATTATTGCTGACAGGATACCATAAATCCGTTGGCAGTGCAATGGAAGAGTTAGATACCAAATGGATGTATTGTACCATGCGGGAATAGCTCCATTTCAGAGACTGCTTGTCGGTAATACTGAAAGAGGCCGAAAAGCGGGGCTCCGGATTTAAGTATAGCCGGCCTTTATCCGTTAATAAAAAAGATTGCCGCATACCATAATTTAACTTGGTGCGGCTTGTAATATCGTATTCATGATTCACATAGAATACAAGTTCCTCGGTCATGATTAATTTACCCTCAACGGATTTTACGAATTCAGATATTTCGCCCGATGAATTCACCACATTCGGGCGAAAGCTGTGATTGGTAAACTGCATTCCAAACTTCAATACACTGCTCGTACTTTTAAAATAACTGAAATCGTATTTTAAACCTGCATCGGTTATTTTAGATCTTGCACTGAATGAATTTCCGGGAGTTTTAACATCTATATCATATCGGAAACGTGAATAGATAAACGACATATTGGAAAATAATTTTTCATGAAACAAATGGTTCCATCGTACAGTACTGATTCCATTGCCTAAGCGAAAACCACCATCAATAAAAGAGCTGGAGGATTTTAAAATATCATCGCCATAATAAGCGCTGAAAAAGAGCCGGTCCTTATCAGATACTTTATAATTCAGCTTAACATTCATATCATAAAAATGGTAAGGCAAAATGTTTCGGCCATTGTACGCCAGTTTTAATACCTGGTCAATATAGGAACGCCTGCCGGATACAATAAATGACATTTTATCCTTTATAATGGGGCCTTGTAAGGTAAGATGAGAGGAGAGTGTACCAATACCTCCATCCACATGGTATTTTTGCATGTCACCATCTTTCAGTCGGATATCCATAACAGAAGATAAACGACCCCCATATTGGGCTGGAAATCCGCCTTTAAACATAGTAACCTCCTTTAGCGCATCATTATTGAAAACAGAAAAGAAACCAAACAAATGTGAAACATTGTATACAATGGCCTCGTCAAGTAAAATCAGGTTGTCGTCTCCAGAGCCCCCTCGTACATACATATTGTTTTGCCCTTCACTGCCTCGTTTTACACCTGGCATTAGCTGCATTACCTTAATTATATCCGTTTCACCACCTATCGTTGGAATGTTTTTTATCTTTTCAATAGGAATATATATCGTGCTCATTTGGGAGGCACGTACTTGTTCTTTTTCCCGGTTTCCTTCGGCAGATACTTCAATTTCTGCTAACTTATTTTCGCTTGGTTTTACTTTTGCATTAAGAGTGATATTGCCTTTTAAATCAACAGTATGCGTTTGAGAATCATATCCTAAAAAACTGATCACAATTTCATATTTTCCTTCCGGAAGTGTCATGGAATAAAAACCATATACATTTGTAGCTACTCCTGTTGTGGTTCCTTTAACATACACAAGTGAACCAATAGTTGTTTCCCCGCTTAAAGAATCAAAAACAGTTCCGCTGATGGTGTACTGTTTTTGCGCAAATAGTGGTGTAAAGCCCAAGATAATGAAACACCCAAAAATTAAAATTTTGTTCATTTGTTGAATATTAACGTGCTTTCAATTTAACTATAAAGCTAAATTTATATAAATGTAATCTATGAAATTGCAATTTTTCAAAAACAACATAATTAATTTCAAATAATAATTAAATTCTGCAATTATTATTTCAAAAAAAAAAGTATGTATGCTTGTATCTGTCAGATTTATAAGTTGTTATGATGGTTGAGGTGGTTTTTTGATTTTTGAATTACATTTGGAACTTTGATATGTGAAATTGATGGCTTTATTATTGTGGAATGAAATTAAATAATCGACCATTTAAAATGAAAAAAACTCAAATTATCTCAGTAATCCTTTTTCTGTGTTTTGTAAATACATTTGCTCAAACAAAAATTTATCAGGGAAATGGGTCTTCCTTTAAAAATAAGGTTTTATATACTATAGAAGGGGATAAGGTACTTCAGGGAGATGGAACCGGTATTAAAAATAAAATACTGTATACGATTGATGGTAATCAAATCAGGCAAGGAGATGGTAAACTTTTGTCAAATAAAGTTTTATATACGGTTGCGAATAATAAAGTAAGGCAGGGAGAAGGCAGATTTAGTTCAGATCCGGTTTTATATACCATTGATGGGAATAAAATTCATCAGGGAGATGGAACTTTTCTTTCCAATACAGTTTTGTATACAATAGAAAATAACAAAATTTATCAGGGAAATGGAACTTATTTGTCAAATCCGGTTTTATATACAATGGATGGTGAATTGTCAATTACAGCCGTGGTTCTGCTTTTGAGCGTATTATAAAGCGAAATTATTTACTGCTGAATAATTTTTCCAGAGCAAACATTTCATCGCGCAAACGCGCTGCTTCAGCAAAGTCAAACCCTTTAGCAGCAACATCCATCGCTTTACGGGTTTTGGTAATCGCCTTTTGTAGTTCTTCTTTGCTCATGTATTGAACTACCGGGTCAGCAGCATAGTTTATTGTTTCATTCTCAACATATGCTCTTGCCAGTTTTCCTTTAGAATCAACAATTACGGTAGTTTGGCCCATAATTGATTCCTTGGATTTATTCAATGCCGTTGGAACCATACCATGTTCAAGGTTATAGGCTATTTGTTTTTGTCTTCTACGCTCGGTTTCGTCAATAGTGCGCTGCATGGAGCCGGTAATTTTATCAGCATACATAATTACTTTCCCGTTCAGGTTACGTGCTGCACGTCCTGCAGTCTGGGTTAAAGCGCGGTCGGATCTTAAAAAACCTTCTTTATCCGCATCCAGTATTGCTACTAAAGATACCTCCGGTAAATCCAATCCTTCCCGCAATAAGTTGATTCCGATCAGCACATCGAAAACACCAAGTCGCAAATCCTGCATGATTTGAACCCGTTCAAGCGTTTCTACATCAGAATGGATGTAACGGCAGCGGATACCCAGGTTCAACATATATTTTTGCAGTTCTTCCGACATCCGCTTGGTAAGCGTAGTTACAAGAATACGTTCGTCCCGCTTGGTTACTTTATCAATTTCTTCCAGTAAATCATCAATCTGGTTAACACTCGGACGAACTTCAATAATAGGATCTAACAATCCCGTTGGCCGGATGACTTGCTCAGCAATAACACCTTCAGAACGCACCAATTCATATTCTGCAGGCGTTGCACTTACATATATTATCTGATGAATTAAAGACTCAAACTCATCAAATTTCAAGGGACGGTTGTCCATGGCTGCTGGTAAACGGAAACCGTAATCCACCAGATTAATTTTGCGTGATCGATCACCACCGTACATAGCGCTGATTTGTGGAATGGTTACATGACTTTCATCAATCACCATTAAAAAATCATCGGGAAAATAATCCAATAAGCAGAAAGGACGTGAACCAGGTGAACGGTTGTCAAAGTATCGGGAATAATTTTCAATCCCGGAACAATAACCAAGTTCACGCATCATTTCAAGGTCATACGTAACGCGGTCTTCCAGTCGTTTTGCTTCCAGGTGCTTTCCGGTTTCTTTAAAATAATCTACTTGCTTAACCATGTCATCCTGAATTTGGTGAATGGCACTTTTCATGGTATCCGGACTAGTAACAAATATATTTGCAGGATAGATAGTAACATTCTCCAGCTTCTCAATACCTTTACCGGAGGTAGTTTCAAAATATTCAATTTCTTCTATTTCATCTCCCCAGAAAGATACACGTAAAGAATAATCAGCATAAGCAAGGTTAATATCTACGGTGTCACCAATTACACGAAAATTACCGCGCAAAAAATCTGCAGTGGTTCGTGAATAAAGACTTCCAACAAGGCTATGTAAAAATTTATTACGGCTTATTACATCCCCTTTTTTAATCTGAATCACATTACTTCTGAATTCAACAGGATTACCAATACCATAAATGCAGGAAACGGATGAAATAACAATTACATCACGTCTTCCGGAAAGCAAGGCTGACGTGGTACTCAAGCGAAGCTTTTCAATTTCATCATTAATTGAAAGATCTTTTTCTATATAGGTATTGGAGCTAGGAATAAATGCCTCCGGTTGATAGTAATCGTAATAGCTCACAAAATATTCAACAGAATTTTTTGGAAAAAACTGTTTAAATTCCCCATATAGCTGAGCAGCCAAGGTTTTATTATGACTTAAAATCAATGTAGGCTTTTGCGTTTGCTCAATAACATTGGCAATCGTAAATGTTTTTCCTGACCCCGTTACACCTAATAAAGTTTGGGCAGGTACATTATTTTGAACCCCGCTTACCAATTGTTTAATTGCTGATGGCTGGTCGCCTGTAGGCTGAAAGTCGGAAATTATTTTGAAATTCATATAAGCGAAGTTAAGGATAATATGCTATTTAAAAACTATGCCAGTTTTAATATTAAAATCTGTTGAATTTAAGTGCTTATTTAAATTTCTGTTGCGAAAAAAAATATGATATTTTACATTTTTCTGCCATTTTTTAAATAAACTTGTATACATTCCTAATTATGTTATTTTTGCATAATATTATGTGCCTAAAATGCAGATATATAGATGTTTACACTTTGTATTTAAAAAGTCAAAACAAGTTACATTATGAAAACCAATTTTCTAATATTTTCCCAAAACTGCATGGAAAACAAATTATCTTATCTAAAACGTTTGCTTTTAACTTTAACGCTATTATTCACGCTGTTATTTTGGGCAGGGGAAAAGGCTTTCGCCCAAAACAATGTAGGTATAGGCACAATAAATCCTGACCCATCCTCTGTATTGGATTTAACTGCTACCGACAAAGGATTTTTAACACCCCGTATTGCAGATACCAATTCCATTCCTTCCCCCGCAACGGGCTTGTTAATTTACTTAACTACAAACAATACATTTTATTATTATAACGGAGTGTATTGGAAATCCATTGTTGCAGGTGCAGGGCTTATTGGTGTTACAGGAAGTACCGGAAGTTCAGGGAATACAGGTGCAACAGGAAGTACAGGTTTAACAGGGACTACTGGTGCTACTGGTGTAACGGGTTCAACGGGTTCAACGGGTTTCACCGGAACTATTGGTTCGACTGGTTCTACTGGAAGTACAGGTTCAACGGGTATGACAGGTTCTACAGGAAGCACTGGATCTACAGGAAGCACGGCTAATACCGGTTCAACTGGTAGTACCGGTTCAACTGGTTCAACCGGAAGCACAGGAAGTACAGGGCTAACCGGCAGCACTGGAAGTACAGGTTCAACGGGCAGTACCGGAAGTACAGGTTCTACAGGTTCTACAGGTAGCACTGGGAGTACAGGTTCAACCGGAAGTACTGGGTCAACAGGTAGCACGGGCAGTACTGGTTCAACCGGCAGCACTGGAAGTACTGGCTCAACAGGTTCAACAGGAAGTACAGGTTCAACCGGCAGCACCGGAAGTACGGGATCTACCGGAACTACAAGCTCTACAGGAAGCACAGGGGCTACCGGCCCAGTAGGTTGCGCAACTGCAAATTATATTATGAAAACAGATGGTACTGCAGCAATATGTACCGTAGCACCAATATTTGAAGATGCAAGCGGCAATGTAGGTATAGGTACAGTTACTCCTAATGAATTATTGGTTGTTGGTAATGATATTGGCGCTTTAACCGGTGACAATGCCATTGTTATAGGCAAATCCACTGGTAATGCTTCCTTCTATATGGGAACCGATGCTAATAATTATTCCTATTCCCGTTGGGACAATACGAACAAAATTATGGGTTTTGGAACCATGAATGCGGGTGTAGTAAATGTTAATACACTAGCTGTTAAGGATGGTAATGTGGGTGTTGGTACAATTAGCCCGTTTTCTAAGCTGGACGTAAATGGAGGATTAAGAATCAGCGGAGGCTATGGAGAATTATCTGGTTCTGGAAGTATAAGAGATTTGAAAATTGGCGGAAAAGGCACATCACCCGATGCAGCAACCGTAAATTGGGGTGATAATACAGGATGGAAGCTCCATTTTGGAACGCAAGTTGCTGGGGTATTCTCTGAAAGGGTCACATTTGTTGACGTTGGTAATGTAGGTATTGGTAATACAACTCCTGATGCTTCTGCTTTGTTGGAAGTGAAAGCTTCCAACAAGGGGATTTTGATTCCGCGTGTAGTTTTAACAAGTAGCACTGATGCTGCAACTATTGCCACTCCACCCACTAGTCTTATGGTGTATAATACAGGTACAGGTGGGCTTACACCCGCAGGTTATTATTACAATGTCGGTACAACAGGTTCACCAGTATGGGTAAGGTTTGTTACAAATGCTACGGGATGGCTTACTACCGGTAATACAGGAACCAATTCGGGAACTAATTTTTTAGGTACTACAGATAGCGTTTCTTTACGATTCCGTACAAATAATAAAGAAAAAATGGTGATAGATTCAGCAGGAAATGTAGGTATAGGAACCACAAGCCCTGGTGCCAAATTACATGTTCTTGGCAATGGAAGCACAAGTACCGTTTATGCGATCACTAACTATCTTCCGGTAACAGCAAATGGTACTAACTATATCCGCAATAACCAAATGATTTCTGCTGGACTTCCGATTGCAACCGGGGTTACTGAAAATGGCTATAGGATTGGTTTGGATATCGAAAATTTCACAACGGATGCCGGCTTTCTGGGTACCCTTAGGGACCAGATTGGTTTATGGGCCAGGGTGGGTTCTTATACAGGAAGTGGTGCAGGAACAATTACTAATTCTTATGGAGTTTATATCGATAATGTGGATGGTGGTTCTGCTACAATAACAAATAAATATGGGCTTTATCAAGGTAACAGCACAGCCAAAAATTATTTTGGCGGTAAAGTAGGTATCAGTACGGATGCTCCTCTTGACAAATTGCATGTTGAATCGGAACCATCTATTGCTGGATTAGGAGAATTTATGGGTACCAATTTATTATTTAACGGTGGTGCTGAGGATGGTAGTACCGGATGGACTAGTGTGGATATGGGATTAGACGGTTCCGCTGGGTCTGGTACAGTCGAAAACCATGATCCGCTTACGGGTGGGGCAAACTTTCGTTGTTCCAATGATGGAGGAATGTATCAGCTGGTTAACCTCATACCAGGTGCTACGTATACGTTAAGTGCCAGAACCCGAGTGCATGTTGTAAATACGCCTGGAGATGGATCTGTGGGATATTTAACAGTTGGAACTACAACTACAGGAAAGGAAATTGCAGATAAGGCAGCTAACGCAAATAATTATGACGTTAGTCCATATCTTAATAAATGGATGCTTTGTTCTGTAACATTTACAGCGCCCGACCCTGCCGATAGTAAAACCACAGATGTTTACATAGGTTTTAGGTCAGCCGGCAATACGCATTCATTTGATTTCGATAATCTGATGCTGGTGCGTGGTGGATTAGCTTCTTCTTATAGTCCACTTACCACCTATGTCGGAAGTAATGGAGCAAGTGTGTTCAGTGGCAATGTAGGTATTGGAACAACCAATCCTATTTCAGCACTTGATGTTGCAAGTGGTTGTATAACTATAAACAATGTTGCAGGCGAGAAAAAAATTCGTTGGCTTCGCACTGGTGGAAATACATTTTCGATTGAACACGATGCAAGTAGGTTTTACTTCTACAACGAAACTACCGCACTTCCATTATTGGCTATCCTTAATAACGGCAACGTAGGTATTGGAACTATTGCTCCTTCAGAGAAATTGGAAGTATGCGGTAATGCGAAAATTGTAGGTACGGTGTACGCAAATGCTGCATTAAATACGGCAGGTGTTTCCTGCTCTTCTGATATCCGTTTTAAAAAAAATATCAGCATTTTACCTAATGCACTTAAAAGTGTCACTCAACTTCAGGGTGTTAACTATTTCTGGAAAACAAACGAATTTCCTGATAAACATTTCGCAGACACTAAGCAAATCGGCTTTATTGCTCAGGATTTGGAAAAAATATATCCAGAAATGGTATTTACTGATGACCAAGGTTATAAATCTGTGGATTATTCGCGTCTTACTCCTGTGCTTGTGGAAGCCATTAAAGAGCTGAATACCAAAAATGAAACGCAGCAAAAAATAATTGATGAAATGAAAAAAGAGCATCAAAGCGAAATGCAAGGGCTGCTGAAGATGAATCAACAATCCAATCAAAAATTAGAAAAATTGGAAACAGCCCTGGAACAGCTTTTACAAACGACAATTAAAGAAGAGGCTAAAAAATAATTAAGCGTTATTTATCATTAAAGTTATATATATTCAAAAAAGAGCATGAAAAACAAGTTATCTTATCTTAAACGTTTACTTTTAGCTATTATCCTATTATTGACTTTGCTATTTTGGGCAGGTGATAAGGCTTTCGCACAAAACAATGTAGGTATAGGTACTATAAATCCTGATCCTTCCTCCGTATTGGATTTAACTGCTACCGACAAAGGGTTTTTAACTCCACGTATAGCGGATACCAATGCCATTCCTGCCCCCGCAAACGGCTTGTTAATATACTTAACTACAAACAAAACATTTTATTATTATAATGGAGTGTATTGGAAATCAATTATCGCAGGTGTAGGGATTACTGGTGTTACGGGAAGCACCGGAAGTTCAGGAAATACAGGTGCTACAGGGAGTACGGGTTTAACAGGTGCCACAGGTTCAACAGGCGTGACAGGAAGTACAGGTTCAACAGGAAGTACTGGAAGTACAGGCGCAACAGGAGCAACTGGTTCGACAGGAAGTACAGGCTTTACCGGCACAACAGGTTCAACAGGTTCAACCGGAAGCACAGGCTCGACTGGTTCAACAGGAGCAACAGGTTCAACAGGTTCTACTGGAATTACTGGTTCAACAGGCTCAACAGGCTCAACAGGCTCAACAGGTTCTTCCGGTTCAACGGGAAGTACCGGTTCAACGGGCAACACTGGCTCAACGGGCAGCACAGGGAGTACGGGATCAACAGGTTCGACAGGTTCGACAGGTTCTACTGGAATTACTGGTTCAACTGGCTCAACAGGGGCAACAGGTACTACCGGTTCAACGGGCAACACTGGCTCAACCGGCAGCACAGGGAGTACGGGATCTACTGGAACTACAAGTTCTACGGGAAGCACAGGCGCTACCGGCCCCGTTGGTTGCGCAACTGCAAATTACATTATGAAAACTGATGGTACTGCAGCAATATGTACTGTAGCACCAATATTTGAAGATGCAAGTGGCAATGTCGGCATAGGAACAACAGCACCAAATCATATTTTGGATATTAGGGGAACTCCATCCACTATAGGTGCCAACGCTGAAAGTAATCTATTTGATATTGTTAACACAGCAACAGCATACAATGCTTCACCCAAGGCCGGATTTAGCCTTTGGACGAAGTCAAACATTGCCGGCTCTATTTATCCAATGGGATATATTGCTGCTGGTAAAGAAAACACAACGACAAATGATTTAAGTGGTTATTTAGCTTTTACTACGCAAGCGGATGGCATAGGGTGGTTAGAAAAAATGCGTATTACTTCTACTGGCAATGTTGGTATTGGAACAATTTCTCCTGAATCAAAATTACAGGTGATAGGTACATCGGGAAATCCTTCAGGAACAGCGGGAGCGGCAGCCATAGGTTCATTTCAATCAGGATCTGGAACTGATTTGGTTATAGGCAGTAATCCGCTTACGCCATTTACATCATGGATACAACATCGCCATGCTACTGTTAATACTTCATATTTTCCATTGGCGTTAAATCCTCTTGGTGGCAATGTTGGGATTGGTACTGCAGATCCAGTTCTTAAATTTCACGTTTTGGGTGCTACTGGTTATCCTGCAACGTCTGGAACGGCACAAACTGGCGTGGCACGTTTTGATGGCCCAAATGGTAATGTAATGGATTTTGGCGGGGCAAATGCTTCACCTTGGGGAACGTGGATACAATCAGTAGATAGAGGGAATTTAGCTACAAATTATCCTTTGTTATTAAATCCGAATGGTGGTAATGTAGGAATAGGAAATACAGCGCCAACTCATACTCTTGATGTGTCGGGTTACTCCGGAGCTGGTACCGGAACATATCGAACTCACATTGGGGGAGATAATGCGGGAGCTTATCTGTATTTTGGAACAGAGGTATCGATAGCATCGCTAGGTTCTATAAATGCTTCTGGTTCATTATTTAATATAAACAGCTTTAATGGTCCAATTTCATTTCAAATGAGTGGTATTGAAAAAGTTAGAATAGATAATAGCGGTAATGTAGGTATTGGAACAACGAATCCCATTTTAGGAAAGTTACAGGTTAGTACTGGAGGTATTGTGGTTGAGAGTAGCAGTGCATATACTGTTTCAACAGGACAGTTAATGAATATCGGATTACGAATGGAACATGATGGTGCAACAAACAGTACGAGTCCGATTGGATTGAACCTTGCAATCAACCGTGCAGCCCCTACCGCAGCAATTAGGAACAATTCTGGTCCAGCTATGGTTGTGGAAGTAGGCAATGTAGGTATTGGAACCACATCACCTGCCGATCCTTTAGATGTTAATCATGCCAGAATCAGGGGAGAGGCTGTAGCTAGCATTGCAGTTGGCAATAATGATATTACTGATTTTGTTGGAGCTAGTTGGGCAGGAATGGTGGTGGTCACAATTTGGCGAGTTGATAGTGGGTCAAATCATGCAAGTCGAATATTTAATCTGCATAACAGATATGGTGCAACTTTAAGTCAGGCTATGGCTGCTCAATTGACAGAAGGAGTGGCTTTTTCAATAGATAATGTTCAGGCTGTAGGAACAAATGGGAAAGATTTAAGGGTTATTTTATCTGGTGCACCTGGAGGCGTATGGCAGATGCGTGTTGCAAAGTTTGGTGCGACTGTACAATAAAAATAATACAGATTAATCTGGTACTTCGCGAAGAAAAAGATGCATATTGAAATGGTTTTTGTCACGAACACCACTAAAATTAAATGGTAGCGGGTTTAAAATTAATTTTTTTAAAAAATTATTTATGAAGAACAACTTATCTTATCAAAAACGTTTTTTTTTAATTTTTACGATGCTATTCATCCTACTTATTTGGGCAGGGGCTAAAGCTTTCGCCCAAAACAATGTAGGTATAGGTACTATAAATCCTGATCCCTCCTCCGTATTGGATTTAACTG
The DNA here is from genome assembly GCA_040387415.1 of Bacteroidota bacterium. Classification (GTDB taxonomy): domain Bacteria; phylum Bacteroidota; class Bacteroidia; order 2-12-FULL-35-15; family 2-12-FULL-35-15; genus 2-12-FULL-35-15. The sequence continues at coordinate 104,810 of JAZKDU010000008.1, forward strand.
CTACCGACAAAGGGTTTTTAACTCCGCGTATAGCGGATACCAATGCCATTCCTTCCCCTGCAACAGGCTTGTTAATATATTTAACTACAAATAATACATTTTATTATTTTAACGGAGCCTATTGGAAATCCATTATCGCAGGTGTAGGGCTTACTGGTGTTACAGGAAGTACTGGAAGTTCAGGGAGTACTGGTTCAACAGGAAGTACTGGTTCAATAGGAAGTACAGGTTTAACAGGGACTACTGGTGCTACTGGTGTAACGGGTTCAACGGGTTTCACAGGAACAATTGGTTCTACTGGAACTACTGGCTCAACGGGTACAACCGGTTCTACAGGAACTACTGGATCTACAGGAAGTACGGCTAATACTGGCTCAACAGGAAGTACCGGTTCAACTGGTCCAACCGGCAGCACAGGAAGTACGGGATCAACCGGCAACACAGGAAGTACCGGTTCTACTGGTTCCACTGGAAGCACAGCTAATACAGGTTCAACGGGGAGTACAGGTTCAACGGGAAGCACTGGTTTAACTGGCTCAACGGGCAGCACAGGCAGTACAGGCAGTACAGGCTCAACAGGTAGTACTGGTTCAACGGGAAGCACAGGTTCAACGGGCTCAACGGGCAGCACAGGGAGTACTGGCTCAACAGGGGCTACGGGTTCTACAGGTTCGACTGGGTCAACGGGAAGTACCGGTTCAACGGGCAGCACTGGATCAACTGGCAGCACAGGGAGTACGGGATCTACTGGAACTACAAGTTTTACGGGAAGTACAGGCGCTACCGGCCCCGTTGGTTGCGCTACCGCAAATTACATTATGAAAACTGATGGTACTGCTGCAATATGCACTGTAGCACCAATATTTGAAGATGCAACTGGCAACGTTGGTATTGGAGTAACTAATCCGACTGAAGCTAAATTGGTTATAAATAACTCCGATGTTCCAGCCACCAGAAAAGATATTACATATTTTACAAGTAGTCGAGGCAACAGAGATGTTTTTATTGAAGGACGGGCAGATATCGCCTCCCAGGCGTCAGGAATTCGATTCAATAGCACTACTACTACAGGGAAATTCCTAATTTCTACTTCTGGTACAGATGTAACAACCTTTCAATCGAACGGGAATGTAGGTATTGGTATCACAAGTCCGGGAGGAAGATTTTCAGTTGTACAGGGAGTCGCCTCATCAGGAACCGGAAGAGGCGTTTTTTTTATGGGAGAAGGCGGAAGTCCAGCTTTAAATGGGGGTAATGTACTTATTGGAGCAGGCCAAAATGGCACGGGAGGAGGTAATAATGGAATTATACAATTTGGAATTGCAACCGTCAATTCGGAAACATTACAAGCAACCTATGCAACAATAAAAGACGGCAATGTAGGTATTGGAACTACAACTCCAACAACAAAACTTACTGTAACAGACGGAGCCACTCCATATGCTGCTGATACAACCGACTTATTTCAACTGAAACGGAATACTACTAATAGTGTTGCTAATCGAGGGGTTTCTATGGTAATAGGGAATTTGTCGAATGGCTTTAGAATTAGATATGGTGGTACTTCGGATAGGCTATCCTTTTTAGATGGTGGTAATTTGGAAGTTATGTCTATTCTTAATGGTGGCAATGTGGGGATTGGAGCAATAGCACCTGCTACCAAACTTAATGTATATGGAAATGTACGTATGGGGGATTTTACAGATTATAATCCTGTGAGCGGAGCAAATCAAACGTTAAGATTGGAAGGTCAGGATTATACCAGCATTGGGTTTCATGACAGTGGACAAATGATAGGTAGTATAAAATTTTCCCATTTCAATGGGTTTGAAATAGGTGCTTATGATGGGCTGTATGGGCCACATACTACCACAATGCATGGTAATGTAGGTATTGGAGCAAATGCAAATGGGGAAAAACTGTATGTTGAAGGAAGTGTAGCCCTTGCACCTGTTAATATTTTTGTCAGAAATTCAAATACATCAGGAAGCGCATCCTTGTACATCAATGCGCCTACAGCTGGTGTAAATTCAGCCGGAATGGTTATAAGAAGGTTTGGAGATGCGGCAGTTGGAAACAGTGATTCTGGAGTTCTTCCATTGGCAGGAAATATTTTATTATCTGCTGCAGGAACAGGAGGAGAATTCATTTTAAATCCTGGTACAAGCAAAGGTTATCTTTTCGAATCAGGTGTAACAGCTGTAATGAGGATACTTTCAAATGGTTGTGTAGGTATTGGGACAACAAGCCCTGTTGCAAGATTGCACATTTCGGCTTCAAGTGGTCACATACTATTTCAAGACAGCGATCAGGCAGGTGACTCTATGAGGTTAGAACGTGATGCATATGGATTAAATTTAGATCTGGTTTCAAGCAATACAAATTTGTTTAGAATTAATGACAATGGAAATGTAGGTATTGGGAATCCTAGTCCCGTAGCAAAACTCGATATTGTTGGGGACAACAATCAGATTTACCTCACTACAACAGGTGCACATTCATCCATTTATCCCATTGCATCCGGAATAAACACAGGAGCTCTTTATTGGTCTAATGTTGGCGAAACACATCTGGAAGGCAGAACAGCTACAGGATTTATCGTGTTTGGTACTGGTGGGACGGGGCTGGAGCGAATGCGCATAACTCCTGCGGGCAATGTAGGTATTGGGACAACAGGTCCAACAGAAAAATTATCAGTTATCGGAAATATTTGCGCCACTGGTACAATTACTGCAAGTCAGGCTGGATGTGGTTCAGATAGGAGATGGAAAAAAGATATTACTCCGCTTCCAAATACCTTGGCAAACGTATTAAAATTGCAGCCGGTAAATTATTATTGGAGAAAAGATGAGTTTCCTGACAAGCAATTTACAGAAGCCAAACAGATAGGATTTATTGCACAGGACGTAGAGAAAATATACCCTGAAGTAATCATCACTGACAGCCAGGGTTTTAAGGCAATTGATTATGGAAGATTAACAACGGTATTGATTGGCGCGATGAAGGAGCAGCAAAAAATAATTGATGAAATGGACCGCAATTACAAAAAGCAGTTACATGAACAAGAACTTAGGATAGAAAAGCTGGAACAAAATAAAAAGTAATTGGTATTAAATAAATATGGCTTTAAAGAGGAACAGATTTTCATCTTTTTAATAATCATTTACAAAGCCGTATTCCATATTCTCCATGCTTCTTCCGCTTGCTGATGCAGCATGGAGAGGCCATTTACAACGGATGCTCCTTGGGCTTTACCGCGTTTTAAAAATTCTGTTTCGGGAGGGTTATAAACCAAATCGTATAATAAATGATCTGATTGTAATGATTCGTACGGAAGAGCAGGTGCTTCTTGTACATTCGGATACATCCCTAATGGTGTAGTGTTTACAATTAGTTTGAAAGCATTGATAACGTAGTCATTTAGCTCATCGTAAGTAAAAAGATTGCTAAAGGTTTTATTTTCTTTTGAACGCGTAACAAAGTAAGAATCAATCCCTATTTCTTTAAGAACATGTGCCACCGCCTTAGATGCACCGCCAGTACCCAGTATTAATGCGCGTTCATGTTGTATTTCCAGGAATGGTTTTATGCTTTGCCGGAATCCGAACACATCGGTATTATAACCAACTAAGATTTGAGATTTGGGATTTGAGATTTGAGAATCGGATTTAATTATTTTGATACAATTAACAGCACCAACCGCTTTAGCAGTTTCATCCAATTCATCCAAAAATGGAATAACACTTTCTTTATATGGAATTGTAACGTTAAGGCCGCATAAGTTGGGATAATCCTTAATTAGCTGGGGAAATTGAGCTATAGTATCAATTGCAAATAGGTTATATTCGCAATTAGCGATATTTTCTTTGTCAAATTTTTCGCTGAAATATTTTTTTGAAAAAGAGTGGCTGAGTGGATAACCGATAAGCCCGAATGTTCTGTTTGCTTTCAAATTTAGTTGGTTACGGATAAACGAATCTATACATATTACGAAATATCATTGTTATTGGTAAACATATCCTTGAAGCTTTAGAAAACGCTGTTTCGTATATTCGTAACCATTCGTCTATCCGTAACCATTACTGTTTATTCGTAACCGTTACAGTTATCCGTAACCCTGCTATTTTGTTTTGTTTGAATTTAGTTTCGCTTTCACTATTTCCACAATGATTGGAAGTATGGAAATAAAAATAATACCTAAAGCTACCAATTCAATATTTTTTCTGATCCAGGGAATTTCACCTAAAAAATAGCCTGCAAAAGTTAAACTGAAAATCCATAAAAAACCGCCAAGTACATCATATGATAGAAATTTTTTGTAATCCATTTCTGCCACACCAGCAACAAAAGGAGCAAAAGTTCTCACAATTGGAACAAAACGAGCCATAATTATCGTTTTTGTGCCATATTTTTCATAAAAAGAGTGGGTTTTGTCTAAATATTCAGGTTTTACAAGGAATTTACCCCTGAATTTTATCTTTAATGCCTTCAATCCTATTTTTCTACCTACCCAGTAGTTGGTATTATCACCCACTACAGCTGCAATAAATAAAAGGGTTACTAAAAAAGCAATATTTAAATAACCTAAACGAGCGAACAAACCAGCGGTAAATAAAAGAGAGTCACCAGGGAGAAATGGCATTAATACTAAACCTGTTTCAATAAAAATAACAAGAAAAAGAATAATATAAACAGCGTCATTGTAATTCAGGAACAACCACTCAAAATCAAGGTGGATAATGTGTTTGAAAAGCTCTAACATATAAAAAATTAGGATTTAGGATTTAAAGAATTGAACTGCAGAGTTTTTAGTATTTAGTAAGAGAAGAATCTATTTCATTTGCATAAGCTATGATTCCACCTTTTAAATTATAAACATTATCATAACCTTCCTTTTCCAAAGCCTGGCATATAGCGCCAGAACGGGCTCCGCTGCGGCAATGGATCACTACTTGTTTTGATTTTGAAATTTTATCCAGGTTTTCCATTACGCTGCCCATAGGGATATGCTCACCGCCTATTTCACATATTTCCACTTCATGCTCTTCACGAACATCAATCAATTGAAAATCGTTTTTATCGTCCTTTAATTGTTTTAATTCAGATACTGTTACTTCTTTCATACAAGACAAAAATTATTTAATTATTAAGATTGATAAGCGTCTTTTAATTCTTTTGGCAGAAAACTGAAAAAAGTATCGCCACGAAGCCCTAAACGCAATGTTTCCAACGGAATTACATCATCATAGGATATATTTCCTAAATTAACATTATGGCCAAGAAGCTTTAAAAACCATACCTGTTGAGGTTTTTGAGGAGCCTCCCACAAAATACTGTCTTTATCAACTTTTGCCAGAATTTTATTGATCAACAATGTATGTGCAGTTCCGTTTGCACGATAAATACCTACATTCCCGCTTTCACGCGCTTCTGCAATCACCTTCCATGAACCGGCTTGCAGCTCTTTGTTCATCATCTGTGTCCATTTTGCAGGATGAATAATTATTCCTGCTTCTTTGGAACCAACTTCAGATAAAACGGTAAAGTTTTTGGCAAGCGTGTGAATGTACTCGCATTTTTGATCGTGCCGCATAACAACAGAACCATCAGAAACTTCGGCACAATTTAACTTTAATTTATCCAGAAGCTTCTGGTAATCTTTAAACATTCCACGAACAATGAACGCTTCAAATAGGGTTCCGCCTAAATAAACTTTCATTCCCGCTTCCTTATAAAGCTTTATTTTTTGTTCAATATTATTAGTGAGGTAGGACGTGCCAAAACCCAGCTTAACAATATCGGTTAATTCACTGCTGGCGGATAAAAAATCTTCTACCTGACGAACGCTAAGTCCTTTGTCCATCATCATGGTAAGCCCTTTTGAACGAGGTTTTTCCGGACGCTCCGGTAAATAGGGTAAACTAAAATTCATATATTATTTTTTATAAGATTCAATTAAGTCGGTAATACTCGTGTTTTCTTTTAACTGTGGTAAATAATCAAATAATTCACTGTGCAGATCATAATTTAAATTCAATGCATTTTGTAAAAAGCTCAATGCTTCCTGCTTTTGCCCAATACTCATCAGGCAGGCTGAAATGCGATATTGTAGTTCGGCATTTTGTGGATGGTATTTTATCCCTTCCGCCAATATCTCCAATGATCCGTTTTTATTTTCCTGTTCAAATAATAAATTGGCGTAATCAAGCCATATTTCAGCATTATCAGGATCAAGTTCAATTACTTTTTTGAAAGATAGTTCAGCATCTTCATAAAATTGCATTTTTTGCTGTAATTCTCCGTAAATGTACCAATATTCGGAATTATCTTTTTCAAGTTCTACTGCTTTTTTTGCATAATGTATCCCTTCGCTCGTACGGCCCTGAGCATCAAGCACTATACCAATCCCAAGCCAGGCATCCGCCAGCTGGGCATTGAGTGCAATTGCCTTATTATAGAATACAAGCGCATGCTCATAATCCTCCTTTTTCTCGTAACATTCACCAATGTAATAATAAGTGATTGCTTCTGGATCCTCTACTTGCAGGGTTTCTTTGTAAACCTCAATCGCCTCATCATAGCGGTTAAGGTTAGCAAGTGAATTGGCTTTATTGAAATAAGCGGACGAAAACGTTTCCTGAATGGCAATAGCAAAATCATAGGCTTCTATTGCTTTCTCAAACAATTCCAAGCGATTATAAGCTACCCCCAGATTAAACCAGGCACTGGCGGTATAAGGGTATTTATCAACAAACTCGGTATAGTATTTTACGCTGTCAGCTGATTGGCCGTTTAACTCATAACAAAATGCAAGTTCATACAACGCAGCCTCATTTTCAGGATTTTCATCGATAGCTTTTTTTAAATAAAAAATGGCATCATCAAATTTCCCCGTGTTTTCAAACTCAAATGCCATTGCTAAATATATTTCATCAATATCTTCGGCATTTTCGGCAGCTTTTTTATAATTTTCTATTGCCTGTTCCGTTAGTCCCATTTGGCTGTAAATGGAGCCTTTAGTCATAAACAGCTCGGTATTGGAAGGTTCCATGCTTTCAACATAGGAAAGGATTTCAAGAGCTTTCTGACTTTGGTTAGTAGCAGCATAAATCTGCGCTTTCCTTAAAAAAAATACGGTTGAAAAAGGGTATTGGTGTATGGATAATTCGATTGCCTGTAGCGATTTTTTTAAATTGTTTTTTTCAAAATAATAATCAATGATAGCTTCAAACTCTTCTGTATCAAAAAAGCTTTGAACCCCATTATTAACCATTTCTTCAAAGCGGTCCACCAATATTAATAACTGTTGTGCTCCGCTTTTTTCGTTGTCTCCAAATTCTTCTTCGCTGCTCATCTCTCTGAATTTATTGGTTCATCGATTTATTGGTTGATTTAAAATTCATAAAAAGTCTTAAATCAAGTCTGTTCACTATTAACTCTACTTTTTGTTAACAAGTATTAATCCAAAGATACGAAAAAATGAGTTATTGGAATGATTTTTTCTTAACATAAAAAAATAGATTGTTGAGAACTAATTGTTCTAATTTTCTATAAAAAGGTATCTTTGTAATCCCTAAAATTATTGATAGGGATAAGAAAATAACATTATCATAATATAACAGAAAGCTAGAATAGAAGTATGGCGTTAATTAAATCAATTTCAGGCATTAGAGGAACAATTGGAGGCAAGCCTGGTGACGGTTTTAGTCCTCTTGATATAGTAAAATTTACTTCGGCCTATGCCACATGGATAGCTGCCCGTTCAAAAAATAAACGAATTAAAATTGTTATTGGCCGTGATGCACGTATCTCTGGTGATATGGTTAACAATTTAGTAGTGGGAACATTGCAGGGGATGGGAGCCGACATAGTTGATTTAGGCTTATCTACTACGCCTACTGTTGAAATAGCTGTTCCTGAAGAAAAAGCGGATGGTGGAATTATTCTTACAGCCAGCCATAATCCAAAGCAATGGAATGCATTAAAATTATTGAATGAAAAAGGTGAATTTCTTAGTGAAAAAGATGGGGCGGAAGTATTGGAAATTGCTGAAAATGACGCCTATACCTATGCTGATGTAAACTCCTTAGGGAAAATCACTAAAAATGATACTTATTTCAAGGTACATATTGATAAAATTTTAGCGCTTCCTTATGTAGATGTTGCCGCAATTAAAGCTGCGAAATTTAAAGTGGTAATTGACTGTGTTAATTCTACCGGAGGCCTTGTTTTGCCTATATTATTGAAAGCGCTGGGTGTTGATGATGTAGTGAAATTATATTGTGATCCTACCGGTGAATTTCCTCATAATCCGGAACCGCTTCCTGAAAACTTAAGAGATATTTCTAAACTGGTAAAAAAGGAAAAAGCTCATTTAGGTATTGTTGTTGATCCTGATGTTGATCGTTTGGCTTTTGTTTGCGAAGATGGTGAAATGTTTGGTGAAGAGTATACCCTTGTTGCTTGTGCGGATTATATTTTAAATAAATGTTTACCGGCCGAAAAAGGTAAAAAATCAAATACCGTTTCAAATTTATCTTCAACACGTGCTTTACGCGATATCACTGAAAAAAATGGTGGTAAATACAATGCTTCGGCAGTTGGTGAAGTAAATGTGGTAACCATGATGAAAGAAACAAAAGCCATTATTGGCGGAGAAGGCAATGGTGGTGTTATTTTACCAGAACTGCATTATGGCCGTGATGCATTAGTTGGCATTGCATTGTTTTTATCGCATTTGGCGAAATATGGAAAAACTTCCTCCATGCTGCGTTCTACTTATCCTGATTACCAGATTTCAAAAAATAAAATTGAACTGACTTCAGAAATCAACATCGACAGTATCCTTGAAGGAATTCAACAAAAATACAAGAAACAACCTATCAACACTGTTGATGGAATAAAGATTGAATTTGATAAGGATTGGGTGCATTTGCGTAAATCAAATACAGAGCCTATCATCCGCATTTATTCTGAAAGTGAATTATTAGCTACAGCAGATAATCTTGCCAAAAAGATAATGTCGGATATCCGCGAATTTATCAAACAGCAGCAAATTGCCGTTTAGATTTGTCTGAGTATTGTTACGATTGATTTTTTTTCTAACTTTATAGTCTATTTATAATAAATGAATAATTATTAATTCATTTATAGGCTTATATTAAGGGTATTCAACTATCAATGAGTGATAAAAAAAATAAGAAAGTTGTTAAATCCTCAATAAAAGATACTGCTTTCAATGGTTCTGATAAATCCTATCCATATTCAATATGGTTGGTTTTAGCCTTAGTTTTTGTTGTTTTTTTACCTGCCCTTACAAATAGCTTTGTTAATTGGGATGATCCTAAATACATTCTTAATAATGTAATTATTAAAGACCTGTCCGGAAAGGGCATAAAAGCGATGTTTACCAGCTTTTACGCGGGTAATTACCATCCTTTAACGGCATTATCCAATGCGATAGAATTTAAACTTTTTGGATTAAATCCTAAACCTTTTCATTTCTTTAATTTAGTACTTCATTTAGCCAATACATTGCTGGTATTCTCAATAATACGCAAGTTGTGCAAGGACATTCGGATAGCATTAGTGGTGAGCTTATTGTTTGGTATTCACCCGATGCACGTTGAATCAGTTGCCTGGATAGCAGAACGTAAAGATGTTTTATACACCTTTTTTTATCTGATTGCAATTACTAAATACATTCGGTTCAGAGAAAGTAAGGATACAAAACAATATGTTTTTATGGTAATTGCATTTCTCTGCTCTTTACTATCCAAATCAGCAGCAGTAGTGTTTCCGGTAACATTATTAGTATTGGATTATTACAGCACTAAAACCATAACAAAAGCAGCTATTATCAATAAACTGCCCTTATTTTGTTTGTCGATTATTTTTGGGTTTGTTGCGTTGAAATCCCAAAAGGCAGAAGGGGCATTATCTGATTTGACTATTGTTTATTCCTATGCGGACAGAATATTTTTGGTACTACATTCCATAGTGTTTTACCTGGCTAAGTTGGTTTTGCCGGTAGGCCTTTCTGCTTTCCATTCCTATCCCGATAAGGTAAACGAGCTGTTGCCATGGTATTATTATTTATCTCCAGTTATTTTGGGATTGGTGTTTTTCGCTATTTATAAATTAAAAAAATACAGGAATGAGCTGATTTTTGGATTTTTATTTTTTGTGGTAAATATTATTTTAGTAATTCAGATAATCCCTGTAGGTCAGGCGTTTGTAGCGGAACGTTACTCCTATGTTCCATACATCGGTTTGTTTTTTATCGTGGCAACTTTATTTTTTTATGCCTTGGATAATTTTAAAAGCAATAAAATGACCATACAGGTTACTGGAGTAATCTGTATTTTAATTTTAAGTGGAACTACCTTCAGCAGAACTAAGGTCTGGAAAGATGGAGTTACCCTATGGACCGATGTTATTAATAAATATCCGGCAGTATATTTTGCGTATTATAATCTTGGAAATGCTCACAAAGACAATAAGGATTATCCGAAAGCAATTGAAGCATACTCTGGTGCGTTAAAGGTAAATGCAGATTATTCCAGTGCTTTGTTCAACAGGGCTCATGCTTATGCTGATATGCAAAATCATCAGGCAGCAGTTGATGATTACACTAAGGTAATTAAATTAACACCTAAAGGTTTTGAAGCCAATTACAACCGAGGGGTTTCAAATGCTACTTTAAAAAATTATGATGCTGCTATTGCAGATTTTACAGCCTCAATAGAGATAGAGCCGAAACGTGCAGATACTTATTATAGCCGTGGAAATATGAAAGCCTCCAAAATGTTGTTTGAAGAAGCAATGTCTGATTACAGTATGGCTATAAAAATGGATCCTAAATATGCGGATGCTTATAATAACCGTGGTAACTGTAAACTTAATCTTAGAAGAGTAAATGAAGCATGTGAAGATTGGAAAGTTTCAGTAAGTCTGGGTGGCCGCTTGTCATCAGATATGATTAAACAATATTGTAAATAAAACAATACTGCTATGCTCCTGTATAGTGGTGTATTAAAAATAAAAGTATGAAAGTTTATTTGGATAATGCTGCCACAACACCATTAGATAAAGAGGTTTTGGATGAAATGTTGCCCTATATGCTGGATCATTTTGGAAATCCATCATCTATACATTCCTTTGGACGCAAAACAAGGGCCGCTATTGAAGGTGCCCGTAAAATGGTTGCCAAATCGCTGAACGTTTCTCCTTCAGAAATATTTTTTACTTCTGGTGGTACGGAGGCTGATAATATGGCTATACGCTGTAGTATCCATGATATGGGTATCAGACATGCCATTACAAGCAAAATTGAACACCATGCTGTTTTACATACTCTTGAAAAATTAGAACAGGAAGGCTTAATTAAATTAAGTTTTGTAAACCTTACTCCTGATGGACATGTAGATTTAGGCCATCTGGAACAGCTGTTAAAAGAGAATGAACGCAGCTTTGTATCATTAATGCATGCCAACAATGAAATTGGGAATTTGCTGCCTTTAAAAGAAGTGGGCGACATATGCGCTAAGTATGATGCAATATTTCACTCGGATACTGTGCAGACAATGGGCCATTACACAATGGATTTACAAAAAATTAATATCCATTTTGTAACCTGTGCTGCTCATAAATTTCATGGGCCAAAAGGTGTCGGCTTTTTATATGTGAACGGAAGAATAAAAATTAATCCTTTAATCTATGGAGGCGGGCAGGAGCGGAACATGCGTGGTGGTACTGAAAATTTATATGGTATCATAGGTTTGGCAAAAGCACTGGAAATTGCTTTACGTGATTTAGATCAGCATCAAAAGCATATTATTGAACTTAAAAGCTATATGGTACAACGCTTAAAAGCGGAAATTCCTGCAGTTGAGTTTAATGGTGCCTGCGAAACTAATTGTTTGTATACCGTATTGAATGTGCGTTTCCCGCTTACGGAAAATGCAGAAATGTTATTGTTTAATTTGGATATTGCCGGAATTGCTGCTTCGGGAGGCAGTGCCTGTTCATCAGGCAGTGATATAGGTTCGCATGTGCTTCGTGGAATAGGCTGTGATGTTACTAGGCCTGCCGTGCGTTTTTCCTTCAGTAAGTACAATACAAAAGAGGAAATCGATTATACAGTTAGCAAATTAAAAGAATTATTCCCGGTGAATGTCACCGTTTAAATATATTGGAAGGTTAACAAATCAATATATGATGAGTATATTTGTAACAGAAAATGCGTAAAGAGTTTATAAAATATAGTTCATTCATTTTACTTGTTCTGTTTCTTTTTCCTATGGTAGAGAAGCAGGTTCATGCTTTTGAACATATAACAGATACGCACTGTACCGCTAATGACAAGCATTTCCACGAAGCAGAGCATCATTGTGATATTTGCGATTTTACAATAACTGATTCGAATTCCTCTGCCAGCATTGATTATCACTTTATAATTTCAGTTAATCCCTTTTCCTTTCAAACACTTATAGCAAGTGTGCACGTACAAAACGCGTTTCAAAATCTTCCTTCCAGAGCTCCTCCTATAGCCTGATAACAATAGTATTGTCAATTGTTTCGTGAATGCAGGCTTTGCCTTGTATTACTATTAAAGCATATTTAGGTTAGGACTCATACTAAATTAATGAAAAAAATAATCTGTCTGTTTGCAGCATTTATTGCTGCTGCAATTACAGCAAATGCGCAATGTGCATCCGTTTTGCGCGGTAAGGTGATTGACCATCATGACCGCCAGCCTTTGGAGTTTGCCGAAATTTATATCAAAGAGTTAAAGAAAGGTGCTTTAACAGATAGTTCAGGAAACTATCAAATTACAGGTATTTGTGATGGAAATTATACGGTAAAATTTACTCATTTGGGATGTGAGGATATTATTACTTCGGTTTTAGTAGATGGAAATACTGTTCAGAATTTTTATCCGGAGCATCACTTGCATGAATTGGGCCTTGTTGATGTGGTGGTGAAGCAGGAACCTGAAAAAACAACCGTAAGCAGTTACCGGATGAAAGAACGCGAGCTGGAGGAAACGCGTGGGAAATCCTTAGGTGAAGCTTTGAAAAATATAACGGGTGTTTCGGTGATGCAAACCGGATCAAGTATTTCAAAACCTGTTATTCATGGGCTGCATAGCAACCGTATTTTAATTTTAAATAATGGTATCCGCCAGGAAGGCCAGCAGTGGGGTAGCGAGCATGCCCCTGAAATTGATCCCTTTATCGCAAATAATCTGACAGTAATAAAAGGCGCAAGTAGCGTGCGTTACGGTTCAGATGCTATTGCAGGGGTTATTTTAGTTGAACCTGATAAATTACGGGATTCTGCCGGTATTGGTGGCGCACTCAATTTAGTAGGACTTAGTAACGGTCGCACTGGTATTGTTTCCGGTATGCTTGAACAGAATTTTAAAAAGCTTCCTGCACTCAGTTGGCGCTTACAGGGGACCTTAAAGAAAGGCGGAACTATTGCAACTCCTCAGTATTATTTGAAAAATACTGGAATGGAAGAAAATAATTTTTCAGCGGCTGCAGGCTGGAAAAAGAACAAATATGGAGTAGAAGTTTTTTATAGCCAGTTTAACACAACTATATCAATTATGTCCGCTTCCCATATTGGTAATGTAACGGATTTGTTGAATGCAATTAAGCGCACAGAACCGCTTGAAAAAGGAGAATTTAGCTATGAGATTGAACGCCCATATCAGCATATTGAACATGAATTGTTTAAGGCTAAAGCATACCTTTTTACCGGAAATGCAGGTAAATTAAGCCTTGTATATGCAAGGCAATACAATTTGCGCTATGAATATGATAAACACAGGCCTTTGGGAGATTCACTTGCAGGCATTAATAAACCTGAATTGCAATTCGAAATTACCAGTCATTCCGCTGATTTATTATGGGAGCATAATGCTATTAAGCAGTTTACGGGTACCATTGGCATAAGTGGAATGCAGCAGGGGAATACCTATGAAGGCCGGTATTTCATTCCAAATTACAGGAATTATACCGGTGGCGTTTACTGGATTGAACGTTGGACAAAAAACAAACTCCAGCTGGAAGGCGGACTAAGATACGATTACAGGCATTTACAGGTTTTTAAATATGAAAATAATGTAATTGTTTCGCCTGTATATGCTTATCAAAATTCATCAGGGACAGTAGGAGCCATTTATAAATTTAATAATCATTTGTCCTCAACAGTCAATATCGGTAGTGCCTGGAGGGCTCCTGGTGTTAATGAATTATACAGTGATGGAATTCATCATGGCGCAGCAACGTTTGAAATTGGTGATAAAAATTTAAAGCCTGAAAAGGCCGTTAATTATATAGCCTCCATACTTTACAATAACCAGAAAAAATGGAATATTGAACTAAGCGGTTATCACACCACCATAACGGATTTTATTTACCTGCAGGCTCAGCTGCCTCCAACCGTGACCATCCACGGCTCTTTTCCAACCTTGAAATATAAACAGGTAAATGCAACGTTTACTGGCCTTGATGCACAGGTAAATTATTACATTATTCCTCAATTGATGATCACAGGAAAGGCTTCTGTTATCAGAGCTTTCAATAAAACAATGAATGATTATTTAGTTCAAATTCCTCCCGATAAATTTCAGGCAGAATTAACTTATAATTTTAAATCGTATAAAAAAATAAAAAATAGCTATATAAGCATTAATGCAGTCTTTGCCAATAAACAATTTCGGGTTCCAGAGAATTCTGATTATGTAATGCCTCCGGATTCTTATACACTGTTGAATTTCGAAGCGGGAACAACAATTCATATAAAAAAACAGCCTCTGACCATAGGGTTGGGAGGGACAAATATCTTAAACACTGTTTATAGGGATTATATGAACCGCTTTCGCTACTATGCTGATGAAATGGGCCGAAACATAACATTAAGAATAAAAATGCCCATCAATTCCTAAAACCAACTAAATCTAACAAACATGAAAAAAATAATTCAATTCCTTATTTTAATAGTAATAGTAAATACAGTTTCAGGTTGTAAAAAGGATGAAGATCCGGTAACAATACCACCTGTACCAACAAACGAAACAGAGATTATGACAACTTTTAAGTTGATTTTTACAGATTCAGCAGGGTTTGCTCCAACGGTAACTGCGGAATACCGGGATCCAGATGGTGACGGAGGCAATCCTGCAGTGCAATTTGATACAATTAAACTGTTAGCCAATAAAACATATTTCGCAAATGCATTTATTTTGGATGAAACTAAAAATCCGGTGGATACTATTTCTAATGAAGTAATGGAGGAAGCCAATGATCATTTGTTTTTCTATACAACTTCAGGATTTAGCGCTACAGTAGCTATAGTAGATTTTGATACTCATAATCCTCCTCTTCCTGTGGGTTTGCAAACAAAATGGAAAACAATGGGTATCGGCAATGGTACGGTTCAGGTTGTTTTACGCCACCAACCCAATATAAAAGATGGAATGTTTGCGCCCGGAGAAACAGATATTGATTTGGTTTTCAGTTATTTAGTTCAATAGTTTGGGTTTTTTTCTTGTTTTTTTACATTTTTTCAAAATTGGAAGATGTAAATGAAAGAACGTCCAATTTTATTTTTTTGTTCCAATCAGGCTTAGATACGCTGTTTGGGGGCAGTGAATCATAAAATAACCCTGTTAATGACACTAAAATATAGACTAACACACTTTTTTTAGCATTAATTAACATTTTCAGTTTTTTTTTTATAACTTTGTGACTTGTGGATATTTGAGTAAGATATCTGTAAATTTCGTTTTTTTGTTTTAGATCAATCGTACTAAATTATAGATGTAAATTTTTTTATAAATTTTCAATTATATGGATAACTGTTACATTTTTAAAATCTCGCATTTCAAACGCATCACAAAAGGGTGTTGTGCCGTCTTTTTATTTTTATTGCCGGCCATTTCTTTTTCTCAATTGATGAATAATGGGGCTCTCATTATGAATTCAAATAATATGTTTGTGATAAATGCTAATGTGTTTCATCAGAATGATGGGAGTACTGACGGAAGTATTGCTAACGCAGGTGATTTTTTTATCAGAGGCAATTGGGTAAATGACAATCTTTCAGGAAACGTATTTGCTGCCGGATATTCCGGTTGGGTGCA
The DNA here is from genome assembly GCA_040387415.1 of Bacteroidota bacterium. Taxonomy (GTDB): domain Bacteria; phylum Bacteroidota; class Bacteroidia; order 2-12-FULL-35-15; family 2-12-FULL-35-15; genus 2-12-FULL-35-15. The sequence continues at coordinate 120,966 of JAZKDU010000008.1, forward strand.
TTTAGATGACACTGCGCAAAGTATTGCTGGTAATACAATTACACATTTTAATAACTTAGAATTAGCAGGCACAGGAACAAAAAAATTGATAGGTATAGATACCGAAATAGAAGATACGCTGGCACTTAATAATCTTGAATTTGACGCAGGCAGTAAAACTGTTTTTGTTTTGGCCTCTGGTACTGGGGTGGTTACTCAAACCACTGGATTTGTAAGCAGTATAAATGATGGCGGACTCTCCCGCAATACGCTTTCTACAGGAACTTATTTCTTTCCGGTAGGTTCAAATATGGGTACATCTCGCTTCCGTCCGGTAGACATTACGCCAAATACAGCCACAGCCAATACTTTTAAGGTTAGAATGGCAAATGTTGATGCTACTGCAGATGGATATGACCGCGCATTAAAAGAAACTACCATTGGTGCAGTTAATCCGAATTTTTATCACAGAATAAGCAGTACCAATACCGCAGAATCTGCAGATATTACCTTGTATTATGACGAGCCAACAGATGGGAAGTATGACATGATGGCTCAATGGAAAAACGAATGGAAAAATGTTGGACTTCTTACAACAACCGCTAATTATGGATTAAGCGGCCTTACCAAATATGCTCATGCAGATTTTAATACAACTCCATTTGCTTTAGCTGAAGTTGTTCCCGGTGTGTTTGTGGCTAATGTGTTTTCTCCTAATGGAGATGGCAGTAATGATATACTGCATGTTCTTGGAAAAGGCATTGAAGAATTGCAGTTTGTTATTTATGACCGATGGGGTGAAAAAGTGTTTGAAACATCCAACGTAAATACAGGCTGGGATGGAACGTTCAGAGGAAAACCAATGAACATAGGTGTATTTGTTTATTTTGTAAAAGGGAAGTTTAACAATGGAGAAACCATTGATAAAAATGGAAACGTTACTTTACTTAGGTAACAGCGTTTCTTGAGAATTAACAAGTAGTATTAAAAATTAACAATCAGAGTTTTAGTGATTTTCAAATAATCAATGACAATGAAAATAAAAAACATAATTTCTTTACTCGGTTTATTTCTTATCACTCATTTCGTACTTCTTACATCCTCTTTTGCTCAGGATGTGCATTTTACGCAATCCAACATGATTCCGTTGATGCTTAATCCGGCATTGACAGGTAATGAAGGTGATCAAAGAGTTTTTTTAAATTACAAAAATCAGTGGCGCGGAATGTCAGCCAATGGATCAGCTTTTAATACAGCATTGTTTTCCTTTGATGCAGCTTTGATGAAGAAAAAATGGCGGAGAGGGTATCTTGGTACTGGTATCATTGCTTATAAAGATGTTGCCGGAGACTTAAAAATGGGCACAACACAAATCTGCCTTTCAGTAGCAGGTATTGTGCATTTGTCGGAATCACAAACCTTATCAGGAGGTTTGCAGGGAGGATTTGTTCAAAAAAGTCTTTCTACGGCTAACATGCAGTGGGAAAGCCAGTATGATGCCAGTTCCGGAACTTATAATTCTAACCTGCTATCAAACGATATTGCTACCGCTCCGCCAACCTCTTATGGCGACTTTTCTGGAGGTTTAGCCTGGAATTATAGTTCTCCACAATCTAATTTGGGTGCTAATGATCAGTTAAAGGTTAATGTCGGGGTTGCTGCACAAAATGTAAATACTCCTAAACAGACTTTTTCCACTATTGGTAATGATCAGCTTTATTCAAAATATATCCTTCATAGTTTAGCTGAAATAGGGATTGTAAATACAGACATGGCAGTAATGCCAAGTGTAGTGTTTTATAAGCAGGGCGCTTCTTACGAGTTAAATGTAGGAACTTTGTTTCGTTGGACAATTAAAGAGAAATCAAAGTATACAGGAGTATATAAAGGAAGTGCATTTTCATTGGGAGCTCAGTACCGTTTGAATGATGCCATTGCTCCTGTTGCTCTTTTTGAATATTCTCATTACTCTATCGGCTTAAGTTATGATATTAATATTTCAGGTTTAAATGCGGCAACACAAGGTAAAGGCGGATTTGAAATTTCATTGAAATATGTGAATCCGAATCCATTCCGTTCAGCACCTAGGTTAAGAGATGATAATTAATTCTTGTTTTAAACTATATTAAGCACACTTTGTCCTTACTAATTTAGAGGTATAATATTTATATGAAAAAAATTATTTGTTTTGTTTTAGTGCTAATTGGGCTTAACCTGTATGTTATAGGTCAGGTTAATAATTCTATAAAAAAAGATACAATTCAAAGTAAAGGAAAGGGCGTGAAAAATATAGTGAAAGCTCCTCAAAAGGATTCAGTTAAAATTACCATTAAGAATTTGGGAAATAGTATTAATTCGTCTTATTCGGAATATGCACCTATTATTTCTGCTGATGGGGCAATGATGATCTTTACTTCTAAACGTCCGACTGCCAAAAATATTGAAAAAAAGGAATCAGGAATGGAAAATGTTTATGTATCCTATTATAATGATACCACTGAAAAATGGTCGGAAGCTAAGATCCTTGGAGAAAGTGTAAATCAGCAAAAAAGAAACAATTCTGCTATTGCACTTTCCAATGATGGTCAAAGATTACTGCTATATAAAGGTGAACCGGATGGAAACATTTATGGCTCAGCTCTAAAAGGAGAAGAATGGACACAACCTACCTTATTACCATCCCCAATTAATTCTTCACGTCATGAAACCTCTGCTAGTATTGCTCCTGATGGAAGAACGATTTATTTTATCAGTGACCGCAAGGGAGGCCAGGGCGGATTAGACATATGGCGTTCCAAACAGGCTAAGAATGGTTTGTGGGGAGCAGAGGAAAACCTGGGGCCCGAAATAAACACATCAAAAGATGAAGAAGGTGTTTTTATTCACCCGGATGGAAAAACACTTTATTTCAGCTCAAAAGGTCATGATTCAAAAGGCGGATTCGATGTTTTTAAATCGGTAAACGAAGGTGGTAAATGGAAATCTCCTGCTAATCTTGGCAGCCCGATAAATACACCTGGTGATGATTTATTTTTTGTTATTACTGCAGAGGGCAAAACGGGGTATTATTCATCTGCCCGCGAGGGTGGCAATGGTGCCAAAGATATTTACGAAATAACATTTGATTATCCTTCAAATAAAAAAAGTGAATCGCGTCTTACACTGTTTAAAGGGGTAATCATCGATTATGATTCATTTGAGCCTATAGGAGCAGATATAGAAATTGTTGATAACACTATAAATGAAATTATTACCAGTATAAAATCTAACTCGGTAACGGGTAAATTTTTAGTATCGCTTCCTTCAGGTAAAAATTATGGAATAGCTGTTAAAAAAGAAGGCTATTTATTTTATTCAGAAAATTTTAATATACCTGAATCAGCGGCTTTTCAGAAAATAGATAAACATATTCCGCTGCAAAAACTGAATGTTGGGAATAAAATAACATTGAAAAATATATTCTATGACTATGGTAAAGCAACATTACGTTCTGAATCTGTATCGGAGCTTAATCAGCTGGCAAGTTTAATGGCACTTAATCCCAATATTAAAATTGAAGTGGCTAGTTATACAGATAGTGAAGGCTCTGAAGAATACAATTTAACGCTCTCTCAGGCAAGAGCTCAGTCGGTGGTGGATTTTTTACTTTCTACTGGTATAAAAAAGGAAGAATTGATAGCAAAAGGATACGGAGAGGCTAACCCACTTTTTTCAAATGATACTGAAGAAGGTCGTGAAATTAACCGTAGAACAGAATTTAAGATAGTAAATAAATAAGGGTATTTGTGTCATGAAAGGCTATTCTAAACCAATTAAAGCAACATCCAGCGAATTCTTGTTCACTGGTGGCCTACCTATGCCGTTTAGCGTTCAGGTTTTGAATAAATTTATGTTGTCTTTTATATTGTTGTCACTTTCAACGTTTTCTTTTGGACAATCTTTCGGTTTATGGAATAAAGGACTTACAATTGTAAATACAGATATTATTTTTGTTTTGGATGGAAATATAATTCATCAGGATAATGGCGCTATTGACAATGGAGGGCATTTCTTTGTTAAAGGTGATTGGACTAATGATAATCCTTCCGGGAACGTATGTACGGCAGGCAATAATGGCTGGATACATTTAAATGGAGCAATGCAAACGATTGGAGGCAGCACGCTTACGCATTTCAACAATCTTGAATTATTAGGTACAGGAATAAAACAACTCGGTAATGTAGATACCGAAATTGAAGATACACTTTCCCTTAACGACATAGAGTTTGCTACTGGCGATAATACAGCATCTGTGATTGCTACTGGTGCAGATGTGGTGACCCGAACCAATGGATTTGTAAGCAGCACCAATGACGGTGGACTTGCACGTAATACGCTTGCTACAAACACTTACTTTTTTCCGGTTGGATCAAGCACCGGTACGCTTCGCTTCCGGCCGGTTGACATCACTCCAAATTCATCCTCAGCAAATACCTTTAAAGTAAGAATGGCAAATGTGGAGCCAGGCACAGAAGGTTTTAGCAGAGCATCAAAAGAAGTTACAATAGGAGAAATAAATCCATTTTTTTATCACCGTATCAATAGAACCAGCGGTACATCACCGGCTGATATTACCTTGTATTATGATAATACAGAAGATGGCGATTATGATATTATAGCTCGGTGGCAAAATTTATCACAATGGGGAAATTTAGCAATGGTTAGTACTACCAGCAATTATGGGTTTAGTGGTATAACAAAACAAGGAGTTGCTGATTTTTCTGCAACACCATTCGCTTTGGCAGAAGTGGCTCCCAGTGTGTTAATACCCAATGTGTTTTCGCCAAACGGTGATGGCTATAACGATTTGTTAGGTGCCTACGGAAAAGGAATTACTCAAATAGAATTTGTCATTTACGATCGCTGGGGTGAAAAAGTATATGAAAGTTATGATGTAAATGGAGAGTGGGATGGAACCTATAAAGGCAAACCAATGAATATAGGCGTATTTGTATACAGTGTTAAGGGCAAATTTAAAAACGGAGAAATTTTTGATAAAAAAGGAAACGTTACTTTATTGAGATAAAGTGCCCTATACCTTTGCGGGAATATTTTTTAATGGTTTGAAAAAAATTGAGATTATAGTTACTATAAAAAGGAAGTAAAAATGAAAAAACTTGTCATCATATCTGCAATTCCTATGCTACTTTTTACTGGGGCATGGAATAGCTTATTTGCCCAGGATGTTCATTTTACACAAACAAATATGATACCGGTTCAGCTTAATCCTGCATTAACAGGAATCTCTGAAGGGACACATAGAATTTTCTTAAATTATAAAAATCAATGGCGCGGAATGGCTGCTCAAGGAGCCGCTTTTAACACTTCCTTATTTTCATATGATGCTGCACTGTTTAAAAATAAATGGCACAGAGGATGGCTTGGCGCAGGTCTTTTAGGGTATAAAGATGTGGCCGGTGATTTAAAAATGGGTACTACCCAGTTGAGTATCTCCATTGCCGGTATTGTTTATATCAATGAGGAACAGTTTATATCAGGCGGTTTGCAGGGGGGGTACGTTCAAAAAAGTCTTTCAACATCTGCTATGCTTTGGGGCAGTCAAATTGACCAGAGTACTGGAACATTCAATACAGCATTACCATCTAACGATGTAGCAACGATTACTCCAAGTATTTACGGCAATTTGTCAACAGGTTTATCGTGGAACTACATTGCTGATCCATCAACCCTGAGTGCCAATGACGAATTAAAAATTAATATAGGAATTGCCGCACATAATGTAAGCACCCCAAAACAAAATTTTAATGCATACGGTAGTGATAATCTTTATAGGAAATTTGTAATTCATGGAACTAGTATAATCGGGATAAGAAATTCTAATCTGGCTTTAATGCCCAATGCCGCATTTTATATGCAGGGACCCTCTCAGGAGTTGAACGTAGGTGCATTGGTACGTTGGACAATAAAAGATAAATCGAGGTACACAAATGTTCATAAGGGTGCTGCTTTCGCTTTGGGGGCCCAATACAGATGGAGAGATGCTCTCTGCCCTGTTATGCTGATTGAATATTCAAATTATGCCATTGGCATAAGCTATGATCTTAATGCCTCTGGACTAGCAGCTGCAACGGGCGGAAAAGGCGGGGTTGAATTTTCATTGAAATTTGTTACTCCAATTGCTCTTTCTAGTTCAATTTTACGAGTAAGGGATGAATAAGTCGGTTTCAATAGTAAGAATTTAGATTTAAATTAGGTATAGAATAATTCACATACAATCACTGTTAGGAAAACAATCTTCTAACAATATATTATGAGTGTAAGATTAATAATACGGAGTTTAGTATATTTTATTTTGTTGATTTTAGTAACATCTTTTCAGGCGAAGGGCCAGGTAAAAGATAGCGTTGCTAACGTTATAGATGCAAAAATGTATTTGATGAAAATTATAGGAACTGCTATTAATGAACGGGGGGGGGTTGACACCATTAAAATTGCTGTCAGAAAGAAAGATATGAATCTGCCCGATTCGGTTAAAAATCTAGGAAAACCTATTCAAAAAATAGGCAATACTGGTACTGTTAAAACTGTTGTCAAAAAGCAAGAAATGACTCAGCCTGATTCGCTATCAAATGCTGCAAATGCTATTAATGAAACAGAGAATTCTGATACTATTAAAACTGCTGTTAATAAGAAAGATATGAACCTGCCCGATTCAGTATCAAATGTTGGAAATCCTGTACATGAAATAGGGAATGCTGATACTATTAAAATTGCAGAAAAAACAAATTTGCAGGTACCCATAAAAGGTCGATCTATTTTTGATAATTCAGCAACAGGTTCTGACTCAATAAATATTACGATAACAAATATTGGAAATTCCATAAATACACCTTTTGACGAATATGCTCCGATTATATCTGCCGATGGCTCCATGATGATATTTACATCAAGGCGGTTGATTAATCTAAAAGATAGCACTAAATATAAACAGGGAATGGAAAATATTTATGTTTCGTATTATAATGAAGTGACCAAATGGTCACCGGCAAAAATATTAGGTCCAAGTGTTAACCTGTCGAGAAAAAACAATTCGGCCATGGCTCTCTCCAACGATGGCCAAAGACTTTTAATTTACAGAGGTACACCGGATGGCAATATTTATCAATCAACATTAGAAGGAGAAGAATGGTCATTGCCTGTTAAACTTCCCGCACCAATTAATTCTGCAAGACAAGAGTCGTCAGCTAGTATTTCGCCTGATGAGCGGATTTTTTATTTCTGTAGTGACCGTAAACGTGGACAGGGAGGTTCAGATATATGGATGTGTAAGCAGAATAAAATGGGGAAATGGGGAAAGGCAGAAAATTTGGGACCGGTTGTAAATACATCTGAGGATGAAGAGAGCGTTTTTATTCATCCCGATGGAAAAACTCTTTATTTCAGTTCAAACGGGCATGATAGCAATGGCGGCTTTGATATTTTTAAGACTGTACTTGACAGTGGCAAATGGAGCGCCCCGGTAAATATTGGTTCCCCAATTAATACCCCTAAAACTGATTTGTTTTTTACACTTACTGCAGATGGTAAAAAAGGCTATTATTCTTCTACACGTCCGGAAGGGTTAGGAAGAAAGGATATTTACGAAATAACAATTACTTATCCCGAAAGTAACAAAAGCGCGGAGCCTAAGCTTACTTTGTTTAAAGGTGAAATAACAGATATTAATACTAATCTGCCCTTAGATGCCGAAATTGAAATTATGGATAATGACAAAAACGAACTTGTTACAACTGTTAAGTCTAATAGTGTCACTGGGAAATTTCTTGTTTCATTACCTGCCGGAAAAAATTATGGGGTTACAATAAAAAAAGATGGATACCTGTTTTTTTCTGAAAATTATAATGTTTCAGATACTGCCTCCTATCTGGAAATTAATAAAGCTATATCCTTAATGAAAGTTGATGAGGGAAATAAAATAAGACTAAAAAATATTTTTTATGATTATGGCAAAGCCACTTTAAAACCTGAATCTATATCAGAACTTAATCAGTTGGTTAAGTTGTTGGAACAGAATATTGATATGAGAATTGAAATCGGTAGTTACACTGATTCCGAAAGTTCAACAGAATTTAATTTAAAACTGTCGCAGGCAAGAGCCCAGGCTGTATTGAATTATCTATATACCTCAGGTATCAGCAAAGAACGAATGGTGGCAAAAGGTTATGGAGAAGCTGATCCGATATTCTCTAATGATACCGAAGAAGGCAGAGAAATTAATCGTAGAACGGAATTTAAGATATTGAATATTGAAAGCAAAGTTACGTCTGATAATGAAGTGCATAAATAAAAGTAAAATGAAAAAACTGATACGGATTTCCGCAATTATTTTGCTATTTGCCTTTGGGCAAGCAAGCAAAGGTTACGCCCAAAACAATATTGGTATTGGGACACCCACGCCCCATCCAAGTGCTGTGCTAGATTTAACAGCTTCTGATAAAGGGCTTTTAATTCCACGTGTTGCAGACACTGCCACTATTATTTCTCCTCCTGCAATAGGGTTATTAATATTCCTTACCCAGGACAGTACATTTTATTATTACAATGGGACCAACTGGAGACCCCTTATAAGTGGCGTAGGAAACAGTGGTGCTACCGGACTAACAGGAAGTACGGGACTAACAGGAAGTACAGGCATTACAGGTATGAGTGGCCGTACTGGGGTAACAGGTAGAACAGGTGCTACAGGCTCGGCAGGTGATACTGGATCAACTGGGGATACTGGCAGCACAGGTGATACAGGTAGTACAGGGTCAACAGGAGATACAGGCAGTACAGGATCAACAGGGGATACAGGCAGCACAGGATCAACGGGTGACACGGGTAGTACCGGATCAACAGGAGATACAGGTAGTACAGGATCAACAGGAGATACAGGTAGTACAGGATCAACTGGAGACACAGGCAGCACAGGAGATACAGGAAATACAGGTGCAACAGGTGATATTGGTTCAACCGGTGCAACCGGGGCCGGCTCAACAGGTGATACCGGCTCAACAGGTGATATCGGTTCAACCGGTGCAACCGGGTCAGGTTCAACGGGTGATACAGGCTCAACAGGTGCAACAGGTGATATTGGTTCAACGGGTGCAACAGGTTCCGGTTCAACAGGTGATACAGGTTCTACAGGTGCAACAGGAAGTTTGGGCTCTACAGGTTCAACAGGTTCCGGTTCAACAGGTGAAACAGGTTCCACAGGTGCAACAGGAAGTTTGGGCTCCACCGGTGCAACTGGTTCTGGTTCAACAGGTGATACGGGTTCATCAGGTTCCACAGGAAGTACCGGCTCAACCGGAAATACTGGTTCAACAGGCTCCACTGGTTCAACTGGCTCTACTGGATTTACTGGAAGTACAGGTTCCACAGGATTTACTGGAAGTACAGGCTCAACAGGAAACACAGGCTCAACGGGTTCTACGGGAAGTACTGGCTCAACAGGATTTACCGGAGGAACAGGTTCAACGGGCTCAACAGGAAATACTGGTTCCACTGGATCAACCGGCACTACGGGTAGTACAGGAAGCACTGGCTTAACTGGATCTACAGGAAGCACAGGCTTTACGGGTGCTACAGGAAATACAGGTTCAACCGGAAGTACCGGCTCAACTGGCTTAACTGGAAGCACTGGTGCAACAGGATCTACAGGAAGCACTGGCTTTACGGGAGGTACAGGAAATACTGGTTCAACTGGAAGTACCGGCTCAACTGGCTTAACTGGAAGCACTGGTGCAACAGGATCTACAGGAAGCACTGGCTTTACGGGAGGTACAGGAAATACTGGTTCAACTGGAAGCACTGGCTCAACTGGAACCACTGGTGCAACGGGTACTACAGGAAATACAGGTTCAACTGGTTCTACAGGAAATACAGGTTCAACCGGAAGTACCGGCTCAACTGGAACCACTGGTGCAACGGGTACTACAGGAAATACCGGTTCAACTGGTTCTACAGGAAATACAGGTTCAACGGGCTCAACTGGAAGGACTGGCTCAACTGGATCCACAGGAAGCACTGGCTTTACGGGTGCTACAGGAAATACAGGTTCAACTGGTTCTACTGGAAATACAGGATCGACAGGTTCGACTGGTTCAACTGGAAGCACAGGTGCAACAGGTACAACAGGAAATACAGGTTCTACCGGAAATACAGGTTCAACCGGAAGCACAGGAGCAACAGGTACAACAGGAAATACAGGTTCAACTGGTTCTACAGGAAATACCGGTTCAACTGGCTCTACAGGTAGTACAGGTGTAACAGGAAGCACCGGTGCTACCGGTTCAACTGGCTCTACTGGTGTTACAGGTTCTACCGGTTCAACTGGCTCAACTGGTTCTACCGGAAATACCGGTTCAACTGGCTCTACCGGTTCCACAGGCGCAACAGGCTCTACTGGTGCTACAGGTTCAACTGGTTCTACCGGAAGAACTGGTTCAACTGGCTCGACAGGAAATACCGGTTCAACTGGTTCTACTGGAGGTACAGGTTCCACTGGGGCCACAGGAAATACCGGCTCCACAGCAAGCAGTGGTTCCACAGGATCCACTGGGAATACAGGTTCAACGGGCTCTACAGGAAGAACAGGTTCTACTGGAGCAACGGGATCGAATAAAGTATTAGCAGGTTTAGATATTGCCAAACCTTTCGTTTTTGTGGTTAGAGGAGGAGAAATCGTTCACAAGGATACTGCCACTACTGTTAAAGGGGTAATATTGATGGATCCAAGCAAAAATTGCTGGCAGTTATCAGTAGATGTTTCAGGAACGCTTACAACCCAATCAATAGTATGTCCATAATATCAAGAAAACATGTTATATAAATTTTAAAAAATTAAACATGAATTCAAGACGTTTTAGTGGTGCAGCTTTGTTTATCATATTTCTGCTTTTTATTTGCAGGGTACCTAATTCTTTTGCTCAAAATAATGTTGGTATAGGTATTATAAATCCTGATCCTAGCTCTTTACTTGATTTAACAGCAACTAATAAAGGGCTTTTGATTCCGCGTTTAGCTGATACAGCAAGCATTACAACCCCTGCAACAGGTTTGTTAATTTATCTGACTACAAATAATATATTTTATTATTATAATGGAGTCTATTGGAAAGCAATCATAGCAGGAGTGGGTATTAATGGTGTAACTGGCTCCACGGGTTCAACTAGTAATACAGGCTCAACAGGAAGTACAGGCTCCACAAGTAACACCGGAAGTACGGGTTCTACAGGTTCCACAAGTAATACAGGATCAACTGGTAGTACGGGATCCACAAGTAACACAGGGAGCACAGGTTCGACCGGTTCAACAAGCAATACAGGATCAACTGGTAGTACGGGATCCACAAGTAACACAGGGAGTACAGGTTCAACCGGTTCAACAAGTAATACCGGTTCGACCGGAAGTACCGGTTCAACAAGTAACACAGGAAGTACCGGTTCAACAGGTTCCACAAGTAATACAGGCTCAACAGGAAGTACGGGCTCCACAAGTAACACCGGAAGTACCGGTTCAACAGGTTCCACAAGTAACACAGGATCAACTGGTAGTACTGGCTCCACAAGTAACACAGGAAGTACAGGTTCAACAGGTTCCACAAGTAATACAGGCTCAACTGGAAGTACTGGATCCACAAGTAATACAGGAAGTACCGGTTCAACAGGAAGTACGGGTTCTGGTAGTACAGGATCAACAGGATCAACCGCTGCAACCGGATCAACAGGAAGCACTGGTACAATAGGCTCCACTGGTTCAACCGGTGCTGATCTGGGTACTCATTGGACAATCACTGGTAACACAGGAACAGTTGCCGCAACTAATTTTTTAGGAACAGCAGACAATGTATCTCTGCGTTTCCGCACCAACAATACCCAAAGAATGATTATTGATTCAGTTGGTAATGTGGGTATAGCGGAAGCCACTCCTACTGCAAAACTTAATATCAGAGCAGGCGCTACAGATTTAACAACAACTGGAACGCCAACAATGAATTTTAAACTGAATCACAGTGCGTCTACCAATTACATAGGTACAATTTTTCAAGGGGTTAGTGTTTCAAATATGTTCTTTGGCAGAGGCGCTTCTACTGATGATTTAATAATATCTACTGTAGACATTGCAAGTCCGGCAGAGTTGGTACGTTTTAAACAGAATGGCAATGTGGGGATTGGTACAGCAGGTCCCGTGCATCGGTTAGGGATTCAATCCGCTACCAGTACAAGAGCACTATCCGTCTATTATGGTGGATCAGCCAATGACTACGGGGCCATTGGCTTTCAATATTCTACCACTAATGCCTTAGCGGCTTCAGAAATAAGGAACTATAACCCCAGTGCTGGAGCTGATGCGGATCAGGCTTTTTGGGTTTCAAATACTGGTGGTACATTAACGGAGTATATGCGGATAAAGGGAAACACAGGCAATGTAGGTATTGGTGCAACAGCGCCTACCGAGAAACTGGAAGTTGCTGGTAATCTTAAGGTGAATGGCGGAGTGTATAAACATCAGGTTTTAACTGTTCCGGCTGGAGCAACCTTGTATTTGGGAGTTCAAATAACCGGTTCTTATGGTTTTTATGAGATTAAAGTTGCTGGCTATGCAAATGCAGGAACAGGCAGTTGTTTGCTTTCCTGGACTGATGGTGGACACGGTGGTGGTACCACTTATCATCATGTGCAGGAGCTTGCAAGAATGACGCAGGGAAATCCAGTGCTCGGTAATTTGATAGAAACAGCCGGAGGTTCAAGCATATCCATTCAAAATACAGGTATAAGCCCTTTGGAATTGTATGTTACTACTATTTCTCATAATACTTCGGGTGTTACAGCTACTGTTACACTTGACGGTACGGTTGGAGTGGGAGTTGCTGCAGCTGGTGCTGTGAATGGTTCAGGTACATTAAACTACGTTCCAAAATGGACACCTACTGGCGCTTTACTTGGTAATAGCACTATTTTTGATAATGGCAATGTAGGTATTGGTAATACAAATCCATTGAGTACTTTGTCGATTGGCAGTTCAATAGGAACGGGCTATGTAATAACCGCAAACTCAACTACTCAATATGGAGTAAATATACAAACTTCTGAAGCCAGCCCTAGTGCCAATGCAACACTTTGGGCGAGAACTACTCCAGATGGCGGTTCTACTGTTAATCCTTTATTTAGAGTTCAAAATAATGGTTTGGTTGGTATTGGAACCGATTCACCTGCTGATAGATTAGATGTAACAGCGGAGAGTGGATATGTTGGTATTCGGGCAACCAGGTATCAAAATGATTCAGGTCCATCTTATTTACACTTAACTCATGCCCGTGGAACAAAAACAACTCCATTAATCCAGTTAGCAAATGATTATTTCGGTTTATTACATTTTCAAGGTTATGATGGTGCAAATTTTCAGTCAGGAGCAGCTGTTGCTGGTCTAACAGATGGTACTCCGGGAGTGGCGGATATGCCCGGAAGATTGGAATTTCAAACCACACCTGATGGTTCAAATGGATTGCTAACCCGGATGACAATTAAAAATGATGGTAAAATTGGCATGGGTACCATATCTCCTACCCGTGACTTAAGTATATCAATAAATGACAATACTAAATTGGTTGGTATGTCCATTACCAATAATGGGGCTAGCGGTGGTGTTGGCATATTATTTAATCCGGCTGAGGCAACCCCTGGAGCGGGGAATGTTTCAGGAAATTTAAATTTTGCAAATAATGCTTTGACTGATGGTGCCGGGGCATATTTGGGAACATCCACAAGTCACCCATTAGGCATAGGGGCTAATGGAACTGAAGCGATAAGAGTAACAACTGCTGGCACTGTAGGTATAGGAACAACCACACCAACCACTAAACTTCAAGTTACAGGAGGAATCCGTGCCGGAACCAATGGTAGAATTGAATACGCCTGGTATCAGAATAGTGAGGATAAAACAGCTAATTACCTGCATATAAAAACAAGTCTTTGGGGTGGTGGGCCTGGCCTAGGAAATACACAGTATATCATGGGAGGTTTTCATGCCACAGGATATAACTATGATGGAACTATTATTGACAGTTATTGGATGTTTCATAATTGGCTGGGTTCTTTACATGGATTAGCAATCCGTAATCAGGGAAATTATCCTTATGCCAATAACGCTTATATTTCATCAGACGGATATGTTGTGATTGTTGCCGATTACACTAGTGCATCTTATATTGGAGCTACATTTGATTTAATACAAACTTATGGGTATCCTTGGCGTACTTTTACTGTTACAGCCACACTCCAAACCGCAAGCGCTACAGGGGCTTTTTGATAAAAATAAATAAACAGAAGATTGAAACGGGCGTCTGTCTTTAAAATAGATGCCTCCGCTGAAAAGAATAGCAGATCAACTTAAAAATTTCATAAATTTTGCTGTCATGAATATTAAAGATAAATTTATTGTTATGGTTGTGAGTATGATTTTCATATCTCAATTCTCAAACTATACATCTGTTTTTGCTCAAAACAATGTGGGTATTGGAATAATAAATCCTGATCCCAGTGCTTTACTTGATTTGACGTCCACCAATAAAGGGTTGTTGATTCCACGTGTGGCCGATACAGCAAGCATTTCAACGCCTGCTACCGGCTTATTAATTTACCTGACTACAAACAATATATTTTATTATTATAACGGTGTTTATTGGAAAGCAATTATAGCAGGAACAGGAATTAATGGTTCAACCGGAAGTACTGGTTCAACAAGTAATACAGGCTCAACAGGGAGTACGGGCTCAACAAGTAATACCGGAAGCACTGGTTCAACAGGTTCTACAAGTAATACAGGATCAACCGGAAGCACGGGTTCTACAAGTAACACAGGAAGCACTGGTTCAACAGGTTCAACAAGTAATACCGGATCAACTGGAAGTACCGGTTCAACTGGTGATACAGGAAGTACTGGTTCAACAGGTTCAACAAGTAATACAGGAAGCACTGGAAGTACGGGTTCCACAAGTAATACCGGATCAACCGGTAGTACGGGTTCAACTAGTAACACAGGATCAACCGGAAGTACCGGTTCAACTGGTGATAGAGGAAGTACTGGTTCAACAGGTTCTACAAGTAATACAGGATCAACCGGAAGTACAGGCTCAACGGGTGCTACCGGACCGGTTGGTTGTGCTACTGCAAATTATATTATGAAAACCGATGGTACAGCTGCAACCTGCACAGTTGCTCCCATATTTGAAGATGCAAGTGGTAATGTGGGTGTTGGAACAATTACTCCCGAAACTTCATTGAATTTACCCACCACAGGAATAATTCGGGTTGGTAAGGCTGTTGCCGGGAGAATTGATATGGACATTGATACAAGTGGATCTCCTGTTATTGGCAGATTAAGAGTAGCAAGAAATGGGGCAAATGAAGCTGCTCTTTCATTTTGGACACAGTCTTCTGCAGGGGCGTTTGCAGAAAAGGTAAGAATAAATGGCCTTGGCAATATTGGAATTGGTACAACAGCTCCGGCTGGCAAGCTTCACATAAATTCAACAAGCGGACATATTGTTTTTCAGGATTCCGATGAACCGGGTGATTCACTTCGACTTGAACGTGACGGGAGTGGTTTAAATTTAGATTTAATTTCAACAAATACAAATCTATTTAGAATTAATGACAATGGAAATGTAGGAATAGGAACAGCTACTCCTACATTTAGCCTAGGTAGGGGTATACACATTACTGGTGTTACAGGCACCAATGATGCCACAATCAGGCTTACTGATATTAATAGCTTGAAAGGTGATTTTGAGATTAGGTCTACCTCTCGTACTACCTCTGGCAACAGACTGGAAATTGGGGAGAACAGTGATATCTTTATGACAATACGAAGCGATGATGATGGTGGTGGAACAACAATGAGAGGTAATGTTGGTATTGGAACTTCTGCACCCTCTGCAAAACTTGAAGTACAAAGTACTTCTTCAGGAGCTATTTTTGATGCGATGGTACTTAGTAATCCTGTTGCATCTGCTGTTAATACGGGTGTTGCTTTGCATTTTCAACCCAATTCCGCATCAGCACTTGCTCGTACGGCAAGCATTGTTTCAAGACAAACAACGTCAGGTACTTTTGCCGATTTAGGTTTTTTTACTTCTCCGGGTAATACTCCTGAGGAAAGACTTACTATTTCTGCTACTGGGAATGTTGGTGTCGGTTCAACTACTCCGGGTACGAAATTGGATATTTTAGGGAATAGTGGTGATTCGAATACCGGTATTTTAAGAGTATATTCCGGTACCGGAGTTGGAGGCAACCCCCAACTATTATTTGGTACTAACAATGTAGTTGGTTATTCGTGGATACAAAGTCATGGCACTCGTCCATTGTATATAAATGATATTGGAAATAATACTATTTTAAATGGAACATCCGGTAATGTGGGTATTGGAACAACAGGACCAATTTCATCCTTATCCGTAAAAAGTAAAAATAATACAGGATATCTTGGTGGTGTATCATTAGTTGAGTTTGGCAACTCTAATTATTGGGCTTTTACTGCAAAAAATAACGGGTATTTGTACTTTGGAAATGACAACGGGGTTGATGGATTAACTGATAGGATTACTTTTGGGCCTACTGGGTCTATAGGTATTGGTACAATTCTTCCTTCCGAAAAACTGGAAGTATGCGGGAATGCAAAAATTGTAGGTACAGTGTATGCAAATGCTGCGTTAAATACCTCAGGTGTTTCCTGTTCCTCCGATATTCGTTTTAAAAAAAATATTAGCGCTTTACCCAACGCACTTAAGAGTATTATGCAACTTCAGGGGGTTAACTATTTCTGGAAAGTGAATGAGTTCCCTGATAAACACTTTGTTGATACAAGACAAATCGGTTTTATTGCACAGGATTTAGAAAAGATATATCCAGAAATGGTATTTACGGATACAGATGGATATAAGTCAGTGGATTATTCACGTTTAACTCCGGTATTGGTTGAAGCTGTAAAAGAGCAGCAAAAAATGATTGAATTATTACAAAAAGTGAATGAATCACAGCAAAAAATAAATGAAAATCTGCAGAACGGCAATAAGAATTTGCATGAAGAAAATGCGTCACTTCGTTCAGATATAGAAAAAATAAAACTACAGCTGGGCATTGAGGCTAAGAAGTAAGCTTATTTTTGGCAGTATTTACTTTTTATAAATTCATTTGTCAATCAAAACTTGATTTATAAAGTACTTCATTTTAAAAAAAATTGCTTTTAAAAATTCTAGGCGGTATATTTACTGATGTATACTAAATTGTATTACAGGTACTGTCTGTTCAATGATTAGTTAAGATTGAATTATCCAAAAATAATTATGAAAAATAAATACGATAACTATCTTAAAGGTTTTTATATCCGCTGTTGCTTTGTCTTCTTATTATTTATTACTCCAGTATTTACTGCATGGCAAGGGCGTATATATTCCCAAAATAACGTAGGTATAGGAATAATAAATCCTGATCCTAGTTCTTTACTTGATTTGACGGCCACTAATAAAGGGTTGTTGATTCCGCGTTTGGCGGATACAGCAAGCATTTCAACGCCTGCTACCGGCTTATTAATTTACCTGACTACAAACAATATATTTTATTATTATAACGGTGTTTATTGGAAAGCTATCATTGCAGGAACTGGGATTAATGGTTCAACCGGAAGTACAGGTTCAACAAGTAATACAGGCAGTACAGGTTCAACTGGTTCCACAAGTAATACGGGCTCAACAGGAAGTACAGGTTCAACTAGTAACACAGGCAGTACTGGTGCAACTGGTTCTACAAGCAATACAGGATCGACCGGAAGTACGGGTTCAACAAGTAACACAGGAAGCACAGGTTCAACGGGTTCTACCAGTAATACAGGATCAACCGGAAGTACGGGTTCAACAAGTAACACCGGAAGCACAGGTTCAACGGGCTCTACAAGTAATACAGGATCAACCGGAAGTACAGGTTCAACAAGTAATACTGGAAGCACAGGTTCAACTGGTTCTACAAGCAATACAGGATCAACCGGAAGTACTGGTTCAACAAGTAACACCGGAAGCACAGGTTCAACCGGTTCAACAAGTAGCACCGGAAGTACCGGTGCTACCGGCCCGGTAGGATGTGCTACTGCAAATTATATTATGAAAACAGATGGTACGGCAGCAACCTGTACAGTAGCTCCAATATTTGAAGATGCATCCGGTAAGGTAGGTATAGGTACAATAACTCCTGCAAGCAGGTTGGCAATTAGCACCAATACCACGATCGCAGCGCTTGACATAACCAGTAGTTATAACACAATTGGGTCTACTAATTCAGCTGTCAATATCAATTTGCCAACTGGTCAGGTGAACCAGGATAATACAGGAATTAACCTTACAGGTAATCAGGATGGTGCATTAAAAGCATTTAATATAGATGTTAATTCTCGCAATACCACCTACGGTCTAAAGATCTCGGCAACAAAAAATTGGGGTGGAGCTTCACTTTTTGGTGGAGCTTACGGGATTTTCAGTTCAGCTTCAACAGATTCTCCCTTTGGGTTATCTTATGGTGGATATTTCGAAAATCTTTCTGCTGTAGGAAGTTCATTTGGCGTGTATATTAGCACTACAGCTGGAAGTGGAACGGTTATACCGTTCTCGGTAAATCATGCTGGTTCGGAATTGGTAAGGGTTAATTCTAATGGTAATGTAGGTGTTGGAACAAGCACACCTAACGTTAGCGCTTTAATGGATTTAACCTCAACCAGTAAAGGTATCCTGATTCCACGTGTAGCCCTTACAGGAACAACAGATGCAACAACTATTGCCAGCGCTGCAACTAGTTTATTGGTATACAACACTGCTACTGCGGGCATTTCACCAGCTAATGTAGTACCAGGTTACTATTACTGGAATGGTACAAAATGGATTTCATTAAGTGGTGGAACAGGTGGTAACGACTGGAGTTTGCTGGGTAATGCTGGTACCAGTATAAGTAATTTTCTAGGCACTACAGATAAAATGCCATTGCGTTTGCGAACTAATAATCTGGAAAGAATGATTATTGATACAGTTGGGCGTGTTGGAATTGGAACGTCAGCACCGCAGGTTGAGTTCCAGGTAGGTGATGTTTCCGCTAGATTTTTGACCGTAGGATCTTCCGGAGGATCATCCGGGCCATATGCAACATTTATTGGCGGAAACGCTATTATTGACCAAACGGTACTTCCTCATACCTTACGTAAAACATCAACCTACGCATACGGAGGTTCCGCTATCTTACTTGATCACTGGGGTAGAATTGAAATGCAGTCTTTTAGTTCGGGTAACTCAACTCCTGCTTCAGTTCCATATGCCCCCCAGTTTGTATTGGATACAACAGGTTATGTTGGTGTAGGAACAACTTCTCCTTCTGAAAACCTTGAAGTAGCCGGAGGATTTAAAAGAGGTGAAATAAGGCATTTTACACTTACCCGTACTCTTGGCAATACAGTTGGCAGTTGGGTTGATATTGGTTCTTTCGCAAGTAACGGAACTGCAGCATATACTAAGATTAAATTTTATGCTCATGGAAATAGTATAATTTCTATTGGTCAGGTTGAATTATCTGCTGTAACCTATTCTAATGGCATTAGAACAACCGATTGGATTGAGCTTCCGCTTTCCGGTTCTAATAGTCAATGGGTTGATAATCAATTTATAGCAGTGGATGTGAAAAGTGCAAACCGCAATTCTGCCAATGAACCTATATTGTTGCGTTTAAGAGCCAAGTCAGGTTGGGGGTTAGCTGTAGGTGTTACAATGGTGGTTGAAACGAATGCACCAACTTTTACACCTTCTACAACCGCAGGTTCAGGAGCTATAGTTGCAAATGGAGTGCTTGGTTCGCACCAATGGATGTTTCCTGTTTCAACAACAGATTGGACAAATTCAGGCGGAAATGGATTGTTTATTAATTCTAATGGTAATGTTGGTATTGGTAATGATACGGCTTCGGACAAACTGCATATAGTATCAGGTGCTCTTAATAGTGGAATCCGTCTTAATACTCTTCCTAATGATGAATTATGGATGAGCAGTGATGCAACAGGTAATTACTATGAGTGGAACTCAACCACTGCAGCAAAGAGTATTATCAGGCTTCAAACAAGGAACTCTGGTGCTGGAACTTATACTCAGCTTTTTTTGGATGCAGGCAACAAAAATATAAGGTTTAATACAAAGAGTACAGAAAAAATGAGGATTGACTCCTTAGGTAATGTGGGTATTGGTACTACTGGCCCAACATCAAAGTTACATCTGTCGGGTGATAATGTTGGTTTAACTATTCAATCCATTACACCGGCTGTTGAAATGACCTTGTTTTCAGGGTTTTCTGGTGGCATCAATCGTTCAACAATTTTTACAAATGGAAACATGCTTTCTTTGGGTGCAGGTGGTGCAACAAGATTATCAATATTGAGTAATGGCAATGTGGGTATTGATTGTACTTCTCCGCAATACCGTTTGCATGTAGTGGGCGATATTGGAGCTTCAGGAACATTATATGCATCTGTTGCGGCAGTTAACACTGGAATAGTTGCATGTTCAGACAACCGTTATAAAAAGGATGTTACGGCATTACCAAATGCACTTAAAAATGTATTACAACTGCAAGGGGTAAATTATAACTGGAAAGTAAACGAATTCCCCGACAAACACTTTACAGATAGCAAACAAATTGGTTTCATTGCCCAGGATCTTGAAAAGCTATACCCTGAAATGGTTTTCACAGATGACAAAGGATATAAATCGGTTGATTATTCCCGACTCACACCAGTGCTGGTGGAAGCTATAAAAGAACAGCAAAAAATAATAGAAAGTTTAAAAGTGAGTTTAAAAGAGAGTAACCAAAGTTCAGAATTGAAAATTGAAAAATTAGAAGTAGCTGTAAAAAAGTTGGTGGAAGCTGCAATAAAGGAAGAAGCAAGAAAATAGTTGAATGCTTAGTTTTATTGTATTTTAGAGATAAAGTTTAGAACTATTGGTATAACAGTAATTTAATGATTTAAAAAACATGGGTACGAAAAATAAAATCATTGTTGCGGTTTTGAGTATGATTTTCATATTTCAATTCTCAAATCGCACATCTGTTTTTGCTCAAAACAATGTAGGTATTGGAATAATAAATCCTGATCCCAGCTCTTTACTTGATTTGACGGCAACTAATAAAGGCCTTTTAATTCCACGTTTGGCCGATACAGCAAGTGTTTTAACGCCTGCCACCGGCTTATTAATTTACCTGACTACAAATAATATATTTTATTATTATAACGGTGTTTATTGGAAAGCAATCATAGCAGGCACTTGGATTAATGGCTCAACCGGAAGTACGGGTTCAACAAGTAACACCGGAAGTACTGGTTCAACAGGCTCTACAAGTAATACAGGAACAACAGGAAGTACAGGTTCAACAAGTAACACCGGAAGCACCGGTTCAACGGGCTCTACAAGTAATACAGGATCAACAGGAAGTACGGGTTCCACAAGTAATACGGGAAGTACAGGTTCAACTGGTTCCACAAGTAATACGGGCTCAACCGGAAGTACAGGTTCAACTA
>JAZKDU010000009.1:0-94698 GCA_040387415.1 Bacteroidota bacterium
AAACGAGGGTAAGCTTGCCTGTAAATATTTTAAATAAAATTTAAACAGACTCTTATATTATAGAAAAATTCAACACATAGTAAAGTAACAAAGCGTTACAAATAGCGGAATTTTTCATAACTTTGTAATCTTATGCAAATAGAAGTTTTAAAGTCGAAAATACATCGTGTTACTGTTACGCAGGCAGACCTAGATTATATCGGGAGTGTTACAATTGATGAAAACCTCATGGATGCTGCCAACCTTATCGAAAACGAAAAGGTGGATATTTTTAATTACAATAATGGTGAACGTTTGACCACTTATGTAATCAAAGGTGAGCGTGGTTCAGGGGTTATTTGCTTAAACGGGCCTGCTTCATTGAAGGTAAAAAAGGATCATCAGATAATTATCGTGTCCTATGCTACCATGGATTTTGAGCTTGCCAAAACTTTCAAGCCTTCTGTTGTTTTCCCAGATACTAAAACCAATCAACTACATTAATTTTGAAAAAAAAAATCGGTAGCATTTTAAAGTTTCTGTTTTTTTTAGGGATAGGAATTTTATTGATATGGCTTGCCGTGCGCGGTCTTTCCGAAGAAGATAAAACAAGCATTGGCAGGGCATTTACAGAAGCTGATTATTTCTGGATTTTTATTTCCGTAGTATTGAGTGCTTTGAGCCATGTGAGCCGTGCGATACGATGGAGAATATTAATTCAGCCTTTGGGTTTTAACCCAAAATTGTCAAATACATTTTTTGCGTTAATGGTTGGTTATCTCGCCAACATGGCTTTGCCGCGATTAGGTGAAGTTTCCCGTTGCGGAGTACTTACAAAATATGAAAAAATTCCGTTTACAGAAGGTTTCGGAACGGTAATAGCAGAGCGTGCTATAGATGTACTGTGCCTGATTGTTATATTTATAGGAGCACTGGTATTTCAGTTCGAAGAGTTGTGGACCCTGACAAATGATAAAATATTAAGTCCTCTTACTTTAAAATTATCCTCAATGCTGCATAGTAATTTATTCATCGCTGTGTTTGCAGTAGTTATGATTGCAGTTACCGTATCATTTTTTATTTTCCAAAAAAAGAGTAAAGGCGTGTTTTCCAAAAAAATAAAAAATATTGCAATAGGCTTTTGGGATGGCTTAAAATCAGTTAAAAACATTAAGCGTCCCTATCTTTTTATTTTTCATACCATTGTTATTTGGTTCTTGTACACGGCATTGTTATATGTTGGTTTTTTCTGTTTTCCTGAAACCTCACAATTAACATTTGGTGCGGCATTAGCAATCATGTTATTCGGAAGTTTGGGTATTGCCTTTGTTCCGGGTGGTACAGGGGCTTATCAAGCCCTTGTTACAGAAACCATGACGGCAGCCTATAAAACGCCATTTACATATGCATTCGCATTTTCCTGGCTCATCTGGACATCCCAATTTGTGCTGATCCTTTTACTAGGGGTAATTTCATTGGTATTACTTCCTATTTTAAATAAGGAAGTAAAAAAAGAAGCTGTAACATTATAAATAAAATCAATAACATAAAATCATGGTACCATACTTACGTAAACTGCCCGCTATTGAAACAATACAGTCAAAAATATTTACTTCCGAAGTATTGATAAAAGCAGTTTCTGTATGGCGCTTTAAAGGTCAAAAAGTTGTTTTCACCAATGGTTGCTTTGATATACTGCATCAAGGGCACATTGATTATCTTGCCAAAGCATCTGATTTAGGCGATAAATTAGTGGTAGCGATAAACACTGATTCCTCTGTAAAAACATTGAATAAAGGGAACTCCCGCCCTTTACAAGATGAACAATCCCGTGCAATGATAATTGCATCACTTCATTTTGTAGATGCCGTTATTTTGTTTGATGAACCTACACCGGAAAATTTAATTTCATTTTTACAACCACACGTTCTTGTGAAAGGTGCTGATTACGATGCTAATGAAACGGATAAAAAAAGTAAAAAATACATTGTAGGTTCTGAGAGTGTGAAAGCAAGCGGAGGTGAAGTAAAAACAATTGAATTTCTAGAAGGTTTTTCGACATCGGCAATTGAAAATAGGATAAAAAATAATTAAGTGTTTTCTAAATACTTAATGTGGTAAATTGTTTTGAAACGGTCTTAAATGAAATTTCCATTTTTAATTGGTGCCGCTGTTATTTTTTTAGTTGCCTGCCAGGGCTCTAAAAGCATACAAAAATCACACGTAATTTTAAATAAAGACTCTGTTTTTAATCTTTCGGTAAATTCGAATGATAGCATAACTATCCATTACATTGGCTGTACGGGGTTTTTTATCAAAAAGGGAAATGATATAATTTTGATCGATCCCTATTTCTCTAATAGGCACGGACGTACATATGTTTCGGGAAGTATACTAAAAGAATCCACTATTTCTAATAATCTAAAAGGCTTAATTAATTCTGTTTTTTTACACACAATTGGTGATACCGTTGATCATTCCGGTTTAATAAAGGCACTGTTAATTACTCATGCTCATGTTGATCATTACGGAGACGTGCCCTATCTATTTCATAGCAAGCATTTGAATAACGACAGTGTTAAAATTATTGGCAGCTCCACCACTCAACACTATTTAATTGAAGATAAAATCCCGACAAAAAACATTGTTACATCCATTGAACCGGCTACTGATTCCACCGAAGGAAAATGGATTTATGTTAATTCAAAAATGAGAGTGTTGCCAATTGTATCTGAGCATGCTCCACACTTTAAAATTGCCGGTAAAAATTTTAATGTTACCCCTGAGAATGTGCAGACAAAGAAGCATCCGAAATTTTGGAGACAATACGCAGCGGGTAAAACGGTTTGTTATTTAATAGATTATTTAAATGGTGACGGAAGTGTTAATTTCAGAATGTATTTGAATTCTGCTGCAAGTAATGCTCCGTATGGCTTTCCGCCACGGTCTTTGCTGAATCAGCATCCTGTAGATGTAGCAATGCTGTGTGTTGCATCCTATCAAAATTCTAAAAATTATCCGGAGGATATTGTAACATGGTTAACACCCAAAAGTATTATCGCTTGTCATTGGGAAGATTTTATTAATTATTCAATACCGGAGTTGAAGGAAAAGCCGAAGGAGGTATTTGCAACCAATGTGAATGAATTTTTTAACCGCCTTGATAGAATTGTAGCGGAACTTAATTCAGATATAGTGTACATACAACCCAATGTAAATACAACAATTAACTTTTTTTATTCAAATTCAATTAAAGAAATAGCGAAGTAGAGTTTGAGAAAGTATTATGCTACAAGGCTTTAAGTAGTCTTAAGTATGAATTTTACAAACCAAATAATTCGTCAAACAATACAATTTATGGCAAAAACTAAATCCACATTCTTCTGTCAAAACTGTGGCGCCCAATCAGGGAAATGGATAGGGCGCTGTCCTTCCTGCAATGAATGGAATACGTATGTAGAAGAAATTGTTTCGAAAGGCGATGATGCTAAAACTCCTGGTATTGCAAGTACCAGTACCCAGCGTGCTTCCAAGCCTCAATTAGTAAACGAAATAAGTTTATCGGAACAACACCGCATTCCTGTATATGATAAAGAGCTTTCCAGAGTGCTTGGTGGCGGCCTTGTTGCAGGTTCATTGATACTTTTTGGAGGAGAGCCTGGCATTGGTAAATCTACGCTGATGTTACAGGTGGCACTCAATATGAAAAACATGAAAGTGCTGTATGTATCCGGTGAAGAGAGCGAACAGCAAATCCGTATGCGTGCAGAACGTATTGGAATGAACAACCCGGGATGTTATATTTTAACAGAAACATCTACTCAGAATATTTTTAAGCAGATTGAAGTTTTGGAGCCAAATCTATTGATTGTAGACTCTATTCAGACATTGCATTCAGCACATATTGAATCATCACCCGGAAGTGTTTCTCAGATTCGCGAATGTACATCGGAGTTAATGCGTTATGCAAAAGAAAGCGGGACAGCTGTATTTTTAATTGGCCATATCACTAAAGATGGAAGTCTTGCCGGGCCAAAAGTGCTGGAACATATGGTGGATACGGTATTACAGTTTGAGGGGGATAGAAATCACGTGTATCGTTTACTGAGAACTACAAAAAACCGTTTTGGTTCTACCAATGAATTGGGTATTTACGAGATGCAGGGTAGTGGTTTACGTGAAGTAACAAACCCCTCGGAAATATTAATTACGGCACGTGAAGAGCTTGTAAGCGGTGTTGCTATTGCCGCAACAATGGAAGGCCTGCGCCCGATGCTGATTGAAACACAAGCTCTTGTAAGCAGCGCTGCTTATGGTACTCCCCAGCGTTCTTCTACAGGTTTTGATTTACGAAGGTTAGCGATGTTATTGGCAGTGCTTGAAAAGCGCTGTGGGTTCAGGTTAGGTATTAAGGATGTGTTTTTAAATATTGCCGGTGGAATTCGTGTGGAAGATCCGGGAATTGATTTGGCCCTTGTATGTGCTGTGCTTTCAAGCAATGAGGATATGCCGATTTCTCCGAAGGTTTGTTTTGCTGGTGAAGTTGGATTGAGTGGAGAGATACGTCCTGTAAACCGCATAGATCAACGTATTTCAGAAGCTGAGAAATTAGGTTTTGAACATATTTTCATCAGTAAGTACAACAAGAAAGGCTTGGATCTTAAAGACTATGGTATTAAAATTACAATGGTAGGTAAGATTGAAGAGGTGTTTAGTTTGTTGTTTGGGTAGTTGTCGTAAAATGATTTTCAAGTTGAAACAAAGCGTTGTTATAGCAGCTCAATATAGCAGTTATGCTTTTGTTTTGTAATAGGATATGAGTTAAACATTGGACATTTTACTTTCTTTTGCTTCTCCAAAAGAAAGTAACAAAGAAAAAGAGACCACGAAAACCAACCCTAAGCTTTCGTTTACCCACAAAGGTCTCACGCTTCAAGCTACGAAACTTACGGTTCGCACTTTTCGTGGACATCAGCCGCACCCGTTCCATTCAATACCTAGGTAGAAATAACAATATCAACGGGCCAATGTTTGTGTTTCAACCCTATCAATATTGGAGGAATTGGTTGCATCGTTTTAAATACAATCGCAAAAAAAGAAGGATTATTTGTTTGCTAATAAAAAATTTTTCAATTCATTAAACTCAGGTTTAATAACACTACTTTTTTTCTGAAGCTCTAAAAGATATTTTACGGAATCAGGCATTTCTATTGAGTGTTGACCGGTGATTTTTTTTACGGTATCATCAAACTTTATGGGGTGCGCTGTTTCGAGCAGTATGCCTTTTTGTTCAGGATGTTGAACAAGATATTGTTGAAGTCCTTCGTAAGCCACAGCACCATGAGGTTCTAAGAGGTAATTGTATTTTTCGTAAACATCCAAAATTGTTTTAGCTGTTAGTTCATCATCAACACAAGAGTTGCTTATCAACTCCTTCACTTGATTGTGTTTGTTTTCAAACATTTCCAACATGCGCACAAAATTGCTTGGGTTGCCTACATCCATTGCATTTGAAATGGTTGCCACTGCAGTTTTTGGTGTAAAGGCCTTGTTGGCGATGTAATTGGAAAAGATATCATTGGTATTGCAAGCAGCTACAAAATGCTTGATTGGAGCCCCTGAAAAATAGGCCAGTAAGCCCGCACAGATATTTCCGAAATTACCACTTGGAACGCTTATTACAGGAGGGTGCTGTTCTGTCCACTGTTGTAGTGCATAAAAATAATAAAACTGTTGCGGCAGCCAGCGCGCTACATTAATGGAGTTTGCGGAAGTAAGTGTTAAGCGAGCGTTTAACTGTTGATCCGAAAAGGCTTGTTTTACCATGCTTTGACAATCATCAAACGTTCCCTGAACTTCAAGTGCAGTAATGTTTTTTCCAAGTGTGGTTAGCTGCAACTCCTGTATTTTGCTCACTTTGCCTGATGGATAAAGGATAACAACATTCACACCCTTTACGCCCAGAAAACCATTAGCAACCGCACTTCCTGTATCCCCTGATGTAGCAACTAATACAGTTACTTCCTTGTCACTATCTCTTGAAAAATAACCAAGACATCTGCTCATAAACCGTGCACCAACATCTTTAAAAGCGAGGGTGGGGCCGTGAAATAGTTCTAATGAATAAATAGTTGAATTTATTTTTTTTAAAGGGAAATCGAAGTTTACGGTTTCAGTACAAATGGTATGTAAAACATCTTCAGGTATTGAGTTTCCGATGTAGGGCTTTATTACTTCGAATGCAATTTGTTCTTTTGTTTTTGATTTTAGCTGCTTGAAAAAATCAGGAGGCAATACCGGAATGCTTTCAGGGAAGTACAAACCTTTGTCTGGCGCTTGGCCGCTGATAGCGGCTTCGCGAAAATTTACCGATGGAGATATTTTATTTAAACTGTAAAATAGCATTGCTTAGTAGTTTGGAATTGCTGTATATAATTAATTTTCATCGTTAATCTCATAGCACACATCTCAGTACTCAAATCTAATACCCTCATTGTTTATGGTAGTAACATGCGTATGGAAACTAATTCCTGTGGTTTCATACACTGCTATTATCGCCTTTTCCACTGCTTTTGCGGTAGCTTCATCTTTACTGAGCATAAACATGGATGGGCCAGAACCAGATATTCCACCGCCCAAAGCACCGGCTTCCATGCTTTTCTTTTTTACTTCATCAAAACGAGGAATTAAAATACTCCGAACAGGTTCAATAATAACATCTACAAGCGATCTGCCAATAAGCTCATAATCGTTTTTCATTAATCCTGTTATTAATCCTGCTACGTTTGCCCATTGCGTAATGGCATCTTTTAACAACACTTGTTTTTTTAAAATGCTTCTGGAATCTGATGTTTTTACTTCAATTTGCGGATGTAATATGGTGGCGTATAAAGTTGGTGCCGGAATGGAAATAATGTCCATTGGATCAAGTGAGCGTATTAATGTAACTCCTCCATAAATGCAGGGTGCAATGTTATCAGCATGTTTGGAGCCAGATGCCACTTCTTCTCCGCACATTGCAAACCGGACTAAATCTTCTTTTGAAAAGCGATCGTTTAATAATTTATTTGCACCGGCAACAGCACCAGCTGCACTGGCCGCACTTGAACCAATTCCACTGCCTGGTTTTATAATTTTAGTACTCTCGACTACAAACCCAATATCCTCCTTTACGTCCTCTAGCAAAGCAAGCAGGGCCATTCCAATCACATTTTTCTCAGGTTCAGTTGGCAGGTTGTAATTATCATTATTAATAATGGTTACACCTTTTTTGGATGTTTTCCGTATAAGCATTTTATCAAAAGGACCGTCCAACGCAAAACCAAGTATATCAAAACCACATACCACATTTGCTACAGTAGCAGGGGAAAAAACGGTTATTTCATTCATTTAGATAGGGGTATTTTATATTCGAGTTGAGATAATCGAATTAATTTTTGAATAGTTTAAAAGAGTATTTTATTTTGAAAAGTGCGTTGTATTAGGTTTTTGATAAGATTTCAGATTTCCATTAAATCCTGGCAGTTCTGATAATATCAGCAAATATACCTGAGGCAGTTACATCGGCACCCGCTCCCGCACCTTTAATAACTAAAGGCTGTTGAGTATAGCGGTTAGTGAAAAACAATACAACATTATCTTTACCGTACAAATGGAACATGTCCTGCTCTTTGCTGATGTGTTGCAGCCCTACGGATGCTTTTCCGTTTTCGAGTTTGGCAACAAATTTTAGTTTACACTCTTTATCTGCCGCTTCCTTGTATAGACTTTTAAAGTGCTCTTCATGCTTTTTTAATTCTTTGTAAAAATCATCAACGCTTCCTTCCATACAGGATGCTGGAAGGAAAGAATTATTTTGGATGTCGTGCATTTCCATTATATACCCGGCCTCACGTGATAAAATAAGTATTTTTCGCATCACATCTTTTCCGCTTAAGTCGAGGCGGGGGTCCGGTTCTGTGTATCCCTCATCTTGCGCCTGCTTAACAACATCAGCAAAGGGGGCCGTACCATCATAGTTGTTAAATACAAAATTAAGTGTGCCGGATAATACGGCTTCCATTCTATTAATCTTATCACCGCTTCGCAGCAAGTCATTCAGCGTACCGATGATTGGCAAGCTGGCGCCTACATTGGTTTCGTATAAAAATGCGGTGTTAAACTCCTGTGCTAATTCCTTCAGCTGTTTGTAGTTTTCATAACTTGACGAGCATGCAATTTTATTACATGCAACAATTGAAATACTTTTCTTTAGCAGTGTTGCGTAACAGCCGGCAGTTAGTTCGTTTGCAGTTATATCAACAAACACTGAATTACGCAGATTTTTTTCAATAATAAAATCGGTAAAAGCGTCAAGTTGCATTGCTGGAGCTTGTTGCAGCTGGTCTTTCCAGTTGGTCAGATTAATCCCATCTTCGTTCAACAGCATTTTTTTACTGCTGGTAATGCCAATAACGCGCAGGTTCAAATGAAGCTGGTTGGCTATATATTCTGTTTGCAGCTTTATCTGTTCAATAAGCTTCCCGCCTACATTGCCGGAGCCTGCGAGGAATAGATTTAATTCCTTATGAACGGTTTCAAAAAAATCTTCATGTAATACGTTCACTGCCTTTTTTACGTCAGCAGTTTTAATAACCGTAGAAATGTTTTTTTCAGATGAGCCTTGTGCAATTGCACGGATGTTAATACCATTGCGTCCAAGAACTCCGAACATTTTCCCACTGATGCCCGTATGATTCTTCATATTTTCGCCCACCAGGGCAATGATTGATAAATCATTTTCAATGTAAACGGGATCAACCTTATTAAAGGCTATTTCACTTTCAAACTGTGTATCTATTGCAGCTTTTGCTTTTGAAGCGTTTGCTTCATCAACTGCTACGCATATGGAATATTCAGAAGATGCCTGCGTAATAAGAATAACATTTATTTTTTCGTTGGATAAGGCTTCGAATAAACGTTTCGAAATTCCCGGTACTCCTACCATTCCCGTACCTTCTAAATTTAATAAAGCAATTTTTGAAATGCTTGATATTCCACTTACATGATTTTTATTGCTTTCTGCACTTCGTTCAATCAAAGTTCCGTAATCATTGGGCGCGAATGTGTTTTTTATCCATACAGGAATGCCTTTATTCATAACCGGTTGAATGGTTGGCGGATAAATTACTTTAGCTCCGAAATGTGAAAGCTCCATTGCTTCCTGGTAAGAAATGTTGGAAATTATTTTCGCATTATTTACCAATCGCGGATCAGCGGTCATCATGCCGCTTACATCCGTCCATATTTCCAATACGGTTGCATCCGTTGCTGCAGCAATAAGTGCAGCGGTATAGTCGGAGCCGCCTCTTCCCAATGTAGTGGTTGTGCCATGTGCATCGGCAGCAATAAAGCCGGGTATAATGTATAATTGCTGTGAATGTTTGGCCATGTAATTTCGTATAGTGGTATAGGTATGATCTACATCCACAAATGCGTTTCCATAACTTGAATTGGTGCGGATGAGCTCTCTTGCATCAATCCACTGATGCGCCCAGCCCATACTATTAAAGGAGGCCGACAGTATAAGGGAAGATAATAGCTCCCCGTAGCACATGATATTATCGAGTGTGCGAAGCGTTAGTTCCTGTAACAAAAATACACCTTCACAAATACTTTCCAGGTCATTGCATTTTTTCTTTACCTGGCTTAATGTGGAACTTTGTTGCTCCACTGGAATAAGCTCTCTTACTATCTGTAAGTGCCTGTGTTCAATACTCCGGAGTTTGTCTTTATAGGCCTCGTTCCGTGATGAGGCCATTTTTACAGCCTCTATCAGCATATCAGTAGTTCCGCCTAATGCTGAAACAACTACAACTGTTTTGCTTTTTAAACGCGATTGTTTTACAATAGCAATCGTTTTATTTATATTCTCAGTATTTGCTACTGATGTTCCCCCAAATTTTAATACTTGCATAGAAATTAATTTTTTTATAGATGGTTATCTTAATTCCTTAGTCTGATACCGAAATTTATATAAAG
The DNA here is from genome assembly GCA_040387415.1 of Bacteroidota bacterium. Lineage (GTDB taxonomy): Bacteria > Bacteroidota > Bacteroidia > 2-12-FULL-35-15 > 2-12-FULL-35-15 > 2-12-FULL-35-15. The sequence goes on from JAZKDU010000009.1 coordinate 10,000, forward strand.
TATATGCCAAAACTAACAGCCAAATATATTAAAGTTTGTTTTAATAAGGGTTTAATTATCAACATCTATTTTTAGAGATAACTCAGGAGAACTGCCCTCAAACAGATGCGGGTAATGAGTTTTTAATTCGCTGACAAACAATTCGTAAGGAACATCGTGAAAGGTGCCATAATCGTGCAGATATTCCATGAATTGAGCGCCCTCTTTGCCATATGATTGAAATATGGAGTCATCCTTTCCATTAAACTCCAGTGAATCTACATTTAATTTAACGCAAAGCGATTTGTTAAAAGCAGGGGTAGCTTTTACCCATTTTTCGTTAAGAAAAAATTCGGTAAAGCCATGAAAAACCAAAACGTTGGTTTTTAATTTTTCTTCCAGTTTTTCAGTAGCAATATGGTTGCGGACCCTGGCAAAGCCCAAACGGCTTGGTATGCCGGCAGCCCTTGCAGAAGCAGCCAATAAGCAGGCTTTTTCAACACAGTATCCATAATCTTTTTTAAGCAAAGTACTTGCTTTTAAGGCTTCACGGTTTAAATCAATATTGTAAGGATTATAATTAAATCCATCCCTTACAGCGTAATAAAGCTTTACTGCTTTTTCAACGGGGTCTGTTGAGGAGCCAATGGCTTTTTTAGTAAATTCTTTTATTTCTTCAGAATCACTGTTGACGAACTCTGCCGGTTGAAGATATATTTCATTCATTATTTATTGGTATTACAATTTATTCTTAATTAAAACTTCCATGCAATCAAGCCCTTTACTTCATCAACTGAAAGGGGTGTGATCTCCGCTAATCCAGCGGGATTGTATTTTTCTTTCAGATAATTTAAGGAAGGAGCAATCCATGTTTTACTTTCTTCATTTAAGTTATCAATCAGTAATGACAGCTGATACAACGAAGTTAGTTTTTCAAAAAACGGTTTGGCTGAGGCCTCCATTTCGTCCTGGGCAAGTTTCGATACTTTGTGTGCAAACAGCATTAATTTATTTAACTCTTCTTTTATCCATGTGCCATACATTTCGCTTGCAGCAGCACTTTTGTTAATTTCATCACAGATAATTTCAAATCCTTTTGATTTTGACATTGCTCTTAGCATGTCCAGAATAATGATATTTCCAGAGCCTTCCCAGATGGGTAATACCATTACATCGCGCATTACTTTGGGTACTACCCCATCCTCAATATATCCTAATCCGCCCATCAGCTCCATGCTTTCGCGGGTTATGTATACGCCCGTTTCAGCTGACCATTTTTTTGTCATCGGGTTAATGATGCGAAGGAGGTGCTTTTCTCTTTCGTTACCATTATCAGCAAGTTCGAGAGATTTCACGGTGCGCCATACCAGGTAAAAATTGGCTACATTCAATGAACCAAGTTCTGTAAGCTTGGTACGAATCAATGCGTGTTCAATAGCGGTTTTTCCGAATGTTTCACGATTACATAAAAACTGGTACGCTTCTATTAGCGCTCTGCGTGAGCAAGCCAGGGCACCAACAGAATTGTAAATCCGTGAAACATTGATCATTTCAACCATCACTTTAAATCCTTCAAATTCCTTTCCAACGAGTTTCCCTAAGGTATTGGTCATCATACATTCGGCACTTGCCATAGAACGCACTCCCAGCTTATCTTTTAAGCGTATTACGTCCATCGGATTACGTTCACCTGAAGGAAGAAATTTCTCAATTAAAAAAATGGAAAGCCCTTTTGTGCCCTTAATATCAGCATCTGTGCGGGCAAGCGCGAAAATAATATCTGCATTTGCATTACTGCAAAACCATTTTTCACCATTCAATAAATAATAATTTCCTTCCGTGTGCGTAGCTGTTACAATATTTGCACCTACGTCTGAACCACCTGTTTTTTCGGTAAGAAACATGGCACCGGTATATAATTCATCAGCATTATCCGTATATATTCGTGCTAATAATCTTGCCTTATCTTCATCCTCGCAAAACAGGTTAATGAGCTGTGCGGCCGCATCTGTCATGCAAAGCGGGCAGAACTGGCCACATTCACTTAAAGCATAAATGTAGGCGGAACTGAATCCTAACAGTTGTTTTTCCGTATTAAATTTTTTACGTAATGTTGGCTCCCATTTAACACGAAACATTTCAGATTTAACTGCCGTTTTCATTAAGTCCCAGTAAGCAGGATGAAAGCGGATCTCATTGATTGTTTCACCAAGTGTGTTTCTTTTTATCAGCTCCGGCCCCATTTTATCAGCCAGCAGGGAAAGCTCGTTCATTTTTCCAGCAGCTTCTTTTCCTGTATAATTCAACCGGTCTTTCATGTAGGCGAATCCTTCAGCAGAACTGTTATTTTTGAAATAGTTGCTGAATATTTTATCACTTTGATAAAAATTTTCGCTTGGGCGAAAGTTTTTGTTTAATACATGGTTTTTTTCCTGAGGATATAGGGAAGCTGGCGATACATTAGTTTTCATAAGTATACTAAGGTTTTATGCGTGGTGCAGTTCTTTTTCTTGGAAAATAAATATACTTATTTATAACCATTCTGCAATCCAATAACTGATAAAGATTGCCGTATTCGGTTTTTATTTTGGTTTCAATTTTTTCTATTCCGCGACTGTCAAACCTGTCCTGCTGGAGGGCGTCCAGTACAAGCAGCTCGAAAGCGGTTGCGATCATCCAATCCACTTCCTGTTTGTATCCAATTGCGGCAATGGCGTTTGTCTTTTTAAGAAACGACTGTATTGTTCTGCCGCCAGCATTCAATGTTTCACAGGAAGCGAAAAATATAACTTTTCCCTGGGCAGAATTTTCGAGAACCTCCGCCAGATCATTCAATGAAAGGGTATTCTTGCTGGTAATATAGATATGTCCTCTTTTTCCGTGGAAAGCTAAATATAGAATTGGATACTTAGTAATAATGGATTTCTTTTTCCATTTTTTTAGAAAAAATTCTAACTCTTCTCTAGTGGCACAGGCATGGTAGATGTAATTACAAATACTCCCTTTGTGCAATAATTCAAGAATAGGAAGCACTGTCGATTTGTTCTGAAGATCATCAGTCCATAATCCCTCTAAACAATAGATTCCTTTTTTCATTGGTTTTACAATTAGCCTTGTAAGGTTATATACGAATTTACGAATAAGAGAGCGTCATTGAAAGTAATTAACATTATTTAAATAAAAAAAATGTAAAATATTGATAGTGAGCGCAATAAAGCTTTTTCGGCACTTGGATTCATAAGAATTGTTCAGCAACTTTAACAAATGTTAACACATCAATGTTTGATATATCAATTAATATTTTATATGTTTGTTAACATGAATTAAAATTTACTCACTTAAATTTTTTTTATGAAAAAAATAGCTACAATTATTCTACTAATAACAAATGCAGGGTTATTTGCTCAAACAAACATTGCAAAAAGTGAACTGTACGGCAGTTTGTTAACTAAAAACAACGCTCCCTTACCGGATGCCATTGTTCAATTATTAAGTGCAACAGATTCTTCCTTGGTTAAGACGGAGTTTACGAATGAAAAAGGGGAGTTTAACTTTAACGGTATTTCAAATGGATTCTATTTTATCCAAACGAATGTACTTGGTTATGCAAAGTTTACCAGCAGTATTTTTGATGTTTCAGAATCCAAAATGCTGCCTCCTTTTCAGCTGCAAAAAACGGAAGTTAGTTTGGCGGAGGTTACGGTAACTGCTCGCAAACCTTACATAGAAAGGGATCATGGTAAAATGATTTTGAATGTTGAAAATAGTATTGTTTCCAGTGGTAATTCTGCTTTTGAAGTAATTGAAAAAGCTCCTGGTGTGCGAATCGACAATAATGATAATATTAGTTTTAAAGGAAAGCAAGGGGTTGCTGTATGGATTGATGGAAGACCCACACCAATGACAGGCTCGGATCTTGCAAATTATTTAAAAGGTATGACATCTGCCGCGATTGAAAAAGTAGAATTCATCGCTAATCCTTCTTCTAAGTATGATGCAGCGGGATCTTCTATCATCAATATTAAATTAAAGAAGGATAAAAAGTTGGGAACTAATGGCAGCGCCACGCTGGCAGCCGGATATGGAGTTTATCCTAAAACAAACAACGGCTTTACTCTGAATCACCGCAATAAGAAAATTAATGTATTTGGAAATTATAACTATGCGTATCGCAAGGGATTCAATAGTTTGAAGTTGGACCGGAATTTCTATTCGAATGATACATTTAAGGGGGCTTACATTCAGGATAATTATTTGACGATGGATTTTCAAAACCAGATAGCTCGCGCGGGCGTTGATTATTATGCGAATTCAAAAAACACATTCGGATTTGTTGTAAATGCTGTGAGTAATAAGTTTAATCCCACGGGAGATAATATTTCGATGGTTTATGACGAAACAAGAACCAACACGTCACGATTTGAAACACAGAACCGCTCGAAAGATAAGTGGTACAACTATTCTGCTAACTTAAACTATAAACACATCATTGATACAAGTGGCACCGAACTTACCACAGATGTGGATTATGCGCGCTTTTCGAATGTAACAGAACAAAATTTTACAACAAGATATTTCGATATTAATAATAATGAGTTTTTGAATCCCTACTTGTTATATGGGGATATTAATGGGGGATTGAATATTTATTCTATTAAAACGGATCTTGCAAAGCCTTTGAAGAATGGTGCAAATTTTGAGTCGGGGTTCAAATCAAGCTATGTAATTGCGGATAACAACCTGGCATTTTATAACAGGAGTAACGGATTGAACAGTTACGATTCGGCAAAGAGCAATCATTTTATTTACACGGAAAATATTAACGCAGTGTATGCAAACGCGTCAAAGGAATGGAAAAAGCTGAGCACACAAATAGGATTACGTTTAGAACACACGCATATAACTGGTAACCAATTGGTGTACAATGAAACGTTTGATACCAGCTATATTCAGCTCTTTCCGAGTGCTTTTATAGGGTATAAGCTAAATGATAAAAATTCTTTGGAATTGAATTATAGCAGGCGCATTAATCGTCCGGGGTACGATCAGTTGAATCCATTTAGATTTTATCTTGATCCTACAACCTATAAGGCGGGAAATCCTTATTTGCAGCCACAAACAACACATTCATTTGAACTGACCCATGTGTTTAAGCAAAAAATATATTCTACGCTTGGTTTCGGCCGCACCAGCAATAATATTACAGAGGTGATAGCTCCTGCGCCCGATCAGCCAAAACTCACAATACAGACCAATTATAACCTAACAACGGCTGATGTTTATGCTCTGAATGTTTCAATTCCTCAGGAAGTGACCAAATGGTGCCATACTACCACTGATATTAGTTTATACTATGCTGCGTATTCCGGGAATATTGCAAACACAACCATTAACAAAGTGGGGAATGTTAATTTTAATATTAATTCTGTTAATGTGTTCAACTTTACATCTACCTTCTCTGGCGAACTAAGCGGAAATTATAGAAGCAAAGAGGTGTATGCTTATGAAACAGTAAGGCCTATCTGGTCTTTAAATTTTGGATTACAAAAAAAGTTTGCAGACAACAGGGCCATATTGAAACTGAACGTAAATGATATTTTTCATACAAACAATGCAAGAGCAACAACACGTTTCACCGGTTACGTTGAATCGTATGATGTGAGAAGGGATACGCGTGTTGCATTTCTTTCATTCACTTACAAATTCGGTAACACGTCTCTTTCACCATCTCAGAGAAGGAGGGGAGGGGCGGAAGATGTTAAACAAAGGGCAGGAGGCAGTGTTGGGTAGTTCTTAAATGGGGGTATTGGACTTAATGCAAAATTTTAAACACTAATTCCTTTAATAACTCGCCCTCCGTGGCAGATCCACGGTCAACACCTTTTGATTTAAGGTCATATTCACGAAGGTATCCAAATATGGCTTTTAATTTATTCACTGAAAAATTTTTCGCAGCACGTTCATAGTCCCCAACAAAGAAAGGGTGTACGCCTAATTCAGAAGCTACACTGCCTTTTGATTTATCTGCTAAAAACTGATACGATAATAGTTTGCAGAAATAGCCATACAAGGAAGAAATGGTCATTACCATTGGGTGTTCCTTTTCATTCGCTGCAAAAAAATTGATGATACGGTTTGCTTTCAGTACTTCTTTTTTTCCAATGGCAGTTTGCAATTCAAACACGTTGTAATCCTTGCTGATACCAATGTTAGTCTGAATCTGCTCAACCGTAATTTCTGATTTTGGCGGCAGATTGATCATCAGCTTATCCAGCTCATTGGATATCTTGCTAAGGTTGGTACCCAGGTATTCTGTAAGCAGAGCGCTTGCTTTGGGACTTGCAGTATAGTCTTTCCCTTTTAAATAATTATTGATCCAGTCAGGTACTTTGTTATCGTATATTTTTTTTGATTCGAATAATACAGCATTTTTATCTATTGCTTTTGCTGCACTGGTGCGCTTGTCAATGGTTTTGTATTTGTAGCAGATGACAAGGATAGTAGATTTTTGAGGGTTTTCAATATAGGCCTCAAAGGCCGGTTTTGCTTTTTCTTTTTGTTTGTCTTTCTCCTTGTCAGCCTCTTTATCTTTCCCAACTAAATCACGTATATTTTGAGCTTCCTTAATAATGATCACCTGGTGTTCGCTCATCATCGGAAAACGTTTTGCAGCGCCTATTACATCGGCTGCAGTAATATCTCTTCCGTAAAGCACCGTTTGATTAAATTCTTTTTCTGATTCATCCAGCACATTTTGTTCAATGTAATCAGAGATCATGTCAATGAAATAGGGTTCTTCACCCATTAGAAAATATACCGGGCGGTAAATTTTCTTTTTTAATTCCGACATTATATCATTAAACTCCATGTGCAGGTAATTGGCAAATGACAATTAACGGTTTGCAAATTGCCAACTGTTAATTGCTAACTGTTCTTTATTCAAATCTTAAATGTTTCACCGTCAAACCATTGTTAATAAGCTCATTCAAAGAATCAATACCGATTCTTAAATGTTCGTCAACAAAATTTTGTGTTACTTTTTTGTCGCTTTCTGTGGTTTTTACACCTTCCACTACCATTGGCTGATCGCTTACAAGGAGTAGGGCTCCTGTAGGTATCTGGTTATGAAAGCCGGTTGAAAAAATAGTAGCCGTTTCCATGTCAATACCCATAACACGTATTTTGCGTAAGTAATCTTTAAATTCATCATCATGCTCCCAAACCCTACGGTTAGTGGTATATACAGTCCCTGTCCAATAATCTTTATTATGATTCCGAATGGTTGTTGAAATTGCTTTCTGCAAACTAAATGCTGGCAATGCAGGCACCTCAGGTGGAAAATAATCATTGGATGTTCCTTCCCCGCGTATCGCAGCAATTGGCAGAATCAAATCACCTAATTCATTTTTCTTTTTTAATCCTCCGCATTTACCAAGGAACAGAACAGCTTTCGGATCAATGGCCGTTAATAAATCCATGATGGTAGCAGCGTTTGCACTGCCCATACTGAAATTAATAATGGTAATACCATTCGCTGTTGCACTAGGCATGGGCATATCAGAACCATCTATGGAAACATTGTTCCATTCAGCAAACATTTTTACATACTTGCTAAAATTGGTAAGCAGAATATACTTTCCAAAAGATTCCAAAGGTTTGCCGGTGTAACGCGGTAACCAGTTTGCAACTATTTCTTCTTTACTTTTCATAATTTTAAAGGCGAAACTTTTCAAATAACGAATCTTTTCGGTATTTTCGAGAAAGTTTTGCCAAGCGAAATTACTAATTTAAGCGCTGTAAAAAACACCTTGTTATTAAATAATTATTAAAATAGATAGGCTTTAAATCTTAAAAGCTTTCCGGGTTATTATAAATGCAACAGCTCAATTTACCATCTTACGAGTTTAAGCTGAAACAACAGGGTTTGCGGACCCAAATTTTTGATGCAATCAGAAAAAAATACGTGGTGCTTACCCCGGAAGAATGGGTGCGTCAGAATTTTTTGCAATATCTGATACAGGATAAAAAATTTCCCGCTTCGCTTATTGCCGTGGAAGCTGGATTGAAATACAATCAGCTGCAAAAGCGTATGGATGTGTTGGTATATGACAAACAAGGCAGTCCGCATTTAATGGTAGAATGCAAAGCTCCCGGAGTAAAGATTACACAAGATGTATTCGATCAGATTGCACGATACAATATGGTTTTTAAAGTGAAATACCTGGTAGTGACCAATGGTCTTCATCATTTTTGCTGCCAGATGGATTATACCGAAAATGCCTACCAGTATTTAGAACAGATTCCGTTGTTTGAATAAGATTTCAAATCTTACCGGTTTACGTTATTATGAAGTTATTTTTCACTATTATTGATGTTAAATTAAGTCAGGTGGAAAACAAAGAAGGTTTAAAAAAAGCGCTCACTCCCCTTATGCTTTGGGGACTTGGTGTTGGTTATGTTATTTCCGGAATGTATTTCGGCTGGAACTTAGGCCTTGAAAAGGGCGGCACGTTGGGACTTGCTGTCGCGACTCTTTTTATCATCATTTTATACGTAACATTCACGTTTTCCTATTCCGAATTAGCGTGCGCGATTCCTAAGGCTGGTGGTGTTTTTGATTATGCTGACCGCGCTTTGGGCAAGGAAGCCGGATTTATTGCGGGTATGGCGCAGAACATCGAATTCATTTTTGCACCCCCTGCGATTGCTTTCGCGATTGGAGCATACTTTAATCTTATTTTTCCGCAGTTCGATATTGTATTGACCGCAATCACTGCATATATTATTTTTACATTGCTGAATATCTATGGAGTAAAGGCTGCCGCTACGTTTGAACTCATTGTGACTTTTCTTGCGGTGGTAGAACTGTTAATATTTGCAGGTGTTACAATCCCTCATTTCGAAGCAGAAAATTTAACGCGTAATGCCTTGCCGAATGGATGGGCAGGTGCTTTTGCGGCTCTTCCCTTTGCCATATGGTTTTTTCTGGGTATTGAAGGCGTTGCCAATGTAGCTGAAGAAACAGTTAATCCTCAAAAAGATATTTTGAAAGGTTTTGGTTCTGCCATTGTTACTTTGGTGGCATTGTGTGTACTTACATTTGTTGCTGCTATTGGTGTTGGCGGATGGGAATCTATTGTGTTTAATGCCGAAGGCGGGACTTCAGATTCTCCTTTGCCAATGGCGATGGCACAGATAGTAGGCGGTAACAGTTTACTTTTTCACATGTTGCTTACAGTTGGCTTGTTTGGGCTGGTAGCATCTTTTCATGGATTGATGCTTGCGGGAGGGCGCACTACGATGGAGTTCGGGAAGATTGGGTATGCTCCGAAATTTATCGGAAAAGTACACCCAAAATTTCAGACACCCGCGAATGCATTGATAGTAAACACCTTAATCGGTATCCTGATTTTGCTAACGGGTAAAACCACCGAAATAATTACAATGGCTGTGTTTGGAGCACTCACGCTGTACATCATTGCAATGGTTTCCTTGATTGTACTTCGTAAAAAGGAACCGGCTTTGCACCGTCCTTTTAAAGTTCCTTTCTATCCGCTTTCACCTGTTTTGGCGTTAATCATTGCAACTGTTTCTTTATTTTCTATGACCTATTATAATTTAAACCTAGCGCTGATTTATTTTGCATTGCTGGTTGTTTCGTATATTGGATTTAAGGTGTTTTTTAAAAAATAAACCTCAATGACCTCTGTGCAATTCTCTACGGCTCTCTGTGTAAGAACTAAATTACACAGAGAAAAAATCGAGGAGGCACAGAGTTGCACAGAGAAAAAATAATGGAGACTAACCTGATCACAGAAAAAATTATTGGTTGTGCTATTGAGGTACATAGAAATTTAGGTCCCGGACTTTTGGAATCAGCCTATGAAGAATGCCTGACATTTGAATTACAGAAAGCTGGTTTAAAAACGGAGAGACAAAAAGCTGTTCCGGTTATTTATAAAGATATAAAATTAGATTGCGGTTATCGGATAGACATTCTGGTGGAAAATACCGTGATTATTGAACTAAAAACTGTTGATGCCTTTAATCCGGTTCACGAAGCACAAATTTTAACCTACATGAAATTTTCAAATAAATCTATCGGTTTACTTATCAATTTCAATGTAACTTTACTCAAAAATGGAATAAAACGATATAAATTATAAAAAACCTCAGTGTTTCTCTGTGCTTTCTCAGTGAAACTCTGTGTAACAAAGAACTCAAATGACAGAAAAACAAATTATAGAGTACGTTAAAACTCACCCTTCGGGGAAAGTGAAACTGGCGTTAACTGATATTGATGGTGTATTGCGCGGTAAATACATCAGTACAGAAAAATTTTTATCAGTCATCACAGGAAACATCGGCTATTGTGATGTTGTATTTGGGTGGGATTCCAACGATGTAGCCTACGATAATGTAGGGTTTACGGGTTGGCACAGCGGTTATCCCGATACACCGGCTCGTGTGGATTTAAAAACTTTTCGGAAAATTCCCTGGGAAAATGATGTGCCGTTTTTTCTTTGTGAGCTGGTTGGAACACCTGCTTATGTATGTCCTAGAAATTTATTACAGCAGGTTATTGGAAAGGCTGAAAAATCAGGTTATGTACCGTATTTCAGTCAGGAATTTGAATGGTTTAATTTTGAAGAAACGCCTCAAAGCGTTCACGACAAAAAATTTACCGGATTAACACATTTAAGTCCGGGAATGTTTGGATACTCTATTTTGCGTACCACCTTGCGGAATGATTTCTTTACTGCTTTGTTCGATCAGTTGAAAAAATTTGATATTCCCATTGAAGGCTTGCATACTGAAACAGGTCCTGGTGTATATGAAGCAGCAATTACCTATTCCGGAATTTTGGAAGCGGCTGATCGTGCGGTATTGTTTAAAACTGGAGTAAAGGAAATTAGCTACAAACATGGCATTATGGCTACATTTATGGCTAAATGGAGTGAAAACCTTCCGGGTTGCAGCGGACACGTACACCAGAGTTTATGGGATAAAAGCAGTAAGAACAATTTATTTTATTCAGAGAAAGATAAAAATAAAATGAGCGAAATGTTCAAAAGCTATATTGCCGGGCAGTTATATTGTTTGCCTTATATTTTACCGATGTTAGCACCAACTATTAATTCGTATAAACGACTGGTAGAAGGAGCCTGGGCACCAACAACCCTTACATGGTCGGTAGATAACAGAACAGTTGCTTTGCGTGCTTTACCATTAGGAAGTAAATCTGCCCGTGTAGAAACTCGTGTAGTAGGATCGGATTCAAATCCATATTTAGCAATGGCAGCTTGTCTTGCAAGCGGTTTGTACGGAATTAAAAATAAATTAAAATTGCAGGAACCTACTACCGGCAGTGGTTACCGTGATACATCACATGGTATATTACCTGCAAATCTTTGGGCTGCAACGCAAGCAATGAAAAATTCAGAAGTAGCAAAAGAATTATTCGGTGAAAAATTTGTTGAGCATTTCGCACAAACCCGTGAGTGGGAATGGAAGCAATTTAGCAAAGTGGTTACAGATTGGGAGTTAAAACGGTATTTTGAGATAATATAATTTTTATTGCCACGAATTTCACGAATTATTAATTTGGAAATCAAAGTGGCACGGTATTATATAAATAATACACGAATTATAATGACAGATTTAATTCATAAAGAGGAGGCTTATAAAATTATTGGAACATGCATGGAAGTGCATCGTAATCTGGGAAAGGGTTTCCTGGAAATTGTTTATAAAGATGCTCTTGAATATGAATTGAAACAGAAAGGGTATTTTTATGAAAGGGAAAAATCGTTTTTAATCAATTATAAAGAGATTATTTTACCACACAGATTTTATGCGGATTTCACCGTGTTTGATAAAATTATTCTGGAAGTCAAAAGTGGTAGTGGAATAGCTGATGAATTTTTAGCACAAACAATTAATTATTTGGCCGCATCTAAATTAAAAGTAGGTTTGATAGTTAACTTTGGAAAAGATTCGCTGGAATATAGAAGAGTTGTGTTGTAAGTAAAAGCTACTAATTCGTGAAATTAGTGCCAAATAAATTAAACTAACATTTGTAGAAGTAATTCGAGCAATTCGTGGCAAGAAAAACTAAAACAATCATACCCCTTTCAGCACTTTAACAATTAATTCGTGCAATTTGTGGCAAAAAAAAATTAAAAAAGCATACCTCGTTAAGCAATTAATTCGTGCAATTTGTGGCGAAAAAAAATAACAATCTAAACTAAATATAAAAATGGATTTCAACCGCGTAGTACAATTCAATTTCCCTACCATCATTCGTTTTGGTGCCAATGCAGTAAAAGAATTACCTGCATATTTAAAACAAAATAATTTAAAAAATCCTTTACTGGTTACCGATCCGGTTATTGCAGAGCTTCCTTTCTTTAAAGAAATTATTGCTGATTTAAAACAACAAGGACTATCAGTAGAAGTGTTTTATGATATTCATAAAAACCCTGTAAAAAGTGATGTAATTAAAGGCGGTGATGTGTATGATAAGACCAACCGCGATAGTATTGTTGGTATTGGTGGCGGTGCAGCATTGGATGTAGCCAGAGCGATTGTTTTGCGCATTAACCACCGTGAAGATCTTTTTAAATACGATGATTTAATAGGCGGAGATGTATACGTAACCAATGATGTTCCGCACTTTGTAACGATACCAACAACGGCTGGAACAGGAAGCGAAGTGGGCAGAAGCGCCATTATTGCAGATGATATCACCCATCAGAAAAAAATATTGTTCTCCCCAAAATTATTGGCAAAAATTGTATTCGCGGATCCTTTGTTAACAATGGGTTTACCACCTGCTGTAACAGCCGCAACAGGTATGGATGCATTGACGCATAACATGGAAGCATTCCTTGCTAAAAATTATCACCCGATGTGTGATGGTATTGCATTGGAAGGTATTCGTATGATTTCGAATTCCTTGGAAAAGGCTGTAAAGTCGCCAGATTTGGCCTCACGCGCTGAAATGCTTTTGGCCTCTATGATGGGAGCTATTGCTTTTCAAAAAGGCTTAGGAGTAGTACATTCAATGGCGCACCCTTTGTCATCCTTGCTGGATACGCACCATGGCCTTGCTAATGCTGTAAACATACCTTACGGGATGCGTTTCAACATTGCTGGCTTTGAAGACAAATTTGCACGAATCGCTCAAACGTTGGAGTTAAAGCAGCATACAGGCGAAGCCGTAATTCAATACCTGTTTGATTTAAATACAAAAGTAGGTATTCCTCACAGACTTCGCGACATCAATGTAAAGGAAGAGCATCTGGATACATTGGCTGATCTGGCTTTTGCAGATTTTGCACATCCAAATAATCCAAAACCGGTAAGTAGGGATGATTTCAGAAAATTGTATTCGGAGGCGTTGTAACAGGGTGTAGCTTTATTTTTTAATTAATTTTTTACCACTTTAATTTATTAATTTCGTTTACCAAAGTCGCCACATCGCATAGCCACCCGTTATCGGGCATTTTTTTAAATGAATACAATATTCGACAATTTTTTACAAGTATCGATAGCCATTAATACAATTAAACTGTTTCTTTGGTTGTCACCTTTAGTTATCGTGTTATTCGTCTTAGGCTATTTGAGAACAATTAAATCAGAAAAGGAGTATGTGAAATTTTTGCGGGAAATTGACGGGACTAAATTTTTCTGTTATAACAACAGAAAAAAAAATAAAGACTTTATTGAGAAAAATATATTGCAAACACTCCCTTCAGACATTAAAGTTATTTACCTTGAGGGCAAGACACCGAAATCAGACTACGACCAAAAATTCATTTCAGTGCTTCTTTACAGTATAAAAGACAGAAAAGGTTTTCCATATTTACTTAAAATTTCAAACGGACAACTTGAAGACAAATCTATTAGCGGTGACTTCTATAAAACAATGAACCAAAATAAAGACATTGGACAACTTCATAAAAACATTATTTCATTCTTTCAGCCGACTTGCAAATAGACCTAAAAGTATCGGAAGAAAGAAATCTTTAGGCGTTACATCCCGCTACGCTTTTTTTAACAAGGCTTCCAGCCTGACACCATGCGTATCAGAGTAGTAAAGGCGAGGGCTAAAACAAACGTTCATATAAAGCTGTTGGTATCATTTATATTAACTCCATTCAATTTTTGAAATAACATCAATATTGGTTAACTTTGGTTAAAATTGAGAATCATGGCAGCAATTGATAAAATAAGAAACGGAATTATTGACAAACTCCTCACTATATCGGATAAGGAGTATTTGGCGGCTTTATATCAGGTTGTAGAAAGCAGCTCTGCTGATAAGAACAAAGTAAAGTTGACTCAAGAACAAGTGCTCATGCTTAAACTTAGTGATAAAGATATAAAGAACGGTAAACTCATTGCTCAAAGCCAATTAGACAAAAATGATTTGAAATGGCTAAAAGATCAATAGTTTGGACTGAAACAGCCGCGAAGCAAAGAAGGGAAATACTAAAATATTGGACGAAGCGTAATGGCTCAACTATCTATGCAGAAAAATTAATTAAGCATATATCTAACCAAACAAAAACAATATTAAATCATCCCGAATCATATAAATCAGCGGACTTTCCGGAAACAAGGGAGTCGGCTATTGGTCATTTTAGTATCTACTATAAAGTAACTCCGGATCTGCTAATAATTACCGCATTCTGGGATAACAGACAGGATCCGAAAGGGTTATTGAAATTGCTTAATAAATAAAGATATTTAATTTATTAAACGGTAGGCTCTTGAATATCAAAACGAAAAGCGACCGTTAAGCGTTGCGTCCCGCTACGCTTTCTTTAACAAGGCTTCCAGCCTTACACAATGTACATTAAAAGTAAATTATAAAATGAAAAAATTATTCCTTCTTTCCTTTCTTATCATCAGCATTTCACTAAATGCACAACTAACGACAACAGAAATAGACAGTCTTGTTCAAAAAACATTAAGAACCTTTGATGTACCAGGGATTGCGGTGGCAGTTATAAAAGACGGAAAGATAATCCATTCGAAAGGGTATGGTGTACGTTCATTAAAAACAAAACAAAAAGTGGATGAAAATACCTTGTTTGGTATTGCGTCCAACAGCAAAGCCTTTACAGCAGCGGCACTCGCTATGATGGTGGATGTGGGTAAATTAAAATGGGATGATAAGGTAACGGATTATATCCCTGAATTTAAATTATACAGCCCGTATGTTACTGAGGAGTTTACTATCAAAGATCTATTGACGCACAGAAGCGGATTAGGCCTTGGAGCAGGTGATTTAATGATCTTTCCGGACTCAAGTGATTTTACAAAAAAAGACATTATTCATAATCTTCGTTATTTAAAGCCTGTTTCCAGCTTTCGCACAAAATATGATTATGACAACTTACTCTATATTGTTGCAGGAGAAGTGTTAGCAAGAGTTTCAGGGATAAGCTGGGAAGATTTTGTAGAAACAAGAATCATGCAGCCTTTGAATATGACTGCCAGTGCATCTTCCTTCAGCAGGTTAAAAGATAAGTCAAATGTAATTGACGCACATGCACCGGTGAATGGCAAGGTGCAGCCTATCCGCAGAGATTTTATGGAACTGATGGGGCCTGCTGGCGGTATATACAGTAACCTAACTGATATGTGTAAATGGGTGAACACCCAGCTAAATATAGGAGCCTATGGTAAAAATAATGAAAATGTATTATTCAGCCGTACCTCACAAGACGAAATGTGGACACCTCAAACTATTATTCCCGTGCGAAGCACCTCTGTTTACAATACTCATTTTTCAAGTTATGGATTAGGATGGTTTTTAAGTGATGTAAAAGGGTACAAGCAAGTAACGCATACGGGAGGCCTTGCCGGTATTGTTACACAAGTAACACTAATACCAGAAATAAGATTGGGGATTATTGTGCTCACCAACCAGCAGTCGGGTGCGGCATTCACGGCCATTACAAATACAATTAAGGATAGCTATTTAGGCGTTACAGGGATTGACAGGGTAAAGGAAATGCGTGATCGCGAATTGAGAAATGAAACCGAAGCGAAAAAGATAACTGACGACATCTGGAAAGAAATTGAGACTCAGCAAAAAAATAATACTATTAAACCCGATGTTAGTTTGTATACAGGGACCTATACGGATACGTGGTTTGGAGATGCTATTATTTCGGTCAAAAATGGAAAATTATGGTTTGATTCAAAACGTTCACCACGCCTGTCCGGAGAAATGCTTACATACAAAGGCAATACATTTATTGTAAAGTGGAACGACAGAAGCATGGATGCTGATGCGTTTGTACTATTTGGCTTAGATACCAATGGTAAAGCATCATCCATAAAGATGAATGCAATATCTCCATTAACCGATTTTAGCTATGATTTTCAGGATCTTGATTTTCAGAGAAAATAGAATTAAGTTATTTCTTTTATTCAAGCAAAAAAAAAAGATAAAAAAGGGCGAATTTAATTCCAATATCCATTAATAGAGTTTTCAAAATAAATTCCATATTTCGTAGCCCTTTATTTTATTCAAAATGAACTTATGAAATCGTGCGTTAGGATTGACCAAACGCGATGGCGAGTCGCTAGTGTGGAGGAATCGTTTGGTCTTGATTTTTTTGTTACTTTTTTCATCAAGGAAAAAAGTAAAACACACAGTTTTTTAATGCATCAATTTGTACAAGTTATTTTGAAAGTATTGATTAGCTTTGTTAGAGCAATTTGAACACTCACAAAAGAATGCATACAACAATAGGCATTACAGATACAGAAGCACGTTATTCCAATTATCCTTTATGGATAAAGGGAAATGACGCAGACATTGAAATTATTCAATTGTTCCCTTCAAACATAAAAGACCTTGAAAAGTGCGATGGCATTGTGTTAAGCGGTGGCGTGGATACGCACCCAATATTTTATAAAAATAATCGTCTCGATTATCCACTGGCTCCCAGCGAATTTAATGTAGCCCGTGATGAATTTGAATTAAATGTGTTTAATTATTCACAAAAAAATAATGTTCCTGTTTTAGCGGTTTGTCGCGGAATGCAGCTGGTAAACATCGCTTTGGGAGGAGATTTAATTCAGGACATTGAAGAAAGTGGAAAATTGGATCATCGCAGGCATAATGAAAAAGACGGGTGGCATGAAATTGATGTGGAGAAGAATACTTTACTTTTTGAGATAACAGGAACTGAAAAAGGTGAGATCAATAGCGCGCATCATCAGGCATTGGGCAGGATTGCAAGTGATTTAAAAGTGTCAGCTATTTCTCCGGAAGGCATTCCTGAAGCTGCAGAGTGGAAAGACAAAACGGGCAAACCATTTTTACTTTGTGTTCAATGGCATCCGGAACGATTAGCTCAGGAACATCCGGATAATCCCTTTACAAGGGCAATAAGAGATAGTTTTTTGAAAGCAGTAAAAGATAAAAAGTAAAACGTAGGTGGCCAAGTATCTTATCGCGCTACTTTGTATAAAAGTGTAGGTGCGGATGATGTCCACGAAAAGTGCGAACCGTAAGTTTCGTGGCGAGAGGGGTAGGGTTTGCGCGTAACGAAAGCTTTCGGTTGGTTTTCGTGGTCTCTTTTTCTTGCTGGCACACAATCTCGCTCAAATACCTGCAAGGTATTTGCCGCTTTCTTTTGGAGAAGCAAAAGAAAGTAAAATGCTAAATGTGAAACAAAATATTTTAATAAGATTACGTCACAAGCTAAGACTATTCTTTAATATTTAACAAACTCTAAATAAACTAACATTATAAAAAACTATATATGAACATCATTAATCCCGCTACAGAAGAAGTAATCACAACCCTTCCGGAAGACACATTAGAAACCATTGATCATAAATTTAACCTGCTCAGAGAAGGCCAGGATCTGTGGATGCAGGTGTCTTTGAAAGAACGTATTGCGATATTAAAACGCTTTGAAGAGCTATTGAAGGAAAATATTGAGCTGGATGCTGAAATACTTACTTCTGAAGTCGGCAAACCCTTACAGCAAGCCAAAAACGAAATAAAAGGTGCATGCAGCCGCATTAAATGGCTTACGGAAAATGCAGAAAAATATCTGGCTGATGACTACATGACTATTGATACCGGTATGACAGAGAAAATTGTGTATGAACCACTTGGAGTTGTCTGCAATATTTCTGCCTGGAATTACCCTTATTTAGTGGGTGTGAATGTGTTTGTACCAGCTTTGTTGGCTGGAAATTCTGTAATGTACAAACCATCAGAATTTGCTTCACTTACTGGTCTGCGGATAGAGAAACTTCTGAAGCAGGCTGGTGTTCCTGAAAAAGTGTTTCAGGTTGCCATTGGTGCGCGTGAAGTAGGGGAAATATTATTACATGTGCCTTTTAATGGGTATTTCTTTACGGGCTCCTATAAAACAGGACAATACATTTATGAAAAAACAGCCCACAAAATGGTCCCTTGTCAACTGGAATTGGGTGGTAAGGATCCCTTGTATGTGGCAGACGATGTAGCGGACATAAAAAGCATTGCTGCAGGTACTGCTGATGGAGCGTTTTATAACGCTGGCCAGAGCTGTTGTGCTGTGGAACGTATTTATGTTCACGAAAAAGTATATGACCAGTATGTGGATGAATTTGTAAAGGAAGTAAAAGGTTTTAAAGTTGGATTACCAACGGAAGATGGCGTTTATATTGGTCCGCTTACACGTAAGCCGCAGCTGGAAGTAGTGGAAGCACAGGTAATGGATGCTGTTGCAAAAGGCGGAACAGTTGCTACAGGCGGAAAGCGTGCTGCGCAAAAAGGGTATTTCTTTGAGCCTACTGTTGTTTTGAATGCAAACCACACGATGAGTGTAATGCGCGAAGAAAGCTTCGGACCTGTAATCGGTATTATGAAAGTAAAAGATGATGCAGAAGCGATGAAATTGATGCAGGATACGGAGTATGGCCTTACTGCAGCTGTTTATTCAGCATCTAAGGAACGCGCGGAAAAAATATTATCGAAAATAGATGCAGGCACAGGTTATTGGAACTGCTGTGATCGTGTAAGTGCAGCCTTGCCTTGGAGTGGCCGTAAACATTCAGGTTTTGGTGCAACGCTGTCTCACATTGGATTACGTGCTTTTACCCATCCTAAGGCGTATCATTTAAGAGGTTAATTTCATAAATATTTCCCGCAGATTTCGCAGATTCACCTAGGTATCTGCGGTATCTGCGAAATCTGCGGGAAAGAAAAAGTCCATCGCAAATCAAAATAATAATGAAAACCATCACTCTTATAAAACACGGAAAATCGGAGCACGCTTTTGAACAAAGAGAAGTAGCAATACCTGTTCCTACAGATGATCAGGTATTGATCCGGGTGGAAGCATTCGGACTTAATTTTGCTGATGTGATGGCCAGGTATGGTTTATACAAAGAGGCTCCGCCAATGCCCTCTGTATTGGGTTATGAAGTAGTAGGTCATGTTGAAAGTAAAGGTAAAAATGTAAGGGGTTTGCAAGATGGCCAGCGTGTAGTAGCCTTTACACGCTTTGGTGGTTATGCTCAATATGCTGTTGCGGATGCTATTGCAGTAACGCCCATTCCGGATACAATGGAAATAGGGATTGCAGCAGCATTGGCTACTCAATATTGCACCGCATTTTATGCATCAGAAATAATGGCAAACGTGCAGCCAGGTGAGCATGTGTTAATACAGGCTGCTGCAGGCGGGGTGGGAATTGCGCTTGTGCAGCTGGCAAAACGTAAAAAATGCACAGTATACGGTACAGCAAGTTCTCCTGAAAAGCTGGAATACCTTCGTTCCATTGGTGTTGACCATCCGATCAATTATAAAACGCATGATTTTTATGCGGAGATAAAAAAGTTGAGGCCTCAGGGTTTGGATGTAATCTTCGATTCAGTAGGTGGTACATCATTTAAAAAAGGTAGAAAATTATTGAATCACGGTGGCCGTATTTTAAGCTATGGAGCAGCAGAAAGCATGAATGGAGCCTCTGTGTTTTCATTGATAAAAACAGCATTAAGTTTTGGATGGGTACATCCCGTACCTTTAATGATGCAGGCTAAAGCGGTGATGGGTTTGAATATGTTACGTATTGCGGAGTCCAAGCCGGATGTTTTGCAGCATTGTCTGAAAAGTGTTGTAGCACTTGCTACCGTTGGTGAACTAAAACCTCATTCCGGAGGTGTTTATCCTGCTGATAAAATCGCAGAAGCACACGCATTCCTCGAAAGCCGCAAATCGATTGGTAAAGTGGTGGTGAAGTGGTAATCTATCAATTAATCTTCTGTCTTCAAAGTATGTCATGCGGAGCGTTAGCAAAGCATCTTCATTAATTTAAACAGGAAGCCTATTTTTGGAAAGTTAATTCCTCAAGACTTTTAGGAAAAAAAATCGAATCCTTAGTCGTCTGTAGGTTCAGGCGCTTTTTCGAAACTTGCTTTTTTAGGTTTGATCTTTTTTATAAATAAAACATTGATCAGTTCGTCTTCCAGAGTAAGTATTGTTTTAGAAATTCCGTTGTTAATGGTCACAGGGAAATCGAAACGCAATTTTTTCTTCACTTGTGCATAGCTGCCATCCTCCATTTTGGTATACATCGCAGCAATTTTGCCATCCTTTACATCACATTTACCATTAAAACATTCTGCATCACTTCCATTTCTGAATGTAATAATAACATCAGTATAAGTTCCATCCGCAACATCATCAGCCCCGCGTGCTTCAAATTTCTGCGCCCATTTTAAATAACAATTGCTTTCCTCTTCAGACTTTTTAGGTGTTTGAGCATAAACAGTCAGCGCAGCGTTAATAAACAAAATAAGAGTAAGTATATTTTTTTTCATATCAGGGGTATTACAATTGCAGTTTTTGGAAATAGTTGGGTAAATATATAAATTATCCGTAATATTTTCAAATGTTATGTCAAAAGAGCTTAATTTTATCACAGTTTAAAATCCATATTTGCATATTTATTAAAAAGTTCAATTCAATTATTCTAACCGTTTTTAGCACGGTCGTAACACACTACTATGAGCAGATCACTAATTGAAAATAATTTTACAGAAGCCCAGCAGTTACTTCAATCCTTTATTGCGGAACCTGCAAATATTTCTGCTATTGAAACGGCTGCTGAACTTTTAGTGACAGCTTTCCGAAATGGAAACAAGGTGTTGTCCTGTGGAAATGGCGGATCTATGTGTGATGCAATGCATTTTGCAGAAGAATTAAGCGGCCGCTTTCGCGAAGACAGAAAAGCATTACCAGCGATTTCTATTTCTGATCCTTCGCACATTTCATGTGTAGCGAATGATTACGGGTATGATAAAGTTTTTTCAAGATACATTGAAGCAATCGGAAATAATGGGGATGTACTCTTAGCAATTAGTACAAGCGGTAATTCCGCAAATATTATCAATGCCGTTAACAGTGCAGCAGCAAAGGGTATGAAAGTAATTGGACTAACGGGAAAAGATGGTGGTAAAATGGCTGAACTGTGTGATGTTGAAATTCGCGCACCGTATAGCCAATATGCCGACAGAGCGCAGGAGATACACATTAAGGTTATCCATTCATTAATTCATTATGTGGAAGCAAATCTGTAATAGAATATCAACCAATATTTAATGCGAAAAATTATTTAACGTTCAACAGAAAATTATATGTTAGTAAAAACCTATGGTAGTGCGGTATATGGAATAAACGCCACTACTGTAACTGTTGAAACAAATATAAACCCGGGAGTAAACTTTTTTTTAGTAGGCTTGCCGGATAGCGCTGTTAAAGAGAGTCAGCAGCGGATTGATGCTGCCTTAAAAAACAATGGATTTAAAATTCCTGGTAAAAGTATTGTTATCAATATGGCTCCGGCCGATATCCGTAAGGAAGGCTCTGCTTATGATTTAACCATTGCTGTTGGAATACTTGCTGCATCCGAACAGATAAAATTCGATAAAGTAGGTGAATATATTATTATGGGTGAACTTTCTTTGGATGGAGGTTTGCAACCCATCAAAGGTGTATTGCCCATTGCCATTCAGGCACGTGAAGAAAAATTTAAAGGGATCATTCTTCCGAAACAAAATGCAAAAGAAGCCGCAATTGTCAATGGACTTGAGGTGTATGGAGTGGAAAATATTAAAGAAGTAATTGGTTTTTTTAATGAGGAGATTAAGCTGGAGCAAACAATTGTAAATACCCGCGATGAATTTTTCTTAAAAATAAACAACAGCGAATTTGATTTCGCGGATGTTAAAGGTCAGGAAAATATTAAGCGTGCTTTGGAGATTGCAGCAGCAGGTGGCCATAATGTAATATTGATAGGCTCTCCGGGTGCAGGTAAAACAATGCTTGCAAAACGTTTGCCTACTATTTTACCACCAATGAACTTACACGAAGCGCTTGAAACTACTAAGATACACAGCGTTGCAGGTAAAATGGGCAAGAATGTAGGTTTGGTTTCTACACGTCCGTTCCGTTCCCCGCATCATACTATTTCTGATGTGGCGCTGGTTGGTGGTGGTGGCGTGCCTCAGCCCGGAGAAATTTCATTAGCGCATAATGGAGTCTTATTCTTAGATGAACTTCCTGAATTTAAACGGACTGT
Source organism: Bacteroidota bacterium (assembly GCA_040387415.1). Lineage (GTDB taxonomy): Bacteria > Bacteroidota > Bacteroidia > 2-12-FULL-35-15 > 2-12-FULL-35-15 > 2-12-FULL-35-15. Next base: position 32,589 of record JAZKDU010000009.1, read on the forward strand.
TTTAGAGGTAATGCGCCAGCCATTGGAGGATCGTGTGGTAACTATTTCGCGCGCACGGTTTTCGGTAGAGTATCCAGCAAGCTTCATGCTGGTTGCTGCCATGAATCCCTGCCCATGCGGTTATTACAACCATCCGGAAAAGGATTGTGTTTGCCCTCCGGGAACGGTGCAGAAATATTTAAATAAAATTTCCGGCCCGTTATTGGACCGCATAGATATTCATGTGGAAGTAACGCCCGTATCTTATAATGAACTGGCAGCGGAACGCTTATCAGAAAAAAGTGAAGATGTGCGTGAACGGGTTATAAAAGCAAGGGGAATACAAGAGCAGCGGTATATAAATAATGATGGTGTGCATTGCAATGCGCAGATGAGCTCCAAGCAGTTAAGAACCATTTGTAAAATTGATGACGCAGGAAATCAGCTGTTAAAAACGGCAATGGAAAAATTAGGACTATCAGCACGAGCCTACGACCGTATTTTAAAGGTAGCACGAACCATAGCGGATCTGGATGAATGTGCAACCATTCAAACAAACCACCTGGCGGAAGCAATACAATACCGTAGTTTGGACAGAGAAGGCTGGGCAGGATAGATATAGCGTATTACAGTGATAAAGAGTGTTTTTATAAAAGATTTTTTTTAATTGATGTGTTTGAAAATGTTTAATTTTTATTTCAGGTTAAGTATATTATTACTGAGTGTGCTGTGCAGATCTTCTTCTGCGCAAACCATCAATAATGATAGTTTATTAGCCTTTAATTATTTGGCCAACGAAGACTATAACCGCGCCCTCAAACAATACTTTAAGCTATACATAAATAACAAAGAGGATTATGATATCAATTATAATATCGGTTATTGTTACCTGCATATAAATGATGATAAAACAAATGCTGTTTCCTACTTGGAACCCTTATATACAAAGGGCGGTTACAAAGACGATCTGCTATTAAATCTGGGAATCGCCTATATGCACGCCTATCGTTTTGATGAAGCCTTGAAATTATTTACTGATTACCGTAAAATCATTTATTCTAAAAAGTTTGAGCTGATCGAAAACTACTACGAAGATGTAATGGAAGGACGAATAGATTATCAAAAAAAGATCACCACAAAAAATTATGGATTAGTAGATCATTGTATTGAGAATTGTGAAAATGCGAAAGAGTTAATTAAAAGTCCCCTGAATGTAACGTTTGAAAATCTGGGGCCGGCAATCAATTCAAAGTATGCCGACTATAATCCTTTTGTTACGCAGGATCAGAGTACTTTATACTTTACTTCCCGCAGAGATGAAAACCGTCAAAAGGAAATCACCTGGCAGGGTTATTATTCATCAGATATTTATTTTTCAACAGTCGAAAAAGGAGAGTGGGGAAATGCTGAAAACATCGGTTCAACCATTAACAGTAAGGAGGATGAGGAATGCATATTTGTTTCTACCGATGGAAAAAAGATGATTGTGTATGAAGAAAATGGCAATGTGGCAGGTGATCTTTTTGTTATCCCGCTCGATAATATGAATTCAAAGCCGGTAAATTTTAAAGAGCCTGTCAACACACAGTTTGGCGAGTTTCAAGCTTGCTTGTCTGCGGATGAAAATACAGTGGTTATCTCAAGTGACCGCCCAGGTGGGCTTGGAGGGAAAGATTTGTATATACTGAAAAAATTAGCCAACAATGAATGGAGCGCGCCCTCTAATTTAGGGCCCTTGATCAATACGCAGTACGATGAAGCATTTCCTATGTTAGATGAAAAGAACAACATACTTTATTTTGCTTCTCAAGGCCACGTTAATATGGGTGGATATGATATTTTTTCATCTGAATTAGATACAGCAACGCAAAGCTTTGGACAAGCTGCAAACATTGGTTATCCAATCAATACGCCTGACGATAATCTTGTATATACCCTGGCAGAGAATAAACGAGATGGTTACATTTCAGCAGTAAGAAAAGATGGTGTTGGTGATCTTGATATTTATAAAGTGACTTTTAATGATGTAGAATCAAGGCCTTCCATCATAAGGGGAGTTGTAGCTATTGGAAATAGTGATACCTTGAGAAAAGGGATCATTGCATCTGTTTCTTTAAGGGATGCGAAAACAAATAAAATACTTGATTCAAAAAATGTAAATCCACAAAGTGGAAGGTATGTTTTTGCCGTGCTTCCCGGTAAATACATTCTAACGGTTACCAGCATTGACTTTCCTGAAATGGAAGAAAAGATTAATGTGTATGACAAATCAGACTATGTTTTTGAAATAGAGAAAAATTATTTTCTTCAAAAACCATCTATTCCGGATTCATCCTCAGCAAATCCTGCTTCTAACAGTATTGATGTTAATACCTTGTCAGTTAAGTCAGCTGCCGATTCCGTTGCTGTTGCAAAAGCGGTTGTTGTTGATTCAACTACTATAGTTTCCAGTCCGGAAATCAATATAAAGGAAACCAATAATATTTTAATGCTTAGGGGTATAGTGACCTTTAATGACAACTATTCTGGTAAAAAAGGGATTGATGCAATTGTTTATTTAAAAGAGATGAATACAAATACCGAAGTGGGCAAAAAAAATGTAAATGTGCAGAATGGTAAATATTTTTTTTCTGTGAAACCCGGCAACTACCTTTTAACAGTCTCAAGTCCGGGTTATGAAAAATCGGAGCAGGAGATCACTTTAGTTAAGTCAGATATTTATGAAATCGAAAAGAATGTGCAGCTGATAAAAAGCGAAACTCCTGTTGAAACTTTGAAAGAATTAGAAACACCAGCAGCAAAAAGTGCCGTTATTCCTGAAAATAAAAAAGTGGAGGTAACTGTTCCAAAAAATAAAACAGCTGCGCCTGCGAAGAAAAAAGCATCAAAAGCTTCCGTTTCAAAGAAAAAAACGTCCTCTGCACCTGCTCCAAAGAAAAAAAGCTCGCCTAAACCCAAAAAATAGCAGGTAACTCGTGTTTCTAAAGCGTAACTTCTAAGGTAACTTTACGTTTAATAAAAAAAGCACTACCTATGAAAGCACTTGGCCAGAATTGGATTGTAGAAAACCTGATTGATTTTGAATATAAAAAATACGAATTGCTAGCGTATCTTCAGGGGATTAAACAGGATTTTAAAGATGAAAAACTGTATCCTGCATTAAGTGATTTGATTGGGCATTACAACAACCTGATCACAATAAAAAACAATAAACAGCAGTTAAGTGATTCCTTTCATAAAATTCTTTCAAGGATTGATATGGAAAAACTGAAATTAATCTACGATTCAGTTGAAAAGGATAATGCATTGATCAGTGAGATTGAAAACATTATTAATTACTCTATTCCGCAGCTGGAGGGACCGCTAAAAGAAGGACAGGATATTTACAATAGTATTGAATCCAATATGCAGATACAGCCCATTGGATTAACCCCGCTAAATACAGACGAAGGTTACATGTTTATCAGTGATGGTAAGCAAAAGGATACTTTTGTGCATCAATACAAAATAACTTTTTTTGAGCACGCCAGCGAAAATTACAGAGGCATACACACCTCTTTTGTTACCTCATTTGCTTATTCATACGCCAATACGTATGAAAATATAAAGTTACAGCTTATTAAAGAAATCCCTCAGCTGCCTATTCCTGCAGTGTTTGCTATAAGCAGTGAAAAGCAGTATCCTCTTGATGAAAGTTTTATTCCTATTGCAAAGCGTTCTCTTGTAAGATATATCAGCACGTTGAGCTAAGCATGCTGCAATGCGTTTTGCATCAGAATGGTTTATCCCCTTCAGTAAGTTTAAATATTAGTTCTCTCCAATGGAATTATACTTGGATACTCGTATATTTGCTTTTCGTGGAACAATTCTTGTTTAGTTTGGAAGTTAAATACCCGTTCAAAAATGTATAAATTCTATAGTATATTCATCGCCTGTTTAATATTCGGTAGCTGCAATTATGCCTATGCACAGCCAGCCGAAAAGCTTACTGCAGCAGAGTATTTGGCAGAGCAGGATTATAATCATGCGCTGGAGGAATATCTTAAATTATATAAAGGTAAAAAAACAGATCCTGAAATTAATTATAATATTGGTTTCTGCTACCTAAATATCAATGATGATAAGGGTAAAGCGCTGCCATACCTGGAATTCGCTTACAGCAAAGGTGGTTATAAAGATGAGCTGCTTTTATACCTGGGTATGTCCAATATGTATGCTTATAAATTTGATGATGCCATTAAATATTATACTGAATTTAAAGTAAAGGTCGGCCCTAAAAGATCCGCGCAGGTTCCCCGTTTGATAGAGAATTGCGAAAACGCAAAGATCCTCGTAAAAAGCCCCTTGAATGTAACATTCGAAAATCTGGGTAAAGAAATTAATTCCAAATTTCCTGATTATTATCCCTTTGTGATGGATGATCAGTCAACACTTTATTATACCACGCGCAGGGAGGGTAAATCACAGAAATTAAGAAGCTGGCAAGGCTATTTTACTTCTGATATATATTTTTCGAAAGTGGTTGCAGGTGAATGGACGAAGCCTAAAAGTATTGGTCCAATGATCAATACAGTGGAAGATGAACAATGTGTTTATATTTCTCCTGACGGTAAAAGAATGATCATTTATATGGATAATGAAAACGCTAGCGGTGACTTGTTTTTGTCAACGATTACGGGAAAAGCTAAAACTTTTCCAAAGCCTGTTTTGTTTGAAGCGCCTATAAATACTGCTGAACTGGAGTTGGAAGGCTGCATTACTGAAGACGGAAGTATGCTTATTATTTCAAGTGACAGATTAGAAGGTGTGGGTGAAACAGATTTATACATGTTTAAAAAACTTCCTTCGGGTATCTGGAGTGATGCTGTGAATTTGGGACCGAATATAAATACTATTTACAAAGAAGCTTTCCCGGTTTATGATGAAGCCAGTGCTACTTTATATTTTGCATCAGAAGGGCACTCTAGTATGGGCGGCTCTGATATTTTTAAATCGAAATATGATGAAAGTACCCAGACATTTGGACCAGCTGTAAATATGGGCTATCCAATCAACACCCCGGAAGAAAATCTGGAGTTTACATTGGCGGGCAATAAACGTGATGGTTATGTATCGGCAGTGAGGAAAGAAGGTTACGGAGATCTGGATATTTACAAAGTGGTTTTTAATGATGTGGAAGCTCAAACTTCAGTTATAAAAGGGATTGTATCAACAAACGATAGTATAAAAAAAGATATTGATGCTGTTGTATCCATTGTGAATGCAACAACTAAAGAAAAAATTGATTCAACAAGTGCACACGTAAAGAGCGGAAAATACTTGTTTTCTGTAAATCCTGGCAAGTATATTATAACGGTTACCAGTCCAGGGTATGAAGATGTTAAAGAGAATATAAACGTGTATGATAAATCAGATTATATTTTTGAAATAGAGAAAAACATTACACTGTATAAACCCGGAACCTCTCCCACACCTGCCGTGAATGGAGCGAAAGGTGCGGTAAAACCCGTGACCCCGCCACCTCCGAAAAAAAAATAAACAGTACGTAATTCGGTACGTTGATTGAAAAATTCGTTTTCTCGCATGGCATTAATATTGTGAGTATATCCGAATACAAAACTTAAATTAAATGAGCAATTACAAAGAAAAAACAGAGGACGACTGGAAGAAACAACTTAATCCCGAGCAATATAGGGTGTTGCGACAAAAGGGTACAGAAGCACCTTTTTCCGGCAAGTATTATTTGCATGAAGAAAATGGGATGTACGTGTGTGCAGGCTGTGGTGCTGAACTATTTAAATCAGATACTAAATTTGATGCAGGCTGCGGATGGCCAAGCTTTTCGGATGTAGTAGATCCCAAAAAGGTTGTGTATACAAAGGATAAAAGTTTTGGAATGATCCGTACAGAAATTACCTGTGCCCAGTGTGGCGGGCATTTAGGCCACGTATTTGATGACGGACCCACTCCTACCGGATTACGCTACTGCATTAATTCAGCAGCTATTGATTTTAAAAAATAACGGATTAGAAAAGAAACGTATCCGTTATTCTTATTCCTTCTAAAAGATAAAATCTCACCATAAGTCTTAAGCTTTTTTTCGCAAATATTCCTGTAGTATTAGTTATTGTACTACTTCAGCCCGTTATATCATGTGGGGAGCTAAAATTAGCATGTATCGTGTTCATTGGTCTATAACACAATGGCAATATGCTCTAATATTTAAAAGGAGTCACTAAACCACTTAAAATCCTCATTCAACGAATATTAAAAAGATAAAATTATTCATACAATAAGTTTGTATGGAATAGTAACTCTTAATACTCAAAAAATGAAGAAAAAAATTACATATATCCCTCTTAAAAATATTTATATAAAAAGCGTATTTGTTTTTCAATTTATACTGATAATAGCTAATGCATCCGGCCAAACAGTTTTACCTGCAACTTTAAACTGCAACGAAACGTTAGCTTTATCAGGCTCACCTTATACTGTAAATAATACCATTACCATTGCCCCCGGCTGTAACTTAACTGTTGAGGCAGGTGTAGAGATTAAAATGGCTGAAAACACCCACCTCATTGTAAAGGGGAAGGTAGACTTTTTAGGTACAGCTTCACAACCCATACTTATTCACGCCAAGGATACCATTTGGGGTAATATTCTATTGGATAGTACAGTTCATCTTAAATCAACATTTAACTATGTTAATATCGAAAATGGCAGGTTTAATGTAGATAGTACAACAATGAGAGCTGTGATTTACGGGTACTTTTCGTCTTTTGAAGTAAAAAATTGTAATTTCAAAAATAACCTGCGTTGCATTTATTCCTATAGGTGCTCGGATATTTTAATTAAAAACTGTTTACTTGATTCTACCAATAGAGGGGAAAAAATACTTACGCAATATGCTGACCAGGTAACAATTGACAATTGTAAATTATATTATACAGCTGGCGATGCGGATGTAATTGACTTTGATGGTTCTTCTAACATAATAATTTCCAATAATTTACTATATGGTGGTGGCGATGATGGGATTGATCTTGGTCATGCTATCGATCCAAACGTACCTGACAGCACTGGTTGTACTAATGTAACGATATCAGGAAATGTTATTTTTAATATGTTTAATAAAGCGGTAAGTAATGGGGAAAATGCAGCAAACATAAATATAAATCACAATGTGATGGTTAATTGTGGTTGGGGAATAGGGGCTAAGGCGGGGGCTAATGTTGTAGCTGACCACAATACAATATATAAATGCCATAACGGGGTAAAAGCATACGACCACTTTGATGCATGGGGGCCCGGACATATAACAGTTACAAACTCTATTATTGTTGGCTGTGATACTACCTGGTTTAGAGATTCTACTGCTTCGCTATCTGTATCCTATTCTTTATCCGATAGTACTTTAATCTCCGGAACAGGCAATATTCAGGCGGCTGATCCTTTATTCGTTTCAGCTTCTTTTATTCCCCGATTTGATTCTTTATTGCATTTAATTAATACTCCTTCTATAATTGCTTCGAGTAATTTTCATTTACAACCAAATTCGCCTGCTGTAAATACTGGAGATCCAGCATTTGCAAATGATCCGGACGGTTCCAGATCAGATATAGGCAGGTATTATTTGGGTCAGACTCTGGGAATAGTTTCCCACCAGCATCCGGAAGAAGTAGTAGTTTATCCAAACCCTTCAAATGGGTTGTTTAAATTGAGCTTAGTTCCAGATTACAGCATGAATCAGCTTGTTATTGTAAATTCAATAGGACAAGTGCTTCATAAGAAACAATTTTATGGAGATAAAACAGAATATTCTGTTGATATAAATACTCAATCCCCTGGAGTTTATTACTTACAGCTTATATCGGAGGCGAATACAAGCATAAAGAAAATAATTATCTATTAAGGGATAATAGATTTATTAAAAGAATTTTTAACCTTTCCACGTTTCTCGATAAACTCGATGACTCAAAAATGATGTCATGGCTAGTTTATCGAGAAACCTGCGTTTGGACTATTGGGTTTATGAAATTGAAATTACGCCAGGCTTTAATCCGTTGCCCAAAGTGTTGGTTATTAATACGTTGGGTGTAAAAGAAAGGGGGCTCGCCATCATTTATTTTAGTTTTAAGCTTAGTGCCAGTAGAAGCAAGATTTAACTAAAATGGTTAAAAATGAATAAAAATTTGCATAAATGTATGTATATACATATATTTGTACCGTAAATGAATTTCATTCTATTATTAATTAAACTAAAATAAACAACAATGACAAGAAAAATCGCAATGAGCGTACTTGCAGTAGCTGCAATAACAGCTCTTTCATTTAAAGCTCCAGGAGATAAACATTTAGCCACTTACACCGTTGATTCTAAATTAACAAGCGCGGAATGGTTAGCCAAAAAAGTGACAGGACAGCACAACGGAAAAATTTCTGTTACAAAAGGGACAGTGATTAATGATCATGGTACCATTACAGGCGGTACTGTTGAATTTGATATGAATTCTATTACTGTGAGTGATTTAACTGATAAAGAATGGAATGATAAATTAGTCGGACATTTAAAATCAGATGATTTTTTCAGCGTGGTTAAGCATCCAACAGCACATTTTGATGTAACTAAAGTTATAAAAAATGCAAAATCAGATAATGATTTTGATGTAACCGGAAAGCTTACTATTAAAGGAATTACGCATGAAATTACTTTTCCGGCAAAAATTAAAATGGACGAAAAGTCGGTAGTAGTTATTGCAAAAATAATGGTAAACCGTGTGAAATACGATATTAAATATGGCTCTGCCAGTGTGTTTGATAAAATTGGTGATAAGGCAATTAATGATGAGTTTGAATTAGATGTAAACTTAGTTGCTGAAGCAAAATAAGCATTCCTGAAATTTTGAAAAACGTTCCGGCTATAAAGCTTTTTATAACCGGAACGTTTTTTTTTAATTTACTCTTCACTCTTTGAGCATTCGGATAAAACAAATTAATTCACTATGATGTGAAGTCTGCCAGGCCTTCTGGAGGCTAAGGATGGCGGGAGTATAGCGGAACTACTGATGTATGAGTATTCCAATGTTCTGATCTTACCCAAACCTTGTGGTAAATAAAGCATCGGACCGCTATTTATAAGGTTTAAACAAATCAAACTTTCAGATTTCCTAACTCTTCCGGAAGTGCACTTGTAATAGCATTTTTTCCGATTAAAAGATATCGAATGTTCCTTAAATTCCCGATTTCTTTGGGGATGTAGGTCAGGAAATTGTATTCTAAAAATAGATTATTCAACTCTGTTAAATTACCAATTTCCTTTGGCAGAACTTCAATTTTATTGTGTTGAAGATTTAAAGTGAATAATTTCTGTAATGATCCGATTTCTTTTGGAATAGTAATGAGGTTATTCGCTTTCAATGAAAGTTCGGTAAGATTATTTAATGCACCAATTTCAACAGGTAAATAGTTAATATTGTTTTTGCTCAGGATTAATTTTTTTAAACTTCTTAATTGTCCAATTTCAGCTGGAATAGAATCAATACTATTACCATATAATATAAGGGTTTCAAGATTTTTGCATCTTAATATTTCTGTGGGAAATTTATTTAAGTGGCAATGACTTAAATTTATTTCTTTTTTGTTTTCAGGATCGCTAAACGCATCGGCAATTTTAGTTTCGGTACTACAGCTAAAGAGCAATATTGGCAATAAAGCAACGTATGCTATTTTATTCATATATTTTAATTGGCTATTTACTTCCTAAAAATAGTGTTATTATATAAGATAGTATAGAGCACAATAATAAAATTTGTACAAATCTCAAGGGAGTGATTTAGGCGAATCAGTTTAAGTTGTTGGTTTACAGATTATTGAATTTTTATCTGATTGGATTTGCCATTTTTTTTCAGATTATTCATTTTGTTTCTTACATTCGCTCCCAGATTGTTAAAGTATAAACTAATTAAACTAAATCTAAAAATTATGAAAAAAACGCTTACGCTTTTTATTGTTGCAGCATTTTGTTTACCAGTATTTGTGAATGCAGCTGAAAAAGGATTAACATTTGATGAAAAATTTGAATTAAAAGCACCAATGCCAAAAGGTAGAGGTGGTTCTGATGGATCGAATGGACCTGGAGTTATTCAAATTGGTCTTGGATGGGGTGTCACTTTAGGTGGTGCTACAATAACACAAAAAGAAGTTGGTGCTACCGATTATACTGAGAACGGTGTTGGTTTGAACTCAAATCTTGGCTTACGCGCACAGTACGGCCTTACTAAATTATTTAGTGCAGGTATCTTTATGAGAAGAGAAAATGCAGTTTATGTTACAACAAATTCAAATTCAAACTCATCAAACTCAACAACATTGGGTACTAATGGTTTTGGTTTTGGACTTGAAGGGAAAATTTACCCTGTAAATAAAGAAAAATTTGCTTTATATCTTGCACCAAGAGTTGGTTTTTCAACAGTTAAAACAAATTTTTACGATTCTAATCTTTCATTACTTGGAAAAGCGAACGGTCTAAACTATGGTTTTACTGCAGGTTTTAACTGGTGGTGGGCAAAATTTATCGGTATGTCTTTGGATTTAGGTTACTCTGGAAGTTCTTTAAATGGAAAATTCAACGAATCTTTTCTTAAGGATAATACCTATAATGTTAAAAACGGAGGTTTCTTTTTTGGACTTGGCTTAATTACAAAGTTCGGAGGCTAGTAGTTTAAATAGTAATACGTAAAAAGCCGTTTCAAATATATTTGAAACGGCTTTTTTATGATCTAAAAACTGGAAATAATATTTAAACAGAGAGTTTAGCTTTTATAAAAAACCTCGTTACAAATAGTCTATAGCTTCACTAGCTTTTTGATAGTCATATAGTTATATGTATACAGCTCCACTGAGTATATCCCTTTTGCCAATGCAGAAACATCAATTTGTTTAGTACTGGTTTCAATAACTACTTTTCCAGTCAAATCCTTTATTGTTATAGATATAACAGCTTTATTATCAACTGTTAATGTATTGGTGCATGGGTTTGGATAGATTGTGTAATTCTCATTATTTTTCACCTCCTGGATACCAACAAACTGATTCAATTTATACTTTCTGAAAAACAGCCATATCTTTAAAGAAGCACTGAAATCCTGGTTGGTTGTGCCAATTGTGTAAGGAGATCCTGGCCAGGTGTGCCCCCCGCCAATAATTTTGTATAATTCACAGGATGCTCCGGCTATACCGCCACTGTACACATAATGTTCGGCTGTGCAGCCGTCTAACATGTTGGTATTGGGCACATTATTAAATTGTGGGGTAAGGTTGCAGTTGTTTTTTAGTACCCAGTACCTTACCAACGTATCTATATGAATGGCTGTGGAGCTTCCCGCATAAGGCACAGTGCCGTCTGCGTTGCCGCTTACCTGCATCATCGGCACTGGCCGGGCTGGGTTGCAGGTGCTATATTGTAAGGTAGTCATACTGCCTGTTACAGAAGCAATGGCTGCAATTTTATTATTAAGTTCACATGCCAACGTTTGGCTCATGAAACCACCGTTGCTCATACCGCAGGAATATATACTGTTTGGATCAATGGTGTAAGTGTTTTTTAAGGTGTCTATCAATTCAGATATAAATTGAATATCGTTTACCCCCGGGCCAAAACCTGCGTTCCAGTACGGTTGTCCATTTAAATTGGTTCCTTGCGGATAAACCACTAAAAAATTAGCGGTATCCGCAATCGGCATAAAATTAGAATAAAACTGCTCGCTGGAAGCGTTGGATGTGTATCCATGCAGATCAAACACCAAAGGGCGGGCGGTAGAACCTGTGTATGCAGCAGGGATATACACCCGGTACGATCGATAAATTCCACCGGATACTATACTGTCCACAACGGTAGTTTGAGAAAAAAGAAACAGGCTTGTTTGGATAAACAAGCCTGTTAAAAGTGTTTTTATTTTCATTAGTTATAAATACAATTATTGTATGGTAATTATTAGATAATCAATGTTTTAGCTGTTTAACATTACCGGCATAACCAACATTAGGATATCTTCAGCAGCATTTTCTTTTTCAGCTGGTAATAAAATTCCTGCACGGTTAGGTGCACTCATTTCCAGGTTTACATTTTCACAGCTTAAGTTACTCAACATTTCGGCTAAAAATTTAGAATTGAAACCAATTTCCATGTCTTCACCTGCATATTGACACGTTAAACGCTCACTTGCTTCGTTTGCGAAGTCAAGATCTTCCGCAGAAATACTCAATTCACTTCCTGCAATTTTTAAACGCACCTGGTGTGTTGTTTTATTAGAGAAAATAGAAACACGTTTAATGGAATTTAAAAACGAAATACGGTCAACCGTTAATTTGTTAGGGTTTTCTTTCGGTATAACTGCCTCATAATTAGGGTATTTTCCATCAATTAAACGGCAAATCAAATTGGTGTTTTCAAACGAAAAGAAGGCATTGGTTTTATTATATTCAATTTTCACGTTTCCGCTGATACTTGCCAATGTGTTTTTTAACAAATTCAATGGTTTTTTAGGGATAATGAAAGAAGAAGCATTTTCTGCTTTTGCATCCGTTCTGCGGTAACGTACCAGCTTGTGTGCATCAGTTGCAACAAATGTAATATCCTCACCAGATAGCTGGCATAATACGCCTGACATTACCGGGCGAAGCTCATCATTACCAGCAGCAAAAATAGTTTTGTTAATTGCAGATGCAACTACACTCGCTTCTAAATCAAGTGAAGAAGCCGATTCAATAGTAGGTAGTTTTGGAAACTCATCGCCATTATGGCCGGTTAATTTATATTTACCGTAATCAGAAATAATCTCAATACCGAATTTTTTATCATCAATACTGAATGTTAAAGGCTGATCAGCAAAGGTTTTTAACGTTTCTAATAATAATTTTGCCGGTACCGCTATATTGCCTGTATCTTTTGATTCTATTCCTATGATGGTGTTCATAGTTGTTTCCAGATCCGATGCAGATATTTTCAACTGATTTTTATCTATTTCGAATAAAAAATTATCTAAAATAGGCAAAGCATTGTTTGAATTTAGTACTCCACTAATGGATTGTAGTTGTTTTAATAAGGATGTGCTGGAAACAATAAATTTCATATCGTTATATTTTAATTTGGGTTGTGTAAATCAAAAATTTGTTGAGCAAATATAACTCATTTACACACATATTTAAGTAGGCATAATTTTAGTTTCAAACCGACTTTTTAACAATGAAAGTGTCCTGTTTACGGGCTTTTTATGTTTTTAGGGTTAATAAGTGGCCGGTAAAGTTTAACGGGATAATCGTTAAATTTTAACCATAAATACAGAAGGGCGCTTTGAGTTATTTGCTTTTTTGAAAATAGTCGGGAGTTGGCAGTATTTTTCCGAATATATGGTATTGCACCATTACAAAATCTTTACCATTATTCATCAAGGCATCCATCCGTATAGGGTCGTAGGGTAAAATCTGGCCTTTTTCGTTGGTAACAAGTTTCAGGTTTTTTCGGGCATAAAACTGAACTTTATTTTTTTGTCCTTTCTTGTCGGTTACAGTTACTATATTGGTTGGTTTTGACTTTAAAACCGAATCTATTTCTGATTGGTTCAGCTCCACTTCAAAGCTTTCAAAATTCAACTGCTTGAAGTATGATAAATACTGCTTCACAGACAGTGTGTCAAGATTAGCCAACGTTTGATTGGTCGCCATTTTTCTTACCTCATAGCTGTTATTTCCCAACACCAAAAGTTCATAGTTGTATTGCGGATAGGCAGCAGATTCAACCTTTACAGAAGTTATATCACTTGGTATATATTGGAATACCGAGCGGTCGCGCCATCCGTTTTCTTCAACAAAATAACGTGTCGTTAAATAACCCTCAAATCCCGGTATGTAAGTAACAAAAGCCTTTGCGGAAGGCTTCATGGTTTTCAGATCAATTAAAATCATAAAAGTGCCCGTTTGGTCAGGTGTTTCTGTACCAACATAATAGGCTTTTGTAAGTTCATTGTTTTGGTATATTTCACATTTTATGGCAGTGGTTGCCAAACGTTTGATCACATTGTTTTGGGCACTTTTTCCTACAGGTTCTTTAATGTCAATTTTTCTGATGGTGTTAAGCAGTGTTTGTATGGCATCCGGGCGAACACCGTATTTACCATTCACCATCCATAAACCTGCTGGCGGTCGCTCTAGTGTGATCGTATTGCCATCTTTATCTGCTAAAAATATTTTATTAATGGATGCTGTATCAGTTACTGCAAAATCGCGCAATGTTTCCTTAATGGTACCGCTGCCCTTATTAACAACAAACCAAAAGGAGATGGTGCCTAAAAGCACTATTAATATAATTGCAATTCTGTTTTTTTTCATTGTTACTGATCTCTGTAATAGTAGTACTTAAAAACCTGTCAGGTTTAATAATTATTAATTACGATTCTATTTTGCATACTTCCGTTTCCGGATAACCGCATAGATAATTCCGAATAAAAGTATTACTAACAGTGGTAGTGCGGTATTGATGAGCTGCCATTTTAAGCGTTCGGTTTTAATTTTTTTCTTGTCGAGCAAACGTAGTGTTAACTCTCGTGCACGCACGCTGATAAGGCCTGAATCATCGCACAGATAATTGATACAGTTCAATATAAAATTTTTGTTGCCATACATTTGTTTGGTATAAATGTCGTAACCCAATGGAAAAGCCTTGCCTGCTGAATACTGAACTTCATTCCGAATGATATCACCATCAGAAATTATAATCATCTGTGTGTTTTTTCCATGATCTTTAAAGCCAATAGCGCTGTCGGAAGCGATTTGAGGCGTAATCCTGTTTTTATATACCGATTCAAATTCACCCTCTAATAAAACAGCAACCGGCTGGTAGGAGTCTTTAAACTTCGATTCATCCGGTTTCATATTTACAATCCGCATATCCACTCTTACCGGGGCATTATATGTTTTTGAGTATTTTGATGAATTCAACAGTACTGTTTTTTTTATGCCTTTTACACTCAGGGTATCCATACTGGAGCCGAATTCCATTTTTATAACATCCAGATTTTTCACGATCGGATGCCCGCTTTTAGGCAGCAATAATGGAGAAAATACCCAGGGCATTAATTCAAAACGGGGCTGTTGGCCGGCAAATGCCTTATTTACGGGTATTGCAGATGATTGTAAATCCATAATCATATTTGGATTGATACGCACACCATATTTAAAAAACAAATCGTCCAGGTTTAACTCGTACGGAATTGAAATTGTTCCTCCTGATTTGCGTAGGCTGTCAACACTGGTGTACAAAGGGTCGATTGCCCAAAGTATTTTACCGCCCTTCATCACATATTGATCAATGATGAATTTGTCTTTTTCGGAAAAAGTAGAATCAGGTTTCGCGATAATAATGGCTTTTAAGCCATCCAGTGCTTTTAACTGCTCATTAATTTTAATGCGTTTAAGTATATAAAATTCGCGTAAAGCATTTTTAATATCGCTAAGGGCAAGCGTATCAAGCTCTCCATGGCCTTCAATAAAACCAATTTGTGGTTTGATTACGGTGGTTAAATTACGGATGCAGCTTGCAAATTCATATTCTAAAGCCTGAATAGAATTGTTTAATTGCCCTTCGGAAGATTGTCCCAGCTGTGTTTTGAGCAGCTGCCATGGCATTTCCTGGCCTTTGTGTGATACAATAGCACCCGGAAAAATAACCTGCTGTGAGGTTCCGCTTTCTTCTTTTACCTCCAGGTTAGTCGGCTCAAGACCTTTATCGTACAGCTGTTTATAGAGTTCATTCTGCTGTTTCTTGTCTGCGTTGGCATTGGGGTTGATAAATTCATATTCAATATTATCGTCCGAATAGGCCCTGAATTCATCCAGCATTTCCCGTGTTTCATCACGCAAACGCTTAAAGCCGGACGGGAATTCACCCTCCAGGTAAACTTTTACATACACCACATCATTCAGCTCGCCCAATAATTTTTTTGTAGCATCAGATAAAGTATAACGTTTTTCGGAAGTAAGGTCAAAACGATGAAAAACAAAGGAACCCACAAAGTTTAGCAATACCAGGATGATAATGGCCAAACCTAATGATAGTATGTCTCTTCTTTTATTCATGCTTAATAAATTGACTCCGTCTAATGGACCTCTTAATATTCTTTAGATACTCGTGTTTCGTACATTAGTAACCATTCGTTTATCTGTAACCTTACCTCTTAATATTCTTTAGATACTCGTGTTTCGTAAATCAGTAACCATTCGTTTATCAGTAACCTTACCTCTTAATATTCTTTAGATACTTGTGTTTCGTAAATTAGTAACCATTCGTTTATCTGTAACCTTACCTCTTAATATTCTTTAGATACTTGTGTTTCGTACATTAGTAACCATTCGTTTATCTGTAACCTTACCTCTTAATATTCTTTAGATACTCGTGTTTCGTAAATCAGTAACCATTCGTTTATCAGTAACCTTACCTCTTAATATTCTTTAGATACTTGTGTTTCGTAAATTAGTAACCATTCGTTTATCTGTAACCTTACCTCTTAATATTCTTTAGATACTCGTGTTTCGTAAATCAGTAACCATTCGTTTATCCGTAACCTTACCATTTCCTGCTTTCCAGCACTGTTCGTGTAGCCAGGATAAATAAGGTGATTAAACTAAAAAAATAAATAACATCACGTGTGTCAATCACACCGCGGCTCATCGATATATAATGATTGTTTATTCCAAGCGCCATAATAGCATTGTCAACTTTACCAAACAATGCAAGAGAGCCCATATAATCAAAACCTGTATAAATAAAAAAGCAAAGGAATAGGGCTAAAATAAAGGATACTACCTGGTTATCGGTCACTGCAGAAGCGAATATGCCGATGGAAACAAATGCTGCACCAAGAAACAGTAAACCGATGTAGGAGCCCCACATACCACCGGTATCAATGTTGCCGGCCGGGCTGCCTAATACATGAACTGAATAATAATAGGTCAATGTTGGCAGCAATGAAAAAAGCACCAGTACAAATCCTGCAAAATATTTCGCGAGTATAATCTGTAAGTCGCTAAGAGGGCGTGTAAGCAGCAGCTCAATCGTTCCGGCTTTTTTTTCATCCGCAAAGGATCGCATGGTAATGGCGGGTATTAAAAATAAAAATACCCAGGGAGCAATGATGAAGAGTGCGTCAATGTTTGCATACCCATTATCCAGAATATTGGAATCGGTTTGCAGCACCCACATGAATAAACTGATTACCAGCAAAAACACAGTGATGGTAATGTATCCAATCAGTGAACTTAAAAAACTGCGTATTTCTTTTTTTAGAAGTGTGAACATAATCGGTTGCTAAAATACTATTTTAACAGTAATCTAGGATGTTTTTTGTATTCGATCGTAAAGATCTGTTTTTGGTTAGATTATATTTTTCCAATAGATATCACCAGAACTACCAACAATTCCAATTTATGGCTACTTTTGACAAAAGTAAAAATACGATTGTTGTGTAATTTTTACTGAGTTTTAATTTGTTAAAAAGTGTTAAGCAAAAGATGAGAGTTTTAAAATTTGGCGGAACTTCCGTAGGCTCCGCGGAACGTATGAAGGCGCTGGTTCATTTAATTAATGACGGCACTCCTAAAATAGTAGTATTATCCGCAATGAGCGGGACAACAAATAATCTTGTTGAAATAGCTGGTTCATTGTATGCAAAAGAGCATGATAAGGCAAAACAGCTGATAGATGTATTGGAAAAAAAATACAATACGGTTATTAATGAATTGTATTCTTCGGATACTGCTTTAAATAAAGGGAAAGGGCTGCTTGAGTCACATTTTAATTACCTGCGTTCGTTTACCATGGATCTGTTTACGGTAAACGAGGAGCGTGCAATTCTGGCTCAAGGCGAGCTGTTATCAACCGCTTTGGTCCATTATTACCTGGAAGAAATTGGCATTGCTTCGGTACTGCTTCCTGCATTGAATTTCATGCGTATAGATGAAAATGAAGAGCCGGATATGAAATACATTGAAACACATGTAAAACCGGAACTTGCAAAATATCCGGGTGCAAATTTATTCATAACGCAAGGATACATTTGCCGCAACGCTTTTGGTGAGATTGATAATTTGAAACGCGGTGGGAGCGATTATACAGCAACGGTGGTAGGTGCAGCAATTCAGTCGGATGAAATCCAGATATGGACGGACATTGACGGAATGCACAATAATGATCCGAGGATTGTAGATAAAACACACCCTATAGCCGAACTTTCATTTGATGAAGCTGCGGAGTTAGCGTATTTCGGAGCAAAAATATTACATCCTACCTGTATTCTTCCTGCACAGATGCGTAATATTCCTGTACGTTTGTTAAACACCATGCAGCCCGAAGCTAAGGGGACTGTAATCACATCAAAGGTTTCGGGCGATAGCATAAAAGCCGTGGCTGCGAAAGATGGGATCACGGCAATTAAAATTAAATCGGGCCGAATGCTTTTGGCCTATGGTTTTTTGCGCTCGGTATTCGAAATTTTTGAACGTTATAAAACACCAATTGATATGATCACTACTTCAGAGGTGGCTGTTTCATTGACTATTGACAACACAAAACATATAGAAGCAATAAAAAGCGAACTGCAGGCCTTTTGTACGGTAGAGGTGGAAACGGATCTCACCATTGTTTGTATTGTTGGTGATTTTAGCGCTGTTAAACAAGGATACGCACTTCGTATTTTTGAAGCATTAAAAAACATTCCTATCCGCATGATATCCTACGGAGGCAGTGAAAATAATATTTCTATTCTGGTAGATTCTAAATTAAAAAAAGATACACTGGTTGCCCTTAATAACGGGCTGTTCTAATAAACAAATCCGCATACACCCTTCAACAGGCTCAGGGTGATGTGCGCAGTAATGGAGCCTATCGATTTAGGTACAAAGCTATGTTCAATCAGGAAACGATAAAAAAATTAGAATCCATTCCAACACCCTTTTATTACTATGATGTAGCGGTGCTGAAAAGCACGCTGCAGAAATTAAAAGAGGAGTCGGATAAGTATGGGTTTATTGTACACTATGCATTAAAAGCGAATGCGAATAATAAGGTTTTAGATATTATTAAACCATATAATATTGGCGCTGACTGCGTAAGCGGCAACGAAGTTAAAAAAGCAGTTGAATGTGATTTTAAGCCTGAACATATTGTGTTTGCGGGTGTTGGTAAAAGTGATGCTGAAATAAATCTGGCACTTGATAGTTCTATTTTTTGTTTTAACTGTGAAAGTTTACAGGAACTGGAAGTCATCAATGAGCTGGCAGCAGCAAAGAATAAAACCGCCAGTATCGCTTTAAGGATCAATCCCAATGTGAATGCGAATACCCATAAATATATTACCACCGGACTGGAAGAAAATAAATTCGGCATTAATTTATGGGAGTTGGAAACAGTGGTGAATGCGCTGAAAGGGTTAAAAAATATACGATTGATCGGATTACATTTTCACATTGGTTCTCAGATTATGGATTTGGGTTCTTTCAAATCATTGTGTTTAAAAGTGAATGAGATACAAGGCTGGTTTGAGATCCGCAAGATAACCATTGAAAATATCAATGTTGGTGGGGGATTAGGCGTTAATTACCATGAGCCGGAAGCGAATATGATACCTGATTTTGCTTCGTATTTTAAATTGTTCCACGATTTTTTAGAACTGCGTCCGAACCAAAAAGTGCATTTTGAGCTGGGAAGGGCTATTGCAGCGCAATTCGGAACATTAATATCGAAAGTAGTTTATATTAAAAAAGGGGTGAATACCAACTTTGCAATTTTAGATGCCGGTATGACAGAACTGATGCGTCCTGCGCTATATCAGGCCTATCATAAAATTGAGAATATTTCTAAAAGTGAATCCCCAATCCCAAATCCTAAATCCGAAATATTTAAATACGATGTGGTAGGTCCTATCTGTGAAAGTTCTGATTGTTTTGGTAAAGCGGTAACGCTGCCGGAAACCTTTAGAGGAGATGTTGTGGCTATACGCACGGCAGGCGCTTATGGTGAAGTAATGAGTTCTGCTTATAACCTTAGGGATAGGGTGAAAGCGGTTTATTCTGATGAGATTTAAAAACATTCGAAAGTCAGGAGAGAGATTTAAAATGGCGTGAGGAGTTTTTTAAGGTTTAAAATTGGTGTTCAAAAATTAGAGTTTATTTTAAAATATGAAATTATTAATTCAGTATTTAAAACGTTATAAAAGCCTTGTGGCATTAGCGCTTATATTGGCTTCCATTAACCAGGTGTTTTCTTTACTGGATCCGTTGGTATTTAAGCACCTTGTTGACAACTATGGTTCAAATCCTCACGATTACACCAAAACCGAATACCTGAAAGGGGTGGGGGCATTAATACTATTATCCATGGGATTTGCAATGATGTCGCGTATTGCAAAAAATTTCCAGGATTATTATGTGAATGTAATAACACAAAAGCTGGGTGCGCAAATTTATTCCGATGGTCTGAAATATTCGCTGGAGCTGCCATACCAGGTGTTTGAGGATCAACGTAGCGGTGAAACGCTTGGTAAGCTTCAGAAAGTACGCACAGATGTAGAGAAATTAATTTTTGCATTTGTAAGTATTTTATTTACATCCCTTGTTGGTGTGGTGTTTGTGATGGTGTATGCTATCAGGATTCACTGGCTGATCGCGGTTGTATATTTTGCAACCGTTCCTTTAATGGGCTTTGTAACCTCTTTATTAAGTAAGCGGATTAAAACAATTCAGAAAAAAATTGTGGGGGAAACAACTGCATTGGCAGGAGCTACTACCGAGTCGCTGCGAAACATTGAACTTGTGAAAAGCCTGGGACTGGCAGATCAGGAGATTAATCGCCTGAATGGATTAACGATAAAAATATTGGGCCTTGAACTTAAGAAAGTACGCTATATCCGGAGCATCAGTTTTATACAAGGTACGTTTGTAAATACCTTACGAAGCTGTATTTTATTTTTGCTGCTGTACCTTATTTTCTCTGAACACATGACTTTAGGAGAGTTGTTCTCCTTACAGATATACTCATTCTTTATTTTTGGCCCATTACAGGAATTAGGTAATATTATCAATACTTACAGAGAGGCAGAAGCATCGCTTGAAAATTTCCAGACTATTTTAAATACACCTAAAGAAGAAAAGCCTTTACACCCTGTTGCTGTGAAAGGTGTTGAAAAATTGGCATTTCAAAATGTAAGCTTTAAGCATCAAACAGCGAGCAATAAGGCATTGGATAATATTTCTTTCAGTACTCAAAGAGGTGAAACTATTGCCTTTGTTGGGCCATCAGGTTCCGGGAAAACCACATTAGTAAAATTACTTGTTGGTTTGTATCATCCGCAGGAGGGCTCGGTATTATATAACGGAACAACCGGCAGGGAAATTGACCTGGATCAGCTCCGTTCACAAATTGGCTTTGTAACACAGGATACACAATTGTTTGCGGGCAGCATAAAAGAAAACCTGCTGTTTGTGGCTCCGAATGCGACTGATGAAGAGTGCATGGATGTATTGAATAAAGCGGCTTGCCAGAATTTATTAGCCAGAGCAGACAAAGGAATTGATACAATGATTGGTGAAGGTGGTGTGAAAGTGTCAGGCGGGGAGAAGCAGCGTTTGTCTATTGCCCGTGCATTGCTGCGTAAGCCTTCATTACTGGTGTTTGATGAGGCAACTTCCTCATTGGATTCTTTAACAGAGGAAGAAATAAGTAAAACAATTCGTGAACTATCAAAGAATAATAGCCAGGTAACTGTACTGATTGCGCATCGTTTGAGCACAATTATGCATGCTGATAAAATTTTTGTTCTGGAGAAAGGCCATATTGCTGAACAGGGTAAACATGATGAACTGTTGATTCAGAAAGGTTTGTATTATGCTATGTGGCGCCAGCAGATTGGTGAAAGAGATTAAAAGTTTATCATCTTCAAAAAGAAGAAATGATTAAAAGTCTATATTTGAATTCAGATAAAGATGTTTTTTACAAACGGAAGAAATATTAATTGATTACAAACAACGTTAAGTAATGGCCCAAGAAAAATTATCAATTATTATTCCTGCGTATAATGAGGCTCCTACTATTCATTTTATATTGAATAAGATAAAGGCTGTTTCATTGATTAATGATATTCAAAAGGAGATCATCATCGTTAATGATTTTTCAACTGATGGAACAGAGGCGGTGGTAAAGGAGTATATAAGTAATAACAAGGACTGCAACATTGTATTATACAGTCAGGAGTACAACCAGGGTAAAGGTGCAGCATTGCACAAAGGTATTTCATTAGCAACCGGAACATATTTAATAATACAGGATGCCGATCTGGAATATGATCCCCAGGAATATAATGTTCTGTTAAAACCTGTTATAAACGGATTTGCAGATGTTGTTTATGGTTCACGTTTTGTTGGTGGTGAACCGCACCGTATATTGTTCTTCTGGCATACACTTGGAAATAATTTTTTAACGTTTTTGTCCAACATCATGACCAATCTGAATTTGACAGATATGGAAACGTGTTATAAATTATTTAAAACAGAGATTATTCAGGGTATTAAGTTAAAAGAAAAACGTTTTGGTTTTGAACCTGAAGTAACTGCTAAGATTGCCAAAGTGCCTAAAATCAGGATCTATGAAGTAGGTATTTCATATTACGGCCGTACCTACGAAGAGGGAAAAAAAATCGGTTGGAAAGACGGATTCAGAGCCATTTGGTGTATTTTAAAATATAATATTTAATCTCTGAATTCTGCTGCCACATTTGAGTTGACCACAGCATCTAATAAATATAAGCGCTTCGTAAATTCGTAACAATTCGTTTATCCGTAACCCTTAACCATGATTATCCAGGAAAACCAGTCGCTTAAAAAGCTGAATACATTTGGGATTGATGCTTCTTCGCGGTATTATACCGAATTTTCAAATGTTGATGAGATTCGTGAAATCCTTTCGGAGAAGGATTTTGCCGGGCTACCTAAATTAATATTGGGAGGTGGCAGCAACTTGTTGTTTACACAAAATTTTAACGGGATTGTTTTAAAAAACAATCTGAAAGGTATAGCGGTTGTAAAGGAAGAAAAAGATTTTTACCTGGTTAAATCCGGTGCCGGTGAAGTATGGCATCAGTTTGTGATGCACTGTATTGAGAATAATTATGCAGGTCTTGAAAATTTATCCCTGATTCCGGGAAACGTTGGTGCTAGCCCTATGCAGAATATTGGTGCTTATGGAGTGGAAATAAAAGACAGCTTTTATGAATTAGAAGCCTTCCATATTGCCGATAAAACGCTTCATACGTTCTCAAATTCAGAGTGTAAATTTGGATATCGTGAAAGTGTATTTAAACGCGAATTAAAAAATCAATTCATCATTATTTCAGTAACTTTCAAATTGCTTAAAACACCTGTATTTAATACCAGTTACGGAGCTATTGAAAAAGAGTTGGAAGAAATGGGTGTTAAAAATCTGAGTATTCAGGCGATCAGTAAAGCGGTGTGTAATATCCGCAGCAGTAAGTTACCGGATCCTGCTGTAATAGGCAATGCGGGGAGCTTCTTTAAAAATCCTGAAGTAACAGCGGATAAATATAAATCTTTGAAGGAACAGTTTCCTGCCATTGTTGGTTATGAGCTGGCTAACGGGAATATGAAGCTGGCTGCTGGCTGGCTGATTGAACAATGCGGCTGGAAAGGCAAAATATTCGGTGATGCGGGGGTGCATAAATTGCAGGCTTTGGTGTTGGTAAATTACAACAATGCTAAAGGAAGTGAGATCTATGAACTCTCACAAAAAATAATGGATTCTGTAAAGGATAAATATGGCGTGGACTTAGAGCGTGAAGTCAATATTATTTAATATCAAAGGCCTTAAGATTCTGCTATTGTCCCTGGCTAGAAGTCATGCTGAATTTATTTCAGCATCCTACGAGATCCTGAAACAAGTTCAGGATGACCATGAAATAAATAATTAAAACGACCGGATTGCTCTTACCGAATATTCTCCGTTTTTAGCGGTACTGCTGTTAGCACCATTACTAAAGCTTTGCGACCAGGCTCCGCTTTCAGATGCTTCTGTTGAACTCCAATAAAATGCGTTATCTAAGCCGGCAGAGATCCAACCTTCTGCTTTAGCTGCATATAGCAGGTGTAATTCATCTTTAGATGGTAAATACCAATCGCTATAGCCGCTTACCATTAACTTATCACATATACTGGCAGCATAACTGCCGGAACCCTGAAAATAAACAATAGCAGAAGTGTTTTCGCGCCCGGTGCCCAAATTAATTCCCTGTGCATGAGTGATAATATTACTTCCATTGGACCATGGCAGCGTGTGGCTTTGGTTGTTCCTTGCCGCGATTAGTCCGTGTTTACCGGTGCTGTCAACAAAAAAAACAATACCGCCAGCATAAGTTTGTCCGATGGTAACTGGTATTTCCGGTACTACTACCGGGGATGGTTGAATTTCTGTCAGCGTTTTATTTTCCTTTTCACAGCTAGAAATTAAGGCCATACAAACGACTGTAATCACAGAAAAAAATACAATTTTCTTTTTCATTCTACTCCGTTGTTAAGTGCCCAGCCAGCTTATCATTTTGATTATGATAGGATTAGCCCTTGCGTTTTCGGTTTAAAGTTAGCCCCTATACTTTTTCAATAAACAGGCTGATTCACACTTTTACACACGGTAAATTGTTAATAACCCAGCTTTTTGTTAATTACTCTGTGGTTTTTGGTTGGCTGTTGGGATAGGAAGGCGGAAAAGAATGCCCTGGATGCCCTTTTTCGAGTTTGGGAGCGTTTTTATATGGAATAGCGTAGAGAACAGCTTACAGAATTTGAAAGGGTTGAAACGTCAAAAAACGGTAGAATAATGCAAGCCTTCCTGAAAGGAGTTAAAAATAAGATAAATTCAAGCAACGGTTAAATAGTTTGTTTTTAAAACATTCAAATGATGAAGAACATGTCCGGCCATCATAAATAAAATTGCACGAACAGATGCTTCCCTGCCGTTTGCGAAGCCGGTTTCATCTAGCGTTGCTTCATTCAAATGTTTAAAAAGTAATAAATTAGCGGAGCGCATCGCTGTAAACTCATGTCCCAGCTCGGCCAGGGTTCTGTTGTTAAAATCAGCATTTGCAACATATGTATTTTCATCAAAACCGGATAAGTTGGTTTTATCTTTGCGTGAAAAACGCAGCACTCGGTAAGCCATGATCCGCTCCGTATCTGCCAAATGGCCGATCACTTGTTTGATAGACCATTTATGAGGTGCGTACGAAAAATCTTCTTTGTCGGATGGCACGGAAGCAATAAGCAGCTGCACTGCTGCTAATTGATCGTTCAGCTCCTGCAATACATCATCATTTTTTACCAGATCGATGTAATGTTGGAAATAGGCTTGGTTTTCCTGTGGGAGCGGGCGTCTCATACTGTTTAGAATTAGTTTATTTTTTAAAGCTTAACAAATTACTATTCTATAAATTTAAAACGTTGTTTTTGCTCCTAAATTGCCCTCTACTACTCATTTAAAGTGATGAGCCGATATATTTTCAAAAACGTTTAAAATCAAATTAAATGTTTTCCAGTTCGCTTTTAACAAAATCAGCAAGTTCCTTTACGTACTTCTGAGAAAAATTAAATTCAATTCCTGCTGTTTTATATATTTCAGGAATAGATTTGGTATTTCCCAGGCGTAACGCTGCTTCATAGGCATCCAGTGCTTTTTCAGGGTTTTGCTTGTAATTTCGCCATACAGCAATAGCTCCCAGCTGGGCCATACCGTATTCAATGTAATAAAAAGGAACCTCAAAAATATGCAGCTGGTTTTGCCAAAGCCTTGCCTTTACTTCCGCCAGGCCGGTCCAGTCAACCCCTTTGCTGGTAAACTGATCAATAACATTTTCCCAGGCAGCCATACGCTCTGCTACAGAATGTGTAGGGTTTTCATACACCCAATGCTGAAATTTATCAACCGCGGCAATCCATAACAACGTTTTTAATGCTTTTTCCAGCTGCTCTTTTTTTGCACGTTTCAGTTCTTCAGTATTGTTGAAAAACACCTCCCAATGCTCCATTGAAATTAATTCCATCGACATGGAAGCTAATTCAGCCACTTCAGATGGAGTGCTTTTAAAATCGGTAATCTCCAGATCACGGGTAACAAATGAATGAATCGCGTGTCCGCCCTCATGCACCATGGTTACCAGGTCGCGGTGGGTACCTACCGAATTCATAAATATAAAAGGTACGCCAATTTCATATAAAGGATAATTATATCCTCCGGGAGCCTTTCCGATACGTGAATCCAGGTCCAGATGTCCCATTTTTTTCATTATCTCGAGGTATTCCCCATAAGCGGGACGCACCAAATAAAAACAATCGATGGATTTATCAATCAACTCATTGCCATTTTTAAAGGGCTGTAATGCCGGCCGGCCTTCCACATCCACATCCATATCCCATGGTTTTAAGGAATCGAGCTGTAATGTACTTTTTCGTTCCTGGTCAGATGCTTCCGCTAAGGGAAGTACTTCCGCGGCAATGGATGTATGAAAATCATAACAATCCTGAACTGTATAATCAAAACGACCCAGCTCATTGTGTTTATAATCACGGTAATTTTTAAATCCTGCATTAACGGCCACCTGGTGGCGCAGTTCAATCAGTCCGGTGAATAAATCATTCAGCGCTCCTTTATCAATTTCACGTCTTTCCTGTGTTTTATAAAATACTGCTTCCCTGATGCTGCGGTCTGTGTCCTTCATTAAACTCGCAGCTTTTTGCAATGTAATGTGTTCGTCCTGCCATTCTATGGTCATAGCCGCGGAAATAGCTCCGTGCTTCTGCGATTCAATTGCAATTTTTGTAAGTAGCGGAATGTTTTCCTCACGGTACAGTTCCAGTGCATTTTTTATTCCGCGGATGTATATGTAATACTTGTCCTGATCAAGCTCCTGCAAATAGGGCGAATCAATAAGTTTTTTGTTTAATTCATTAATGTAGGGTGCAACAAATGGTTCAATTTCATTGACAAAAAAGTTGAATGAATCCAACAGCGGCTTGCTTGCCGTATCACAGGTCATTTTAATGTATCGCCAGGCCATATCCTCGTTAAGCACCGCTTCCAGCTCACTGCGGTTCAGTAACCATTCATGAAGCTGCTTTGCCGAAGTGATACTGCGCTCCTTCAGATCCTTAAAAAATGGTTCTACTTTATTCCAGGAATCAATACTTAATTCCTTCGGTAAAAAATGTCGCTCTGGTTTAACAGGAATATCAATGTGTTTGGTTTCCATTATAAGGAGGATTAGTAGTGTAATTTAAGAGTATAAAAATTTGAGCCACCGTTTTCAGGAAAGGATATGCCACAAATTTCACGAATTAAAAGGTTATTCGGCTTTTTAATTCGTGAAATTTGTGGCAATAAAATTATCGCTATAAAAAACAAAAGTTTCAAAATTACAGCGCTGTAAATGAATACAGGCGCGTAATTTGAAACTTCTGACAAAACTTTAAAAATTGCTTAAGCAACTCCAGTTTTTCTTACACCTTGTGTTTTAACCTTTGAACTCGCTGTTTTAACAGCTTTAGGTTTTGTTTCTTTTAACTTCCCTTTAGCGGAAGCTTTAGAATCAGCACCAGCTTTTAGCTTGGTTTTTTCGTCTTTCGGTTTTTCTTCTTCCGTTTTCGCTTCTTTTTTATCCAATAAGCCTTCTTTATGCAATGAATTGTACCAGTTCAACACTTTTTTAATGTCTGAAACATATACTCTGTCTTCATCATATTCAGCAAAAGCTGCTTTGAAATATTTTTTTAGTTCAGCGTCAGGCGATTTATGATCAATGGTGGTTGCACCTTTTTCTTTATCATAAATTTTTTGAAGAACATCTTTCAAAGGCACATCATCACCAGTTGAATAGATTCTTACATCATCTAATGTGCTTACTTTGTGGGTTGCATAAACCGGCACACGTTTTTTATCGGTTAACGACTCTACAATTAAACCGTTTTTTGTCTGAGCCACCACTTTATAAAGTCCGCTCATTCCTGCAATTGAAATAATTCCGCTTAAATCCATACAATAATTTTTATTTATACAAATATATAAAACAATTTAACAATTTCGCAATTTAACAGAAAGCATTAAAATTGATCTGCTGCCTGTTGCAAAATTGCAAAATTAATTTCTGGTTACCATTAATTTCTGCACCATTTTTTTAGTACCGATAGTTAACTGATAATAATACAATCCGCTGGCAAGCATAGAAGTGTCATATACAAAGCGATGCGGGCCGGCCTGTAATTTTTCAGAAGTAATTACTTTAATTTCCTCCCCTAATAAATTAACAATTTTTAATTCTACTCTTTCTTCTTCCGCAAGGGTAATGTCTATGGTTGATCGGTCATGCGCGGGGTTTGGATAAACGGCCATTCCATTTGCTGCACCTATACTGCCATTAGTAATTACAGTAGTCATATTTAAACCATCATATTTTATTTGGGCATTCTGAGCGCTGGTTTTAATATCGGCTAAATTATCTCCAGCAATCAATGCGAAAGCTACTTTTACCGAATCTCCTGCAGCAATCGTATAGGGGCCTGTACTAACAATATCAATCACATCTCCACCGGCACCGGAAACACCCGCATTAGCGCGATTAGTGGACAGCGTCAAATATTTTTCAGCTGTGGAGTAATCGCCTCCGAGTATATCTGCACCGCCAGCACCTCCAGCAATATTGTCAATCGCGTAATGCACTACGGGGGCACTGCTGGTAAGCAATTTTACACCTGCATACGTTCCCGCGCTTCCTGAATAATAAGCGTAGCCCATTTTAGTGGCCGCATCAAATGATGCACGGTTAGAGCCATACGTGGCCACATCAATATCCCAATCGGCAAATATGCCAGCGTATAAATTGGTAAGCGGGTAATTGCCCGTATTGGAAATGGTATATTGAACAATTACGTATTTACGGTTACCAACGGTACTCCAGGCAAAGGCCTTGTGATGAACTGTTACAGGCAGTGGAGAAACGGAGGTTGCATCTCTGAATGTGCCGTCCACATCAAATTCTGAAAACACAGCAGGTACAATATTCTTAGCCGCTGACACCGACTGAAAATCAGCATCCGTAATACTAACGCCACGCACTCCATCTGATACCTGGTTGCTATTGATCCCGATCATTAATCCTGCCTCGTATAAAAGGGTACCATTATCCATATAATTAAAGCCTAAGCCGCCCCCCTGGTTGATCTGGCTATAACCAATGCGTCCGTTACTTGCAATGCTGGTAGCCACATCGTTTATAGCCACGTTTATATAATCTACATTTACAGTTACGTAGAAAAATTCAGAGGCAGTATAGGATGTGGAAGGGTCTGAATAGGTAAGTTTGAATAGTACTGCCTGGTTTTGCGGGGCGCTGGAAAGTATTTTAATCTGGTAAGGATCCGAATTGTTGTTAACCACACCAAGCGTAGGTACAGCGCCTAGGGTAGTGCTGGCATCCTGAATACTTACGTAGGGGGACGTGGTAGACAGGGTAGCTGTTAGGTTGCTGGTGGCCCCCAGGTAATTGGTGAAATCACCTGATAAACGAAGGGTGTCATTAATAACAAAGGTATTGTCATTGTTATCCGTATAATTTTGCTGCGTCATTAACACCGAAGGGGATAAGGTTTGTGTGAGCGCCTTGAATAAATTTATTCGACCATTGCCCAGTTTGTTCAAAACGTTAGGGGCCATTAAGGGGTAAATATTGTCGCAGGTGGTTTTTAAACGTTCTCCAATCTGTAATGCAGTGTAAGCAGGATAGAATGATTTAACAATGGCAGCAGCGCCTGCAACGCATGGAGCCGACATAGAAGTACCTGTTTGTGATGAATATGAATTGGTAGGGTAAGTGGAATTAATGCTTTCACCGGGTGCGCAAACATCTACGGAGTAATGGAAGTTGGAGGTAGAAGAGCGCCTGTCGTCACTTTTAGTATTGGCTACGCTGATCACATATTTGTAAGCAGCCGGATAAAACAGCTCATCAAGGCCATTGTTGCCTGCAGCAGCTATAACCAGTGCATTTTTATTGATGGTCGCATAATTAACCACATCCTGTCCTAGCTGACTTGCTGTTGGCCCGCCCCAGGAACAGTTGATCACTGCACAGCCATGATCAGCAGCGTAAGTAATGCCTTCGTATGATTTTGTTAATGCTCCGGCAGCATCCGTTATTTTGATCGGTAAAAATTTGCATTTAAAGCCAATGCCCGCAACCCCGATGGCATTATCCACGGATGCTGCTGCGATGCCTGAAACGTGCACCCCGTGCTGGCTTGTATTATAGGTTGGATTATTATCATTTTCGCCCAGATCCCAGCCCGAATAATTATCAATATACCCATCACTGTCTGTATCACCGCCACCGGCTATGTCCGAATAATTATGTTTGATGTTATTTTTCAGATCAGGATGATTCGGCTCTACACCGGTATCCGTAATGCCGATCACCACATTCGTGTCGCCACGCGCGGTGGTGGTATTGACTCCCCAGGCTGCTTCCGCTTGTATTTTTGTAATGGTGTACTGCGTGGACAAGCTCGGATCATTGGGTGTATAACACAAACGTGGAAGGTAATGCGGTTCGGCATATTCAAACAATTGTAAAGCAATAAATTTGCTGATCACCTTTTCCAGCGCTGCATCTGATGTGTAACTGAATTCATAGATTAGTGTTAAATCGGTTAAGGTTTCTCCACGTCCATTCATCAAGCGTTCCGGAGCTTTAGTATGCGGGAATTTTTTTTGCAATTCTTTACCGCCAATGCTGGTATAGAGTTGGTTAAACAGTGGGTGATTGATTTTATCGGACAAACAAACAGCGCGGTATTGTGGTTTTATTTTGATAATAACCGTTTTCTCCATATAATCCCCAGGTTTGGCTGTAGCAGGCATTGTAAAGTGTGTTTGCGACACTTTATATTCTGCATCAATTTGTTGGGCAAAGGTTCCGGAAGTACTTAGTAGGATGCCCAAAAATAGGGCTATGGATGGTGTAAATAGTCGCATGTATTGAATTCTTAAAATTACAGTACAGCCAATTTACGGATTTTTTATTGAAAAAGATAATTTTGATGTTTTTCTGAATAGTCCGGTAACCAGAGCGAATTCTATCAGGAAACTGCTTTCAACCCTATAATAGAGCCAATAAGTGTTACGATAAAGAACATTCTCGCAAAATTTACCGGTTCTTTAAATACAAAAATACCCATCAAAACAGTTCCAACCGCTCCAATGCCAGTCCATACAGCATAGGCTGTTCCGATAGGCAGTGTTTGCGTTGCTTTAATCAATAGTCCCATGCTAATGCTAAGGGACACTATAAAACCTGCATACCAGAAGTACATTTCGGTGCCTGTTGTTGCTTTTGCCTTTCCTAAGCAGGAAGCAAAGGCCACTTCAAAAAGTCCTGCGATGATTAAGATGATCCAATTCATGGTATTGTTGTATGTTGGTTTGTAGTAATGTTTGGCAGCTAGACGTCAGTTGTGGCTAAGCGAAACGTTTTGTTGTGGCGAATTTAGAAATTTTTCGTAAGAAAAAATTCTAAGTGACATTAGGGTTAGCAATTACATTTAGTCGCTGTTGTGCGGAGTATTTAAATGACTTTAACTATCAAGTAAATTAAACAACAAACTGAAAGAAAAAGCGATAATAAAGATAGTAGGGTTTGATTTTTGATTTTTCGACCATATTCTTTTCGTTGTGTATCGTCCCATTCTTGCTCGCCTGCGGCATATCTATGAATTTCCATTTGTCTAATGTCAATGTAAATCATGAAGGCCATATTCAATATTGGAAACAGAATTGTCCAAAGTTTAACAAATGGCGAATCGTTTGGAAATGTTCCTAAAACCAAGAAAGCTCCAATTAAAATATTATTAAAATTAAAGATTTTATCATGAACTCTGTCGAAAGTATTTTGGATTTGATTTGTTGCATGCTCAACACGTCTATCTGATTTTTCAAACAATTTATTTGTCTCTTCCAACATTTCTGAAGTTTGTTGCCGAATATTTATTTCAACAAGAGATTTATTTATTTGTTCTAATAATTTTATTCCTTCTTTATCCATAACTTTCTATAACATTACGCAGAACGAGTGGCTTGACAGCTTCGTAATCGAATTGTTCTAATATTTATAATTGATCTGTGTCTTCTTTCAGTTCCGCACAATGGTGCGATATAGTTAATGTTTGTTCTTAAACAGAGAAGACCTTTTTATACCCATATAGCATTAATGGTAGCGTTTATTTTAGCTAAAACGAGTTAGGAAGTTTTTAGCACGGTTTATTGGCCTACAGCGATCTCACACTTCTCTAGGCACAATCAGTTTAGCCTATTTTATTTAGCTGCTTATTTTTCTATAAGCAAACCTACATTAATTTTCTAAACTCAGCCTAAACCATTTCAAGCTCATCCAATTTAATACTTCCATTAAAATAATTGAACTGATAATCAGCAATTTAAAATTATTTTAGTACTATGTGATACAAGGTACTGTATTTTGTATTATGTTTGCATCGTCAATCAGAAATCAATTTTAAATTGTACGAACGATTGTTTAAATCAACGGATAAAAAAACAGAACAAAATGATGAATATTGAAAATACAAAAGCGCAAATGAAAAAGGGCGTTCTTGAGTTTTGCATTTTGTCGGTGCTGTCGGGAGGGGATCATTATCCTTCGGAGATCATCAGCAAATTAAAGGATGCAAAATTGATTGTGGTGGAAGGAACACTATACCCGCTCTTAATGAGGTTAAAAAATGAGGGGTTGTTAAGTTACCGCTGGGAAGAATCTACCTCCGGCCCTCCACGTAAGTATTACAAGCTGACAGAAATAGGGGAGCAGTTTTTAAAAGAGCTGGAAATCACCTGGAATGAGCTGGTAGCCTCTGTAAATCAAACAACGGAGAAAAAAATTGAGCAGTAGGCAATTAGGCAGTTGGCAATAATAAAAACAATTAAAAAATTTTAGGCAAGGCAATTAACAAATAGAGTTTCGAAAATTCGTACTAATTCGTTTATCCGTAACCAGTCAAATTCGTAACAATTCGTTTATCCGTAACCTAACAAGCAATTTAACAAGCACTCATAAAACCAAAAGATATGAAACGTACCATAACAATGAACTTAAGCGGCATAATTTTTCACATTGAAGAGGATGCTTATGAAAAATTAAATAATTATCTGGCGACCATCAAAAGCTATTTTAAAAATTCTGAAGGCTGCGATGAGATCATGCATGATATTGAATCGCGCATTGCGGAAATGCTCCAAGGCAAAGTAAACGCTAACAAACAGGCCGTAATAAGGGCTGACGTGGAAAGTGTAATTACGGTGATGGGTAAGCCGGAAGAGTTTGCCGGTGAAGGTGCTAAAGAGGATACTAACAGCAATAACCAGGCAAAAGCGGAGTCAACCGGTTCATTTTCAGGAAGAAGGAGGCGCGTATTCCGTGATCCGGATGAAAAAATACTCGGTGGTGTATGTTCCGGTATTGCCAATTATTTTGATTTGGACCCGCTTTGGCTGCGCGCAGCTTTTGTGATTAGTTTCTTTGCATTTGGTGCCAGCTTGTTGATTTACATCATTTTATGCATCATTATCCCTAAAGCGAAAACAACTGCTGAAAAATTGGAAATGCGTGGTGAAAAGGTAGATGTGAACAACATCGGAAAAGCAGTGAATGAAGAATTTCAGGACTTTAAAAAACGGATGAAAGATTTTGGAGATGATGTGCAATCGCCTGAAAATAAGGCGCGTATAAAGTCGTCTGCACAAAAGCTGGCTGATTTAATTAAACAGCTGCTATTCAATGTTTTTAGAATTTTCGGGAAAGTATTTGCGTTTTTGCTGATTTTCTTTGGTGTAGTGTTAACCATAGCTCTATTGGCAACGCTTTTCGGACGTGGAACAATTTCCATTTTTGATTCCCCGGGCAGCAAAATTCATTTTTCGTTGTATGAATTGAGTTCGGCAGTTTTTCCAAGCGATCTGCCTACTCATTACCTGGTCATAGGGTTGATGCTGTTTGTTGGAATCCCTTTGTTATCAATGATTTATGGTGGAATTAAATACCTGTTTGGCTTCAAGCAAAAAAATAGGGTGGTTAAATATGCAGCCAATATTTTGTGGTTATGCGGTTTAGGGCTGATCATTTACGTTGGAATTCAATTAGGGGCTGATTTTTCAGAACAGGCTACTACCAAGCAAAATATCGACCTTGTTCAACCCAAAGAAAAAGTACTTTTTCTTGATTTGAAACCTATGCCGGTTGAAGAGGAAGAGGAGATTACGTACCACCACCACCGGAATGTTCATTTTGGAGACTGGACCATGATTTCAAAGGATGATAATAAATTCCGCCTGGGCTACCCTACGCTTAATATAGTGGCCAGTGCTACCGATAGCTTTGAGCTGGTAGCGATTAAAACGGCTAATGGTTTCGATAAAAAAGAAGCGGCCTATCGCGCGAAAAACATTCGTTATTCCATTGCTCAAACAGATTCGCTGCTGGAGTTCAACAGCTATTTTGATATTGATGGTTCGGATAAGCTGCGGGCACAGGAAGTGCGGCTGGTATTAAAAGTACCGGTGAATAAAGTGGTGTTTTTAAGTAAACGCATGGAGAATATATTGTTTGATATTGATAATATCAATGAAACTTTAGATAGCGATATGGTGAACCGCAAATGGGTTATGACGAAGCAAGGGCTCGAATGCGTGGATTGTGAAGGCCTTGAGGATACTGATAAAAAGGCAGAAGTTGCGCCTCCTACAGCGCCTCCGGCACCACCAAGAGGGAAATATTAATTTATTGTGAAAGAGCACAACCTGACAGGTTTTTAAAACCTGTTAGGTTTATTTCAGGGTAAAACGCCCCCGATACCTTTTCCGGCAAACGCGCCATTAACAAAATCCATTTGATTTGGCGTTCCGAAAGAAAACTTGTTGTTCTCATATAAGTTCAAGTTTGTGTCAACTTATTTCAGGACGAGGCACATTCAAAAACAAAAAAGCCTTTCTTCATATAGAAGAAAGGCTTTTTAATAACGGTGTAAAACTGATTACTTCGCTTCAACAGTTGTAGATGATGGAACAGTTGATGGTGAAGCAGCTGCAGTTGTTTTTCCTTTGCAGCATGATTTACCTTTCATTTCACCAGAGCAAGCTTTTGTTTCTGCTTTTGGTTCACCAGCTCCTGAGCAAGCTTTTGCGCCAGCATCTTTTTTGCAGCAAGCTTTGTCTTTATCACATTTCTTTTTTTCGTCTTTTTTCTCTTCGCCACCTGCATTAATAACAGTTGCTTTAGATAAAGATGCAACAGAAAGTGCAGAAGAAGCACCAACAATTCCAGTAAACGCGATCAACAAAAATAATTTTTTCATTTTGTATAGTTTTTAGTGATTAATTTCTTTTTATATAACAACAAAGATACCAAATTATTATATCCAAGCCACTTTGGGGGACAAAATTGTTAGTTTACTACTCGAAAGTAGCAATAACGGTTTCGCGGCCACGTACGGTCTGCTCCAGATTTACCTTTACTTTCACGTTTAACGGTAATAGTAAATCCACTCTTGATCCGAACTTAATAAAGCCAAATTCATCGCCTTGTAACGCTTTATCTCCTTCTTTGGAGTAATTAACAATACGTCTGGCTAAAGCCCCTGCAATTTGGCGAAACAACACAGATTGCCCGTTTTTATGCTCCACTACAATGGTTGTACGCTCATTATCCGTTGATGATTTTGGATGCCAGGCAACCAGAAATAACCCTGGGTGATATTTTGAATACTTCACAATGCCACTAATCGGGTAACGGTTAATGTGCACATTGATAGGTGACATAAATATGGAAATTTGAAGGCGTTTATCCTTAAAGTATTCCGTTTCTGTAACTTCCTCAATAACAACCACTTTGCCGTCTGCGGGCGCAATAATATGGTTTTCGTTAATGATGATACCGCGGGTTGGATTGCGGAAAAACTGGATAATAGTAACCAGTAAAAAAAGCGATAAAAGATACCCCAGCCATACAATTACCGGAATAGAATAAAAGAACTTCCAGGTTACAAAATTGATAATGGATACCACAATTATTGTGATGATCAGTGAGGGAATACCTTCTTTGTGAAATTTCATTTTTTTAAATTCTAATGGTTTAAATTCTAAGTAGTAAGTACTAGTTGGAATTTTTTAAAAATACTATTTTTTCTTTTGGCTGATCTGATTCTGACGCTCTTTTGTCATTTGCTCCAAACGCTGCTGAAACATAGATACTTTAACAGGTTTCTTTTTATTCTCCTGTATTTTGGCATGTAAAGCATCCGCATCAATCACATATTTCTGCATTACCCAGGTCTGCCCGAAAGTGATCATGTTGGCAAGGAAATAATACCAGCTTAAGCCTGCTGAATAGTTATTTAAAAAACCAAGGAATAAGATCGGCATCAGGTACATCATCCACTTCATACCCGGCATTTGATTTGACGAACCCATCAACTGGCTGTTGCTCCAGGTGTATAAAAGCGTAGAACCCGTCATTAACAAGGCAAATAAACTCACGTGATCACCATACCAAGGCACTGCAAAACCAAAGTTGTATACTGAATCATAAGTTGATAAATCATGTGCCCAAAGGAACGACTCCTGGCGCAGCTCAATGGATGCAGGGAAAAAGCTGAATAGAGCAATCAAAATAGGCATCTGCAATAATACCGGAATACAACCAGCCATCGGATTAACGCCAGCCTGCTTGTATAGCGCCATTGTAGCCTGTTGCTTTTTCATCGGGTCGTCATTCTTATGCTTTTCATTCAACTCATCAATCTCCGGTTTAAGCACACGCATTTTTGCTGAAGACAATACTGTTTTGTATGCTATTGGTAACAGTAATAGTTTAAGAATGATGGTTAAAATAAGAATGATGATACCATAACTCATATTAAAACTGCTAAGAAAAGTGAAAATTGGTATTGTTAAAAGGCGGTTCAGCCAGCCAAATATTTTCCAGCCCAGGTTGATTTGTTTTTCCAGATCCAGATCATAATGCTTAAGTGTTTTAAAGTGGTTAGGACCAAAATAAAAACGCATCCCAAATGTTTCGGAAGCTAAATGCTTGTAAGGTATAGTTAAAGCAGCGGCATACCGTTTTACGTATTTGGCAGAACCGTTTTCAGCGCTGGTTTCAATCTCCCCTGCTTTATCAAATGCTTCATCGGCAATTAATACCGAAGTAAAAAACTGCTGTTTAAAACCAATCCATTTAACAGCTGCTTCAAACGGTTTTTTCTCTTCATCCGATTCACTGATCTTATCTACATTTTCTGTCGGGTATTTGAAATAGATGGTAGAAGCTGCCTGTTGTGTTTGTTTGTTCTGCTCCAGCATAGGAGTTTTCATGCTCCAGTTTAATGTTAAAGCGTTATTGCCTGCGGCAATAATATCGTTCAGACCCACTGTATTCAAGCGGAAGCCCATCATGTATTCATTTCCGGTAAGGGTATAAACATATTCCAGGTATTTAGCTTTACTGCCAGCATACAAGCGCATAGCAAGGCTTTTTGTGGCTGTTCCGGTTACTGTGAAATCAGCGTTTTCAGGAGTAAAATACAATGAGTCTGTTGTAAACTCTTTTGAATAGGCTGTAAATTTGATGTTTTGTGTTGATGAATCAGCATTAAATAAAATGAGCGGTTTGTTGTCAAATGTTTTGTAGTTTTTTAATTGAACAGAAGCAATACGGCCGCCTTTGCTGAAAACAGACACTTTCATTACTTCATTTTCAATAGTAATTGTTTTGTTTTCACCCGTTGATGCTTCAGCAAAATCACCATACGCTTGTTTTTTTAGAATGGATAGTACAGAATCGTTTGCAACACTTGCTGAATCAGTTGGTCCCGCAGCAATGGTTTGATTGCCGGCTGGTTGTTTAGAAATCGCTTTAGCCTGTTCTGCCTGCTCCTGGAAGTGAACAATAGAATCGTGCTGTTGTTGCTGTTTTGCAAGCTCTTCAGGAGAAGGCTTTGTAAGAAACATCCAGCCAATTAATATAGCACCAATTATTAGAAGACCGAAAATTGAATTTTTATCCATTTTTTATTTATATAACCTTTTAAATTCGGGCACAAAGATAATAATAATTAGTTATGCTTATGGAGATATGAATGAAGGGCGGCCTTATTTTAATAACAAGGAAATAATAAAGATTTAACGACATAATTAAAAGCAAATAGCAGCACACGTTTTGAGCTTCGCAATAATTATTTCTGCAAATTGAATATTTCCATATATTTAACTTTTCATAAAAATCTATTGAAATGCTTAAAGTATCATTTGTAAAAGTCCTATTTTTTTGCACGCTGCTGATGTTTACTATGGGTGCAAAAGCGCAGTTTTCCGCTGATTACACACCATTGAAATCAACAGGCACTTTACCTGCAGAGTTTCTGAAGACCGCCAGGGCTTTGTCCAAGGAAGACCTTTCAAAAAATGGTTATGGGAAGGATCGTATGGCGAAACAGCAGTTTATTATTTCAAGTAATTATGTGTTAAACAATTTATTGTTGAGCGGAAGTGTACTGATTAATGACCCTTTAGGAGAATACGTTAATAAAGTTGCTGATGAAGTTTTGAAAAACGATCCCGAATTGCGTAAGAAGTTTCACTTCTATGTTACTAAATCTCCGGAAGTAAATGCCCATGCGTTTGATGGCGGCTTTATTTTTATTAATGTTGGTTTGCTTGCTCAGCTTGAAAATGAAGCACAACTTGCTTTTGTATTAGCACACGAAATTACTCATATTGTAAAAAAGCATTCGGTGAATGCATATGTTGAACGTACACGGCTTGATAATGGTACCAGTGATTATGATGAAGGATCCTATGAAACCCGGAACCTTGCTAAATATCGTTTTTCGCAGGAGAATGAGTCGGAAGCGGATGTTGAAGGTTTGAATATGCTGAGACAAACCAATTACAGTGTAAAAACGGTAAACGGTGCTTTTGATGTATTGCAGTATTCCTATCTGCCTTTTGAATTGGTGGATTTTAAAAAATCTTTTTTTGAGGATCGTTTCCTGATTTTACCGGATACCGTTTTTTTAAAGAAAACATCGGAAGTGAAATCAAATGATGATTATGACGATTCAAAAAGCACACACCCCAATATTCGTAAAAGACGCGCTGCAATTGAAGCGCAGCTAAAAGTAAATGACGAAGCAGGCCGAAAAAAATATTTATTGTCAGAAGAGCAATTTAAAAAATGCAGAGAAACCGCGCGTTTTGAAATATGCCGTTTGTATTTACTGGACAGGGATTATGTAAATGCGATTTATGCATCCTATATTTTATTAGAGAAATATCCGGATAACGTTTATTTAAAAAAAACAATAGCAAGGGCATTGTATAACATCACTGTTAACAAGTCAACGGAAGATCGCAATCTGTTTAATAAAGAAAAAAACGATTCAGAGCTTTCATCCAAAGAATATAAAATCCCGGATTATTCCGGGATTGAAGGGGAGTCACAGCGGTTGTATTATATGTTAGAAAACCTTACGTCAAAGGAATTAAATACTGTTGCTCTTGCATACACCTACCGTGCTCATAAAGCCCACCCAGACGATTATGTGCTAAAGATGCTAACGGACAGCTTGTTTTCAGAAATGGTAAATGCGAATCACCTGTACCCCGGTAATTTTTCTTTAAAAACAAAATTGGAATTAAAAGACAGCGATACTGTAAAAGCAATAAATATAGACACTACAGCCGAAGTTAGTAAATATTCTAAAATTAAAAAACAACAGGAAAAAGTTGAAATTAATACAGATGAAAATTTTATAAAATATGCTTTTGTAAGCTTTTTAAAAGAAAAGGAATTTGAGGAAAGCTTTTACAGAGCAACACACGGATTAACAAACAGGGTGGAAAAAGAAGAGGTGATATTAAGCGTTTCCGAACGCAAAGCCATCAGTAAAGCGAAGGAGCTGGAAGCGCAGAGCAAAATAGCATCTTTGAAAATTGAAAGCATTATTTTCATCGATCCTTTTTATATGAAAATTAACGCGGAGGGAAGAGATGAAATAGTTAATTATTTTGAATCAGAAGATAAGCAGGTTGCGCTATTGGAGATTGAGAAAAAATGTGCGGAACAGTTACATTTGAATTATGAAATGTTAACAACAAGAGGGATTGCCGAAACAGATATAGAAAAATATAATAATAATGCATTGTTAAATGATTGGCTGGTAGAGCGGTTTAGTCATGGTGATAATGCAGATGAATTGGAATCCGGTGCCGAAGAGGTGAAAGAGCTGATTAATAAATTAGGAAGTAAATATGTAGTCTGGGCCGGGGTTTTTAATAAAAAAGGCCGGGTATACCGTAATAAATACTTTTTTATGGTGTTTAATATTGAAAATGGGGAAATTGTAAAGTTTGAAACCCGCTTTAACAAAGGAAGAGATAATATAGATTTGATTACCTCTTTTGTATACAGCTCATTATTTAATCTTGTTAAAAGTTAAAAAACCGATATTAAATCCAATTCATTTATGA
This sequence comes from Bacteroidota bacterium, assembly GCA_040387415.1. Classification (GTDB taxonomy): domain Bacteria; phylum Bacteroidota; class Bacteroidia; order 2-12-FULL-35-15; family 2-12-FULL-35-15; genus 2-12-FULL-35-15. The sequence goes on from JAZKDU010000009.1 coordinate 73,255, forward strand.
ACTATAAAGTTATTATTACTGCTGTTTCCATTGTAGTATCTCTATCCTGTTTTTCGCAGGTTCCGGGATACATGGGCAAGCGATGCGTTATATTGTATGATAATTATTTTTCGCCAACCTTTGCTGCAACGGCCCAAAATAAAGAGGGAGGAATAAATACAACACATTGTTTAAATATGGATTATGTAATTAAACAACGCACTAATTTTTGTTTATCCGGACAGTATTTTAAAACAGGGGTGATAGGGGATGAGTCATATTATGTGGAGGTGCCTAATACAAATGGGGGAGGTGTTGAAAATGTTTCCGCTACCTATATGTCTCCAGAGAATGTTCCTATGCAGTTACAATCGTATAATTTGGGTATTGGTTTTAAATTTTTTGGCAGAGCATATGTAGCGCCTGTCGGGAAATATCAGAAGCTGGAATTGTTACTGTTATTTAGCCGCCTGACATATAAAAAGGATGCGTTTTATAGTTACGGTTATGGAAAAAGCGGTACTTATGGTACCGGTGATTACTCGTACAATAATTTTGCGTTCACCTATACACTTGGCCGTCAGCATATTTTATTTGACAAAATAGTGATTGATATGGGTACCCGTGTGGGGTTTGCAGTTGGCGGACTGGTAGGCCAGCTGGACGCTTCTAACGATTATTATGGTTCATCAACTATTGAAGAGGATTTTAAATCACAAGTTGCTTTTCGCATACTGCGGCACCAGCTAATTAACTTCCATATTGGTATAGGTTTTCTGGCGTTTTAAATTTGATTTCTTTACTGACTGCTTATCTTTTTCTGCGCTGATTTAATCTGTTGAACACCCAGTTGTCTGCAGAGTAACGCCCTGCTCCTGCAATTGCGAGTGCAATGTACACTAGCAGATAAAATAAAGCGAGTTCTTTCTTTCCAAAGGGATCATCGCCATGCACAATAAACGCAGCCACTATCATAGTAATCATTAATGGGATTGTGGCAAGCCTTGTTGTTAAGCCTATTAACAGAAGAAAGGAACAAAAAAACTCGGCAAAAACGGTAAGTGCCCAGGATGCAGTAACACCAATACCCAGCGGATCGGAAAACTGAATTGGCTCTGTTCCAAAAGCCTTTTCCAGTTTACTCCAACCATGTGTGAGCATAAAAGCCCCTGCAGCAAGCCGTATCAGCAGTAATGCCAGACTGATGTTTTTTTGATAACTGCCCGGATTGAAAATTGTTTTCATACTATTGTTTTTAATTAACAGATCAATATTTATACCACAATCAATACTACTTTAATTTAATGCAACGGTTTTTTCTTAATCATCCCTCCTTTGGTATCATTAATACTATTCATGATCACAAATGCTTTCGGATCAATTTTTTCGATCTCAGAGGTTAATTTGGATACTTCCAGCCTGGTAACAACCGTAAAAAGAATATCTGTTTGATTTAGCTGGTGACCTCTGTTTCCAAACCCACGTTTACCCTGGTATATGGTAATTCCGGTTCCTAGCTTTTCGGTGATCATTTTTCTGAGTGCTTCACTGTAATCCGAAATAATAGTCACCCCTGTGTGCTCTTCGATTCCTGAAACAATGAAATCCAGTGTTTTAGAGGCAGAAAAATAGGTGAGGATTGAATATAGGGCAGTTTCTATAGAAAGCACAAAGGCTGCAACAGAAAATATAATTATGTTAATAATGAGAATTAAATCACCAATAGAAACAGATGTTTTACGGCTGATGGTAAGCGCAAGTACTTCTGTTCCGTCAATTACTCCTCCGCCCCGCATAGTAAGTCCTATTCCGGCTCCGAGAAAAAATCCGCCAAATATGGATACCAACAATTTATCGGCCGTTATAATTGGGTAGGAAACGAAAAATAAACACAGTCCCAGACAAACAATAGCTCCCAGCGTTTTTAATGCAAACATTCTGTCGATGTGTCTGTATCCTAAAAAGATAAAAGGCAGGTTAATGATAACAATAAGCCATGGTAATGGTATACTGGTTATTTTCGAAACTAAAAGGGAAATACCGGTAACACCCCCATCAATAAAACCATTTGGCAATAAGAAACCCTTTAAGCCGAACCCGGCTGATAAAACACCAAGCAGAATCATGAAGACACCTGATACCTCCCTTCTAAACTGTTTTTTGAGGATATACAGGTCCTTCCGGTTGGGCGGGTATTTCGGATTGCTTTTTTTGCCTGTATGGATGGCTGATTGTATAAGTGTTTGAAACAATGGATTCATATATAGCTTTGTTTTTTGAATTATTAGTTACAGGTATTCTTTATACTGTTTGTGTAACAGGTGCAGAATACCTGTAACTGTTGGTTTTGGCTTAATTAGTTTATGAAAAGTTTTATTGTCACAAGCAGTGCAATAACTATTGCTGTGAATAAAACAATGGTGCCAATACCGCCACCCTTTCCTTTGAAATTATTTTCTGTATTTTCCATATTATCGGTTAGTTGTATGATAATTTTTTTTAAAGTACGCAACACAGGAAGCATATGGGCACACTAGTAACCATTTTTGTGAAACGCAACAACAATGCCTGTTAGGCCGGTTTTAAAAAAAATCAGATCAGTAAACTTCTGAAAATAATATAGTGGGGAGAGCTGTTAATGTTGTTTGTTCGTTTGCTGCAATAGGCCTTGTAACAAGGCAGTGATGGAGTTAAGCGGTTTGAAAAAAAGAACAATAAGGCTTTTTTGTTGTTCTTTAAATTTTGGAAATCAGCAGGGTTACTTTCCGTTAATTTTAGAGAGGGTATGGTGCCTGTTATGGAGTTGCTCTCCGCGTCATCAACGTTTTGTGAAGGTTGCGAAATAACAGGTGCAGCGTTGTTTTTGCTGATAGTTGTGCCATTAAATGAGCGTCCCCATCCTTCTATTGAAAGAAAGGTGAGGAAGCTTAAAATAATGAGTATGTTTTTTTTACGAAGCATAGTATACACGCGTATTCAGGTTCAGTTTTTTACCATTTAACATCTGCTGTTTGCGCAACAGGAATTTTTGAATTTTGAATTGATAATTGCTGTGCTACTTTAGCTGCCATTTGCATAAATGCAATAGCCTGTGGTGTGGTGTCCTGCATTACTGCCGGGCGTCCGGCATCACCAGCTTCACAAATACTTTGTACCAAAGGTATTTCGCCCAATAAAGGAACCCCTAATTCTTCTGCCAGTTTTTTTGCTCCATCCTTACCAAAAATATAATATTTATTATCAGGTAATTCAGGTGGTGTAAAATAGGACATGTTCTCAACAATACCTAAAACAGGCACATTGATAGATGGTAATTGGAACATGCCGACTCCTTTTTTAGCATCCGCTAACGCAACCTGTTGAGGTGTACTTACAATCACTACTCCATTCAAGGGTACAGCGCCCACTAATGACAAGTGTATATCACCAGTACCCGGAGGTAAATCGATGATCATGTAATCCAATTCACCCCAGTCGGCATCGGAAAACATTTGTACCAGTGCTTTTGAAGCCATAGGCCCGCGCCAAACAATAGCTTGTGAGGTATCTGCGAAAAAGCCAATGGACAATAGCTTCACGCCATAGCTTTCCACAGGGATAATTTTATTTTTACCGTCAATTACTTTGATCATTGGCTTTTCATGCACCACATCAAACATAATTGTTTGTGAAGGTCCATATATATCAGCGTCAACCAAGCCAACAGAAGCACCTGTTTTTGCAAGTGCCAGTGCCAGGTTGGATGCAACGGTTGATTTTCCAACGCCACCCTTGCCGGATGCAACACCTATAATGTTTTTAACGTTAGGCAGCAAAGGCCCGCTATTGTTGCGCGAAGAAACGTTTGAAGTCATTGTCACATTTACATTTGCTTCCTTGTCTATAAAATGTAACACTGCATTCACACATGCTTTGTGAATCATTTCTTTCATCGGACAGGCAGGTGTTGTAAGTACAACTGTAAAGCTTACATCTTTGCCGTTCACTTCCAGATCTTTTATCATACCAAGTGTAACCAAATCCTTCTTTAAATCCGGATCCTCTACATTTTTTAAAGCTTCTAAAACCTGTTCTTTCGTGATACTCATGTTATTTTCTCCTTAGTTTTTAGATTAGGAAGCACTACTTGCTCCCTCTCATTTTTAATGTTTACAAAGGTACAAAAAATTTGTAAGCAGGAGGTTGATGCAACTTCTGAAAAGAGAAACCGCCACTCACAGGTCAAAAACCGCCACTTAATAATTTTACTTAAGTAAGTACAATATGTTCCTTTTAATTTGCGTTGGCAACAGGCAAATATGTCTTTATATTATTAACCACTAAATCAAAATCTATGACAAAATTAAAAGTAACATTCGCAGCACTTACCTGTGTTGTATTTACGGCTTTTGGCCAAAATGGAACTACACCGGAAAATACCGGAACGTCCGGAAGAAAAATCAAAATAGCATCTGCCAGTGTAATGCCGGGATTTATTTTTCAGAATAGCCCTGTAGCATCCTTGAGTGATTTTCAAAAGCTGTATCCGCAATCAATATTGTTAAATGAAAATATGACCGGGTATTCTTCTTCAGGAGGGTATAGTGCCTCACTTGGCACATCATTCAATGCAAATGTTGGAATTGTTAAAACAGATAAGGATGGTGCAGCCAGTTCTCATACGGAACTGCGCCTTGGGGTATCCTATTCGGGGATGGAAATGTACAATTATGTAAATAAAACAGATACGAAACGATTTGATACATTAACTTCAAGCCAAACAGGGCAGACAGAATATGTTGATTCAGTAACCTATAGAAATTACAGTATGAATTATTCTACTCAGCAGATACGTGTTGACATTTCGGCCATATACAGAACCAATCCTTTGGCCAGATGGTCTATGTTTGCTGGTATTGGTATAGAATTCGGTTCCTCGATAAAAGCATCAACAAGTGTTAATTATTGTGAATATTCTTACACAACTTCCTCCTATAATTCATCTTCAGGTGGTGGTTATGGCGGTAATAATGGGAGTGCGTGTCGTTATGAGACAGCTGTAAATAAAGCCAATATAGGAGGTGCAGCTTATTTACCTATAGGCGTTGATTTTCGGGTAGGTAATAAAAGACCATTTTTTAAGCAGATGCATTTTTTTTATGAGGCACGTCCCTTCGTAAATTATATGAATATACCGGAATTGGGTACGAGTACCAGCGTTGGAATCAAAAGCGGCATTGGTTTAAGGGTTACCATTTAGTACGAGTATCAATGGAATAATTTCACTTGAGAGTTAAATTTCATTGATTTTTTTGTTGCTTCCCAAAGTCTTCGACTAAGCTCAGAAGGCGGCTTGCGGTCATATTGAGCTTGTCGAAATATGTGGGATGATTCGTACCAGTAGAGTTTTTTTATAAAATTTAAACAAACTCTAATTTTTTAATTCAATTTTTTTTGCCGGTCGGCTTACCAAGTAAACGCCAATAATGATAAGGATTCCGGATATAATTTTTCGGGTATCTAGCTCATCATTGTGGTAATAAAATATTGCAATAAGCGTTGCTAAAAAGGGTTGCAGATAAATATAAATACTTACCACTGCGGGGCTCAATGCCCTCAGTGCGTAGGTGTTCAGTATATAAGCAAAAAAAGTGCTTCCTAAAACAACAAAGGCGATATCCCACCATATAGCTGAGGGCATTGCTTTCCAATCGACTTGTTGGATTTCAGAATAACCGAACGGTAATACGTAAAAAAAGCCAAACAGAAACACCCATTTTACAATTGTAAACGTGTTGTACTTTTGCATTAAAGGTTTAACCAAGATGATGTAAGCTGCCCAGGATAAGGAGTTCACGAGTATCATCGCATCACCGGTAATTGTTTCTGAACCAAAGGAAAATGATTTATTGAACAGCAGCAACAGCAATGCTCCGGCAATACCGATGGCAATGCCGGCAATTTTACCGAAGGAAATTCTTTCTTTTAAAACCACTGCAGCAACCAGCATTACTACAATGGGATTTGATACCATTATTATCGAAGCATTGATGGGCGTAGTTAAACTCAGCCCTTTCAGAAATAGCAATTGATTTACTGCTACTCCGCATACTGCCAGCAGAGCGAAACGCGGGAGATCTTTATAGTCTATTTTTTCTTTAATAAATAAGGCGCTCACCAGCCAGAACAATACCATTGCACCGCTCACGCGCATCAAAACAAACGCAAAAGGGTGAACGTAAGCAGGCATCACTTCTTTAGCGATGGAATAATTAGTACCGTAAATTAAGTTTACAATTAATAATGCTGCGTGTGCCTGTAAGGTTTTATTCATAAGCTCTTCCCTGCGGATCTTCCTTTTTTCCGTTATCTATAATTCAGCTTTAACAGCGCTGATATTATTTTTAGAATTACCTATAAATATTTTGTCGCCAATAACAATAACAGGGCGTTTAAGAAAAGTATATTCTTCCAGGATGTGTTTTTTGTAATCATCCTCCGTGAGCTTTTGTTTGTCGAGTCCTAAGGCACGGTATTTAAGGGCAACGCGGCTGAACAGCGCCTCATAGCTCCCTGCCATTTTTTTCATTTCAACCAGCTGGGCCGGAGTGATTTTTTCTGTTTTTATATCCTGGAATTCAAATTTTTTATTTTTTAAATCCAGCTCGTTGATTATACGTGCACAGGTAGAACAAGAACTGAGGTGATATATTTTTTTCATGTTTTATGGTTACGGATAAACGAATTATTTACGGTTACAAATAAACGGATGGTTACGAATTTACGAAACAGAGGCATATAAAGTAAATAGAATATTTAATTTTATAAGACACCAATAATCGTCATTTTGAATAGTTAATTATTGGAAAATCATCATTTTGTAAACTCGTAACCATTCGTTTATCCGTAACCTGCTTATTCTACAGCACTTAGTTTAACCATATTTGATTTTCCTTTTTCTGCCAAGGGCACACTCGCAATGTTTACAATCAGTTCACCGATTTTAATAAACCCGTTCTTTTTCAAAATAAATTTAATGTCGGCAATGGTGTGATCTGTACTTATGCTTTTGTCGTAATAAAAGCCCTGAACACCCCACACCAGGCTTAATGTGGTAAGAATTTGATAGTTGTCCGTAAACACATATACATTTGCCTTTGGCCGGTGACTTGCCAGCTTAAAAGCGGTATATCCCGAATGCGTCATAGTGATAATGGCTACGGCTTTTGTGCGCTGCGCCATTTTTGCAGCAGTATAACAAATGGAATCGGAGATAAAACGGTCATTGTGCAGATCTACTTCAGGTGCTGCATTGTCGCGGTTATAAATATGGCTTTCCATTTCAACGTGTTCAATGATTTTTGTCATTGCTTCCACCACTTTTGCCGGGTGGTTACCAACGGATGTTTCAGCGCTAAGCATCACAGCATCCGCACCATCCATTACACTGTTGGCCACATCGTTTACTTCCGCACGTGAAGGGCTGATGTTTGTTATCATACTCTCCATCATTTGCGTAGCAATGATAACAGGCTTTGATTCTTCAAGGCATTTACGTACCAGCATTTTTTGAATCACGGGTACTTCCTGCATGGGCACTTCTACTCCCAAATCACCACGGGCCACCATAATGGCATCTGTTTCTTTAATGATATTATCAATATCCACAATTGCTTCCGGCTTCTCAATTTTAGCCACCACTTTTGCGTTTACACTCGGACTAAAATTTTGTATAATGTATTTTAACTCAATAATATCTGCGGCAGAACGTACGAAGGAAAGCCCCACCCAGTCAACGTTTTGAGTTAGTGCAAAATCCAAATCCTTTAAATCTTTTTCTGTTAAACAAGGAAGGGATATTTTTGTATTTGGAAGATTCACTCCTTTTTTCGATGATAAAATGCCGCCATGACTAACAACAGCTTTTACTTCATCTTTTCCGTTAGTGGCAGTTACTGTAAGCAGTAATTTACCATCATCAATCAAAATGTTTTCACCCACTCTCACATCCTTTGGAAACTGCGGATAAGTAATGTAAATACGTTCTGCTGTTCCTATACACTCATTTGTGGTGATGGTAATTTCGTTACCCGCAATAAGCTCTACACCATTGTTTTCGACAGTACCGATGCGGAGTTTCGGACCCTGCAAATCGGCCAGTATAGCAGCGTGAGCGCCCAAATGTTTATTTGCAAGCCGAATGTTTTTAATCTGTTCAAGCACATTTTCATAGGAACCGTGCGAAAAATTTATACGGAAAACGTTTGCACCGGCTTTTATCATATCTTCTATCACTTCCACTGATGATGATGCAGGGCCTAGGGTAGCTACAATTTTTGTTCTTTTCATATTTTTATTTTTTCAAAAAAATGGTTGTCAATTTTTAACTTTATACCGTTTAAAAAACCAGGTTTGTTTTTGATTTAAGTTCAGCTACATCAATACGTACAGCAGTTAATACTAAATCAATTTCTTTTATTTTTTTTATTATTTCTTCCGTTTGCTGTTCTTCTATTTCTCCCCTGATCACAAAAAAATAGTTCATCTGCTTGTGTTCAGGTATCAATATGCCGTGCTCTGTAGAATGTGGTCCTCGTGCGCCTTTGCTGAATAGTGTATTTTCATCTGACCCGAAAAGTTTGTTTTCACTCAGATTCGCGATTACAAAGTATTCCACAAATTCATCCGGATTTTCATAATTGAATAATGAAAAAAAGGAAGGGGTCACTTCTTTCTTCGATTTTATTTCAAGTGAACTCGTTTTAGTCAGGTCAATCCCGAATAGGTTGTTCAATGCCCAGCACAGACGGTAATCTTTTTCGTGAGAAGAAATTCCAATCAGCACAAAATCATAATCATATTCTATTTTAAGGGTATGTTTTCCCAAAGCAATTTTTTTAACAGCGGTAAATTTATAAATCTAATGTGAAGAATGGGTGAAATTGACGTTATTTTTTGAACAACGGAAAAATTTATGCCTGTAAAGGATTAAAATTCGAGAATAAAATCGGAAAGAAGCAGCTGTAGTTTAGAATTGCAGTTTCTGCCGAAGAAGATCTTTAAATTTGCTATTTTCGTGAAAATTATAATTGTGCAAGTATGAAATTAAAGGAAATAACAGATTATTTAGAAGAATATGCACCCCTGGCTTACCAGGAAAATTATGATAACTCCGGATTGATCTGCGGTGAAAAAGATATGGAAATAACAGCTGCGCTTATCTGTTTGGATAGTACAGAAGCGGTTGTAGATGAGGCTATTGTGAGCGGTTGTAATCTGATAATTGCCCATCACCCAATTGTGTTTTCAGGTTTAAAAAAATTCAATGGGAAAAACTATGTAGAAAGGGTTATCATCAAGGCCATTAAAAATAATATTGCTATTTATGCCGCTCATACCAACCTGGACAATGTTCACAACGGTGTAAATGCTAAAATTGCCGAAAAGCTGGGATTGATTAATTGCAGGATATTGGCACCGCAAAAAAACGGGTTAAAAAAACTCGTTACGTTTTGTCCGGAAGAAAAAGCGGATCATGTTCGTGCGGCTTTATTTAGTGCGGGTGCAGGAAATATTGGGAATTATGATGAATGCAGTTTTAATGTTACCGGAACCGGAACTTTTCGTGCTGGAAAAGGAAGCCAGCCTTACGTTGGTGAACAGGGAAAACAGCATCAGGAAAAGGAAGTACGAATTGAAATGATATTTCATCAAAATATTGAGGGTCAGGTTGTTGGATCGCTTTTGGAAGCTCATCCTTATGAAGAGGTTGCTTATGACCTGATTTCGCTCACCAATTCAAATAGCATGGTGGGAGCGGGGCTTATAGGGGAATTGCCTGCCGAACAACCCGAAATGGATTTTTTGAACGCACTGAAAGTTACGATGAAGGCCGGTAGTGTGCGTTATACTGCTTTGCGAGATAAAAAGGTTAAAAAGATTGCAGTTTGCGGTGGATCGGGCAGCTTTTTGCTTGAAAATGCGGTAAAAAATAGTGCTGACGTGTTTGTCACGGCCGATTTCAAATATCACCAGTTTTTTGATGCGGAAAACCGCATTATTATTGCTGATATAGGGCATTATGAGAGCGAACAGTTCACTATCGAATTATTTTATGACATTTTAAAGAAAAAATTTAGTACATTTGCACTCTTTATGTCAAAAACTAATACAAATCCAATTAAATATTTATAAAGATGTCAAAAACTAAAACTGACGAAATTTCAGTAGAGGAAAAGTTGAGAGCGTTGTTCGAATTACAACAAATTGACTCAAAGATTGATAAGATCAGAACCATCAGAGGTGAATTACCTTTGGAAGTAAGAGATCTTGAGGATTTAGTTGCCGGTTTAGAAACCCGTATTGGTAACTTCACCGAAGAGTTAAAAACATTGGATGAAACGATTGCTGAAAAGAAAAATGTAATTAAAGATGCTCAGGCTTTAATTAAAAAATATGAGACGCAGCAAGGTAAAGTGCGTAATAACCGTGAATACGATTCTATTACGAAAGAAATTGAATTCCAGAACCTTGAAATTCAATTAGCTGAAAAACGCATCAAAGAATACAAAGCGAATATCGTTTCTAAAAAATCGATTGCTGAAGAATCAGAAGAAGAATTAACAAGCCGTCAGAAAGATCTTAAAATAAAAAGAAAAGAGCTTGATGAAATTGTTGCTGAAACAGAAAAAGAAGAATCAGCGTTAATAAAAAAATCAAAAAGCACAGAAGCAATCATTGAAGAGCGTTTGTTAAATGCTTACAAAAGAATCCGTTCAAACGTAATGAATGGCTTAGGTGTTGTTACTGTTGAGCGTGATGCATGTGGTGGTTGTTTCAATAAAATCCCGCCTCAGCGCCAATTGGATATCCGTACACATAAAAAAATTATTGTATGTGAGCATTGTGGTAGAATTTTAGTGGATGCTGAAATTTTAACAGGTAAACTTGCAAAAGCATAACCAATAAAATTAGTATAAAAAAACGCCTCGTTCTTGAAAAAGAACGAGGCGTTTTTTATTTCTATCCGTATGTTACTTTTTATTTAAAATGCCGGAATATTCCTTCTGATTGGCTAAAAGTCCCTTCGCTCTTATCACTTCAGCATCTGTTGTGAGTGAATTCTTTAACAAGCCTGAATTATAATAGTACCGCAAAACAATTTCATTTTGCAGCGCTTTTTTAATAAGTTCTTTATTCTGAAGGAGCATTTCCTTTTTAGAACCGGCAACTTCGGCATAAAGCTGTTTATACTTACTGTTAAAAAGCTTTCCGGTATTATTCTTTTTAGCGATCTCTTCAAACTCCTTTAGTTTCTCTTCTTCCGCAATTTTAAAATTGTATTTCCCTTGTTCGATAAAACGCATGAAATTAAAAAAATCAGTATCGGTTATAATAAACGTCTCAGCAGGGTTTTTAATGGTTTGTGTGTTACGGAGCCAGGTAGCGTAATTAAAGATCAGAGAGGCTGCATTTAGGGCATCTATTATAGGAACGGAAGGTTGTAGTCCATCCGTTTTTATATCGGGCTGTACGCCTCCTATATCAAACACCTTTCTGCCGTTTTTGGTATAAAACACTTTTTTCAGCGTGTCTGCAAATATCTCTTCTTTTCCATCCTTGTATCGATGCGTATAATCCCGCTTTTGAATACATCTGCCGGAGGGTGTGTAATAGCGGGCAGCAGTAACATACAAACTGGTACCCTCGTAGGGGAAACGGGTACCCTGCACCAGGCCTTTCCCAAATGTTTTTTGTCCCATTACTACTGCTCTGTCAAGGTCCTGCATGGCACCGGTAAATATTTCGCCAGCGGAAATAGTATTGCTGTTGGTAAGGATAACCAATGGCATCAGTGTATCCAAAGGTTCGTGAAGGGTAACATTATTGTAATCTGTGGCTTTGCCATGCAGATGAATAACCACGGTGTTTTTAGGGGTAAATACATTTACACAGTTGACTGCTTGCTCCACTAGTCCGCCAATGTTATCACGCAGGTCAAGAACAATGGATTTAAGTTTTGCATTTTTTTTGAGCTCCTTTACCGCTTCAATAAATTGGGTATCGGAACCCGCCAGAAACTGCTGTACCTGTATATAACCGGTAACGGAATCCAGCATGGTATAAAACGGAATAGATTTGATAACAATCTGTTTGCGGGTTACTGATTTTTTTACCACACCAACATGCGGCCTGTCAACTGTAATGTTTACAACTGTTTCCGCATCTCCACGTAATAATGCAATTGTTTCGTCCAGTGTTTTTCCTCTTAATGATTTTCCGTCAATTTCAAGGTAAATGTCCCCGGCCCTCAAATCGCTTTGCTGCGCACCAAAGCCTTCAATAGAACCTGTAATTACAGCGGCCGAATCTTTATATGCAACATATGCCCCAATCCCCGAGTAGCGGATACCCTGCCATACCTTTACCCGTTCTTTACTTTCCTTTTCATCAAAAAAAACAGTATGCGGATCTACTGATTTTACCATGCCATCAATGGCTCTGCGAATCAAAAAGTCTGAATCCAGTGTGTCTACAAATTCATTTTTCAGCATTTTAAAAACAGCAGAAAACATCTGAAGGTTTTTAGCATCCTTTTCTTCTTCTGCACTGCCAATAAAGAAGGCCGAGCCGATGATTACAATCAATAAAATAAGGCCGCAGCTAAATTTTTTTTTCATAAAGTGTTAGGTTGACCAATCCCGCGATTAAAATGGTGTTGAGACAATTTTTGTTTTGTAAACAGGTTTTACAATCATTAATTTTTAACAATCCGATACGAATAATTAATCTCTTTGCCTGTAATTTTTAAGAGATAAATACCAGGACTTAAATGCTCTGTATCAATTGTTTTTACTGTGCTTCCGGCAACTGTGTTTTCTTTTGTACTGAATATTTTTTTTCCGGTAACGTCACACACGTCCATTAAAAGTTCATCTGCTTTCTGTAATTGAAAGGTAATGGAAACTGCTGTATTAGCCGGGTTGGGGAATACAGCGATGCTGTTGTTTATAGGTGCGCTTAGTTCATTTACATTCAAAGCATCCTCTGCATCCAGCAAAAATAAACCATTCTGCATGTCGCTTGCTAAAATAACACCGCTAGGTAAATTCACGTAAGCACCCCAGCAACCGTGATAAGGGGTACCATTCAGATTGTAATTGTTATTTAAACCATCCAATGTATCTGTGTCAAAATAACCTGTTCTTAAAGGCATAGCAGGATTTTCAATGTTGTAAAACTGCAGCCCGTCCTGGTAATAAGCAATTACGGCACGATTGGTTTTATAAATGTAAGGATTGTGTGGAGTGGCTCCCTCGGTTGATTTGAAGGTGCTTTCTACTGATATGTTCTGAAAGTCCCCTACATTAATCAGTTTCACAGCTTTGTTGCGTGGAACCTCATCACAAAAAATAAGTGTCAGCCCGTTTGGTGTTAAAGAGCTGCTGTGGTTATAACCCTGGTCAGGATAGGATGTCAGGGAATTAATGGCAGAGAAAGTGGTATCTGCATTCAATTTATAAATAAATAATCCTTGATACCCGCAGGAAGCATATACGGTATCGTTACGTACAAACATATCATGAACATGGTTGATTGTGGAATCATCCTGATTGAGTGTTCTTAAAAGTACCGGTAATTCCGGGTTTGCGAGGCTATAGACAGCCATGGAGTAATGCCCGCCATTGGCAGCAAGCGTTACACTTCCGCCATACAGCTTATCGCCCTCTATAAACAGCGTGTGAGATCTTACAAAAATGGTGGTATCGTCATGCACAACATGTACCGAATCCGGCAGGTATGAAAGATCGAGAATCTGCAAGCTGTTTGGCGCAGCATCATCGCTTACTGCGTAGAGGTAATTGCCATACGTTTTGTATTCGCGCCACACGCAGCCAGTTCTTCTGCCGGGCACAAAGTCTTTTACTATAGGAGTGGAAGGCGTTGAAACGTCAATGATATAAGTGCCTGAAGCAGAGCCCTGAATGGCGTATTCTTTATTGTTATCCGCGGTATCCACCCATCCCCATACACTCTGGTATTTAATTCCCAAGCCTGGTTCGGCCTGTTCTGCAGGATTGTACCAATGACCGAGAAGCGTTACGTTTTGTTTATCATATTGAGCGTTTACTCTTTGGGATGCCAGTATTATAAGGGTAAACAGCAGTATGTGCCAATTTTTCATCGCGTTTGTTTAAGTATCAATAAAGATATGGAATGTTTTTGGGTAAAAAAAATCCCCCTAAAAAGGGGGATGTATTCACAATAGAAATAATTGAATTTATAAATATTTTTAAAAATCAATCTATCATAAAAAATTAAAAATCACTGAAACAAAGGTGTTACAATGTTTTTATCAATTCCTTCATGATCAGCGTCATCTTTTTTTCTGCCAGTGCTGCAACGTGCTGTACCTCTTCATGTGTTACCTGAACAATTTTGCCCGGTACTCCTAAATCGGTAATGATGGACATTGCGAAACAAGGGATGCTCATGTGTCGTGCAACAATTACTTCGGGTACAGTACTCATTCCAACGGCATCAGCACCGATAGAGAAAACATATTTATATTCTGCAGGTGTTTCAAACGTAGGGCCAGTAAGCCCTGCGTACACGCCTTCCTGCACTTTTATATTATTATCGGCCGCTATCTTTTTTGCTCTTGCAACCAGGTCTTTGTCGTATGCATCACTCATGTCCGGAAAACGGGGCCCTAGTTCAGCAATATTTCTGCCGATCAATGGATTGGTTGGAAACAGGTTGATGTGATCATTGATGATCATCAGATCTCCTACTTCAAAATCAACGTTAACACCTCCGGAAGCGTTGGAAACAAAAAGTTTCTGGATGCCTAAAAATTTCATGACACGTACCGGAAAAGTTACTTCCTGCATGTTATACCCTTCATAAAAATGGAAACGGCCTTGCATGGCCACAACATTTTTACCGCCAAGCTCACCGAATATCAGTTTGCCTGAATGCCCTTCTACAGTGGAGACAGGGAAGTTTGGAATTTCTTCATAAGGAATAGTGTGTTTTATCGCTATTTCCTTTACCAGTCCGCCAAGGCCGGTTCCTAAAATAATTCCTATTTCAGGTTGAATCTGTATTTTACTTTGAATATACGCTGCTGTGCTTTTGATTTTCTCTAACATAGTGTAAAATTTGTTCGTTAAATTCGTGTTTATCTTTTTCTGTAAAATCAATCTCTATCGGCATATAAAAAATCGGCATATTCTTTAAAATCGCTGAAAATTGGGGCGCTCTTAATCGCATTGCATCTTTTTCAGTTGTCAATATTATTTTATTTGCGGATGCAATATTATCAAATATTTTTTTAACATGCTCCAAATCATTTGTGGTAAATGCATGATGATCAGGAAACCTTACGGATTCAAGCGCTTTAACTTTGCTTTTTAAATAGTATTCAAGGGCTTTGGTGCTGGCAATTCCTGTTAACAGCAAAACGGAGTAATACCGGTCAAAATAATAGGTTTTGCTCAAAGGATTTTTGTCGGCAGCGTTTAACGAACGAAATTCACCATATTTAATATGAGAAAAATAAACTTTTTGATGCGCCAGGGGCTTGATTTCATCAATAAGCCGTTTGCGTTCAATGGGCAGTAATATTTCCGGACATTTGCTAACAATAATAATATCCGCACGTTTTATCCCGAAACGAAATTCCCGCAAGGTACCCGTGGGTACTACAAAATCATTCAGGTACATTTTACTGAAATCGCTTAAAACAATGGATAATCCCGGTTTTATGGATCGGTGCTGAAATGCATCATCCAATAATACCCCTTGTACAGAAGGGTAGAGTTCCAGAATTTTTTTTACCCCTCTTACCCGCTGTCCATCCACAGAAACAATGGTTTCAGGGTATTTGAGTTTGAATTGCAGGGGCTCATCACCAATGTCGTTAACAGTTGAAGCGGTATCTGCCAAAATAAAACCTGTTGTTTTTCTGCCATACCCCCTGCTGAGGGTGGCAATTTGAAGGCTGGGACTTAATAAACGGATGAGGTACTCAATATGAGGGGTTTTTCCGGTGCCTCCAACAGAGAGGTTTCCAACAGAAATGGTCGGTATTTCAAATGCTGTGGATGAAAAAAGCCCCCAGTCGTACAGCTTGTTCCGTATAAAAAGCAGAATGCCGTACAGCACCGAAAAAGGGAATGCTATGATCCTCAAAAACTTCATTGGCACAAGGTACGAATATTGCTGTCTTTATTTGCAAATCTATGGGCTGTCCTTGTAAAAAGGATAGTTTTTTTTAATTAAATCGGCCTCTAATTAAAATGAACAGAATTAAAATTCCTCTTTGCCACGTTATCCGATTTTCGTATATTCGCATTGAGAAAGCCAATAAACAGTTAAGATCAGAGCGTTTGTATTCTGAAAATTAAAATAGTTCGGAAGCAATAAGCACAGAATACCTTTTAGCCTATGAAAAAAATCACACTCTTTTTAATAATCAACCTTTCATTTATTGTTTGTTTTGCACAGGCTCCACATGGGTTTAATTATCAAGCAGTTGCACGCACTTTATCAGGTGCGGTTTTAACCAGCCAGCCAGTTGGTTTGCAAATTAGTCTGCGTCAGAACACTGCAAACGGAACTATTGTATATACAGAAACACATTCGGTTGTATCCAACAACATTGGCTTATTGAATTTAGTGGTGGGGAGCGGTACCGTAATTACCGGATCTTTTAGTGCTATTAACTGGTCAACAGGCATTTATTTCATTGAAATAAGCATGGATGTGACGGGTGGTACCAATTACATGATAATGGGCACACAGCAATTAATGAGTGTGCCATATGCATTGTATGCTGAAAGTTCAGGAACATCGGGTTTGCCGGGAGTAACAGGAAGTGTAGGTGCCACAGGGCCTGCAGGTGTTATAGGTAGTACGGGGGCAACAGGTGATGCGGGAATTGCCGGCTTTACTGGTGCGGCAGGTGCAAACGGAAACGATGGTGTTACTGGAAGTACCGGAGCTGCTGGTGATAAAGGGGAGACAGGCGCAACCGGAGCAATAGGTGCAACCGGATTAAACGGAAGTGATGGTATAACAGGCGGTACAGGGGCTACCGGTGAAATGGGTGTAACAGGTGCCACCGGAACAAATGGAAATACTGGTGCTACTGGAGAAAAAGGGGATACAGGATCAACAGGTACAATAGGTGTAACCGGTTCAACCGGAAATACCGGTGCTACTGGAGATAAAGGCGATACAGGATCAACTGGTACAACAGGTATAATAGGTTCAACCGGTTCAACTGGCAATACAGGCCAGGTGGGCACAACGGGAGCTGTAGGCAATACAGGATCAACGGGGTCAACTGGTGCAACCGGTACAATAGGAGATACTGGCGCAACTGGTGCTACAGGAGCTTTAGGAGAAATTGGCGCAACAGGAACAACTGGAGCAGGAACAACCGGTTCAACCGGAGACAAAGGAGAAACAGGATCAACAGGTGCTGTTGGTGCTACTGGTGCTGCAAATATTACCGGCACAGCAAACTACCTGGTGAAATTTTCAGGTACCACTTCGGGAGGAAATTCCATTATATATGATGACGGAACCAATATATCAATCACTACCGGCAAGGTGGGTATTGGAACAACTGCGCCTTTGGCTAAATTGCAGATGGGTGATAAAGTAGTAGATGATAATGGCTATTTGTATGATGGTAACTCCCTGTTGATTGTTCATCAAAGCCCTACGGCTTCCCTTACCTTAAATGACCCGAAAACGGTTTTAATGCTGGCACGGCAGGGAACTCCAGGGGAATCCTATGGGGCTGCAGCAACATTCAATATATCCCGTTTTGAAGATAGTGGTGTGGCTTCCCGCACCCGTTTGGATATTTCCTTAGCACATACAACATTTAATGCCAATAATAACCCTGTCATCACCCTGTTATCGTCTGGTAATGTGGGGATTAACACCATTTCACCCACCAGTAAGCTACAGGTAGTAGGACTTTTGGTGTTCCCGAATAATGCGGCTGCTATTGCAGGAGGCTTAACGGTAGGGGCATTTTACCGAACAGGAGGAGATCCTGATGTAGTTTGCGTGGTACACTAACAAAATTTATAAAAGATGATATTAAGCGCTGCAAATCATTGCAGCGCTTTTTTTTGTATTTTTGTAGTATGATAGCAATAGATAATACCATCGTTTCAGAACATTTACTGGAAAAAAAGTTTGTTTGTGACCTAAATGCCTGTAAAGGAGAGTGTTGTGTTGCCGGAGACTCGGGTGCACCCCTGGATGAAGAGGAAATTGCTATTTTGGAAGATGTGCTGGATAAAGTAAAACCCTATCTGCCAAAGGATGGAGTAAAAGCGATTGAAAAGCAAGGTGTTTTTGTAATTGATGAAGATGGAGACTATACAACCCCTTTGGTAAAGGGCAAACACTGTGCATTTACCATATTTGATGAGGGCATCGCTAAATGCGGAATTGAGAAAGCATATTATGCTGGTGATATCACCTGGAAAAAACCAATTTCCTGCCATCTTTACCCTGTACGCATCACTAAATATAAGGATTATGATGCCGTTAATTTCCACAAATGGAACGTTTGTAAACCGGCATGTGAATGTGGTGCAAAATTGGATGTTCCAGTGTACAAATTTTTGCGCGAACCACTTATTCGGAAATATGGCGAAGGTTGGTACAAACAACTGGAATTAGCCGATAAAATGAAAAAAGCCTAGCCCGAAACCTCTTGATTGCATTGCAGTTTAGCGCCTACCCTAGTGAAACACCCGTATCTGTAATTACATCTTTTTTTGATTACTGCAAATTTCTGCCCATTTAATTTTCAATTTTTTTTACAACTTTCTTAATGTCGTGTTTTTAAATACGTTAGTGCTTTTATCAACATTTGGGTGTTAATTCCGTGTGTTTATAACTTCGACCAAATGTTAATTCAATACCCTTGACACCTTGGTTTTTTTTGTCAAAATTTGTGCACCTTAATTCATCAACCAATTTATTTACTAAAGTACTCAAAAAGAAAGCAATAGGCTTTCAGGGGAATTTAACCCTCAATTTTTGAGAAAGGAGAATAAGTAAAGCGTTGATTTTTAAGATATTGTAAAAACAAAGAAACACAAATACATCCAATGGCAGAAGAACCAATACTAAAAGAGAATAAAGACCGGTTTGTGCTTTTCCCGATTAAACATCATGATATTTGGGAAATGTATAAAAAAGCAGAAGCCAGTTTCTGGACTGCTGAAGAAATTGATCTGAACCCTGACTTACAGGATTGGGAAAACAAGTTGAACGATGATGAAAAACATTTCATTAAACATGTACTTGCGTTTTTCGCTGCCAGCGATGGTATTGTAAATGAAAACCTGGCTGTTAACTTCATGAATGAAGTACAGTACCCGGAAGCACGTTGTTTTTATGGTTTCCAGATCATGATGGAAAATATCCATTCTGAAACCTATTCTTTGTTAATTGATAGTTATATTAAAGATCCGAAAGAAAAAGACAGACTTTTTCACTCTATAGATACACTGCCATGTGTTGGAAAGAAAGCCGAATGGGCTATTAAATGGATAGGGAACGGAAGCTTTGCTGAACGGTTGATCGCTTTTGCTGCGGTAGAAGGTATTTTCTTTTCAGGAAGCTTCTGTTCTATTTTCTGGTTAAAAAAACGCGGTTTAATGCCTGGTTTAACGTTCTCTAATGAACTTATTTCACGTGACGAAGGGTTACACTGCGATTTTGCATGTTTGCTTTACTCACAGCTTGATAATCCATTGCCACAGGAGCAAGTAACGGCTATTATCACCAATGCTGTTGAAATTGAAAAGGAATTTGTATCGGATGCGCTACCGGTTCGTTTAATCGGGATGAATGCCGATATGATGTGCCAGTACATTGAATTTGTGGCCGACAGGTTATTGGTTGCTTTAGGATGTCCTAAAACATACAATGCTACCAACCCGTTTGATTTTATGGAGCTGATCTCCCTACAGGGAAAAACTAATTTCTTCGAAAAACGTGTTGCTGAATACCAGAAATCAGGTGTAATGGGCAAAAAAGAAGATAATGTTTTTAAACTGGATGAAGACTTCTAAAAAGTAGTAAGTAGCAAGTATCAGGTTTAAGACAAAAAATTACCCAGTACTTGATACCTGATACTAAATACTTGATACTAAAAATAATACACAATACTTAATACAAAATTTATGTACGTAATAAAAAGAGACGGAAACCGCGAGTCGGTAAAATTTGACAAAATCACAGCACGTATCCAAAAGCTTTGCTACGGTTTGGATGCAACCCACGTAACAGCCATCAGTGTTGCGATGAAAGTGATTGAAGGTATTTACGAAGGGGTAAGTACAAGTGAGTTGGACAACCTTGCTGCTGAAACAGCTGCATCGTTAACTACCAAGCACCCTGATTATGCCTTATTGGCTTCACGTATAGCCGTTTCTAACTTACATAAAAACACTAATAAATCGTTTTCCAAAACAATGGAAGCGCTTTATACCTACGTTGATCCGAAGACCGGTAAAAAAGCACCTCTGATTGCTGATGATGTTGCTGAGATCATCCAGAACAACGCTCAGGAGCTTGATTCCACGATTATTTATGACCGCGATTTCGGTTATGATTATTTTGGTTTCAAAACATTGGAGCGTTCTTATTTATTGAAAATAAATGGAGAAATTGCGGAGCGTCCACAACACATGATCATGCGTGTGGCTGTTGGTATTCACAAAGACGATATTGCTTCTGCAATTGAAACATACAACTTAATGAGCGAGCGTTGGTTTACACATGCTACACCAACCTTGTTTAATGCAGGAACTCCAAAACCACAAATGTCGTCTTGCTTTTTATTGGCAATGAAAGATGACAGCATTGAAGGTATTTACGATACATTAAAAAGCTGCGCAAAAATCTCTCAAAGTGCCGGTGGTATTGGCTTAAGCATTCACAATGTACGTGCTACAGGTTCTTATATCCGTGGCACAAACGGTACTTCTAACGGTATTGTTCCGATGTTGCGCGTGTTCAATGATACTGCACGTTATGTAGACCAAGGCGGTGGAAAACGTAAAGGTTCTTTCGCTATTTATTTAGAGCCTTGGCATGCTGATATTTATGAATTCCTTGATTTACGTAAGAATACAGGTAAAGAAGAAGCACGTGCGCGTGATTTGTTTACTGCTATGTGGACTCCGGATTTGTTTATGAAACGTGTAGAAGAAAACGGTAACTGGTCATTGTTCTGCCCTAACGAAGCTCCGGGCTTAGCGGATTGCTGGGGTGCTGATTTCGAGAAATTATACACTTCTTACGAAAAAGAAGGCCGTGCACGTAAAGTAATTAAAGCACGTGAATTATGGACGGCTATTATCGATTCACAAATTGAAACAGGCAACCCGTACATGTTGTACAAAGATGCTTGTAACTCAAAAAGCAACCAACAGAATT
>JAZKDU010000010.1:0-20319 GCA_040387415.1 Bacteroidota bacterium
TACTTTTGTGCCGGGGTAAGTCTTATACGACCAGCTCCCTAAAACCCTCCAGGTACGGAAGTAAGCAAAGGTAATAGGTTGAGCGGTGCGATATGAGTAGCTTACCCCTTCTTTTTTGATCTAATTAGGTAAAAAGAACTTCAATTTTATTTGTTACCAGATTTCCACAATTGGTAATTCCACACTTTTCTTCTTCGGTTATTTTATAACTTCGCAACTCCTTATTTATTAAACTATTTCAACCATTTTACTAAAAAAATAAACCATGAAATTTTTTGTTGACACCGCAAATCTTGCACAAATAAAAGAAGCACAAGACCTTGGCGTACTTGATGGCGTTACTACCAATCCCTCATTAATGGCGAAAGAAGGCATTAAAGGAGAAAAAAACATTTTAAAACACTACGTTGATATTTGCAAAATTGTTGATGGCGATGTTAGTGCTGAAGTGATTGCAACTGATTTTGCAGGTATGGTAAAGGAAGGCGAGCGTCTTGCAAAACTTCACAAACAAATAGTTGTAAAAGTACCGATGATTAAAGATGGTATTAAAGCCATAAAATATTTTTCAAAAAAAGGTATCCGTACCAATTGTACTCTTGTTTTTTCTGCAGGACAAGCATTACTAGCAGCTAAAGCCGGTGCTACATACGTTTCTCCATTTGTTGGCCGTTTAGATGATGTTTCAACGGATGGTTTACGTTTGATAGAAGACATTCGTGTTATCTATGATAACTACGGATATGAAACACAAATATTAGCCGCATCTGTGCGTCATCCAATGCATATTATTGAATGTGCAACTATTGGTGCTGATGTGGTTACTTGTCCATTAAGTGTAATTACTTCTTTATTGAAACACCCTTTAACAGACATTGGATTGGCTCAATTTTTAGCTGATGCAAAAAAATAATTTTAGAAAATCTAAATTTTAATTTTAAATCTAAAAATGGATTTATATTAAAATTTAGATTTTTTTTTGAATTGAATTTATGCTTATTCGTATTAACCCCAACAAGCCTAACTATGATGAAATTGCAACAGTGGTAAACTGTTTGAGCAATGGAGGTGTAGTTATTTACCCAACGGATACTGTTTACGGTATTGGCTGTGATATCAATAAACAGCGCGCTGTAGAGCGGGTATGCAAAATAAAAGGTATCGATCCTGAAAAAGCCAATTTTTCATTTATATGTTCTGATCTCAGCCACCTGGCCGATTTCACAAAACCAATTACAACTTCTACGTTTAAATTAATGAAGAAGGCGCTACCAGGCCCTTTTACGTTTATTCTGGATGCTAATAATAATGTACCGAAATTATTTAGCAACAAAAAGAAAACCGTAGGAATCCGAATTCCGGATAATACCATTTGTCTTGAAATTGTAAAACAGCTTGGTAACCCAATCATGAGCACTTCCGTACATGATGATGATGAAATAATAGAATATACTACTGATCCTGAGTTGATATATGAAAAATATAAAGACCTTGTAGATATTGTAATTGCTGGTGGTTACGGAAACAATGAAGCTTCTACTGTGGTGGATTGTTCCAATGGTGAGCCTACCATATTGCGGCAAGGACTCGGTATTCTTGAAGAATACCTGTAAATTATTTATTATCCGAACGCTTTAAGACAGCAATATAGCCCCCTTCGCAAAACAAGTAATAATGATAAACCTTAGTCAACTTTGCAGAGAACAATCGTTGTATTGCAGATAGAGACGGATACTTATACTAATAGGTTAATAATAATTACTTTCCAATTACCTTAAACTCAGTGCGCCTGTTGATAGCCCGGTTTTGATCTGTATCATTTTTAACTTTAGGTCTGGTATCACCATAACCAACGTATGTAAGACGTTTTAAATCTATTCCGTTCGCTATTAAATAATCATAAACTGCTTTGGCGCGATTTTGAGATAACAATTGATTCATTTTCTTATCACCTACGTTATCGGTATGTCCGCTTAATTGAATCCGCAATGTTTTATTAAATGTTAAAAACGATACTAACTTATCCAGTTCAACTTTAGACTCAGGTTTTAGATCAAATTTAGAAGTTTCAAAAAATACATTTTTCAATTCAACGACACTTCCTGTATCTATTGATTCTAAAGGAACATCCATTTGATATGGCTTATTTTTATCGGCAGATTCCTTCAACGAAAAATTTTCAGAATAAAATAAATACCCACTATGTGAAACATTTAGTGCATAATTTTTATTGACTGGAAGCGTTACTAAAAACTCACCATTACCGGGGTTTGCATCTGAAATAATTACCTGCTTTGACGTTTCCAAATCAATCAGCTCAAAACGCGCACCCAATGGCTGCTTCGTTTTTGCATCATATACTTTTCCTTTTACATACGTAATTCTATCCGGACGAATGGCATTATACAATTCAAACTGATACAAATCCAATCCACCAAATCCACCTTCACGATTGGAGGCAAAATACGCCAATGCACCATCACCATTAACTAATAAGCTATTCTCATCACCATACGTATTAATCGGATATCCTAAATTGACAGGTATCCCCCACTGTCCTGATTCATTTTTTCGTACTACATATATATCAAGCTTTCCCATACCTACAAGTCCATTTGAACTAAAGTAAAGTGTTTTGCCATCCGGATGTATACAAACAGATTCTTCTTTACCAGGGGTATTTATATTCTTTCCAATGTTTACTGGTGTTGCCCAGCCTCCATCATCCTTTAAAACCGAATACCAGATATCCGTCTGTCCAACCCCACCAGTGCGGCTGCTAACAAAATATAATGTTTTACCATCCGCTGAAAAGGAAGGTTGTGATTCCCAAAATTTGGAATTGAGGCTAGGACCAGCATTAAAAGGGCGTGTCCAATTATTACCATTTTTCTGAGAATAAAAAATATCACAACTACCATATCCTTTGCGATTGGCACCATAAGTGCCATCCATTTCAGCACAAGCAATAAAAAACAAAATCTGTCCATCCGCTGAAATGCTTGGTGCACCCTCATTTCCAGGAGTATTAATTCCATTACCCATAAATACGGATGGTGTCCAAACGCCATTTGCTTTTTTACTCACTAAAAAATCTTCCTGCAAAGGAATACTCTCGGTACGATTATTTCTGGTATACAAAAAAGTTTGGTCATCAGCAGTTATTGCCGGGAAATACTCATCCAGATTAGTGTTTATAGCACCTCCCATATTTTTAGGTTCAAACGGAACGGGATTTTTAATTGCTTCAATTGCAAAATTGCAATTATTCAATTGCTGTTCGGCCAATTCTTTAGAATCAGGATTCAATGTTTTATTTTTCAAAAATGCCTCGTAATCCTGCTTTGCTTGTGCATACTTACCTAAGGACATTTCGATATTTGCCATTAAGAAAAATATTTTTTTATCAAACTTCGGATTGATCTCTAAGGCTTTGGTATACTCATTAATAGCCTCTTGAGGTTTGTTACCTTCTGTATATATTTGAGCAGATAATATATGTGGTTCAATAAAAATAGGATCTTTTTCTATTGCCTTTTTTAATTCTTCAAGCGCTTTCTGATCATTACGGGCATTATAGTATTCCAACGCTTTTTCAAAAGAGGAAATTGCTTTTTTATTTTTAGTAGTGTATTCTCCAGGAGCCAATTGAGCCTTAGAGGATAAAGTCCCAAGGAAAATAACAAGAATGAGGATTAAATTTTTCATATAAAATGTGTTCAAATATTGAGCCATATTTTTAAGGAATATTCATATACTTATGAGTTTGCAACGATACATTCCATTTTGGGTGAGCCATTACATAATCAACAATTAAGGGCATCATCTCCTTCGCTTTGCTCCACTCCGGTTGAAGAAATAATTTACAATCAGCGGTAACATGCTGTGCATTTTTTTCTGCCCATTCAAAATCATTTTTATTATGAACGATCACTTTTAATTCATTTGCTTTAGCGTAATTCTCCATCAGGGGCTGACTTGTTTTCTTTGGAGAAAGACATACCCAGTCCCATTTCCCTGTCAACAGGTACGCTCCTGAAGTTTCAATAAACGTTTGTATTCCTTTGTTTTTAAATTGCTGCGTGATGTATTCCAAATTA
This sequence comes from Bacteroidota bacterium, assembly GCA_040387415.1. GTDB lineage: Bacteria > Bacteroidota > Bacteroidia > 2-12-FULL-35-15 > 2-12-FULL-35-15 > 2-12-FULL-35-15. The sequence goes on from JAZKDU010000010.1 coordinate 4,101, forward strand.
TACATACTTGGCTCTCCCCCAGTAATTACAACAGCCTTAGAGGGAAACTTATCTGCATTTTCCACAATAATATCAACAGCAGTAAGCGGATGAAGTGCGGCATCCCAACTTTCCTTTACATCGCACCAGTGGCAGCCTACATCACATCCGCCAACGCGAATAAAATAAGCAGGCTTGCCTGAATGAAACCCCTCTCCCTGTATCGTATAGAACTCTTCCATTAAAGGTAATTCCAAACCTTGCTCCAATAATGTTTTATTTTTTTGTTGTGTTTCCATCTATTTATCCAAGGATTTCAACCTCCCTAAGAGCTAGCTCGTTAATATGTTTAATTCAAATTCTAATGGATCAAAAACATTTTTCAAATCCTGAATCAACTGTTTCCCTGATTTTAAATAATAAGGTGCAAGTGTATCATGGCGTTCCTGTAATGCACCTTCAGGAAAAAATTTATCTTTTAATTTTTTAATCTGGTTAATACTAGTCTCCTGCTTTTGTTTTTCGGAACGTATTAATTTACTTTCTATATTTTTTAAGCCATTCAATACTTTTTGCAACTCCGCTTCTACACTTCCTTTCAGCGTTATATCAACAGCTGTTGCTTTGGCTGATATTTCTAAAAATAAATCGGAAAGTTTCTCCTCTTGTTCTTTCATAGAGAGCTCAGATCCGGCATTTTTATTTACAAATTCTTTAATCAGAACCTCCGCATCTTTAAATAAATCGGCAATTGTGAATCCTAGTTTTTGTATTTGCTGATTTGTTTTTTCATCTGTCAGCAAAGCAAAATTACGAGGCATCAATACAGGGAAACTTATTTTATGATAATCAAACATTCTCTTGTATTCCAACCAATAAGCAATTTCACCAGGACCTCCTATATATGCTAAATTCGGTAATATTTTTTGCTGAAATAGCGGACGTAATACAACATTAGGACTAAAACGTTCCGGGTGCTCTTTTAGTTCATCAAGCAGTGTATTTTTTGTAAATGAAATGGAAGTATTAAGAATTTTGAAAAGACCTTCTTCGTTTGCAGATCCAGGAACATACTCAATCCGTTCACGCAAATTATTAATCATGTAAAAACAATTGATCGGACGAGGGTTTACCTGCGCTTTAACCTCAAGCTTTTCCAGCTCCGAAATTGTTTGTGATACTAAATCCTGATTTGTATTATTACAAATATCATCTTTAATAATGTCTGTAAATTCAGCTTTTAAGCGGCCATCGTTTCCATCAATAATTACTAAACCAAATTCGGAAAACAACTGATGTACCAAGTAACGCGTGGCTTCTGCAAGCGTTTCATGATTTAAATACGCATCAGAATACAGCTGAATTAATTGCGCTGCATTTTCCGATTCGCCTAAAATTTGTTTCAGCTCATCAATTACTGAATTTATTGATGTAGTATTTAAACTACCTACTGCACCCTTTGCTTCCGGATTAATCCATGTTAACTTTTTGCCAAATAAATTGATGCTTTGAACCTCTTCAAAATCATGGTCTTCACTAGCCATCCAATATACAGGCACAAAATTATATTGAGGAAAATTCCTCTTTAATGTTTCTGAAAGATTGATGGTCGAAATTATTTTGTAAATAAAATACAATGGACCTGTAAATAAGCATAACTGATGGCCGGTACAGACTGTAAATGTATTTTTATCCAAAAGTAATTCAATCTTCTTTTGTTGCAGTTCAGCACTTGAAATATTGGAGTACTGTTCCTTTAATACTTTAACAAGTATAGAACGATTTATATTCTCTTTTGATTTATCCTCGATTGCTTGCTGAAATGCCTTAATTTCGGGCTTGTAGGAATAAAAACTGTTTAAAGCGTCACTTCCATTTATATAATCCAGCATTAACCTTGAAAACTGACCGGTTTCTGCTAATGATATGTTTGTTTTTTTCAAGCTCATAATTGATACAAAGTTAATATAATTAGGGATTGCGACTATACAAAAATGGGCTTTGAGTGCTAAACAGTGCGACATTAATTAATTATTTTAACCTTAAAATAATTTTAATGAGTGCTACATATCCCTCATTCAACGAAAAAATAAAATGATTCACTAGAAAAACGATGTAATTTTGTACTTTATCTAAAAATAAAATTATGAACGCTACAGAACATAAAAATCCCTGGACCACCTTAAAATCAGAGCAAATATATGATTCACCCTGGATTGGTATTGCTAAGCACGATGTATTAAATCCGCATGGAAACCCTGGAACATACTCTGTTGTTCATTTTAAAAATCTAGCCATTGGTATTATACCGCTGGATAAAGATTACAATACCTGGATTGTAGGGCAATACCGATATCCTATCAATAAATATTCCTGGGAGATTCCTGAAGGTGGCGGTCAGTTAGATGTTCAGCCAATAGATTCAGCCATACGCGAACTGCATGAAGAAACCGGCATTTCAGCCAATAAATGGACAAAAATTCAGGAGATGCATTTAAGTAATTCTACAAGTGATGAATTCTGTATTTTATATATTGCACAAGATTTGAGCTTTGGCGAATCTGAACCTGAGGATAGCGAAGAGCTGGAAGTACGTAAACTTCCCTTTGATGAATTATATAAAATGGTTGAAAGCGGTGAGATAACAGACAGTTTAACGGTAGCAGCTGTTTTAAAAGTAAAGCTTTTAATATTGGAAGGGACAATTTAAAAATTGTTATCGCCTATTTCTTAAAGAGAAAATCAACTTTACAGTTATTGATTTTATTATCCTTATGTTCTGATCCTGAATTAACAGAAATTGAATCTGAGTAGCCTTTAAATAAAATCCGCCTGCTATCCACACCTTTTTTTAGCAGCAAATGATACACTTTTTCTGCCCTTTGTTCCGATAACTGTTGCTTGTTTTTTTCTTTGCTATCAGCATATCCTGCAATTTCTACTACCTGCTCAGGATAACTTGTTAAATTACTAACGATACAATCTAATATCGTATCAACAGCAAAAAACTTAGTGAAAGACGAACTGTTTACATTAAAAAAAATGGAGAACGAAACATTATTATCAATAACGTCTTCTTTCATTGAAATATTTCTAACAATATCCGCAGTAGATGAATCGGGATCAATGAAGAAAACCAGAGGTTGATCGGAATCAATATTATACTTCAGAAAAGCATAAGGACAGAGGCCTGCATGCCTTTTATTTTGAGGTGGTGAAAAGCGTAAATCGAGCTCTGATTTTTTATTGATTATTTTTGAGAACGAATAATTACCTAAGGAATCTGTAAAAGTTGAAGCAGAAGAACCATTAGAAGAAAGCAGCCTTACAAATACTTTATCACCAGGATCATTATAAACAATACCAGACACATGACCCGAAATTATAAATGTTCTTTCCTGTCCTACAGCATTAAATAGTAACAAATAAAAAAAAACAAAGAATATTTGCTTCATCATTTATCACTAACATACTTCGCCATACAGATCATAATCCTCAGCCGATGTAATTTTAATATCTGCAAAGTCTCCAATACGTACATAATTACCATCAGCTTTTACAAGTACTTCGTTATCTACTTCAGGAGAATCAAATTCCGTACGGCCGATAAAATAATCTCCTTCTTTTTTATCAAATAATGTTTTATAAATTTTACCGATTTTTTGCTGATTAAGATCAAATGAAATCCCTTGTTGCAAAGCCATTACAGCTTCTGCCCTCGCCTGTTTTACTTTAGCGGATACATTATCTTTTAAAGAGTATGCATGGGTGTTTTCTTCATGTGAATAAGAGAATATACCTAAACGATCAAAACGTGTTTGTTCCACCCATTCCAGCATTTCCTGATGATCCTTTTCTGTTTCCCCCGGATAACCAGCTATAAGCGTTGTACGGATAGCAATGCCAGGAACCTTATCACGCATAGTATTTACAAGGTCAATTGTTTTTTGTTTGGTGGTGCCTCTTCGCATGCTTTTAAGCATGTTATCAGTAATATGCTGCAGAGGCATATCCATGTAATTACAAATATTTTTACGTTCATTCATCACATCCAATACATCCATCGGAAAACCGCCTGGAAAAGCATAATGCAAACGTATCCATTCTATTCCTTCTACATCAGAAAGGTGTTTCAACAGTTCTGATAAATTGCGTTTTTTATAAATATCCAAACCATAATAGGTAAGATCCTGCGCAATCAGCATTAACTCCTTAGTTCCATTTTTCGCAAGATGTTTTGCTTCCTTTACAAGGTCTTCAATAGGCTTTGAAACGTGGGCGCCACGCATCAATGGAATTGCACAAAAAGAACAAGGACGGTCGCAGCCTTCTGCTATTTTAAAATAGGAATAATGATGAGGAGTAGTTAATAAACGTTCACCAACCAACTCATGCTTATAATCCGCTTTTAATGTTTTTAATAAACGCGGCAATTCACGTGTTCCGAAATACCCATCCACATTTGGAATCTCCTTCTCTAAATCAGGACGATATCTTTCGCTTAAACAGCCGGTAACATACACTTTATCAACTAAACCAGCTTCTTTTGCGTTAGCGTAACGAATAATAGTATCAATACTCTCCTGCTTGGCATTATCAATAAATCCGCAGGTATTAATAATTACAATGCTTGAATCATCCTGTTTACTCTCATGCTCCACATCAAAGTTGTTGGCTTTTAATTGCCCCATCAGCACTTCGCTATCTACAATATTTTTTGAGCAACCAAGGGTAACTACATTTACCTTGTTCTTTTTTAATGTTTTTGTTTTCAATTGATTTTAATTTATTCCTGCAAAGGCATTATTAATAGCTGAACCAGCATGAATTTACGAATAAAAAACGAGATTTTTAGAAATAATATGGGATTTTATAAATCCCGAAAAAAAACTACTCATTTACTACCTATAATTTTCCCGGTACATTTTCAGTCTGATTATCGTTCACAACAACTATCTCGACCGGTACAACCGTTTTATTTCCATATTCCGACCGGTATATTTTTATCATAATAAGAAAATAAGAAATCAATAAGGGCCCGAAAATCAAGCCTGGTAAGCTAAACCATTGTAATCCTATTACTACTCCAAAAACAGTAACTAAGGGATGTATATCACCAATTTTTTTCTGAAGTACAAAACGGAAAACATTATCAACGTTGATAATCACCACCGCCCCATAGATCAATATAGCTATACCCTGCCAGTAAACACCATTTGCAGCCATTATAAGACCGGCAGGCAGCCATACAAGTGCAGAGCCCACAAAGGGGATAAAAGACAGAAACCCACACATAATCCCCCAGAAAATAGCATCATTTAAACCAAAGATCCAGAATCCTAGCGTTGCAAAACAAGCCTGAATAATAGCCAATACAGGTGCGCCAATTACGTTGGAATAGGTTTGAGAAACAAGCTCTTTAGCAAACAGCTGCGAATTATCTTTTTCATAAGGCAGAAAGCGTACAATGGCCTTTTCAAGGGATGTTTCACTGTATAGCAAATAGAACAAAATAAAATACATAATTGCTATGTTGGCAAAAATATTCATGGTTTCTTCAAACAGATTGGGAATAATGTTGGTAATACCATTTTGCAGTTTAATCAAATTTTCTGGTGACAGAATATTCACTCCATACTGTGAACTGATATACAGATTAAAATTCTGAATATCCGAATAAAGATTATGAGAGGCCGAAAACATTGTTGATACTTTGGAAACCAGCAAATAACTTAGAATAAAAACAGGAATAAGTATCACCAAAAATGATAACAAAAGAGAAATACTGATGGCCAACCCTTTTTTTAGCTTTACGGTATTTACAAGGTATAAAACGAAAGGAGAGCAAATCACATAAAAAATAACAGCTCCTAAAAATGCCGAAATAAATCCTGACAAAGAAAACAGTAAAAAGCCGCCAAGCAATACAATTGCGGTTAATGTAACAATTTGTTTGTATTTATCAGTTTGCAGATAAGCCATTCCTTAATTTTTTTTAAAGATAAATAAAAAACAGTAACTTTATATGGTATTAATCCGTCAACAGATGAAAGACAACAATAATTCAAAAATACTTTTAGCACTACTGGCGGGTGCTGCAGTAGGTGTAGCAATCGGATATTTTTTAAATTCTGATAAAAAAGACGAATTGGTTAACGACTTAAAGGAGGGTGCATCTAAAATAAAGGACGACCTGGCAGATCAGTTTGAAAAAGGAAAGACAATTGTGAATGACCTGAAAAATTCAATTGACGATCAATTCAATAACAAAACAGCATAATTATATGAGTGATCGGGTTTCTTTTTTTGCTGAAATAAAACAACTTATTACTGATTATCTGGGTGCCCGGCTTAAGCTTATCAAAATCGGTACTTATGAAAAAATTGCCAAAGTCACTGCTGTACTATTTTCATCTATTATAATCGCTTTACTTGGCTTTTTTTTGCTTTTTTTCTTAAGTATAAGTGGGGGCTTTTATTTCGGCAGCCTTTTAAATAGTAATGCTTTGGGATTTTTAATCATTTTCGGAATTTACCTTATCCTATTCATCGTTCTAATAGTTTTTAGAAAAAAACTATTAGAAAAACACATTGTTGACAGAGTTATTGAACAATTATTTGAAAAGGAAGAACATGATTAAAGACCCCATAAAAATAACAGATCTTGCATCCCTTCAAAGTGAAAAGCAACGCTTACAAATGTTTTGTTCCTATCAGGAAGAGCTCTTAAAAGAAAAAATAAACTCCCTAAAATCAAATTACAAGCAGATTATCGGTGAAGAGTTTCTGCCATTTACAGCCGAAAGCAATACCAAAGTAAGTAATGTACTGGATTGGATAAACGAATTTGTGATTGGTAAATTGCTTAAGGTAGATGTTAGCGGAAAAAATAAGCTATCGGGCGTTTTGATTAAATTGGCAGAAGTGGGCGTAATACGGTTATTCAATAAATTTATCAAAAATAAATTTGATGCTTAATCTTTAAACTCGCACTCCTATTATTAAAATATCATCCACCTGATCTAGTTTACCTTTCCAGTTTTCTAATTCCTGTTGTAAAATTAATTGCTGTTGCAGCATCGGTAAATGCTGAACGGATAGTAATAACCCTTTTAATTGAGCCTGTTTGAATTTTTTTTCCTTTAATCCTCCAAATTGATCAGCATAGCCATCTGTTAAGAGATAAACAGTATCGTCCTTATGCAATTCTATTGTATTTAATGTGAAATCAGCTTTGTTACCAGTATACATACCTACAGGCATTTTATTGGCCGCATATTCAATCAGATGATATTGGGAGTCTGCAACTGGAGAAGCATCCTTAGAAAGAGAAGAATTTTCAATATAACCTCCCACCTTTTCTTTTTTTCTAACAATCCACAAAGGATTATTCGCACAGGCAAATTTTAACGTTAAAGTATCAAAATCAAAACTGCAAATTACAGCATCCATTCCATCCTTACCTTCCACCTGTGTTCCTTCAGGATTAAGGACTTTGATAATATCTTCACGTACCTGGTTCAATATCAGATCAGGCTGTATTATTCTTTTTTCATGAACGGTTTCATTTAATTTAGTAATATTCAGTAAACTCATAAATGCTCCTGGAACGCCATGCCCGGTGCAATCACAAACAGCCAGCAAAAAACCTGAATCCGTTTTTTCAGCCCAATAAAAATCACCACTAACAATATCTTTGGGCTTATATAAAATAAAATATTCTGGCAAATTTTTACTCAACAAATTGTTAGAAGCCATTAAAGCTTTTTGAATCCTTTGGGCATAATGAAACGAATCTGTAATGTCTTTATTTTTCGCCTTTAGTTCCAGACGTTGAAAATTAATTTCATTATTAAACGTAATATTCTCGAGTTTAAATTGTCTGATCCCTAAAAAAATTAATGTACAGGTAAACACCAAATTCATCCAGCCTATTAAATCTATTACTGAATTATATGGATAAACTGATTCAAACAACTGGAATATAATTCTGGATCCGGCAAGCAACAATGCACTAAGTAAAAAATAAAAAAGGATAGTTTTAAACTTATCAAATAGAATAACCCCTGCCACAGGCATAAAAATCAAGAAAATATGCGTTTGACTTTTTTCGCCAAATAATATGGAATAGGCACACACAAATAATAATCCGGAAATTAACCCAAAATGAAAGCCAACATTGTATTTGCGCTTATTGATAAGGAAAAAACCTATCAGTAAAAATAAAAATTCACTGATGGTAAATAGCATTGTAAGATAACGATGCTGCATTAGGGCTATAAATGTGTACAACACACAAATACAAGCGATAAAAAGGCTTGCTGTATTATAAATTCGAATTTTATTTTGCTGGCCAAATGGTAAATCAGGACTTAATCCAATATGAATAATTGAATTTATTAATTTCCGCATCCCGATAAAATCAAATTTAATTTACAGAAACCAAACATACTATTGCTTAAATAATGAATCTACAAATTCATGTTTGTTAAATACCTGAAGGTCTTCCATTTTTTCTCCAACACCAATGTATTTAACAGGGATTTTAAATGAGTCGGAAATACCAATCACAACACCACCTTTAGCAGTACCGTCCAATTTAGTCAGAGCCAAGGCATTTACATCAGTAGCAGCAGTAAACTGTTTACATTGCTCAATAGCATTCTGGCCTGTTGAAGCATCCAGAACCAATAATATTTCGTGTGGCGCGTCTGGAATGACTTTACGCATCACATTTTTAATTTTACTCAATTCGTTCATCAGGTTCACTTTGTTATGCAAGCGGCCTGCAGTATCAATAATTACCACATCAGCGTTTTTTGCAAGGGCAGAAGTAAGCGTATCAAAAGCAACAGATGCTGGATCGGCATTCATTCCCTGTGATACCAGCATGGTGCCTGTGCGCTCAGCCCAGATCTTAATCTGATCAACTGCCGCAGCCCGAAACGTATCGGCAGCACCAATTACAACCGTTTTACCTGCTTTTTTAAACTGAAAGGCAAGTTTACCAATAGTAGTAGTTTTACCTACCCCATTTACGCCCACAACCATTATAACATACGGCTTTTTATTAACGGGAATTTCAAAGTCACCTTTACTTTCCATTCCATTGGAAATAAGCAGCTCTGCTATCTCTTCGCGCAGGATTTCATTCAGCTGTGAGGTTTCGACTTTTCGTTGCTGTGCAACACGTTTTCTTATGCGTTCAATAATTTTAATTGAAGTATCAACACCTACATCGGAGGTCAATAATATTTCTTCCAGGTTATCAAGCACCTCATCATCAACAACTGCTTTTCCTAAAATTGCATTCCCCAGTTTACTAAAAAAGCTTTGCTTGGTAACAAAAAGTCCTTTATTTAAACTTTCCTTTTTCTCTTTACTAAAAAAATTGAAAATACCCATAGTTCTATTTTTTCTCTATTGACAAAATGATTATCATTTTTTTCTAAAAAGGAAACCAATTTATTATTGGAATGTTATGAAACAATAAAAGCTTCCCCTTTTATTGGAGGAAGCTCTTACAATATTATAAAGCCTATAATTTTATTTAGAAGCTAAAAAATCTTTAATGTGATCGTTATGCACGATTTCTTGTTTAAAAGAATAAGCACCTGTTTTTGGTGACTTTACCATTTTAATCACTTTTGTAAAGTTATTTCCTTTACCTGATTTCAGCGTTGCAACTACTTTTTTTGCCATTTTATTTGAAGTATTATGTATTAGGTATTAAGTACACTGTATTAATACATTGCACTTGCTACGTTGTACTTATTATTTAATTTCTTTATGAACAGTTACTTTTTTCAAGATTGAATTGTATTTTTTCAATTCTAATCTTTCGGTGGTGTTCTTTTTGTTTTTAGTTGTAACGTAACGGGACGTTCCAGGTTTACCACTGGTTTTGTGCTCGGTACATTCCATAATCACCTGAATTCTATTGCCTTTTTTTGCCATTGTATTATTTATTTTTCAAAATTGAAATTCAAACAGTTTTATTTTTTCAAATGTCCTTGCTCTTTTGCTTCTTTAAGCACAGCAGTTATACCATTTTTATTGATAGTACGCAATGCAGAAGTGGAAATACGCAAAGTGATCCATTTGTTCTCCTCTGGTAAAAAGAATTTTTTAACTTTCAAATTTACGTTAAATTTTCTTTTTGTTTTAGCATTAGAGTGAGATACCTTGTTGCCCACAATAGCCTTTTTCCCTGTTATTTCGCAAACTCTTGACATTGTATTTTTTATTTAAAATGTTCTATTTATTTTTTCGGATTGCAAATATCGTAATATTAATGGAAACTACCAAATATTTTTACAAATTAACCGATATTCCTCTGTTTATTTGCTTTGATACCCTTCCGGATTCAATTTTATATCCTTTTTAATCTCAAAACGGTATGAACTTTTATCCAAAATGTTTATTTTTTCATTAATCGTTTTAAAACCATTTGCCTCAATCGTTACTTCAAAAGTTCCTGGAGTGAGGATCATTATAAAACGACCAGAATGTGGATTTGGCAAATACGTTCCTACAATTTCGTTTGTTTTACCATCGTTTACACTGATAAATACATCTGAAAAGTTCAGTCGTTGAGTTGAATCAGATGAAACAATATCTCCTATTACTACAGAATATTGGGGTTCCACCTCATTAAATGTAACACGATAAATATCCATATCTCCCAGGCCGCCCTCGCGCAATGCTGCCATATAACCAAAACGGCCGTTACTTGCCATACGGAAATTGTAATCATCTTCAGGGGTATTTATGGGATAGCCAATATTTTTAGGATTTGTAAATTTTTTAGTTGTTGGATCTTTTTCAGCTTTAAAAATATCATATCCACCCATTGTGGTATGCCCTGTAGAGCTAAAATACAATGCTTTTCCATCCGGTGTAACGTTAGGGAAATCCTCATTAAAAGGGGTATTGATTTCAGGTCCAAGATTTTGAGCAGGGCCCCATGTACCATTTGGCAGCTGAATACTCATGTACAAATCAGTACCACCGATTCCGCCTTCTCTGTTACTCGCAAAGTATAGGATAGTACCATCATTATTTAAGCAGGCTGCAATTTCTTCGGCAGATGAATTGATATTGTCCGACAATTTTTCGGGAGTTTTGTATGTTTTCCCTTTATCATTGCTGGTAATATATATATCACCAACACTCTTAAAATTTGTATAATAGAAAAGCATTACATCACCGGAACCAGATAAACCAATTACTTCCTGCTCACCATCTTTTTTAATTAAAGGAGCATCAAACCTTTTTGCTTTGGCAAATGTTCCGTTATTTTCCTTAGATATATATACTGATGATGCGTATGTTCCGTCTTCCTTTACTTTTTCAGCACCTTCCTCCGGTTTACGGGAGTTATAAATAATAAAAGATTCATCATTTGGAACAAAAGGGTAGTAATCAGCATAAGGTGAATTTACATTAGCACCCAGATTTTCAAAAGTTACATCCAAAGGGAACTTCATTAATTCCTTTGCATTGATACAAAATTGCATTTGACGATCTGCATCCTTCAGATTATCCACATTTCCGCGACCAATTTCTTTAAAAGTAGTATATGTTTTAATAGCATCATCCAATCGGTAGGCGTAATGATATGCCCTGGCTAAAAGATACAATGCGTTCGGATCGTATTTCGCTTTACGGGTAATCGTTTCAAGATACGGGATCGCTTTTGATTTGTTGATATTGGTATTCAAATAGCATATCGCGATATTGTAATTATAACTGTCATTTTTAGGATCGCTCTCCCGTAAAGTCAGGTAATCATCCAGAGCACCTTCAAAATTACCGGCTAATAATTTTTGCTCTGCATCAAACGGATCAATTTTGCCACTTTGAGCAAAACTCAAATTTGTTACAAGCAATAGGAATGTTATATATACAAGCTTTTGTATTCGTTTCATATTTTCAGAATATTTAGATCCATTTTAACAGAGAGAACAAAGATAAAAAAAAATCAGTACCTTGATTTTCGGAATAGAAATTCCTTTTCGGACATCAATTTATTGATAATGAAAAATCTTAAACAAGCTAAAAAACATAATCCGAAAAGAAAAAAAAGCGCATCACTTTTACCGTACCAGCGTTACCGTACCTCTGTATTGATGCGGAGCGCCTCTAAAGTCCAATAGTTCAACTAAATATACGTAAACATCACGTTGCGCAATATCTTTTCCTTTTTTTGCTTTTCCATCCCATTTTATATTCAAATCATTGGTATGAAATATCGTATTTCCCCAACGATCATATATCCACATATCATATTTACTGATATTAGTACCATAACCCGAAAAACCGTCATTGACCCCTGAACTGTTATAAGGTGTAAACGCATTTGGAATAAAAAAGGTGAATTCTGGTTCTACCTCCAGGCAATGTACAATACTATCACGGCATTGATTGCTGTTTTCAACATACAGTGTTATACAGTAATTTCCAACATTAGCATAGTTATGCGTAGGATATTCCAAAATACTGGATGTGGTATCAACCGGATCACCAAAATCCCACAACCATTCTGAAGCACCTACCGATAAATTATCGAAATAAATTTCAGAAGCGATTGAAGTAGGTGGTTTCGGGGCATAAGCAAATTCAGCCTTAGGCACCTCATAAACAGTAATAAGGTTTGACTGAGTAATTGTTGAAACACAACCAAAAGAGCTGGTTACCGTAAGCGAAACGGAATAGGTTCCCGAATTCATATAACAATGCTCTTCACCCGGACTAGTACCTATATTAGTTCCATCACCAAAATCCCACTGCTGAAACGCAATTGTGCCGCTTAGGGAAGTACTTATATTCGTAAACTGAGCACAATGAACAAGGCATCCACTGGAATCATCAACAGTAAATAGTGCTATTGGTGGGGAATAAACAATAGTAGAAAATGTTGCGGTATCCATACAGCCATTATCCGAACTTACCGTAAGAAAAGAGATATAAGTACCTGAAAGTGAGTAAGTATGATTCGGATTCTGAACCGTTACTAGAGGTGAAGAATCCCCAAAATCCCACTCCCAGGAAGTAATGTTTCCACCTGGCGGGGCAACCGATTGGTCAGTAAATGCAGTTGAAAATCCAAAACATGCTTTAGAACTTACGAAGCCTGCTGATGGGGATACATACACGGTTACCGGCTTTATAATCGTATCAATACATCCGTTGGAAGATGTAACAATTAATGACACATTATAAACTCCGGAACTTGTATATTCAAAAACAGGATTTTGATTCGAATTAACAGCTGATGAATTACCAAAATCCCATTCCCAAGTAGTAATAGAGCCCGGGGAGGTTAAGGAGCTATCTGTAAATACAATTGGAGAATTTATACAGGCGCTTGTTGCGCCAAAATTAGCCAACAGAAAGGAAATGGATTCAACCGTCAGCATTATTTGCTGCTCACAAGAGTTTGAATCAGTTACAATAACAGTATAATCTCCTGAAAACAAAGTAGATATAGTTGCAGTAGTGCCTACCGCAGGTTGCCAGGCATAGCTATATGCCCCGGTACCACCAGTAGCTGTTACCGTGGCAGCTCCATTACTATTACCACAGGATGACGGAACTGTGCTTTCAGTTAAAACAATTGCTGCCGGTTCAGAAATAGCTGTTGAAGCTGATGCTGTACAGCCTCTGTCATCCGCAATGGCAATGCTATAGGTCCCAGCTGCCAAACCAGTTATTGTGGAAGTTGTTTCACCATTTTGCCAGGTATAATTAAAGGGAGCCGTTCCGCCAGTGACCACTACTGTAGCTGTACCATTTGTTAAACCAAAACAAGTAATCTGCACAGCACTTACTAAAGCAGATAATACAGCAGGCTCCGTATTAATAACGGCTTGAGAAGTTGTACTGCATCCCAATGAATCCATCAGGGTGTAATTATAAGTGCCGGACAAAAGATTTAGGGTGTCGTCACCCGTTAAAACCAGTGTTCCCGTACCCCCGCCTAAAACTAATGATACACTTCCCGTTCCGCCAAAACAGTTGATCTGAGTAGCTGTGGCCGCAAGTACAACCGCAGAGGGTGCAGCATTGATAGTAGCTGAAGCAGTTGCAATACATCCATTTGCATCGATAACTGTATAATTATAAGTACCCGCCAAAAGATTTGTAGTAGGATCACCTGTAATAGCAAGTGTTCCCGTTCCACCTGTTGGTGTTAATAACACACTTCCTGTTCCGCCAAAGCAGCTGATCTGAGCAGCTGTGGCTGAAAGTGCAAGTATCGGTGGCGCTGTATTGATTGTGGCTGAAGCTGTTGCTGTACATCCATTAGCATCTGTAACTGTATAATTATAAGTGCCCGCTAAAAGATTGGTGAAAGGATCACCTGTAATAGTAAGTGTTCCCATCCCACCGGAGGGTGTTAATACTACACTTCCCGTTCCGCCAAAGCAACTTATCTGAATAGTAGTAGCTGTAAGTGCAACAACAGAAGGTTCAGGGTTAATTGTCGCCTGCGCTATTGCGGTACATCCCATAGAATCTGTTACCAGATAATTATAAGTACCCGCTAACAAGCTGGTGATGGCATCTCCGGATATAATAAGCGTTCCTGTGCCTCCTGAGGCAGTTAATAATACAGTTCCTGTGCCGCCAAAACAGCTGATCTGAGTAGCTGTGGCTGTGAGAACAACTGCAGAGGGTGCAGCATTGATAGTAGCTGAAGCAATTGCAATACATCCATTTGCATCGGTAACTGTATAATTATAAGTACCCGCCAAAAGATTTGTAGTAGGATCACCTGTAATAGTAAGTGTTCCTGTTCCGCCTGATGGTGTTAATACAACACTGCCCGTTCCGCCAAAGCAGCTGATCTGAGCTGGTGTGACCGAAAGTGTCACTACTGGTGGCGCTGCATTGATTGTAGCTGAAGCATTTGCAGTGCATCCATTGGCGTCTGTAACCGTATAGTTATAAGCGCCTGCTAACAGGTTGGTTGTGGCATCCCCTGAAATAGTAAGTGCCCCTGTTCCGCCTGATGCTGCTAATATAACACTGCCGGTTCCGCCAAAACAACTGATTTGGGTAACTGTGGCTGTAAGTGCAACTGCGGCAGGTGCCGCATTAATGGTTGCTGACGCATTTGCAGTACACCCATTAGCATCTGTTACGGTATAATTGTACGTACCCGCTAATAGCCCGGTAGTAGCATCCCCTGTGATAGTAAGCGTTCCTGTTCCACCGGAGGGGGCCAATATCACACTGCCTGTTCCACCAAAACAGCTGATCTGAGTGGTTGTTGCGGTAAGAACAACTGCCGAGGGTGCAGCATTGATAATGGCTGAAGCTGTTGCAATACATCCATTGGCATCGGTAACTGAATAATTATAAGTACCAGCTAAAAGATTGGTGACAGGGTCCCCGGTAATAGTAAGTGTTCCCGTTCCACCAGATGGTGTTAATACAACACTTCCGGTGCCACCAAAGCAGGTAATCTGCGCAGCTGTGGCTGAAAGGGCCAATACTGGTGGGGCTGTATTGATTGTAGCAGAGGCTGTTGTATTACATCCATTAGCATCTGTTACCATATAATTATACGTTCCTGCCGCCAGGCTAGTTGTAGGATCTCCAGAGATAGTAAGCGTTCCCGTTCCGCCTGAAGTTACTAATGTAACACTGCCCGTTCCGCCAAAACAGCTAATCTGTGCAGCTGTGGCTGAAAGTCCGATTACCGCAGGCTGGGTATTAATAATCGCTTGTGCTGTTGCAGTACATCCAACAGAATCCGTTACCAGATAATTATAGGTTCCTGCTAACAGGGAGGTTGTAGCATCGCCAGTAATTACCAATGGGCCCAGGCCACCAGAACTCACTAAAACAACACTACCTGTTCCTCCAAAACAATTGATCTGTGAAGGAGTAGCTGTAAGAGCAGGAAACAATAACTGAGGATTAATTACAGCTTGCGCAGTAGCAACACATCCATTCGCATCCGTTACGATATAATTATATGTGCCTGCACTCAAATTTGTAGTGGCGTCACCAGTAATAGTTAGAGTCCCGGTTCCACCCGAAGATACCAGGCTAACGCTTCCTCCGGCAGTACAGGTAATCTGCGTAGCGGAAGCAGTAAGTGCAACAGCTGGTGGTGCAGCATTGATGGTGGCCGAAGCTGTTGCGGTGCACCCACTGGCATCTGTAACGGTGTAATTATAAGTACCTGCTACAAGACCTGTAGTTGCACTGCCCGTAATAGTAAGTG